>NZ_VIRV01000009.1 GCF_019754295.1 Sellimonas caecigallum | reverse complement strand
ATATAAAATGAATGAAAGACCTTTTTGAAATTCATTTTTTTGTGTTTTCTGCATAAATTTTAACTAAAATGGGAATAATTTGCAAGAAACAGTTGACGTAGAGTCAAATCATGGATAAAATAAGTAACAGTGAAATGAAGTAGTGAATAATGATGAAGGGCGGTAGGAGCATGACAGCTTATAAGGATTTGAGCAAAGAAGAGTTAAAAGCGTTGAAGAGGGAATTGACGAAACAGTTTGAGGAGGTCAAGGCAAAGGGACTGAAGCTTGATATGTCTCGTGGAAAGCCTTCTACAGAGCAGCTGAATCTTTCTATGGGGATGATGGATGTTTTGACGAGCAGTACGGATCTTGTCTGCGAAGAGGGCGTTGATTGCCGGAATTATGGTGTTCTTGACGGGATCAAGGAGGCGAAGCAGCTTCTTGCAGACATGATGGAAGTGCCGAAGGACAATATCGTAATTTTTGGAAACTCCAGCTTGAATGTCATGTATGACACGATTGCGCGTTCTATGACGCATGGTGTCATGGGAAGTACGCCGTGGGCAAAGCTTGACAAGGTAAAATTCTTGTGTCCGGTTCCGGGATACGACCGCCATTTTGCGATTACAGAGCATTTTGGTATCGAGATGATCAATGTTCCGATGACTCCGACAGGACCGGATATGGATATCGTGGAGGAGCTTGTAAGCAGTGATCCGGCTATCAAAGGTATCTGGTGTGTGCCGAAGTACTCCAATCCGCAGGGAATCACATATTCTGACGAGACAGTACATCGGTTTGCAAAATTGAATCCGGCAGCAGAGGATTTCCGTATTTACTGGGATAATGCGTACGGTATTCATCATTTATATGAGGATAAGCAGGATTATCTGATTGAGATTCTCATGGAGTGTAAAAAAGAGGGTCATCCGGATATGGTTTATAAATTCTCATCTACATCCAAGATCAGTTTCCCGGGTTCCGGTATCGCGGCGATTGCAGCATCGGATGCCAATCTTGTGGAAATCCGTGAGCAGATGAAGATCCAGACCATCGGACATGATAAGCTCAATCAGCTTCGCCATGCGAGATATTTTAAAGACATCCATGGCATGGTAAAACATATGAAGAAACATGCAGCCGTCATGAGACCGAAATTTGACGCTGTGCTGGAAACACTTCAGAAAGAGCTTGGAGGTCTGGAGATTGGTTCCTGGCTGGCTCCGAGAGGAGGTTATTTTATCTCCTTTGATTCTCTTGATGGATGTGCGAAGGCGATTGTTGCAAAGGCAAAGGAAGCGGGTCTTATTATGACAAATGCCGGAGCAACCTATCCGTACGGAAAGGATCCGCATGACAGCAATATCCGTATTGCTCCGTCTTATCCAACATTGGAAGAGATTAAACTTGCAATGCAAGTATTTACGTTGAGCGTAAAACTTGTGAGTGTAGAAAAATATCTGAAATCTGCAAAATAGAGCATCTGTAAAAGCTCCCTCCGGAGCGGCAGTTTTAGAAAACTGTCATTCCTGGAGGGAGTTTTTTTATTGCATCATAAAAATGGAAAATCCAATAAAAAATGCTGCCCGGCATTGAGCCGGACAGCGAGATAATGAACTATATTTATTCTATTTATTCTGCTTGCTGAGCCTGAAGTTCTTTTTCAAGGTTTTTGTTTGCAGTGGAGAGCATCAGCTTGATTCGGTTCAGCTGATTTACCTCACTTGCGCCCGGGTCATAGTCGATAGCGACAATATTGGATTCTGGATGGAGCCGCCGAAGCTCCTTGATGACGCCTTTTCCGACTACGTGGTTTGGAAGACATGCAAACGGCTGTGTACAGACGATATTTTTTGCTCCAGTCTCTATAAGTTCCAGCATTTCTCCGGTTAAGAACCATCCTTCCCCAGTCTGATTTCCAAGAGAGACAATCTCCTTTGCCATGGATGCAAGATGCTGGATTGAGGATGGCGGTGTAAACCGCTCGCTCTGCTTATATGCATGTACAGCAGGTTTCCGGAACCATTCGATAACCTTGATCCCAAGGTTTGCGAGCCTTGCAGATGACTTTTTCATGCCCAGGTGGGTATGCTTGAAATTGGAATTGTAGAAACAGTACAGAAGGAAGTCCACAAGATCTGGAACGACTGCTTCTGCACCTTCGTGTTCCAAAAGTTCCACAAGGTAATTGTTTGCTGCCGGAAGGAACTTGACGAGGATTTCCCCTACAACTCCCACGCGTGGCTTTTTCACATCCGTGATCGGAAGTGTGTCAAAGTCATGGATAATCTGACGGCAAAGTTTTTTGAACCGACGTCTGGAAGGATATCCTTCAGAGACAAATTTCCGGCAGACAGCTGCCCATTTTTCGTACAACGCATTCGCTGAACCTGGTTCAGATTCATACGGACGAACCCGATAGAGACAACGCATAAAGATATCGCCCAGTACAGCTGCATACACACCACGCAGTGCCAGCATTGGAGTGATCTTAAATCCAGGATTTTTCTCCAGACCGCTTAAGTTGATGGAGATAACCGGGATATGGCTGTAACCGGCTTTTTTCAGAGCCCTTCGGATGAAACCGATATAGTTGGAAGCACGGCATCCGCCGCCGGTCTGGGAAATGATGACAGCCAGTTTATCGGTGTCATATTTTCCGGAAAGGATAGCCTCCATAATCTGTCCTACAACCATCAGAGATGGATAGCAGGCATCGTTATTTACATATTTGAGCCCCACATTGACCGCGTCCTTATTGTCATTTGGGAGCACTTGGATCTTATAGCCAGAAGCCTGGAAGGCTGGTTCGATGAGATCAAAGTGGATCGGAGACATCTGCGGACAGAGGATGGTGTACTGTTCTTTCATTTCTTTGGTAAACGGTACTTTTTCAATAGCCGCAGAGTGGATTTCCCGCTTTTCCTTCTTGGAATCCCGCACACGGATGGCGGCAAGAAGAGAACGGATCCGGATTCTTGCGGCACCCAGGTTATTAACCTCGTCGATCTTCAGGGAGGTATAGATTTTACCGGAACCTGTCAGGATGTCGGCCACCTCATCGGTAGTGACGGCATCCAGACCGCAGCCAAAAGAATTCAGCTGGATGAGATCCAGGTTTTCTGTCGTCTTTACGTAATTTGCTGCGGCGTACAGACGGGAATGGTACATCCATTGATCCATGACGTTAAGTGGACGTTCTACCGGATTTAAGTGGGAGACAGCATCTTCTGTCAGAACCGCAATACCATAGGAAGTAATAAGCTCCGGTATCCCGTGGTTTACTTCAGGATCATAGTGATATGGTCTTCCGGCCAGCACAATCCCATGTCTTCCCGTTTTCTCAAGATAAGCGAGTGTTTGTTCGCCTTTTTTGCGGACATCTTCCCGGCAGTGGGTAAGCTCTTCCCACCCTTTGTGGGCGGCAGCTCGAATTTCTGATTCCGGGATGCCAAATTTTTCTCCGAAAATCTGAATCAGCCGTGTAGTAAGAATCTCTTCGCTTGAAAGAGCAAGGAAAGGATTCATGAAATCTACTTTGCCGTGGATGATCTCATCCATATTGTTTTTGATGTTTTCCGCATATGATGTTACGATCGGACAGTTATAATGGTTGTTTGCATCCGGGAACTCGTTGCGTTCATATGGAATGCAAGGATAAAAGATCCGATCTACGCCTTGCTGGATCAGCCATTCCACATGCCCGTGTGCAAGCTTGGCCGGATAACATTCGGATTCACTTGGGATGGATTCGATGCCCAGCTCATAGATCTTCCGGGTGGAAGGAGGAGAGAGCACAACAGAGAATCCAAGTTCTGTAAAGAATGTAAACCAGAGTGGATAATCTTCATACATGTTGAGTACTCGGGCAAGACCGATAGTTCCTCGTGGCGCATCTTCTTTTGCCAGCGGCTTGTAGCCGAAGTAACGGTTGTTCTTGTATTCAAACAGGTTTGGGATATCCGTGTTTGTCTTTTCCTTTCCAAGACCACGTTCACAACGGTTTCCGGTAATAAACCGTCTTCCACCGGTAAATTTGTTGATCGTCAAGCGGCAGTGGTTGGCGCAGCGCTGACATTTGGCCATGGATGTTTCGTATGTAAGATTTTCGATCTCCTCAATCGGGAGCATCGTCGTTTCTTTACAGTCACAAGAGTGATATCTTTCGCGTGCAATGAGCGCGGCACCAAATGCCCCCATGATTCCGGCGATGTCCGGACGCACAGCCTGGCAGTTGGCAATCTTTTCAAAGCTGCGCAGAACCGCATTGTTATAGAAGGTACCACCCTGTACGACAATATTTTTTCCAAGTTCTGAGGCATCTGATACTTTGATGACCTTAAAGAGCGCATTTTTGATGACCGAGTAGGCAAGCCCGGCAGAAATGTCGGCGACAGATGCGCCTTCTTTCTGCGCCTGCTTTACTTTGGAATTCATAAACACGGTACATCGTGTGCCAAGATCGATCGGGTGCCTTGCGTAGAGGGCTTCATCTGCAAAATCTTCGACCGTGTAATTCAGTGATTTCGCGAAAGTTTCAATGAAAGAACCGCAGCCGGAAGAGCAGGCCTCGTTGAGCTGTACGCTGTCAACCGTGTGGTTTTTGATCTTGATACATTTCATGTCCTGGCCGCCGATATCCAAAATGCAGTCTACTTCCGGTTCAAAGAAAGCGGCAGCATAGTAATGGGACACTGTCTCCACTTCCCCTTCATCCAGGAGAAAAGCGGCCTTCATAAGAGCTTCCCCGTAACCAGTGGAACAAGAATAGGCGATTCTAGCTCCTTCCGGAAGTTTGGAATAGATATCTTTGATAGCAGTAATGGTCGTGGCAAGGGGATCTCCTTCGTTCCCATGATAGAAAGAATAAAGAAGTGTACCGTCCTCGCCTACGAGAGCTGCTTTTGTAGTGGTCGATCCGGCATCGATACCGAGATATACATTGCCTTTGTATGTGGCGAGATCTCCCACTGGTACTTGATGCTTTTCGTGGCGTTCCTTGAATTCTGTATAGTCCTTTTCAGAAGCAAACAAAGGTTCCAGGCGCTCCACCTCGAAATCCATCTCAATATGGTTTGCAAGACGTTTCTGCAGTTCCATGATCGGGATGTCAAGATCCCGTTTGGAGTTTAACGCAGATCCGACCGCTGCAAAAAGATGGGAGTTTTTAGGAGCGATCGTGTGCTCGTCATCCAGCTTCAGTGTCCGGATGAATGACTGGCGCAGTTCCGACAAAAAGTGAAGAGGACCGCCGAGGAAGGCTACATGTCCGCGGATTGGTTTGCCGCAGGCAAGGCCGCTGATCGTCTGGTTGACGACCGCCTGAAAGATGGAAGCGGCAAGGTCTTCCTTTGCAGCCCCGTCATTGATGAGAGGCTGGATGTCCGTCTTTGCAAACACGCCGCAGCGTGCGGCGATATCATAGATCGCTTTATAGTTTTTCGCGTATTCATTCAGGCCGGTGGCATCTGTCTGCAGAAGAGAGGCCATCTGATCGATGAAAGAACCGGTTCCTCCGGCGCAGATCCCATTCATACGCTGCTCTACATTTCCATTTTCGAAGTAGATAATCTTGGCATCTTCCCCGCCAAGTTCGATCGCTACATCAGTCTGAGGCGCATAGTCCTGCAGAGCCGTGGAGACTGCGATGACCTCCTGGACAAACGGCGTGCCCAGATGTTTGGCCAGCGTAAGTCCACCGCTTCCTGTAATGACAGGAGAGACATGGATAGCTCCAAGTTTATACACAGCTCTTCCCAAAAGATCAGAAAGGGTTTCCTGAATATTGGCATAATGACGTTCATAATCTGAAAACAAGAGTTCATTCTGTTCGTCCAGGACAGCAATCTTGACAGTTGTGGAACCAATGTCAATTCCCAGTGTAAATAAATCCTTTTGACTCATATGTGATACTCCTTTGCTGTTTGTAGGAAAAAATTTCTACCTAATTATATGTGTTTTGCAACAACGATATATTATACGACAAAACAATACAAGATACAATAAAATATTATAAAGGAAGAGTAAATTTCTTGTAAACTCCAAGAAGTACATTGACAAATATACGGCCAGACGATACAATGGGAACCGTATATGAAAGGAGAGACTTTATGAATTGGATTTCCAGAATGGAGCGCAGATTTGGCAGGTTTGCGATCCCAAATCTGATGTATTACATTATCATTTTGTACGGGATCGGATTCGTGCTGCATTATGTCAATCCGTATTTTTATATCCAGTATTTATCCTTGGATGCATCGGCCATTTTGCACGGGCAAATCTGGAGGATTTTGACATTTTTGATTCAGCCCCCTTCTTACAATTTATTATATCTGGTAATTGCCCTTTATTTTTATTATATGCTTGGAAATGCCCTGGAACAGACGTGGGGAGCGTTCCGTTTTAATTTGTATTTTTTTGCAGGGGTTCTGTTTCATGTGCTTGCCGCGATTGTCATTTATCTGCTAACCGGTGCAGTCTACATGCTGAACACAACATATCTCAATCTGTCGCTGTTTTTTGCGTTTGCCGCGCTGTATCCGGACATGCAGTTTCTGCTTTTTTTCATTCTCCCGGTCAAGGCAAAGTGGCTCGCATGGGTGGACGGAGCATTTTTTATATGGACCATCGTCCAGGCGTTTCTGCCTGCATACGGAGGGGTCAACAGTGCGTATAAAGTATATGCGCTGGCAGCGGGAATTTCAGTTCTTAACTTTTTTATATTTTATCTGTCTTCCAGAAACTTTGCAAAATATTCTCCGGGACAGAAAAAACGGAGTCGGCAGTTTAAAAAGAAGATGCGCACGGAGAATCGTTATGCTGCTCAGGCAGACGGACGTGTCCCGAAACACCGGTGCGCGGTCTGCGGACGAACAGAACTGGATCATCCGGAGTTAGAGTTTCGGTATTGCTCCAAATGCAATGGAAATTATGAGTACTGTCAGGATCATCTGTTTACGCACCAGCATGTAAAGTAGAGAGGAAAGGCAGAAAAAGGAGGAAGAAAAGATGAAAAAGACGAAGATTGTCTGTACAATGGGACCAAATTCCAATGACGAGAACGTTATGCGCAGTCTGGTAAAAAGCGGGATGGATATCGCCAGGTTTAACTTCTCCCATGGCAATTATGAAGAACACAAATATCGAATGGATCTTCTGAAAAAGATCCGGGAAGAGGAGCATCTCCCGATTGCAATTCTTCTGGACACAAAAGGTCCGGAGATCCGAACAGGAAAACTGAAAGACGGAAAGAAAGTAATGCTTGAGGAAGGCAGAGATTTTGTCCTTACGACAGAAGAAATCACAGGGGACGAAAAAAGAGTGTCCATCACATACAGCGGTCTCACGGAAGATGTCACACCTGGGAAAAAGATTTTGATTGATGACGGGCTGATCGAATTGGATGTAAAGAGTATCCATGGTTCGGATATCGTCTGTACAGTTTTAAATGGAGGAGAACTGGGCGAAAAAAAAGGTGTCAATGTGCCGAATGTTCCGGTGCGTCTCCCGGCTATCACGGAAAAAGACAGAGAAGATTTAAAATTTGGGGTAGAACAGGGAATCGATTTTATCGCTGCATCTTTTGTGCGAAATGCAGAATGCATTATTGAAATCAGAAGCTGGCTTCGCGAGCTGAAAGCGCCGTATATTCCGATTATCGCCAAGATTGAAAATGCGGAAGGAATCAAAAATATTGATGAGATCATCCGGTGTGCAGACGGAATTATGGTGGCAAGAGGAGATATGGGCGTGGAAATTCCAGCTCAGGAAGTGCCGTATATTCAGAAAGAGATCATACGTAAATGCAACGACAATTTTAAACCGGTTATCACGGCCACACAGATGCTGGACTCCATGATAAGAAATCCTCGTCCAACCCGTGCGGAAGTGACAGACGTAGCCAACGCCGTTTACGACGGGACGGATGCGGTCATGCTCTCCGGCGAGACGGCACAGGGAAAATATCCGGTGGAGGCACTGAAGATGATGGTTCAGATCGTGGAAAATACGGAAAGCCATCTCGATTACGAAGTAATGCTCAAGAAAGCCCAGAAACATAGGACCAGCAGTATATCCAGCGCGATAGGATTTTCGGCGGTAGCTACGGCGGCAAATCTCAGCGCAAAATGTATTGTTGCGCCGACGATGTCAGGAGCAACGGCAAAAGTGGTATCAAAGTTTAAGCCAAAGGCATGTGTTGTCGGTGTAAGTCCGGATGAGGCCACACTCCGGAGAATGCAGATCTACTGGGGAGTCCGTCCGCTCAAATCCATTCGTCTCAATTCTATGGAAGATGTGTGTGAAAATGCGATTGAGATGGTAAGAGTAAAGCAATATGTGGAACCAGGAGATATCGTTGTACTTACAGCAGGTCTGCCTGCACAGAGCGGAGCGTTTTCAAACAACGGAAGAAGCAATATGATGCGAATAGCTGTCATTGATTGATGATACGGGACATGCCGGAAGGCATGTCCTTTTTGCGAACTTGGCCTTGACATTTTGTGGGGAAGGGACTATAGTATCACTATAAAGAACTACTAAGGAGGAAGCGGGGAGTGAACATGGAAAGTTTTACAGAACATATTATGAAATTTGATCTTACAAGGCAAGAAGCGGCTATCTACGAATGTCTTCTCAAAAATGGCAGGCAGACCGGCTATGAGACGGCCAAAATGACAGGAATTTCCAGATCCAATGTGTATGGAGCTCTGTCGTCATTGGTGGAAAAGGGAGCTGCGCAGTATGAGGAAGAGCCGGGAGCGCGGAAATATATGGCGGTGGATCCTCAGGAGTTTTGCGAGAACCGGATCGAGCAGCTGAAAAGGGAAGAGGACTGGATTTTGCTTCATGCTCCGGAAAGGAAAGAAGAGGAAGACGGATATATTACGATCACAGGAAAAGAACAGATTCTCGGCAAGGCAAGAAAGCTGCTTCAAGACACTGAGGAGAGAGTGTATGTATCCGGAAACGCAGAGTTTTTGAAAGAAATCCTTCCGGCAGTCAAAGAAACAGCAGAAGAAGGCAAAAAAGTAGTTCTCATTACAGACTGTATGGAAATCGATCATCCAGGGAAAGTATACCATACAAAAGATCGGAAATCTCAGATTGGAATGATTGTGGATTCCAGGTATGTGTTGAGTGGGGAATTCGGGGAAGATACCCAGAATACATGTGTCTATTCGGGACAGCGCAATTTTGCAGAATTGTTCAAAGAAGCAATGGCAAACGAGATAAAACTGATCAGATTGACAGAAGGAGAACAGTAAGATGGAAAAGAAAACATTTGTGACAAAAGAAAAGCTGGATGAGATCATCCAAACATTTCCGACACCATTTCATCTTTACGATGAGAAAGGGATCAGGGAAAACGCGAAAGCACTGAAAGAAGCGTTCTCCTGGAACAAGGGATTTAAGGAATATTTTGCGGTAAAAGCCACGCCGAACCCGTTTCTCATCCAGATTCTGAGAGAATACGGATGCGGATGCGACTGCTCTTCTTTTACAGAACTCATGCTCTCAGACGCTATGGGAGTCAAAGGGGAAGATATCATGTTTTCATCCAACGCTACCCCGGCAAAAGAATATGAGCTGGCGGATAAGCTTGGGGCAATCATCAATCTGGACGATATTACCCATATTGATTTTCTGGAAAAAACCATCGGCCGCATACCGGAGACGATCAGCTGCAGATATAATCCGGGAGGCCTTTTCAAGATCAGCAACGACATCATGGATAATCCGGGAGATGCAAAATACGGAATGACAACAGAACAGATTTTTGAGGCCTTTCAGATCCTGAAAGAAAAAGGAGCAAAAGAATTTGGCATCCACGCTTTTCTGGCGAGCAATACAGTGACAAACGAGTACTATCCGATGTTGGCCAAAGTGCTTTTTGAGGTGGCGGTAAAACTTCAAAATGAGACAGGCGCGCATATTAAATTCATCAATCTCTCCGGTGGGATCGGTATTCCTTACCGCCCGGAACAAAAGGCTAATGATATAAAAATCATCGGAGAGGGCGTGCGAAAAGTATACGAAGAAGTCCTTGTCCCGGCAGGGATGGGAGATGTGGCAATCTACACGGAACTCGGGCGCTTTATGATGGGACCATACGGATGCCTTGTCACAACTGCGATTCATGAAAAGCATACGCACAAAGAATATATCGGCCTGGACGCATGCGCGGTCAACCTTATGCGCCCTGCCATGTACGGGGCGTATCACCACATTACGGTAATGGGAAAAGAGAACGAGCCTTGTGACCATAAATACGACATCACAGGCTCTCTTTGTGAGAACAATGATAAATTTGCCATTGACCGGATGCTCCCGAAAATTGATATAGGGGACACCATCGTGATCCATGACACCGGAGCACATGGATTTTCTATGGGATATAACTATAATGGAAAGCTGAAATCGGCAGAAATCCTGTTGAAAGAAGATGGAACAGCACAGCTGATCCGGCGCGCGGAGACACCGGCAGACTACTTTGCCACTTTTGACTGTTTTGATATCGGGAGACAGCTGATAGAGGAATCCCATAAAATTTGGAAATAGTTCTTGCAAATTAAAAAACAGTGTGATATAATCAATCTTGGCTTGTAAAAGCCAAGAAAGCCGGCGTGTCGGAATGGCAGACGAGGCAGACTCAAAATCTGTTGTGGGCAACCACGTATGGGTTCAAGTCCCATCGCCGGCATTATATTTGGGTGTCTGTTGGATACCAGATGACGTGAAGAAAACCTCTGATTTATCGGAGGTTTTCTTTGACTTTTGCACCAATGGCACGGCAGTAAGGATGATGTAGACAAAGGCTGGAAAGCGGCAAGGAATAACCAATGGGTTTTTTGGAGGAGCGATGATGAATAAGGAATGGTCGGAACTTAACAAAGCAATGCAGGCACAGATCAGGAAGAAAGATACTTATGAGGCAGGTATCGATACATTGTTTGAACTGCGGAACCGGCTAATGAAAGTCTTAACCGAATTCTATAGCGAATTAAATAGAGAAGAGTTCCATGCAATCCCTTTTTTACATGCAGACGGTTATCACAGCAAAACCATTGCATATTCCATCTGGCATATCTTTCGGATCGAAGATATAGTCGCGCACATTTTGATAAACGAAGACGAACAGGTATTTTGCACAGGAAATTATCAGGAACGGATTCATTCGCCAATCATAACAACGGGAAATGAACTTGTAAAACAGCAGATCGCAGATTTTTCAATGCAGCTTAATTTGAAAGAACTTTATTCCTACATTTTTGAGGTAAAAGCAAGTACGGAAAAGATACTCAAAAGTCTGTCTTATGCCGAATTGAAAAAGAAAGTATCAGAACAAAGAAAAGAATGCTTAAAATCGTTACATGTCGTAAGCAATGATGAGAATGCAATTTGGTTGATTGATTATTGGTGCAATAAAGATATACGAGGACTGATTCAGATGCCGTTTTCAAGACATTGGATTATGCACATAGAAGCAAGCTTACGCATCAGGAATAAAATACATTGATAAATCTACGGATTGCGGGTAACCGAAACAGCTGTCTCTTTTTGTGATTTATCAAGGAATTGGATTTACAGATACCACCAGTCTGAAATGGCCGGTGGTATTTTTGCGCTCTTTTTTCAGGAGCGGAACATAAGAGAAGTGCGAAATTTTCTTGTATATTCTTACATTGTTGACATTGAGCACATGCATTTTCGACAAAAAACAAGGAGTATTATACAAATATGACAAAAAAATAACATGAAAATATACAAAAAACGGCAAGAAATTTTGGTAGTTATTTTTGTCGAAAGTAGATTGTTAACAATTGACTTTTTCTTAACAAACAAGGTATAATAAAAACAAGAAAATTTTCACGAGTTAACGTGAAAAAGGAGAAAAATATGGTTAAAGCAGCAGTATCGCGAAAAACATTGAGAGAACAGGTTGCGGAAATTCTGAGAAAGAAAATCCTCAACGGGGAGATCAAGCCTGGCGAACGGATTATTGAGGCGGATGTGGCAAAAGCATTCCAGATCAGCCGGGGACCTGTGAGGGAAGCGCTTAGGCAGATCGAGGAGGAAGGACTTGTTACCTATGAATCTCACAAGGGATGCATTGTAAAGACGATGTCCTATGAGGATATGCAGGAGGCATATCTGATACGCTCCACACTGGAAACCCTGGCAGCAAAAATGTGTTCCGGGAACCTGCCGTCTGATCTGGAGGAGCGGATGGAGAGAAATCTCGAAAAAATGGGAGAAGCCGCGGAGAAACGGGATCTGTACCAGATCGTAGAACTCGATGAAGAGTTCCATTCCTGTGTTGTGATGTCGTCCCAGAGTGAAAAACTTTACAAAGTGTGGAAGTCTTTGGAAAGTGGAAATACGTCGGCGTATTTTACGATGGAGACGGAATCGCTTGTACCGTTTGATGTGCTCAAAGCGAATCATCAGCGAATCCTCGAAGCCTTTCGCACCAAATCTGTAGAAGAAATCTGCAGGGAGATCGAGAACCACTATATGATCGTTCCGAAAGTGTTGTTTGAGGAAATGCAGAAGAAAAAGAATCTGTAAACTGACAGACGGAAAAGAAGGGAGAGAAAAAAATGCTGAAATTTATTGGAAAACGACTGGCTTACGCCATCCTGACGCTGTTTTTGATCGCAACCGCCACCTTTTTCCTGGTTGCGGGGGCGCCTGGAGATCCCATTGCTGCGAAAGTAGGACAGATGCCGGAGCAGGCGCAGGAAATCATCGAGGAAAAATACGGGCTGGACAAGCCGGTACTTCAACGTTATGTCATCTATATGAAAAATCTTCTCACTACAGGAGATTTCGGGGAATCGATTATTTATACCGGAAAATCGGCCAATGATGTCATCAAAACGAATACGTGGGTGTCCGCGAAAATCGGGCTTCTTGCCATCTTTTTCCAGGTTACTATTGGCGTCTCACTGGGGTTGGTAGCGGCTTTGAACCGAGGAAAACCGGTAGATCATATCATCCGGGTTCTGGTCGTTTTGGCTATCTGCGTTCCAAGCTTCGTGTTTGCCGCCGTGCTCCAGTACTTCCTTGCATTTAAGTGGAAACTTGTACCGGTTTTCGGATGGGGAGAGTTGAAGCATTATATCCTTCCGGTAGCGGCCTATGCAATCGGCGGTATCGCATCCTACACAAAATACATGAGAAACAGCACGCTGTCCGTTATCAGTGAAGATTATATCGTGACGGCACAGGCCAAAGGGTGTACCCAGAAGCGCACCGTGCGCAAACATGTGCTGCGCAATTCGATGATTCCGATTGTCACGATGATTGGACCGGCTGTTGCGGGAATCTTCGCAGGCTCCTTCATTTTGGAAAAGATGTTTGCAATTCCCGGACTTGGATTTTACTATGTGAAAGCGGTATCGGATAACGATTATACGATGGTTATTGGACTGACGATTTTCTTCGCAATTCTGTTTGTCGGCGCTTTGATCGTAGTTGATATTTTATACGGAATTGTAGATCCGAGAATCCGAGTGGCAAAAGGTAAGAAGTAGGACGAGGTAAGATATATGGAGACGAGAGAAAACACAAATATGATGGGAGATATCCCGGAGACGGAAGATTTATTTGAACGTGTGGGAACGGAAGGGCTGTCCGGGGAAGACATCGGAGAAAAGTCCCTTACATACTGGGCGGATGTCTGGAGAAGATTCCGATCCAATAAGCTGGCTATTTTTGGTCTGATACTGCTTGTTTTGATCATTGCACTTCTGTTTATCGGCCCGATTGTCTCGGGCAAGGATTATCAGTATATCGACGCGGCTTTAAAAAATCAGGGACCGAGCTCGGAATACTGGTTTGGAACAGATGATATGGGAAGAGATCTGTTTACCCGTGTCTGTGTGGGAGGAAGAATTTCTATTTATATCGGACTTTGCTGTACGGTAGTGATGTTTGTGATCGGCGCCTTGGTAGGAGCGCTTGCCGGACTCAAAGGTGGAGTTGTGGATGATATCATCATGCGAATCTGTGAGTTTATCGGAAATCTGCCGTATCTGATCATTGTGGTTATCCTTTCCATGGTAATGGGAAGAAGCATGTTTTCACTGGTGTTTGCCATGAGTCTTACCGCCTGGGTAGGAACGGCACGTATGGTCCGGGGACAGATTCTGCAGATCAAAGAGCAGGACTATGTGCAGGCGGCCAAGGCCCTTGGCGCTTCCACGGGGCGGATCATCATCAAACACCTGCTTCCTAATACACTGGGAATCATCATGGTTGATATTACCATGTCGGTTCCGGGATTCATTTTCAGCGAAGCATTTTTAAGTTATATCGGACTTGGAGTAAGACCACCGGAGACAAGCTGGGGCGCACTTGCATCAGCAGGACAGCAGCAGTTGATGTTCTATCCGCATCAGTTGTTTTTTCCTTGCCTTCTGATCGTCTTGACTATGCTGACATTCCATCTGATCGGGGACGGATTATCCGATGCCCTGGATCCAAAACTTCGAAAATAGGGGGGCATCACGATGAACGAGACAATACTGGAGGTAAAAAATCTGCATGTTTCCTTTAAGACATACGCAGGAATATCACACGCAGTGCGTGGAGTGGATTTTGATCTGAAAAAAGGAGAGACACTGGCGATCGTAGGGGAATCCGGATGTGGGAAAACAGTTACATCCAAGGCGATCATGGGACTTCTCCCAAAACAAAATACAATGATAGATAAAAAGAATGGAGCACAGATCCTGTTTCACGGGGAAGATTTGCTTGGATATTCGGAGAAGAAGATGACGGAGATCCGCGGAAGTAAAATATCCATGATTTTCCAGGATCCGATGACTTCCTTAAATCCGACGATGAAGATTGGCGATCAGATCGCGGAAAGCATACTGATCCATAACAAAGTGTCAAAAGAGCAGGCGCACAAAGAGGCGCTGGAGATGCTTGAACTTGTCAAAATTCCGAATGCTCCGCAGCGAATGAAACAGTATCCGTTCGAATTTTCCGGGGGGATGCGCCAGAGAGCGATGATAGCCATGGCGCTGGCATGTAAGCCGGAGATCCTGATTGCGGACGAGCCGACAACTGCCCTGGACGTGACAATTCAGGCGCAGATTATGGATTTGATCGGAAGCCTTCAGAAAGAACTGAATATGGCAGTCATCCTTGTGACTCACGATCTGGGAGTCGTGGCAAGCGTGGCTGACAAGATTCAGGTCATGTATGCCGGGAAAATCGTGGAGCGGGGAAATGTAGATGAAATCTTCTATCGGTCTACACACCCGTACACGAGAGCGCTTTTGAATTCGGTGCCAAAAATTCACACAAACAACAAGGAGACACTGTATTCCCTGAAAGGGACACCGCCGGATCTGATCCATCCACCGGAAGGCTGCTCCTTTGCGCCGAGGTGTGAATACGGCATGAAGATCTGCCGACTGAAATATCCGAGAGAAACCGTGTTCAGTGATTCCCAGACATGTGCCTGCTGGCTGCATCATCCGAAAGCGGACACAAAGGGACTCCCGGAAACGATGATCAGAGGGGGGAGATAGTCATGGAAGAGAGAAAAGTACTGATCGAGGTAAAAGATCTGAAAAAATATTTCAATGTGGGACGCCATAAAATGCTCAAAGCGGTGGACGGAGTAAATTTTAAAATCTATCAGGGGGAGACACTTGGTCTGGTAGGGGAATCCGGATGCGGCAAGACGACATGCGGTAAGACGGTCATGGGACTTTATGAAGCTACCGGCGGACAGGTTATATTTGACGGAGTGGATATCCACAGCCTGAATAAAAAAGAAAAGAAAGAATTTACAAAACGTGCCCAGATTATTTTTCAGGATCCGTATTCATCATTAAATCCGAGAATGACGGTTGGGGATATCATCGGCGAAGGGATTGATATTCACAAATTGTATACAGGAAAAGAACGTCAGGAAAAGATTTATGAGCTGCTGGAGCTAGTAGGATTAAACAAGGAGCATGCGCTTAGATTCCCGCACGAATTCTCCGGCGGACAGAGGCAGAGAATTGGAATTGCCCGGGCACTGGCTATCGAACCGGAATTTATCGTCTGCGATGAACCGATTTCTGCGTTAGATGTCTCCATTCAGGCACAGGTAGTCAACTTGCTCATAGAACTTCAGAAAAAGAGAAATCTGACGTACTTGTTTATTGCTCATGATTTGTCAATGGTCAAACATATTTCCGACAGGGTCGGCGTTATGTATCTCGGCAATATGGTAGAATTTGCGGAAAGCGACGAACTTTATGATCATCCGCTTCACCCATACACAAAAGCGCTCATGTCGGCGATCCCGATCCCGGATCCGGATGAGGAAAAACGCAAAAAGAGGATTCCGATCGAGGGGGAAATCCCAAGTCCGGTCAATCCAAAACCAGGATGCCGTTTTGCGGCAAGATGCCGGTTTGCAACAGAAAAATGCAAACAGGCGACACCGGAGTTGGAAGAGATTACGCAAGGACATTTCGTGGCCTGTCACAGAGTGCGTGAATTACAGGACAAATAGAGGGACGAGAATCAATCAGCAGAAAAAAGCTGCTTGAGGATAAAGAAAAGGAGGAGAAATTATGAAACTAAGAAAGAAAATGCTGGCAGGTCTCATGGCAGTAGCTCTTGCAGCAGGCTCTCTTGCAGGCTGCGGAGGCGAAGAGAAAGAAAAGAAGACATCCGGCGGAAGCACTGAACAAGTGCTGAACATTTCCACAAACAGTGTGGTTATCGGACTCAACCCACTTGTAAACACAACAGCCCCGGACAACAAAGCACACAATATGATCTATGATCCGCTTGTGCGTGACCGGTCTGCGGAAGGAAACACAGATGAAATCGTTCCGGCAGCGGCCGAGAGCTGGGATGTCAGTGAAGATGGACTGACTTATACTTTCCATATGAATCCGGATGCAAAATGGAGCGATGGTTCCAAAGTGACGGCAAACGACTTTGAATTTACTTTTAAGAAAATGGCAGATCCGTCTGTGGCAGCGACAAACGCATGGCTGTTTGACGGAGTAATCACAAACTTTTCAGAAGCGCTTTACAATAATGGAAAGACTCCGGATGAGATCGGAGTAAAGGCGCTGGATGAAAATACGCTTCAGATCACACTAGTTCACCCGGCATCCTACTTCCTTGGCCTCGTAGCAGGATCAGTTTATCCGGTTAACCAGGCAAAATATGAAGAATACGGTGCAGATTACGGAACATCAGCAGACAAGACTGTATACAATGGACCGCTCAAAATTAAAAGCTGGAGCCAGAACACAGAAATGATCCTTGAAAAGAATGAACAGTACTGGGGCGCTGACGATATGAAGCTTGACACAGTCAATTTTAAAGTGATTCAGGATCCGTCCACTGCAGTACAGGCATTCATCAACGGAGAGCTGGATGTAGTCAGCACATCTGATACAAACTGGGGCAAGACAATCGCTGCATCGGGAGACTCTACAGAAAGCAATGTTCCAAGTAATGCTCCGGAATTCTTTATGTTCAACCTGAAGAACGAATACCTCAGCAACACAAAGATTCGCCAGGCTCTTTCAATCGCATTTGACAGACAGGAGATGGTAGATACGCTCCGTGACGGCAAATCAGAACCGATATATTCTCTCATGCCGGATACAATGAAAGTCGGAGAGAACACTTACACGGAATTAGTAGACGGAAAGAATCATTTCGTATCCGCTATGCAGGAAGAGTACACAGATCCGAAAGCATTATTCCAGGAAGGATTAAAAGAACTTGGAAAAGACACAGATACATCCAAAGTGACGATCCGCTATGCAAGCCGCGGAACAGATGAACTGTCCAAGAAGATCGGAGAATGGATGAAACAGGTATGGGAAGAAAAACTTGGCATTACTGTGCAGATTGATATGATGGAATGGAACATCATGTGGGATAAGATTGACGCAGGAGATTATGACATTGCACAGGCCGGATGGGGACCATACTACAATGAACCAAGTGCATTCTTCCAGCTGTTCGAGCCAGACAATGGATATTTTAACGCAGATAAGACAGGATGGAACAATGAAGATTCCAAACGTTTCAAAGAACTTCTTGAACAGGCTAAATATGTGGTAGATGAGCAGGAAAAGGCGAACATCTATCTGGAAGCAGAAACGCTTCTTGTTGGAAATGCTATTATCGCGCCGACTTACCTGGAAGCTTCCCCGACATATGTGAAAAACTATGTGAAGAATTATCCAGTTACAACGAATGGTACAACTGATTTCTCACAGGTTTACATTGAAAAATAGAAGGCAAAGGCTGGTCATGAATATGGCCGGCCTGCTTTGACGAGAAAAGCAGGAGGGAAAAGAATGTATCTGATCAAAAACGGAAGAATCCATATAGGGGACGGAACAATTCTAGATTCATGTGATATTCTCACAAAAGGAAAGAAAATCGAAAAAATAGGGAGGGAGATTGTTTGTCCGGAAGCGCAGGTTATCGATGCATCAGGGTGCGAAGTGTTTCCTGGTTTCATCGATCCGCATTGCTCTATCGGGGCCATGGGGATCCCTTCCAGGCATTTGGACAACCAGGAGTCCACAGGGCTTTTTACTCCGGAGATGAATGTAAAATATGCCATGGATCCGGATGAGGTAAACGCACAGGAGTTCTATAAAAGCGGGATTACGGCAGTGGGGCTTGCGCCGGGAAACGGAAATATCATGGGTGGACAGATTGCTGTCGTGAAGACGGCGCCTCAGAAGATGTCGGAGCGCCTTGTAAAAGAGAAAGCAGCCCTGAAATGCAGCGTTACTTCCGCCGTGAAAAACACATATGGTTCCAAAAACCAGATGCCGAAAACGAGAATGGGTATTTTCTGGAGTTTCCAGGAAATGCTTCGAAAAGCACGAACTGTCAAAATAGAAGACAGAGAGGAACGACAGGAGATTGTGAGCGAAGTGTTTGACAAGATGACAATGCCGGTGTTCTGTGCAGCGGAAACCCCGGCGGAAATCCAGGGACTGCTTCATATGATGAAAGAGGAGAAGGTGCAGGCAAGCATCGTGGACGGATTTGGGTTTGGAGATGCCCTGGAAGAAATGAAGCGTCAAAAGACTGGTCTGATACTCGGAAATGTCAACTCCTGCTCACAGATTGCAAAATACGGCATTGATCTTGAAAAGATCAATGAGCTTGTGAAAAATGGAAACCGTGTTGCCTTTACGAACACATGCGGGGGATTCTCCGAGGGAAGAGAAGTCTTTTTGTGGTCTGCTATCGAAGTGTACCGGGCCGGAGTTGAGGCGGAAGAAGTGGTGAGAATGATGACGGAACATCCGGCGGAAATGTTGGGACTGGGGGATCGGATCGGAACGCTGAAAGAAGGGAAAGACGCGGACATCTCTATATTTACGGGACACCCGGTTACAACCTATGCGGCAAAAGTAAAACACAGTATCATCAACGGGGAGGTGCTTTATTGATGAGGCAGACAGTGATCAAAGGAGGAACGCTTTATACAATGAAAGATGGTCAGGATGTCTTTCAGGGAGAAATCCTGATAGAAGACGGAAAGATCAAAAAAGTGATGGAACGGATCCCGGAAGAAATGATTTCTGATGATGCCAGGATAATGGATGCATCCGGGCTTTGTGTCATGCCAGGGCTTATCGATGCGCATTCCCACATCGGAATGTTTGACTTTAATTCGGAGACTTCTGTGGATGAGGCAAATGAGATGACGGATCCGGTCACGCTGTCCATCGATGCGCGGTACGGGGTAAACCCAAAAGCACGTGAATTCAAAGTGGCTTATGAACATGGCATCACGACCATGCTTCTCACGCCGGGCAGCGGAAATGTGTTCTGCGGTCTTCCGTTTGCCATGAAAACATACGGGGATAATGCGTTTGATATGTCCATCAAAGCGCCGTGCGCGGTTAAGATTGCCCTTGGCGGGAACCCGAAAAATACATATGGAGACAGGGATCAGCTGCCAATGACGCGGATGGGAGTCGCAAAGGTACTTTGGGATACGTTCCGAAAAGCAAAAACGTATATGGAAGATCAGGAAAATGGGAAAAATCCGCCATATAATGCAGACATGGAGGCTCTGTGCCTTGCTCTGAAAGGAGAGATTCCGTGTAAAATCCACTGTACACAGTACGATATGCTTACAGCCATCGAGGTGGCGAAAGCATTCGGTGTTCGATTCTCGCTGGAACATGCCTGGGGCGCTACGGATTATATTGATGAGATTGTGGAGAGCGGCTGTGATGTCTGCTATGGACCGATTGCGACATATCGTTGTGTAGGCGAGCGAAGAAAGATTGATGTGGAGGCAGTGAAGATGCTGGATGACAGAGGAGTCAATGTGGCGATCATTACCGATTCGCCGATTCTCAGTGAAGAATCTCTCTATCATCATATAGGAGAGGCAGTTCGGGAAGGTGTTTCCCAGGAACGGGCGATGAGAATGGTAACGATCAATCCAGCCAGGATTCTTGGAGTGGAAGAGCGGATTGGAACGCTGGAAGAGGGTAAAGATGCGGATATCATTCTCGTAAAAGGAAAACTTGGACTCGATACAAATGCGAAAGTACAATGTACCATGATCGATGGAAATATCGTGTACTGTTGTCTATAAATTCAGAACAAAAAAAGTGCCGGAAAAAAATGCGGGGATTACACAGAAAACAGAAGTATGGTACAATGTCTATAACAAAAAATGAGAAAGGAGACAAACCATATGGATGAACGGTTGACAAATTTACGTTCCTCAAAAAATCCGAAGGCCCGGATTAAGATCCTGAAAGGACATTTTGCTACGAGCAATTCCCACATCAACACGTATATTGATATGTCCACTGTGAAGACCAGACATCGAAATGGACGGGAGACGGCAAAAGTGCTGGCGGCGGAGTATACCCACACTTATATTGACACGATCGTATGTCTGGATGAAACGGAAGTGATCGGTACGTTCATGGCAGAGATCCTGGCAGATGAAACGGTCATGTCCATGAGCCATGGAAATAATATTTCTGTAGTAACACCGGAATTTGACAATCTTGGACAGATCATGTTCCGGGATAATAAGATCCGTATGATTGAGAACAATCAGGTGTTGGTTCTCGCGGCATCTATTACGACCGGAAAGACGATTCTGAAAGCTGCGGAATCTGTCCTGTACTATGGAGGAAAGGTGTGCGGTGTGGCAGGTATCTTCAGTGCTGTGACGAAGATTGCAGATATGGAAGTGAAGTCAATCTTTTCCAGCGCCGATCTTCCGGACTATAAGGCTTATACGCCGGAAGCCTGTCCGATGTGCAAGGCAGGAGAGAAAGTAGAAGCTCTTGTAAACAGCTACGGATATTCTAAACTTTAATATTTTGTCAATAAAAAGCTGCTGCATGATATTGTGGCAGTTTTTTGTTGAGAAAAACTTCTTTTAAAGGAGTATTGATAGGAATAGAGATGGGGCTTATGATTATTGCAATCATGTATCCTATAACTTTAAAGAAAAGCGCCGAGAAAAGTGAAATGGTTTTAGTGATAGCTACTATGATTTCGACAGCGATATGGGTAGCAATCTGGTCTGTATGCAATCATATCAATATAGAGATCGAGGCATTGAGACATACAGACATGATTTTGTTAAGCGCAGCTGTGTTGATGTTTTTTGGATCCTTTTTTGTATCTTCTTCTATTCAGAAGAGCAAAGAATTCCGGTAATGATACAAGATTGATATATGAAAAGTCTATGCAATTTTTTGTGTGGGCTTTTTGTATTTTCAAGAAAGATAAGAAAATACAAATAAATACAAATAATATATAAAAAAACTTGAAAGGAGGAAGGTTTTTCGGTATAATACAAAACAGCGTTAAGCGCGTTTTGATTTGGAGAAGATGGAGCATAAGGGAGTAGTTGGCACGTTTGTGTGTCAAAGTCAACATATTGGAGTAATCCTGGCTTTGAATGAAACAACGAGACTTATCTGTATCAGAGATTGATATAGGTAAGGACTCGCTTTTTTATTGCAGAAATCTAAAGACCTCCCCCATCTTTGACAGATCTGTCTTTACTAAACGAAGGAAAAAGAAACATAAGGAGGGAAAAAAGATGGGTTTGATGGAACTGTTTTTCATTGCTGTCGGCCTTGCTATGGATGCATTTGCCGTATCCATCTGTAAAGGGTTGTCAGCAGGGCAGGCGAAACCAAAGTATGTATTATGTGTGGGGCTGTATTTCGGAGGATTTCAGGCTTTGATGCCGGCTATTGGATATTTTATCGGAAGCCATTTCCGCGGAGCAATAGAAAGTGTGGATCACTGGATTGCATTTATACTTCTGGCCGTTATTGGAGGAAATATGATCCGGGAATCGAGACAGGAAGAAGAATGCATGGATGCGAGATTTGATTTCCGTGAGATGACGGCTCTTGCGGTGGCAACGAGCATCGATGCGCTGGCTGTAGGGGTTACCTTCGCATTTCTGGATGTGCAAATTGGACCGGCCGTTCTTTTTATCGGATGCATTACGTTTGTGATCTCTGCCGTTGGCCTTAAGATCGGGACGGTGTTTGGAACAAAATACAAGAATAAGGCGGAGTGCTTTGGAGGAGTTGTCCTCATACTGATCGGGCTTAAAATTTTGCTGGAACACCTTGGCGTCTTTTAAAGAAATCTGCCGGACACGTTGTAAAAAAAGATAAAACGAAGTACAATAAGAGAAAATGCGAACACAAGGCGGTGTGCAGTCCGCCGGGGACGGAGGAGAGAAAATGAGAGAAAGTCAAAGACAGGTTGTAGAAAATGCCAGAATATTGAAGCTTGTATATGCCGGAGTGCTGACCGCTGTCGGAATCGTGCTTCCGCAGGCATTTCACATATTTGGACAAAGCGCCGGGGGGATGTTTCTCCCAATCCACTTGCCGATCTTGATGGCGGGTGTACTTTTGGGAGGCGGATATGGCCTTGGGGTTGGTATTCTTGTACCAATATTAAGCAGTGTACTGACCGGGATGCCGCCTGTTCCGAAAGTATATTTTATGTTGTTTGAGACGGCGGTCTATGGCCTGACGGCAGGTGTGCTGGCAGAACGAAAGTATCCGGTCTATCTGAGACTGATTCCGGCTATGGTAGCTGGCAGAGTTGCCTATGGCCTCTCGCTGATTGTTGGAGTTTATATTTTTAATCTTCATTTTCCATTTGCCAATGGAACAGCTTTTGTGAGCGGAATCGTGAGCGGTATCCCGGGGATCATCATCCAGCTGATCGTGATTCCGGTATTGTTCCGAGTTCTGAAAAAGGCCGGACTGACATTTGAAAATGAAACAGAGGTATGACAATGAATGAAAGACAGTATGAAAATCAGAAAATTCTTCTGATAGACGGGCACAGTATTCTGAATCGTGCCTTTTATGGAATCCCGGATCTGACCAATGCGGAGGGACTTCACACGAACGCGATATACGGATTTTTGAATATTCTTTTCAAAGTGCTGGAAGAAGAAAAACCAGAATATCTTACAGTGGCATTTGACGTCCATGCGCCGACCTTCCGTCATGAAATGTTTGAAGACTACAAAGGGACGAGAAAGCCGATGGCTGAAGAACTGCGCCAGCAGGTTCCGGTCATGAAGGAAGTCCTTCAGGCAATGGGCATCCGAATCGTAGAGCAGGCCGGGCTTGAAGCAGATGACCTGATCGGCACACTTTCGAAACGTGGCGAGAAGGAAGGCATGAATGTGGTCGTTTTGTCCGGAGACCGGGATCTTCTGCAGCTTGCCACAGAAAAAGTAAAGATTCGTATTCCAAAGACAAAGCAAGGCCGGACAGAGGTAGAGGACTATCTTGCAGCGGATGTCAAAGAGAAATACCAGGTAACGCCGCAGGAGTTTATTGATGTCAAAGCATTGATGGGAGACAGCTCGGACAATATTCCTGGGGTGCCAAGTATTGGCGAGAAGACGGCCACAAAGATCATTGTGGAATATGGATCCATTGAAAATGCGTATAGTCATGTGGAAGAACTCAAACCGCCGCGGGCCGCAAAGGCTTTGAAAGAACACTATGATATGGCTCAGATGAGCAAGGCACTTGCGACTATCAACGTGGATGCGGATTTCCCTTATGAGTTTTCAGAAGGAAAGATAGGAAATCTGTACACGCAAGAAGCCTACGAATATTTCCAGAGACTGCAGTTTAAAAATCTGCTTGGACGCTTTGATGTGGAGAGCCCGGCAAATCAGATTGAAGATCAGTTCCGGGAGATCACAAAAGAAGAGGAGGCAGAAGCAGTCTTTGAAAAGGCTGCAGGTGCTCCTTGTGTCGGGATCGCATTTGAGAAAGACACAGAAAATGTTCTTCCGCTTTTCAAAGATCAGGCGGGGCTTTCCGGAATCGGGGTTGCATTTGGGGAAGACCAGATCTACAACATTCGGACATCCGACACAATGACAGAAACATATCTTCTGGAGAAAGTGACGTCTCTCACTGAATCCCGTGCAGTTATTTCCATGTTTGATGTGAAAGCGGCCATGAAACAGATTCAGATCCGGAAGCCGGAAAATACGTTTGATGTCCATGTGGCAGCTTACTTGTTAAATCCTTTGAAAAGCGCGTATGAGACAGATGACATTGCCCATGAATACCTGGATCTGAATATCGATGAGAAACTTCCGGCGGAGAAAAAGACATGTTATGAAGCATATACTATGTTCCGGGCGGAAAAAGTGCTGAGAGAAAAACTTCGGGAATATGAGATGGAGGCGCTGTTTGACGAGATAGAGATGCCGCTCGTGTTTACCCTTTCTGACATGGAAAAAGCTGGTGTAAGGATTGCGGCAGATCAGCTGAAAATGTACGGTTCGGAACTGGGAGATAAAATAGAAGAGCTGGAAAAGGAAATATACGATCTGGCCCAAGAGACGTTTAACATCAATTCTCCGAAACAGCTTGGGGTTGTGCTTTTTGAGCATCTGGAGCTTCCGCACGGAAAAAAGACAAAGACCGGATATTCTACGGCGGCTGATATCTTGGAAAAACTGGCGCCTGATTACCCGATCGTATCGAAGATTCTGGAATACCGGCAGCTTGCGAAACTGAAGTCCACTTATGCAGACGGACTTGCCAATTTTATATCGGACGACGGAAGGATCCACGGGACATTCAACCAGACAGTGACTGCCACAGGGCGGATCAGCAGTACAGAACCAAACCTTCAGAACATTCCGATCCGTATGGAACTTGGAAGATTGATCCGGAAAGTTTTTATACCGGAAGAAGGTTATGTATTTGTAGACGCTGATTATTCCCAGATCGAACTGCGTATTCTGGCACACTGCTCCGGGGATGAAGCGCTGATCCATGCATATCAGGAGGCACAGGATATCCACCGGATCACAGCGTCGCAAGTATTTCACACACCGTTTGAGGAAGTCACGGACTTACAGAGAAGAAATGCCAAAGCGGTAAATTTCGGAATTGTCTACGGAATCAGTTCTTTTGGACTGAGCCAGGATCTGAGTATTACGAGAAAAGAAGCCGGGGAATATATTGATCGGTACTTTGAGACTTATCCGGGTGTGAAAGCATACCTGGACGGAGAAGTTGCTTTTGGCAAGGAAAACGGCTATGTAAAGACAATGTTTGGAAGGCGCAGGCCGATACCGGAATTGTCTTCCAGTAATTTCATGCAGCGCAGCTTTGGAGAGAGGGTTGCTATGAATTCGCCTATCCAGGGGGCGGCAGCAGATATCATGAAGATTGCCATGATCCGGGTAGGACGGGCATTGCGCAGCCGTGGGCTGAAATCCAGGATTGTGATCCAGGTACATGATGAGCTTTTGATCGAGACGAAAAAGGAAGAAGTCGAGATCGTGAAGCAGATTTTAAAAGAGGAAATGGAACATGCAGCTGATCTGAGGGTACCGCTGATCGCGGACATGAGCCAGGGAAGCAGCTGGTATGAAGCGAAGTAAGGATGAAAATATCATGAGGATCATTGGTATTACCGGAGGGGTAGGTGCGGGAAAAAGCACCGTCCTCTCTTATATGGAAAAACACTGCGGGGCAGTGATCTGCCAAGCGGACAAAACCGCCCATGAACTGGAAGAGCCGGGAGAAGAGTGTTACAGCCGGATTGTGGCACAGTTTGGAAATTCGATTCTTTCGGCGGACGGTACCATTGACCGGAAAAGACTGGGGAGCATTGTCTTTGGAGATAGAGTTAGTCTCGAAAAGTTAAATGCCATCGTCCACCCGGCAGTGAAGGATCGCATCCAAATGCGGATCCGGGAAGAAAAAGGAAAAGGGACAGAGCTTTTTGTGATAGAGGCCGCTCTCTTGATTGAAGATCACTACGATGAGATTTGTGATGAACTGTGGTATATTTATGCAGATGAAGATGTGCGAAGGAGAAGACTCAAAGAGACAAGAGGATACTCAGACGAACGGATAGACGGCATCTTAAAAAGTCAAAAATCTGAGGAAGAATTTCGGACACATTGCCATGTTACGGTGGACAACAGCGGGGATATGGAAGAGACTTGCATCCAGATCAAAAAAGCGTTACAATGGGAAGAAATGAAAAATAGCGGGAGAGACGAAACACGATGAGAATTTGCAGTATCGCAAGCGGAAGCAGCGGGAATTGTACATATATCGGAGGCGAACATACCAATTTTCTTGTGGACACAGGAATCAGTAAAAAAAGGATAGAAGAAGGTTTAAAAGAGCTGGATGTAAAAGGAGAAGAGCTGGACGGGATTTTTATTACCCACGAACATGTGGATCATATCCAGGGGCTTGGTGTTTTCAGCAGGAAATACGGGATCCCAATCTATGCCACGCCGGGAACCATTCGGGGAATACAAAATTACAGTGGACTAGGAAAAATGCCGGAAGGGCTTCTGAATGAAATCCGGGCAGATGAACCCTTTGTTATGAAGGATACGATGATTCGGCCGTTCCGCATTTCCCACGATGCAAATGAGCCGACGGGATTTAGGTTTGAGGAAAAAGGCAAAGCGGTAGCTGTTGCAACTGATCTTGGAATATACGATGAATATATCATTCGGAATCTCAGTAATTTGGATGCGGTGCTTTTGGAGGCAAACCATGACATCCATATGCTGGAAGTGGGTGGATATCCGTATTATCTGAAGCAGCGTGTGATGGGAAATAAAGGACATTTGTCAAATGAATTGTCAGGAAGACTGCTCTGTGCTATACTACATGATAATTTGAAACAAGTGATTCTTGGACATTTGAGTAAGGAAAACAACTACGAGGAATTGGCATACGAGACGGTTAAACTGGAAGTAACGCTTGGGGAAAATCCATATAAAGGGGAAGATATCCCTATCATGGTGGCGAGAAGAGATCGATTGTCCAAGGCTGTGTCTGTCTGATACTGCCGTCTCATATTTGAAAGAACAGAAAGAGAGGAAATGGAATGAGTAAAGTCGCAGTTTTGACGGACAGTAATAGCGGCATCACGCAGGAAGAAGCGGAAAAAATAGGGGTTGGCGTGCTTCCTATGCCGTTTTTCATCGATGAGGAAGAGTTTTTTGAAGGGGTAACTCTTTCGCGAGATACTTTCTACGAAAAGCAAAAAGGAGGAAGCGACATCAAGACATCTCAGCCAGCGCCAGGAAATGTGATGGCACTTTGGGACAAGTATCTGGAAAAATATGATGAGATCGTATACATCCCGATGTCCAGCGGTCTGAGCAGCTCCTGTGAGACCGCCATCCTGCTTTCGGAAGATTATGACGGCAAAGTGCAGGTTGTAAACAATCAGCGGATTTCTGTCACACAGAAACAGTCTGTAAAAGATGCGGTAGAGCTTGCAAAGAAAGGAAAAAGTGCAGCGCAGATTAAGGAAATCCTGGAACGCACCGGAAAAGAGTCCAGTATCTATATTACTGTGGATACATTGAAATACCTGAAAAAAGGAGGACGCATCACACCAGCCGCAGCAGCTGTTGGAACAGTACTGAATTTAAAACCAGTCCTTCAGATCCAGGGAGAAAAACTGGATGCTTACGCCAAAGTGAGAGGGTGGAAACAGGCGAAAAAGACGATGCTGGATGCGATGGAAAGGGATATGCTGCATCGTTTCCATAATCAGAGAATCTATCTGCATGTTGCATATACATGTACGAACGAAGAGGCACAACTCTGGAAAGAAGAGATTGAAGACCGTTTTCCGCAGTATGATGTAGATATGGATCCACTGGCACTCAGCATTGCCTGTCATACAGGTCCTGGCGCTATGGCTATTGCGTGCACAAGGGTGTTGGAAGAATAAGCATAAGCTGCGAAAGAATGAAAAAATCATTTTTTCACAGCTTGTTTTGTTATACGATCTCAAGTGGATGATTGTACTCATTGCAAAAGGGAGTCTTGAATTTGTTTGTGATGACAGACTCGTAGAGATTGGATGCGAATATGTCGAGATGCAGCATGCGCTGTCCAGCATCCGACAGTGTATCCATCTCCGTAAGTTTTGGGAGAAGCGGGATGGAGGAAGCGGTCTTAATTTGGGATAAAATCTCTTTATCCTTCTTCACAAATCCAAGCATTCTTGCGTAAGGAACAGGGTCGTTTTCTCCGAGAGTTTGCAGGTGGCTTTTTCTGATGCCGAGAAGAATGTGCAAAAGTGCCCGGCTGATGCGGGAATATGTGATTTCCTTTGTTTTTAAAAGATCACAAAACTGGTCAAAGTTTAAATAACTGTTTGCATGTTTCATGATCCGGTTTGCCAGTTCCTCCGACACGTCCGCGTAGCGGGTTAACGTACCCCTTGTCTCCCTCATGAGACAATATTTCAGAAGCAGGGAAAAGTCATTTGCATACACCGGATAGCGGGTAAGATGTGTCCTCTCCAGGAGCGAGATGCATTCTGCCGGTACATGATCCTCCAGGCGTGCCAGGATGGAAGAGAGCTTCGGCTCATCGTAAGGCTCCTCATCGTTCGTACGGAAAGAATTCCCGGAATAAAGAAGCAGCTTTCGGATCGCGGTGGCAGAACTTAAATTTCCCGGAGTTTCCAGATCTTCCGAGTGATACGAAGCGTCCTTTCTTTTGATCGTGTAAGCTTTCATAGAACTTTTCGACCGGATGATAGCCTTTAAGTATTCGATACCCAGCGTATTGTTGGGACTTGAAAGGATCGATGCTAGGGAAGGGTCTTCCAGGTAAGCATACAAAGCTTTTTCTCTGGCGGCTGGAAAAGAAAGTCCATTTCGCAGATGATCCTGAAGAGATTTTCTGTATTTTTCCGGTTCTTCTTCCAGGATATGGGCAATTTTCCAAAGGAGCGAAAGATCTCCGCATTCACTCCCGAAACAGATGGAGTCGATACATCCCAGACTGTCAAGGAGAGAGACGGCCCCACGGGCAAAATATTCTGCACTTCCTGTTGCAAAGCAGACAGGAAGTTCGAGAACGAGGGATACACCTGATTTTAACGCAACCTTGGCACGAAGGTGTTTTGGCATGATGGCCGGGTTTCCCCTTTGGACAAAATTGCCGCTCATCACTACTACAACTGCATCTGCTCCAGTCACTTCTTTTGCTTTCCTTATATGATATTCATGTCCATTGTGGAATGGATTGTACTCTGCGATCAAACCAACTAATTTCATAATGTTCTTGTATATCCTCCTCGAAATGATTATACTATAAAATGGTAGTATGGTCAAAGCAGAAAGGGGGATACAAAGAAAGATGGAATTGGAAAAAATTCTGAAAATGTTGGAAGAGAGAGAATTTAAAGAATTGAAAGAAGAGCTTTCCGGTATGTATCCCGTTGATATTGCAGCTCTTTTAGAAGAGGTGGATAAAAGGCAGATCGTGCTGATTTTCCGTCTGCTTGCAAAGGAAGAGGCTGCA
This sequence comes from Sellimonas caecigallum, assembly GCF_019754295.1. GTDB lineage: Bacteria > Bacillota > Clostridia > Lachnospirales > Lachnospiraceae > Sellimonas > Sellimonas caecigallum. The sequence continues at coordinate 67,563 of NZ_VIRV01000009.1, read as the reverse complement.
GAGACATTTACTTATATGGACAGCGATACAAGAGAATTCCTGATCAATGCCCTTACCGATTCCGAACTTGAGGAAGTCATGGACGAGATGTATCTGGATGATACGGTGGATGTTCTGGAGGAACTTCCGGCAAATGTAGTGGACAGGCTTTTGATGGCGACTGATGAGGAGACAAGAGCTCAGATCAACACGCTTTTGCGCTACCCGGAAGACAGTGCCGGAAGTGTCATGAACGTGGACTATATCAGTTTCCGGAAAGAGATGACGGTGGAAGAAGCGATTTTGAAGATCCGGCAGGTCGGGATCAACCGCGAGACGATCTATACCTGTTATGTGACAGAGCAGCGAAAACTGATCGGATGGGTGGATATCAAAGATCTTCTTACGTCCAGCGAGAGCAAGCGCATTGAGGAAATCATGGATACGAATATCCTGTACGCACATACTCACGATGACCAGGAAGATGTGGCCACTATGATCAAAAAGTACGGACTCGTTGCCATTCCTATTGTGGACTACGAAATGTGTATTGTCGGGATCGTCACGGTAGACGACGCGATGCTTGTCCTGCAGGATGAGGCGACAGAAGACATCAGCATGATGGCCGGTGTCAGTCCCAACGACGAATCTTATTTCGGCACGTCCGTGTGGCAGCATGCAGCACACCGTATTCCATGGCTCTTGTTTCTGATGCTTTCGGCTACTGTGAGCGGAATGCTCCTGGCTTATTATGAGAAGTCCATGGCTGCCATGCCGATATTGATTACACTCATTCCGATGCTGATGGGGACAGGGGGAAACTGTGGTTCCCAGAGTTCCACACTGATGATCCGGGGGCTTGCGGTAGGAGAGATTCGTTTTAAGGATATTTTTAAAGTTATTTTTAAGGAGATCCGCATCGCTTTGATAGTAGGAGTTGTCCTGTCCGTCGCAAATGCGATCCGTATCTATGTCATGTATCACGATATAAAACTTGGCAGTGTCATCGGTATTACGATCATTGCTATTGTGTGTATGGCGAAAGTGGTTGGGTGTACATTGCCGCTGGTAGCGAAAAGACTGGGACTTGACCCTGCGCTGATGGCGACACCTCTGATCTCGACACTTCTGGATACGGGAACGATTCTTGTCTATTTTGCTATTGTGACTGTTATGTTCGATATTTGAAGAAGAGAAAAAGACCGAAAAAGGGAAATTGTATTGAAAAAGAGACAGATTATCTCTTGTATACAATTTCCCTTTACGTTATAATAATTATATCTGAGAATAAATGGAAAGGAGTCTATAAATCATGGGATTTATTGATGAAATCAAGAAGAAAGCAAAGGCTGATCTCAAGACGATCGTTCTTCCGGAGACAGAAGACATCAGAACGTATGAAGCAGCCGAGGCCATTCTGAAAGAAGGGACAGCAAAGCTGGTTCTGATCGGAAGTGAAGAAGAAGTTGCAAAAAATAAAGGAAGCTTTGATATCAGCGGCGCTCAGATCGTGGATCCGGCCAAAAGCGAAAAGACAGAAAGCTACATCGCTAAGCTGGTGGAACTGAGACAGAAAAAGGGAATGACAGAAGAACAGGCAAGAGAGCTGCTTTTAACAAATTATCCATATTATGGAGTCATGATGGTAAAAATGGGAGATGCAGACGGAATGGTTTCCGGGGCATGCCACTCTACTGCGGACACACTTCGTCCATGCCTTCAGATATTGAAGACAAAACCGGGCACAAAGCTTGTATCTGCATTTTTCATCATGGTTGTACCGGACTGTGATATGGGAGAGAATGGAACATTTGTATTTGGCGATTGCGGGCTGAATCAGAATCCGACGTCAGAAGAGCTTGCAGCGATCGCTGTCTCTTCAGCAGAAAGCTTCAAACAGCTTGTCGGAGCAGAGCCGAGAGTGGCAATGCTTTCTCATTCTTCTATGGGAAGTGCAAAGCATGATGATGTCACAAAAGTAGTAGAGGCAGTCAAGATCGCAAAAGAACAGGCTCCTGATCTGATGCTGGATGGAGAACTTCAGCTAGACGCAGCGATCGTTCCTTCCGTGGGAGCATCCAAAGCTCCGAACAGCCCGGTAGCAGGAAAGGCCAACGTGCTGATCTTCCCGGATCTGGATGCCGGAAATATCGGATATAAGCTCGTACAGCGTCTTGCAAAAGCAGAAGCGTACGGACCGATGACACAGGGTATCGCAGCGCCGGTCAATGACCTTTCCAGAGGATGCAGCGCAAAAGATATCGAAGGTGTTGTTGCTATCACAGCAGTACAGTGCCAGCAAAAATAAGAAAGGAAGAAAAAAGAAATGAAAATTTTAGTTATCAACTGTGGAAGTTCTTCATTAAAGTATCAGCTGATCGATATGGAGAATGAGAGTGTATTGGCAAAAGGCCTTTGCGAGAGAATCGGGATCGACGGATCAAAACTGACACACAAACCGACAGGAAAAGAATCTTATGCGGTAGAAAAAGACATGCCTGATCACAAAGTTGCAGTACAGCTTGTACTGGAGGCGCTGATGGATAAAGAACACGGAGTGATCGAAAATACAGAGGAGATCACAGCGATCGGACACCGTGTACTCCATGCAGGAACAATCTACAGCGATGCGACACTGATCACAGAAGATGTAAAGAAAGTTATCCGCGATTGTTTCGACCTTGGACCTCTTCACAATCCGGCAAACCTCATCGGTATCGAAGCGTGTGAAGCAGCAATGCCTGGAAAACCGAACGTAGCTGTATTCGACACAGCATTCGGTATGAAAATGCCGGAAAAGGCAGCTATGTATGCTATTCCGTATGAATATTATGAAAAATACAGCATCAGAAGATACGGCTTCCATGGAACAAGCCATATGTTCGTATCCGGCGAGACATTGAAATGTCTTGGAAAAGACGATGCGAAGGTAATTGTCTGCCATCTTGGAAACGGAGCCAGCATCTCTGCATCCATCGGAGGAAAATGTGTAGATACAAGTATGGGACTGACTCCTCTGGAAGGTCTTATCATGGGAACACGAAGCGGAGATATTGATCCGGCAGTGCTTCAGTTTATCTGCAATCATGAAAATATTGATATCAATGAGATGCTCAATATCCTCAACAAAAAATCTGGAGTTCTTGGAATGAGCGGTGTATCTTCAGACTTCCGTGATGTGAGAAAAGCGGCGGATGAAGGAAATGAACGTGCTATAACAGCTTTGGATGCTTACAGATACCGCGTGGTAAAATATATCGGATCCTACACTGCAGCCATGAATGGCGTGGATGCTATCACATTTACGGCAGGAGTCGGCGAAAACGATACAGCAATGAGAGAAGAAATCTGCGCATACCTCGGATATCTCGGAATTAAGATCGATCCAGAGAAGAACGCAGCAGCAAGAGGAGAAGCAGCAGAAATCTCTACTGCAGACTCAAAAGTGAAGGTTTATGTCATTCCGACAAATGAAGAGCTTGCTATCGCACGTGAAACAAAAGCATTAGTATAAAAAAACTGTTGACAAAATTTCTGCACATGGTATAATAGTCAAGGTATGAATAGGAGTGAAGAATCATGTTCATTGACCTATCAGACGTATTGTCTGAACAGCACAAACCGATTGATGTTTCTGTTCCTCTGGAACTTGATGAAATGAAGATTCCAGGTGGGCCGTATTTTCTGAAAGAGAAAAGTCCGGTTCATATCAAGGTGGAGCACGTCAAAGGAAAAGAGATTTCCGTGACAGGGGAGTGCAGCCTTATCGCTGTGATACCATGTGACAGATGTCTGGAACCGGTAGATGTACCTCTTGATATAAGATTCGAGAAACATGCCGTGACTGGCAAGGATCAGGCTGAACAGACGGAGGAGACAGAAGAATCAGACTATATTGACGGATATCATCTTGACGTCGACAAATTACTCTATAATGAGATTTTGATAGGATGGCCGGCAAAAGTCCTGTGTAAGGATGACTGCAAAGGGATTTGCAGTACTTGTGGTCAGAACCTAAACGAGGGAACCTGTGACTGTGAAGACACAAGTCTTGACCCGAGAATGTCAGTTATCCGCGATGTGTTTAAGAATTTTAAGGAGGTGTAACGATGTCAATTTGTCCAAAGAATAAAACTTCCAAAGCAAGACGCGACAAGAGAAGAGCAAACTGGAAAATGAGCGCTCCGAACCTTGTAAAATGCAGCAAATGCGGCGCTTTAATGATGCCTCACAGAGTTTGCAAAGCTTGCGGAAGCTACAATAAGAAAGAAATCATTACAGTTGAAGACTAATGAAAATGACGAAAAATGGGGATTTGCAGTGATGCAGATCCCTTTTTTTCGTACTAGCCTACCACATATTTACCACATTTTAAAAACAGGGTCAGATTTCCAGAAACTTAAGGATTTCGGGTATTATTTCTCTTGGTGGTATTGTACTGATTTATGACAATACAGTTAGGCCATATATCGTACAAAAAAAGACGTAGATTTAGTGCTGAAAGATCCTGATAAAGAAAAAGAATGGTTCAATAATCTACCAGAAATAGTATGATAGTTTTGGAATAGATGAGATAGAAAGTGTTATTTATAGTCGTTACGATAATGGTGGGTCAACGAAAGTTTACTCTGGTAAAAACTATAAATATCTAGCGATTAATCAATCAGAAATATCTCTACAAGTCACAATATCCGCAAGTCATACCAGAAGAATGAAAATTAATTCCGTATAGTATTTAATTTTGAGATGAATAGAAAAGATATTACTATTGTCGAGTACCGGCACATTGTTTTGGGAAAACTAAGATCAAGCGGCTCTTGCCCCTTTATCCCATGTATGCTAAGATGAAAGAACAAGAGATATCTGATCTTACCGTACATAGGATCGGAAAAAAGAGACAGAAAAGAGGCGTGTAGCTATGTGGGACAAAGATAAAGCAATTTTGATAACAAACAATGACAGGGTTTATGAAAAATATAAAGACAGCATGAAAGTTTTTCTGTTGGATTCTTACGAAGAGGTGCTGATCAAGGTGCGGGATTATGTATATGACAGACATCTGCTCCTGACACATCCGCAGGCATCCAGCTTAAAACCGAATCAGACCCCATATCGTTCCGTTGTGGTATATCCAAAGGGAGAAGAAGACAATATGAAAGATATTATGCTGATCGAGAAGTGTATCGAAACTTTCCGGCAGTGGCAGGAGATTGCACCGACGCCGGAAAAATATCAGGACAAGGTGGCAGAAGATTTCAAGACCATTGATCTGTCTGTAATTGATAATATCATTCCAAGGATATGTTAGAAAGCCGTGAGAAAATGTGAAAAGAGAAAAATATTTTAAAGGACTTACGAGAAGAGATTATATTGCAAGAACAAACGAGATCATCCATCAGGAAGGGATTGAGGCAGTTTCTATACGTAGGATTGCAAAAGAAATGGGGTGTTCATCGGCAAGTCTTTACCGGTATTTTGAAAATCGTGACGAGCTTCTTTACTATGCAGAGCTTGGGGAGATGAATGATTATATTAGAAGGCTGAATAAGGCTGAAAAAGGCTGGACTAATGTCTGGGATATTTATGTTGGGGTGTGGTATTGTTACTCCATGGAGGCATTCCGAAAGCCGGAGGCATATAATCTTTTGTTTTTTACTTATGACAATAATAAGCTCAGAAATTCTATAAAAGAGTACTATGTTATGTTCCCTGAGATGATTGGTTCTTCCAATCGCATGTTTCATCGGATGCTTCAGACTTCCGATTTTATGGGGAGAGATTATGAGATGTGCCGGAACTGTATTAGAGCCGATGCGATAGATGAGGAAAAAGCAATTATTTTGAACAGAATGGTCTGTATGCTGTTTAAAGGCTATTTTAAGACCGTCTGTGATGAGAAACCTGATGATGACAGTATTAATTTGATGGTGCGCCAGTTTGTCCGAGATATCGAAGAGATTGTACGAATGCTGGCAAAAAATCTGAAGGGATATACAAAATATCAGATGGAATAAGGATGGATATAAAGGCTTCGGGAGCAGGAAACTGCGCCTGAAGCCTTTATAGATATTATCTATAAAATGGCTCTATTGAAAAGTGCAATAAAAAAAGACAGAAAAAATGTGAAAAATAGACAAAAATAAAAAAGATTCAGGAAAAACTTGATAAAAAACAAACAAAAATATATAATGCATATATAGAAATCATAAATAGAGGTAACAGATAAATCTTTATTTTTTTGATTGAAAGTTATCGCGATTACAAAAAGAAGGAGGGATTTTCTATGAAATTGGAATTAGGCAAGATTAAGATCAATGACATCCAATTCGCAGAGAAAACGTACGTGAAAGACCATGTCCTTTACGTGAACAAAGAGGAAGTAGAAGCACTTGTCCTTGAAGACGACAAATTGTTGGGCTGCAGCCTTGACATCGCACGTCCGGGCGACAAGACACGTATCACACCGGTTAAGGACGTGATTGAGCCTCGCGTAAAAGTAAAAGGCGGAGAAATTTTCCCTGGCATGATCGGAAAAGTAACGCCGCCGGCAGGCGAAGGACGTACTCACGCGCTGGATGGATGCTGCGTTGTGACAGTCGGCCGCATTGTTGGATTCCAGGAAGGTGTCATCGATATGAGCGGACCTGCAGCAGATTACTGCCCGTTCTCAAAGACAGTGAACCTGTGTGTTGTGATTGAGCCGAAAGAAGGACTTGAGACACATGTCTATGAGAAAGCAGGACGTATGGCAGGATTAAAAGTCGCTGCATATCTGGGAGAAGCAGGAAGAGATATCGAACCGGATACACTGGAAACATTTGAGACAAAGCCAATTTTTGAGCAGGCTCAGATGTACCCGGATCTTCCGAAAGTAGGATATGTACATATGCTTCAATCACAGGGACTCCTTCATGATACATATTATTATGGAGTGGATGCAAAACAGTTTGTTCCGACTTTTATGTATCCGACAGAAATCATGGACGGCGCCATTGTATCCGGAAACTGTGTGGCACCTTGTGATAAGGTTACGACATACCATCATTTCCACAATCCGGTTATCGAAGACTGCTACAAACATCATGGAAAAGATATCAATTTCATGGGCGTGATCCTGACAAACGAAAACGTTTTCCTTGCAGATAAAGAGAGACATTCCGATATGGTTGCAAAACTGGCCGAATGGATGGGACTGGATGGAGTGCTCATCACAGAAGAAGGTTACGGAAACCCGGATACAGACCTTATGATGAACTGCCGGAAGGTAGAGCAAAAAGGCGTTAAGGTCGTTCTGATCACAGATGAGTTCCCAGGAAAAGACGGAAAGTCACAGTCACTGGCCGATACATGTGACGAAGCTACGGCACTTGCTTCCTGCGGACAGGGAAATGCAACACTTCATTTCCCGGCTATGGATAAAGTGATTGGTACAATGGACTACATTGAAAGCCAGATTGGCGGATGGGCAGGCTGTGTCAACGAAGATGGATCATTCGAAGCAGAGCTTCAGATTATCATTGCCTCTACCATCGCAAATGGATTTAACTGCCTTGCAGCGAAGGGATATTGATTTAGTTTCAGAGAGGAGGAACCAATATGGCAAAATATAAAATTGTTCATTATATCAATCAGTTCTTTGCCGGAATCGGCGGAGAAGAAAAAGCGGATTACAAACCAGAAGTAAGAGAGGAAGCATTAGGACCAGGCACAGCACTTGTCGATGCTCTTGGAGAAGATTTTGAACTGGCAGCTACAATTATCTGCGGCGACAACTATTTCGGAGAAAATCTGGATGAAGCGACAGATACAATTATCGAAATGGTCAAAAAATACGAACCAGATGTATTTGTAGCTGGACCTGCATTTAACGCAGGACGTTATGGTGTTGCCTGTGGTACGATCTGTAAGGCTGTGGAAGAAAGACTGGGAATCCCGGTTGTGACAGCAGCTTACGAGGAAAACCCGGGCGTTGACATGTTCCGCAAAGACGTAATCATCGTGAAAACAGGAGATTCTGCAGCTACGATGAGAAAGGTACTGCCGTACATGGTAAACATTATCAAGAAGATGGCAGCGGGCGAAGAGATCCTTGGACCTGAGGAAGAAAACTATCACGAGAGAGGTATCCGTGTCAACTACTTTGCAAAAGAGAGAGGATCCGAACGTGCGATCCAGATGCTTGTAAAGAAGATGAAAGGAGAACCGTTCGAAACAGATCTTCCGATGCCGAAGTTTGACAGAGTACCGCCGGCACCGGCAATCAAAGATATCAAACACGCAAAGATTGCTGTCGTAACATCAGGTGGAGTTGTTCCGGTAGGAAATCCGGATCATATTGAATCTTCCAATGCAACGAAGTTTGGCATTTACTCCATCGAAGATATGGATGAGATGACACCAGACAAATTCACAACGATCCATGGTGGATATGACCGCCAGTTTGTTATGGAAAATCCGAACCTTGTCGTTCCGCTTGACGTTTTGAGAGAAATGGAAAAAGACGGAGAATTCGGCGAACTTGTCAACTTCTTCTGTACGACGACAGGTACAGGAACAGCCACAGGATCTGCGGCTAAATTTGGAGATGAGATCGGAAAGATCCTCACAGAGAAAGAACATGTTGACGGTGTTATCCTCGTCAGCACATGAGGTACCTGTACTCGTTGCGGTGCAACGATGGTTAAAGGAATCGAAAAATATGGGGTTCCTGTAGTACATATGGCAACAGTCGTTCCGATTTCCCTTACGATTGGTGCAAACCGAATCATCCCAGGTGTTGGTATCCCGTATCCTCTTGGCGATCCTACTCAGGGCGAAGTGGATTCCAAGAAGATCCGTAAGAGAATGGTACGCCGTGCTCTGAAAGCACTCCAGACAGAAGTAGACGGACAGACGGTATTTGAAAAAGACAACTTCTAAAGAGAAGTCGCGAGTAAAAAGTAATTTGCGGGTACGGTGCATTTCGTACTGTGCCCGCTTTTCCATTATTATATGAAGGATAGGAGGGGACTCTATGGGCAAAGAAAACGGAGCGGTCAGCTGGAAAAGAGTTTTGATTCTGGCTGGAGCGGTCATCGCATTTACGATCGGGTCAGGATTTGCAACCGGACAGGAAATCATTCAGTATTTCACAGCGTATGGTTGGCAGTCGCTTCTGGTAATCCTTGTTTTTGCAGTTGCGTTTTTGTACTATAATTTCAATTTTGCAAAAGCAGGAGCAGAGGAAAAATTCGAACACGGCAATGATGTGTATAGATATTATTGTGGAAAATATATAGGAACATTTTACGATTACTATTCCACCATTTTCTGCTACATGTCATTCTGGGTTATGATCGGGGGAGCTGCATCCACATTGAATCAGGAATACGGACTTCCGACATGGGCAGGAGCGGTTATTCTTACAGTTCTGACAGTTATCACAGTAGTGGGAGGATTAAATTCCCTTGTTGATGCAATTGGTGTAGTAGGTCCAATCATTGTTGTCCTTTGTATCTTCATTGGCCTTGTGACCTGCATTCGTGACGGGGCCGATATCGGAGCTGGTCTGGAAGTCATCCGGACAGGAGCATATGCAGGAGCGGCAGAAGGCGAAACGATCAAAAATGCCGGAGCAAACTGGCTGATTTCCGGTCTGTCCTACGCAGGATTTGTCCTTCTGTGGTTTGCAAGTTTTACAGCGGCTCTTGGATCTAAAAATAAAAAGAAGGATCTCAATTATGGTATCATAGGTGGTACATTGGCGGTATGTATTGCAATAGCTTTGATTTCTTTCGGACAGATTGCGAATATCAATACACCTCTGGAGGATGGAAGCGCATATGTGTGGAATGCTGATATCCCGAACCTGATTCTTGCCATGAAGATTTGGAAACCATTCTCTGCAATCTTTGCGATTGTAGTATTTGCCGGAATCTATACAACGGCAGTTCCGCTGCTTTATAACCCGGCATCCCGATTTGCAAAAGAAGGAACGCCAAAGTTTAAGATTTTGACGGTTGTCCTTGCAGTGATCGGTCTTATCGTCGGACTATTCCTCCCGTTCAGAACACTCGTAAATGTGATCTACGTTTTGAATGGCTATGTGGGAGCGATTCTGATCATCTTCATGATAAAGAAAAATATATCAGATTTTCTTGCTAAGAAGAAAAAGGCATAACAAAGCATAATATATGAAAAGAAAGACAGCAATCAGATACGGTTGCTGTTTTTTTTGAAGACTGAAAAGATTGCGGAATCAGCAAGTTTGAGACGTCATTGTCGGTATATAGATAAAAGCTGGAAAAAATATAGAAAAAAACAGGTGCCTTTTTTTGAAAATGATGTTATGATTCTCTTGGGGAAGACACAAAAGAAATGGAGTGAGATGTGTTTATGAATTACAACACGATTGTTGAAGAAATCTTGGACATTGGCGAAGAAATGTTAAAGAGCGGCGCCGAGAATTTTCGGATTGAAGAGGCACTTTACCGAATGCTCAAAAGTTACGGATTTACAAGATACGATGCTTTTGTCATACCGAGCAATATCCAGGTTACTGCAAAGACGCCGGACGGAGAATTTATCACACAGATCCGGCATATCGAGACGTCGGAAAATGATTTTGACCGCTTAGATTATCTGAATAATTTATCAAGGTATGTCTGTGCTAACACACCGGATGAAGATACACTCAGGGAAAAATACATGGAAGTCATGCATCGAAAGCCGCAGCATCCTGCAGCAAGATATTTTGCCGGTATCATGGGAGGGGCAGGATTTGCTGTCTTTTTTGGATCAAATTTCGAAGATGCGATTGTGGCGGTTATCGTCTCTTTGATGATTGTCATTGTGGGGAAATGGCTAAGCAAAAGGGAAGGAAATTTGATGATCTACAATCTGATTCTTGCGTTTTTGTCGGAAGTCATCATCATTGGAGCTGTGAAATGTGGAATTGGTCTGCATCCGGATCGAATCATGATAGGGATTGTGATGCTTCTGATCAGTGGTCTTGGAACGACAAACGGAATCAGGGAACTGATTCAGAGAGATTTTATATCCGGTTCTATCAATATTATGAATTCTTTCTTGGGAGCGGCAGGGATTGCGCTTGGCATTGCGCTTGCCATGATGATTTTTGACAGAACGCCTATGGAAGCGTTTATGCTGGCTCCGGGGATTCCTTTGCAGTTAATTTCCTGTACCATTGCATGTACCGGTTTTGCCATGTGGTTCCAGGTGCGGGGAAGACAGGTCTTTTATTCCAGCGTTGGGGCTTTTATTACATGGGGGATCTATGCACTTGTGTATGAGATTCGGCCGAGCAATTTCCTGGCTACGCTGATAGCGGCAGTTTTTGTTGGATTTTATGCATACATCATGGCACGTATCAATAAGGCACCGTCCACAATTTTCCTGACAGCGTCGGTGTTTCCGCTCATACCGGGGCCGAATCTTTACTATCTTTTATACGGCTGCGTAAGCAACGATATGGATTTGGCAGTAAGTGAAGGAATCCTTTTGTTTACGACCTGCCTTGCAATTGCGTTTGGCTTCAATATTGTGGATGTCGTGTCCAGAAGTATTACGAATGCGCTGAGAAAAAGAAATCAGAATCATGTCGGAGGAGACTTCTGATAAAGACATCTCGCAGAAAAAAAGAAAAACATTGATTTTTACAGCAATGTCTAGTAGAATTGTTTTTAGAATGCTAGGAGGTAGAAGCATGGCAGAATTTACGAAGGTGGCACTGGACGCCATGGGAGGAGATAACGCTCCTGTAGAGATTGTCAAAGGTGCTGTGGACGCAGTGAACAAGCGTAAGGATATCAGAGTGGCTCTTGTGGGAAAAGAGGAAATCATAAAGAAAGAGCTTCAGCAATATACTTACGACAAAGAGCAGATTGAGATTGTCAATGCTGATGAGGTAATCGAAACCGCAGAGCCGCCGGTCAACGCGATCCGGAAGAAAAAAAATTCATCTATCGTTGTAGCTATGGGAATGGTTAAGCGCGGCGAGGCGGATGCCTTCGTGTCGGCGGGAAGTTCAGGTGCTGTTCTCGTAGGAGGTCAGGTTCTAATCGGCAGGATCAAAGGTGTGGAGCGTCCGCCGCTGGCCCCGCTTTTACCGACGAAAAAAGGATTCTCTTTGTTGATCGACTGCGGGGCAAATGTAGATGCCCGGCCATCCCACCTGGTGCAGTTCGCAAAGATGGGATCGATCTACATGGAACATGTAATGGGAATCAAAAATCCGAAAGTTGCGATCGTAAATATCGGAGCGGAAGAGGAAAAGGGAAATGCACTGGTAAAAGAAACGTTTCCGCTTTTGAAAGAGTGCAAGGATATCAATTTTACAGGAAGCATCGAGGCAAGAAATATACCATATGGAGATGCGGATGTCATTGTATGTGAAGCGTTTGCCGGAAATATCATACTGAAGCTGTTTGAAGGCGTAGGCGGAGTGCTGATGGAGAAGATCAAAGAAGGATTGATGCAGGATTTGCGGACAAAGATAGGCGCCCTTTTGATCAAGCCGGCTCTCAAAAAGACAATGAAGGGATTTGATGCAAGCGAGTATGGCGGAGCCCCTCTTCTTGGTTTGAATGGGCTTGTTGTGAAGACGCATGGAAGTTCCAAGGCAAAGGAAGTTTGCAATTCCATCATTCAGTGCGTAACTTTTAAAGAACAGAGAATCAATGAAAAAATCAAAGAATGCATTCAAAAAGAGGAAGAATAAAACAGTTAAGGAAGGTATGTGACTATGGAATTTGAAAAATTGCAGGGAATTATTGCAGATGTATTAAACGTGGATACAGCAGATATCACGATGGACACGACATTTGTAGATGATCTGGGAGCAGATTCTTTGGACATTTTCCAGATTATCATGGGAATTGAAGAAGAATTTGACATTGAGATCGATAACGAAGATGCAGAAAAGATCGCTACTGTCGGAGATGCGGTAGAGCAGATCAGAAATGCGACAAATAATTAAGAAAATAGATACGGAAAAGCCCGTCAGGGCTTTTTCGTGTTAATGGGGGATTTATGAGAAAATTGAAAGATCTGGAAAAGAGAATAGGATACCAGTTCAAGGACAAATCACTCCTGGAACATGCGGTGCGGCACAGCTCCTATGTCAATGAAAAGCATATGAAAAAATACGAATGTAACGAGCGGCTGGAATTTCTCGGCGACGCAGTGCTGGAACTTGTATCCAGTGAATATCTGTTTTTTACATACCGGACGATGCCGGAAGGAGAACTCACGAAAAAGCGTGCCAGTATGGTATGTGAGCCGTCTCTTGCTTTTTGTGCCAGAGATATTGAGCTTGGGGAATATCTCCGGCTTGGAAAAGGGGAAGAGGCTACCGGGGGAAGAAAGCGGGATTCCGTGACATCTGACGCGATGGAAGCCCTGATCGGGGCAATCTATCTGGATGGTGGTTTTGCTAGTGCGAAAGAGTTTATACACCGTTTTATCCTAAACGATCTGGAGGACAAGCAGCTCTTTTTTGATAGCAAGACTATCTTACAGGAAATGGTGCAGGCTTCCTCCGATGCAGGGGTTGTCTACGAGCTTTTGCAGGAAGAAGGTCCCGACCACAACAAGACATTCCGAACTGGAGTAAGAATAGGCGGGGAAATTTTTGGAATGGGAGAGGGACGGACAAAGAAGGCTTCCGAGCAGCAGGCGGCATATCAGGCGATCCTGAAATTACAAGGAAAATAGCAGGTGGTATATGTATCTAAAAAGTATTGAAGTGCAGGGATTTAAATCATTTGCAAACAAAATCTTATTTCAGTTTCATAATGGGATTACCGGAATTGTAGGGCCAAACGGAAGCGGGAAGAGTAATGTAGCAGATGCGGTAAGATGGGTGCTCGGAGAACAGCGGGCAAAGCAGCTGCGAGGCGGCAATATGCAGGATGTCATTTTCTCCGGGACAGAGAACCGAAAGCCCTTAAGCTACGCGTCAGTTGCCATTACACTTGACAATTCTGACCATCAGCTGCCGGTGGATTTTTCGGAGGTAACGGTCACAAGAAAGATCTATCGTTCCGGCGAGTCGGAGTATCTTCTCAATGGAAGTGCATGCCGTCTGAAAGATATCAACGAACTTTTTTACGATACCGGTATTGGAAAAGAGGGGTATTCGATCATCGGACAGGGACAGATAGATAAGATCCTGAGCGGAAAGCCAGAGGAAAGAAGAGAGCTCTTCGATGAGGCTGCGGGGATCGTCAAGTTCAAACGGAGGAAAAATGCATCTCTGAAAAAGCTGGACGAAGAACAGCAGAATCTTGTTCGCGTGACGGACATCCTTTCTGAGCTGGAAAAACAGTACGGCCCGTTAAAAAAGCAGTCGGAGACGGCAAGAGAATACCTGAGGCTGCGGGAAGAACTGAAAAAGCAGGATATTAATGTATTTTTGATGGAGACAGAAAAGATACAAAAGGAATCCCAAAGGGTACAGGAGGATTTGAAAGGGGCTGAAGAAGAGCTTTCCGGTGCAAAGAAACAGTACGAGGACATGAAAGAGGAATATGCGGAAGTGGAGACTCGTTCTGACGCCATCGAGGCGGAGACTGAGAAAACAAGAAGACAGCTCAATGAGACTGTGCTTTTGAAACAGCAGTTGGAGAACAGTATCGCGCTTCTTAAGGAACAGATTCGAAGTATCCGTTCAAGCGACGAGCACTATGTTCAGAGAAGAAAAACCGTGTCCGAGGAACTGGAAAATCGTAAGGGTGAACTGCGGAATCTGGAAGAGGAGAAAGAAAATCTTCATTTGGAAGTAAAGCGCAGGGAAAAAATGGAAAATGCTGAGAAAGAAAAGCTCAGAGCACTTCAGGAAGAGATGGCCCGAATCAGTTTTTCCATTGAAGAAAAGAAAGAGGAGATCATAAAACTCCTGTCTGGCCGGGCGTCCACAAAAGCGCAGATCCAGCATTTTGACACCCTGCAGGAGCAGATCCGGGTACAGAAGGCTGAGCTTGCAAAAGAGCTGCTTGGGATCTCACAGAAGGTGGAGGTGTACCGGGCAGAGTATGAGAAATACAAAGCAGAGCTTCAGGAAGCATCGGAAAAGATTCGCGGATATCAGGAAACCATCAGCGGATATGAAGCAGAGATTGTAAGACTTCAGACAGAGATCACACAGGGAAACGAAAAACTTCAGATTGGACAGGCCGCATATCACAGGGAGGAGTCCAGGCTGGAATCTCTGAAAAATATTACCGAGCGCTATGACGGATATGGAAACAGTATCCGAAGAGTGATGGAACAGAAAAAGAGGGAGGCCGGGATCCTTGGTGTCGTGGCGGATATCATTTCTGTTGATGCAAAATATGAGATTGCGGTGGAGACAGCGCTTGGCGGAAGTATACAGAATATCGTGACAGTGGATGAAGAGACTGCTAAGCGGATGATCGGCTATCTGAAAAAAAATAAGTTCGGACGGGCGACATTTCTGCCACTGACAAGCGTAAAATCAAGCCCGTTTTCCAGGCCGGAGGTGCTGGAGGAAGAAGGGGTTATCGGTCTTGCCCACACTCTTGTGAAAACGGAAAAGAAGTTTGAAGAGCTGGCAGGGAACTTGCTTGGTCGCACAGTTGTAGTGGACAATATTGATACGGGAATTCGGCTGGCAAGGAAATACCGACAGTCCATAAGAATGGTCACACCGGAAGGGGAGCTTTTGAATCCCGGAGGATCCATGACAGGAGGTGCATTTAAGAATGCCGGAAACCTCCTTGGAAGACGCAGAGAAATAGAAGAGCTTGAAAAGACAGTTCAGCTTCTCAAAAAAGACATGGATGAGATGGAAACCACCGTTGAGGAAGCTAAAAAGAAGAGAGCGGCATTCTATGGGAAGATGGATGATTTAAAAGCTGAGCTCCAAGAAGTTTTCGTCATCCAGAACACAGCAAAAATGAACCTGAATCAGGTACAGGAACATCAGCGCGGGATCGTAGAAAAGAAGGCAGCACTGATCAGAGAAAACGAAGAGCTGGATGCAAAGATCCGGGAAATGAAAGAAAACCGGGAATCCATAGAGATTGAACTGGGGACGTCAGAAGAGCTTGAGAGAAAACTTGGAGACCGTGCAGAAGAAGAACAGATCCTCTTAGAGCAGAAAAAGAAAGAAGAGGAGAAACTGCATCAGATGGCCGAAGAGGCACATCTTGCATTTGCGGAGCTCGGACAAAAAGAAGTATTCCTTCAGGAAAATGAAGAACGTATCAAAAGAGAGTGTTCAAAACTCATGGAAGAAATGGATGAGCTGGACAGAAGCCGCGGAAGTACGAAAGATACCATTGAGGAGAAAGAAAGACAGATCGTACAGACGGAACAGAAGATCAGAGATGCCGGGGAACTTATAGATGAAATCCAGCAGCTTACGCAAACCTATCAGAAGGAGAGGGAAGAGCTGGCGGTCAAACTCAGGACATTTTTGAAAAAACGAGACGACATGTCGGCTCATATTTCGGATCTTGACAAAGAATGTTTCCGGCTGTCTGGAAAAAAAGAAACTCTTGAAGAAACGATGGAAAAGCATCAGAATTATATGTGGGAGGAATATGAAATTACCTACAATCATGCTCTTTCCTACCGGGATGAGAGTTTAACCGATCTGGCTTCCATGAAAAGAGAAGCCCAGAGGATCAAAGGAGAAATCAAAGGGCTTGGAAATGTCAATGTCAATGCCATTGAAGATTTCCGGAATCTGGAAGATCGGTACGAATTTCTGAAAGGCCAGTATGAGGATCTCGTGGAGGCAGAGGCTACTTTAAAACAGATTATCCAGGAGCTGGATGCCGCCATGAGAAAGCAGTTCGAAGAACAGTTTGCTCGTATCTGCAAAGAGTTCGATTCTGTGTTCCGGCAGCTTTTTGGCGGCGGAAAAGGGACACTGGAACTTTTGGAGGAGGAAGATATCCTGGAAGCTGGAATTAGGATCATCGCTCAGCCTCCGGGCAAAAAACTTCAGAATATGATGCAGCTTTCAGGAGGCGAGAAAGCGCTGACCGCCATCGCATTGCTTTTTGCAATACAAAATCTGAAACCGTCTCCATTCTGTCTTCTGGATGAGATCGAAGCAGCACTTGATGATTCCAACGTGACGAGATTTGCCCAGTATCTGCATAAGCTTACGAAAAACACGCAGTTTATTGTCATTACTCACCGTAGAGGGACGATGACAGCGGCAGATCGGCTATATGGGATCACAATGCAGGAAAAAGGGGTTTCGACGCTGGTGTCCGTGGATCTTTTGGAGCATCAGCTTGATAAATAGAAAATGGAGGAAAAAAGTATGGCAGAGGAAAAGAAAGGATTCTTTCGAAGGCTTGTTTCAGGGCTTACGAAGACAAGAAAAAATATTGTATCCGGGCTAGACAGTTTATTTGGCGGATTTTCCCGGATCGACGAAGAGTTCTATGAAGAGCTGGAAGAGATTCTTATTATGGGGGATCTTGGAGTCAAAGCGACTTACTCGATCCTTGATGATCTGAGACAGAAAGTAAAAGAAAACCATATCAAAGAGCCGATGGACTGCAAGCAGCTTTTGATCGATAGTATCAAAGAGCAGATGCAGATCGGCGAGACCGCCTATGAGTTTGAAAACCGGACATCGGTTGTTCTTGTGATCGGAGTAAACGGAGTCGGAAAGACAACGACGATTGGAAAACTTGCCGGAAAACTCAGAAGCGAAGGGAAAAAAGTCGTGATCGCGGCAGCTGACACTTTCCGGGCGGCAGCCGGAGAACAGTTAAAAGAATGGGCAGATCGCGCCAATGCAGAGTTTATCGGAGGCCAGGAAGGATCTGATCCAGCGGCTGTCGTCTACGATGCAGTTGCGGCGGCAAAAGCCAGGAAGGCGGATGTCATGCTGTGTGATACGGCAGGACGTCTTCACAATAAGAAAAATCTCATGGAGGAACTAAAGAAGATCAACCGTGTCATTGAGAGAGAGTACCCGGATGCATACAGGGAGACGCTTGTCGTATTGGACGGGACGACTGGACAGAATGCTCTTGCACAGGCAAAACAGTTCATGGAAGCGGCCCAGATCACGGGGATTGTCCTTACAAAAATGGACGGCACTGCAAAAGGGGGAATCGCAGTTGCCATCCAGGCGGAACTCGGAATTCCGGTAAAATATATTGGTGTTGGGGAAAGCATCGAAGATCTGCAGAAATTCAATTCGGATGATTTTGTAAATGCACTGTTTACAGACGATGCAAAAGAGGATGAAGAGAACTAAGTGAAACACATGACAGAGTGAGGAAAGAAGGAATCAGCTATGATGACATTGGAGAAATTTGAAGAAGCGAGCGAACTCGTAAAGAAAGTGACAAACCCGACCAAACTTGTTTACAGCGAATATTTGAGCGAGGAGACCGGGGGCAAAATCTTTTTAAAGCCGGAAAACATGCAGCATACCGGTGCTTACAAAATCCGGGGAGCATACTATAAGATCAGCACGCTTACAGAG
The DNA here is from genome assembly GCF_019754295.1 of Sellimonas caecigallum. Taxonomy (GTDB): domain Bacteria; phylum Bacillota; class Clostridia; order Lachnospirales; family Lachnospiraceae; genus Sellimonas; species Sellimonas caecigallum. Next base: position 49,103 of record NZ_VIRV01000009.1, on the reverse strand, counting down.
GAAGAGAAGAAAAAAGGACTGATCACAGCGTCGGCCGGAAATCATGCGCAGGGTGTAGCGTACGCGGCAAGAGAGTTCGGATGTAAGGCGACGATCGTCATGCCTACGATTACTCCGCTGATCAAAGTAAACCGCACAAAAAATCTCGGGGCGGATGTGGTGCTTCACGGAGACGTTTATGACGATGCCTGCAGCAAAGCATATGAACTTGCCAAAGAACATGGATATACATTTGTGCATCCTTTTGACGATCTGGATGTGGCAACCGGACAAGGAACGATTGCGATGGAAATCGTACAGGAACTCCCTACTGTGGATTACATCATTGTGCCGATCGGTGGAGGCGGACTGGCAGCAGGGGTATCCACGCTCGCCAAAATGCTGAATCCGAAAATCAAGGTAATCGGTGTGGAGCCATCGGAAGCGGCAAGCATGAAGGCGGCCTTAAAAGCAGGAGAACCGGTAGAGCTTCCAAGTGCCAATACGATCGCAGATGGTACAGCTGTCAAAAAAGTTGGAACACAAACATTTGAATATGTGAAGGAAAATGTGGATCAGATTTTGACAGTGGACGACGATGAACTCATCGGAGCATTCCTTGATATGGTAGAAAATCACAAGATGGTTGTAGAAAATTCTGGTCTTCTCTCTGTGGCGGCATTAAAACAGATGAAACTAAAAGGGAAAAAGGCAGTCTGTATCCTGAGCGGAGGAAATATGGACGTCATTACAATGGCATCTATCGTGCAGCATGGCCTGATCCAGAGAGATCGGATCTTCTCCGTATCGGTGCTTCTTCCGGATAAACCGGGCGAGCTTGTGAGAGTGGCGAAGACCATTGCGGATGCCCAGGGAAACGTCATCAAGCTGGAACATAACCAGTTTGTAAGTACAAACCGGAATGCGGCGGTGGAACTTCGTATCACGATGGAGGCCTTCGGTACGGAACATAAGCAGGAAATTTTGTCAGCGCTGGAAGAAAAAGGGTTCCGTCCGAAACTGATCGGGGCAAAGCTGTACTAATCATTGTTTGAAAAAGGAGGATTCACTTTGGGACGAGAGATACCGGAGAAAGGGCAGTACTACCGGCATTTTGAAGGAGAGATATACCGGATTCTGGCGGTGGCAAGACATACGGAGACGCTGGAAGAGCTTGTCATCTATGAGGGAATGTACGGGGATCATCCCGTTTATGCAAAACCCCTCCCAATGTTTATGAGTAAGGCAGAGCCAGGGAAATTTCCGGAATCATCCCAGGAATATTTGTTTGAGAAGATTGCGGAACCAAATGAAGGATGTCCGTTTCAGCCAGATCGAAAGGAAGGAAAAAGCCATGAGGATGACGAGAAGAGCGTGCAGCTTCTTCTGGCTTTTCTGGAATTGGGGAAAAATGAAGAGAAGCTTGCTTTTCTCCAGCGGCATCGGTCAGAATTGGATGATCAGCTTCTGGAATCCATTGCCCAAAGCCTTGATTTTACAGAAAAAAGCGGAGATCTTTATTTTCGGATACTCGATATTGAGAAATATCTCCAGACATTGATTAAGTACGAAAGAAGAAGATAGGATCCTGGTTCGGGAGACGAAAAAATAAAAGAGGAAAATGATCTGTTGATTCGGCGGAACATTTTCCTCTTTTATTACGTTAAAGTATTGACATAGGTTGTATAATTGTATACAATTATACAAAATTGCAAAGAAGGAGAATTGAAATGGAAAATAGAAGAGTCTACATGAATTATCACAACAATCTGCTTCAGCTGGAAGAACATATGTATCCGCTTGTGGATGTGGATACACCGAATGTTTTCCGGAATCTGTTTCCATATGACGAGATACCGAAGATTGCCTTTAACGATCGTATTGTTCCGCACTGTATGCCGGATGATATCTGGATTACGGATACGACATTCCGCGACGGACAGCAGTCCAGGGCGCCATACACAACGGAACAGATCGTGACGATCTACGATTATTTTCACAGGTTGGGTGGACCAAAGGGAAAGATCCGTCAGAGCGAATTCTTCCTTTACAGCAAAAAAGACAGGGATGCCGTCTACAAATGTCTTGAAAGAGGATATGATTTCCCGGAAGTGACAAGCTGGATCCGCGCCAGCAAAAAAGATTTTGAGCTTGTAAAAGATATCGGTTTGAAAGAGACGGGAATCCTCGTAAGCTGTTCCGATTATCACATTTTTTATAAACTGAAGATGACGAGACGGGAAGCGATGGAGCACTATCTCTCTGTAATCCGCCAGTGCCTGGAGATCGGGGTAAGCCCGCGCTGCCACCTGGAAGATATTACGAGATCCGATATTTACGGATTTGTGATTCCATTTTGTCTGGAACTAATGAATCTGATGGCAGAGTATCATATCCCGATCAAAGTGAGAGTGTGTGATACGATGGGATATGGCGTCAATTATCCAGGAGCTGTTATTCCAAGGTCTGTCCCGGGGATTATCTATGGGATTATGATCCATGCCGGTGTCCCGAGCGAACTTATCGAATTTCACGGGCACAATGATTTTTACAAGGCGGTCAGCAATGCCACGACGGCCTGGCTTTATGGGGCGTGCGGGGTAAACTGTTCATTGTTTGGAATTGGAGAACGAACAGGAAACACTCCTCTGGAAGCAATGATATTTGAGTATGCACAGCTTCGAGGGACGTTGGATGGTATGGATACGACTGTTATCACGGAGCTGGCAGAGTACTACGAGAAGGAAATTGGATACCATATCCCGGAACACACACCGTTTGTCGGGAAAAATTTCAATGTGACAAGAGCTGGGATCCATGCCGACGGACTTTTGAAAAATGAAGAGATCTATAATATTTTTGACACCGGCAAATTCCTGAACCGACCGGCTGTCGTTTCTGTGTCTAACACTTCCGGGATTGCCGGAATCGCACACTGGATCAATACATATTATAAACTCCCGAAAGAGAGAAATGTGGGGAAAGATTCCCTGCTTGTACAAGAAGTAAAGAAATGGGTAGACATGCAGTACGAAGAGGGAAGAGTTACAGTTATGACAGATGCAGAAATGGTGCGGAAGATCACAGAACTTTGTCACGAAATGCAGATCATTCTTTAAATGAGAGGTAAAGAGAGGTATAATGGAGACATATCAGGATTATTCATTGAGCGGAAAAGTATTCCGGACACTGAGGGATGGAATTTTAACCGGAAAGTATAAAGAAGGCGACGAACTTCGGGAAGTGACTATAGGAAAAGAGCTTGGGGTAAGCCGGACACCGGTAAGGGAAGCACTCAGACAGCTGGAGCTTGAAGGCCTTGTGACCATTGTCCCCAATAAAGGGACTTATGTAAATGGGATTTCCGCGGAAGACGTGAGGGATATCTATATGATCCGCATCAGGCTGGAAGGTCTGGCAGCGCGGCTTGCCGCAAAGCGGGTTTCCCAGGAGCAGATAGACGAGATGGAGGAAATGCTGCTTTTGTCAGAATTTTATAGAAAAAAAGGGATGACAGAACAGCTTGCACAGCTTGACGGCAAATTCCATGTGATATTATATGAAGCGTGCGGAAGCAGGATGCTAAAGCATCTTCTGACAGACTTCCATCGTTACGTAGAGATGGCGAGAAAACGTTCGATTCGTACAGAGAACCGAGCTGAGAAATCCATCGGGGAACATATGAAAATTCTGGAAGCAATGAAACAACGCGATGAAGACCAGGCAGAGAAGCTGATGGAAGAACATATCAGGCACGTAGTACAGCACCTTCGTCTGGATGAAATCGGAAATGAATAGAAAGAGAGGGATACCACGTATGGAAAAAATCAAGATGCAGATACCTATCGTAGAGATGGATGGGGATGAAATGACAAGGATTCTCTGGGCGATGATCAAAGATCATCTGATCCTTCCTTTTGTGGATCTGAAGACAGAGTATTACGACCTGGGACTTGAACACAGAAACGAGACTGACGACCAGGTAACTGTCGACAGCGCGATGGCCACAAAGAAATATAAAGTGGCTGTCAAATGTGCAACAATCACACCAAATGCAGCCAGAATGGAAGAGTATGATCTGAAAGAAATGTGGAAGAGTCCGAATGGAACGATTCGTGCTATTTTGGATGGAACCGTATTTCGCGCTCCGATCGTTGTAAAGGGAATTGAACCATGCGTGAAAAACTGGAAAAAGCCGATCACCATTGCAAGACATGCATATGGGGACGTCTACAAAGGGACAGAAATGAAGGTGTCCGGAAAAGGAAAGGCAGAACTTGTATTTACTGCTGAGGACGGGACCGAGACAAGAGAACTGATCCATCAGTTTGAGGGAGACGGCATTATTCAAGGGATGCATAACTTGAGTGGTTCTATCGCAAGCTTTGCGAGAAGCTGTTTTGCTTATGCTCTGGACACAAAGCAGGATCTCTGGTTTGCCACAAAAGATACGATTTCGAAAAAATACGATCACACTTTTAAAGATATTTTCCAGGAGATTTTTGACGCGGAATACAAAAAACAGTTTGAGAAAGCAGGGATTACTTATTTCTATACGCTGATCGACGATGCCGTAGCACGTGTCATGAAATCGGAAGGCGGATATATATGGGCTTGTAAAAATTATGATGGAGATGTGATGAGCGATATGATTTCCTCCGCTTTCGGCTCTCTGGCTATGATGACATCTGTCCTCGTATCTCCAGACGGATACTATGAATATGAGGCTGCCCACGGAACGGTGCAGAGACATTATTATAAACATCTGAAAGGCGAAGAGACATCCACAAACTCTGTGGCAACAATTTTTGCCTGGAGCGGAGCGCTTAGAAAGCGTGGAGAATTGGATGGAAACAAGGAACTTCAGGATTTTGCCGACTGCCTGGAAAAAGCCACCATTGAGACAATCGAAGGAGGTCAAATGACAAAAGATCTGGCGCTTATCACGACAATAGAAAACCCAATGGTATTGAACAGTGAGGGATTCATAAAAGCTGTTGCGGAAAGAATTAGCAAAAATTTCTGATAAATAATCAAGAATATACCGATTCTCACAAAAGAGATGAAAAAGGAAGGACTGCCACTATTCGGCCAGTCCTTCCCATTTTTCGTATAATTCAGCCAGCTCTTCTGAGATGGCAGCTTTTTCTTTTGCCAGTTCCTGGCATTTCACGGAGTTGGAGTAGATATCTTCACGTGTAAGGAGAGTATCGATTTCCTGATTCCGTGTCTCCAGTTTTTCAATCTGTTCTTCTGTGCGTTTTAAATCATTTTGACGTTTACGCTCTTTTGCCTGGGCTTCTTTCTGCGCTTTCCAGTCCAGCTTTCCGGCGGAATCGCTGTTGGCCCCAGATGCTGCCGTCACAGGTTCTTCCAATGGTGCGGCATAAGCGGCAGTCAATTCCTCTTTTTTCTCCAGATAGTAATCGTAATTTCCGATATAGTTGACAAATTTATGGTTTACAAGATCCAGAATTCGGGTGGCTGTCTGATTGATAAAGTAACGGTCATGAGACACATAGAGGACAGTTCCGGTATAATCATTCAGCGCTTTTTCCAGAATTTCCTTTGATGCTACATCGAGATGGTTGGTTGGCTCGTCCAGGATCAGAAAATTGGCCTCGGAAAGCATCAGCTTTGCGAGAGATACCCGTCCACGCTCTCCACCGCTCAAATCTTTGATCAGTTTGTAGACATCGTCCCCGGTAAAGAGAAAGGCGGCCAGCATATTACGGATTTCAGTGTTAGTAAGCCGTGGATAGTCGTCAGAAATTTCATCGAAGACGGTCTTGTCCATATGGAGGACGTGGTGCTCCTGATCATAGTACCCGATCTTTACATTGGAGCCAAGAGTAAATGTTCCGCCGTCTGCAGGGATGACCTCGTTTAAGATTTTGAGAAGTGTCGTCTTCCCTGTTCCGTTATCGCCGATGACTGCTACATGCTCGCCCCGCTTGATTTCAAAATTGATATCCGTAAAAAGAGTTTGGTTTGGGAAAGATTTGCTTAAATGCTCTACAGTAAGCACATCGTTTCCGCTGATGACGGACGGCTCCAGTTTCAGGTGAATATCGGTATGCAGTTCCACTGGTTTTTCTACCCGCTCCATCTTAGCCAACATTTTTTCACGGCTTTCCGCTCTTTTGATAGATTTTTCCCGATTAAAAGAACGGAGTTTTTCAATGACTGCTTCCTGATGCCGGATTTCTTGCTGCTGATTTAAGTATTCTTTGAGTTTGGCCTCGCGGATTTGCTGCTTTTTTGACGCATAATCCTGATAATTGCCCATGTATGTATGGATTTCTCCTGCCTCTACTTCGATGATTTTGGTAACGACCCGATTAAGAAAATAGCGGTCGTGGGAGACGATCAGGACAGCTCCCGGATAATTCATCAGGTATGTCTCAAGCCAGGCGATGGAATTGAGATCAAGATGGTTGGTGGGCTCATCGAGAAGCAGGACGTCTGGTTTAGTGAGCAGAAGTTTGCCGAGGGATACTCGAGTTTTTTGGCCTCCGGAAAGAGCGGATACAGGCTTTGTAAAATCTTCTTCTAAAAATCCGAGCCCCTTTAGGACGCCGACAATCTCGCTTTCGTACGCATAGCCGTCTTCACGTTCAAAGCGGGCCATAAGATTGTGATAAGAAGCAAGCCGGTCATCCAGTGCGTCCCCTGTAAGAGACTTCAGCTCCAGCTCGATAGAGCGGATTTGAGTTTCCATATCTATGAGGTATTGTTTGGCAGTTTTTACCTCTTCATAGATGGTTCGTGAAGTGTCCGTCATGGGATGCTGGGAAAGGTAACCGATCTGTTTTCCTTTGGAGAGAATGACCTCTCCGCTGTCCGCAGGCAGCTCTTTTACAATCATCTTCAGGATTGTGGATTTACCGGCGCCGTTGATTCCGACAAGGGCGGCTTTTTCGTGTTCTTCTATATGAAAAGAGCCGTTTCTTACGATAACCTGCTCTCCAAACGATTTGTCCAGGTTATGGCATGCTAAAATCATAAGTTCCTCCTGAATCATAAATTCGATCTTTTAAAATGTACCCTATCCATTATAGCGGAATCTGGACAAAATACAATATTATTTAGTTAAAAGTTTGACTTTAAAGATAGAATCCCATATAATAAAGATATTGAATAAAAACAGAAAGGTGCTAAGAGATGGAAGGAAGAGGAATTTCCCAGGCAGTTATCAGAAGACTGCCGCGATATTATAGATACTTAGGTGAGTTGCTGGAAGACGGTGTGGAACGAATCTCTTCCAATGATTTGAGCAAACGAATGAAAGTGACGGCCTCCCAGATCAGGCAGGATCTGAATAATTTTGGTGGCTTTGGTCAGCAAGGTTATGGGTACAATGTAAAATATCTTTATACGGAGATCGGTAAGATCTTGGGACTTGACAGAAAACACAATATGATTATCATCGGAGCAGGAAATTTGGGCCAGGCGCTTGCCAACTATGCAGCATTCGAACGCAGCGGATTTGTGACAAAAGGACTTTTTGATGTCAATCCGACGCTTGCAGGGATTACAGTTCGGGGAATCGAGATCCGTATGATGGATGAGATCAAGAGCTTTATCAAAAATAATGATATTGAGATTGCGGTATTGACTATACCGAAGGCAAAAGCCATTTCGGTTGCCAACATGCTGGTAGAAAATGGAATACGGGCAATCTGGAACTTTGCACATACGGATCTGAATCTGCCGGAGAATATTGTGGTGGAGAACGTACATCTGTCCGAAAGCCTGATGCGTCTTTCCTATAATGTTCTCAGATATAAGGAGACTCACCAGGAAGACAAATAGGGAAAATAAAAAAGCGTGCAGAACACTCGGGATACCCGTTTGTGCTGTGCGCCTTTTTGTTGCCGTAAAGGAGGGCGTATATGAAATATATTTTAGATGGAAAAGCAATGAAGGATGCAGACAGGTATACGATAGAGGAGACAGGGATGCCGTCACTTGTTCTCATGGAACGTGCCGCCTTGAAGACTTTAGAAGTGATGGAACAGGAGGAGTTGGATCTGAGCAATGTACTGATCGTATGCGGCAGCGGAAATAATGGGGGCGATGGATTTGCGGTGGCCAGACTTCTGCTGCAGCGTGGGAAGACGGTCACGGTCGTTCTTGCTGGAAACCCGGATCACTGCACAGAGGAGACAAAGACTCAGAGAAAGATTTTTGAAAACTGCGGGGGCATTACTATGAGAGAGATTCCAAAAGGAGACTACACGGCCATCGTGGATGCGCTGTTTGGAATCGGACTGTCAAGGGAAGTGTCCGGACACTATGCACAGATATTGAAAAAGTTAAACAGCATGTCCGGAAAGAAGGTGGCAGTTGATATTCCCTCTGGCGTATCAGCTGCGTCTGGAGAAATTCTTGGGACGGCTTTTCGGGCAGATATGACTGTTACCTTTGCTTATCAGAAAGCGGGTATGGTGCTCTATCCGGGCGCATCCTTTGCAGGGAAAGTATTTGTAGCAGACATCGGGATCTATTTAAATGAGCAAGTGTGCGGGCAAAGGTATGTAACTTATGAAAAAGAGGATATCGAAAGATTCCGTCCTAAAAGGAAACCGGACTCCAATAAAGGGACATACGGAAAAATACTGATGATCACAGGCAGCAGCGGGATGTCCGGAGCTTCATACCTGTCAGCAAAAGCAGCCTACAGAACAGGAGCCGGACTTGTACAGATCTTTACGTCGGAAGCAAATCGGATCATTCTGCAGAGTACGCTTCCGGAAGCGATTGTCTCAGTGTATACAGACGAGACAGATGCAGCTTTACTTCTGAAAGAAAAACTTGAGTGGGCCGATATCATCTGCCTTGGCTGCGGTATCGGAACGTCTGAAACGGCCCGAAAAATCACAGATACGGTATTCGGCTACCTGAGTGAGCAACCGAAGAACTGTGTCGTGGATGCGGACGGACTGAATCTGATCGCCTCTATGGAAGAAGAGAAAAAAGAGAGGTATTTGAGGGGAGCAGGGAAATGCCTGATCTTTACACCTCATGTAAAAGAATTGTCCAGGCTGCTGTCGAAAACTGTGGAAGAGACGAAAAAAAACAGGATTTCTCTTGCACAACAGTATTCGGAAAACTATAATATAGTATTAGCAGCAAAAGATGCAAGGACAGTCGTGACCGGAAAAGGATTATTTCCGTATCTGAACATGTCTGGGAATGCAGCGATGGCAAAAGCTGGATCAGGAGATGTCCTTGCAGGCATCATAACCGGTCTTCTGGCACTTGGGATGGATCGGTATGAAGCGGCGTCGCTTGGGGTCTGTATCCATGGTTTTGCCGGGGATGCGGCCAGAGAAACCTATGGGGAACATGGAGTCATGGCAGAGGATATCATTGAGATGGCGGCGTCTTTATCAGGGGAAGTAAATTGGAAAGGGACAAAACAACGATGAAACAGTACAGCAGAGTATGTGCAAAGATCAATTTGGATCGGATTGAATATAATATACAGCAGATGGAGAAACATATTTCTCCGAATACGAAGATGATCCTCGTAGTAAAAGCGGACGGGTATGGACACGGTGCTATTCCTATTGCGCAAATGGCAGAGGATATGCAGACTGTGTGGGGCTATGCTACGGCAACACTGGATGAGGCAGTGCTGATCCGAAAATCCGGAGTGAAAAAGCCGATCCTCGTGCTGGGATGTACGTTCCCGGATCAGTACGAGGCGGCTGTGGAACATGGAATCAGCATGACTGTCTATACAGAAGAATCGGCTATGGAGATCGCTTCTGTGGCTGGGGAAATGAAAAAGACAGCAAATATTCATATCAAACTTGATACCGGTATGTCTCGTCTGGGATTTAGGACCGGGGAAACATCCGTTCAGGCTATCTGCCGGATCGCCAACCTTCCAAATATACATATGGAAGGGATCTTTACTCATTTCGCCAAGGCGGATGAGACGGATAAGACATTTACGAAGCAGCAGCTTGAAGCGTACAGATGGATGACAGAGCGTCTCAAAGAAGAAGGAGTAGATCCGCAATACCGCCACTGTTCCAACAGTGCAGGGATAATAGATGTGCCGGAGGCAAATATGGATCTTGTAAGAGCCGGGATCGCACTTTATGGACTTTATCCGTCCGAAGAGGTAGATAAAAATGCAGTACCACTCAAACCATCGCTCTCTCTTCTGAGCCACGTAGTACATACGAAATGGATCGACAAAGGGGAAGTTGTGAGCTATGGGGGCTGTTTTACCGCAAGCCGCCCGACGAAGGTAGCTACTGTACCGGTAGGCTATGCGGATGGATATCCGAGAAGTCTCTCAGACAAAGGATATGTGTTGATCCATGGGAAAAAGGCACCGCTTCTTGGAAGGGTGTGTATGGATCAGTTTATGGTAGATGTGACAGATATCGATGATGTCAAATTTATGGATCCGGTAACCCTCGTGGGAACAGACGGGGAGGAGACGATAGAGGTAGAAGATCTGAGCGCTCTTTCCGGAAGATTTAATTATGAATTCCTCTGCAACTTGGATAAGAGGATCCCGAGGGAATACACAAGACATGGAAAAGTGATTGCGCAGATGGATTATTTTGCCTGAGAAGAAATTGCTTTCGGAATACTTCATAGAAAAGATGGAAATACTTTCAGTATCTTAAAAAATGGAGTGTGAAGAAAGTGCAGGTGCATCGAGGAGATATTTTCTATGCAGATTTAAGCCCGGTCGTCGGCTCCGAGCAGGGAGGTATCCGGCCGGTTCTTATTATACAAAATGAGATGGGGAATAGACATAGCCCTACTGTGATCTGTGCAGCTATCACGTCGAGAATGAATAAAGCAAAACTCCCGACGCATGTCGAGATAGATGCACGGCGATACGGGGTTGTGAAAAATTCGGTTGTCCTTCTGGAGCAGATACGGACCATCGATAAACAGAGACTGAAAGAAAACGTCTGCCATCTCGATAAAGAGATTATGAGAAAAGTGGATGAGGCATTGCGTGTAAGCTTTGCGCTTTCTACATAAAAGGAGAAAAGAATGGGGAAGCAGGAAACGATTGCTGACAGAGTCCTTTCTGCGTTGAAAGACGGGAAGCAGGAAGGGAAGATCAAAGAAAACGAATACAAAATGATAAAAAATGTCTTCGCGTTTGGCGAAAAAGATGCAAAAGATGTTATGACGCACAGAAAGAACATAGTCGCGATAGACGGGGAAGAGACACTGGAGGAGGCGGCACGGTTTGTACTGGAAGCCAAAAATTCCAGATTTCCGGTCTATCAGGATGATATAGATAATATCATCGGAATTACTCATATAAGAGATCTCATGAGATGTTATATGAAAGAAGAACTGCGGAAGAAAAAACTATGCGAACTTCCGGAGTGTCTCATGCCGGCAAGCTTTATCCCGGAGACGAGAAGTATTGACCGTTTGTTTACCCAAATGGAGGCAAAACAGGTACATATGGCTATTGTGATCGATGAATATGGACAAACGGCAGGGATCGTGGCAATGGAAGATATCATCGAAGAGATTATGGGAAATATCCGGGATGAGTATGATGTGGAAGAGGAAATGATCAAAAAAGGAGAAAACGGGGAGTATATTGCAGATGGGATGACAGATTTGTCCGAACTTTCCGATATCTTGGGCATTGTCTTTTCCGATGAAGATGAGGACAATGAATATGAGACTCTGAATGGCTTCCTTATCGTAAAACTGGAGCGAATCCCTGCAGAAAATGAACAATGTAAAATCGAGTACGAAGGATATGTTTTTGAAGTGCTCCATGTGGACAACAATATCATACAAAAGGTAAGGATCGCCAAAATCTAAGCTTGTCACCGAAAAGAAAGAATGCTAGAATAGAAAAAGCGGATTTTATTTCCAATAAAGTAAAGATAAAAGAGAGGATATAGAATATGTCAGGACATTCAAAATTTGCCAATATTAAGCATAAAAAAGAGAAAAATGACGCAGCAAAAGGAAAGATCTTTACGAAGATCGGCCGTGAGATCGCGGTTGCCGTAAAAGAAGGCGGTGGTGCGGATCCGGCAAATAACAGTCGGCTTCGAGATGTGATCGCAAAAGCGAAAGCAAACAATATGCCAAATGACAATATTGACAGAAGCATCAAAAAAGCTCTTGGAGATGGAGATGCCAACAATTACGAAAGAGTTGTATACGAAGGGTATGGACCAAATGGGACAGCGATTATCGTGGAAGCGCTCACAGATAATAAGAATCGTACCGCATCCAATGTGAGAAGTGCTTTTACAAAAGGAAACGGGAATATCGGAACACCGGGCTGTGTATCTTTTATGTTTGACAAAAAAGGACAGATCCTGATCGATAAAGAAGACTTCGAGATGGACGGAGACGAATTGATGATGCTTGCTCTGGATGCAGGTGCAGAAGATTTCGCAGAAGAGGAAGACAGCTTCGAGATTCTTACGGATCCGGATTCTTTTTCTGAAGTAAGAGAAAAACTGGAAGCCGCAGGAATTCCAATGACAGAGGCATCTGTGACAATGATCCCTCAGACATATGTGGAATTGACAGATGAGGCAGATATAAAAAGTATCCAGAAAACATTGGATCTTCTGGAAGACGACGACGATGTCCAGGAAGTGTATCATAACTGGGACGAATAAGCACATCCCGTAATGCAGGAAGGAGGAAATCCTATGCAGGACATACACAGGAATGATTTGATCTCCATGTATGAGGAAGCTTTCGTGTTGTCAAAAGGCTTTAATAAAAATACATACGAAGAAGCCTTTAAAGATTTGTTTGATCGGCAGCGAGAGCCGTTGAAATTGATCCTGCTTGCCATCCGTGAATTCAGGGAGGAAGAAAGGGAAGAATTTCTGAAAGAACTTGCAGATGTTGTTCCAAACTATGTAAATGGGAAACTTTCCAAGGTGGAGGGAAAACGAAAACGTGAAAACGCGGTAATTGATTACAATCTTGCATTCGTTTCCTTTTTCATCCCTCTCATTTTATACAGCAGGGACAAGGAAATGGAGGAGCTGGCAGACTGTACAGTCGAAAGCTGGAATCGGCTTATTGCGGTTACAATGAAGGTAGGAAAAGCAACCTTCGAAGAGATAAACGGAGGCTTCCGAAGAAGACTCTGCTATGTGACGACGGCTGTGTGCAGATCCCTCGAAAAGCCGGACGAGTGCTATGAACTCAGGACGCTCCGGGAGTATAGAGACAATTATCTTTCTATGTCTCCGGGAGGCAGGGATACGATTCGGGAATATTACAATATTGCTCCGACAATCGTAAAGAGAATCGATAAGCTTAGAGATTCCGACCGAGTCTATCGGGAAATCTGGGAAAACTATCTGAGTCCGTGTATTTCCCTGATCGAGGAAGGGAAGATGGAGGCGTGCAGAAAAGTATATACGAAAATGGTACGTGATCTGGAAGAAGAATATCTGTTTCAGTAATCATCGGTACAAATAGAAGAAAAATAGGAGGAGTAAGTGTATGAGCGACAACTACAAGATTGAGACAAAATGTATCCAGTCAGGCTGGAAACCGGGAAAAGGAGAGCCAAGGGTGCTTCCAATTTATCAGAGCACGACATTTAAATATGATACAAGCGAGCAGATGGGGCGTCTCTTTGATCTGGAAGACAGTGGATATTTTTATACAAGACTGCAGAATCCAACCAACGACGCCGTGGCTCAGAAGATCTGCGATCTGGAAGGCGGATATGCAGCTATGCTTACCTCCTCCGGACAGGCAGCAAATTTTTATGCGATCATGAATATTGCAGGGGCAGGGGATCACATCGTATGTTCCTCAGCTCTCTACGGAGGAACTTATAACCTTTACGCACATACGATCCAGAAAATGGGCGTGGAAGCCACATTTGTAGATCCGGACTGTACAGAAGAAGAACTGAATGCGGCATTTCGTGAAAATACGAAGGCAGTCATGGGAGAGACGATTGCAAATCCGGCGCTTACAGTGCTTGATATCGAGAAATTTGCAAAGGCAGCACATGCTCATGGGGTACCACTGATCGTGGACAATACATTTGCAACGCCGATCAATTGCCGACCGTTTGAATGGGGAGCAGACATCGTGACTCATTCTACGACAAAATATATGGATGGACATGCAATGTGCGTTGGCGGTGCTATTGTGGACAGCGGAAATTTTGACTGGGAAGCCTATGCAGATAAATTCCCGGGACTTACGCAGCCGGATGAGACATACCACGGCATCATTTATACGCAGAAATTTGGGAAAGGTGCATATATCACAAAGGCTACAGCACAGCTCATGAGGGATCTGGGATCTATCCAGGCTCCGCAGAATGCCTTTCTTCTGAATGTAGGACTGGAGACACTTCATCTGAGAGTGCCGCGTCATTGTGAAAATGCGAAAAAAGTTGCTTCATACCTGAAAGGACATGACAAGGTTGCCTGGGTAAACTGTGCGATGCTGGAAGGAGACAAATACTACGATCTGGCTCAGAAATACATGCCGGACGGAACATGCGGCGTCATCACTTTCGGACTGAAGGGAGGGCGGGATGCTTCCGTCAAGATGATGGACAGTCTGAAACTTTGTGCCATTGTAACGCACGTTGCCGATGCAAGAACATGCGTTCTGCACCCGGCAAGCCACACACATCGTCAGATGAATGAGCAGGAGCTTCTGGAAGCAGGAGTACAGCCGGATCTGATCCGTTTCAGTGTGGGAATTGAAAATGCAGATGACATCATCGCAGATCTGGAACAGGCGCTGGAGCTCGTATAAGCTTTTTCAGAAAATTGCATATGTATAATTAAGAAAACACCTCCACATAATAGGAAAAAATGTGGAGGTGTTTTTATTATGGAAGAGATGCAGAACATGGAAAAACAGGAGAAGGAGACCGAGCAGATTAAAGAGACGGGAAGTCTGGAACTAAGTGAAGGGAAAAGTGACTATCGTGTGTATCTTCTGACGATCATAGGAGAGATAGAAGGGCACGAGGCCGTATCGGGAAATACGAAAGCTACCAAGTATGAACATCTGCTGCCGAAGCTTGCTGAGATCGAATCCAACGATGAGATTGAAGGGGTGCTTATCCTGCTTCATACTCTTGGGGGCGATGTTGAGGCGGGACTGGCTATCGCGGAGATGATTGCATCGCTCAGCAAGCCAACGGTATCTCTTGTCCTTGGAGGAAGTCATTCTATCGGAGGGCCGCTTGCAGTGTCGGCAGATTACTCCTTTATCGTGCCAAGCGGCACAATGATCGTACACCCGGTACGGTCAAGCGGAATGTTCATCGGTGTGATTCAAAGTTACCGGAATATGGAAAAAACACAGGATCGGATCACAAAATTTATATCTGAGCATTCGAGGATCACGCAGAAGAGACTCGAAAAGTTGATGCTGGATCCCTCTCAACTCGTAAAAGATGTTGGGACGCTGCTGGAAGGAAGGGAAGCTGTTGAAGAAGGAATGATCGATGAAGTGGGAGGGATCCGGGAAGCGTTCCGGAAGATCCATACACTTATTGATGAGTATAGGGACAGGAAAGCACGGGGAGAAAATAGGTAATGACATCACATTTTAAAGATGCTATAATATACGGGTAGATAAATCACAAGGGGGATATTTCATGGCTTCCAGTACAAAAGGAACGCGGAAAAGCAAATCCGCAGCAAAAAAGCCAGGAACAACAAAATCCGGAGGAACAAAGCGCAAGACAAAAGCGCAGATACAGCGGGAAGAGATTGTAAGGGAAGAAATTAGGATTCTCATTATTCTTGCAGTGTCTGTTATTCTTTTGATCAGCAATTTCGGTTTAGGAGGTTTTGCCGGCCGGTTTATCGCTGATTTTATGGAGGGAATTTTTGGACAGGTTTCCTATCTGTTTCCATTTCTGCTGTTTGCAGGGGGCGCTTTTTTAATATCTAACAAAGGAAACAGGACTGCCTATCTGAAATTTTCGGCTGCGGCCGTGTTGGTAGTCCTTGTTTGTGTATTTCTGGAACTTGTCAACAAAGCCGGAGGATTCATCGGAGAAGGTATATCGGAGGTAATGACACCAGCTTTTGGCGTTGTAGGGACATATGTCATCGACATCTTTCTGATGATGATCTGCCTTATATTGATTACACAGAGATCTATGCTGAAAGTGATCAAATCCGGGGGCCAAAAGGCTCTTGCCAGCTTTAAAGAAGGAAAGCTGAAAAGAGAGGAAAGACGAAAAGAGCGTCTGGCAAAAGAGGCAGCAAAACCAAAGAAACGACGGGAGAAAAAAGTGGAAGGCGTTTCTTTTGATACTACTTTGGAAGGACGAGATCCGGAAATACAGGAGATCGTAGTTCCCGTGAAAGCGTCGGAAGAACCGGGAGAAGAGTCGGAAAAATCATCCGTGGAGGACATCGTTATTACACGGGCTGCGCAGGAGGAAACGTCCCGTACAGATACACCTCTTGATATGGATGATGCCGCGCAGGCCGTTCCGGATTTGTCGGAACTGGAGGATGCAGGGATGGTAGAGTTTTCTCCGGCCAATATAAAAGCGCCAAAAGAGGAGAGAGGGGCTGCATCTTTGAAAAAAGGGGAAAGTGTCGAGGAAGAAATACTGAAACGGGCGGCAAAGCCTGTGAAAAAGTACAAGGCACCTCCTATGAACCTTCTGACAAAAGGAAAAAAAGGTCGGGGGGATTCCGACAGCCATTTGAGAGAGACGGCTATGAAGCTTCAGCAGACACTGAAGACATTCGGGGTCAATGTGACAGTGACGAATGTAAGCTGCGGACCATCCGTTACACGATATGAAGTACAGCCGGAACTGGGGGTAAAAGTAAGCAAGATCGTAGGACTTGCAGACGATCTGAAACTGAATCTTGCCGCTTCGGACATCCGTATCGAAGCTCCGATTCCTGGGAAGGCAGCTGTAGGAATCGAAGTGCCGAACAAAGACAATTCGGCCGTCCTATTAAGAGATCTCCTGGAAAGTGAGGAATTCCGCCGTGCAGAATCGAAGATTAGCTTTGCCGTAGGAAAAGATATCGGAGGACGTACAGTTGTGGCAGATATAGCAAAGATGCCGCATCTTCTTGTTGCCGGGGCAACCGGATCAGGAAAATCCGTATGTATCAACACGCTGATCATGAGTATTCTTTACGAGGCATCGCCGGATGAAGTAAAACTTATCATGATCGATCCGAAGGTTGTAGAGTTGAGCGTGTACAACGGAATTCCACATCTTCTCATACCAGTCGTCACAGATCCAAAAAAGGCAGCCGGAGCGCTGAATTGGGCCGTAGCAGAGATGATGAAACGATATCAGCTTTTCGCGCAGTATAATGTACGGGATATGAAGGGTTTTAATGAAAAAGTAGACAGTGTAAAAGACATCAGCACGGAGGAAGAACGTCCGGAAAAGATGCCTCAGATTGTCATCATTGTGGACGAGCTTGCAGATCTGATGATGGTGGCGCCCGGGGAAGTGGAGGAGTCTATCTGCCGTCTGGCTCAGCTTGCCAGAGCTGCTGGAATCCACCTCGTCCTTGCCACACAGAGGCCATCTGTCAATGTTATCACAGGTCTGATCAAGGCAAACATGCCGTCCCGAATCGCATTCTCAGTGTCATCTGGTGTAGATTCCCGGACGATCATCGATATGAACGGGGCGGAAAAACTCCTTGGGAAAGGAGATATGCTTTTCTACCCTTCCGGATATCAGAAACCAGTCAGAGTACAAGGCTCTTTTGTATCGGATAAAGAGGTTCAGGCAGTTGTAGATTATCTTGTGAAAAATAATGGAAATGTGTCTTATGATGAGAATGTAGAGAGCCACATGGCAAATGCGGCCAGCAGCACTGCCGGTGCATCTGCAGCCTCCCCGGGTAATGACAGGGATGTATATTTTAAAGATGCAGGATATTTCATTATTGAGAAGGATAAAGCATCTATAGGGATGCTGCAGAGGGTGTTCAAGATCGGATTCAACCGGGCTGCAAGGATCATGGACCAGCTATACGAGGCAGGCGTGGTAGGAGAAGAGGAAGGCACAAAACCGAGAAAGGTTCTTATGTCAAAAGAACAGTTTGACCAGTACATAGAAGAACATGTCTGATGAGACAGAAACGGAGGAAGAAAATGAAGACAGATATTCAAATTGCACAGGAAGCGAAGATGGAACATATCAGAAATGTTGCAGCTTTGGCAGGGATCGAGGAAGAGGATCTGGAGTTTTACGGCAAATACAAAGCAAAACTCTCAGCTGAACTGTGGGAAAAAGTGAAAGACCGTCCGGACGGAAAGCTTGTGCTTGTGACGGCGATCAACCCGACCCCGGCTGGAGAAGGAAAGACAACTATCACGGTAGGTCTCGGCGAAGCAATGGCAAAAATAGGGAAGAAAGCGATGATCGCACTGCGTGAACCATCTCTTGGTCCGTGTTTTGGGATTAAGGGAGGAGCAGCAGGCGGCGGATATGCGCAGGTTGTTCCGATGGAAGATCTAAATCTGCATTTTACCGGAGATTTCCATGCCATTACTTCTGCAAATAATCTTCTTGCAGCTCTTCTTGACAATCATATCCAGCAGGGAAATAAACTTGGCATCGATCCGCGTCAGGTTGTATGGAAGAGATGCGTGGATATGAATGACCGCGTCCTCAGAAATATTGTAGTAGGGCTTGGAAACAAGATGGATGGAATGGTAAGGGAAGATCATTTTGTTATTACAGTAGCCTCCGAAATCATGGCAATCCTTTGTCTTGCCGACAATCTTGCAGATCTGAAACAACGTCTTGGAAGAATCATTGTAGCCTATAATTTTGCTGGGGAACCGGTCACAGCTGATGACCTGGAAGCTACAGGAGCGATGGCAGCTCTTCTAAAAGACGCGATTAAACCGAATATGATCCAGACATTGGAACATACACCTGCCCTTGTCCACGGAGGACCATTTGCCAATATCGCCCATGGATGCAACAGTGTCCAGGCTACAAAGATGGCTTTAAAAATGAGCGATATCACGATTACGGAGGCAGGGTTTGGTGCCGATCTGGGAGCAGAAAAATTCATGGATATCAAGTGCCGTATGAGCGGACTGAAACCAGATGCGGTCGTGCTTGTTGCGACAATACGTGCACTCAAATATAACGGCGGTGTTGCGAAAGCAGATCTCAACGAGGAAAATCTCGAAGCGCTGAAGAAAGGAATTGTAAATCTTGAAAAACATATTGAAAATCTTCAGAAATTTGGTGTGCCGGTAGTTGTTACCCTCAACTCTTTTGTATCCGATACGGAAGCAGAAAAAGCATATGTCAAGCAGTTTTGTGAAGAAAGAAATTGTGAATTTGCTATTGCGGATGTATGGGGAAGAGGCGGCGAAGGCGGCATCGAGCTTGCGGAGAAAGTGCTGAATACGCTGGAGACAAAGGAAAGCCATTTTAGTCCGCTTTATCCGGATGACCTGCCTCTTAAAGAAAAAATCTGTACTGTAGCCAGAGAAATCTATGGAGCAGATGGCGTAGTGTTTGAAAAAGCAGCAGAAAAGCAGCTTGCAAAGATTGAAAGCATGGGATTTGGAAATCTTCCGGTATGTATGGCAAAGACACAGTACTCTTTGTCAGACGACCAGACACTTCTTGGCCGTCCAAGCGGTTTTGATATCCATGTTCGGGATGTGTATGTAAGCGCAGGAGCAGGATTTGTTGTGGTACTTACTGGAGCGATCATGACGATGCCAGGTCTTCCGAAGGTACCGGCGGCAAACGGAATCGATGTGACAGATGACGGAAAGATTACTGGTTTGTTCTAAAACATGCCGTATCAGGTCGGCAAAGACAGGAGATGGGAATATGACAGTATTGATAGACGGAAAAGCGATTTCCAATCAGATAAAAAATGAATTGAAAGAACAGACAGCAGACTTAAAGGCACGGGGAATTACCCCATGCCTTGCTGTCATTTTAGTCGGGAAAGACCCGGCATCTGCAGTTTATGTGCGGAATAAGAAAAAAGCATGTGAGTATGTAGGGATTGAATCCCGATCCTATGAACTGGATGAAGAGACGACAGAAGAGAAGCTGGAGGCGTTGATACGTTCTCTCAATGCGGATGACACTGTACATGGAATCCTTGTCCAGCTTCCGCTTCCGAAGCATCTCAATGAAGAGAAGATCACGGGAATGATATCTCCAAAGAAAGATGTGGACGGCTTTCTTCCGGAAAGTATTGGAGCACTATGCCTTGGAAAAGAAGGATTTCGCTCCTGCACACCGGAGGGCGTCATAGAGCTGATCAAACGATCCGGATTTGACATTGAGGGCAAAGAATGTGTAGTCGTAGGGAGAAGCAATAATGTCGGAAAACCGATGGCTTTTCTCCTTCTTCAGGAAAACGGAACTGTGACGATCGCACATTCCAGGACAAAGAATCTTAAAGAGATTACAAGACGGGCAGATATTCTTGTGGCAGCGGCAGGGAAGCCGCGCCTTATTACAGAAGAATATGTCAAAGAGGGAGCCATCGTCATCGATGTTGGCATACACAGGGGAGAAGACGGCAAACTATGCGGAGACGTGGATTTTGACCGGGTAAAAGAAAAAACGGCTGCCATCACACCGGTTCCGGGAGGCGTGGGCCCGATGACAGTAGCGATGCTTATGTACAATTGTGTGGAGGCGGCACGAAAATAAGAGGAGAGAATAAGACGTATCATGCAAAGGACAACGAATCAAGACCATATGTTATCGGAGGAACAAATCAGACGGCGCAGGAAAAAGGCAAAACAGGCACGGATGAAAAGACTCAGGAGACTGCGCCGCCTGCTGATCGCGGGGATGATCCTGATCGTAGCTGCCCTGGCAGGACTTGGTATACTGATATACCGGAATACATATACGGGGGTAATTAATCAAGGGAAAAAGGCACTCGTAGACGGAAACTATGCAAAGGCAGAGCAGCTCTTTTCAAAGGCGATAGAGAAGGACGGGAAAAGGGAAGAAGGATATCTGAACCTCGCAAAGACTTATGAGGATCAAAAAGAGCTGGAAAAGGCGGATACACTTTTTGAGAAAGCAGTGACAGATTACCCGGATAGTGTGGGTGTTTACCGTGCCGCTGTGGAGTTCTACGTGGATTCTGACCAGACAGACAAAATTTCGCCGATCATGAACGAATGTACCAGCACAGAAGTTTTGACAGCACTAGACGACTATGTGGCAAAACTTCCGGTATTCAGCTTGGACGAAGAAGAAGTGTACGACGATGTACAAGAACTTACCTTAAGTTCAAAAGGAAAGGGAAATATCTATTATACAATTGACGGAAGCGAACCGACACAGAGCAGCACGAAGTACGAAGATCCGATCCAGTTAAGTCAGGAAGGAGAGACGACAGTGCGTGCCATATTTGTCAACCAGAAAGGCATCCCGAGTCTGGAAGTAAAGAAGACCTTTACCATCCGTTTCCCGATCGCAGACGCGCCGGCAGTTTCTCCGACGACAGGAGAATATATTCAGGCACTGGCTGTTGAAATCCGTGTACCGGACGGATATACGGCTTACTACACTACAGATGGAAGTGAGCCGACGGAAGGATCACAGAAATACACTGGTTCTCTGATGATAAATAAAGATACGGAACTGAATGTCGTATTGATTGACAAGAATGGAAGAAAGAGCGAAGTGACGACAAGAAAATATCGTTTTTCATCTTAATGAGTAGACAGAATAATCCCCTGCGGTTATCCGCAGGGGATTATTCTGTTTTTGAAGATTGCACATCGTTTTGAAAAGTAAATAGATGAAAGCTCTTTCATCTATTGTGCAAAATGTACTATAAAAAATGGGGGAAAAACAGGAAAACATATGTAAAAATGAAAATGAAGTGAAAAGATTTTCAGAACAGCTGCAAAACGTTGAAAGACTTTTCATAAGTGTTATACTTGGTTCAAGAAAGGGAGTCAGAAAGGAGAGCACTATGAATCAAAAATTAGAACAGCTCAAAGGAAATCTGATCGTATCATGTCAGGCATTGCCCCATGAACCGCTCCATTCTTCTTTCATTATGGGAAGAATGGCGCGGGCAGCTGCGGAAGGAGGAGCGCTTGGCATCCGTGCCAACACACCGGAAGATATTGCTGAAATCAGAAAAAATGTAGATCTTCCCATCATAGGCATTGTAAAGAGAGATTACGAAGACAGTAAGGTATACATTACGCCTACGATGAAAGAAATTCACTATTTTTTAAATAAATGGAGCTCCAAAATGATTAAAAAGTCTTTTGAGCCTTATTTTTTATAAAAAATAAATAAAATTGTATTTTGACCTAGTAAAAACAGCTCTGCGGGATGGGTTAAGTGAAGGGATCTTTTTGGTGATTCCTTACACGAACCTTGAAAACAGAGTGGCCTGTCCATAGTGATACCAGACTTGAATATGCATTCAGCGTGTCTTTTCTGGAATATACGTCCCGGAAACATCGGAACCCGGTAAAGGAACGGATATGGGATGCAAACAGGCAGTAAAAATTAAAGGGAGGAGGGAAAAGATGCAGAAGAAACTAACAGCACTGTATGAACGTCTCAGCCATGATGATGATCTTATGGGTGAAAGTAATAGTATTTCAAATCAGAAACAAATGCTTTCGCAATATGCGGAATCCCATGAATTAACACCATATATCCATTTTACTGATGATGGGATATCCGGAACGAGATTTGACCGACCGGGCTTTACTAGTATGATGGATGCCATCAAAGCTGGGCAGATCGGTACGGTCATCATAAAGGATATGAGCCGGTTGGGCCGGGATTATTTGATGGTAGGGCAGATTCAGGAAATGATGAGACAGAAACAGGTCAGGCTGATTGCCATCAATGATGGACATGACAGCCTGAACGGCGATGATGATTTCCTTCCTTTTCGTAACATTATGAATGAGTGGTATGCGAAAGACACAAGTAAAAAGATCCGCTCTACATTTAAGGCGAAAGGTAATTCAGGGAAACACGTTGCCAGTACCACTCCATATGGTTACCTGAAAGATCCCGAAGATAAAAATCACTGGATCATAGATGAAGAAGCAGCGCAAGTTGTTCGCAGAATCTTTCAGATGACGATGGATGGCTGTGGACCTTATCAGATCGCAAAAAGATTGAAAGAAGATCAGGTGGAGATCCCGGCCGTGCATATGGCAAGACATGGAGCGGGATTATGGCAGGGGAGGGTAAACGAGATCAAAGACCCATATGCATGGGGTTCTTTTACGGTTGCAGGGATCTTGAAAAAGAGGGAATATCTTGGACATACTGTGAATTTTAAGACAAGAAAGCACTTTAAAGATAAAAAGAGCCATTATGTGTCAGAAGATAATTGGACAGTGTTCGAGGATACTCAGGAAGCAATCATTGACCAGGAAACTTTTGATCATGTACAGAGAATCCGGAAAAATGTTCGCAGATACCCGGACGGATGGGGAGAGGCCCATCCACTGACAGGATTGATGTATTGTGCGGACTGTGGTTCCAAGATGTATGTTCATCGTGTTAATAATGGGAAACGAATCCCACAATATACCTGTTCAGCTTATAGCAAAGTTCCAGTCGGGACACTTTGCCCCACACAGCACAGAATTAATGCTGACGTTGTGATACAGCTTATTAAAGACCTGTTAAAAGCGATAGCGGAATATTCTGATCTGAACAGAGAAGAGTTTATTGAGACGGTCAGAACAACACAGAATTCTCAACAGTCCAGTGAAATGACAAAGATGAAAACCAGGCTGACGGAAGCTAAAAAGAGGATGCAGGAACTAGAAACATTAATCTGCCGGATCTATGAAGATAATATTCTCGGAAAACTGCCAGATGACCGATATTCAACCCTTAATGCGCAGTATTCAAAAGAGCAGAAAGAATTGACGGTAGAAATATCTGAATTAGAAACAGAGATTTCCGGAGGGGAGAATGAAAGACGTTCACCGGATAAATTTATTGCATTGGTGGATAAATATAAGAATTTTGATGAATTGACTACCTATATGCTAAATGAGTTTCTGGAGAAGATTCTGGTACATGAAAGAGACAGAAAAGGAAGCCAGCAGACGACACAGGAAATAGAGATTTATTTTAACTTTGTAGGAAAGTATCTTCCGCCACATTTTGGAGAAGTCCAAATGACTCCGGAAGAAGCGGAAGAAATGCGTAAACGGGAAGCCAGGAAAGACAGATTACACCAGAATTATCTGAGGCGGAAAGCGAATGGAAAGCAGAAAGCATATGAAGACAAGGTAAAACAAAAAAAGAAGGCAGAGATCGAGGCAAAGAAGGAAGCAATCCGGCAGGAAGATATTGCAAAAGGCGTGTTTGTCCCGGTATCGATGCTTCCGCCTGTGGAACCAAAGAAAGGAGTGGCAAGTGTATGAAACTATTACAAAAAGAATTATTTTCTACTCGAAACCGGACGGATGAAATGGTATATGTGTAGGAGGATGCTTATGAGATACAGGATTGAATATGCAGATGGTCGCTGCTGTAATTTTGCCAACAGCCGGAAAGAGCTTCTGGAATGGTTGAAACTTTTAAAGGATGAAGAGATTACCGACATTCGAAAAATATATAAAAACGGTGTGACCGATTCTGTATTGGAAAAATATCGAGGCTATGTGGATAAAAATGCCGGATGGTAAGAAGACAGAATGCAGAGGGATATACTTTTATAGGACGATAAAAATCGTCCTTTTAAATTGCAAAAAAGCTATCAAAGACGGAAAGGACTATGCAAAGATTTATCACAGATGAAAGAACAGTATCCAGTACGAACTTATCGGAGATTATTACTACCCCTGATTGATGATAGAAGAACCGCCCACTCTCTCAAAATACGGAAGAATGAGGGAACGATATTTAAAGGAACACAGAAAAATTTTATATTTCAATCTGCTGACAAGCGGTAAGTTAAATGAACACCTTGTAGAAATCGATACTTCGGCGTGTAATATGGCGGAGTATCTTACAAAGGAAATGGCAAAAAGACAAGGTGTAACCGAGCAATTAAAAGCAACGGATATAATGAAATGGGTCGGAATGATGAATAATATCCGAGCCTGTGTTGATGAGATTGTACTGAATGATATTATGTATTCTTAACAGGATACCAGCCGAAAGAGAACTGCTGTCGCTTGATGGCAGTTTTTCTTTTTCGGCAAGTATTCAAGAAGTCACTAAGTTGTGGATATAATGGAAGTGGAACAGAATAAAGAAAAATAAACAGTATCTTTGGAAGCGACTTAGTTGAATTTGTTGTATTTTATACTTTAACAGAGAAATAGAATTTTGGATAGATAATGAAGTATTCGTATCGTAACACATATTTTATTTATCGTGATACAATAAAAAATTATTGATAATTTGCAATGATGGTGCTATACTATAAAAAAGCAAAGGAGGTTCATTTATATGGAACAAAAACATCTTTCCAAATGGCTAAAACTAATTCTGATCGGCGTTGGTATTTGCGGTTTGATTTTGTATGCTGCTGTCATTCCTATGTATGGCTTGAGTTTGCGAACATTGTATCCTGAGCTTAGCAATCGCTTTTGGCCTTGGCTTATATTCATTTGGGTATCTGGTATTCCTTGTTTTATGGTGGTATATTTTGCTTGGAAAATAGCGAAAAATATTGGGAAAGACCTATCTTTCACTGAGCAGAATGCATCTTTTCTGAAAAAGATTTCTGCTTTGTCTGTAGGAGATGCCGGTTTCTTTTTTGCCGGAAATATTGTTCTACTTTTTTTGAATATGAGCCATCCCGGTATTGTGATTGCATCGTTTGGCATCTCTTTTATAGGTGTTGCTGTAGCAGTTGTATCTGCGGTATTATCATATTTGGTAAAGAAGGCTGCTGCATTGCAGGAACAAAGCGACTGGACTATATGAGGAGGCAACGATGGACGGAGAAATTATTTTTAATATCGATGTAATGCTCGCCAAAAGAAAAATGAGCGTGACAGAGCTTTCCGAAAAAGTGGGAATTACCATTGCTAATGTATCGGTTTTGAAAAATGGAAAAGCAAAAGCCTTAAAAATATCTACTCTTATAAAATTGTGTGACGCATTAGAATGCCAGCCGGGTGATATTTTAGAATATAGAAAGGGAAAAAATCATGAAGAAGAAAACTAAAATGGTTATATCCATCATTTCTATCGTTATTATAGCCGTTGTTATTGGATTATTCTGTGTATGGAATCATCTGAGTGACTATTCTACAGTTCTCAACTCTAACTGGGGATTTGAACTGGCCTCGAAATCACATTATACAGAAGTATATAGCAAAGATTCAGGTGCAAGTTTTCATGGAGACGGAATACGATACCACATTTTTTCCTATGAAGAAGATGAACCAATAAGAGAAATGTTTGATTGGAGCAATGCGGAAGAAAAAACCATATACAGTGTCTCTTATGAAACCGCAGTAACCGAGTGGCTAAATAATATAGATGTTCCTGCTGAAAAGTTTCCAAACTATTCAGAATGTTTATATTGGTATGAATCTCAAGAAGATAATAGCGAAATTATTGTGATGTGGGATTCGAGTAAAAACAGAGTATATATAGCGGAGTCATTTCTGTAACAATTTTCTCGTGTAACTTAAATAAAATATATGTCAGAAAACATCGTAGTAATACGGTGTTTTTTGTTATCCAAAACTGACAATTTAATTCATAACCACAGGTTAGTACAAATACCTTGCGTGATTTTTTGAAAGGCTTAGAAAGGGAATTTTGCCCGATTTTCGCCCCGGGAAATAACAGAAACAAGGCTTTGAGTATCTTTCCTGTGGTTTTTTATTTTCAGACGAAAAGGAGACTGATATGCCGAGAATGAGCAAAAAACGGAAACAAGAGTGGGCATTGTTTCTAAATGAAAGAAATCGCATTACCTACAACGAACTTTGCAGAAAGTGCAGTAATGACTGCAAGCAGAGTTTTCGCTGTGTTGTAGTGTATTGCCTAAAATATTTATCGAAAAGGAGAGCAAAGAACTATGAAGATGAAATGAATGTAAATATCAAGACTCGTAAAAATAAGTGTGGTATGGAAAGATAAACACTTCAACTATACTCACGACTTTATGACTTCTTGATATGTTGAAATGGTGATTGTTGGGTGTTCTAAGTTGAATGCCCAGCAATCAAATTTTATAAAGGAGGAGCCGACTATATGACAAAAAATGATTTTTCTTATGCGACACGCATAGGTAATACAACTTTTATCGTGAATGTAAAACAATCAGAAAGTGCGAAAAAACCTTTAGATACAGTGTTTCAAGAGATATGCAGGCACGAAGTGTTAGGCGATTTTTCGACGGATAATTCATCGAATTTAGAAAAGTTACCGAAATCATCTTGACAAACTCAATCCCGAAGGAACTGAATATGACCGATAAGGTCAAAGATGGGAGCCGATACAATGGATCTTTCCAGCAGGAAGGACGAAGTGTCGGCTCTTATTTTTTCAGAAAATCCGAGCTGAGGATTTTTGAAAAAACGGACAAAATGGAAATGCTGACAGAAGGGACACTGCCAGAAATTTTTATTTTGTCCGGCGGGAGTACAGAGGGCGCAGCCCTTTGTGGGGGGGAATGCAAAGGGGCGGCAGCTCCTTGCTGGGGTTAAGGGGCAACGCCCATTATCGGGTCAAGGGTGAAACGCATTGCCCAGTGATTTGACGCCTGCGTCAAGTCGTACTGGGTATTATCTGGCGAATTGTATTACCGAAAATGATTTTTGGAAATGACCGCCACATGCAAAAGCTTCTGAAATGCAAGAGTCAGATAATGGAATGACCTTAGAGAAAGACAGATTGAAAAAAGAAAATGCAGAAATGATGACAGGGGGAATGCAGAAAGATGAGAGCAACCAGGCATAATGGCAGATCGGGAAAACATGGTGTTTATAACCCAAGGCACAATGACAGGCAATTTGATATTGCCAACAGTGAGCACATTGATGCGGAGAAAGAAAAACAGAATATCTATTGGGACTGTTACAGGGGATATGTTCAGAACCCATCAAACCAAACGCTTAGAGATCTGGGAGCGGTCGAGCCGGATGCAAGTTTTCACGATATGGAGAAAATGTATTATGAAGACCATTACTATGATTTTATCCAGGGGCAGAATGCCAGAAATGAAAAGAACCGTCATCCGGAAAGGAATCGGACAACAGAAGATCTATTGAAAAATAAAATGACCTGCCCGGAAGAAACGATCTTTCAGATAGGAAAGGAAGGCGAGCATATATCGGGAGACCAGCTTTTTCAGATTGCGGATACTTTTATGAAAAGGTTCGAGGGAAGATTTGGTGAGCATGTCCACATTCTGGATTTTGCGCTGCACATGGATGAAACGACTCCGCATATCCATGAACGGCATGTTTTTGACTGTAAGAATAAATATGGAGAACTTTGCCCGCAACAGGAAAAAGCATTGGAGGCACTGGGGATCCCCCTTCCTGATCCTGATAAGCCAAGAGGAAGAAATAACAACCGGAAGATGATGTTTGACCTGATCTGCAGAAACCTTCTTCTTGATATTTGCAGGGAGCAGGGATTGGAGATTGAGGAAGAGCCGGAATACGGTGGAAAGAAATATCTGGAAAAGCAGGAATTTATCATACAGGCGCAAAAAGAAAAGATCGCCCGGCAGGAACAGAAGATCAAGGATCAGGAAGAGCGGATCATGGATAATGAAACTTTGATCGATGAAGTGTCGGAGATCGCTTATGACAAGGCGGTGGAAGTCGTTACGGAAAAGGTAAGAGTACAGACGCAGGAAGAGGATATAAGGGTTCTGGATCAGCTTTGTAACAGTATTGTTCAAAACCCCCATAACTCTGATAAGGCAAAAACAATCACCAAAAATGTGATTAAGATGGCAAAAGATAAATTACGGGACGCAGCAAAAACGGTGATCGCAAAAGTGCAGAGAAACCTACAGGAGCCGGAGACCAGAAAAGCGAATACGGAACAGATCAAAAAGACAGCACGGTCAAGTATTCTTGAGAAACTGGCTGTTAATAAAAAAAGGATCGCCGAGGATGCTGCCAGAAAGAAAAATAAAGAGAAAGACCATGACAGGAATTCCCTGTAAAGAGCATTTTGATTTATTCAGTTTTGGATAAAAAGTCAGGATGCTCTTTTTTTATTTTAAATAAGTTGGAAAGGAAGTGGACAGACAGTGGATGTATTTGAAGTGGTAAAGAAGAATGTGACGGTCAGGCAGGCCGCAGAATTTTATGGATTCAAGCCCAACAGGAGCGGATTGATCCGCTGTATTTTTCATAATGACCGTACACCGAGCATGAAAGTGGATCGAAGATATTATTGTTTCGGTTGCGGATGTACCGGGGATGTGATTGATTTTACCGCCCGCCTTTTTGGTCTGACTCCAAAAGAAGCAGCCTTAAAACTGGCAGATGATTTTGGGATTCCTTACGGAAGCCGGGAGAAGCCGCCTAAAGCTAGGAAAATATCTTCACTTGCAAGAAATGATATCCCCAAAGCGGACTGGGAAACAGAATGCGTAAGATATGTAAAACTATTTCTGGATTACCGCGCTCTTCTTTTCGATTGGAAAAACCGATATGTCCCTAAAACAAAAGAAGAAGAATGGGACGGACATTTTGTTACAGCACTGAAGGAATTAAGTGTTGTCGAATATTATCTTGATATCCTCCTTTTTGGCGATGAATGGGAGAAAAAAGGATTGATTCAGGATAAAAGGAAGGCGGTGGAACGAATTGAACGGGAATGTAGAAAAAACTTCAGATATGGAAAAGCAGAATGCCCTACAGAAAATGGAACAGATGGTGCAGACCGTTCCTGCCGAGAGCATAAAAGGACAGCTGGAGGTCACAAGACAGGGAACGATCAAGGGAACGATGCAGAATTATATCATTGTATTAAAAGAAGATCCGCTTCTCAAAGGGAGTCTTCGATATAATCTGTTGAATCAGAGGATTGATATTGTAAAAGAACTCTGGTGGAATGAAGGAATATGTCCTCTGACAGATGCGGGGCGGGATTTTTTTTATTTATATTTTGAGAAATATTATGAGCTGGGAAATGAGAAAAACATGGATAAGGCACTTCGGACCGTAGCGGCAAGTGATCAGTACCATCCTATCTGTG
The DNA here is from genome assembly GCF_019754295.1 of Sellimonas caecigallum. GTDB lineage: Bacteria > Bacillota > Clostridia > Lachnospirales > Lachnospiraceae > Sellimonas > Sellimonas caecigallum. The sequence goes on along the minus strand of NZ_VIRV01000009.1, from coordinate 18,949 downwards.
AATATCTGAATCAACTGGAGTGGGATGGCACAGAGAGGATCCGGTATGCATTGAAGCGGTATATGGGAGCTGACGATTCGGATATGGTATACGAGTGTCTGAAACATTTTATGATGGAAGCACTGCTCCGTATTTTTAAACCGGGATATAAAGCGGACGAAATGCTCTGCCTTGTGGGAACACAGGGGGCTGGGAAGTCTACTTTTTTCCGCTTTCTGTCACTCCGGGACGAATGGTTCTCGGATGATCTGAGAAATCTTGGGGATAGCAAGATCTATGAAAAACTCAGGGGGCACTGGATCATAGAGATGTCTGAGATGATCGCTGCGATCAGTGCCAAGAACAACGAAGAAATAAAATCCTTCCTGAGCAGACAAAAGGATACTTTTCGGAATGCTTATGGAAAGTTTGAGGAAGACCGACCCAGACAGTGCCTTTTTGGAGGTACCACGAATACCAGGCAGTTCCTTCCGTTCGACCGGACCGGGGCAAGACGTTTTCTTCCGATTGAGGTGGACGCTTCCGGAATGGAAAGACATATCCTGGATAATGAAGAAGAATCAAGAGCTTATTTTGACTAGCTGTGGGCGGAAGCAATGGTCATTTACAATTCCTGTGACAATAAAAGTGAATTGCTGAAATTTTCAAAAGAGATGGAAACGCAGATCAATGAATACCGGAAACAGTTCATGCAGGAAGATACCATGGCAGGACAGGTACAGGGCTGGCTGGATGGTTATTCCGGGACTTATGTATGTTCCCGACAGATATGGAAAGAGGCTTTTCATCATTATGACGGGGAACCGAAAAAATATGAGACCAATGAGATATGCCAGATCATGGACACACAGATCATTGGATGGAAAAGAGGAGGCTATCATCGTTTTTCAAAAGAGGGATTTGGTACACAGCGTTGTTGGATCAGAGAGGGAAAGAGCCATCCTGGGAATGTCAACGAACCGGATAAAGACGGCTTTATAAAACTGACGGAAGGGGAACAGATAGAGCTGCCCTTCGATTAGCCTGACAGGGAGAGGACGCTCATACGACTCAAAGCTGAGATCTTATCAGATTTTGTTTCGTTTGTTGACATTTCTGTTGACAGGAAAAATCCTTGAAATATAAGCTTTTTTGGCATTTTTCTTAACTGTCAACAAGGATATCTAAAAAAGATAAATATTGTTATGAAGAGAGAGGACTTTGGAAGAGGCATTCATTTACGAATATGTTAAAAGTTTCAACTGCCTTGTTGACATTGGCAGAGCCGGTGTTTCCCGAATCTGGAGGCTGTCCCGGCAGGAAGAATCCTGGTTCTCTCTTTGTCAGGCAGATATCTGAACTGCGGGCAGACGGAGGGATCCTCTCTTCTGCCCATTCATCGATCATGGGAAAGGAGAATCTTATGGAACAGAGCATCAATACAAAAAGAGAACGCAATACATTTACAAAAAGGATCGGGCAGACAACTTATGTCGTTCGATATCATTTTAATGAAGATGCGAAGGAAAATATGCAAGAAAAGATAAATCGAATGTTGAAACAAGAAGCTAGAAGGGGATAAGAGATATTTAAAAATAGTAATGGATATATAAATATGCTATTATCATGTTATGAATTTGAATTTTACAATACCATATGAAATTGAGGTGATAGTATGAAAATTAAGGTGGGGAAGTTTCTTATTGAATCTTTAGATGATAAAGTAATACAGATATTACTGAAAAAAAGAAATAAAATTATTTGGGAAGGGAATATTTCAGATATTGAAATAACATTTTATCTTCCAGAAAAAACAATTTCAAGAGTGCCCAGTATGATTTTGGTTCTCCCTGTAGAACATTTACCAATTAATATTGTTAATAGACATGATAATGGAGAAATTAAAAATTTGTATGAATATTTAGTTAGTCATGGTTCGGTAGAAAATTTGCATAGTATTTTTACTGCGGGAGCGGTCTCACATTCTACAATCAGGAAAGAAACTGAAATTAATAAAGCGAAGTTGAGAGAAAAAAGAGTAATTGAGAAAGAAAATAAAAAGGAAGAAGCAAAAAAAGAAAGAGCAATTAAAAGACAGATCAGAGCAGAAAAAGCAAAAATAGATTTGGCTAACCGTAGAAGAAGAGCTGGATGTAAAGAAATGAAGGAAGAAAAATATACTTGTACAGTATGTCATACGGTTTGGTATTCAAATGATATGGATAAAATTAAAAATATTCATAATGCACTTACTCTTTCTAATTACTCCGTGAACCATATGAAAGATATTTCTCGATGTCCGAAATGTGGCTCAAGAGCATCATCTCATAAAACAGTTACATATTGGGTTGATAAAAAAGGAAATTGTGTAGATAGAGAAGAATAAATTTGATTATTAACAGAGGGCTGGTTATTGAACCAGTCCTTTATTTTTTGGAATTTGAGAAAATATGATGAAAAAACTATTGACATTTTGTTACTGGATGAATAAATATATCTGTATTGATATAGGAGGTACTTCCATCAAACATGGCGTCATTACAGAAAACGGAAAATTCTGTGAAATTGGTGAAATATCTACAGAAGCCATGAAATATGGAGGACCAGGAATCCTAAAAAAAATTCATAGGATTACTGAAGAATATTTAAAAATATATGCTGTGGAAGGAATATGCATTTCCACAGCAGGGATGGTAGACTGTGAAGAAGGAAAAATCATCTATGCAGCACCGTTGATTCCGAACTATACAGGGACTGAAATAAAGAAAAGCATGGAAAAAGCCTTTGGGATACCATATGAGGTAGAGAATGACGTAAACTGCGCGGGACTTGCGGAAAATTTTGCAGGAGCTTCCAAGGGAAGTCGTATCAGCGTCTGCCTTACAATAGGAACTGGAATAGGCGGAGCGATCATCATAGACGGCAAAGTGTTTCATGGTTTTTCCGGGAGCGGGTGTGAAGTGGGGTATATGCATCTTCCGGGCGGAGAATTTCAGGATTTGGGTGCAAGCAGTATTCTCGTGAAAAAAACGGCCATTTATAAGAATGTAGATTCAGCATCGATCAATGGGAAATATGTTTTTGAACAGGCAAAGAAGGGCGATGTAGACTGCATCCGGGCAATCGATGAAATGGTAGACGTATTGGGGATGGGTATCGCTAATATCTGCTATGTGATCAATCCGGAAGTCGTTGTACTTGGCGGCGGTATTATGGCACAGAAAGAGTATTTGGAGGGCCGCCTTGTGAAAAGTTTGGAAAAATATCTTATTCCGTCTGTTGCAGAGCATACGAAGCTGGCGTTCGCCGAAAATCAGAATCAGGCAGGGATGCTTGGAGCGTTTTATAATTTTAAGGGAAGACATTAGTCTTCCCTTAAACGAGTTATGAAGAAAACTACGGGAGGGATAGAAGATGGAAGAATATGAAAGAAATATCATACCGCATATTGAAGCAATCTACGAAACGTTTACAGAACTTGAGAAAAACATTGCGGATTACTTTATACATTACGACGGAAAAGAAGATCTGGTTTCCAAAAAGGTAGCCAAAAGACTATATGTTTCTGAAGCATCTCTCTCAAGATTCGCGAAAAAATGCGGATATACAGGATACAGAGAGTTTCTGTTCAGTTATCAGCAGGGACGGAATGCCTCTCCACATCCGCACGCAAGTCACCACATTAAAAAAGTTTTGAACAGCTATCAGGAACTTTTGAATAAGAGTTATTCCCTGATGGATGAGGAACAGATTATCAGGATCGTAGATATTTTATCGAAAAAAAAGAGAATCTATGTCTATGGGAAAGGGAGCTCCGGTCTGGTGGGAATGGAAATGAAGCTGCGATTTATGAGGATAGGTGCAAATATAGAAGCTATCACAGACGAACATATCATGAAAATGAACTCGGTGCTTTTAGATGATGAGTGCGCAGTAATCGGAATCAGTATCAGCGGAAAGACGGAAGCTGTCATTGAGTCTTTAAAAATAGCAAAAAAGTGTGGGGCAAAAGTGATTCTTATGACTGCGCATGCAGAAAAACAGTTCCTTGATTTTTGCGATGAAGTAATGCTGTTTGCTCTGAAAGAAAATCTGGAGCAGGGAAAAGCGATTTCTCCACAATTTCCAATATTGATTATGGTAGATATGCTGTATTCACAGATGATTCAGCTAGATGAATATCGAAGAAAAATGCTGCATGAATATACACTGGAAGCTTTGGATGAAAGATAGTTTTTCAGAAATTTTGCCCTCCTTTTCCACATTATGTGTAAAATATTAAAAAATATGTAAAAAGTATAAAAAGCCGTTGAAAAGAGAAAAAAATAGGAGTATAATCAGGATAGTTAAAAAAATGTCAATGTAAGAAAAGGAGAGATAGCAATGAGCAGATTTTGTTTACCAAGAGACATTTACCACGGAAAAGGAAGCCTGGAAGAGCTCAAAAACCTGAAAGGGAAAAAGGCCATCGTCGTAGTCGGTGGAGGTTCTATGAAACGCCAGGGCTTTCTTGACAAAGTTGTCGACTACTTAAAAGAAGCTGGAATGGAAGTAGACGTTTTTGAAGGTGTAGAGCCAGATCCGTCTGTAGAGACTGTTATGAAAGGCGCCGAAGCTATGAGAAAATTCGAGCCAGACTGGATCGTAGCAATGGGCGGAGGATCACCGATCGATGCGGCAAAGGCAATGTGGGCATTTTATGAATACCCGGATACTTCCTTTGAAGATCTTTGTACTCCGTTCAATTTCCCTGAACTGAGACAGAAAGCAAAATTTGCAGCAATTCCGTCCACATCAGGAACAGCTACAGAAGTGACGGCATTCTCTGTTATCACAAACTATCAGACAGGTGTGAAGTATCCGTTAGCAGACTTTAACATTACTCCGGATGTTGCTATCGTGGATCCGGATCTTGTAGCAGGACTTCCTGTAAAACAGGTTGCTTACACAGGGATGGATGCTCTTACACATGCTATCGAAGCATATGTATCTACATTGAACGGACCTTTCACAGATCCTTTAGCTTTGCAGGCGATTGAGATGGTACTTGATTATCTTCCGGCATCTTATCACTGCAATATGGACGCAAGAGAACAGATGCACTACGCTCAGTGTCTCGCAGGTATGGCATTTTCCAATGCACTGCTTGGTATTGTACACTCCATGGCTCATAAAACAGGTGCTGCATTTTCTACAGGGCACATTCCGCATGGATGCGCAAATGCTATCTATCTGCCATATGTAATCAAATACAATGCAAAATGTCCGGTGGCTGCAAAACGTTATGCAGAGATCGCACGCAGGATGGGACTTCAGGGAACATCTGAAAAAGCTCTGATCAACAGTCTTATCGCAAAAATCGATGCGTTTAACGTAGAGCTTGGTATTCCGAAGACATTACAGGAATTTGGCGTAAATGAGGAAGAATTCAAAGAAAAACTTCCGAAGATCGCAGAACTCGCAGTTGGAGATGCTTGTACAGGATCCAACCCGAGAAGCATCACTCCTGCAGAAATGGAAAAACTTCTTACATGTACATACTATGGAACAGAAGTAGATTTCTAACATAAGATACACAAACAGAAAACAGAGCGGGCATTTCCCGCTTTGTTTTTTGTCAAAAACAGCTATTTTTAACATAATTGCACTTGATATTTTTTCGGCAATATTTTATGATAATAAAAGTATAACAATTAGGAGGCATGAGAGATGTACAAAATTTTAAAAGCTGAAGAACTTGCAGATAAGATTTTTCTCATGGATGTTGAAGCTCCGCGCGTTGCAAGACATTGCGAACCGGGGCAGTTTGTCATTGTGAAAATGGATGAAAAGGGAGAGAGAATTCCCCTTACTATTTGTGACTATGACAGAGAAAAAGGAACGATCACAATCGTATTTCAGATTGTGGGAGCATCCACAGAGAAAATGGCCGATTTAAAAGAGGGGGATTATTTCCGCGATTTTACAGGGCCGCTTGGATGTGCGTCTGAATTTGTTCACGAAGATATTGAAACATTGAAAAATAAAAAGATGCTTTTTGTTGCTGGTGGTGTTGGCGCAGCTCCGGTATATCCGCAGGTTAAATGGCTGCATGAGCATGGTATTGATGCGGATGTTATTGTAGGTTCCAAGACAAAAGATCTTTTGATCCTGGAAGATGAGATGAAGGCAGTCGCTGGAAATCTTTATGTATGTACAGATGATGGAAGCTATGGACACAGCGGAATGGTTACGTCCATGGTGGAAAAACTTGTAAAAGAGGAAGGCAAAAAGTACGATGTATGCGTCGCTATCGGACCAATGATCATGATGAAATTCACATGCCTCATGACAAAGGAACTTGGTATCCCGACGATCGTCAGCATGAACCCGATCATGGTAGATGGTACAGGCATGTGCGGTGCATGCCGTCTTCATGTGGGCGATGAGATCAAATTCGCGTGTGTAGACGGACCGGAATTTGATGGTCATCTTGTCAATTTCGATGAAGCGATGAAGAGACAGATGATGTACAAAACACAGGAAGGAAGAGCCATGCTGAAGTTACAGGAAGGCAATACACATCACGGCGGATGTGGAAATTGTGGAGGTGACAACTAATGGGAGACGTAATGAAAAAAGTACCGGTTCGGGAACAGGATCCGAAGGTAAGAGCTACAAACTTTGAAGAAGTATGTTTGGGATACAATGCAGAAGAAGCGATGGAAGAAGCTTCCCGTTGCATCAACTGTAAAAATGCAAAATGTATTCAGGGATGTCCGGTTGCAATCGACATTCCGGCATTTATCAAAGAAGTAAAAGAAGGAGACTTTGAAGGAGCATATAAGACGATCGGTCTTTCCTCTGCACTTCCGGCTATCTGTGGACGTGTATGCCCTCAGGAATCCCAGTGTGAAGGAAAATGTATCCGCGGAATCAAAGGCGAGCCGATCTCCATCGGTAAACTGGAACGTTTCGTAGCAGACTATGCTCTGGAACACGATATCAAACCGGAAGGAGCAAAGGAACACAATGGACATAAAGTTGCCATCATCGGTTCCGGTCCTGCAGGTCTTACCTGTGCGGGAGACCTTGCAAAACTTGGTTATGATGTGACTGTTTTTGAAGCACTCCACGAACTTGGCGGAGTACTTGTATATGGAATTCCGGAATTCCGTCTTCCGAAACAGAAAGTCGTTGCAAAAGAAATCGAAAAAGTAAAAGAACTGGGCGTAAAATTTGAGACAAACGTTGTGATTGGAAAATCCACAACTATCGACCAGCTCATCGAAGAAGAAGGTTTCGAGGCTGTATTTATCGGATCTGGCGCCGGTCTTCCGAAGTTCATGGGAATCCCAGGAGAAAATGCCAACGGAGTATTCTCAGCAAATGAGTACCTTACAAGAAGCAATCTTATGAAAGCGTTTGATGAAAACTACGATACACCGATCGCTGCAGGAAAGAAAGTCGCAGTCGTTGGCGGCGGAAACGTTGCGATGGATGCTGCAAGAACAGCTCTTCGCCTTGGAGCAGAGGTACATATCGTTTACAGAAGAAGCGAGGAAGAACTTCCTGCCCGTGTGGAAGAAGTACACCATGCAAAAGAAGAAGGAATCATCTTTGATCTTTTGACAAATCCGGTTGAGATTCTCCAGGAAGATGGCTGGGTAACAGGAATCAAATGCGTGAAAATGGAACTTGGCGAGCCGGATGCATCCGGAAGAAGACGTCCGGTACCGGTAGAAGGATCTGAATTTACTATGGATGTAGATACTGTAATCATGTCTCTTGGTACATCTCCGAACCCGCTGATCTCTTCTACAACAGAAGGTCTGGAAGTAAATAAGTGGAAATGTATCGTTGCAGATGAAGAATTCGGAAAGACATCCAAAGAAGGCGTATACGCCGGAGGCGATGCCGTTACAGGTGCAGCTACTGTTATCCTTGCTATGGGAGCAGGAAAAGCTGGCGCAAAAGGTATCCATGAATATCTGAAAGATAAATAATCTGTGAAGAAGCAGGGAAGGATGTATTCGTAAGAGAGTGCATCCTTTCTTTCTTTGTCGTCATCATTTGGGAGTTTTGCAGAGTTTTGCGTAATGCAACAGCACTGTTAAGAAAAGGAAGTGAGAAATGAATTTTTATCTGCTGCTTATAGGAATTGTAATTTTTATCTGTATTTTGGCAAACCGCTATCTGGAAAAAACAGCGGTTCCGTCTCTTGTCTTTTTCATTTTTTTGGGAATGTGTTTTGGGGAAAATGGAGTCTTCCGAATTCCATTTGATGATTATGTGATATCCGAGGCGATCTGTTCCATCAGTCTCATATTTATCATGTTTTACGGAGGATTTGGAACAAGCCTGAAAGCGGCGAAGCCGGTTATCGTCCGATCTGCGATCCTGTCCTCTATGGGAGTTATCCTGACAGCAGGGATCACAGGCGGTTTTGTCTACTTTGTTCTGCATCGGCCTCTTTTGGAAAGCCTTTTGATCGGAGCAGTCATCTCCTCCACAGATGCGGCTACCGTTTTCCATATTTTACGTTCGAAAAAGATGGCTTTGAAATACCATACAGATTCTATGTTGGAGCTGGAATCTGGTTCCAATGACCCGATTTCTTATATGATGACGACAATTCTCGTTGCTCTTATGACCGGAGAATCAATTTCCATCCCGGTTATGTTTGCAAAACAGATTTTTTTGGGTGTTCTGGTAGGGATAGTGGCAGCAAAACTGGCTGTTTATCTTTTGCAGCATGTAAGTTTTCATGTGGAGCATGAAAAGACAGTTCTTGTATTTTCTGTGGCAATCGTCTCTTATGCATTTGCATACCAAATCGGAGGAAACGGCTATCTGAGTGTGTACTTGTGCGGAATCCTGATGGGAAATGCGTCTCTTACGGACAAAAAATATCTTGTTCATTTCTTTGATGTGATTACCAATGCAGCTCAGGTAACAATCTTTTTTCTTTTGGGACTGCTTGTCACGCCTAAAGAGCTTCCGGAAGTCTTGATTCCGGCATTTGGTATTATGGTCTTCCTGACATTGATCGCGAGACCAATTTCTGTGTTCCTGCTGCTAAAGCCATTTAAGGCTCCGATGAAGCAGATCGGAGTTGTGTCCTGGGCAGGGCTTAGAGGGGTGGCATCCATCGTGTTTTCCATTTATGCCGTTTTGCAGGATGCGCCGCTAAAGGATAATCTGTTCAATCTAGTATTTTGCATTGTAATTATGTCGATTTTGATTCAGGGAACACTTCTTCCGTCGGTATGCAGGAGGCTGGATATGCTGGATCAGGGAGCGGATATCCGTAAGACATTCAATGACTATCAGGAAGAGAGTGATATCTGTTTTGTAAAGATGCACATCGAGGAAAATCATCCGTGGATCAATAAGCAACTGAAAGAGATAGAAATATCCAAGGAACTTCTGATCGTTCTCGTCATTCGAGATGAGAAAACGATCGTTCCTGACGGGATGACCAAAATTCAGAAGGGAGATCTTGTGGTGCTGGCTGCCCTGGAGTTCGAGGACAGGGAAAATATTGCATTGAAAGAAATTATTCTGACAGAAAATCACAGATGGATCGGTCAGACTCTTGGAGAAATCACTCTTCCACCTGGCTGCCTTGTCATTATGATCAAGAGGGACAAAGATACGATCATTCCTCGGGGAGATACAAAGATGCAGGAGGATGATGTGCTTGTGGTTGCGAAGCAGCCGCCTGTGTTGGAGACGAAAAGCACCGCATAGCGACGGCATGAAATTTAGAAATAGAGAAGGAGTATACACCATGCAAACAGACAGCAAAATCACGATTGTCGGAATTGGCGGAGTAGGCGGCTATCTTTCCGGGATGCTCTGCAGGACATTCAGCCAAGTGACTTTGATCGCGAGAGGAGAGCGAGGGAAAAGCATAGAAAAAGGGGGAGTTATCCTGCACAGCGAATATAATGGAGAGATCCATGCTGTGCCGCATAGAGTTGTACATTCGGCAGAAGAGATCCGCGAGATTCAGGATATCATCTTCCTCTGCGTAAAAAATTACTCTCTGGAAGATGTATGCCGGGATTTGAGACACTGTGTGGACGCGCATACGATCATTGTGCCTGTCATGAATGGGGCAGACACCGGAAAAAGGACAAAAGCATTTCTGGGAAAAGGACGTGTTTCAGACTGCGTGATTTATATTACTTCTTTTTTGAATCCGGATTTTAGTGTCACACAGCTCGGACAGTATGCAAGGCTCGTTCTCGGTTCCAAAGAGGATGCAGAAGCTGCCAGGGAAGCGGGGAAATATCTGGCTGCCGCAGGAATTGACTGTGAAGTATACGAGGATGCAGATCAGGCTGTCTGGGAAAAATATATTTTCAACTGCGCCTATAATGTAGAGACGGCATATTACAATGCCAATGTGGAAGACCTGCAGACAGATGAAAAAAGACGTGAGGAATTAAGGACGCTTCTTGGAGAAGCATGTTCTGTTGCTGCAGCAAAGCATATCCATATTCGAGAGAATTATCAGGAGGAGGAGTACGAAAGATTCCTGCATCTTTCAGAAGGATCCACAAGTTCCCTGAAAAGGGATATGGAGGCCGGAAAAACGTCGGAGATAGAGACGTTTGGAGGATATCTCGTGGAGGAAGCACAGAGGCTTAATATCCCGATCCCGCTTTCGGAGAAGATATACCGGGAGCTTAGATGCAGAGAGTTTCTGAATGGAGTTAAGAGAAAAATCGAAAAGAAACTGGAAGAAACGAGAAAAGAGATCGAAGAAGGACGGCAGGATATTGCCGGGATGCATGAGTACTACTGGGAAAACCGTGCAGAGATGGATCAGTATGGATATGAAGATTACGATAACCAACAGGCGCTTTTAAGAAGTGTAAATGCAAATCAGGAGAAGCAAAAGCAGGAACATCGATACAGAAAAATGCTGGATTCTCCGTTTTTCGGCAGGGTGGACTTTACTTACGAAGGAGAAGAACGGCCGGAGTCTTTCTATATTGGGATTGGAAATTTTGCAGAGCGAACCGGTGCAGTTCCGCTGATCTATGACTGGCGTGCCCCGGTTGCAAGTCTGTTTTATGATTTTGATCAGGGAAAAGCGTATTATGATGCCCCGTCTGGAAGACTGGAAGGAGAGATTATTTCCAAATGGCAGTACAAGATTCGCGGCGGAAAAATGATCTATGCTTTTGAAAGCGATATGAAAATCGATGATGAAATCTTGAAGGAAGAGCTCGGAAGCAATGGAGATGTGAAACTGAAAAATATCATCCGCACGATTCAGAGAGAGCAAAATGCCATCATCCGCAACACGAAAGATAAGATACTGGCAATCCAGGGAACAGCGGGCAGCGGGAAGACATCGGTGGCTCTTCACCGTATAGCCTATCTTCTGTACCATGACCGAAAACATCTTAAGTCCTCGAACATTTTGATCCTCTCGCCAAACAGTGTATTTGCGGACTATATTGCCCATATCCTTCCGGAGCTTGGTGAGGAGGCTATTCAAGAACTGAATTTTGATCTGTTTGCGTACAGAGAACTTCAGGACGTGGTATCAGACTGCGAAGACAGGTACGATGACATTGAAAAGCGGATGCAGAAAAATGTGTGCCAGGCAAGACACCGGGAGAAACAGTCCCGTGAATTTTTAGGGATGGCAGAAGGGTTTCTGGCAGAACTGGAAGAGAGACTGGTAAATCTAAAAGCAGTGAGTTTCCGGGGAATTGAAAAAACAGAGCAGGAGATGATACGGCTTTTCTATTTCAAGTTTCAGAATGTTCCGCTTCTTTCCAGGGCAGATGCCATTATGGAGGCGCTCATCGATGAATATGAAACTTTATATAACCGGAATATATCGGAAGAAGATCTGGAGGAGATCCGAAAAAAATTCTCACAAATGTATGTGACAAAGGACCTCTATGTCATCTATAACTGGCTTATGGAAGAGAGCGGCTATCCGCTGCTTCCGAAGGTTCCATATGAAAAGAGAAAGCTGGAGTACGAGGATGTATTTCCGATGCTGTACCTGAAATATCGGCTTTACGGAGCAAAGTCACAAAAGACAATTCGTCATCTCGTCATTGATGAGATGCAGGACTATTCGTATCTCCAGTATGTGATTCTGGATATGCTTTTTGCATGTCCGATGACGATCCTCGGAGATCGTGCACAGACTCTGGATGACAAGACGAGGGATGTGCTGACCTTTCTGCCGCAGATTTTTGGGAAGAAGATTCGAAGGATCGAGATGAAAAAAAGTTACCGCAATACAAGTGAGATTGCACAGTACGCTGCTGCATTGTACAAAGAGCAAAATATGGATGTGGAGATTTTCAGGCGCCATGGAAAACCGGTAGAAGAAAAAGCATTTTCTACACTTTTGGAGGCAGTGCGTGAGATAAGAAAAAATGTAAAAACAGGACCTGACGGATATGAAACTGCAGCTGTCCTAACTGCCACACAGGAAGAGGCGGAGGCGGTCTGCAGATGCCTGAAAGAAGAAGGACAGGAAGCTTTCTGTATTGATCGGGACAGCAGTACATTTCGGAGAGGTCTGTCTGTAACCACGTTCTATCTCGCAAAAGGGCTGGAATTTGACCAGGTGTTCGGAATCCGCCCTGAGAAAGGAAATATATTTTCTGCCCAGGCAGACTATATTACTGCCACAAGAGCCATGCATGAATTGTATATGTATCGAATCTGTGGAGATGGGAAGGAAGAGGAATAAAAATGCAAGATAAGAAAAAGAGATATATCTATATTGATGTACTGAATATTTTCGCCTGTCTGTGCGTAATTTTCATGCACTGCAATGGAATCGCGCATATTTATTCGGATACCCGTGCATGGAAAGAAAGTATGGCGGTAGAGACACTGGCGTACTGGGCGGTGCCGGTATTCTTTATGATTTCCGGAGCAACCCTCCTGGGATACAGAGATAAATATACGACAGGAGTATTTTTCAAAAAAAGGATCCTGAAGACGGTTATCCCGTTTTTTATCTGGATTCTGATCAATCTGGCGCTGAAAGTCGCCACAGGAAAAATGGAGATGGAAGGCGGGGTGCGGGGTATCGTAAATATGTTTACCAATACGACGACGGAACATGTCTACTGGTTTTTCATTCCCCTCTTTATGGTATATCTGTCCCTGCCCGTTGTTTCAGTATTAAAGGATTACAAGAAACTGCTCGTTTATATGACGGCAATGGCATTTTTGATTTATTCTGTTTATCCAGTTACCTGCACATTGCTGAAAATCCCGATAAACGGTTACATTCAGTTCCCGGCAGCAGGGGGGTATCTGCTTTTTGTACTGCTTGGATATCTCATTTCCACGACAGAAATGTCCCGAAAGACGAGGCTTTTGCTTTACGTCCTTGGGATTGCAGGGGCAGTCATTCGATATGGAACGACACTCGTGTGGTCTGGCCGAAGCGGAAGTCTCAATCAGACATTCTGGGGATATATGAATTTTCCATCTGTATTCTTAGCGGCGGCAGTCTTTGTAGCGGTAAAATATATGCCGTGGGATAAGATGCTGGCAAGTGAGAAAGCAAAGAAAATAACGGCCAGCCTGGCTGGAACCGGGTTTGGTGTTTATCTGATGCACATGATCGTTTACCGGACTTTGCAGACAATGACTGGACTTTCCGGAACTTCCTATACCTGGAGATTTTGCATGCCATTTGTGATATACGGTATCTGTGTATGCATCGTTCTGGTCTTAAAGAAAATCCCGGTATTAAAACACATTGTCCCGTAAATCTATAGTCAAGAAAAGCTGATACATACGATATAAGGAGAGAAAACGTGAAAATAACTGTCATTACCGTGGGGAAAATCAAAGAAAAATATCTGAAAGATGCCATCGCAGAATACCAGAAAAGGCTTGGGAGATACTGTAAACTGGAAATCGTGGAAGTGGCAGACGAAAAGACTCCGGACAACGCAGGGGAGACCCTGGAAAACCAGATCAGGAGAAAAGAAGGCGAGCGGATCGCAAAATACTTAAAAGACGATGCGTATATCATCGCGCTTGCCATCGATGGGAAAATGCTGTCATCAGAAGAATTTGCAGATCAGATTCAAAGACTTGGAGTTGGCGGGACGAGCCATATCCAGTTTGTCATCGGCGGCTCCATCGGTCTTGATGAGGAAATTCTTAAAAGGGCAGATTATCGGCTTAGTTTTTCCAAGATGACCTTCCCTCATCAGCTGATGAGAGTCATCCTTCTGGAGCAGATCTACAGAGGATACAGAATTATCGCCAACGAGCCATATCATAAGTAAGTGCGGGTTTTCGCATTTGGGTATGATATGATTGTGAAATAATGTTTGAAAACAGAGAAAGCATTACAGACTATCAAATTATAGGAGAAACAATATGGAATGGTTACCAATCATCATAATAACTATACTGATTTTAACATTAGGTTTATACTCTATTGTTAAATGGGCAGTAAAAGATGCGTTAAGAGAATATTTTAGGGATAAGGACAAAATAAGGTAGGAAATAAAGGGATAAAGATTGTTCTGCGGGGCTCCATTCAATTAGAACCCCGCAGAACAATAAATTCTTGTTCAATCAATCAGTATAGATGTTTTAAGATTATAAAACATATTTATCTGCATTTATCATTTTTGTTGCTGGCAGATTCAATAAAATTCCAAGCATACCGCCGGGCTCTCCGTTTTCTTTCCGGCTGCCAATTTGCGACACGTTAATGCTCTTCTGGTATACGGCAGATTTCTGGTTTTCTGTGCAATCCACCCTGGCACAGTTAATAATTTCTATCTGATCAAGAATTTCCCGGGGAGTAATATTCACATCGATTGTAAGAATAGCGCAGTTCCTAACCAGAATACCCTGCGGTGAAGAGGTAAGAATATTGCTATCTAAAATGATCCGAGGACGGTTCTCAAGTATTCGCCTTTTTTCCTCTTTTACAATTTTAACAGAACTGCATTCTACGTCAATTTGACTAAAACTGTCTTTTAGATTTTCAGGTACAGACAGAGTTCCCAATACGTACAGTTTTTCTAGCTGGGACAGAAGAGGAGTGTTTTCCTCAGTAAGATCCAGATCTCCCCTGAAGTAAAGACGTTTCCCGTATTTTTTCAGAAGCTTTTGATTAAGCTCTTCATCTTCCCCGACAAAAACGTATCCATGCGGGACTATCTCCATTGAGGCTGTCTCGTCAAAAAGTTCCAGAGCATCTGATGCCTTTTCAGCAGGAACAAAAAAGCGAGGCGAGATAAACTGTACTTTTTTATTTCGTAAAACTGCCAGATTTATGTCGGAATCAGTTAGGCGTATTTCTTGTTCCGCATAGTACTTTTGCCCTTCTTTTGCACGGAGATGAAAATACATATCGGGTGTAAATATGGAGGAGAGGACAATACAGTCGTCCGGATAGGCTTTTATCTCTCCGGTTACATAAAGATCTTTTATGCATGTGAGAAGAGACACAGGACACAGGAGCGAACCGGTTACATTTATTGCCCTCAGAGTTTCCAGCACCTTCCTGGAAGTACCGGAGTGAACTATCAAATTCCCATTGACTGCGAGGATGGAATTGACCGGGAACGCAGATGCGCTGCTGATTTCTGAATTTCCATTCTGGAAGATAAGATTAACATTGTCATCCACTTCCAGAGTGTTGTCCGTATTGCAGATTGCAGGAAGCCGTTCCAGAATCCCCCGGCTCTCAGCACTTACCAGAAGTAAATCAGTATTTATCATAATCTGTTCATATCCTGAAAGATACTCCTCTTTTGCATTTCTTGCATCACATACATCACAGTTGATCATAAGATTTTTTTTCTCAGACATAATTTTCTCCTTTCAAAGCCGCTTTGAGATGTTTTCGAGCTGATGAAAGCTGCGCACGTACTGTACCGGCAGGAATGTGAAAAAAGTTACCTATTTCCGTGGAAGTATAGCCTTCCAGATAACGCATGGCAAAGAACACACCTTCTTTTCCAGGCAGAGTATCAAAGAGCAGTTCCCAGTCGATACCGTCATACTCTGGGGCATTACCGCCGTATACCGGAAGCTCCTCAGAGACAGACTCAAAACGTTGGTGCCGGATCCGATCTATATACATGTTTTTTATGACGCGGTAAAACCAGGCTTTTTTCTGTACATATGATAGAGATTCCAGTGTTGCCAGATGCTGCTCCATGGCACGGAGAAATGCTTCATGGACCAGATCTTCTGCAAGCAGCGGATCGTGGGTAAGGGTAGTACACCATCCGATGAACTCATTGCGGCAGTCTTTATAAAACTGTTCCAGCATTATGTTTTCTCCTTTGAATAAATGTAATCAGAAAACAGAAGCAGCGCTGCATGCTGATTTTGATCTTCTATAATTATAACGTTTGAGGAAGGGAGAGTGTTGGGAAGAATTCATTTTTCATCTACACTAGTATGCAGCACTTTACCAGCAGTACAGTAGACCATATGACAAAATATCTTCTCAATGCCAGAATGAAAATGTATAATAGAGAAGAAGAGTGGAAATACAGTGTTCGAAAACTTTGGTTTTCCAACCGGACATACGTGTCTGGTTGGAAAATACGTCATTTTCTCACTTTGTGTCGTGTAAACAAATGAACTTTTGACATAATCTGTTCGTGAAGGAGGTAAAGTCAATGGATCAGAAAAAAGTAGGCCAGTTTTTAAAAACACTACGCAAAGAAAAAAATATAACGCAGGAAGTGTTAGCTGAAACATTGAATGTATCCAGCAGAACAGTATCCAGATGGGAAACCGGAAGTAATATGCCAGATATCAGTTTGCTGGTTGGACTATCTGAATTCTACCAAGTCAGTATACCTGAGATAATTGACGGAGAAAGGAAAAGTGAGGAAATGAATCAAGAGACGAAAAATACTGCAATTAAAATGGCAGAATATAGTAAAAATGAACTCGGCATAGAGAAACGAAAAATGATAAGTGCAGTCTTCATGATTTTTGGCGTATTTATTATTATTTCTGCTTTGGCAATATTTCCGAATGAAAGTAGCTGGGGAAGTATATATGCAATTATTGGTGGAGTTGTATTAACGATAGGAATTTATTTGACAATTAAGTCTGTGCTGATAAAAAGAAGCTTACGAATATTGAGTGTTGTTGGATGTGTCATTGTATTGTTTGGAATATTTACTGTTACAGATTATATTGCAGTTTCACAATTTCATCAGGTTCCTAGATTTAGTTATGAAAAATCTTTTGGCGAAGATATAGTTGAACATAAAACATTATTTTATACGGTTATCCAAAAAAATCCAGGAACTGCCAATGAGAGTATAGAAATTGCAAAATAATTTTATTTGGATTTCATTTTTCATAAAAATAGTATGTGATTTAGGGAAGCACGATGTTCCGTTTTCCTTTTTATACATACAAGAAAGAAAATGACAGAGGGAGGAAGACAGCAATGTATGCACTGTTGCTGATCGTAATAATGGGCTTAAAAACGCTTTTATGTAAAGGTGCGGCGTTAGGAATTTTCCTATTATTCTTTTGGATAAAAGGGAAACAGCTTCAATTTAATTCTGATAGGTGGGACGATTTTTTCATATCTTTTCCGGCAAAAAGAGCGAACAGATATGCAGTAGTGATATACTTGACAGCAGCAGTGATTTCTTCTGCTGTCTGCTACGTTGTTCTCAGACTGGCAAAATACCGTTATAGTCTGGAAATAGCTGTCCTACTCTTTGCAGGAGGGCTAATCATTACAGCATATAAATGGCATACAAAAGGGAAGGATTACCTATTAAAGCGGTATCAGGAAATATCAGAAACAATATTGGAAAAAAAGAGAATGTGAAAAGCAACCAAAATGAATACCCATGAATGAACATCCCATCGGAACTTTATAAAAACCCACTTGGATGTATTATGGAAAACTGTATCACAAATTCTACTTAACGTAGGTTGATGGAGAGCCGGTTCTTTCATAAAATATACTCATAATAGTTGAAAGGAAAATGATTATGAGTTATGTAACAGGCAATACGATAAGAAATCTAAGAGAAAAGCACGGAATCACACAAAAAAAGCTTGCAGAAATCATCAATGTAAGTGACAAAACGGTTTCTAAATGGGAAACAAACAAAGGCTTGCCAGACATTGGTATTATTGAAGAATTGGCAAAAGCGCTTGGAGTTTCCGTGACAGAGTTATTGACAGGCGACTTGAAAACGAATGAGAATGTTTCCGGAAATATGAAAAAAGTACAATTTTATATATGCCCGATTTGCGGAAATATAATAACAGCAGTTGGAGAAGGAAACTATACATGCTGCGGAATAACACTTCCTAAACAGGAAGCAGAAACAGCTGATGAAACTCATATGATTTTTGTGGAGACCATTGACAACGAATATTCCGTTACAATGCATCATCCAATGAGAAAAGATCACTATGTGTCTTTTATCGCGTATATTACATCAGATTCTGCAGAAATAATAAAGCTGTATCCGGAGCAAGATATTTCAGTTCGATTCAGAAAGAAAGGGCGAGGTATTCTTTATTTTTATTGTAACAGGCATGGATTGTATAAAAAATATATATGATATTACTGTTGTTTTAGAAGCATTATCTTTTTAGAGAAAAAACAATTTGTGAAGTGTAGAAGAGAGCGGGCATATAATGCGTCGCTCTTTTTGCTATATAAAAGATAAATAAAGTGACAAAATAATAGTATAGTGCTATAATATATAAAAATAGTATGCTAAATCAGAAAATATCACTCTAAAATATTGGGAATTGGAGGAATGGCTATGGATAATATTATGTATTTAATTGTAATGTGGGCAGCAGCAGTAATATTTATTATCATTGGCATCTATGCAATGAACAGAAAAAAAACTATGTGGCTTGGTGCTGGTTCTCCAATTTCTGAATCGAACATCAATGATGTGAAAGCGTATAATCGGACAGCGTATCAAGATAGCACGAATTAAGAAAG
>NZ_VIRV01000008.1 GCF_019754295.1 Sellimonas caecigallum | reverse complement strand
GACTTTTTTCAAGCTTTGTGATGTCGCTCCTTGTTGAAGCTTTGTTATTTTATCATTGTTATTTCGTTTTGTCAAGAACTTTTTCAAGTTTTTTCGACTTTTCCGAAACAACAAACGGAGAAAGAGGGATTTGAACCCTCGCGCCGCTATTAACGACCTACTCCCTTTCCAGGGGAGCCCCTTCAGCCTCTTGGGTATTTCTCCAAAGCCTGTTTGTTTGAGCAAAACGGAGAGGGTGGGATTCGAACCCACGCGCCCTCTCGGACAAACGGTTTTCAAGACCGCCTCGTTATGACCACTTCGATACCTCTCCATACACTCTATTCATTTCGTCCGCGCAGCGAACAATATGTATTTTAACAGAACCACATGTGCTTGTCAACATTTTTTTGATTTTTTTCTTTTTTTTTCAAATGTCCTAAAACTGTCGCTCTTTTTTGGTCGCTACCTTGAGATTTTGTTTCGGGAAGCCGCAAAGATTTCGGCAATTTTTAAGTCTTCCGGTGTTGTGACTTTGATATTCTCGTAGGAACCTTCCACAAGAAATACAGGATTGCCTGTCATCCGTTCCACTGCCATGGCGTCATCTGTCACATTTTCATGAGGAGATCTCATCATTTTTCTGTACGCTTCGATAATGAGTCTGCTTTGGAACACTTGGGGAGTCTGCACGATCCACAGCGTCCTTCTGTCCGGTGTTTCCGTTGCCGCTCTGTTCTTATCTACTATCTTAATCGTATCTTTTACAGGCATCCCGGCCACGCAAGCCCCTTTTTTGACAGCCTCTTCGTATGTACGTTCCAAAATCTGCTCATCCGGAAACGGGCGTGCTCCATCATGGATGAAGACGATCGCGTCATCTTCCTCCGACTGTTCTATCGTTTTCAAAGCATTCCATACCGAATCGTAGCGTTCCTTTCCGCCTTCCACAATCCTGGATATTTTCTCAAATCCATACTCCTGCACAATCGTCTCGCGGACATACTCTATCTCTCCTGCCCCTGTCACAAGAATGATTTCATCGATCAGTTCTGACTTATCAAACACTTCCACCGCATAATAAAGGATCGGTTTTCCTGCGATTTTCAGATATTGCTTTCTTGTCTTTGTCCCCATCCTTGTCCCTTGGCCCGCTGCCAGGATAATCGCTATACATTTTTTCTTCATGACTGTTCCGCCTTTTTCTCCAGATATCTCTGTTCTTTACCGTTCTCCCAGTTTCAGATTAGGTACTGCATTCAGATCCCATCCGCTTCTGATCCCGTTTAGATAGTCATAGTACGCCGCTGCTCCGATCATTGCCGCATTATCTGTACAGAGAATTGGCGATGGGTAGTAGAATTCGATCTCACGTTCCTCACACGCCTGCTTCATCGCCATGCGCAGACTCGAATTGGATGCCACACCTCCTGCAATCGCAAGTTTTTTAAGTCCATAATTCTCCACGCCCTTCATGGCATGATCCACGAGAACATCTGTCACTGCCTTCTGGAAGGATGCTGCTATATCAGCCGTATTATACTCTTGCCCCTTCATTTTGCATCCATTGATATAATTCAAAACTGCAGATTTAACTCCGCTGAAACTAAAATCGTACACGGAATCTCCCACATGCGCGCGTGGAAAAGCAATCGCATCCGAATTCCCCTCTTTTGAAAGTTTGTCAATCTTTGGTCCTCCCGGGTATCCAAGACCGATAGCTCTTGCCACTTTGTCGAATGCTTCTCCAGCCGCATCATCTTTTGTTTTGCCAAGGATCTGATATTTCCCATAATCTTCCACACATACCAAATGGGTATGCCCACCGGACACAACCAGACATAAGAACGGAGGCTCCAGCTCTTTATTTTCAATGTAATTGGCTGAAATATGCCCTTCAATATGATGTACACCGATCAGCGGGAGTTTTTTTGCGTAGGCGATGGCTTTGGCCTCAGCTACCCCGACAAGAAGGGCCCCAACAAGTCCCGGCCCATAAGTGACGGCGATGGCATCGATGTCATCCAGTGTATATTTTGCCTCTTTTAGTGCCTCCTCAATGACTTGATTGATCTTCTCGATATGTTTTCTTGATGCAATCTCCGGCACAACTCCTCCATACAGTTTATGGAGATCGATCTGGGATGAAATCACATTTGACAGGACTTCCCTTCCGTTTCTTACTACTGCAGCGGACGTCTCATCACAGGAACTTTCTATCGCCAGTATCGTTATATCTTTTGCTTCATTCATTTTCAACCTTTACCTCCGATCATGATTCCGGGAAATACAGTTCTACACTCATTCTATCTTTGCCGGCCTTCGCCCCCGGAAAGATCTTCCGCACCTCATCCATATATTCTTCCGGTCTTGTCAGAGACGGGCTGTAATGTGTAAGCCACATTTCCTGGACATCTGCCTCTTTCGCAAGTCTGGCAGCTTCGTAAAATGTCATGTGTTTGTATTCTACCGCTTTTTTTGCTTTATCCGGCTCCCCGTACATGCCTTCGCAGATGAAGAGGTCGGATCCGACTGCATTTTCTGCAATAGATTTCGTCGGCCTTGTATCTGTGCAGTACGTAAGCTTGATTCCCTTGCGCGGGGGGCCAAGCACCATGTCCGGTGTATAAATTTTTCCGTCTTCTTCCATGGTTTCTCCTTTTTGCAGAAATCTCCAGAGACGCTGCGGTATTTCCTGCTGCCTTGCGCGCTCCACGTCGAATTTTCCTGCTCGGTCGATCTCGATAGTATACCCGTAGCAGATTACGTTGTGATTGACTTTAAATGCTCTTAGCCGGTATCCATCCATCTCGAATGTCTGTACCGGCTCTGTGATCTCCATAAATTTCAATTCAAACGGAAGCTCCTGCGCGATAACACGCAGAGCATTGACTACTCTTTCGAGTCCTTTCGGCCCGATCAAAGTGAGGGGCTCCTTCCTGTCGGCATTTCCCATTGTGAGCAAAAGCCCCGGAAGTCCGCTTATATGATCCCCGTGATAGTGGGTAAAACAGATGACGTCAATCGGTTTGAAGCTCCATCCTTTTTCCTTAATGGCAATCTGTGTGCCTTCGCCGCAGTCGATCAGGATGCTGCTCCCATTGTACCGCATCATCAGCGATGTGAGCCATCTGTACGGAAGCGGCATCATGCCGCCTGTACCCAGTAAACATACATCCAGCATTTCTCTTCTCCTAACTTTCAGATTTCAAAAAATGCCGCCCTGTTACACCGACATTACCCGTTCTCTTTCTCTACAGGTATCACAAACTGTGCAATCAGCTTGTCATAACATGATTCGCACAGATCAAACCGATGCACCTCGTTGTCTTTCTCGGAAAAATATCCCCATCGTTTTTCAACGGTAAGGATATCTTCCTGCGGCATTTCATTTTTTACGATAATTTCTTTTCCGCACTGGTTGCAAAAAATTTTTTCTGTTTTTCTTTCTTCTTTCAAATGATACTGATACTGGCGCATACAATCTCCTCCGATGAGTTTTTTCCTTTGTTACGCCTTTATTATATCTACTGATTTTTGCCATGTACAGCGGAAAGGGTTTCCAGTTTACGCGTCATGAGCACGGCATCCTCTCTTGGATGATCATAGTATGCTTTTCGAATTCCGTCCTGCACAAACCCGTGCCTTATGTAAAAGGCCCTCGCGCCTTCGTTGCTCTCGCGCACATCCAAATGCCAAAGCCAAATCCCTTTTTCCGCACTTTCCTTCTCAAGCACCTGAAGGATCCGGCTGGAAACCCCTTGTCTCCGCGCTTTTTCCGCGCAGGCAATCCGCGCAATCTCTCCTTCGTCCAACACCGGATAGAAAATCACGTATGCCAGCAGTCGGGAATTTTCTTCTGCATGTGCGACATAAATCCACGCATTTCCCTTTGTCATACTCTCAAGGATCCCTTCCTCGCTCCACGCATCTGAAAAGATTTCTTTTTCCAGCTCCGCAATATACGCTGCGTCCTCTTCTCTTGCTCTGCGCACGATCATTCTTCGCGCCCCTTTTCCCTTTCCATCCGCTCTCTTTCAGCCTGCGATACTCTCAGGTAGTCCGGCTGGTGGTCTCTTGCATTTTCCAGTTTTCCTTCTTTTGCGTAGACGAGCCCCAAAGCTCCTACTGCAGCAGCGCTCTGCCTGTTCAAATGAGGCGGCGCAAAAGAAAACGGGACTGTCACACACTCCCGGATCTTCTCTTTGTATACCGGCACTCCATCTCCGAGGAATACAACCTTTTCCCCATACGAATTTAAAAGTTCGGCAAGTTTTACGATATCTTCTGCCATCTGGCGCTCGACAATCTCAAAGGAATTCTCGAAACGGTACACTCCTGTGTACACCTGGTTTCTTCTGGCATCCATAATAGGGCAGATCAATCCGCCGAAACCGTAAAGCCGGTATGCCATGGCATCCACAGTCGGGATATGGATAAGCGGCTTATCAAGCGCAAGTCCAAGCCCTTTTGCTGTGGCAGACCCGATCCGAAGCCCTGTAAAAGAGCCCGGTCCTCCTGCCACCGCAATGGCGTCGATGGAATCCAGGGAGAGTCCCGTCATCCTGACCGCATCATCCAGCATCGGAAGGAGGGTCTGGGAATGCGTTTTTTTGTAATTCATTGTATACTCACAGAGTATCTGTTCTTCCTCCACCACCGCGATACTTGCGGTAAGTCCGGAACTATCCATTGCTAAAATACGCATCTTCTTCGTCCCTCTCTTATCTAAACCGCTCTGACTGAGAACGGATCAGTTCTTCATCGTCAAAATAATTGATCTTCATGGAAGCCTTTACTTCCGCCAGTGTTCTGGCTGCCACTTCCTCAGCCTTCTCGCTTCCCTTTCTGAGGATGTCATAGATGGCCGGAATATCTTTTGCAAACTCTTTTCTTCTTGTACGGATCGGTTCCAATTCTTGCTGGATCACTTCGTTCAGGAAGCGTTTTACTTTCACATCTCCAAGTCCGCCTCTTGTATAGTGCGCTTTCAGTTCGTCGAGGTTTGCATATTCCGGGAGGAATTCCTCAAAATGATGTTCCTGACAGAATGCATCGAGATAAGTAAACACCGGATTTCCTTCCACCCGTCCAGGATCAGACACTTTCAGATGATTCGGATCCGTAAACATGCTCATAACCTTCTTCTTTACTTCATCCGCACTGTCGGAAAGATAAATACAGTTATTCAGTGATTTGCTCATCTTCGCCTTTCCATCCGTTCCAGGGAGCCTTAGACATGCCTGATTTTTCGGCAGAAGGATCTCTGGTTCTACAAGTGTGTCCCCGTACACGGAATTAAATTTCCGTACGATCTCCTTTGTCTGTTCCAGCATCGGGAGCTGATCTTCCCCTACCGGGACCGTTGTAGCCTTAAATGCAGTGATATCTGCCGCCTGGCTGATCGGGTAGGTAAAAAATCCAACCGGAATACTTGCCTCGAAATTTCTCATCTGGATTTCCGATTTCACGGTAGGATTTCTCTGGAGTCTGGAAACTGTGACCAGATTCATATAGTAAAAAGAAAGCTCGCACAATTCAGGTATCTGAGACTGGATCAGCAGTGTGGATTTTTCCGGATCAAGACCGCACGCCAGATAATCCAGCGCGACCTCTATGATATTCTGCCGTACCTTTTCCGGATTGTCTGCATTGTCTGTCAGCGCCTGCGCATCCGCGATCATGATAAAAATATCATCGTATTCCCCAGAATTCTGAAGCTCTACTCTCCTCTTCAGCGAACCGACATAATGCCCTACGTGCAGCCGTCCTGTCGGTCTGTCGCCTGTTAAAATAATTTTTGACATGTCTATTCCTCCAATTTATTTATCGTGATTTTCCTGTAATCAAACCCTTTATCCAGATCTTTCTCGATCCGTACTTCCGTTCTCTTCTTTGGCAGGATTTCTTCTATCAGATTGGCCCACTCGATCAGACACACGCCATCCCCGTAAATATAATCCTCATATCCGATCTCATCCATCTCTTCAATGTCTCCGATCCGATATACGTCAAAATGGTAAAACGGCAGCCGTCCATCCTCGTATTCCTGGACAATCGTAAACGTCGGGCTGCTCACATCTTCTTTGACTCCAAGCCCTTTTGCCAACCCTTTCGTAAACACGGTCTTTCCAACGCCAAGGTCTCCTTCCAACGTGAAAACATCGCCTTGTTTGGCAGATTTACCGAGCATTTCCCCAAGTTCATATGTTTCTTTTTCAGACAAGGTTTCCTTTACCATACTGTCTCCTTCCTACTTATTTTTTCTGGAAAAGCGAAATGGCAAAATCCTTTTTGAAGCATCTTCAATTCTTTGTTCCCCGAGTACATTCGTCACGATTTTCATAAAAGAATCTTTCTGGATACCGATGTCTTCCTTCGGGAAAATAAATGCTGTCTGCGATCCTCTGTACAAAACGATCAGATTTGGTGTGATCAAAACATTGCTCATATCTTTCCAGGAGAACAGTTTCTTCTTTTCGCCGCTTACTACTTCCAGACCATCTTTTTCAAGACTATACTGTATCGGCATCCGATAAACGCTGCTCATCTGCATCTGCTCTCTTGCACTAAACCACAAAATGATCGGGATGATCAGAAGACAGAATACGAAGATAAATACAAGAACCAAGCCCCACGTTGTCTGTCCGAGGATAAAGCTTACAATGGCTGCAATCCAACAGATAACCCCAACTGCAAGAAGCAGAATTCCTTTTATTCCCCGATAAGTATGATAGATCAGAAATTCAAAGAGAATCTCTTTACTCATCTTTACTTCAAATCCAACTTTCATTTTTCAATCTATACCTCCATCTTTCCGAATATTGAAATTATAACGCATCCTGGGAATTGTTACAATACACAGTTTGAAATAATAGGCAGACCAGAACAGGCCTCCGGCATCTGGAAAAGACGCCGAAGGCCTGCTTTTTTCTAGCCAATCTTTTTGTGAAGGATAGGGCTGATCTTCTTATACACCAGAAGAAGGATTACAGAGACAATTACTCCTTTCAGAAGATTGAACGGCATCACTGCCAAAAGGATAAATGTCCAAATCCCGTCAATCGCCGGATTTACTGCGCTTCCCATAGCAATCAGGGAGTCTATCGGCATTCCGAAGACTGCCGCGTAAGTCGGGAGAAGGATATATGCATTGATCACACAGCCGATCACCGTCATGATCACTGTCCCTGAAGCCAGCGCGATGCACGCCCCCTTTTTCGTCCGCATCCTCTGATAGATGATTCCGGCCGGAACACAGAAACTGCATCCGATCAAAAAGTTGGCAAACTCACCCACTCCACCTGTCGTTGTTCCGTTGATGACAAAATTCAGAAGGATCTTGATAAGCTCCGTTACCGCACCCGCCAACGGCCCCATAGCAAACGTCCCGATCAGCACCGGCACTTCGCTTATGTCCAGCTTATAAAAACCCGGCGCGAACGGAAGCGGGAACTCAAACAGCATCAGTATGACCGATACCGCCCCCAACATGGCCGATACGACCATAAACTTTACTTTTACAGTGTTGTTTCTTTTGACTCCTTCATTTCTTGTGCCATTCATACTTGTGTTGTCCATTGTTTCTTCTCTCCTTTTATTGCTTTCTTGGAAAAGAAACTCTTCTCTCCCTGCAAGGGAATGGGAAACATGCAAAAGACCCCGGATACAAAACATATCCGGGGCTGTAAACATTAAGACACTTTCGTCCTTCTTTCACATATTTTCTTCTCTCATCCAGACTGTACTGTCGGTTCCGGAATCACACCGGATCAGCCGCCGAAGCGGGTCGCGGACTTTTACCGCCGGTTGGGACTTACACCCTACCCCGAAGAATTTTTTCCTGCCTTCTATTATAAAACCAGCTGTTCATATTTTCAAGACCTTTTCTAAAATTCACTTCTCAGATACCTTTCATGGTAAGCTGTATCCGCTTTCTTTTCATATCCACACTCAAAACTTTCACATCCACAATATCCCCCACACTTACTGCCTCCAGAGGATGTTTGATAAACTTCTTATCTGTTATCTCTGAGATGTGAACAAGCCCATCCTGATGCACGCCAATGTCCACAAAAACGCCGAAATCAATGACGTTTCGAACGGTTCCTTTTAGTACCATCCCTTCTTTGAGATCTTTCATTTCCAAAACGTCCGTCCTTAGGATTGGTTTTGGCATTTCCTCTCTCGGGTCTCTTCCCGGTTTTTCCAGCTCATTTACGATATCCCGCAGCGTGATCTCCCCTGTGCCGAGCTCCTGCGCCATTTTCTTGTAATCCGTGATGTGCCCGGAAAGAGCGGTAAGTTTCCCTGTCTTGAGATCTTCCGGTGCAAACCCCTGGCTCTTCAACAGCTTTTTAGCCACCTCATAAGATTCCGGATGAACGCTTGTGGCATCCAGTGGATCGTCTCCTCCCTGGATCCTCATAAATCCGGCACATTGCTCAAAAGCTTTCGGCCCCAGTTTCGGCACTTTCAAAAGCTGTCTTCTGTTGGTAAAGCGGCCATTTTCTTCGCGGTATGCAACAATGTTCTTTGCAATGGAAGCCGAAATTCCGGATATGTAGGAAAGAAGCGGTGCAGAGGCTGTATTCAGGTCAACTCCCACCCTGTTTACGCAGTCCTCCACGACGCCGGAAAGAGCTTCGCTCAGCTTCTTCTGATTCATATCATGCTGGTATTGTCCCACACCGATGGATTTCGGATCGATCTTTACAAGTTCGGCCAGCGGATCCTGAAGTCTTCTTGCAATGGAAGCGGCACTTCTTTGACCTACATCAAATTTCGGAAACTCCTCAGCCGCCAGTTTACTTGCGGAATATACAGATGCGCCGGCTTCATTTACAATGACGTACTGGACATGCTCTTCCGGTATTTCCTTCAGAAGTTCCACTATGAACTGTTCTGACTCTCTGGATGCGGTTCCGTTTCCAAGGGAAATCAGCGTAATATGGTATTTCGGGATGATCTTTTTCAGAAGATCTTTTGACGCCTTGATCTTAGCCGGTGTCGTCGGAGCCGTCGGATAGATGACGGTCGTCCCAAGCACTTTTCCGGTAGGATCTACCACCGCAAGCTTACATCCCGTTCGAAATGCCGGATCCCATCCAAGAACGACATGCCCGGCTATAGGCGGCTGCATGAGAAGCTGTGTAAGATTTTTCCCAAACACCTGTATAGCTCCGTCTTCCGCCTTCTCCGTCAGTTCATTCCGGATCTCCCGCTCGATGGCCGGAGCGATCAGCCTTCCATAACTATCTGCAATAGTCTCCTTTAAAAGAGGATTTATAAACTCGTTCTCCCCGCGAAGTATTTTTTTCTCCAGATACCGGATGATTTCTTCTTCCGGAGCTTCTATCTTTACTGTCAAAAACTTTTCTTTTTCCCCTCTGTTCAGTGCAAGAATTCTGTGGCCTGCAAGTTTTGAGACCGGTTCCTCAAACTCATAGTACATTTCGTATACGGATTCCTGCTTTTCATCCTTTGCGGCAGAGATCACTTTTCCTTTTTTGTATGTCAGATTTCGGATGTGAGTTCGGTAGTCCGCCTCGTCGGAAATCATCTCCGCAATAATGTCCTTGGCTCCATCCAAAGCTTCCTTCGCAGACCCAACCCCTTTTTCATCCGAAACATAGACTTCCGCCGCTTTCTCGGCCGGCTCTCTCAATTTCTGAAGCATCAAAATGGATGCGAGAGGCTCCAGTCCCTTTTCTTTGGCAATGGTAGCCCTTGTCCTCCTCTTTGGTCTGTATGGACGGTACAGATCATCTACCAGCACCTGTGTCTGTGCCGCCAGAATCTGTGCTTTCAATTCTTCGGTCATCTTGCCTTGTTCTTCTATGCTTGCGATAACCTGCGCTTTCTTCTCTTCCAGATTTCTAAGATAGACAAGTCGCTCGCTAAGCTTTCTCAGCTGTTCATCGTTTAACGTTCCTGTCGCTTCTTTTCTGTATCTCGCAATAAACGGTATCGTGTTGCCTTCATCGATCAGTTTTACAGCAGCATCTACCTGCCATTTTTTTACCTGCAGTTCGTCTGTAATTTTTTGTATGATATCCATCTTGCATTTCCTTTCCTCGGTAACTTCTTGTCTTATTATAATCGATAGGCAGTATCCGTGCAATCAACGAAAAACAGAGTTTGCTCTGTTTTTTCTTGAAATCCTTGTTTTTCTGTGTTATAGTTTTTTGAAAAAGGAGGGTGTATGGAAATGTCTGAACACACACAGCAGAAACTGTCCAAACAACAGCAAAAGTCTCAGGAAACGAAAGAACGTATTTTCCGCGCTGCAAAAGAAATTTTGAAAAAAAAAGGATATGATGCACTTTCCATCAAAAATATCTGCGAAGAAGCCGGTGTCTCAAATGGAAGTTTTTACCATCATTTTAAAACGAAAGACGATCTTCTTTCTTACTATATAGAAGAGCAGCCTTCTGTTTCCACTGATTATTCTGAAATACCCCAAAATGCAGATGATGCAAAACGCACCGTGATTCTTGTTTATCTCAACTATGTTAAATACTGTGAAGAGCTCGGGGTCCCATTTATGGCGAACTACTACACTCCAAAAAACCAGGCTCTGAATCCGGTAAGCCGTACAAAACGCCCTTATCCGATCGTAACCGTAACTACTTACCTCGAAAAAGCATTAAAAGCTGGAACAATAAAGATCTCTCTTACACTGGAAGAAATCTCGACCGATATCCGTATGCTTGTCATCGGAAATGTGTTTGAATGGTGTTTAAGAAACGGAAAAACAGATTTTGCCGGAAATATGGAGCGTTCTCTTGGAAAATACCTGGACAGTGTCATCCAATAATATATCTTAATTAATGAAGACATGAAAAAACCTTTCAGTGAGCGAACGCTGAAAGGCTTTTGCATTTTAGAAGGTTTTTGTCTATTATTGACAGCTCGCTGCCTTTTGTGTTTTTATTATATCTCTTCTCTCTTCTTTCTGCAAATCAGTAATCGTGATATATCATTTTACTTATCATTATTTTCTATGTATTTGAATCTTTTTCTACTTGTTTTTTTGCCCACCCCTTTATACATACTCGACAATTTCATCGTTTATTTTTTAACTTTTGTTGTGTATTGTGTCCGAATGCGTTACAATTAGTTTACTACGAGTTCGTAAATTCATTTGTGAGGTGAAAAGAATATGAGCAGACTTGAACTTCCTACCCCAAGCAAGGCTCAGCTGGTCGTCGAGGGGCTTTACAAAGACTTGGAGCGTAGAATTGAAGCAAGCCCGCCGGGACTTTGCCCTGTTGATATTTCACGGGCATTTCTTGAACTTTGTCATGCACAGACATGCGGAAAATGTGTGCCATGCCGTATTGGCCTGCTTCAGTTAAAACATCTTATTACAGATGTTCTCAACGGAAAGGCGACAATGGAAACTCTGGATCTGATGGAACGCACTGCCTTATCTATTATGGAAACGGCCGACTGCGCTATTGGATACGAAGCCGCTAATATGGTGTATAAGGGATTGATCGGATATCGGGAAGATTATGAGGAACATATCAAAAACGGACGTTGTACCTGTACATATAACCAGCCTGTTCCTTGTGTCGCTCTGTGTCCTGCACACGTAGATATCCCGGGATATATCGCCCTTGTACGCGAGGGAAGGTATGCGGATGCCATCCGCCTGATCCGAAAGGATAACCCATTCCCGACAACATGCGGATTTATCTGCGAACATCCTTGCGAGGCCAGATGCCGCCGCAATATGGTAGATGACGCTGTCAATATCCGCGGATTAAAACGTATGGCAGCCGACTATGCGGGGAAAGTACCTCCTCCGCCTTGCGCGCCGTCTACCGGAAAAAAAGTTGCCGTTGTAGGCGGCGGTCCGGGCGGTCTGAGTGCAGCATATTACCTGCAGCTGATGGGTCATCAGGTAACCGTATACGAGATGCTGCCTGGACTTGGCGGTATGCTTCGTTATGGTATCCCAAATTACCGTCTTCCGAAAGAACGTCTCGACCAGGATATCGAGGCAATTCTCGCCACCGGAGTGGAAGTTAAATACGGCCTCCGCATCGGAAAAGACATCACGATCCAGGAACTGCGCGCACAGTATGACGCTGTGCTGATCACTATCGGTGCAAGCACAGACAAAAAACTCGGCATCGAAGGCGAAGATGCAGATGGTGTCATGTCCGCTGTCCATTTCCTGAGAGATGTCGGAAAAGGAATCAACCCTGATCTGACGGGTCAGGAAGTGGCCATCATCGGCGGCGGAAATGTATCCATGGATGCAGTTCGTTCTGCTATCCGCCTTGGTGCAAAAAAGGTAAGCATTCTGTACCGTCGGCGCGTCGCTGATATGACAGCTCTTCCGGCAGAAATTGAGGGCGCAGCAGCCGAAGGTGTGGAAATCCGCACTCTGAGAGCGCCATCCCGCATTGAGACAGACGAAAACGGACATATTAAAGGAATCTATGTCACTCCTCAGATGATCAGCAGCATCAAAGGCGGGCGTGCCAGCGTAAAACCATCTGGACTCCCGGATGAATTTGTTCCATGTACTACGCTGATCGTTGCCATTGGGCAGAATATCGAAACAGAGCATTTTGAAAAGGCCGGCGTTCCTGTAGAGCGCGGCAAGATCATGGCCGAAAAATTCGGAGGATTCAACAACATTCCAGGCGTATTTGCAGGCGGAGACTGTGCGACAGGTCCTGCTACTGTGATCCGTGCGATTGCTGCTGCCAAAGTTGTAGCCGCCAATATTGATGAATATCTTGGATTCCACCATGAAATCGCATGTGATGTGGAGATTCCGGAACCGAATCTGGATGACCGTATGCCTTGCGGACGTGTCGAGCTTACTGAACGCGAGGCATGTGAACGAATCCACGATTTTGATGGTATCGAAAACTGTATGACATGCCCGGAAGCAAAGCAGGAAGCAAACCGCTGTCTGCGCTGCGACCACTTTGGTTTTGGAATATTTAAAGGAGGTCGCGAAAAAGTATGGTAAATCTTACAATTGACAATAAACCAATTTCCGTGCCGGAAGGTACGACGATCATGGAGGCGGCATCCCAAAACGGGATCGCCATTCCTAAATTATGTTATCTGAAAGGGATCAACGAGATTGCTGCCTGCCGTGTCTGCGTGGTGGAAATGGAGGGCAAAGAAAAGCTCATAACATCCTGCAACAATACGGTGCAGGAAGGTATGGTCCTCTATACAAACAGTCCGAAAGTGCGTGCTGACAGAAGAAACACAGTACAGCTCATCCTCTCCCAGCACGACTGCAAATGTGCGACGTGTGTGAGAAGCGGAAACTGTTCTCTTCAGAAAATCGCCAATGATCTGAATATCCTTGAACTTCCGTTCCAGGAACGGCTTGAACGCCAGCCTTGGAATAAAGATTTCCCGCTGATCCGGGATTCCGCAAAATGTATCAAATGTATGCGCTGCATCCAGATCTGTGACAAAGTACAGAGTCTGAATATCTGGGATCTCGAGGGAACAGGGGCACGCTCCACCGTCAATGTCTCCAGAGGACGCAAGATCGAACAGTCCGACTGCTCTCTCTGTGGCCAGTGTATTACTCACTGTCCGGTAGGCGCCCTGCGTGAACGGGACGATACAGAAAAAGTCTGGGAAGCCATCGCAGACAAGAAAAAAGTGACGGTAGCGCAGATCGCTCCGGCAGTCCGTACCGCATGGGGCGAGGCACTTGGTCTTTCCAGGGAAGAAGCCACGGTTGGAAAAATCGCAGACGCACTCCACAGACTTGGTGTGGACTATGTGTTTGACACAAGCTTTTCCGCCGACCTTACCATCATGGAGGAAGGAAACGAATTTTTGGAACGCTTTACAAAGGGCGAGACAAAGGTACGCCCGATGTTTACTTCCTGCTGCCCGGGCTGGATCCGTTTTATCAAATCCCAGTATCCGCACCTTGTGCCTCAGCTTTCGACCGCCAAATCACCTCAGCAGATGTTTGGCGCTGTCATGAAGACTTATTTCGCAGAGTCTATCGGTGTGGATCCGGAAAATATTTTCACGGTATCTATCATGCCTTGTGTGGCCAAAAAAGGCGAAAGCAATATGGAGCTGTTCTATGAAGAATATGCCGGTCACGACACAGATGTGGTGCTTACAACAAGGGAACTGACCCGTATGATCCGCTCTGCACATATCCCGGCATCTTCATTGGAAGACCGCGAATTTGACCGTCTGATGAAAGAATACACCGGAGCCGGAGTTATTTTCGGCGTAACAGGCGGGGTAATGGAGGCTGCACTTCGTTCCGCCTACTATCTGGTAACCGGAAAAAATCCGGATCCAAATGCATTCCAGGCAGTCCGAAACGACGGAAAAGGCGTGAAATCCGCTGAGATCCAGATTGGCGATGCTGTCGTAAAAGCGGCTGTTGTAAGTGGCCTTGGAAATACAAGACGGCTCATCTCCCAGATCGAACGCGGAGAAGTGCATTATGACTTTGTAGAAGTCATGGCTTGCCCTGGCGGATGTGTCGGAGGCGGAGGCCAGATCATCCACGATGGAGAAGAGCTGGCTTACGAACGCGGACAGAATCTGTACTTCCTGGACAGAAATATGCCGCTTCGGTTCTCCCATGAAAATCAAGACGTATTGAAACTGTATGCGGATTACATGGAGCGTCCGCTCTCACACAAAGCCCACATGCTCCTCCATACAGATCACAATGCTTGGGAAATGCCAAAACAAGACAGATAATTTTCCTCTTTGGAGCCGGATATCGAATCTTGATATCCGGCTCCTTTTTTCATATAATGATGGATAGAAACCAACAAAGGAGATCGGATTATGTACCATTTCATCGTCAACCCAAACTCCCGCTCTGGTCTAGGTCTCTCCCTTTGGGCGCAAATCGAACCGGAGCTCCAAAAACGCAAGATTGACTATACTGTTTTCTTTACGCAATATCAGAAACATGCCTGGGAGTATACCGAAAAGCTTACTTCTGATCACACTTACCATACCCTTGTCGTCCTCGGCGGAGATGGAACTGTCAATGAAGTGATAAACGGAATCCGGGATCTCTCCAAAGTCACGCTCGGATATATTCCTACTGGTTCCAGCAATGACTTTGCAAGGAGTTTTAAGATTCCCTCCGATCCGCTCAAGGCACTTGAAATCATCCTTTCTCCTTCTGACTACTCCTACATGGATGTGGGCTGTATTTCCTACCAGAATAAAAAACGAAGATTTGCTGTGAGCTCGGGCATCGGGTTTGATGCCGGCATCTGTCATGAGGCAGTCGTATCCCGTTTCAAGATATGGCTTAACAAAATCCGGCTTGGGAAATTTACCTACTCTCTCATCGCACTCCACCGGCTTTTCCTTACCATTCCCGCCGATATTACCCTGCGGCTGGATAGACAGAATCCCGTGGTTTTCCGAAAAGGTTGGTTTGTGACCGTCATGAACCATCCTTTTGAAGGAGGAGGACTGAAGTTCTGTCCGGCAGCAAAGCCGAATGATGGATATCTGGACATTATTGTAGTCTCCGGATTTTCTCCTTTAAGATTACTGTCTGTCCTTCCTTTTGCCTTCGCAGGCCTCCACACACGTTTTCGTGGAATTCGGACGTTTCGCTGTAAGACGGCAGAAATTACCACGACCCGTACTCTTCCCGTACATACCGACGGAGAACCAATCTTCCTCCAGCGACATCTTTGTGTTTCTATGGAAAAAAAGAGGCTGAAAATCATAATATCTTGAAATATTCATAAAATCTTTCATTTCTTTTAACGGAAATGTGATATACTGTTAAGATGATATGAGGAGCAAAAAATATGACGACAGTTACAGCTGCTTTTGCCCCCACATCTTAATATGACGAAAACATGCAGCAAAACTTCGTCATTTAAAGGACATACGAATGAAAAGGGGAGAATAGAAATGAAGTGTCCAAAATGCAACAGTGAACTACGGGAAAGCAAGAAGACGCCTGGCTACTATCTTTGCGATTCCTGCAAAAAAAAATTTAGCCAGGAAACCCTTGCAAGGTTTGAATATGCAAAATCCTCCGCAAAAAATAACGAATCCTCCGACGAACAGGAGATTCCGGAAACATTGGAACAACCTATTGCGGACAAGGAACCAGGAGGAACCGTCTACTCCAACATTCCTCCGGAACATATACGTCAAAAACGCGAGAAAGAAATGCGGGAAAATTACGAAGCATTGCTGAATATAAAAGAGGATCACACTCCACTGCCAAAAGAAGAAAACGATACGGAAGGCCCTGGAAGTTTTGATGACGAAGAAGCGTCCTGCCGCGGTTTCCGCCTGCTCATAGGTATTCTTTCGCTCCTCGGAGCTGTTTACCTTGGCTATGTTGCCTTTTCTTCTGGAAATGTGGTCACATTTATTCATACACAGGATCTGACCGGAACCGCCTCTATGCTGCTTGCTGTATGCCTGCTTATCGGCGGAATCATCACTCTTGGCATGCAGGCCAAAAACAGCATCACAGCCTTTTTACTTCCTGCGCTGTTTTTTATCGGAGGTTCAGCCGGAAGTGCATTCCTTCCAGGGTCTTCTCTGATCGTTAAAATATTGATCTACGCAACCGCAGCTTTCGGCGTTTTCATGATCTTCTGCCTCTGCTGTGCAAAGAAGATCCACGTCGCACTGCGGATCCTGATCCTTGTTCTCCTGCTTGCCCTCGCAGGCGGTGGGGTATTTGCAGCTCAAAAATTTGTAGTGAAAGAGACATTTGGCTCTAAAAATACGCTGCGTCTTGTGACCGACAATTTTACTGCCATCTATGAAAAAACAGACATCGCGGAAGATTACGAAGGTATGGATTCCCTGCTTGTCTACTATACTATTACAAACAAGGGGGAGGAACCTCTCGTGCCATCGGTGGCAGTTACTTTCAAGGCAATGCAGGACAGCACTACTTTGGAATCTACGCTTGTTCCGCATGAAAAGCTGACGGAAAATGAATCCAAAGAAATCAAGAAAGGGGACAGCGTCCGTGTCTGTACCTCTTTTCGTCTGATCGACAGATCAGATATCACACTGCAAGTATCCGAGTCTTTTGCCTCCGACGGGAAACAGGCTGAGACAACGATCAGCATTGACTAAAACAAAGTTACAATGGTAATTGAGGAGACTTACATGACTGCAAAGAACAACTGGAAACAATTTTTACATCGATACAAACACATATGGGTACTTTCCTATATTCTTATTTATATGCCATGGTTTCTTTATCTTGAAAAGCATGTGACGAAAGACTACCATGTGATCCATACTGCTTTGGATGACTATATTCCATTCTGTGAATATTTCATCATTCCTTATCTTTTATGGTTTGCTTTCATTGCCGTAACCTTTTTGTGGTTCTTTTTGTACGATACATCTGGTTTTTACAAGATGGCGGCTTTTCTTTTTACGGGGATGACCATTTTCCTTATCATATCAACCATTTTTCCAAATGGTCAGGATCTCCGCCCGACACATTTTGCCAGAGATAATATTTTTGTCGATATGGTAAAAGCACTGTACAAGACCGATACCCCGACAAATGTACTTCCGAGTATCCACGTGTTTAATTCTATCGGAGTCTGCGTCGCCATCTGTCACAACAGCCAGCTTTACAGCAAAAAGTGGATTCGCTATGGGTCACTGGCTCTTGGCATATTCATCATTCTGGCTACTATGTTCCTGAAACAGCATTCCGTAGTTGATGTGCTTGCGGCGGGATGTATGGCCACCATTCTTTATCCGGTCGTTTATATGAGAGAAAGCCGAAAAGCTGCTGATCTTTCAAGTCAGCCAATAAAAGGATGAAATCCGTGATCTGGATTTCATCCTTTTTCGTTCTTCCTGTATATAGGCTTAAAGCATTTCAATAAAAGCTGCGATTCTTGTGTTGAGCTGTCCGATGTCTCCCTGTGAGTAATCTGTCTCGACACTGATATACGGTTTACCTTTTTCTTCATTTACGAATCTTCTGATTCCAAGCGTCTCCACATTGTATGTATGGCATGCCTGAAGGATCATCTCCACGACACCGTCCACCTGATATTCATCTATCAGCCTTCCGAGAAGCTCAAGCCTATTCGGGTTCGGTGTCATAATGGAGCACCCGATATTCAGATATCTTTTTGCGATCGCTTCATAGATATCGTCCGTATCTTCATCCACCAGCTTATCAATAGATTTTGCACCGGAACAGTTTTCATATGTCACAACAATACCACCGTTATCCTCGATAGCCTTGATCACTTTCTCTGTTGCTCCTCCGATCGGACATCCTGTCACAAGGATACGCGGCTTTCTCTCCTGCATCTTTCCTTCTGCATATTCTTTCTCGATCTTGTCTACGATTTCATTTACCTCGCCCGGAATTACAGAACGGTCTACCTTAAATGTACTTCCATACAATACTTTGAATAATTCCATTCCTGTTATCGGCGCCGGATCAAGCTTCATTGTCTCATAGAGACGTTTCAGTGCTTTTCTGCCTTCATTCTGGATATGAACCGCGTTCCTTACCTGCTCTTCTGTGATCGTCACATCGAATTTCTCTTCCAGATACTCTTTAAAACGCACAATTTCCTTTTTCCAGAGGCGGAGTCCCTCTTCCGTCTGTCTATTCGGCAGCTCCATCGTAAATACATCTTTAAACTGCTTCAGATACTCATACATTTTTTTCTTTCCGTCACAAGTCGTCTCCCCAACTACGAGATCAGAAAAGTAAAAGAACGGGCATTTCTGGGTGGATGCAAATCCATAGCTGGATTTGATCAGAGGGCAAAGATTCTTCGGCAGATCTTTTTCCGCTGCAGGAATCGTCTCGTCCGATGTGGAGCACAGGCTGACAGTCGCAGCTCCCATAGCCATCGCGATCTCCTGAGGGAAATAGGTACAAAATACTCCGACAATCGGGATCCCTGCATCTTTCAGTTTTTTGATATCGAGAAATGCTTTCTGCCTCTGTTCGGCAAATTCTTCAAATACTTCCGGCAGCTCTTTTATCAGTTCCATTTTCTTCCTCCTGTTGTCACGTATACTTATCATAAATCTCTGTCTACTATCGTAACATTTCCGGCCAAAATGGACTAATTGATAATTGGCATGTATTCTCTCATTTATTTGTATTCTCTATTTTTTCATATTTTTCCTGTCCCAAAAGAACATTTACGGCCCTTGTGTAAGTCTCAAAGGCGGCTGGAATAGCGTATGTCCTCTGAATTTCCTCCGGATGTACAAAAAGCATATCCTCCGTACAAGACTTTTCCAGTTCATCCACTCTCACTGCAAACCCTTTCATATGCCATTCCACATGACTGAAAATATGTTTTGCCTCCGGCAGAGACTCGATCCGAAGGGGCGAAAGCCCAATCTGACGGCTGTACTGCGCCACTTCTTCCATCGTTTTAAATCCTTCCAGATTTGGAAATTCAAAAAGTCCTGCCAACAGTCCTTTTTTCGGGCGTTTACAAAGAGCAATATTGTCCCCATCCTTAAAGATCAGAATTGTCTTTTCCTCGATTCTGCGGGCCTTTGCTTTTTTCTTGACCGGGAGAGACATTTCCATACCATGCTGATGGGCAAGACAAAAATCTCTTGCCGGACACTCGCTGCACTTTGGCTCCCCGTTTGGGACGCACACGATGGCCCCCAGCTCAATAAGACCCTGGTTAAAGTCATTGGCTTCTCCTTCCGGTATCACAGCTTCAATCCATTCCTCTGCTCTCTTCTTTACTGATGCTTTGGCAATGTCAGCGTCATCGGCCAAAATGCGGGATAAAACTCTCAGAACGTTTCCGTCCACCGCCGGCTTTGGAATACCAAAGGCAAAGGAGCTGATGGCTCCGGCCGTGTAGCTGCCGATCCCGGTAAGAGAAATGATTTTTTCATAATCTGCCGGGATCTCCCCGCCGTACATTTCCATGATCTGTCTTGCCGCCTTCTGCATGTTCCGCACACGGTTGTAATAGCCAAGTCCTTCCCACAATTTCAACAGCTTTTCCTCCTGTGCCTCAGCAAGGTCGCGGATTGTCGGAAAGGCTTCCAGAAAACGGGCATAGAATGGCTTTACTGCCTCAACCCGTGTCTGCTGAAGCATGATCTCCGACACCCACACATGATATGCACTTGGCTCATTTCTCCACGGAAGGTCTCTCTTATGTCCACGGAACCAACGGATCAGCGGATCCGGAAGTTTGCTGAGGATCGAGATCGGATCCTCCCCATTATTTTTTTCTCCCCCCTTCTCATCCCCCGGAAGGACGACCGGGATTTCCTTGTCTATACGTATCTCATCCTCAAAGACAATACAATCATAAGCAGCCAGATGCACGCCCTTTTCCCTTGCTTTGCACAGCACATCGGCAAATTCCGGATGTGTTTCCACATTGGGCATCATCTGATCCACACCTTTCATCTGGATAACAAAAAAGGCATATGCTTCATATCCTTCTTCCACAGCATGCATGAGCTCTTCCATATGACGGACAGCGCGCTCGCTCGGTGCGTCGGGAAATTTGGCAAGTCTTCCTTCTTTCAGCGTGACTCCTTTTATTTCCATCAAAATCCTGCGTTCTTCTGCCTCGACATAGAGATCGATACGGGAACTTCCATACGTGTATTCTGGGCGTATCTTTGTGATGCCAGGAATAAAATTTCCTTCCTCAAGCCATTCTTTGACTGCCTTGTTCGGAACCTGGGAGTCCATATTGATGATCTGTCCATCCTTTTTTACCGCAATCAGATCCCATTTTGTTTTTCTGGACGGATTATCCGTCTTTTGTACGTACACCTCAGCTCCTGGTATGAGGAGTTCCGCACATCTGCCAGTATTTTTCACATGGACGGTCTCCGTTTGTTCCGGATCTTCACAGAGTCCTTTTACGTAGGCAATAAACCTGTTTGGGCGGCTCAGGAAGGAAGCCTTATGAACTCTTTCAAACTTCATCTTTACGCCTCCGGCTGTCCGTCTTCATGGACATTTTCTCTTCTTTGCATAGCTGTATGTTCTTTTGCCAGCTCCTCGTAAAGTTCCATCACATTCCAATGGATATTCGTCGGTGTGAGCACCGCTTTATAGTCCACTTTCCGTATCCCGTTTTTCCTCATCTCCGCAAGCATTCTCTGAAGTTTTGCATCCGAGACACCTGCAAATACCATAACCTCTTTTTCCGGGGCAATTCCTGTAAATACTGTATCGGAAGGCTCTATTCCCTCCACACCGGCCAGATACCCAAGCGGCATGAGAAAATCTTTTTCCTCGATCATACGCACTTTCATCTTTAGGAGGAAGGCAGTCATCTGGATACCTTTGAGCTGTTTTTTATCTTTAAAATTAAATAATAATAGGGATTCTCTCATCGTTTTCTCCTTTTCGTTTTTGTTCCATTTTCCTTCCTTACAGTAACACGAAAGTACAAAAGAAACAAGAAGCAACAACTTCCTTTTGCGGAAACCATTGCTTCTTTTCTCGTTTTAACTCGCAAGCTCCTGAAATACCGGGCGAAGAGCCGGATAGATCTTTCGGAACTTCTGATATCCTTTTTCATATTTTTCCACGAGTTCTTTTTCCGGTTCAATCGTCTCGACAACTTTCACGATTTTACTCACTGCCTGCTCTACGTTTTCAAATTCTCCGCAGCCTACTGCTGCCAGAATCGCTCCGCCAAGAGCCGGTCCCTCCTCGTTTTTTGCAATCTCTACCTTAACATTCAAAATATTGGCTGCCATTTTTTTCCACAGCAGGCTTTTTGCTCCACCGCCGCAGATTTTTGTCTTTTCGATGGAAAGTCCCAGGCTCCTGGCCACTTCCAGGGAATCCCGCAGACCGTAAAGCACCCCTTCCAATACTGCCTGTGTCATATCCTTCCGCGTTGTATCCATCGTCATTCCGATAAATGTCCCCCTTGCATAAGGATCATTATGCGGAGAACGCTCCCCCATTAAGTATGGAAGGTAAAAAACTCTATTCTCGCCAAGTGTAAAAATTTCTTCCTGCTCTTTTGAAAACTCCTTTGTATCCAGTATGTCCTCCATCCACCATTTATTGCAGGATGCGGCGCTTAACATGCACCCCATCAAATGGTAATGACCGTCTGCATGCGCAAAGGCATGTAGCGCATTGTTTGTATCCTTGCGGAACGTATGGCTGGAGATAAAGATGGTACCGCTTGTTCCAAGAGAGATATTGCAGCGTCCCTCTCCGACTGTCCCCGTACCGATGGCTGCCGCCGCATTGTCCCCTGCTCCGGCAATTACCTTGACATTTTCAGGAAGGCCGATTTCTCTGGCCACATCGCTTTTTACCGTACCGATGGTATCGTAACTTTCAAACAGATCCGGCAGCTGTCCCCGCTCAATCCCGCAGATTTTCATCATTTCCTCAGACCAGCATTTGTTCTCCACATCCATCAGAAGCATCCCCGATGCATCCGAGTAATCACTGGCAAATACTCCTGTGAGCCGGTAGGACAGATAATCTTTTGGGAGCATGATCTTTTTGATCCTTCCGAAAAGTTCCGGCTCATGATTTCTCATCCAGAGAATCTTCGGCGCCGTAAACCCAGCAAAAGCAATATTGGCCGTATAAGCTGAAAGTTTTTCTTTCCCGATCACTTCGTTAAGATACGCTGTCTCCTGAACAGAACGACTGTCATTCCAGAGAATAGCAGGACGTATAACATGGTCCTCCACATCCAGCGTCACAAGACCGTGCATCTGCCCGCCAAAACTGATTCCTGAAATTTGGGTTTTGTCAAATCCCTCTGTCAGAATACGAATCCCCTCCAGAGTTTCTCTGTACCAATCCTCAGGATTCTGCTCCGACCAGCCTGGATGCGGGAACGAAATCGGATATTCCCTCGATACAATATTTCTGATCCGCCCATCGCTGTCCATCAAAAGCAGTTTGACAGATGAAGTGCCAAGATCCACTCCAATATACAACATATTGTTACCTCCTGATAAAACGGGGACGTGTACCTGCTTCCAGGAACCCGTCCCTCTTTCACATATTTGTTTAGTATGCAAACGGATTTTCGGTTTTATACCGTACTCCTTTCGGATGGTTGTATCCTATTTCTTCTGTATCAACTCCGATGTACCGGAATACTTCGTAGAGTTCTTTTCCGAAATGTCCGAATGCCACTGCCCCGTGGTGTGGGTAGTTCCCTTCAATAAGTACGTGACGGTAGAAGCGTCCCATTTCCGGGATTGCAAAAATGCCGATGGAGCCGAAGGATCTTGTAGCTACCGGAAGGACTTCTCCTTGTGCAATGTATGCGCGCAGTTTATTGTCAGCGGTACTCTGAAGTCGGTAGAACGTAATATCTCCCGGTGCGATATCTCCTTCCAGTGTCCCTTGTGTCACTTCTTCCGGAAGTGTTCTTGCCATAATCATCTGATATTTCATTTCGCAGAAGGAAAGTTTCCCGGAAGCAGTATTTCCGCAGTGGAACCCCATGAATGTATCTTTCAGTGTGTAATCGTATTTCCCTTTGATTTCCGCTTCGTACATATCTTTCGGAACCGTGTTGTTGATGTCCAGAAGTGTCACTGTATCCTGGCTTACAACTGTCCCGATAAACTCGCTCAGTGCTCCGTAAATATCCACTTCACATGATACAGGTATCCCTTGTGCTGTCAGACGGCTGTTCACATAGCACGGTACAAATCCAAACTGTGTCTGGAATGCCGGCCAGCACTTGCCTGCGATGGCCACATATTCCCGATACCCTTTATGATCCCGGATCCAGTCTTTTAGTGTCAGCTCATACTGTGCAAGTTTAGGAAGAATTTCCGGCTTTTTATTTCCTTTTCCCAATTCTTCTTCCATCTCTTTGACAATATCCGGAATTCGTTCGTCTCCTTCATGACGATTGAATGCCTCAAAAAGATCCAGCTCAGAATTTTCCTCGATTTCTACACCGAGATTATAAAGCTGCTTGACAGGTGCATTGCACGCAAGGAAATTGAGCGGTCTTGGGCCAAAACTTATGATCTTCAGATTCTGAAGTGCAATGACCGCCCTTGCGATCGGCAGAAACTCATGGATCATATCTGCACAGTCTTCTGCATCTCCCACGGGATACTCCGGAATATAAGCTCTGATATTGCGAAGCGCCAGATTGTAGCTGGCATTTAACATGCCGCAGTAAGCATCGCCTCTTCCCTGGCGCAGATGGTCTCCGGACTCCTCCGCTGCCGCGATAAACATCTTCGGGCCATCAAAATGTTTTGCCAGAAGTGTCTCAGAAATCTCCGGTCCAAAATTTCCAAGATAGACACAAAGCGCATTGCACCCCGCTTTCTTAATATCTTCCAACGCCTGCATCATGTGGATCTCACTTTCTACAATGCAGACCGGACATTCATAGATATCCTGTATGTCATACTTCTCTTTGTATGCTTTCACAAGTGCTTCCCTTCTTGTGACAGACAAACTCTCCGGGAAGCAGTCTCTGCTTACTGCCACAATTCCCAGTTTTACTTTTGGCATATTGTTCTCCAAACTCATCTTTTCGCCCTCCTGTATCTTTGTGGTCATTATAGCATCACTTTTTTGTCCTTTTCGACCCATTTTTTAGCTAATTTATGGCACTTTTTTGCCTTTTCCTGTATTCACTCGGCAAAATCCCATACTTTTTCCGAAACTCTCTGGAAAGCGACTTGCTGTTTGGAAATCCACTGTTCATGGCGATATCCGATATCGTATGCTCTGTGTTTGCCAGCTCCTGAAACGCATACTCTGTGCGTACACTCTGGAGAAATGTTTTGTAGTTGGTCAGCGCATACTTTTGAAACATTCGGGATAAATAAGAGGGCGAGTAGCCAAAATGTTCCGCCACCGTTTCCAGCGACAGTTCTTTCTGGTAATTTTCCCTAATATACGCAGTAATACTGGAGAGCCTGTTTAATTTCCGATAATGCCGGATCTCCTCCGATCCAATCTCTGTTTTTTTGTATTTTGTCACAAGAAGATAGATCAGCAAAAAAAAGTCGCTTCTTACTTTCCACTCATATCCGGTATCTCTCTCTGAAATCCCTCTGTACATCTCCCTGATCAGCTCCATGATCTTTTTGTCCTGCGTCCTCGGGCTGTGCGTAAAAAGCAAAAATCCATCTTCCTCACAGTAATCGGAGAACATATTGAGTGGGATCTGAAGCACGATCGTACAGTTGGGATTTGGTGCCAAGACAGAGTGTACCTCATTGGAATTCAGCAAAATAAACTCCCCTGGATGCAGCAAGTGCTGCTCTTCATTGATAAAAAAAGTGAGATTCCCTTCAAATACAGCGAAAATTTCAATCGAACGATGCCAATGCTTTTCGCGCACATAATGACCGTGCATCCCTTCAAACCGGAAAATCTTAAATGGAAAACCTTCATTTGGAATGATCAATTCATGTTCAAACCCCATTTAGCTCCTCCTTTTTGTCTTTCTGTCCTATAGTATAGCAACAAAAAAGCAACGTGTTCAAGCCCCTTCCGGAGAGGAAG
Source organism: Sellimonas caecigallum (assembly GCF_019754295.1). GTDB lineage: Bacteria > Bacillota > Clostridia > Lachnospirales > Lachnospiraceae > Sellimonas > Sellimonas caecigallum. The sequence continues at coordinate 81,721 of NZ_VIRV01000008.1, read as the reverse complement.
GGAGAACACGTTGCATTTTACAATACCTTTCTCAAAAATTCCTGCAGTCTTGGATCTTTCGGCTCCGCAAAAAACTGTTTTGGAGCGTTTTCCTCTTTGATGACCCCCTCGTCTACAAACAGGACTCTCGTTCCAACTTCCCTCGCAAATCCCATTTCATGTGTAACGACAACCATTGTCATTCCATCCTTGGCAAGCTCCTTCATCAAATCAAGAACTTCCCCCACCATCTCCGGGTCCAGCGCGGAAGTCGGCTCATCAAACAGAAGTACATCCGGATCCATGGCAAGTGCCCGTACAATAGCAATCCTCTGTTTCTGTCCTCCGGAAAGCTGCTCCGGATATGTATTCGCTTTCTCGAGAAGTCCAACCCGCTCAAGCAGTTCTTTTGCCCTGCTGTTTGCCTCCTCCGGACTTAGTTTCCCCAATGTTACCGGAGCAAGGGTAATATTTTCCAGGATGGTCTTATGCGGGAACAGATTGAAATGCTGGAATACCATACCAATCTTCTGTCTGTGGATATCAATGTTGACTTTTGGATCTGTGATATCCGTCCCCTCAAAGCGGATCTTTCCACCTGTCGGTTTTTCCAGAAGATTCAAGGAGCGCAGAAATGTAGACTTCCCGGAACCAGATGGGCCGATAATTACCACTACCTCCCCTTTATGAATCTCTGTTGTGATTCCTCTGAGGACTTTGTTTTTCCCAAATGCTTTTTCCAGATTTTCTACCTGGAGCAATGTCTCTCCTTTAACGTTCATTAGTCCTAAGCCTCCTTTCCAGCTTATTCATAAAGAATGTCAGCAAACTGATCAGGGCAAGATAAATTACCGCTGCTGCAACCAGAGGCATCAGAGCATCGAATGTACGACTCTGGATGATCATGGCTGCCTTCGTCAAATCCTGTTCTCCGATATATCCGATAATGGCTGTCTCCTTGATCAGCACGATCATTTCGTTTACAAGAGCCGGAAGTACATTTTTAAATGCCTGCGGCATGATGATCAGCCGCATTGTCTGCGCATAGCTTAATCCCAAACTTCTTCCGGCCTCTGTCTGTCCTTCCGGTATAGACATGATCCCTGACCGTACGATCTCCGCCACGTATGCACCGGAATTGATACCAAAGGCAATTCCACCGATAATGATCGAATTGAGAGAGGAAGATCCGAATACGACCAAATACATGATAAGGATCTGGATCATGGACGGAGTCCCCCGGATAATCGTCAGATAGATTTTACAAATCACATTCAGTATTTTAAATTTCCCTGTCTTATCGTGATAGGATCGGATGATCGCTACAATAAAACCGATGATAATACCAATCAGCAGAGCCTCCAGCGTGACAATTACCGTCACTTTCAGACCGTTCAAAAGTGTAAGCCATCGGTTGTCCTCTATAAAGTTCTGGTAAAACCGGTCCGCAAACGAATTGGAGGCCAGAAGAGCCCCGTAAACTTTTGTGAATCCCTCCATATTTCCACCTTTCTTCCGAAAAAACAGGACTGTTGGTTTCTATCAGCAGTCCTGTCTTCTTTGCTGTTTATTTTCTTACGATAACGACCTGACTTGCATTTGCATAAGTGTCCGTAAAGTCTACATTTTTCTTTCTTTCTTCTGTCACTGTCATCCCTGCTGCACCAAAATCAGCTTTTCCAGCTTCGATAGCCGGAAGGATGGAATCAAATTCCATATCTTCGATCTTTAAGCTGTAACCCATCTTGTCACAGATTGCTGTCGCAATGTCCACGTCAATCCCGACAATCTTGTCTCCATCGTGATATTCATACGGTTCAAATTCGGCGTTGGTTGCCATGACAAGTTCTCCCTTGGAATGATCTGCATCTGCCGGACTTTCATACTGGTAGGATCCTACGTCCCCGATATAATTGCTGATGATCTTATCCAGAGTTCCTTCTTCTTTCAGTTCTGCCAAAGCTTGATTCATGGATTCCTGAAGCTCTGTATTTCCCTTTTTCAGGCATATCGCATACTGCTCATCCTCAAACAAGTCGCTTATGATTTTCAGATCATCATTCTTCTCCACAAATTTTTCGGCCGGCTGTGTATCAATCACAACACAGTCCAATTTTCCCGTCTTCAGGGCCTGAACTGCTGCTGCGCCCTTCGGATAACGCTTCATCTGGCTGTCCTTTTCTACGATTTCAGAACATAACAAATCTCCTGTGGTTCCCTGCTGCACCCCGATCGTAAGGTTTTTCAGGTCATCCTGACTTGCAACAGAAACTTCTTTTTCTTCTTTGGACCCACATGCCGCCATAGACATGACACATACCGCTGCAAGAGCAGCTGCTAACACTTTTTTCAACTTCATAATTCTCTCCTCCATACCTTTGATTGAATAAAAATACGTTTTCTTTTCTGTGATATTCAACTGTACTTTCTCTATTTTAGCACATTTCGCAAAAAAAGCAAGCGCATTTTTATACATTTATATTGTATAAAAACCGCCTGCTTTGTGTATATTTACTATGCAAAAATCAGGAAATAACCAAGTACTACGATACCGAGTATGATCCGGTAGTAGCCGAACACGGTAAAATCGTGTTTCTTGATATATCCCATCAGGAATTTGATGGCAAATACAGAAACAAGGAACGATACCACGCATCCTACCAAGAGGATCAGCACTTCCATAGATGTATAGTGGAAGCCAAACTTGAACAGTTTCAGTCCGCTTGCGGCAAACATCGTCGGAATGGCCAGAAAAAACGTAAATTCCGCTGCCACCGGACGTGCCACACCGATCAGCAATGCCCCTACAATGGTTGCACCGGAACGGGATGTCCCCGGAATCATAGCCAACACCTGGAACCAGCCGATGGCAAATGCCGTAAGATAAGTCAATTCTTTTAGTTTTGTAATCCTAGGCTGCATATGTGCATTCCGCTTTTCAATGACGATGAAGAGAATACCGTAGATGATCAGCATCAAAGAAATTACAATATAATTGGACAACTTTTCATCCACGATATCATCGATAAAAAGCCCCACCGCCGATGGGATGCAGGCAACTGCCACTTTCATCCACAGCTCAACTGTATGGATCTTCTGAGCTCGTGTCTTCTTCGGCGAAAACGGATTCAGCTTATGGAAATAAAGTACAATGACTGCAATGACTGATGCCAGCTGAATCACGACTTTAAACATATTCATAAATTCTGTGCTCACATTCATATGCAGGAATTCATCCGCCAAAAGCAGATGTCCCGTGCTGCTGATCGGGAGCCATTCCGTGATTCCCTGGATGATTCCCAAAATAACCGCTATAATAATATCCACTCTTTTTCCTCCTTTTCATTCAGAACAAATTTTTCAATAGCTTTAGCCACGCCGTCTTCTTCGTTTCCGGCTGTCACATAATCGGCGGCTTCTTTTACCTCTTCCGATGCGTTTGCCATCGCAACCCCAAGTCCTACTTTTTGGATCATTGCAAGGTCGTTGAGTCCATCTCCGCAGGCCATGATTTCTTCTCTTTTGATTCCCAGCATTTCTCCCAGTTTTAAAAGTCCGTTTCCTTTATCTACACCCTTGGCGTTTACTTCAATATTATTGAAAAGTGCACCTGTCACAGCCAACGACGGCTCTCGTTTAAGTCTTCGCATCGCCTCGTCTCTGTCATCGATCCGTTTAAAAACTGCCTGTATCTTATCCAGTCCTCCCGGGAATTCTTTCATCTTCTCCCTCACACTTTCCACCCTGTTTCTGGTGTTCCGTATGTACTCCTGCATCGCCGGATTCGGGTAGAATTCCTCTATCCTCTCGATCTCGGCCCGGCCTGCATAACCAATTCCGTCATAATAGACATCTCTTAGTGTATCATATTCTTCCAGAACATCCAATACCTTCTCGGCATCTTCAATGGGAAGCAGATGTTCATATATCATATGAAAGCCATTTTCCCGCTTCAGTATCCTCGCTCCATTTGCAGTAAGAATGTAGCGCATTCCGGGAAATTCTCTCATAAATTCCGGGACGCCATAGAGCGGACGCCCGGTAGCTACCAGCACAATGATTCCCTTACTGATTGCTTTCTCAAGTACTTTTCTGGAGTATTCTGACAGACATTTCTTTTCATTCAGAAGTGTTCCATCCAGATCCAGCCCTATCATTTTTATCTTTGCCATATCTGTTCCTTTCTTATAGCCACCCATATCCAATATACTCATATCTTCTACATTTTATCAAAATTTGATTAATTGCGCAATTTATAGTATACTTAAGTGGCACTTATTTTTTTACGAAAGGATTCGGTATAATGAAAGCAACATTCAAACCCTTGATTCGTGCTTTTACTGCTTTTGCCTGTACCACTGTTCTTACCCTTACCCCAGTTTTTGCAAACGCTGAGGATACAGTGTCTGACTTGGAACAGCAGACCCAGGGCCTTGAATCCGAACTGCAGGATCTGAATAAGCAGTTATCTTCACTGAGCAAAGAGATCACTTCTCTTGCCAAAAAGATTGAAAGTACGAATAAGGCAGCCGAGCAGGCTGAACTGGATCTTACCGCCGCAAAGCTGAACGAAGAGTTACAGTACCGCGCTATGAAAAAAAGAATCCAGTTCATTTACGAAAACGGAAATACTTCCTTTTTTGATATCCTTTTTTCTTCTTCCAGCATGGGGGAATTCCTAAACAGGATGGATTTTGTATCAAAAGTCACGGAATATGACCGTAAAATGCTCGACCGTCTCACGGAAACGCGAAACGATATCGACCAAAAAGAAAAAGCCTTGCGAAAGCAGGAAAAAGAACTGGATGCCCTGAAAAAGGAAATGGTGTCCAAAGAAAAAGAACTGAATACAAAAATCTCTTCCACAAGCATAAAACTGGATGCTTCGTCGAAAGAGCTTGCCGCCGCAAAGGCAGCACAGGAAGCTGCAAAAAAGGCATTGCAAGCCAAGCAGGACTCCTACAACGCGGCAGGCAGTCAGTCGGGGGAATCCGATTCTTCCAACAAAAACCAGTCACAAAATCCTGGAGACAATACATCAAATCAAGACAATCAAAAACCAAATTCTGATAATGGAACCACACAAAAACCACCTCAGCAGTCAGACACAAGCGATCTTGTTCTCTTTGCCGCAATACTGGAATGCGAAGCTGGCTCCACAGACTACAATGCTTTGCTTGCTGTAGCTACTGTCATCATGAACCGTGTGGAAAGCCCTCGTTATCCGAACACATTAAGCGGTGTTATTTATCAAAGCGGACAGTTTTCTCCGACTTGGAACGGAAGCTTGAGCCGCGTGCTGGAACGTGGACCAAAGCCTCTCTGCTACCAGGTTGCCAGAGATGCTTTGAATGGAAAAAGACTGGCCTCTGTGAGCAATTGTTACCAGTTTCGGGCTGCTTCCACAGGGCACGATGGTATCGTAGTAGGCGGAAATGTATTTTTCTGACAAATAGCTCTTTTCAGCACAACAACTCATCAAAAAACTCTATGCAGATATACATTCTGCATAGAGTTTTCTCTTGTCCTTTTATTCTTCTGGTTTTTCTTCGATCTGTTCTGGCTTCCGGTTCAGTATCTCCATGAACTCTTCTCCCGTAATCGTCTCCTGCTCATACAGATACTTTGCGATCTCGTGAAGCTTCATAATATTGTCTTCCAATATTTTCTTTGCCTTGGCGTGCTGTTCTTTTACAAGCTCAATAACCTTTCTGTCGATAAGTGTAGCCGTCTCATTGGAGCATGCAAGTGTGGCATCTCCCCCAAGATACTGGTTCGAGACATTCTGGAGGGCTACCATGTCAAATTCATCCGACATTCCATACTGCATGATCATCGCTCTGGCGATCTTTGTCGCCTGCTCAATATCGTTGGATGCTCCTGTTGAGATGGAATGGAAGATCAGTTCTTCCGCTGCCCGTCCTCCCGTAAAGGTCGCGATCTTGTTTTCCAGCTCTTCCCTGGACATCAGAAAATGCTCTTTTTCTTCAACCTGAAGGGTATATCCCAGCGCTCCGCTCGTCCTCGGTATGATCGTGATCTTCTGTACCGGTGCAGAATGCGTCTGCATAGCAGCCACAAGCGCATGGCCTACTTCATGGTAGGAAACCTGGAGTTTTTCTTTATTCGACAGAACTCTTGTCTTTTTCTCATATCCGGCGATAACAACTTCCACGCTGGCTTCCATATCAGCCTGCGTCGCAAATTTTCTTTTTTCTCTGACCGCGCGAAGCGCCGCTTCGTTGACAATATTGGCAAGCTCCGCACCGGATGCACCTGCCGTCATCTTCGCGATCTCATCAAAATCCACATTGTCCGCAATCTTGATCTTCTTTGCATGCACTCTCAGGATCGCTGCACGACCAGCCATATCCGGGAGTTCTACCGGTATTCTCCTGTCAAACCGGCCTGGTCTCAAAAGTGCAGGGTCAAGAGAATCAGGCCTGTTGGTAGCAGCCAGAATCACGACTCCCCTGGATCCGTCGAACCCATCCATCTCCGTGAGGAGCTGATTCAGGGTCTGTTCTCTTTCATCATTTCCGCCAATCTGTCCGTCTCTCTTCTTCCCAATCGTATCGATCTCATCGATAAATACGATACACGGCGCTTTTTCGTTTGCCTGTTTGAAAAGATCTCTTACTTTGGCGGCACCCATTCCGACGAACATCTCCACGAACTCTGATCCGGAGATAGAAAAGAACGGAACGTTTGCCTCGCCGGCTACCGCCTTTGCGAGCAATGTTTTTCCTGTCCCCGGAGGCCCCACAAGAAGAGCACCTTTCGGCATGGATGCGCCGATCTCGCGGTATCTCTGCGGATTGTGGAGAAAGTCTACGATTTCAGTCAGCAGTTCTTTTGCCTCATCTTCCCCCGCCACATCGGAAAAATGAATTCCGGAATCCGACTGCACATAGATTTTGGCGTTGCTTTTCCCCATTCCAAATGCCATGGAGTTGGCGCCGCCTCCCATCTTGGACATCATCTTCTTAGAAAGCCAGCTTCCGAGCAGTATAAAGATAGCAATCGGCACCACATAGGATAAAATCAGAGACAGCCAGATCGGCATCTGCTCCTCCACGTTTCTCTGAAATTTTGCATCTGCCTCATGAAGCCGATCCACGAGCTGAGGATCATTCATTACCCCTGTCTTATACACATTCTCTTCCGACTTGTCCGTAAATACGATCTCTGTATCTTTTACTTCCACAAGACCGATATCTTTTTCATCTATCATAGTCATGAAAGTACCGTAATCTACTTCTTTAACATGTTTATTCATAATATTCGGAAACAGCAGTCCATTTAAAACAATAATGATGAACGCCACGACCAGCACATATATGATAAACGGTTTCCTGGGCGTTTTTACTTCTTTCATGATTCGTCCCCCTTCCTAGTTCTTACTGATTAAGTATAACACGGGATATTTGTCGAAACTATGGAGGAATTCTAAAGCTTTTCTAAAATAAATATATTCTGTTTATAGACATTTTTCATATGCATAGCGCAATGCTCCATCATCCAGAAAGATATGTCCGCAGTACACAAATCCGTTTTTTCGTATCCAGTTCTGCATAATCCGGTTGTCCGGGTGGGTGTCGATACGAATGCTTTCCTTCCCCTTCTTCAAAGCCGCCTGCTGTGCAAATCGCAAAAATGCGTCAGCTGTCCCGTTTCTTTTATATGCGTTGTGTGTCGCAATCCGATGGATCACAGCATAGTTTTTCCTGTTGCCTGTCAGCCATTCTCCATTTTTGATGATCTCATAATTTTCCTCTTTTTCCATAGAGATCGCGGCCGTCCCGATGACTGTTTCCTCTTTCTCAGCTACATAGCTCTCCCGCCTGTCCATATCTCTCCGGATCACTTCTTCATTGGGGTATCCATCCTGCCATTGATCGATACCCATCCTGCAAAACTGCTCCTGCGCCATATGTATAATCTCCATAACATGAGGGATATCTTTCTCTTCGGTCATCCGTATCATCGCTTTTTTCCTCGTCTTTTCTTGAAATAATCTTTTCCTGGACAGAAAAACATACTGCCGGAATCCGCTTATCGGACCCGGCAGTTTTTCTTTCCGACTTCTTATTGATAGTCGATAATATCGATCCACTGCATAAGGAAATCTTTTCCCATCGCATCTTTTCTTGTCAGCGCAGATGCGGCAATGATCGGAAGCCACTGCTGTACATACTGTTTGGCCGTATCACTCTTTTTACAGAATATATCCAGATATGTATCGGCCAGAGCTTTGTCTTTCAGTGCAAACATCAAATACGTCATGGCCGCGTCAGCACTTGCATTTCCCTGTGTCACATGCGCCCAGTCAACAATATAAAATTTTCCATCATCGCTTACGATGACATTGCTTGGATTAAAGTCGCCGTGGCATACTTTGTGATGCGTCGGCATACTGTCAAGTCTTGTCAGGAGTTCATATCTTGTCGTCGCATCAATGACATCTTTCAGTCCGTTGATCTGACGTGCAAGCTTATCTTTCAGCTGGTTCAAAAGCGGAGATGTCTTTTCTTGAACCTGGATCTGGAGATTTACAAACTCATCCATATATGTTTCCATATTTTCCGGATGTTCATTCATCAGATCTTCCAGCGTCTTTCCCTCTTTATATTCAACAACAAGAGCCCATTTCCCATCGATCTCACTTACGCTTATCACTTTCGGGATATCCAGGCCTGTCGCTTCCACTCTTGCCTGATTCAGCGCTTCATTAAATACATCTGCTTTCGGATGAGATGGTTCGAATACTTTCGCGATTCCTTCTTCACAGCGATATACTTTTTTATAAGGACGCTCCACAATTACATTTTCCAGCTTCATAAGAATACCTCCTGTCATTTTAAACTGTTTTTTAATTTGAACCCATTATACCATATTTCTCAGACAATAGTAAGTTATTTAACAAACAATTTAACAAAAAGTGTTTCAGGGCATGACATATGTCCGCCACGCCCTAAAACACTTAATCTGAGAATATATTATTTTCCATAGTAGGATTTCAGGTAAAGTTCTTTAATCTCGCTCATAAGAGGATATCTCGGGTTTGCTCCAGTACACTGGTCATTAAACGCCTGTTCCACCATCTCATCCAGAGTGGCAAGGAAGTCTTCTTCCTTGATTCCCCATTCTTTGATCGTCTTCGGAATTCCGATTGCTTTCTTTAATTCTTCCAGTTTTTCGCAGAACAATTCTACTGTCTCAGCGTCGTCTTTTCCGCAGATTCCTGCAAATCTTGCTGCTTCAGCATATCTAGCCTGCGCATGCGGATACTGATACTGGGAGAATGTTCCCATCTTAACCGGCACTTCTGCTGCATTGTAACGGATCACGTTCGTTAAAAGCAAAGCGTTTGCCACACCGTGCGGGATATGGTGGAATGCACCCAGTTTGTGAGCCATGGAGTGATTCAGTCCCAGGAATGCATTGGCGAAAGCCATACCTGCCATACAGGAAGCATTTGCCATCTTTTCTCTGGCAATCGGATCTGCTGCTCCCTTGTCATATGCAGCCGGCAAGTAGTCAAATACTGTCTTGATCGCTTTTAATGCCAGACCGTCTGTATATTCTGTAGCCATAATAGATACATATGCTTCGATGGCATGTGTCATAACATCGATACCGGATGCACTTGTCAGACCCTTTGGCTGAGTCATCATGTTGTCCACATCCACGATTGCCATATTCGGAAGTAATTCGTAATCTGCCAGCGGCCATTTTACACCTGTATCTGCGTCTGTAATGATCGCAAACGGTGTCACTTCAGAACCTGTACCGGAAGATGTCGGGATTGCTACAAAGTAAGCTTTCTCGCCCATCTTAGGGAATTTATATACCCTCTTACGGATATCCATGAAATCCATAGCCATATCTTCGAAGTTTGCTTCCGGATGTTCATACATTACCCACATAATCTTTGCAGCGTCCATCGCAGAACCACCACCGAGAGCGATGATCGTATCCGGTTCGAAAGCTTTCATCTGATCTGTACCTTTCAGCGCACACTGTAAAGTCGGATCCGGAGCAACTTCGTAGAAGCATGTATGCTGGATTCCCATTTCATCCAGTTTTTCTTCGATTGGTTTTACATAACCGTTTTTGTATAAGAAACTGTCTGTAACAATGAATGCTTTTTTCTTATGCATTTCTGTGCCGAGTTCGTCAAGTGCTACCGGCATACATCCTTTTTTAAAGTAAACCTTTTCAGGTGTTCTGAACCAAAGCATATTTTCTCTCCTCTCGGCAACTGTCTTGATGTTGATCAGGTGTTTCACTCCTACGTTTTCAGAAACAGAGTTGCCGCCCCAGGAACCACAGCCAAGTGTCAGTGACGGAGCAAGCTTAAAGTTGTATAAGTCACCGATACCGCCCTGTGAGGAAGGAGTATTTACGAGAATACGGCATGTCTTCATCGCTTCTGCGTGTTTTGCCATCTTTTCTTTTTCCGCTGTGTGGATATAGAGAGAAGATGTATGTCCATATCCGCCGTCTGCCACGAGACGTTCTGCCTTCTGGAGTGCTTCGTCAAATGTTTTTGCCTTGTACATTGCAAGTACCGGAGAAAGTTTTTCGTGAGCGAATTCTTCAGAAATATCTACGGATTCTACTTCCCCGATAAGGATCTTTGTATTTTCCGGAACTGTCACGCCAGCCAGTTTTGCGATTGTGTAGGCTGTCTGTCCGACGATCTTCGCGTTCAGCGCTCCATTGATGATGATTGTCTTTCTTACTTTATCGATTTCGTCTTTCTTTAAGAAATAGCATCCGCGGTATGCGAATTCTTTCTTTACTTCTTCATACACACCTTCCAGAACAGTTACGGACTGTTCGGAAGCACAGATCATACCATTGTCAAATGTTTTGGAATGGATGATGGAGTTTACCGCCATTTTGATATCTGCTGTATCGTCGATGATGACCGGTGTATTACCTGCTCCAACGCCAAGGGCCGGCTTTCCTGAAGAATAAGCTGCTTTTACCATTCCCGGTCCGCCTGTTGCAAGGATAATATCTGAATCTCTCATGACTTCGTTTGTAAGTTCAAGAGACGGTACATCGATCCATCCGATGATTCCTTCCGGAGCTCCTGCCTTCACTGCTGCATCGAGAACAACTTTCGCTGCTGCAATTGTGGATGCTTTTGCACGCGGATGCGGACTGATGATGATCGCATTTCTTGTCTTCAGAGCAATCAGCGTCTTAAAAATCGCTGTGGATGTCGGGTTTGTCGTCGGGATAACTGCGGCAATCAGTCCGATCGGCTCTGCGATCTTCTTGATTCCATAGGCTGTGTCTTCCTCGATAACTCCACATGTCTTTGTATTTTTATATGCATTGTAGATATATTCTGCTGCATAGTGATTCTTAATGATTTTATCTTCAACAACGCCCATACCTGTCTCTTCTACTGCCATTTTTGCAAGTGGAATACGCTGTTTGTTTGCTGCCATAGCTGCTTCAAAAAAGATTTTGTCAACCTGTTCCTGCGTATATGTGGCAAAAATCTGCTGAGCTTCTCTCATCGCTTTCATCTTTGCCACTAATGCTTCGACATTGTCGATAATTGCCGGTGCTTCTTTTTTCTTTGTCGCCATGATCATTTTCCTCCTAAAAGTTAGACGTTTTGTTTCACTGGAATAAGTATATAATATCGTTAATTATTTGTCAATTACTTTTTGTCAATTTTTTAACAAAATAATTTTTTTCCACATTTTCTCCAAAGAACATGTTTTTTCTAACTTTTTTTTGTGTAAATAGATTGGCTTTTCTTTTGCATTTTATGAAATGCTCAGCGCCATATAGTACTATACCTATCTGTTATGACACCATATTTTCCTTCTTGCAGGTAGAGCTTCTTTTTTTGTCAAACACAAAATTTTGTACATGATCAATCAGATAAGACGAGATCGTAACCGTAATAACTGAAAAAATGATTTTTTTCAATGGAATATACGTCAGTGAAAGCCCCAATACCGTGAGATCCGTAAAGAGATATGCTCGGGATAGACGCCAGTGCGTCACATGTGAAATTGTAAGGGCCAGCGCATCGTCGCCGCCGCTTGATCCTCCCTGACGGACGATGATTCCGACGCCAATTCCCACAAAAATTCCGCCTCCTACCGCTGCAGCTAAAGGAAAATCTGAGAGATCCGGAAGCATCGGAGGGAAAAGCTCCCATATTTTGTAAAACAAAGAAACGCTCAACGTCGACACAACTGATATTTTGATAAATCTTCCGCCCAGATACTTAAAAGCAAGAAGGTAGCAGGAAATATCCAATATCGGTGTGATCAGAGCCGGCGAAAGACCAAGCCAGTTCTCTGTCAGAAGCATCATTCCGATTACTCCACCTTCTGTAATGCCACTTTGCTGATGAATATTGTGGATTCCAAAAGTACAGATCATGGCTCCTATCAAGATAAAAACGACTCTCTTTAAAGATAATCCATCTGTCAGTTTATGTGTTAGTTTGGTCAGCCTTTTTTCAGGCATAATAAAACCTCCTTGTAATTTTGGTTTATAAGGGTATAATAAAGGATATAGTTACTATATTGTCAAGAGGTGCACTATGAATAATTTATTTACGATCGGCGAAGTATCCAAATATCAGAATATATCAAAACAGACTTTGATCTTTTATGATAAGATAGGTCTGTTCCGCCCTGCCTATGTGGATCCCAACAACGGATATCGGTACTATAGTTCCAGCCAAATCGACTATCTGGACACCATTCTGATCATGAAAAAAATTGGCTTTTCCCTGAGTGAGATCAAAGAACATATGCAGCATTATACCATTGACAGCAGTCTTCTTGCTTTGCGGAAACAGCTTACCGTTATCGATCAGAAAATACATGAACTTCGTCTGATCCGGAGCAGAGTACAGCACCGCTGCGATCAGATGGAAGCTGCAAGAACATGCGGAGAAAAAGAGAACAAGGTAATTGTAGAAAAGACCGAAGAACAATATATTCTTTTTCGGGCCGTCGATAAACCATATACACTGAGGGAAATCAGTATTGCCACAAAAAAATGCTTTTCAGACTCTTTTCAAAAGCAGCTCCCCATCTTTTTTCAATGCGGAGTGATTGTTCCTTTTGATCACATTAGAGAAGGTCGTTTCACGGAAGCCACACAGGCATTCTTGCCTATCGAAAAAACTGACCATGTCAGCAATATCAGGCGTCTTCCCGGTGGACTTTGCGCCAGTATCTACCATATCGGAGATTATCTTTCCATAGGCCACTCCTATGAGAGATTGCTTGATTACTGCAGCTCTCATTCCCTGGAAATCCTGTCAGACTCCTATGAGTTCTGCATCAACGATTACATTACCTCCCGTGATGAGAATGAATATATTACAAAAATCATGTTCTATGTCAGAGAATCATAAAATGAGCATTCTTGCGCAAAATAAAAGAGATGCCTTACAGCATCTCTTTTGATCATTCTTATACTAATTCAATGAATACTTCCATTGCAGCATCGCCTTTACGCTGTCCGATCTTAACGATTCTTGTGTAACCACCGTTACGTCCAACATACTTCGGAGCGATTTCTGTAAACATTTTATTTACAAGATCTACTTCTTTTGCAGATCTCTTCTTTCCGTCTGTCACTTCTTTTACCGGGCAGAGTACTTTGAGCATCTGACGGCGTGCGTGAAGTCTGGATGGAAGATCTTTTTTAATCTTCTTTTCTACTTCATCGTAAACAGTTACTTTCTTTCCATCAACAACTTCTTTTACGCGCTTTCCTTCTGCGTCTTTGCGAGCAACTTTTGCTTTTACTGTCACTTCTTCAAAGTTGTCTTTTTCTTTTACAGCTAAAGCGATGAGTCCTTCTGCAATTTTACGGATTTCTTTTGCTTTTGCTTCTGTTGTTCTGATTCTTCCGTTATTCAGAAGAGCTGTTACCTGATTTCTCAGTAAAGCTTTTCTTAAATCGCTTCTTCTTCCAAGCTTTCTATATTTTGCCATTTTGTGTTTCCTCCAAATTTTTTACATCTGATTATGCATCTTCGGTCTTACTAGTCAAATGCTCCACCGCGCATCTTCGGTCTTATCGGCAGATCATCCTTCTCCTCGCCCATTTTGGAAGCCGCTTGAACATTAGCAGTTCAATCGGCAGCGCCAGAGCCAGTCGTTTTACTCCTCGCCCATTTTGGAAGCCGCTTGAACATTAGCAGTTCAATCGGCAGCGCCAGGGCCAGTCGTTTTACTCCTCGCCCTGGCTTAATTCCAGGCCGAGTTCTTTCAATTTTGCAAGTACCTCTTCCAGAGACTTGCGTCCCAGGTTACGTACTTTCATCATATCTTCAGGAGTTCTGTTTGTAAGTTCTTCCACTGTATTGATTCCGGCTCTCTTCAAGCAATTGTAGGAACGAACGGAAAGTTCAAGTTCATCAATGCTCATTTCAAGCACTTTCTCTTTTTCATCGTCTTCTTTTTCGATCATAACTTCCGCAGCCTGTGCTACTTCTGACAGGTCGATGAAAAGTTTCAGATGTTCGTTCAGTACTTTCGCAGCAAGGCTTACCGCCTCATCCGGAAGTAATGTACCATTTGTGTATACATCCAGAGTCAGCTTGTCGTAGTCCGTGATCTGTCCGACACGAGTGTTCTGAACAGTCAGATTTACGCGCTCTACCGGTGTATAAATGGAATCAATCGGAATGACTCCAATCGGAAGGTCTTCAGTCTTGTTCTTCTCTGAGCTTACATAACCGCGGCCTTTTGTGATCGTCAGTTCCATGTAAAGCTTACTGTCTGTTCCGCCGTTGAGTGTCGCGATTACCAGATCCGGATTCATGATCTCAATATCGGAATCAACCTGGATATCAGCGCCTGTTACAACACCTTCTCCTTCAAATTCAATATAAGCTGTTTTCGGTTCATCTGTTTCTGAAGAGTTTTTAATAGCTAATGCCTTCAGATTCATGATAATCTCGGTTACATCCTCTTTCACACCCGGAATGGAACTAAATTCATGAAGAACGCCGTCGATCTTTACCTGGCTTATGGCTGCGCCCGGAAGGGAGGACAGCATAATTCTTCTGAGGCTGTTACCCAATGTCGTTCCGTATCCTCTTTCGAGCGGTTCCACGACAAATCTTCCATATCTTTTATCTTCTGACATTTCTGTGATTTCGATATTCGGTTTATTAAAATCAAACACTATAAGTTCCCTCCTGCTATTAGCACGTTTTACGGGTTATTATTTAGAATATAATTCGACGATCAGCATTTCGTCAACCGGTACATCGATTTCATCGCGTGTCGGAAGCTCTTTTACTGTTCCTTTTAAATTCTCTGTGTCGATTTCCAGCCATCCCGGTACAAGACGTCCGCCTGTCACTTCAAGGATATCTTTATATCTCTGAGAACCTTTGCACTTTTCTTTGATTTCGATCACATCTCCGGCTTTTACAAGGTAAGACGGGATATTAACCTGTTTTCCATTTACAAGCACATGTTTGTGGTCTACAATCTGTCTTGCTTCACGTCTTGTTCTAGCAAGTCCCATACGGAACACTACATTGTCAAGTCTTGTTTCCAGAAGAACCATCAGGTTTGTACCTGTCATACCGCTCATCTGTTTTGCTTTTTTGTAGTAGTTGCGGAATGGTTTTTCCAGAACGCCATAGATGAATTTTGCTTTCTGTTTTTCACGTAACTGAAGACCATACTCGCTCATCTTTCTGTTTGCTCTTTTTAACTGTCTTTTAGACTTTTTATCAATTCCTAAATAAATCGGATCCATTCCAAGGGAACGGCATCTTTTCAGAACTGGAACTCTATTTACTGCCATGCTCTTATCCTCCTAATTAGACTCTTCTGCGTTTTGGTGGACGGCAACCATTGTGCGGTACCGGAGTTACATCTTTGATGCTTGTTACATCGATTCCGCATGCCTGAAGTGCACGGATCGCTGCTTCTCTACCTGAACCTGGTCCCTTTACCATAACGTCTACTGATTTCAGACCATGTACTAATGCTGCCTTTGCTGCAGTTTCTGCTGCCATCTGAGCCGCATATGGAGTAGATTTCCTTGAACCTCTAAATCCCAGACCGCCGGCACTTGCCCATGATAAAGCATTTCCCTGAGCATCTGTCAATGTAACGATTGTATTGTTGAAAGATGACTGGATATGTGCCTGTCCATGTTCAACGTTTTTCTTGACACGTTTTTTTGTTACTTTCTTTGCAACTTTCTTTGCCATTTAAACTAACCTACTTTCTTGTTTTCTGTACTGATCCCCAAAGCGGGGAAAGTTATCATCTTACTTCTTCTTGTTTGCCACTGTTCTCTTCGGACCTTTTCTTGTTCTTGCGTTTGTCTTTGTCTTCTGTCCACGAACCGGGAGTCCTTTTCTGTGACGGATTCCTCTGTAGCATCCGATTTCCTGTAATCTCTTGATGTTCAGAGCGATCTCTCTTCTGAGATCACCTTCTACTGTCTGTGTCTCATCGATCACTGCACTGATCTTCTTTACTTCTTCATCTGTCAGGTCTCTGCATCTTGTATCCGGATTTACTCCTGCATCTTTTAAGATACGGTTGGAGCTTACTCTTCCGATTCCGTAGATGTAAGTCAGACCGATTTCAACACGTTTGTCTCTTGGTAAATCAACACCTGCAATACGAGCCATTCTTGTTTTCCTCCATTTTCAATCGTTTTCTGTTTCATATTGTCTTTAACTGGGGCGTCTGTATCTGACGGAATACATTTACGCCCAGGCATATCCGGTATGCTAATATGCCCTTTCCGGCAACCTCTCGGTTAATGACCGCCGGTATTAGAAGCAATATACATGGAGCACTCGTCTCAGGTGTCCTTGTATATTTAAAATAGCACTACACACTTCCTGGCGTGTCATGCTATCAGCCGCCTAATTCAATTCCAATCTACATTCAGTCCAAATTAACCCTGGCGCTGTTTGTGTTTTGGATTCTCGCAGATAATTCTGATACTGCCTTTTCTTTTAATTACTTTGCATTTTTCGCAAATCGGTTTTACTGATGATCTAACCTTCATGTCAAATCCTCCTTTCATACCTGCTAAACCGTCCCGGATAAAACACACTACCGTTCTGTTTTTCCGGATACTTTCCAATGGATACTGCCGCTGCGCAGACTACACCCACGAACGGCATTTAATATTATAGCCCTGTCGCCTTTGAAAGTCAATAACTTTTTTATTTTTTTACTTATCTCTCCAAATAATTCTTCCTTTTGAGAGGTCATACGGAGAAAGTTCCAGTGTTACCTTGTCTCCTGGCAAAATCTTGATAAAATTCATACGAAGTTTTCCGCTGATATGCGCCAGCACCTGGTGGCCATTTTCCAGCTCTACCTGAAACATCGCATTTGGCAATTTTTCTACTACTGTTCCCTCAATTTCAATTACGTCAGCCTTTGACATGTTGCTCCTCCTTCTGCTTCACAATTACATGATTTCACTCTGATATTTTTTTATGAATGTCCGGATGTTCTCATCCGTAAATTCCTCATCCTCAATCTTTTTTAAGATTACCTGCACATGCTTTTTCTTTTTTCTTTTCGGTTTTTCCATCGGGCGAAGCCTTCCGTCCGTAAGGAAAAGGGAATCCTCTGTCTCTTCTATTATAATATAAAGTCTTCCCCGATCGTGGCCTGCAAGGGACTTAACAAGTGCCCCGGTCTCGTAGTTTAACATGTTGTCTCCTTTTTATCGGAATCTTCAGACAATGTCAGGATCTTCGGTTCCCCGTCTGTGATCAGAATCGTGTTTTCGTAGTGCGCCGACGGCTTTCCGTCTTTTGTGACTACGGTCCATCCATCAGAAAGCCAATTTACTTTTGCCGTACCCAGATTGATCATCGGCTCAACTGCAAGCGTCATGCCTGCCTTCAGCTTTATGCCTCGTCTTGGCATCTCGAAATTGGGTATCTGCGGATCTTCGTGGAGTTTCGTACCGATGCCATGTCCGCACAGCTCTTCCACCACTCCATACCCGAAGCGGCGGGCATACTCTCCGATGGCTTTCGATATGTCATACAGATGGTTTCCTTCCCTGGCATATTTGATTCCTTCAAAAAAACTTTCTCTCGTTCTTGCTATCAGTTCCTGCGTCTCCTTTGGGATCTCCCCCACTGCATGGGTTCTTGCCGCATCGGAATGATAACCTTTCCAGATCACTCCCGCATCAAGGGAGACTATATCGCCGTCTTTTATGATCCTGTTTCTGCTTGGAATCCCATGGACTACTTCTTCATTGATGGAAACACAAATGGAAGCCGGATAGCCGTTATAACCCAGGAAGGAAGGTACGCAGCCGTAACTCCTTATGACTTCCTCCCCAAGCTTATCAATATCAGCGGTCGTCATGCCAGCGTGAAGCGCACAGGAAAGCTCCTGATGAACCTTTTCCAGTATTCTCCCCGCTTCTGTCATCAATTCAATTTCTCTTGCTGATTTGATCTTAACGGACATTTCTATTCTCCTAAAATCTTCACGATTTCCTGGAACACATCATCGATATCTACAGTGCCGTCAACTTCTTTTAAAATACCTGAATTCTTGTAGTAATCGATAAGCGGCTGTGTCTGTTCGTGGTACACATTGAGACGTTTCTGAACTGTTTCCGGTTTGTCGTCATCCCTGAGAATCAGCTCTTTCCCACATGTATCGCAGACATTTTCCACTTTCGGCGCCGCGTACACAAGATGATATGTAGCTCCGCACCCGACACAGGCTCTTCTTCCGCCCATCCGATTTACGATGTTTTCATCCGGTACTTCCACGTCAATGGCATAGTCCATCTTATCTCCAAAAGAAGCAAGGGCTTTATCAAGCGCTTCTGCCTGCGGGATCGTTCTCGGGAATCCGTCCAGAACATATCCGTTTTTGCAGTCATCCTGCTTTACACGGTCAACTACGAGGTCTACAACGAGTTCGTCCGGTACAAGCAGGCCCTGATCCATATACTCTTTTGCTTTCTTTCCAAGTTCTGTCCCTTCCTTGATATTCGCACGGAAGATATCTCCTGTGGAAATATGTGGAATCTCATACTTTGCTGCGATCTTTTTCGCCTGTGTGCCTTTTCCTGCACCCGGAGCACCTAACATAATCACTTTCATTTTGTGTCCCTCCATAATATCTCTTTATAGAACTTTAACTCGCGAAAAAGGTTTCCGCGAGCTAAAATCATCAGGTATTTAAGAATCCTTTGTAATTACGAACAAGCATCATAGATTCCACTTTCTTGATCGTCTCAAGAACAACACCCACGATAATAATCAGGGATGTTCCTCCGAAAGATACATTGGCACCAAAGACGCCGTTAAAGAAAAACGGGATAACCTGCACGATCACAAGTCCGCAGGCACCGATAAAAATGATGTTGTTCAGGATCTTTGTCAAATATTCTACAGTAGGTCTTCCCGGACGAATACCGAGGATGAACCCGCCGCTCTTTTTCATATTGTTTGCAATCTCCATCGGATTGAATGTAATACTCGTGTAGAAATATGCAAAGAATATTGTCAAAAGAATATATACGAGCAGCCCCCATGAATATTGGATCTGGGATGGGTTGCACCAGTTGTTGGAACTCAGTCCCTTCAGGATCTCGCTTCCAATTCCGTCGCCGTTGCCTTTTCCAAGAAAGGCAGCGATGACAACCGGAAACTGCATCAGAGAAGATGCGAAGATAACCGGGATAACGCCGGCTGTATTTACCTTGAGAGGGATGCTGGTCGTCTGGCCGCCCATTGTCTTTCTTCCGATCACTTTCTGTGAATACTGTACCGGAATTTTTCTAACAGCGTCCTGAAGGACGATGACAAATACGACGACTACAAGAAGAACCGCCAAAATAATCAGAGCTGCAAGTCCTCCTGTGGCAAGGCTTTTCCCTTTGATAAACTGCTCATATAAGGTAATAAAATCGCTTGGCACACGAGAAATGATGTTGATAAGAAGAACGATGGAAATACCGTTTCCGACACCATTTTCTGTGATACGCTCACCGATCCACATCAGTAAAGTAGAACCTGCCGTCAATGTGAGAACAACTACCGCTGCGTTCACAAAGTTGAATTCTATCAGAAGTCCCTGACGTCCAAATCCTACTGCCATAGCTGTGGACTCTACCAATGCCAGCACAACCGTAAGATAACGGGTAATAGCTGTCATTTTCTTTCTTCCTTCTTCTCCCTCTTTCTGCATCTCTTCCAGTTTCGGAATCGCGATGGTCATAAGCTGGACAATAATGGAAGATGTAATATAAGGAGTAATACTCAGCGCAAACACCGACATCTGCGTGAAAGAACCGCCGGTAAATGCATTAAAAAAGTTAAATGCATCACCGGTCTGGCTCGCGAAGAAGTCCTGGATATATGTCGGATCCACGCCTGGTGTAGGCAGCTCAGAGCCGAGTCTTACTACAATCAGCATCAAAAATGTGAAGAACAGTCTTTTTCTGATCTCTTCAATCTGAAATGCCCTACGGACTGTCTGCAGCAATTAGATCACCTCTGCTTTTCCACCAAGTGCTTCAATTTTAGCCTTTGCGCTTTCGCTGAAAGCATTAGCCTGAACTGTAAGTTTTTTGGTTAATTCTCCATTTCCAAGAATCTTTACTCCGTCTTTCGGATTCTTAATAATTCCGTTTTCGATTAATGTTGCAACAGATACAACTGCATCATTTTCGAATGCTTCCAATACACTTAAGTTAACAGCTACGATTTCCTTAGAGTTTCTGCAAGTGAAACCTCTCTTCGGAATACGTCTGTATAATGGCATCTGTCCACCTTCAAATCCCGGTCTTGGTGCTCCGGAACGAGCTTTCTGACCTTTGTGTCCTTTTCCGGCAGTCTTACCATTTCCTGAACCGTGACCACGGCCTCTTCTGAAATTATCGCTGTGTTTTGAACCATCAGCTGGTCTTAAATTTGATAAGTCCATTATGACACCTCCTTATCTTTCAATTAAGCTTCTTCTTCCACTTTTACTAAATGTCTAATCTGCTGTACCATGCCTCTTGTCGCTGCATTATCCGGAAGCACAACTGTTTTGTGCATCTTCTTCAGTCCTAATGCTTCAACTGTCTTTTTATGCTTCGGAATGGCACCGATTGTTGATTTCACTAATGTGATTTTCAAATTTGCCATGTGAACCGTCCTCCTTAGCCTACGATCTCTTCGATAGATTTCCCGCGAAGTCTTGCCACATCTTCCGGTGTCTTTACATTTGCAAGACCATTCAGTGTAGCGAGAACAACGTTCTGTTTGTTGTTAGAACCTAAAGATTTTGTACGGATGTTTTTGATACCTGCCATTTCGATTACGGCACGCGCCGGACCTCCGGCGATAACTCCGGTACCTTCCGGTGCTGTCTTCAGAAGCACTGTAGCACTTCCGTATTTTCCATAAATATCGTGAGTGATGCTTTCTTCGTTATTAAGAGCAACAGTGATCAGGTTCTTCATTGCATCTTCTTTCCCTTTGCGGATTGCTTCCGGGATTTCTGCTGCTTTACCCAGTCCTGCTCCAACGTGTCCTTTTCCGTCGCCAACAACTACTAAAGCTGTGAATCTGAAGTGACGGCCACCTTTAACAACTTTGGTTACACGTTTGATTGACACTACTTTTTCATTCAATTCTAACTGACTAGCATCAATATGATTACGTCTCATCTGTGTTTTCCTCCTCAACTTCTAGAATTCCAGTCCAGCTTCTCTAGCTGCATCAGCTAATGCTTTGATCTTTCCCTGATATATGAAGCCGCCTCTGTCAAAGACAACTGTAGTAATACCTTTTTCCAGGGCTTTCTTTGCAATTACCGTACCAAGATATGCTGCTGCTTCAACATTGTTGGTCTTTTCCAGTTCTGCTTTCACGTCTTTCTGAAGAGTGGAAGCTGATACCAGAGTGTTTCCAACTGTATCATCGATGATCTGAGCATACATATGATTGTTGCTTCTGAATACAGCAAGACGTGGTCTCTCAGCAGTACCGCTGAAACGGTTGCGTAATTTTCTATGTTTATTTAAACGAACTTCGCTTCTTGATTTTTTGCTAACCATTTTCACACTCTCCTTACTTATTTCTTACCAGTTTTACCAACTTTACGTCTGATTACTTCATCAGCATACTTGATACCTTTGCCCTTGTACGGTTCCGGTCTTCTCTTATCTCTGATTTCAGCTGCGTATTGGCCAACTTTTTCTTTACTGATACCTTTAACAATGATTTTGTTCTGTCCTTCCAGAACTGTCTCGATGCCTTCCGGATCTTCCATTTCTACCGGATGAGAATATCCAAGGTTTAATGTAAGTTTCTTTCCAGCTTTTGCAGCTCTGTAACCTACACCGTTTACTTCAAGAACCTTCTGATATCCTTCTGTAACACCGATCACCATGTTGTAAATCAGTGTTCTTGTAAGACCATGTAAAGATTTCATCTTTTTCAAATCGTTCGGTCTTGTTACCACGATTGTATTGTCTTCTTTTTTGATTTCCATTTCTACAGGAAGTTCTCTCACGAGAGTTCCCTTCGGACCTGTTACAGTCACTTTGTTGTTTTCTGCGATTTCAACAGTTACTCCTTCCGGAATTGCAACCGGAAGTCTTCCGATACGTGACATAACGTATACCTCCTAAACTTAAATTTTCGGAGCGGTCTTTGCCGCTCTGTTTTCAGTTGCTTTCGGCCTACCAAATGAAGCAGAGTACTTCTCCGCCGACACCGAGTTCTCTTGCTTTTTTATCTGTTACAACACCATGGTTGGTAGAGATAACTGCTGTTCCAAGTCCTCCAAGTACTCTCGGAAGATCTTCTTTTCCAGCGTACACACGCAGACCCGGTTTGGAAATTCTCTTTAATCCTGTGATAACCTTTTCGTTCTTATCTGCGCCGTATTTTAATGTAATTCTGATCGTCTTGAAGTTTCCGTCTTCAACGAGATCGTATTTTTCAATATATCCTTCATCTGCAAGGATGTCTGCGATTGCGACTTTCATCTTGGAAGCCGGCACGTCTACTGTATCATGTTTTGCAGTATTTGCATTACGGATTCTTGTAAGCATATCTGCGATTGGATCACTCATAGTCATTTTCAGTTTCCTCCTTGTGGAATGCTAATTCTAAAATTTACTGACTGCGGATATCCTTTTTCAAGGAAGTTCTCCGGCATCTGTCGGAGAGCAGCCCCAAGCCTCGCGAATCCCTGTAAAGGGATTCTGCAAAGCCGATTTGTGGCTTACCAGCTTGCCTTCTTAACTCCCGGGATTTCTCCTTTATATGCTAATTCACGGAAGCAGATACGGCAAATACCATATTTTCTTAAATATGCATGCGGACGACCGCAGATTTTGCAGCGGTTATATTCTCTTGTAGAGAATTTCTGTTTGCGCTGCTGTTTGATTTTCATAGATGTCTTTGCCATGATTCTCCTCCTTTACTACTTTGCGAATGGCATGTTGAACTGTTTCAGTAATTCACGAGCTTCTTCGTCTGTCTTAGCTGTTGTAACGAAGATTACGTCCATACCGCGAACTTTGTCAACTTTGTCATATTCGATTTCAGGGAAAATCAACTGTTCTTTGATTCCAAGAGCGTAGTTACCTCTTCCGTCAAATGCGTTCGGGTTTACCCCTCTGAAGTCACGTACACGAGGAAGTGCAAGGTTGATCAGACGATCAACGAACTCGTACATTTTTTCTCCTCTTAATGTAACTTTACATCCGATCGGCATACCTTCTCTGATCTTGAAGTTCGCTACAGAATTTTTAGCTCTTGTCACAACTGCTTTCTGTCCTGTGATCTTTTCCATATCAGCAATAGCAGCTTCAAGAAGCTTTGCATTGTCTTTTGCTTCGCCTACACCCATGTTGAGAACAACTTTGTCAAGCTTCGGCACTTCCATAATGTTTTTATATCCAAATTTCTTTACCAGAGCGTCTACGATTTCATTCTGGTACTGTTCTTTTAATCTACTCAAAGCGATGGACCTCCTTTCCCGAATTAATCAATAACTTCGCCTGTTGATTTTGCAAAACGAACTTTTTTGTCTCCGTCCATCTTGAAACCTACTCTTGTAGCTTTTCCTTTATGAACGTACATTACGTTAGATGCATCAATAGGTCCTTCCTGGTGTACGATACCGCCATTCTGATTAGCAGCACTTGGTTTTGTGTGCTTTGTCAGCATGTTGACACCTTCAACCAGAACTTTTCCGTCCTTTTTGTTAACAGCAATTACTTTGCCTTCTTTGTCTTTATCTTTTCCGGCGATGACTTTGACTGTGTCGCCCTTTTTAATTTTCATCGTTGACATTCTCAGGTACCTCCTTATAATACTTCCGGAGCCAGAGATACGATTTTCATGAACTGTTTCTCACGAAGCTCTCTTGCTACTGGTCCAAAAATACGAGTTCCTCTTGGGTTCTTGTCTTCTTTTATAATAACAGCAGCATTTTCATCGAATTTGATGTAAGAACCATCTTTACGACGTGCGCCTCTTACAGTACGAACAACTACGGCCTTTACAACATCGCCTTTTTTAACAACGCCGCCTGGTGTTGCATCTTTGACAGACGCAACGATGATGTCGCCGATATTCGCATATCTTCTTGTAGAACCGCCCATAACACGGATACAAAGTAATTCTTTAGCACCTGTGTTATCTGCCACTTTTAATCTGCTTTCTTGCTGAATCATGCAGGTAACCTCCTTATATTCTGCTTCCTAGTGAAATTATCTCACTTTCTCCATTACTTCCACAAGTCTCCATCTCTTGTCCTTGGACAGCGGTCTTGTTTCCATAACTTTTACTTTATCTCCAATGTTGCATTCGTTGTTTTCGTCATGTGCTTTCAGTTTGTAAGTTCTCTTCACGATCTTGTTGTAAAGCGGGTGTTTCACATGGTCTTCAACTGCAACGACGATTGTTTTGTCCATTTTGTTGCTGACAACCTTACCAACTCTTGTTTTTCTCAGGTTTCTTTCCACGATCTATTCCCTCCTTACTGAGCCTTAGCCATTTCTGTGATCACTGTCTGGATTCTGGCAATATTTTTTCTTACTTCTTTGATTCTGCTTGTATTGTCAAGCTGATTCGTTGCGTTCTGGAATCTCAGGTTAAAGAGCTCCTTTTTAGCAGCTACTAATTCTTCATTTAACTCTGCAACTGATTTTGTTCTTAAATCTTCTACAAATGCATTAATTTTCACTGTTATCACCGCCTTCTAAATCTGCGCGAGAAACGATTTTACATTTACAAGGTAATTTGTGCATTGCAAGACGCAGCGCTTCACGTGCAACTTCTTCCGGAACTCCCGCAAGTTCGAACATAACACGTCCTGGTTTTACAACTGCTACCCAGTATTCAAGAGTACCTTTACCGGAACCCATACGCGTTTCAGCTGGTTTTGTAGTTACTGGTTTATCTGGGAAGATCTTGATCCAAACTTTACCACCACGTTTGATGTAACGTGTCATCGCAATACGGGCAGCTTCAATCTGGTTGGAACGGATCCAGCACGGTTCCGTTGCTACAAGACCAAATTCACCGTTAGTGATCTTATTTCCGCGTAAAGCCTTTCCTCTCATGGAGCCACGGAACTGTTTACGACGTTTTACTCTTTTTGGCATTAACATTATTTATCGCTCCCTTCCTGATTAGCCTTTGTTGGAAGAACTTCGCCTTTGTATACCCAGACCTTAACACCTACTTTTCCGTAAGTTGTGTCTGCTTCAGCGAATCCATAGTCAATGTCTGCGCGCAGTGTCTGAAGCGGAATTGTTCCTTCGCTGTAGAACTCTGTACGAGCCATATCAGCTCCGCCAAGACGTCCGGATACAGATGTTTTCACACCGAGAGCTCCGGCTTTCATTGTTCTGCTCATGCAGGATTTCATAGCACGTCTGAAAGAAATACGATTTTCAAGCTGAAGTGCAATGTTTTCTGCAACGAGCTGAGCATCTTTGTCTGGTCTCTTTACTTCTTTGATGTCCACGATCACTTTCTTGTCTGTCATCTTCTGAAGTTCTGCTTTAACCTTCTCGATCTCAGATCCGCCTTTACCGATAACAACACCCGGTTTTGCTGTGTAAACGATGATCTTTACACGATCAGATGCTCTTTCGATCTCAACTTTTGCGATTCCGGCACTGTATAATTTATTTTTAAGAAATTTTCTGATCTTGTGGTCTTCTACCAGATTGTCGCCGAAATCTTTTTCAGCATACCATCTGGAATCCCAGTCTTTAATCACGCCGACTCTCAAGCCATGTGGATTTACTTTCTGTCCCATGATTACCCTCCTTATCTTTCATCAAGCACAACTGTGATATGGCTCATTCTCTTTTCGATTCTGTAAGCTCTTCCCTGTGCTCTTGGTCTGATTCGTTTCATTGTAGGTCCTTTGTTTGCATAGCATTCTGCAATGTAAAGGTTTTCAGGTGACATACCGTTATTGTTTTCAGCGTTTGCAATTGCTGACTCTAATAATTTCTTGATTAAGCTGGAAGCATATCTTGGATTGTATGTTAAGATTCCAAGTGCTGTTGTTACATCCTTACCTCTGATGGCATCTAATACGTAGCATGCTTTCTGAACAGAAACTCTTGCATAGGATAATTTAGCAGATGGTCTCGTGTCTTTGTTCGCATTTCTTTCTCTCTTAATTTGAGATCTGTGTCCCTTTGCCATGGATGAACCCTCCTTTCGAATACTCGTCTATTATCTTACTCTGGATTTCTTTTCGTCTTTTCCATGTCCTCTGTATGTTCTTGTTGCAACAAACTCTCCGAGTTTATGTCCAACCATATCTTCTGTAACATATACCGGAACATGTTTTCTTCCGTCATGAACTGCAATTGTATGACCGATCATCATCGGGAAAATTGTAGAACGGCGGGACCAAGTCTTAATTACAGACTTGTCTCCTGTTTCGTTCATAGCTTCTACCTTTTTCAGTAAACTCGCATCTGCGAATGGTCCTTTTTTAAGTGAACGAGCCATTAGGTCTAACCTCCTTCAAAACTGTTTATTTGATACCTTTTCCGTCACGTCTTCTTACGATCAGCTTATTAGACGCTTTGTTTTTCTTTCTTGTCTTAAGACCAAGTGCCGGTTTGCCCCATGGTGTACACGGACCTGGACGGCCGATACCTGTCTTACCTTCACCACCACCGTGCGGATGGTCGTTCGGGTTCATTACGGAACCGCGGACTGTAGGTCTGATACCCATATGACGTTTACGTCCTGCTTTACCGATGTTGATCAGGTTGTGTTCTCCGTTTCCGACAACACCTACTGATGCGCGGCATACAAGCGGAACCATTCTCATTTCGCCTGAAGGAAGACGAAGTGTAGCATATTTTCCTTCTTTAGCCATTAACTGAGCGCTGTTTCCGGCTGAACGTACAAGCTGTCCGCCTTTTCCCGGATACAGTTCAATATTGTGGATCTGTGTACCAACCGGGATTTCAGAAAGCGGCAGGCAGTTTCCTACTCTTACTTCTGCTTCCGGTCCGTTCATTACTGTCATTCCGTCTTTTAATCCTGCCGGTGCAAGGATGTAAGCTTTCTCGCCGTCTGCGTAGCAGATCAGAGCGATGTTTGCTGTTCTGTTCGGATCGTACTCGATACCGATAACTTTTGCCGGAATTCCGTCTTTATTTCTCTTAAAGTCGATAACTCTGTATTTTCTTTTTACTCCGCCACCGCGGTGTCTTACTGTGATTTTACCCTGGCTGTTACGTCCAGCAACACTTTTCTTTGATACTAACAGTGACTTTTCCGGTACTGTCTTTGTGATTTCAGCAAAATCAGAACCTGTCATCTGTCTTCTGGAAGGTGTATATGGGCTGTATGTTTTAATTCCCATTACTGTTTCTCCTTTCGTCTTCTAATTATTCGTTTCACGGATTTGCACCGTTTATCTTCTCTAAATCTTAGAGTCCCTGGAAAATTTCAATTTCTGCGCTTTCTTCTGTAAGTGCAACGATTGCTTTCTTTGTCTTTGCAGTCTTTCCAAATGTCATTCCGCGGCGTCTTGTTTTACCGTCGTTGTTCATTGTGTTTACGCTTTTTACTTTTGTTCCAGCGAACATTTTCTCAACTGCTTCTTTAATCTGAGACTTTGTTGCTTCCGGATGAACAAGGAAAGTGTATTTCTTGTCTGCCATAAGTCCCATGCTCTTTTCTGTAACCACTGGTTTCAGGATTACGTCATAATACTGAATGTTTGCCATTATGCGTACACCTCCTCGATCGCCTCAACAGCAGCTTTCGTAGCGATTACTGTGTTGTATTTCAGGATATCATATGCATTGATCGTATTTGTACGTGCCGTCTTCACATTAGCGATATTTCTTGCAGAGATTTCTGCATTCTTATTATTGTCTTCCAGCACTACCAATGCTTTGGATACGTTCAGGTTGTTCAATACACCCTGGAATTTCTTTGTTTTGATTTCATCAAAATCCATTGCATCTACAACGATAAATTTGTTTTCTTCTACTCTGGATGAAAGAGCAGATTTGAGAGCAGCTCTCTTTTCTTTCTTGTTTAATTTGAAAGAGTAGTCTCTCGGTGTCGGAGCAAATACAACTCCGCCGCCTGTCCACTGCGGTGCTCTTGTGGAACCCTGTCTTGCATGACCTGTTCCTTTCTGTCTCCACGGTTTTCTTCCGCCGCCGGATACTTCAGAACGTGTCTTTGCTTTCTGTGTTCCCTGACGTTTATTTGCAAGCTGCTGTACAACCGCCATGTGAAGAAGATGTTCATTCACTTCCACACCAAACACTGCATCGTTTAATTCGATTGTACCAACTTCTTTACCTTCGATATTGTAAACAGATACGTTTGCCATCTGTATGGTCCTCCTTTCCTCTCAAAACCTAAATACTCTTTACTGTTTCTTTGATTGTTACTAAAGATTTCTTAGGTCCTGGTACGGAACCTTTTACTAAGAGCAGGTTGTTTTCTGCATCTACTCTTACTACTTCAAGATTCTGAATTGTGATCTTCTTGCTTCCCATGTGTCCTGGCATTTTCTTTCCTTTGAATACCTTGCTCGGATCGGAAGCCGCACCGTTGGAACCTGCATGGCGGTGGAATTTGGAACCGTGAGCCATAGGTCCTCTGTGCTGGTTATGTCTCTTGATTGCACCCTGGAATCCTTTACCTTTGGAGATTGCTGTTGCATCAATCTTATCTCCTACTGCGAAGATATCAGCTTTGATTTCCTGTGCAAGTGTGTATTCTTCAGCATTTTCGAATTTAAATTCTTTTACGAATCTCTTTCCGGATACTCCTGCTTTGTCGAAGTGTCCTTTTTCTGCTTTTGTCACACCATTTCTGTGAACAATTTCTTTCTTACCGTTCTTGTCAACGTTGACGATTTTTTCTTTCTTGTCAACAAAACCAACCTGAACAGCGCTGTAACCGTCATTCTCAACTGTCTTAACCTGTGTTACAACACATGGACCAGCCTGAAGAACAGTTACCGGAGTTAATACTCCATCTTCGTTGAAGATTTGAGTCATTCCGACTTTTGTTGCTAAAATAGCTTTCTTCATTATGTTTACCTCCTGTGATTTACAGCGGAACGGACATCCGCCCGTTCATCCTAAATTTTAGGAATACTGCTTTCTTATTTTTGTTTCATTTTGATATCGATGTATACACCTGCCGGCATTTCCAGTCTGGATAATGCATCTACAGTCTTCTGTGTAGGTGTGATGATATCGATCAGTCTTTTATGAGTTCTCTGTTCGAACTGTTCTCTGGAATCTTTGTATTTATGAACCGCTCTTAAGATTGTCACCACTTCCTTCTTTGTCGGAAGCGGTACCGGTCCGCTAACCTGTGCTCCATTTTTCTTTACAGTTTCGATGATTTTTTTGGCAGATGCATCAACAAGCTGATGATCATATGCCTTCAGTGTGATTCTCATTACTTGACTTGCCATAAAAAAAGTCGCCTCCTTTTCGTACTTTCAAACCTCAGTACGACAAGCGGTGACTGTACACTCTCCCGTGCGTGTCCGCAGACTTCCACACGTTGTTACCATGTTTCAATGGATGTTAATGATTCGTACAGTGACTTGTCGCCAGTTTCCTAACTTGACATTCGCTCCGCGGAAAACCTGCCATTCTCGGGCAGCAACCTCACGTTTCACAGCTATCATGTCACAGCTTTTTCAGTATATATGATGATATGATTTTTTTCAAGTATTTTTTTTGTATTTTTTTTCATACAATCCATATTTTGTGTTGTTTTTGGTATTTTTCAATTTTCCCTATTGACAACCAGTTTTTTGCATGGTATATTGTTACCGAATTAGTACACTAAAGTACTAAAGATTGTATTGCAGTGCTGTCTGTATTCCCCCAAAGTATGGACAGCGTCTCCAATTTGAAATCATACATCCTCTTTGTTAAGAGATTCCCCAGTTTTGTATATTTCGAAACTGCAGTACAGTCAAAAACCTCTCAATGACATACCAAAATGAAAAAGCGGATGCAACATGTATCCGCTTTTTCATTTCCCGTACAGTTCTTTCATATATAATAGATAATCATTGCCGATGTTTTCCATCGCATGTCAGGTATAGCTTTCTATACCGGAAAGGAGCCTATGAATCTTCTTCTGTTCGTGAAGTCCGCCATTCTTTTATACGGAGTCATCTTCACATTTATCTTTGTACGCGACTGTCTGAGACACCGGGGAGATTTTCGTCCCGGCCGCACTCTTCCTTTGGCAGTCATCGGCTTTGTCAGCGATCTCTTCGACACTTGGGGGATCGGAAGTTTCGCAATCTGCCAGTCCGCCTTCAAGTTTACCCGCTCATGCAGGGATGAACTCATGCCCGGCACACTAAATGTCGCGCATACTCTTCCCACGATACTGGAGTTTCTCCTCTTTCTGAATCTTATCAAAATTTCAGGAGTTACTCTGATCGCCCTCATCGCAGGTGCTGTAGCCGGCGCTGTATTCGGTGCTTCCATCGTCTCGAAATGGCCGGTCCGCATTGTACGGATATCTCTCGGGACCGCCCTCCTTATCCTGGCCGTCATCCTTTCATTGAAGCTCTTTCATATCGGTCCTTTCGAAAGTACACTATCGCCCCGTGAGATCGTTTCGCATCTTGACGATTCCGGCATTGCTATCGTAAATCCTGACCAATGGATTCACTATGTGGAGAACAGAGATATTGTCCCACAGGAGAAAAAAGCCATCTTTCAGGATCCATCCGTAACAGAGAGAGAATTGACACATGTCGCTTCCGTTTTGAAGGAATCAGGAAAAACCCGCATCCCTGCAGAGGACCTTTCCTTCGCCATCTCCGAAAACCTGGTCTATGGATTGAACGGAATACGCCTTGTCATCGGGACACTCGGAAATATGGTACTGGGGGCCCTCATGACAATCGGAGTAGGGCTTTACGCCCCATGCATGGCTCTTGTAAGCGCTCTTGGTATGAATGTCACGGCATGTTTCCCTATTATGATGGGTTCCTGCGCGTTTCTCATGCCCTCTGCAGGTCTCAAATTCCTGAAAGAAGGAAAGTACGACAGAAAAGCCGCAGTATTGATTTCGATTTTTGGGCTTGCAGGTGTTTACATCGCATATAAAGTCGCCTCCTCGCTGCCAATGCAGCTTCTGACTGCCGGTATTATCTGTGTCATGATTTATACCGCCTTTGTCTTCTTCCGATCTGCCAGAGAGGAAAGCTGATGCAAAGCTTCTTTCCTCTTATTTCTTTCTCATCTTCAGTTTCAGCATGGCCGCTGCTTTTCTGGCGTCCATGCTGTCCACAGCATTTTCTCCTACCACGTTCGTTTCCACACCTTCTGGATTTTTGTTCATATCCACGATCGTATCCATATACGGATTGGTAACGACAAACTGTGCCGCTGTGCCTGTAAAGTGGATACCTACCACCGGAATTTCCCTTTTCCCCAGCTGTTCTATCGTGTTGGTAAAGTCCACATCACTGTTGCCCCATCCATCCGCCGAGATGATGACACCGTCCGCGCGCATCCCTTCTGCCCAGACAGCCGCCCTTGTTCCCACAAGGATCTTGTCTTCCTGATCCTGCGGTGTCCCGACAATCAGAATCCCCATCAAGTCTAAGTCTTCGTCCGACGACACTACATCCAGGAGAGGATCCCGGAAATTGTGAAGTGTTGTCTCTTTTGTTGAAGGTCCAATTCCCATTTTTACTCCTCCGTTTCTTCTATAATAATATGGCATACCCGATCACTGCATCGACCTAAGGATGCCGTCCCGATATTCATTTGGCGTCACAAGAACCGGCATGTTTCCCATGTCAATGATGGAACGCCCTCCTTCCACACCAGACGGTTCCTTGGCAAACAGATGCATGTCATACATAGCACCTTGTCCTGCCACCTGTTTGATGATCAGCACTTTCTTTTTCCCCGGTCTCACGACATCGTAAAACTCGTGTCGCTCTGTACAGCGATTCCCGTGGAACTTCTTCAGCTGTTCTCTGTATTCCTGAACAAACTGGTCACATGCCCTATGCGCTGCCGTAACCCCCGCCCGGATCTGTCCCATACCTTTTTTCATGGTCACATCAAACGCAAGGATCATATCCCTTTCTCCCGGCGTGCCGGCCCGGCCAAACTTCATCTGCTGCGAGAGCATTCCTTCGGATGAGCCAAATTCATGCGTCTGTTTTCCTTCCGTGTCCACACCTGTCAGGATCACGTATACTCCTGTCAGCGTATGGGTAATGCCATCGCCAATATTTCCCAGAACCTTCGCTGATATCGGTATAACATCCATGATCGTATTCGTATATTGTTCTCTCTCCTCTGGTCGGATGATCCGCACGCTGATGTCCGCGATATAGTCCGATTCTTTTTCCCTATATTTTTGTACAGATCCTCTGTCAACTGTCATAATTCCGTCTTCTGACACACGGTTTTCCGATCCCCACACGGCTTCTTTCACATGATACGCCTTGATGACGAGTCTGCGCAGTTCTTTGCTTTCTCCAGACATGTTCCGCCTCCATTTCCTGATTCTATTTCGCGTTTTACAGTTTTCACACATCAATAAAGCGCCGACACATTCATGTCAGCGCTTCATGTCTAATATCCTATATCCATTATACCTTCGCTACGTATTCGAACGGCAGCGGTACAACTTTGCCCGGAGTATCGATGGCTACCAGCTGCTCCAGTGTTGCCTTTACGATATCTCTCTGCATTTCCGGATTGTTCGGTTCTCCTGCGTTAGCTCCCATCGGAACGAGCGGAGCTACTGCACGAGGTGTTCCTGTCTGACGAACAACAGGCGGAAGAGCTGCAATGATAATTGTCGGTATTCCAGCTTCTTCAATCGCTCTCTGCACCAATACTGCAGAGCGGTGGCAAGTACCTCATCCTGCTGTGAGGATAACAGCGTCTACGCCTTCCTCTTTGAACATCTGTGCAATGGCCGGTCCAGTTTCGTGCTTAAATTTTTCCTGGTTTCCGCCACCGCCCATGAATCCGGCATGTACCGGTGCACATGCTTTGATAAATCCTTCTTTTGCCAACTCATGGATTCTGTCAATCGGGAACATACAGTTGATGTCTTTATTGACATCTCCGTTATCGTATCCACCATGGGAAACCATAAGTTCATTTGACGGCATTGTATCTGTAATCTTTCTCCAAGTGAAATCTCCTGCGAGATTAAATCTTTCCTGATCTTTGTGATGAACACCGGCAGCTGTCGCAAGTGCGATCGTCATATCCTTCAGTTCTTTTTTAACTGGGGTCCAGACAGCCGGAGGAGTGATCGGAACAAAGATTTCAGACTGTAATCCTTTAACTACTGTTAAACTCATTATTCTTCCTCCTGTTTTTCTTCGTTCAACGCGCGCATCTCTTTTTGGCGCCGCGTGTAAATATCAAGGTTGCTAACGTATTTTTCATTGATTTCCGGTCCAAGCTGTTCCACAAAACTCATGTTCCATGCCACTTCCTGGCCCACTTCAATCGGATAATCAGTGATGAGCATCCTCATCGGGATCTTCAGATACCCGAGGCGTCCCTTCAGGTCTACCCCTACACATCCGTCATGTACTTCCACGATGATGCCTTCCATTCTGATTATTTTATCTCCATACTTCAATTCCATACGTCTTACCTTCTGTTAGTCGTATTTTTCTTTTCTCTTCTGGCTCATCGGAAGTGACTGTTCGTTTGCTACCAGTTCCACTTTCTTTCCTGTCGCTTTTTCAATCATTTCGATGTTGTTTGCTTTTACGTTCGGATTCCATTTCTTTTCTGCAGGCTTTACTTCTTCTCCAGCCATCGCAGCTTTCAACATGGCGATCGCACGTACAGCTTCTTCTTTACACAGCGTATTGCATGCAAGAACTTCGTTTTCAATACCAGACTCGGATTTGTTGTTGTCAACCATGTTTGTCATGTACGGATTACCTACAACAAGCGCTCCCTGTACAGCACAGAAAGATAATCCAACTACCGGAACGCCTCTCTTTCCGATCTGTTCGTGGTGGCTTGCAAAATCGATATGGTTGTTTCCGAAACCTTCTGTAGTAATGAATGCTCCGTCTACATCCAGCGCTTCCACGGTCTGACCAACACGTTTGGATACGTAGAATTTCTCCGCATTGATCTGAGGACTTCCAACAAAAAGAACTCCACAGAGATCCAGCTCTTCATCATGAAGCGCTTCCAGAACAAGTGGTTCTCTCCAGTAATGTCTGGACATCTCTTTTGATGCAGGTCCGATACATGTGAGTGCGTGGATACATCCATCAAGTACTTCCAGAGGGGATGTCATAACCGGAACGTTTCCAAGGTCTACGTTCGGTCTTGCCCCGAGAACGCCTACCGGCTCAACCGGCAGAATCAGGTTGTCATGCATAGCTCCCTGTCCCATGATCTCTTTTACGATAACGACTTTCTTCTTGCCCGGATGTCTCAGGTGTTTGAATTCTTCTGTATCTACAACGAGAGAATCGTCTGCTTTCTTTAATGCCTGACGAATTTCTTCTGTGATCATGTCTGTAGCTGTATGTGCAGCCAACGGACCTGGACGTTCCATGTTTGTTCCTTCTTTGATGATCACTTCTGTCTTGATAAAGATCTCGCCTTTATCCGGTGCTCCCGGACGTCCCCACATGATGTTCTCATCCAGGTATCCTTCGGATGAACCGAATTCTCCGATCTGAACTCCGTTTGCGTCTGTACCTGTTACCATCATGACAACTCCGTCCAGAACGCGTGTCACACCGCTTCCAATCTCAGCTTCGCCTTCTTTTGTGGCAATCGGCTGTACGTCCATGATCGTGTTGGAGTATGTGTGATACATCTCCGGCGTGATGATTTCAATCTTCAGGCTGTTTACCAGTTCCTGACTGTTTGCTGCTTCTTCTTCAATTCCTTCGCGGATATAGAGAACAGTTCCTTCGATCTTTGTCTCCGGTCCTCTCTTTACTTCCGTGATGTTAAAATGCTTTCTTGTAAGAGTCCCCATCACTTTCGCTTCCGGTTCTTCTTCCTTTACAGGTGCCGCCACCACTGCTGCCGGTGCAGCCGGTGCTCCTGCGCCGCCAAGAATCCCTACCGGAATTTCCAGATCGATATCTTTTCCTTCGCCGATATGGATTTTCATCACTCCGCCTGCTGCGGCTGCCACTGCCGGTGCCGGTGCAGCCGGCGCGGATACTACAGCAGCTTCTTCTTTTTCTGCTTCTTCGGCAGGTTCTTCCACTGCTACTTCCTTGAATCCTTCCACTACGTCCGCTGTGAGCGCTGTAAGTGAGTCACACGTTTTCTTCAGTTTTGCGCCAAGAACCTGTTCGATCGTAAGCACACCATCGAGATTCAAAAGCCCTGAATCTACCAGATCGTCAAAAATTGCCGGATCTTCCAGATTTGCAGCTTCGATCGTAATGCCCTCTTCTGCTCTGCAGCATAACACTGCCGGGTCTTTCGCATGAGCTTTCGCTGTTTCAGCTGTAATTGACATGTATGTCTCCTCCTTAATTTTTCGTTCGGCTTTTCGCCGGTTTATCTGTAACAATAAATTGGGTTAAAACACAATTTCCAAGTTAATATCTTTTCCTTCTCCAATATGGATTTTCATAACTTGTCCGGTTCCACCCGGCAATACTGCCTGCGGTTCCGGTGTTTCCGCCTTCGGAGCTTCTTCCATCGGTTGTTCTGCCGGTGCTTCTTCCTCAGCTTCCTTGTAACCTTCTACCACCTCTGGTGTAAGTGCTGTAAGTGAGTCGCATGTTTTTTTCAGTTTTGCACCTAATACCTGTTCGATTGTGAGAACGCCGTCGAGATTCAGAAGTCCTGAATCTACTAATTCATCAAAAATTGCCGGATCTTCCAGATTTGCAGCTTCGATCGTAATTCCTTCTTCTGCTCTGCAGCATAACACTGCCGGATCCTTTGCATGAGCTTTCGCTGTTTCAGCTGTAATTGACATGATTGTTCCCTCCTTAATTTTCTCCTTTGGCGAATACGTATTATTTCCCTTCCGGGAGCTGTTCTACGTGTTTGGATACTCTCAGATATCTGTAAAGCGGATGTCCGATCGTCCTCATCACATGATCTGTCTGATGGAAAACTTTCAATTTCATCTTCGGCGCAGAACCCATGACTGTGTTGGAACAGTCTGAACAGTTGCCGATAATGATGTATTCACATCCGTCCTTCTTGAACTGAATATTATTTTTTGCCTGTCCTGGGCAATTCCCCGGTCTCTCGCATTTCAGAGGAGCTCCCGGCTTGTTTTCCACAGCTTGCTTACATCTTGCCACAGATGCAACAACACCGTTCATCTTCTCACAGATATCTCTCATGCGGGCTTCGCTTCCTCCGCATGCACATACGAGAAGTCCTACTTTTGCGCCGTGAAGGTTCGGGAAATCAATCGTCACAATAATTCCGCCCGTCGTCTTCGTGATCGGGGCATCTTCTGTCGTCGGAAGTCCTGTAAAAGGTCCTCCCATGATGATCTCGCCGTAGAGCCCGTCGATTCCTCCCGCTCTTTCGATCAGTTCTCCTACGTTTGTCCCAACCGGAACATCCATGAATACGTGCGGCTCATTTCCTCCATTGATCTTTCCGATTACAGTCAGATTTTTGGAAAAGCACGGTTTTCTGTCTTCAATGGCTTCTGCAACTCTTGCGATCGTTTCAACATTTACAACGACTGCGTTTGCAGCAGACGGAAGCTGCGTCGTCTCAAGCTCGATTCCGAGACACTCTCTTACGACTGCTCTTTCTTCTCCCATCGGGTAAATATCCGGAAGAAGGTGGATCGTCATAGCTGCTTCATCCTTGAGTGTCGCTCTCAATGTATCAACTGCTTTTTCATTTTTCTTTTTGATCGCAAAGATGGCTTTGTCGGCCCCTGCAATCTCCATGCAGTACTTCACACCCCGCACGATCTTGTCTGCACTCTCCTCGATCTGACGGATGTTGTGGCAAAGTCCCGGCTCGCATTCCGCCGCATTGATCAGGATGTAGCCCTTGTCAAGATGTGCATCCAATTTGATGCCTGTCGGGAACCCTGCTCCACCCATACCGACAACGCCGGCTGCTTTGACCATTTCAAGCGGAGTGCCTTCTGCGATCTTCTCATACTCATCCGGCTGTACTTCATCCGGTTTGATGATGATGCGGTCATCTTTTACTTCCTCAACTACACCGTAAACGCTTGAGAAGATATTTGCCCCAAGTCCTGTCGGCACTGCGACCAGTGTACCTTTTTTCACTGCATCTCCTGCCTTTACGACCGCTTCACACGGTGCACCGACATGCTGACGCAGCAAAAGCTGAATGTTTCCCATAACAACATGCTCCTTTTCTTTATTTTTTTAGACCGGCAAGTCATATTCAAAGGACATCCGGTCTTTACCTGCTGTTGTTTCTGTTTTAGTATTTCCTCTCAACGAACTCTCTATTTATCTATATTGTCTATAAAGTCTATAAATAAGAGATAACCCCGAATTGTCCACAGTTTCAATTGTTTCTTCCACACATCTGTCTGTTTTTTCACAATCCAGGGGTCTATAACTACTTTTTTGGCGAGGGCATGTGGGAATCGAACCCACCCGGGACGCTCTTAACGCCCCACACTGGTTTTGAAGACCAGGGAGCACACCAGTCACTCAACTACCCCCATATTTTCTTTACCGCAAACCCAATTTAACACAGTTTGCAACAAATTTCAACAAAAAATTTTTTATTTTTTGACCATATCCATTTTAGCAAATAATCGTTGACTTTTCAAGGTTTTTCATTCATAATCATAACTAAAGACTGAACTTCGTACTAGAACACGGTCTAATCGTTATTACTTTAACTTTTTTACCCGTTCAAATGGCATGCCGTATTGTCATTATCGAACGTTCAGTATCGTATGATTATTGCTTTTTTCTATAAGCAATCGGTATTTCATTCTAAGGAGGACTTTTATCAATGGAACTGCATCCAAAATTAAACCTTGATCAGTATGAATCTTCTTTTGTAGCTGTCGACACACATACACTTGGAGAATTTACACGTATTATCATGTCCGGTTTTCCGAAACTGGAAGGAAATACAATGATCGAAAAGAAAAATTTCCTTGCAAAACATTACGACCATCTCCGGAAATCTCTCATGTTTGAACCAAGAGGACACCATGATATGTTCGGAGCTCTCGTAACAGACCCGGTCAATCCAGAAGCAGACTTCGGTGTCATCTTCATGGATACAGGAGAATATCTGAATATGTGCGGACACGGAACGATCGGAACTGTAACCGCAGTCATTGAAAGCGGCCTGATTCAGGCAAAAGAACCTTTTACAGAAGTCGTTCTGGAAGCTCCTGCCGGGCTGATCCGCACAAAGGCAGAAGTCAAAAACGGAAAAGTGGTAAGCGTTACGCTCACAAACGTACCTGCTTTCCTTTATAAACAGGGACTTAAAACAGTTGTGGATGGAAAGGTCATCACGTACGACATTTCCTTTGGCGGAAGTTTCTTTGCCATTATCGATGCTGAACAGCCGTCCATCGCTACACATGTGGAGCCGAAGACGATCCCGTTCTTCCAGGATCTTGGAATGAAGGTGCTTGAGGCAGTGAATCGTGAAGTGAAAGTACAGCATCCGACACTCGATATCACTTCCGTGGATCTGGCCGAATTTTACTGCCACACAGACTCCGAAGGATGCGACCGCAGAAATGTCGTGATTTTTGGAGATCACATGGCAGACCGTTCTCCTTGCGGAACCGGAACAAGCGCAAAACTTGCCACCCTTCACGCAAAAGGGGAAATCGAAGTTGGCACACCTTTCGTATACGAAAGCTTCATCGGCTCCAAATTTAAAGGCGTGATCCTGAAAGAAACCAAGATCGGCGATTATGATGCTGTCATCCCGCAGATTACAGGAAGCGCGTATGTGACAGGACTTGCCACATACGTGATCGATGGGGATGATCCGCTGAAATACGGTTTTCAGGTAGGATAATAGCAAATACTGAATCAGAAAGGCGGCCGGAACCATGCCACGAAAACCTTTATCGACAAAGAGCCGCATCGTTAAGGCGGCCTGGAATCTTTTTTACAAAAAAGGGTATGACAACACTACAGTAGAGGATATCATCAATTTGTCAAAGACATCAAAAGGAACCTTCTATCACTATTTTAAAGGGAAAGAAGCTCTCCTGAATTCCATCTCTTATCTGTTCGATTCGAAATACGAGGATCTGCAGGCAGAGATTTCTCCGCAGACTTCCTCGTACGACACCCTTTTATATTTAAACCGTGAACTTTTCCGCATGATCGAGACAAGTATTGACGTAAAACTGATCGCCTACTTGTACTCATCACAGCTTATCACAAAAGACAGTCAGTCTCTTCTCGATGAAGAGCGCCTGTACTTTACATGGCTGACCGAGATTGCGCAGAAAGGGCTGGATTCCGGGGAATTTCATCCGTCTTCCACGGCATCAGAACTCGTCAAGATCTACGCCATGTATGAGCGCGCCATGATCTATGACTGGGCTCTCTGTAAAGGGAATTACTCCCTCTCTGAATTCAGCGCCCGTCTTCTTCCGCATGTTCTGGAAACATTCCAAAAAGGAATTTAAGGAAAAGCACCATGCCAGAAAGGCAGCCCGGAAATTCTTCCGAGCTGCCTTTCTTTTTCAAACTTTGTATATGATCCATCCACTTTCTCTTAGGATTAATTTTACAGCAGTCCTCCTACAGACAAGAAAAGAGGTGCAAACACAAGGGATACGATCGTCATAAGCTTGATCAGGATGTTGATAGAAGGTCCTGATGTATCTTTAAACGGATCTCCGACGGTATCTCCGACTACCGCTGCCTTATGCGCCTCGCTTCCTTTTCCGCCATGGTGTCCGTCTTCTATGTATTTTTTCGCGTTGTCCCAAGCTCCTCCGGCATTGGACATAAAGATCGCCATCAGCACACCGGTTATCAGAGCGCCTGCAAGAAGGCCTCCCAGCGCATTTGCGCCGAGAACGATCCCGACGATCAGCGGCGCCGCCACTGCCATGATTCCCGGGACAAGCATTTCTTTCAAGGCTGCCGTCGTGGAGATCGCCACACAGGATTTATAATCCGGCTTCTCCGTGCCTTCCATGATCCCCGGTATCGTTTTAAACTGTCTTCTCACTTCCTCGATCATCTGGTAAGCTGCCTTTGAAACACTCTGCATCGTCATAGCAGAGAAAAGGAACGGAAGCATACCTCCGATAAACATACCGATGATGACACGATTGTCCAGAATATCTATGCTCTCTAGCTTAACCGCTTCCGCGTAGGAGACAAAAAGAGCCAGTGCAGTCAGCGCTGCAGAACCGATGGCAAATCCTTTCCCGATAGCCGCCGTTGTATTGCCCACCGCATCCAGCCGGTCTGTAATCTTTCGTACAGATTCGTCAAGCCCGGACATTTCCGCGATGCCTCCGGCATTGTCCGCAATCGGTCCATAAGCATCTACCGCTACTGTAATAGCCGTAGTGGACAGCATACCGACCGCCGCCAGGGCAATTCCGTAGAGGCCGCAAAACTGATATGCAGCGAAAATCCCGACACAGATAAGAAGCACGGGGGCAGCCGTAGATTTCATTCCTACCGCAAGTCCGCTTATGATCGTAGTCGCAGCCCCTGTCTCCGACTGTTCTCCGATCTCCTTTACGGATTTATAATCGGCGGACGTGTACACTTCCGTGATGACCCCGATCAGAAGTCCTACTATAAGTCCGGATACGATGGCAATAGCGGCTTGAAAGTTTCCAAAAAACTGATTGCTCAGAACAAACGATACGATCAGTATCAGGACGCTCGATACATATGTTCCCATCTTCAATGCTTTGTGCGGATTTGATTTCTCATCTCCTCGTACGAAAAATGTCCCGATGATCGATGCGATCAGGCCAAGGCCTGCAATCAGCAGCGGATACAAAGCTCCCTCCGCTTTGAAATAGACAATGCCAAGCGTAATTGCTGAAACGAGCGCTCCCACATAAGATTCAAAGAGATCTGCTCCCATTCCTGCCACATCTCCTACGTTATCCCCTACATTGTCTGCAATCACAGCCGGATTTCTCGGATCATCCTCCGGAATTCCTGCTTCTACCTTTCCTACAAGATCTGCTCCTACATCGGCAGCTTTCGTGTAAATACCTCCTCCTACACGTGCAAAAAGTGCGATGGAAGATGCTCCCAAACTGAATCCGGAGAGTACATCCACATTTTCTGTAATAATATAAATGATACTGACTCCAAGCACACCAAATCCAGCCACGCACATTCCCATCACAGCTCCGCCGGAAAATGCGATGGAAAGCGCCTTATTCATTCCAGATTTCATAGCTGCATTGGCCGTCCGCACATTTGCCCTTGTAGCTACCTTCATCCCAAAGAAACCAGACAGCGTGGAGAATACAGCTCCAAATGCAAAACATACTGCTGTGATCCAGTTTCCCACACCAAGCCCGATCAGCACAAACAGAATCGCAACAAACACGATCAGAATTTTGTACTCGGCAGTGAGAAATGCCTGCGCCCCTTCGCTGATGGCTCCTGCGATCTCCCGCATCCGCTCGTTCCCGCTCTCCTGGCGTGCCACTTTCCATGCCAGGTAGGCTGCAAACAGCAATGTAATGACAGCAAATGCCGGAACCATGTTTAGTAATGTTTCCATAAAAACTCCCTCCTTTTCTTTTGGTACACTTTATGTTCCTGCGTGCGCGATCTTTCATTGACGGAACAAAAAGAAAGACCGGGTTTCAAAAAAAGCCCAGTCTTTCCCTATTTACACCATGCATTCGTGCAGATCTTCATGTTCGATTCCTACCTGATCCATCATACTCAGGATAGTATCTTTGTCTTCCAGACCTGCACACCAGGCCAGACCGCATCCTGCCGATATCGATCTCGGCACTGGAATCAGCCTTCCATTTACCTGGTTTTCTTTACATTCTTTTTCCATCGCCATAGCGTCCGCCGTCGTGTGGAATGTGACGACAAGTCTTAATTCTTTCTTTCTCATGCTACTCAATCACAATTTCAAATTCAGAGCCTTTTTCTCTGACCGTAACCTTCTTCCCATGATCTTTCGCATATTTCTCTACGTTTGTCCTCTGATGCGGCTCGCTTACAAGTACTTTTACAGGCCCTTTTGTCTGCTTCAGCGCCTCCGCTGTCATCATGATCGGTTCCGGACAGGAAAGTCCTCTTGCATCTACTTCCTTCATCTTAAAATTACTTCCTTTCATTCAGCATATCATATCAGTTACGAAAAAGCCAGCTATTTTGTCCCTTTTCTCTTATTTGTAAGAGCGATAAGGAAACATGCCGCGATACAGATGATGACCGCAACCTGTCCTGCTGTGCTTACTCCTCCTGCTGTTGCCGGCTTGTCTGCTGTAGCTGCTGCTGCAGCTGCGCCTGCAAGACCGAAGTTGTGTGAAACTGCTGCTCCGACAAACAGACCCAGTACTGTTACTGCCCCGTCTGATGATCCCTGCCCTGCCAATACAAGCTGACGCAGTGGACATCCTCCTGCCAGAACTGCCGCAAATCCCACAGCATACATACCAAGGATATTCCACAGATGTGCGGAATGTGCCACCGGCTGTCCTGTGAAACTCAGATGAAATCCTCCCGTAGCGATATTGAAGACAAGCATAACGACAAACAATCCGGCAATGACGGATATAAGATCAAAACTTCTTACAAGAATGATATCACGGATGCTCCCCGCAAAACACATTCTGGATTTCTGTGCAACAGCCCCGAATAAAAGACCTGCGATCAGTGAAACCGCGATCGGAGCATGCAATGCTCCCGGACCTGCCCCTTTTTCACTGGCTGCAAGAAGTGTCGTGCAGACACTCAGCACGAAAATCCCTGCCATCAGGATCGGGAGGATCGTCCCACTCGCAAAGTTTGTTTCGTGTGCTCTCCCCAGGCTGAATCCTTTTTTCAGGAAAAAGGCGCCTGTGGCAACACCTGCTGCAAAGCCGATGAGAGCCACCCATGCATTCAGATCACCTGCAGACATTCTAAGTACCATACGGAGCGGGCATCCGAGAAATGCCAGTGAACCAATCATGATGATCATTCCAAGTATGAAACGAATCATCGGGGAAGATCCGGCAGTAGAACGGTATTCTTTCGTTGCAAGGGAGATTGCAAACGCTCCGATTACGATTCCGATCACTTCCGGACGCGCATACTGAACGGCCGCTGCTGAATGGAGCTTCAGAGCCCCCGCCGTATCACGCACAAAACATGCGATACACATGGCCATATTGGCCGGGTTCCCCATTTTTGCCAGGACGGCTGCAATTAATCCGCAGATTATCCCGGCAATGGCTAGTTTCTTCTTTGAGTCTGATAAATTCATAACTCTTCCTCCTATTCCTCTGCTAATTCCCGCACTGCCTTAACGGCAGCTGCGATTTCCTCTTCCGTGTTGAAATGCGAAAAGCTGAACCTTACGGAACCTTGTTCCACTGTTCCAAGCGCTTCGTGCATCAGCGGCGCACAGTGTCCTCCCGGTCTCGTGGAAATATCATATGTCATAAGAAGCTCATCGCTCACCTCGGAAGAATCGTAGTCTCTGATATTCAGTGTCACGATCGGACACCTGTTATAGGAAGAAAAATCCCCGTATATTTTTACTCCAGGAATATCTTTTACTCCTTCGTAGAACATCCTCATAAGAAACTGTTCTTTTTCTCGGATATGGTCCATTCCGGTCTCTTCTATGTATCCAAGCGCTGCATGAAGTCCGGCGATACCATGCCCATTGAGCGTCCCGGCCTCAAGAGCGGTCGGCATTTCTTTCGGATGCTTTCTGCTGTACGTCTGCACTCCGCTTCCTCCGCTTTTGAGCGGACGGACCGAAAGCCCTTCCCGAACATACATGCCACCGGTTCCCTGCGGTCCCAAGAGGCCTTTATGTCCTGTAAAACAGAGCACATCGATGTGCATGGATTTTACATCAATCGGAAATACCCCCGCTGTCTGGGAAGCATCCACAATAAACAAAAGTCCGTATTTTTCCGCAATCTCTCCAACCTTCTGTATATCCACAAGATTTCCGGTCAAGTTGGATCCGTTCGTACAGATGATGGCTTTTGTATTGTCTTTCACTGCTTTTTCAAAATCGCCGTAACGTACGCAGCCTTTTTCATCGCTTTCCAGGAAAGTGATTTCCACGCCCTTTTCCTGTAGTTCATAGAGCGGGCGCAGCACAGAATTGTGTTCCAGCACCGTCGTGATCACATGATCTCCTGGATCTATCAGTCCTTTTATGGCAATATTTAAACTTTCCGTGGAATTAGATGTGAATACGATCTGCTTCGGGCTTTCCGCGCCAAACATTCCGGCAAGTCTTTCTCTCGTCTCATATATAAGTCTTGCAGCCCCAAGTGAAGCTGTATTAG
Organism: Sellimonas caecigallum; assembly: GCF_019754295.1. Classification (GTDB taxonomy): domain Bacteria; phylum Bacillota; class Clostridia; order Lachnospirales; family Lachnospiraceae; genus Sellimonas; species Sellimonas caecigallum. Next base: position 36,747 of record NZ_VIRV01000008.1, on the reverse strand, counting down.
CTCCTCTTCCGGCATTTCCGATAGAGTTCATGGCATTTACGACTGCATCAATAACCGCCTGAGGTTTGTGCATCGTTGTCGCTGCATTGTCAAGATAAATCATTTTTGTTTTCCCCCTTAATCACCTAACTTTAAGTATAGCTTTTTCTCCCATTACCGTCTAATCGAAAAAAGGCAAAAAGAGGCCCACTTATAGGCAATATCTATAAGCAGGCCTGTCTCTTATCAAAACATTTTTACTTTTTGTCTATTCCGTACATCTCTTTTGTTACCCTGATAAAGCGTTCCGCCGACTTGGACAGATGGAAATTTTTATTGTATACAATATTCAGATCTCTTCCATCCGATTTATCCGGCATCGGACACCAAAGCACCTTCCCTGTTCGGATCTCTTCTTCCGCAGCAAGCTTTGAGATAATCGTAATACCCATACCACTGATCACAGAACGTTTGATAGCTTCCTGGTTACCCATACTTGCAACAATATTGAGCTGCTCTGTGTCAATTCCAGCCTTTTTCAGCTGCTTTTCCGCCTCTTTTCGTGTACCGGATCCTTCTTCCCTCATGATAAAGGCTTCTTCTGTGATCCAATTCAGATTCTGCTCGTTTACACGCTTCTCGTATTTTTCCGTGTTCGGCATGATAATGATAAGCTCGTCTTTATAGAACGGAACATATTTACAGAATTTTTTCTCAAGCACAGTACCGGTAAACCCGATATCTGCAGCTCCCCCTGCAACCAGTTCCACGACTTTTGCACTGTCGCTTTCCACTACTTTAAACTGCTCCCGCGGATATTTTTCATTAAATTTTGAAAGAATGCGAGGCAAAATATACTGTGCCGGGATCGTGGACGCAGCGATAGAAATCTTTCTTCCCTCCTGCTGTTTTTCCCCGACGAAGCACGCCTCGATCTGTTCTTCCAGATCGATCATCTGTCTTGCATATTTGTAAAGTGTTTTTCCATCCTCAGACAGATTGACTTCTTTTGTATTTCTAATGAACAGACGTACATCCAGTTCTTTTTCAAGCGAAGCAATATGTGCGCTGATCGTAGGCTGAGTTAAAAACAATTCTTTTGCCGCTCTGGAAAAGCTTTTTCTGTCTGCCACACACACAAATGCTTCCAGTTGTTTTAAATTCATACGTATGCAATCCTTTCGCTTTCTGCTCCTGCTTTCTTTGTGATCTTCAATGTATCCATATATTCCAGGATCGGTTTCGCACTTTTTCTGCTTGTTGCAAACATATCACGCACTTCCGCGATGGTAATAAGACCGTCTTTTTTCAGTTTTTCCTGTATCTTCTTTTTCGCTTCCTCCATCAAAGATGCCAGTGTATACATTTCATCGTTGACTTTGACAACGGTTCCCTCAGCAGTCAGCACCTGAAGCACATCTTCTTTTGTCCCTTCCGGCAGTTTTGGAAACTCAATCTCCGAAAAACGGACAAAGTCATATCCTGCTTTTTCCATTGCGCCGAGAATTGTCCCGGCAGCTTTCTCAAATATGGCATCCCGCGGGATCTCATATCCGAAGCAATGCAGAAATTCTCCCCGTCTTCCTATCGATTCTTCCTTGATCAGATTTTCAATGTACATATCGAACACGTTCGGTTTGACCTGTTTCATAAATTTTCCGTGGATTTCTGCCTTCGCCATACCAGGCCGGTATGGATGTGCCTTGTGGAAAGCTGCCAGCTCTTTTGTGATCATTTCCTTTTTCTTTTCAGCGGAACTTTTATGCCATACATAAAGATCTTTCTTCATCGGGAATGTCAGGACAGTGCCTTGCTCCTCAAGCTGGCTTATATCTTCTTTGACTTCTTCCGGAGAAAGAGCCGTGATCTTTGCGAGTTCTGCTGCCGTTACCATCGTTTCCTCATGCTGTTTTACGTGAAGTTCGATCACATCCGCAGAGGAACCTGATTCTTTGCGCTGCAGTTCCTCGATCACGTCCGGCTGAAACCTTCTCTTCCTTTTCGGGTTTGGTTCAAGTACGACTCCCCCGCCAATCGTCTCCATCGGAGAATAGAATCTCACAACAAACCGGTCGCCTCTTCGCACCGCAATCTCCTCTTCCAGTCGGAGCTGTACATATCCGCTTTCGCCCGGTCCGATTTCTTCTTTGTCAAGCAGCACTGCTCTGCAGAGAATCTCGCTTGTACCGCTGAAAAAATGCAGTCTCGCATGGTTGGTCAAAATGCGCATGGAAGATGGCAGCACATTCAGCTTTACATCCAGCAATTCTGTATTTTTCATATTGTTTGGCGGTGCCAGTACGCATCCTCTCCGGATCTCCGACTTTTTCACATTAGACAGATTGATCGCCACTCGCTGCCCTGCATAACAGGTGTCCACACTTTCCCCGTGCACCTGGATACTGCGTATCTTACATTCTTTTCCAATCGGGTACATGCACAAGGTATCTTCCTTGCGAATTGTTCCGGCAAGAAGTGTACCGGTTATAATCGTACCAAATCCGGAGAGTGTAAAGACACGATCGATCGGAAGACGCGGTATCGTGTGGATATCTTTCTCCGTCACTTCATTCTCCGTCATCTCCTGTATTGTCTCGATCAGCTGCGAGAGCCCCTCTCCCGTGGCCGCCGACACCTTCACAACCGGCGCGTTTTCAAGGAAAGTGCCGCTCAGTTCCTCTTTTACTTCCTCTTCTACGAGTTCCAGCCATTCTTCATCCACAAGATCGCACTTGTTCAGAACGATAATACTCTTTTCGATCCCAAGTTCGCCCAGAATGTCCATATGCTCCCTTGTCTGCGGCATGATCCCTTCATCTGCCGCGATGACCAGCATGACAAGATCCATACCTACGACACCGGCCACCATATTGTTGATAAAACGCTCATGCCCCGGTACATCGATAATTCCTGCCCGATCCCCGTTTGGCAGATCAAAATACGTAAATCCAAGGTCGATGGTAATACCTCTTCTCTGCTCCTCTTCCCAGCGATCTGTGTTTCTTCCTGTCAGAGCTTTGATCAAGGTTGTCTTACCGTGATCGATATGACCTGCCGTACCTATAATAATATGTTTCATATGTCTCATCCTTATTTTCTTTTTACTTTCTTCTCTTCTCCGAGAATACCCGCAAGCTCATCCGCAGCAAGCGACATCTGCTCCTTGTCCATTGTCCTTACATCCATCAAAACTGTGTCATTTACTACTCTTGGGATGATCGGGATATCCAATTTTCTCATAGCCGTCTCAAGCTCCGGCACTGTCATATCATATGGCTTGATGACGACACCCATGCTGCTGATCCGTTCCAGCGGAAGAGATCCTCCGCCGATCTGGGATTCACACTCCTCCACGCAGACTGCGGCCTGCAATTTTCGCGACTTCAAAAGTCTTACAAAACGTTTTGCATCTTTTTCCACTTCTTCTTTTGTCTTTGTGATCATCCGAAGCACCGGGATTTTTTTGATGGCATTCTCTTCGCTTAAGTATTCCTGGAGAACCAGCTCCAGCGCTGTGGCTGTAAACTTGTCGATTCGAAGCGCCCGGGTCAGCTGATTTTTCTTCATCTGATCAATATATTTCTTCTTTCCCACGATGATTCCAGCCTGCGGACCTCCAAGAAGCTTGTCCCCGCTGAAACATACGACGTCCGCTCCCTTACGTATGGAATCCTGGACTGTCGGTTCGTATGTAAGCCCGTATTTTGAAAGATCGATGAGCACTCCGCTTCCAAGATCTTCAATGATCGGGATATCATGCGCTTCCCCAAGCGGAATCAGACCGTCAATCGGAACACTCTCCGTAAATCCCACGATCCGGTAATTGCTCGTGTGTACTTTCAGAAGCGCTTTCGTCTCTTCCGTGATGGCATTTTCGTAATCGGAATAATGTGTCTTGTTTGTCGTCCCCACTTCCACAAGGGAAGCTCCGCTTTGTTCCATCACGTCTGGGATCCGGAATTTCCCTCCGATCTCTACAAGTTCTCCTCTGGATACAACAACTTCTCCGCCTTTTGCCATAGAACTTAAAATCAGCATTACTGCGGAAGCATTGTTATTGACCGCCATAGCAGCCTCCGCACCCGTGATCCTGCACAAAAGTTTCTCAAAATGCGAATATCTCTCTCCACGTTTTCCGGCTTCCAGATCGTACTCCAGGTTTGAGTAACCGCAGGCCACATCAGCGATTCGATTTAAATGTTCTCTGCTGATAGGCGCTCTCCCGAGATTGGTGTGCAGGATCGTGCCTGTGGCATTGATGACCGGCCTCATATCCGGAGTGTGCATTTTTTTTACAGTGTTGACAATGTTCGAAATCAGGCTGTCGATTCCGAGTCTAATCTCCTCTTCATCATCGCTTTCTCTAATGAGGCCTCTGAGAGCCTCCATCTCTGTTCGGATCGCCTCCATGACCGTATCTCTGTCATAGACTTCGATCGCCTCTTTTATCTGTTCCTCTTCAAGCAGTATATCCACTTTCGGAATACTGCGGTAAAATAATTTTTTTTCCATCTTCTTTCCCATCCAGAGCGCGCACACGGAGTATGTTTTATAAGAGCCGGATAAAAGTCATATCGTCCGGATCTTTTTCTCTTACTTCCCCGATTACCGCAACTTTGGTATCCATTCCTTTTTTTTCAAAATCTTCCATTACTGCGTCTGCCTGATCAGGTGCGACACTGATCAGGAGTCCCCCTGACGTCTGCGGATCGTAGAGGAGATCCACCTCGTATTCTTCCGCCTTTCCCACGTCTACATATTTCCCGGAATGCTGCCGGTTTTTGTATGCTCCCGCCGGTATAAGCCCCATCTTGGCATAGGAAACCGCATCTTCAAAATACGGGATATTCGAGAGCATAAGATCAAAGCAGACATTGCTTGCCGTCGCCATCTCTGCTCCATGTCCAAGAAGTCCAAATCCGGTCACATCGGTACATGCCGAGACGTCATATCTGTCTACCACTTCTTTCGCCTTTTTATTCAGGGAAGACATGACGATCTCCGCTTCCCGGATCGCACGTGCGGACGCCATATCAGCCTTGATGGCCGTGTTTACAATACCATTTCCGATCTGTTTTGTGAGGATCAGCTTGTCTCCAGGCCTGCACCCGTAATTTTTGAATATCTTTTGCGGATGCACAAAACCTGACACGCAAAGCCCGTATTTCGGCTCATCATCCTGGATCGTATGCCCGCCCACGAGCACCGCTCCCGCCTCCTTTACCTTATCCGCCCCTCCTCTGAGGATTTCTCCCAGGATCGACGGATCCAGGCAGTTCGGGAATCCTACGATATTCAAAGCAACTTTCGGCTCTCCACCCATGGCCCACACATCACTCAGTGAATTGGCCGCTGCAATCTGTCCGAACATATACGGATCGTCCACGATCGGAGTGAAAAAATCGACAGTCTGGATCATTGCGATATCATCCGTGATCTTGTAAATAGCTGCATCATCTGATGTCTCGATTCCTACCAGAAGATTATCATCCTGAAATTTCGGCAGCTTGCCCAGTACCTGGGCAAGGGTCTCCGGACCTATTTTGGCCGCTCACCCCGCAGTCTTAGTCATCTGAGTCAGCTTAACATCTTTCATCATTTCCCCACTCCTTTCCAAACATCGTGTACTGACTTATAGAAAATATTTATAACTTTTTTATTATACCATAAACCTGACAAAGTGCAATAAAAAGGTGCAGAAGTAACTTTCCCCTGCACCTTCTTTTTGTCTCACGCAGCTGTCCGCAGCGGACGCTCTTATGGCCTTATGATTTTCCCCGCATTTGCCATTGTTTCAACGATACTGTACATATTTGTGACGCCGCCAACAGCAAGCTTTTCTTTCAATCCATAGTAGTCAAGGCATGTCCCACAGGTCATGATCTCAACCCCTTGAGCTTCAAGGTTTTTCAGATCTTCCAGAGAATCTGATTCCTCCGTTGTAAGCGTCGCTCCCCCATTATAGAAAAGCATTGTCTTCGGAAGTTCTTCAAGTTGTGTTACAGCAAAAAGAAATCCCTTCATCAGGACCTTCCCAAGTTCATCATTTCCGTTTCCCATCTTGTCGGAAGATACAACCACGATCATATCTCCCCTCTTATCAGGCATGCAGGACACTTCTTCCCCTTCTTCTTTCTCCGGAGTTCCCTCCATCTCAATCAGAATCCGGTACTCTTTTTCCGCAGTCTTCTCGGATGTAACTTTTCCGCCGGATGCCTGCGCCATCTTTGTCACATTCTGCACTGCGATCTCATTGTCCACCAACACTTCGATCGTGTCCGGGCCTTTCAGTTCTTTCATCGCATTTTTGGTCTTGATTACCGGAATCGGGCAGTTATCTCCGATCGCATTTACTTTTATCATAATTTGTTCCGCCTTTCGATTTTTCGTTCATATTTGGATTTATACACTGGTTTTATTTTAACACTTCGCAAAAGAAGGGTAAACGGATTTTCCAATCACTTTTTTCTATAGTATTCATAGATAAAATCAATATTGAGCTTTCTTTTTATAACTGCTATAATGAAACCTACTAAAGAAAAGAAAGGATTCGTTTTATGTGGATTGCAGACGGTTGGAAAGAATATGAAGTGATTGACTGCTCCGGCGGAGAAAAGCTGGAGCGATGGGGGGACTTTCTCCTTGTCCGTCCGGACCCTCAGGTCATCTGGAATACGGAAAAGACTCACAAAGGTTGGAGGCGTCCGAACGCCCGTTATCATCGCAGCAAAAAAGGGGGCGGTGAATGGGAATTTATCGATCTGCCGAAACAGTGGCAGATACATTATAAAAACCTTACTTTTAATCTGAAGCCATTCAGCTTCAAGCATACTGGGCTCTTCCCGGAACAGGCAGTAAACTGGGACTGGTTTTCTGAGAAAATCCGCACAGCCGGACGCCCGGTCAAAGTACTGAATCTTTTTGCCTATACTGGAGGTGCAACTTTGGCTGCCGCAGCGGCAGGCGCACATGTTACCCATGTGGATGCGTCAAAAGGAATGGTCACATGGGCCAAAGAAAATGCCGCTTCTTCCGGACTTTCGGACGCCCCTATCCGCTGGCTTGTAGATGATTGTATGAAATTCGTTGAGCGTGAGATTCGCCGCGGCAATCATTATGATGCCATCATCATGGATCCTCCTTCCTACGGTCGGGGACCAAAAGGCGAAATCTGGAAAATCGAGGATGCCATTCATCCGCTGATCAAGAGATGTACTGAAATCCTCTCGGACGACGCTCTCTTCTTTTTGATCAACTCTTACACAACCGGACTTGCCCCTTCCGTCCTTACCTATATGCTCAGTACGGAACTCAAAGGAAGAGACGGACATGTGGATGCGCAGGAAATTGGCCTCCCGGTATCCGCAAACGGACTTGTCCTGCCGTGCGGCGCCAGCGGAAGGTGGGAGTCCAGATAGATGAAAGTACATACAATCTCATCCCCGGAGCATCTCCCGGAAAATGGGACAGCTTTCGAACTTACCCATCTTCTGTGGGGAACCAAATCGATTCCAAGGACAGCCGGCAAGATCGGGTTCATAGAGAATGATGGATTTTACATTTCCATGCGCTGTGAAGAAGCGGATCCTCTGTGCACCTATACGGAAAACGGCTCTCCAGTGTACAAAGACAGCGCGATGGAGGCATTTTTTCTCTTCGGAGCAGATGACGAGCCTTATATCAATATCGAATTCAATGCAAACGGTGCCTTACTGGCTATGCACGGAAGAAGCCGCTTCGGGCGGGTTCTGTTTACTCCGCACCAATGCCAGATGGTAGATCTTCGCGCAAACATATCCCCTGGTTTCTGGGAAGCTTCTTTCCGCCTTCCCATCACGCTTCTGAAAGACGTTTATGGGACAGACCGCTTCCTCCAGGAACGGACATTTTCCGCGAATTTTTACAAGATTTCAGAGACTCCGCCGTTGGAACATTACGCTTCTTTTGCACCGATCATTTCCGAGTCTCCGGATTTTCATCTGCCGGAATATTTTGAAAAATTTTCTTTCTGAAAGTACATTCAAAATATATATGCTATACTGTAAGTATCATTCTAAAGGGGGATCTGAAAAAATGAAATTTTATGAAGAAAAAGATTATGATGCATTAAGCCAGAGAGCAGCAAATATCATCGCTGCCCAGATCGTGACAAAGCCGGACTGTGTCCTCGGCCTTGCTACCGGTTCTTCTCCGGTGGGCACATACAAACGCCTGATTGAAAAGTATGAAAATGGAGATCTTGATTTCTCACAGGTAAAAACTGCCAACCTTGATGAGTACAAAGGTCTTACACGCGATAATGACCAGAGCTACTACTATTTCATGCATGAGAATCTCTTCGACCATGTCAATATCTGCCCGGAAAACACAAACATTCCAGATGGAACAAAAGAAGACAGTGAGACAGAATGTGCACATTATGAAGAAGTGATCGCTTCCCTCGGCGGAGTCGATCTTCAGCTTCTCGGCCTTGGCCACAACGGACATATCGGCTTCAATGAACCTGCTTGTGATTTCCCGCAGGCTACGCATTGTGTAGATCTCCAGGAAAGCACTATCGAGGCAAATAAACGTTTTTTTGCTTCCGCTGATGATGTACCTAGACAGGCTTACACAATGGGAATCGGCACGATTATGCGCGCGAAAAAGATCCTGCTTGTCGTAAGCGGCGAAGACAAAGCAGATATCGTGGCAAAAGCTTTCTTTGGCCCTGTTACACCAGAGGTACCTGCATCCATTCTGCAGTTCCATCCGGACGTGACAATCGTCGGCGACAAGGCAGCTTTTTCAAAAATTCCTCATTAGACCATAGCAAAAGGATGCGGCAACATGGAAATCCTGTTTTGCCGCATCCTTTCCTTTCTGCGCAATGAGTTTTCTATCCCGGACATCTGTCTGGGAGCGCATTTTAAAAAGTTTAAATAAAAGGAGATTTTGAAAATGATCATAAAAAATGTAAAAGTATATGGCGAAGACAAGATTTTCCGTGACGGGGAAATCTATATTGAAAACGGCCTGTTTCAGGAAGCTGTTTCTGATACATCCGAAGTGATCGACGGCGAAGGCGCCTACGCCATCCCGGGGCTGATCGATATCCATTTTCACGGATGCAAAGGCGCTGATGTGTGCGACAATGATCCGGAAGCGATCCGTACGATCGCAGAGTACGAAGCCTCCATCGGTGTGACCACGATCTGCCCTGCTACCATGACCCTTCCGGTAGAGGAACTGAAGGAAGTGCTTTCTACCGCTGCGGCATACAAAAATGAAAGCGGCGCCCATCTGGCCGGGCTGAACATGGAAGGTCCGTTCATCAGCGTGGAGAAAAAAGGCGCCCAGGATGCACGCAATATCATTACTTGTGATGAGAACATCTTCCGCGAATTCCAAGAAGCAGCCGGCGGGCTTATAAAATTCATCGGAGTAGCCCCGGAACGCAACACAGAAAAGACTCTCGACTTCATCCGCGATGTCAAAGATGAAGTTTCTGTCTCTCTTGCACATACCAATGCATCTTATGATGCCGCAAAAGCGGCTTATGATGCCGGAGCTTGCCATGCTGTCCACCTTTTTAACGCCATGCCTGCATTTACCCACAGAGAACCTGGAGTGGTCGGTGCCGTATTTGACAGCAAACATGTCTTTGCCGAACTGATCTGTGACGGCGTGCACATCCATCCATCCATGGTGCGTGCTGCGTTTGCAATGATGGGCGCAGACAGGATCTGTCTGATCAGCGACAGTATGCGCGCCACCGGCATGCCGGACGGTTCCTATACACTTGGCGGCCTGGATGTGACAGTAAAAGGAAAACATGCAACCCTGACTTCCAACGGCGCCCTGGCCGGATCTGTCACAAATCTTGCCGACTGTATGCGTACAGCTGTAAAAGAAATGGGCATCCCACTGGAAGATGCCGTCGGATGTGCCACGATCAATCCTGCCCGCGCACTTCATCTTGACGACCGATATGGAAGCATCGCCCCTGGCAAGATTGCAAATCTTGTACTTTTGAACGAGGATCTTTCTTTAAAACAAGTGATTTTAAACGGCTGATACAATCTGGAAGGGAGGAACTGCCATGAACCATACAGATTTTATATCCCGCCCGGGATTTCTATACAGGATCGGAAGTGAATACTACTATCTCGGGAAGTGGATCTGTCTGAAATGTGAAAATACGGACGCCTCGGATACACACTTCATGTACGAGCTTTCACTGAAAGAAAAAGACTCCCCGGAGCTGAACCTCTATTTTCAGAGACTTCGGGCGTACAGTGATTTCGCACTCATACCTCCGTTCAACGCGGCCGCTGTCCGCGATTCACAGGATCGTTTGCTGGAATCCTTGTCGGATATCCAGCAGGAAGATCTGAAGCGTCAGATTGAATCTTTTCAGTCCTGCGCCGTGCGGTTTGCCGGGCTCCCTGCGTAAGTCGATTTCCCCTCATCCGGACGGGACAACCGGTCTGCAGAACAGCTTTCACAGTATTCTCCACAAAAACTGGCCGACACTTTCATCTATGTTAAGTGTCAGCCAGTTTTTTCAGTTCTTCCTTCGCTTCCAAAAGCGTCTTTACTTTTATTTGGTACAGCTTTTTTATTTCTTCGTTTGGCTCCACAAGATCCGGAACCATGACCGGGCACATTCCTGCCGCAAAAGCGGCCCGGATTCCGTTTGGAGAATCCTCTAGGGCTACCGCTTCTTCCGGAAGGACATGGAGAAGACTGCACGCTTTCTCGTAGATCTCCGGGTCCGGCTTTGCTTTCGTTACCATATCTCCGCATAATACAGTATCAAAATAGTGGAGTATCCCTCCTGTTTTCAAAAGCTCCAGGGAGTATTCTCTTCTGGAGGATGTGGCTACCGCCATACGCCAGCCTCTTCCTTTTCCAAAGTCCAGAATCTCTTTTACCCCCGGTTTCAGCGGCACTCCTTCCTTTTCTTTGATTTCCTGAAAGATCTTCCGCGTCATCTCGTTAAACTCTTCCATCGGAAATGTCTCTCCAAATACTTGCCTGAAATATTCTGTCCTGCGTACCACATTAAATCCCAGAGTATTGTAAATATGCTGCCCGATACCAAGATAGCCAAGTTTTTCTCCAGCCTTTTCCCACGATTTCTGGACGACCCGCTCAGAATCAAAAAGCAAGCCGTCCATGTCAAACACAAGCGCCTTTATCTTTTGTCTCATGTTACAAAATTCCTTTTCCCATTGCATCTTTCACATAGGAAGTAACTTCTTCCAGCTTTTGGAGGACTTCCTGTTTTTCTTCCCATTCTTCCCCCTGGAGATCCAGATTCACAAGTGCCTGTTTTACTTCTTTCAACTTTGTGATCAATTCCTGTCCCATAACTTCATCCTCCCTTTCCTTTTTCTGCTTTTATTGTACTACTTTCCATAAGCGCGGTAAAGTCTGTTTCTAATTTTCCCATTCCCAGATAGCTTTTTTCTCCTTTGGCGTCTTAAAGACAAGCTCTGGACTTTTTGCACTTACTTTTGTATAAGGCGGAACGGACCGGGTAATGAACGTATTTCCTCCGATGATACAGTGTTCGCCGATGACGGTCTCCCCTCCAAGGACACTGGAATTGGAATAAATTGTCACATTGTCTTCAATGGTAGGATGCCGTTTTATCCCCGCCAGCTGCTGTCCGTTTCTCGTTGAAAGCGCTCCAAGGGTTACCCCCTGATAAAGCTTGACATTATTGCCGATGACCGTCGTCTCCCCGATCACGATACCGGTACCGTGATCGATAAAGAAATATTCCCCGATCGTTGCTCCCGGATTGATGTCAATGCCTGTTCTTCCGTGGGCATACTCAGACATGATCCGCGGGATAAACGGTATTTTTTCCTGGTATAATACATGCGCGAGCCGGTATACATAAATGGCAAAAAGCCCCGGATAAGAAAAGATGATTTCTTCTTTGCTCTGAGCCGCCGGATCGCCGTCAAATCCTGCCTGCACATCTTTTAAAAGACTTTCCTGAATATCCGGAAGCCTGTCAAAAAATGTATCTGTCACCTGTTCTGCACGGTCTTTGACTTCTTCATCTGTCTCCTCATTTCTCTGGTACTTAAGCGCGATCTCAATCTGGTCTCGCAGGGCGTCATACAGATGGTTCAGCCGATACCCCGCATAGTAGGACGCATCCAGCTCCATTGTGCTGTCCTTTCCGAAATACCCTGGGAATACCACATTTTTCAGTTCTCTTAAAATATCGATCACTTTGCTCCTGTCCGGGAGCTGTCTGCCGTTTTTCGGCATGAACAGCTCCTCCGTCCGGTAGTTTTCCGTAAGCCTTCCGGCCACTTTTTTGATCGTCTCTTTCTTCATATCTGCTCCCCTCTCTGTCTTGTTCTATTTGTCGTCAGCTTGTTTCGGATACATAAATTTTCTTACTCTTTCTGGACATTCGTCATCTCCTGTATAGTAAAAAATATCATTCAGACGGAACACCGCCTTCGGTCCCGGCGACATCATCAATGTCCCGTTTCTGCGGATCGCTATGACCGTGGCAAATGTTTCCTGCCAGAGATTGACCTCGCCTACCGTCCTGTCCAGATACGGCGTGTCCTCCTTGATGACAAGTTCATATGGAATAAACGGATTGGTCGCCCTGTAGCACTCAATCTGTTTGATTAGCTCTGTCAGATATCCATAGAGTTCCTTCGTTTCCTGCTGCTGACGCTCTACGTTGTCCAGAATGTTCCGTTTCAGATTCTGGATAGACTTTGTCTGTTCCTGCTGCTGCAGAAAATTCCTCGCGTTGTCCAGCGATTTGATTACCACTCCGCTGTTCTTTTCGACTTCCACAACATCCCAGTCTGCAAGAATGCACATGGCTCTTCGGGCTGTCTCCGAAGATACGCTGTACTGGCTTCCGATCGAGGACCGTGCATAGATCTTCCTGCCTTCCTGGTATGTCCCGTCAACAATCTTGTACGCGATGTCTGCCGCGATCTGCTGATATTTTGGTATTCCGCTTTCTGTCTTCCTGCCGCCCATGCCTTTCGTTCCTCCTTTGCTTATCTAGTCCATTTCATCAAAATTCTGACCGGCGAACTGAGAATGGTACAGCTTCTCGTACATTCCCTTCTTTTCCAGCAGCTCTTCATGTGTTCCCTGTTCCACGATATCACCGTCTTTTAGAACAAGGATAAGATCCGCATCCCGGATCGTGGACAGGCGGTGTGCGATGACAAAGGACGTTCTGCCTTCCATAACTCGCTGCATCGCCTCCTGGAGCATTTTCTCAAGACGAGTATCCACAGAAGAAGTGGCCTCATCGAGAATAAGAATCTGCGGGTCTTTCAGGATCGCTCTCGCTATCGTAAGGAGCTGCTTTTCGCCCTGGGAAATATTGTTTGCTTCCTCGTTTATCAAGGAATCATACCCATGTGAGAGCGTCCGTATAAAATGATGGACGTTGGCCATCTTTGCGGCCCCTATCACTTCGTCTTTGCGAGCATCCAGTCTTCCGTACCGGATATTTTCGTAAATCGATCCTTTAAAAAGCCACGTATCCTGGAGCACAAGTGAGAACATGGAGCGTAGTTCTTCCCTTGGCATATCACGGATATCTACACCGTCAACCTTGATGGATCCCCCTTTTACGTCATAGAAGCGAAGCAGCAGATTCATAAGCGTCGATTTTCCTGCCCCTGTCGGACCTACAATAGCCACCATCTGTCCGCTCTTGACATCCATATTGACATCTTTCATCAGAAGGTCTTTTCCATAGCCAAATTGCACATGGTCGAAGGTCACTGTCCCTTTCATCCGGTCTTTCGCCACATGTTTTTCGCCGCCTTGGTCTTCCTCTTCTTCATTCAGCATCGTAAAGATACGACCAAGTGCCGCAAAAGCCGACTGTACCTGGGCGGATAACTGAGATACCTGTGACAGCGGGTCATTGATCTGCCAGATATAACGGATGAACGCCTGGAGATCCCCAATTTTGATCGTTCCCTGAATGACGAGAATGCAGCCTACAACAGCTGAAGCTCCGATCGTCACATAAGTGATAAATGACACACAAGGCGAGATCAAAGAAGACACGAACTGTGCCTGAAACGCAGAATCTCTCATCCTCCTGTTGACATCCTCGAATTTCTGTATCGTATCCTCCTGTTTATTGTACACGATGATCTCATTGAAGCCCCCGTACAGCTCCGTGATGGTTCCGTTCAGTTCCCCGACAGTCGTCTGCTGTCTGTCAAAAAGTTTCTGCGAGCGTCCGACAAACAGTTTTGTGATAAGCGCTGTCAGAGGGATGATGACAAGTGCAAGGAGTGTCATGATCCAGTTGATCCGGAACATCATGATAATGACAAGGATGAATGTCAGTACTCCGGTAATCACTTTGGTAAGTGTCTGCTGCAATGCATTGCTCAGCGTATCCACGTCATTTGTCACACAGCTCAGGACATCCCCAAATGCATGATCGTCAAAAAATCGCACTGGAAGCTTCTGGATCTTTTTCTGAAGTGCTCCCCGGATATCATGCATCATATGCTGGATGGCATTTGTCAGGAAAAACGCCGAAATAAGAAGAGCCAGTGCCCTTACAATGAAACAAGTGATCAAAAGCGTCAGTATCAGGAACACTCTCTGGAAATCCACATGAGCGCCCGGTATCCCCTCCATGATCTTTGCTGCGTCATCTGCAAGCTGTGTTGTGACCATCCCTTCGACCGTTGGATTCATTGTATAGATAGCCGTGGACAAAATGACCATAAAAAACGCCACAAAAAATTTTGTCCTGTATGGCTTTGCGAAAGCCAGTACTCCTTTTATACATACTTTCCAGCTTACTTTTCTATTCATAGGCCAGTTCCTCCTCACTTAACTGAGAGGCGGCGATCTCATAATATATCTTGCAGTTTTCAAGGAGCTCCCTGTGCGTTCCCTTCCCTGCAATTTTGCCTTCATTGAGAACAATGATCTGATCTGCATCCATGATAGTGGAAACTCTCTGCGCCACGATCAGGACGATCTCATCTGTCATCTCTTTTTTCAGTTCTCCCCTGAGACGGGCGTCTGTCCGGAAATCAAGCGCCGAAAAGGAATCGTCATAGATATAGATCTCCGGTTTGCGCACCAGCGCTCTAGCGATGGAAAGCCGCTGCTTTTGTCCGCCTGACACGTTACCTGCTCCTTCCGCGATCTTCTCTTCAAAGCCGTTCGGCTTTTCCATGATAAAGTCGTACGCCTGTGCCACCTTTGCCGCATGGATGACTTCATCGTCTGTCGCTTCTTTTTTCCCAAATCTGATATTGTCCGCGATGGTCCCGCTGAACAGGTTTGCCTTCTGGGATACATACCCAATTTTATCCCTCAGTGCATACATGTCCATCTCCCGTACATCGACACCGTTTACAAGCACCTTCCCCGATGTCACATCGTAAAATCGCGGGATCAGCTTGATCAGCGTGCTTTTTCCTGATCCTGTACTTCCGATAAAAGCCACAGTCTGTCCGGCGTGTGCCTCAAAAGATACATTCTGGAGCACAGCCTCCTCTCCGTCCGGATAGACGAAAGTCACATTGTCAAACACAACGCTTTTCTCCTTTTCCTCTGCTCCCTCTTTCGGATGGTTCTGTATTCCCGGTTCAGTATTTAGAACTCGCATGATCCGCTTTGCAGATACATTTGCTCTCGGATACATCATAAATACAAGGCAGAACAGGAGAACGGAAAACATTGCGTGGAACATATAATCCATAAAGGCTACCAGTTTCCCCACCGGCAGTGCACCGTCATCGATCATAAAACTTGCGACAAGGTAGATTCCAATGACCGCCACATTCATAAGCAGAAAGAAGATCGGCTCTGTGGAGGACATCAGTTTAAACAGCCGCTTAGACTGCACCATAAAATTTACGTTCTCGTTGTCAAACCGCTCCGACTCATAGCTGTCATTGTTAAAGGATCGGATAACCCGGATTCCTGTGAGGTTCTCCCTGAAAATCCGGTTGATGGAATCCAGTGATCCCTGCTGTCTCTCACTGATAGGTGAGGAAATTTTCCCTACGATAACCACCCCGATGATGATCAGCGGGACGGTAGCAAGAATAATCATTGACAGTTTCAGCGATGTCATCATTATCAGTATGAAACTTACTGAAATCATGACCGGGGTGAGGACCGCAGTCCTCAGGATCACGTTCATAAACATCATGATCTGGAAGGCATCGTTGTTTGTTCTTGTGATCAGGGATGCCACACCAATCTCATTCATCTCGCTGTGAGACAGTGTCTGCACTTTCCGGAATACATCCTGTCTGATATCGTGTGCGACATTGGTAGATATCCTGGCACAGCAGTAACCTAAAAGGATCGTGCCGGCCACACCGATCACGGAGATCAGCACGATCAGTCCCCCCATTCTTATCAAATACGTTTTGTCCTGATTTACTACCCCTTTGTCGATCATATCTGATACAATGGTTGGAATTCCCAGTTCCACCAGCGCAAAACCAAATACAGACAGCACATTCAGGCAAAAAAGAAGTTTATATCTTTTCAGATACTTGAAAATCAGTCTCAAACTAAAACCTCCTTGTTATAAAAAGACCTTTGCACATTTCATGCGAAGGCCTTTTCTGATATACCAAATTTGTCAGACTTTTTATTAAAGTTTTCTATTTCTGAGCGATCTCATACATTGCAGCGGCAACGATCTGGAATGATTTCATTAATTTATCCACGTCTGCACATTCGTTCGGCTGATGGATCACATCCGGATCTCCCGGGAAGATCGGTCCGAAAGCTACCATATTGTCAAACGCTTTTGCATATGTACCGCCTCCGATAGCGATCGGCTCATCATCCGCTCCGGTCTGTGCTCTGTAGACTCCCGTCAGTTTTTGTACAAGTTCAGAATCTTTAGGAACATAGAGGAGTTTTCCTTCCGCCTCGACATTCGCGTTCAGACCGTATTCTTCCGCGTGTTTTTTTACATTCGCGATCAGTTCTTCTCTGTTTCCACTCTTCGGATACCGGATATCAAGTGTAAAGAAGATCTCTTCTTCCGTCACTTTCACAACTCCCAGGTTGACTGTCGTTTCCCCTGTCTCCTCGTCATTGTAACAGATTCCCAGAGACTTTCCATTTGTCTCTGCTCCGATTTTTTCCAGGATGAATGCCATCATCTGCCCTACATCTCCGTCAATACCGGAATCTTTGACTGCCTCAAACAGTTTCTTTGCAGCGTTGATTCCAAGATGCGGTGTACTTCCGTGAGCCCCTTTTCCTTCCGCTACGACCACTGTCTTTCCGTCCGCCTTTGTCACAGTAATGCCTTCCGCTTCCTTGACGTCAATCTCTCCTTCCGCTACAAGAGTGCACTTCGGCGTTACTACATTCTTCGCTGTACCTCCATCGATGGACAGTATTTTCACTTTGGACGGATTCTCTATCTTCTTTGTCACTTCCCAGAATGACTGGCCTTTTTCACAAAAAATGACCGGATACTCTGCATCTGGCGTAAACCCGATCGTCGGTTTTTCTCCGCCCGCTTCAATGTAATGCTGCACACAGGAAGATCCATTTTCCTCGTCTGTGCCGAAAATAACGCGAAGTCTGCGGTCAATCGGAAGTCCAAGATCCCGGATTGCTTTCAGCGCATAGATGGCACCGATCACAGGTCCTTTGTCATCAAGAATTCCCCGTCCGTACATCACTCCATCATGTACTTCACAGGCGAGAGGAGGATAGTTCCATCCTTCTCCGATCGGGACAACATCCAGATGGCCCAGCACTGCTGCCATCTCTTCGCCTTCGCCGTACTCGATCCAGCCTACTTTGTTGTCCAGATTTCCTGTCCGAAAGCCCAGCTTTTCTCCCAGCGCAAGCGCATGATCCAGCGCCTCTTTCGGACCTCTTCCATAAGGTGCGTCCGCCTCTGGCTCTCCTTTCACACTTTCGATCGCTATGCTTTCTTTGATGGATGCGAAAATTTCGTCCTTCATATCAAGCATTTTTTCATTCAAATTTTCATATCTCATTGCTCTAACTCCTTCCGCTAAAGTTTGCACTTCAGCTCTTTAACACTCTATAGCATTAGTCTATCGTATTTGTGTGAAAATTGCAAGCAATTTACAGTTCTACTAAAAAAAGAAGTTCATTGCTTCCTTTTTTGTTAATTTTCCCTGTTACCTGATAGTTGTGCGGCCGTTCTTTCCGTGTCACACGCCCGTATTTTGAAAGCATCTTTTCCATCTCATCCGGAACCGGGCGAACCCGACTGTTCTGGCTTAAAAGGATATATCCGGTCTTTCCCCGCAGTTCTTTTACAAGCTCCTCCAGTCGAAAAAGAAACGTCTGTTTTTTGGTAAAGTCAGCATGTTCCTTTTTCTTTCCAAACATTTCGTCGAACAAACCATAGAACGCATCATAATTATTCATGGTGGAAGGATATGGCGGGTCAATATACACAACATCCAAGCGTCCCGGCTCTTTTACAAGATCCGCAGCATCTTCCCTTCTGGCAATACAATTTCCACGCCCCCGGAAGACTGCCTGGCTGTAAGATGACAAATTCTCTCTCATGTGACTTTCGAAAGTCTGGTTATGGTATGCCCGCCTTCTCCCGTATTTTCGGTAGCTGTATTCCTCATCTCTGAGGATCCGGATCTGATCCCATGGAACATTCATCCGTGAATATGGAAGCTTCCGGATCATAGCTCTGCGCAGAAGAGCCAGATAGAGATACCGCTCATATCCTCCCAGTTCTTCCGAGATAGCTTTGAGGCGTGCCAGCTCTTCGATCTCCTCGGGAAAATACAGTCTCCCTGCAAGAAAAGAAAGCCTGTCTTTCTCTTTTTCAATGATTCCCCGAGAAATCTCTATATCAAACACAGATGCTGAAATCTGTCCTTCCATATTCTCGATCAGCGCTTTGCAAAGAACGAAATCCGCGTACAAAATGTCGTTGGAAATCACATCATATCCTTCTTTTTTCAGCGCATAAGACACCGAACACCCGCCCGCAAACAGATCCATAACACTCCCTGTCTTTACCGGCATTTCCTGGAGAATCCAGTCCACAAGCTTTTCTTTATTCCCGATATAATTTACTTTCGGATATTTAGACATTTCGAAGTGCCTCCCTTATCTGCACGGCAATCCGGTATGCCAGCTCCGGCGGAACTGCATTTCCGATCTGCTGCTGTATCTGTATCGATGTCCCATAAAAAATAAAATCGTCCGGGAATGTCTGTATTCTTGCCAGCTCCCGTGGAGTGAGCGCCCTGTTCTGGCAATAGTGAAAGATTTTTCGCATATCCCCTGTCACGCACACCGACGGTTTTTGGCTGTCATAGCGGATATATTTTCGGATATCCCCGGATTTTGGCCGCAATTGTTCCGGGATATCCGTCCGGTCTCCTCCGTCTTTTACGTAACTCATCTTTTCCAGCATCTGTACGGAATGGTTCATAGCCTCATGATTCGGGATCGTGCTTTTCTCTCCGCTTTTCAAAGGCGGCAGATCGCCGATAGCTTCTTTAATCGTTCGGATACGGCTGTCTTTCTCCGGATAGGAGAAATTTACAACCAGATCTTTTCGGTATCCTACCATGACCATCCGGCGACGCACCTGCGGGACGCCGTAGCAGGCGCTGTTCAGCACTTCATGCCACGGTACGATATACCCTGCGTCACGGAATGCTTCCAGTATATCCTCCATCGTCTTGCCCTTCCTGTGCACTTCCATCGCAGCCACGTTTTCCATCACAAACATCTTTGGCTTTAAGTGTTTTACGACCCGCACAAACTCCAGAAAAAGATAATTTCTCTCATCCTCCAGAAAAGTCCGGCCGATATTTCCGGCCTTGGAAAATCCCTGACAAGGCGGTCCTCCGATAACAACGTCTACTTCCCGCTCTTTTATGACCGCGCTAAGTTTCTCATTGGGGATGTTTTTGATGTCGTCCACGATGAGCGGATGCTCCGGGAAATTCTCCCGGTATGTCCTTGCATACTTAGGATGCATCTCAACGGCCAGAAGATTCTCAAATCCCGCCTTGTCAAATCCGCAGGACAGTCCTCCTGCCCCGCAGAACAGATCCACATATGTCGGACGCTTTAGAGGCTTTTCCTCTTTACATTCCGATGAGACCGGATCGATGCCCTGTTTTTTGTAAAACAAAGCTCTGTGATAACGCATATACTGTTTTCTTTTATCGTTCATCACTGCGCTGTCCAGCCGGTATCTTCCAAGCCGTTCTCTTACTGCTTCTTCCACCCGATCTCCAAATAAAATCTCCCCGTCGTCGGTAAAAGAGATTTCCTGCTTATCAAAGTACGAATCTGCAATCTGATTGATCAAAATTCCATTGTCCACATCATAGGCTTCATCTTCCCGCCCTTCATCCAGACAGGTCTGGAGTGGTTTGATGTGGGAGGCGATCAGCGTCTTATACTGGATCTTTTCCAGGTAGCAAACCGGTTTCCCATAGATGCGCTCCGATTCCTGCTTCAATTCCTCCTTAAAAATACGATGGCGCACTCCATCTCTCTTTTTGTTTTCTCTCTCCCTGCCATCTGCGATCCCTGGATCATCTACGAAACGGAATGTCTCATTTTCTCTGTCGTAGGAGAGATCCACAAAAAGCTTCAGGTGGGAGATCAGATGGGAGATCTGATTATATTTTCTATCCGGGAAACCGCAGGAATCGGCATAGCGGATCTGACTGTTAAGTTCGCTTCTCGTAAGGTATCCTTTCGCAAAATTCCGGATATCTGTTACCATCAGTCCCTTGATGTCTTCTTTATCCAGCGGTCCGGAAAGATCCAGCGTCTTCAGCAGAAACGCCATGTGTTTCAGCTCTCTTTTATCCACAGTCACATCGGAGGCAAGGGAGGACGCCTCATAAAAAATCTTTGAAAAAAGAACTCTCTTTCGTTCTTTGTCCTCCGTCCGCAAGAACTCTTTTACAAGCGGATGATACCCGTCCATATATGGATTGATAAAACCGATCTTCACAAACTGGTTGATGGCTTTCCTGGCCGACAAGGAGCCGTCCTTTCCCTTAAAATCACACATTTTCACGATTCTTTCCTGAAGTCTGCGGTAAAGCTCCTCCGTCTTACCATCTTTCTTTCCGGCACTTTCTTGGATTTCCTTTTTGTGGCTGTCGATGAACATGACCGTCACAGAAAGGCAATTATGAAATTTCGTTCCGAGCAGATTCGTATATGCCGCTGTAAACTTCCAGTAGTTCTCATATACTTCCGTCTCTCTTCTTTTTTTGGAACCTCCAGTCATATCCATCACATCCCTTCTTGTATCATATCTTTCTTTTAGCCCTGAATTTATATCATACCATGACTTTTCAAATTTCTCTATGAAAATCTTATCAGATTTTTATCTGTTCTTCTTCTTTCAGCAGCTCAAATTGATTTTTCCGGAAAGACAAGACACCTTCTTTTTTCAGCTTTCCAAGCACCGCTGACAGCGCACTCCTGTCTGCCGCCAGATAATCAGCAAGTCCCTGTCTGTCAAATGGAATCTCAAAACTCTTTTTTCCTTCTTTTAAAGCCTGTTCCGACAAGTAAGAAAGGACTTTCTCCCGAAGTGTCCGTCTGGACAGGTGGGAGATGCGCCCAGTCAGAAAAAGATTTTTCCGCGCGAGTATCTGCATCATATTTTTCATGAGGATCTTATGTGCCGGGCTGTCTGGACAGGTCTCCGTCATCGCTCTGTAATCAATCCACAGAACTTCTGTCTTGTCTGCCGCCATTACCGTGACCGTCGCGCAGGCTTCGCCCGCCGCAAATGCCTCCGCAAACAATTCTCCAGACAGAATCTGTGCCACCATGGCTGTGCTCCCGCTATACTCTTCCTTCATGACAAAAAGTTCCCCGGATGCCACGATTCCGAAAGAGCGAACTGTATCCCCCACATTCAGAAGGATCTCGTCTTTTTGATAAATCCGGGTGCAGGCCTTTATTCGTTTCAGCAATATCTCCATTTCTTCCTCCGGGATTCCCCGAAAAAGCGGGCAATTCCGAACCCATTTTTTTCTCTCCATTCCTACCTCCGTTGTAATTACAACCGATTCTTTTTCCTGAGTGTACTATTCTTATACATGTAAGTCAAGCGTATTTCTGAAAACATTTTGGAAGGGAAGGAATAAGACTATGATACGAAAAATCATCAAAATTAACGAAGCGCTCTGCAATGGCTGCGGGCTCTGTGCCCAGGCTTGCCATGAAGGCGCTATTGATATGGTAAACGGAAAAGCAAAACTTGTGCGCGAACACTACTGCGATGGTCTTGGAGACTGTCTCCCTGCCTGCCCGACGGGGGCCATCTCCTTTGAAGAAAGGGAAGCGCCGGCTTATGATGAAGCAGCCGTAAAAGCCGCTCAGGCCGCAAAAACCACCGGAACTTCAAATCCTTCGGCGCAAAATTTTTCACTGGACAGCCAGCTTACCCAATGGCCGGTACAGATCAAACTTGCACCGCTTTCAGCACCTTATTTTCAAAATGCCGATCTTTTGATCGCAGCGGACTGCACAGCCTATGCCTACGGAAATTTCCATCATGATTTCATACGAGGCCATGTTACTCTCATCGGCTGTCCAAAACTGGACTCCATCGACTATACAGAAAAGCTGACTGCTATCCTGAGTCAGAACGACATCCGAAGCATCCTCGTGGCAAGAATGCAGGTCCCATGCTGCGGCGGAATCGAGCGCGCTGTCCGAAATGCAGTCGCAGCATCCGGAAAAGATATCCCATGCCAGGTAAAAATCATTTCCCCGAACGGTACTATACTGCAATAGACTGGATTGTGTTATACACTGTACGGCCTCAAAATAGTAATATACCGCCCTGCCGTTCTTCGCACGGACACAGGGCGGTATCCCTTTTTCTATTATCTATCGCCTGATAAATTTGCGAATGACACATAATACGATCCCTGCTGCACAGCATCCCAGCAGAATCGTTTTCATCCCGTCTATTACTTGAAGGGCTAGGCTCGCTCCGGCCAGCATCTGAGGGCTTTCCGGCACGATCGGCTGCACCATCCCAGATACAGCTGCAAGTATTGCGATCACGATGAATGATGTAAGTCCTCTTCCCGTGTCATAGCTTTGTATCCTTCCACCGTCTGCTGCTTTTCTCCCTGTCAAGATCCAGAGCGCGGAGATGATTCCGTAGAGCAAAAGCACGCCTGCAATACCAAGATAAAGCGCTTCCGCATAGTTTCGATCTGCTGCCACTCTCCATAGTTCTCCCAACACATTTCTCTGGGCCCAGAAATCCTGGAACATTTTGAGAACAATGACAACCATAGCGGCAAAACTTCCGCATTTCAAAATGATGGAAACGATTTTTCCTGCCGCTTTTCCCGCTGTTCTCCCCGCTGTACCAGCGACTTTTGTCGCTGTCTTTACAGGTTTTACTGCAGAAGAACGGTTCTTTTCTTTTGTCTTTTTTTCATCTCCTGTATTCTTTTGCGGAGGTCTTTTCTTTTTTCCGGAATCTGCCCGTTTCCCTGCTGCTCTGCTCCTGGAAGATCCGGTCTGCTTTCTCCCCTGTGATTTTCTTTTGTCTTCTGGTCTTCGCTCTGTCTTTCTTTGCGATGTCTGTTTGGGCTCTCTTGTTTTCACTGCCTTTTCTTCTTCCGGATCCTCCCAGCCGTCTCCGGTATCCCAGTCATCCTCCTCAAAATCTTCGGTATCGAGATGGTATTCTGGATCTTGCTCGTCCAGCTCTTCTTCATCGAGCCACTCTATATCGAGCCAGTCTGTCATCTGATTGGGATTATTTTTCTTGTGATCTTTAATGCGTCCCATGCTATCAGCCTCCCCTTATGTATCTTATACTTTTTTTCTTTCCATGTGCAGACGAGATCCCACTTCGCCGCACTTTTTTCACAAGTATATTTTAGCATGAATTTTTCTTCAAAAACGCACCTTCACATTTTTTTAAGAATTTTCTTTTGAAAGAGGTCTGCCGCGCTGCTATCTGGAATACTCCGACACTTTGACGTCCAGTATGTCCATACCGTCAATCTCCCCAGAAGCGATAATATCCAGTATATCCTGCCTCTTTCCGTGGATCTGCATACCTACGATATGTATCCCTTCTTTTTTTACTGTCTCCAGCTCCTCTTTGTAGTCGACAGATGACCATCCGGAAACTGCATCTGTCATCATATCGATAAATTCGCCCCGCTCACTCAGGTACTTCAGCATGGACTCATAGTGAAGCGTCCATTTCTCTGCCCGATCGCCGGAATCCATATCCTCCCCCAACGTCCAAAGATACGGGTATTTCTGATTTATCTCTTCTGTCTGATCCGGTATGATCCCGGCACGTTCAAATCCGAATCCATTCATCTGAAGTGCTCCTGTTTTTGATTCAACATAGTTATAGATGATCGATACATCCTGATATTGATCCGCAAATTTCAGCATTTCTTCCACCGTCTTTGCCTCTGGAAATGTAATATTGACCGCCAGGTAAGCAGATTCCGGAAGCGCTGCAATATGCTCTTGCTGATTTTGAAGCTCGGCTTTTGCCAGATCCATGGACGTGTCGTCTTTACCTTCATATATTACCATCCCAAGCTTCGTCCCAATGGCATGATATATCGATGTTCCTTTGAAAGACCTTTCCACGTTTCCGCTTTCTTTGACCTTGCCCCGCACCAGATTGATATAGGCCTTTTCTTCCTCCCCTGTAAAGAGTCGCCCCCATGTAACAGAAAGTCCATATTTTCCGAACCAGTCCGGCTCTGCGTACGCTTGATTTACAATATATCCCGGATTGTGCATCTCGGTGTAGACAGAGAGGTCAAGCATCAGTTGTCCGTCCCCGCCATAAATCTCCCGGATTCCTTTGTTTGGATTGTAGAAAATCTGGCTGCATATCAAGTTGATCAAAAGTATGATTGCGATCAGGACTGCCGCCCCCGAAAAAGAATAGCAAAAGACTTTTCGGTTCACTTTCCCTTTGATCCGACGGATATCTTTCGCATCGGCTTCCTCAATTTCCAGTCCTGTCCGCTCCTCCTCAAGTGTTTCCTCCAGATAGACACTGATGGCCTCAAATTTCTCGATATCCTCTTCGATCCTTCTCGTCGCTTCTTCCGTCGTCTGTCCCTGTCTGTATTTTTTCAACAATTCTTCGTAATTCATGGTATACCTCCTTTCACTCTTCTGCCTCCATCCACTCTTTCAGTTTCTTTCTCGCCCGAAAAAGTCCTGTCTTTACAGATGCTGTCCCTTTTCCGGTAAGCCGGGCAATCTGTGCGATGCTCATTTCTTCAAAGTAAAACATGAAGATCATCTCCCGGTATGCATCCGGCAGTTTCTGGATGCAGGAATATATTTTTCTCGCCTCTTCCTCTCGGATCAGATGTGCCAATGTATCTTCAAGATCATCTGTCTGTTTATCCGATAGTTCCTCGCAAGGATGTCTCTTCCTCCTTCTCATCTGGTCAAGAAAAAGATTGCGGCAAACAGAAAATAGCCAATATTTCACGCTTCCGCTTTTCGTTTCCAACGAAAGGAGCGCTTTGTAAAACGCATCGCTTGCCAGTTCTTCCGCGTCCTGCCTGTTCCGGGCAAGCGAAAGCGCGTACAGATATATGTCTTTGTAGTAAAGCCTGTAGATTTCTTCAAGCTCATCTTTTTTCATAACGCCTCCCCTTCCCTTCTCCGTTGATATCTCATCGGACATCTTCGGCATTTTCCTCTGAGTGTCTGTATCTATACAGAAAACGTTTTTCTTCCAAAAAGGTTACACGAATCTCCCATGAATTACAAAAGTACCGGTATACAAAGGAGCCGATTCTGTCTGTCCTTTATATGCCGGTACTGCTTTATCCTATCCCAAATATTCTTTTAAAAGAAGAAGTGTGTTCTTTGCCCCGTCCACATGGCTTCTTTCATATCCGTGGGAAGCATAGACTCCTGCTCCTATCAGCCCATGGCGGACATCATATCCTGCCGTGAGCGCCGCCTCAGCATCAGACCCGTAGTGTGGATATACGTCTACCGCATAATCCGCACCGGCTCGTTTTGCCGCTTCGATCAGGTTGGACACCACTTCATAGTTGTACGGCCCTTTGCTGTCTTTTGCACAGATGGATACCTGATGTTCTCTGCAGGCAAGTCCTTCCCCGACACACCCCATATCCACGGAAAGTACTTCTGTCACGCCTTCCGGAATGGATGCGGAACCGCCATGTCCTACTTCTTCATAGACGGTCATATGCATGTAAATTTTTCTCTCCGGCACGACGTTGTCTTCCCTGATATGCTTTGCATATCCAAGGAGTATCGCAGCACTTAACTTGTCATCCAAAAACCGACTCTTGATATATCCGCTCTCGGTAATGACTGTTCTCGGTTCGAAACAAACGAAATCTCCTACTGCGATACCAAGCGCCTCCGTCTCCTCTTTCGTAAATACTTTCTCATCCACTACCACTTCCATCACATCATACTTCCGCGGTGTGTCCGCATATTTTCCGTTTACATGCACAGAGGCGTTGCAAAGCTGACATGTTCCGTCAAACATTTTGCCGGACCGTGTCCGTATTCTTACCGTCTCTCCTTCTGCGCTGTTGGCGTCGATCCCACCTACCGGGCAGATCTGAAGACATCCGTTTCCTTTGATCTGAGTGACCATAGCTCCAAGCGTATCCACATGCGCTTCCAGGAAAACTGCATTGTTTTCATCTTCTCCGCCAATCTCGGCGATGACTCCGCCCTTCACTGTACGGTAAGCATGAAATCCAAGTTTTTCAAACTCTTTCAGAAGATAATCCGTAGCCTCCTTCGTATACCCGGATGGGCTGTCGATGGCGAGAAGATTTTTGAGCTGTTCTTTTACATACTCCATATCCATTTTGTATTCCCCCTTCTTTTTCTGCTGTTTTCTGTCATGTCATCCCGGCATAACCTTATTTATTATACCAGACAAAAGCAGACAAGTCACTGCCTGCTGCTTGTAAATTCATCTTTATACTTTTCAAAAAACTCGAAGTAGGATCGCACATTGGGAAGCTCCGTCCATCTTTTGACATCCACTGAATTTTCATCCAGATCATAGATCCGAGCTCCTCGGATAGCCAGGAGAAACGGCGAGTGAGTCGCGATGACAAACTGGCAGCCGAAAAACCTCGCCGAATTCTGTAGAAATTCTGCCAGCTCCTGCTGTCGCTTTGGCGCAAGACTGTTTTCCGGCTCGTCGAGAAGATAAAGCCCATCATCCTTTATTTTTTCCGTAAAGTAGAAAAAAGCGCTCTCCCCGTTTGACTGTTCTCTTATGTTCTCCATCAGATTTTCCCGTACATAGCGAGACTGGGTCTTGCTCCTTGCCATATTTACTTTTTTGAGCTGCTCATAATCTTCCAGTGAGCGCATCTGAAAATGGGAGTACTTTGCATTCAGGTATTCGTCAAAAAGCGCTTCCCTTTTTCGATCGATCCCCATGTTCATCTCTCGTAAATGCAGCATGTAATCAAACACATCGTCGCTTGTGATGATGCGGCTGTCTGCGGGTATGTCGGAGCGGATCTCGCAGTCACACATGGCAGTATAGTCTTCAAAAAAACTGGAACGGTTATAGAGTGTGTCCCTCTTCAGCCCAATCTTCTCAGCCATGACGTTGAGTGCTGTGGATTTCCCGGATCCGTTTCCCCCGTAAAGGATCGTGACCGGTTCAAATTCCAGATACCTGAGCTGATGGCTTGACAGGATCTGAAAGGGATAGACGGTATTGTAACAAGTTCGTTTCAGCTGCATCAAAAACGTGTATTCCTGCTCAATATCAGGAAAAGTAAATTCTTCCAGATAGACCATCCTTTTCCTCCTTTACTGGCTTTCTCCCAACCGATAGATTTCTCCCATCCTGAGTGCTTCCTCCTCCTCATGCGTCACAAACAGCACAGTCTTTCCTTCACAGGATTTTTTCGTGTATTCCATGATCTTCTCTTTCATTTCTTTATCAAGCCCCTTAAAGGGCTCGTCCAAAAAAAGCACATCCCACTCTGCATACAGCGCCCGAAGGAGGGCAACCCTTCTTCTCATGCCTCCGGAAAGCTCCCGCACCGGCTGATTTTCACATCCGGAAAGTCCCGCAGCCTCCATAGCTTTGCGTACTTCCTCCCGTTCCTTTTTCTCCTGCCTGTGGACGCTTTTGCGTCTTACAAGCCGTATATTTGCAGACGCACTGAGATTCTCACAGAGTCTGTCTTCCTGGAACACAGCGCTTTTTTTCATATCCTGAAGCCCTGTCACACTGCCGCTGTCACACTCCTCCAAACCCATCAGTATTCTAAGAAGTGTTGTCTTCCCTGTTCCGGACGGCGCCATAATGCACGTCGTCTTCCCTTTCGGGATAGACAGTGTAAGACCGGAAAAAACTGTGTTGTCTCCGTAGGATTTTGTCAGATTTACGATCTCAATGGCATTCTTCATGCTATTCCATCCTTTCCATCCGATATACCAGCCTGTCTACTATCCATAGAAACAGCCTTTCAAACACGAGACTAATGACGATGATCACAACTGTCCACGCAAAAAGGTCGGGTGTATTCAAGTAAACTTTTGCTTCGTAAAGCTGTTCCCCGATGGATCCGTCCGGTATGCCGATGACTTCTGCTGCGATTCCCGCTTTCCAACAAAGCCCAAGCCCTACCGAACACCCGGTACGGAAAAAAGGCAGTACCTGCTGCACATAGATATACCGTATCCTGACACTTTCCGGGATGTCAAATACTTCCGCCATCTCCAGAAGTTTCGCGTCCATACTCTTGATGCCGTCCAATACATTCGTGTACAGGATCGGAAACACCATCAAAAATGAAATGACAACAGACAGATTTTCCGATGAAACCCAGATGAGCACAAGAATGACAAATGATGCCACCGGGACTGCCTTGACTGCCAGAACTGCCGGTGCGAGAAATTCCTGAACCTTCCGAAATCTGGAGGAAAGTCCGGCACCTATGACAGATAGAAGCATTGCCAGAAGGAATCCTCCGACGATCCTCATAACGGAAAATCCGATAGACTGCCAGAACAGTTTCGTCCGGATCAGTTCCAAAAGTCTCAGCAATACAGCAACAGGAGATACAAGCAGTATCTCCTGTCCAATCCACATACTGACTGCCTGCCATATCAGCAGCCAGACCACTACAGCCCATATTCTGATTTTTCGTTTTTTCTCTCTATCTGCTGTAATAGAAGTCATCTTTCGGCAGTGCTCCTCCTATGGATTTTGGATTTTGTTCGGAAAGAACAGCAAGGTATCCTGAAAGCTGCTCTTTCATATCATCTCCATCAACAAATGTGATATTGCATTTCGGAAGCGCTGTCTTTGCGACTTCTTCTGTCACGATCCCGTATTTTCCAACGAGCTTTGCCGCCTCTTGCGTATTTTCATTTACATATTCCACAGATTCTTCATAGTTATCCAAAAAGCTCTCTACCGCCTCCGGATTCTCCTTTACGAAATCTGTCCTGGCAACGACAACACCCGTGAGCAGCGCGCTTTTTTCCTCTTTTCCCTCCTGAATCTTATCCCACTCTTCCGTGAGATCCAGAGCCACGCGAATGTTTGGGTTCTTTGTCTGCGCTGTCGTAACGAAAGGTTCCGGAAGCATGGCGATGCCATTTGGATCATTTGCCAAAGCAGCCACGCACTCAGAATGTTCACTCTTCCATTCGATCTTCACATCTGATGCCGGATCGATCCCATTAGAGCTTAAAATGTAGGAAAGAGCATATTCCGGTGTGGAGCCTTTGCCGCTTGCATAGATGGTCTTTCCTTTCAGATCTGCCGCAGACTGAACGGTATCGCCACTTTCCACTATGTAGAGTACACCGAGGGTGTTGATTGCAAGCACCTGTACTTTTCCCTTTGTGTTATTGTAGAGAACAGATGCCAGGTTCGCCGGGACAGCCGCGATATCTGCCTCTCCCTGCACAAGCTTCGGTGTGACTTCGTCTGCCGATGCCGCGATCTGGAATTGATACGTATTGTCATCCTCCAATGTTCCTTCGTCGGAATCATTCATGAATTTGACCATTCCCATGGCTGTCGGCCCTTTCAGTGCCATGACATTTACCTCCACCGGGTCTGCCTTCTGTTCCTGTTTTGTCGTCTCTTTTTTTCCTTCTTTGTCGCTGTCCTGGCCTTTTCCGCCGCATCCCATCAGCATGGATGCTGTCATAGCCATGACGAGCAGGATTGAACACAACTTTTTCATAATACTCTCCTTTCTGGTTTTCTATATTCTCAGATATAAATATGATAAATCAATTTGTACTTTCATACAAGGAGTTTTTTCTGAATCTAGTTTTGCTGTGCTCGTTCCTGATTACCTGTCTGATCTTAACCAGTAGAATCCGTGCTTTGGAACTGTGATATTTTCCACAGTCATCTTCCTTCCTGTCAGAAGATCTACAAACGTTCCCTCTTCTTTCATCCACGCAGTCTCGTCCCTGCTGCCAAAGTTAAATATTCCGAAAAACACATCTTTTTCTGTTCTGCGCATGATACAAAGTACGGCGTCATTGTGGACATCGTATGTGTAGACCTCCGCCGAGGATCCAAACACATTCTCCGCCTTTCGGATTTTTTCCAGGCGGTTCAGCCCCTGGAAGACTTTCCCCTGCATAACCGTTTCATCTCTGCGCTTTTTTGCAAATTCCCACAGAAATTTTCCGCGGTGAATGTAGCGGGAATCTCCCGCCTTGTCCGGGTCTTCTTTGTAGCTATAGTCATTTATCTGTCCGATCTCATCTCCGCTGTACAGCATAGGGATCCCGGACTGGCAAAAAATATATGCGTGGAGCATGAGATCCAGGGCGATAGCATCGTCAAGTTTTTCTTTATCCTTCTCAAATCCGGCACTCTCAATTCCGCACATAGATGCGGTTGTCCCGCAAAATCTGGCATCACATGTTACCGGATCATCATTGTACAGTTCGCCCCTGCTCACACTTCCCTCAATCTTTCCGGTAAAATAGTCATTCAGAAATCGCTTGTGCGGGATTTCTTCCATTTTCCACTCTTTGAGTGAAGAAAAATCCAATCCCCATCCTATGTCGTCATGACATCTGAGATAATTCAGGAATGTATATTCCCGCGGCAGTGTATATACCATATCCATCTGTTTCCTGAGAAGGCGCACGTCCTTGGTTGCGACGGTATTCCATATCGTCGCCATTGTCGTCACATTGTAAAGCATATGGCACTCCGGTTTCTCCACTGTCCCGAAATACGGAGCTACTTTCTCCGGTTCCATCACGACTTCTCCCAGAAGCAGTACGCTCGGACATACGATCTCGCTGATCATGCGCATCATCCGCACGATCGTGTGGACCTTCGGAAGATTCCTGCACTGGGTTCCCAGCTCTTTCCATATGTAGGGAACTGCGTCGATACGGATGATATCTATCCCCTGATTTGCCAGGAAAAGGAAGTTGTACATCATCTCATTGAATACCCGTGGATTTCTGTAGTTCAAGTCCCACTGATACGGGTAGAAAGTAGTCATTACATAATGTCCCGCATCGGGAAGCCATGTAAAATTCCCGGGCGCTGTAGCCGGGAATACCTGCGGCACTGTCTCCTCGTATCTCCTTGGTATCTCATCACTGTCATAAAAGAAATATCGGCTCATGTACTCGCTTTCCCCTCTTCTCGCGCGCACAGCCCATTCATGTTCTTCCGACGTATGGTTCATGACAAAATCCATACATACATTCATACCTTTCTCATGGCACGCATCCGCCAGGGATGCAAGATCCTGCATCGTCCCAAGATCCGGTTTCACTTTCCGAAAATCCGCCACCGCATATCCTCCGTCGGAACGACCTTTTGGAGAATCCAGGAAAGGCATCAGGTGGATACAGTTCACATTGCATGATTCCAGGTAAGAAAGTTTGTCTTTTACCCCATTCAAATCTCCGGCAAAGTTATCGATGTAAAGCATCATTCCCAGCATGTCATTTTTCTTGAACCAGTCGGGATTTTTTTCTCTTTGCATATCTCTTTTTCTTAGCCGTGCATTCCGTTTGCAGTAAAACTGATACAGATTATCGCACAGTTCTGCAAACATATCCCCGTTTTCATACAGCTCCATGTAAAGCCATCTCAATTCATCATGGTGCCGTCCCAGCCGTCTCTGAAATATCTCATCTTTTCTCATAATTTCCTCCAAGAATCACTTGTTGCTTTCTGCCGCATACAGACACCATTCGCCCGATGGTTTCCCTTTTATTTCTGTGCTCAATCCATATACGACGCTGCTCAATACGTATTCTCCGTTATTTACATAAATCTCGATCAGATTCTGATCTACATAGATGTCTAAATGGTCTCCTTCTCTGATCTCAGGAGTCTCGGCCTGCATCCGCCAGCTATCATGTGCGGCAAACACCGCTGTCCGGTCTGTGATGATACGTTTTCCTTTTCTCCAGATCTTATATCCTCCAATATCGATCATTTCCCCTTCTTCAAGATCCAGGCTCAACCTGTACCCTGCTTTTCCGGCTTCCGTCGGAGAAGCGATCTGCTTTTGATAAGCCTTCTCCACATTTGGATGAACCCGAAAATAAATGTGTTCTCCTTTTCTCTCCACAACGCGTGGGATACAAAACATTCCTCGCCATCTGCCCTCCACAGCTTCCGGCATCCGCATCCATCCTACCATCACACGGCGCCCGTCTTTATCAACAGTACTCTGCGGTGCATACAGATCAAGTCCATAATCCACAAACTGAAAATTCTCTGAAAACTGTACAGAACAGCTGTGCTCATCAAATTCTATCGGAAGACAGACCGCATGATTTGCCTCCCTTTTCCCATCATTCACTACTCCCATAGGAGAAAGCATTAACACATCTCCGCCTTCAGTCCGGAACAGATCCGGGCATTCCCACATCCATCCAAGTGTCGTCTCCTTTGTCACGCGGCTTACCGGCTTCCACTCTATCAGATCCATACTTCTGTAAAAGAGAAGCTGCCCTCTGTCATCCTTCGTCCTGCTTCCCAGTACCATATACCAGGCATCCTTCCCTCTCCACACTTTGGGATCTCGCGTGTGCGTGCGATCCGCCTGTTCACGGTCTGAAAAAGGCGGAATAATAACCCTCTTCCCGTTGAAATTGTCGAAGGAAAATCCGTCTTCCGAACAAATCATCAGCTGAGTGGATTCATATCTGTCATTCGGATTTTTGTGTATATTCTCTGGGTTTACAACGTCATAGTGTACTCCGGTGTAATAAAGATACATCTTGCCGTCATGCTCAACCGCACTTCCTGAAAAACAGCCATTTTGATCTTCGTATCGAGTAGGGAACAGTGCAACCCCGCAGTGTTCCCAGTTTACCAGATCAGGGCTCACTGCATGCCCCCAATGCATCGTTCCCCACTTCGGGGCATACGGAAAATACTGGTAGAAAAGGTGGTACAATCCTTTATAATAGATAAAACCGTTGGGATCATTGATCCAGTTTCCCGGTGCTTTTAAATGTATTCTGTCTTTTTTCATATCTGTCATTTCTCCATTATATTTGTCTGTGATGAGGCAAAAGAGGGTACGCACAGCTATACCCTCTTACCATTTCTTTCTCTATTTCACTGCACCTGCAACAACACCGCCGATGATCTGTTTCTGAAGGACGATATACAAAATGAGAATCGGGAGAACACATAACAGCAGTCCTGCCATGATCGTTCCGTAATCTGCAGAATATGTACCATAGAAACTATATGTAGAAAGCGGCAAAGTCAGAAGCTTTTTATCTGTCAGCACAAGTGACGGAAGGAGGTAATCATTCCAAAACGCCAGTGAATTGAGGATTACCATCGTTGAAATGATCGGCTTCAAAAGCGGAAGCACGATCTTGAAAAATGTCTGTGAATGGGTGCATCCATCAATGTAAGCTGCTTCCTCCAACGCAATCGGCACATTCCCCTTGATGAATCCGTGGAACATGAATACCGACATGGCCATGGAAAATCCGGTGTGCATGAATATCAACGTCAGTCTGTGGTTCAGTATGTTCAAAGTACCGCCGTAGATGCTTACCAGAGGAATCATGATTGCCTGGAACGGAATGATCATGGATGCAACCATCAGCGCAAATGTGATCTTGGAAACGATATTGTTGTTCCGCACGATGTAATATGCCAGCATTGACGCCAGAAGCGTCACAAGTACGGTCGCAGTAACCGTTACGATCAGAGAGTTTTTGAAAGCATTCAGGAAATCCATCTGTGTAAATGCTTTTACAAAATTGTCAAAGGACAACCCTTTGATCGTAAACAGCCAGGAGAACGGGCTTTTGATAATATCCCTCTTCTGTTTGAGAGAGTTTATCACGACCATGATGAAAGGAAACATGTATGCGATGAATATAATGATCAGGCCGATCATTGCCAGGGCATTTGCCGCTTTTCTCTTTGTTCCTCCGATTGTCGTCTGTTTCATTATGCTTCCACCTCCTGTTTCTTTGTCAGGTATACCTGAATTCCGCTGATACATGCTACTACAATAAACAGAATCAACGCTTCCGCCTGTCCTACGCCAAACTGTCTCGATGTAAATGCCTTTTCATACACGTGCATAGCGGCCATCTCTGTTGTCCCGTAAGGTCCTCCTGATGTCAATGAAAGGTTGACATCGTAAACCATGAATGCTTTTGACAATGTGAGGAACAGGCAGATTGTGATGGACGACATCATAAGCGGAAGGACAATGCTCTTCATCTTTACCCATCCCGACGCTCCGTCGATGCTGGCCGCTTCCATTACATCCTCACTCAGCCCCATGAATCCTGCCACATAAATCAGGATCATATAACCGGAAAGCTGCCATACGCTCACAAGGACCAGGGCTGCAAACGCCAGGTTCGGATCGGAAAGCCAGGACGCCTCAAACATTTCCCACCCGGTACTCTCCCCGATGCTTACAAATACTCTGGAGAACACGAACTGCCAGATATACCCCAGTACGATACCTCCGATCAGGTTTGGTGTGAAAAATCCTGCCCGGAAGAAATTCTGTCCTTTTATTCCTCTTGTGAGTAAATATGCGATCACAAATGCGATCACGTTTACAAGAATCACTACCACGATCACATATTTGAAAGTAAGGAGCAGTGATGTCCAGAATTCTTTATCACGCCTTTAAAGTTCTCAAACCAGATAAAATTTTTTACTTTGGAAACCCCATCCCAGTCGGTAAATGTCAGGTATACTCCGTAAATAAACGGTACGATCACGACCGCGAAAAAACAGAACATTCCCGGCAGTCCGAACATACAGAAATCTTTCCCTTTGTTTCTTGATTTCATATTTTACCCCTTCTTTCCTATTCCTGTTCTGCCCAGTAGTCTTCGATAGACTCGATCAGTTCATCTCTGTCACTGCGGCCCGCCAGATATTTCTGCATTGCAGCGCCGAGCACTGACCAGTGGTCATTCGGAACGATCGCTGATGCGTTGAATGCCTCTCCGCTTTGTACCTTCTCATAAATATTTCTGCTGAGCGGGTCCGTCGGTTCGTATGGGTTATTCTGGAACGGCGGGATCAGATTACATGTATACACAAGCATCTGCTGTCCGATTTCACTGTATACGATCCAGTTCAGAAACTCTTTTGCCGCTGCCTGCTCTTTCTCGGAAGCCACCTGGCCATCCAGCATAACCTGCTTGGACGGAGATCCCTGGATCTGCTGGTTTGCAAAATCACTTGGATCGTTATTCATAAAATACGGAAGGAAGCCATATTCATCGTCTGTCTCTGCTCCGGCTTCCTCAAGGTTCGGCCATGCCCAGTTTCCGTTTAGCCAAAACGCAGTTTTTCCATCTGCCAGATCGATGGCCATCTCATCGTAATCCGCCCCGAGAGGGTCTTTTTGTGCCACATTGTATTTTTTGAGAATATCAAACATGTTCAGGAAATCGCTCATTCTGCTGTAGCTCTTAAGATCCAGATCGCCGTCTTTGATCATCTCGATCACTTCCTGAGCACCGGCAGATGTTCCGTCATACGTTTCGTACACATACTGTAACTGGTGCGCTCCAAGTGACCAGTCTTCCTTTGCAAGAGAAATCGGTCTCTCCATTCCGGCCTTCTTCAGCTTCTCAAGCACCTCCACAAAATCATCCTGTGTTTTGATTTCTGAAGGGTCAAATTCTTCTCCCAGTGTCTTCTCGATAGCTGACTTATTATAGATGATTCCTCTTCCTTCAATACAGAGCGGGAAACTGTACACGTGTCCATTTACCTCGGTTAGGTAACCTTCCGCTTCCGCTGTCCACGCTTCGTTCGACAAATCTGCCGCTTTTTCTTCGGCCAGAGCGATGACATCTGTTGTATCCAAAATCGATAATGTCGGCGGTGTTCCGGAATTGTACAGGCTGACTACCTTCGTATAAGGAGAATCCCCGTCTGACACCGGCATGATTTCCACATGTACCCCTGCCTTTTCCTCAAATATCTTGGCCATCTCCTCCAGGGCCGTCTGGATCTCTGCTTTGGAATTCAAAACAGAAATATTTGTTCCTTCCAAACTGGAATCATACTCAAATGTATCAATAGAAGTATCAATCGGAATCTCCTCTTCCACCTCATTTGGATCATCCGGGTCACTGGCGAAACCAAACGTACAGCCTGACAGCGTTGTCACTGCCAATACAGCTGTAAGCGCTGAGGCCAGCACCCTTGCCACAAGTTTTTTCTTCATTGGCTTTCCCTCCGTTTCTCTCACA
>NZ_VIRV01000007.1 GCF_019754295.1 Sellimonas caecigallum | reverse complement strand
TAATATAAATTTATTTTTCAGCCTGATACTACCGTATGATCATCGGGCGTCTCCTTTTGTATCTGGCTAAAATCCTTCCCCCCATACAGTCGAAACTGCATTCTGTCGGCGTCTTTGCACACATCAGCATCCGAAGCGTCGCCTCATCGTGAGCCACATGTGCTCTGGCGCAAAGGTTCAGGTAATCTCCCTGTGCCGTCTCGTCCGCCACCTCGCTCGTGTAGGACACCGTCGTGATCCAAGGGAATCGGATAGACGGATACTTGTGTCCCGGATCCGCTTTGTATGGGATCCAGTAGTTGATCATATTTTTATAATAATCTGCCGGGAAAAGTTTTGGCATCCAGGCATGGGCGTATTTTTCAAACTGTTTGCTCCATTCTTTATTGAGCGCCGTCATCTCCCCGTCTTTTGCGATCTCATCGGCGATCACGTCTTCCATCTCTTTGTTGACCGGATAGTTATCTTTGTACGCTTCGTCTGTTACGTACCAGAAGTATCCATAAAGAAGCGATCTCGGAAGCCAGAATCCCTTGTAAGACGGAGACGTATAGCCGGAAAACTGCTGCTCCCACTCATGGCTTGGCACTCCGTGGTTATCCACGATCATATCCGGCACATACCGTTCATACAGCCGGCTAAGTCCCATGGCCTCGCTGTGGATCGTGTCTTTCCGGAAGTGATCGGAGAAAAATTCCTTCCCGAGGGAATTAAACCGCGCTACATGGAATTTCCAGAACGGATGCTCTTTCTGCAGCTCGTAATGGATAGCCGCCCCATCCACATTTTCCATCGGCACAAGGATGAGATTCAGCTTTTCCGGAAGTTCTTTATATTCTTCTTTTGTAAGCAGCTTCCTAAGAAGGATGAAAGACGCGTTCGTGCTTGACACTTCATTGGCATGATGTCTTGCATTGATTATCTCGCTCGGATGCAGTGTAAGCCGCTTCGTCATTGAGATATATCCTTCTTTGTCCGGTCGGATCCAGATGGCATAAAGTTCTCTTCCTGTATAGGAACGAGCCGTCCGAAATACTTCGATACCCGGCACTTCCTTCAGTTCCTCGATGATGGAACGGTACATGTCGTAACCGATCAGCTCTTTTTCGTGCAGATCGATATCCTCGATCCGCTTCTCCTTGGAACACTTCTTCTTTCCCCGGATGCTCGACTCATACTTGCTGCCGTTTTCGGAAACAAAGACGATCTTTCCTGTATAGGTAAGCTCTTCAGAAAGATGCAAGATTCCCTTTTGGAGAAGGTTGGCATAAGAAGCAAGCAGTGCGTCTGCCACGCAGCCAGTCTGTATTTCTACCAGCGGCCTGCTGTCTTCCCATGCAATTCTCGTGATCCATGCAGAAACTTCGCCCCGTTCTCTTTGACCGCAGAGGATTTCATCATTGCGGACAATACAAGGTTTCTCCGTAAGTTTTTCCGAAAGCACAACGCGAAATACGGGCGGGCCTTCTTTTTTGTGGATAGCCGGAAGGATAAGCCCCGGTGCGTCCAGCATAACATTGATATTCTGTACCCCGTAGTTCTTAAAATAATCGCTGCCTGCAAAGTACATATCTTCATGCAGTGCGTCCAGAGAAGAAATCAAGTCTTCCCTGCATCCAACCCGGTAGTCCGGTTCGCTTACCGTCACATCCAGAAGAAGTTCCTGGAAAAACGGCTGCAGGTCCTCGGTTATCTTTCCGTCATATTTTTCTTCTATATATTTTCTGCAGTCTGGAAGGACTTCCGCCTGATACGTATCCCAGATTTCCTCCAGGTCTGTCCGAAC
The DNA here is from genome assembly GCF_019754295.1 of Sellimonas caecigallum. Classification (GTDB taxonomy): domain Bacteria; phylum Bacillota; class Clostridia; order Lachnospirales; family Lachnospiraceae; genus Sellimonas; species Sellimonas caecigallum. Next base: position 122,722 of record NZ_VIRV01000007.1, on the reverse strand, counting down.
TCTGCGGGAAAGGCTCTCCTCCCCATTGATGGAGACAGTAATATATCCTGTGGAAGGATGTACCTTTCCCATCTGCGGATACTCGTCCATATATGGCCGCTCTGAATACCAAGCCCGGTAGGTCTCTTCAAGGCAAATCTCATCTCCACAGTACACTTTGCAGCGGTAGGTAATATCCTCCTCCCCTTCGTACGGAAGGAAGACAACATCATCCCTCGAAAGGCCAAGCTCCCTTACGAGCACATCCTCGATAGGATACAGCTCCTGCAAGTAGCGGATCGGCAGATCGTACCATTTGTCCGGATTGTCTGCCTTTAGGTTGTGGTACGATGGTGTAGCTCCATTTTCGTCCAGCCACTCTTTCTGTCCTTTTGGCAGAAACGGCTTAAAGAAGATTTCAATCTTATCCGGTTTCGAGCTGCGCACAGACGGGATGATCTTTTCATCCAGCCAGGAAAATCCCTGCTTATATGCACAAAAGATGTCAAGATTTTCCGTCTCTGCTCCTTTTTCCTTTACTTTTTCTTGTATTTTTGCCTTCAGTTTCTCCCGGACTTCCAAGTCTTCACTTACTGCTCCCTGAATCCGGATCCGATCCCCGTTTCTAAGTTTCGGATAAAGTTCTTCCTCCAGGATTCTTTCGAATGTTTCTACTTCCCAAGGAAGTGTGTATGTCTTTTCGTATACCTGCCTGCCCGCTTTATAATTCTCAAAGACTGCCCGTGGGAAACCGCTTTTCTGCTGTTCTGTGATCTCAGGCGATCCATATACAGTAAATGTATTTTCCTCATCCTCTTCCCCGCAGGCATCCAACGCTGCAAGCTGTCCGTCCGCTCCGCGCAAAATAAAATCATCCGTCATATTCATCAGGACATCCCGCCAATTTTGGAATCCCGCTGCTGAAGGGAAATGTTCACAGATATAGGCCGTAAAATCCAGAAGTTCCTGTCCCTGTCCACGTACAATGACTCTTACTGCCTTCTCAGACTCTTCCAAGACCATCTCTGTCTTTGCCGCGTTCTCAAACACAAAGGCATTTCCCTTGTATCCTTCTTCTGCCACAATATCTCCCTCATATCCGGTCGTCTCCATGCCGAGCCGAAAAGCGATATTGCACGCTGAAGCTACAAGAAAATGATCCGCGTTATCCGGCAGAACAAGCTTCACATCCAGTTTGTCCGGCAGAAAGTCAAAGTCCTCGTCTTTCAAAAACGGCCCTTTGCTGAATATGTACTCCAACCCCGTTTGTTCCCGAAACTCCAGATCAAACATCGGCTCCGGATTGCCTTTCGCCTGCAAATACCCCTCCGGTGCGCCTTTTTCCGACAGCGCCCACAGCTCTTGCAGCTCGTCTTCATTCTGTGGTGCCAAAATGCCTCCCTCAGTACATGTGACGGGAAAAACAGCCGCTTCTGTCTGGAATCCAAGCAAACGGGCCGCTTCGACGGCATATCTCATTTCCTCTTTTCCCATGTTCTCTTTGATTTGCAATTTTTCCATATCTGCTCCTCTTGAAATGCTGAAATTCGGATACTAAAATCCGTACTGCATTCCTATTTTTCTAAAGTTTATCACGCTGAAATTTTACTGTCAAGAAGAGTGATAACTTTATAACAAAAAAGAGTTGTACATTTCTGCCTGTTTCCGCTATAATATTTAGTAATAATATACAAATCGAGGAAAAGTTATGGCTTACTATAAGAAAAAAGAGACAAGTGCTCGCACAAAAATACTAGATGCTTCCTGGAAACTTTTTCTGGATCAGGGCTATGCAAACACGACCATCAATCAGATTATTGAAGAGTCCGGTACTTCCCGAGGGGCTTTTTACCATCATTTCCGCGGGAAAGAGGAACTCCTCTTCCAGCTTGCGTCCCACTATGACAGCACATACGAAGACTGGCTGGATAATGTACCGTCGGATATTTCCCCGGATCAAAAGCTTCTGCGTTTCAGCCAATATGTTATGAAAGGACTGGAGACGTCCCGCTTTGTGACCCTCCTGCCTTGCCTTTACGGCCTGGAAGTCATGACCGAATATGGACGTCCTATCATCAACCCGGATCGAAAATATTATCAGATCGTCCTGTCGATCATCAAAGAGGGGCTGGAGTCCGGCTGTTTCCAGAGCGAGCTCTCGCCCAACGAGCTGACAGAATACTATACCATTCTTGAGAGAGGACTTACATACGACTGGCTTTTAAAGCAGCGCCGTTATTCTCTGTCCCAGTATGCCGAACGGATCATATCCGCCTTCGTGGCACGGATCACAAAAAGATAGAAACTGCCATATTGATGCAAAAAATCGCCCCAGTTGCTAAGCAAAAGGGGCGATTTAATTTTAGATGTTATCATTATGCTTCCACCGGTATAAAGGAAAATGCATTCACATCAAAGAGTCCCATATCCGTCAGTTTCAGTTCCGGTATCACAGGGAGTGACATAAAGCAAAGTGTCATTACCGGCTCCACTTCCCCACAGATTCCAAGCTCCGTATAAGCTTTCTCATGAATCGCGTTCAGCTTTTCATCTACCCACTCTCCGCTTCGGTCACTCATAAGTCCTGCAATCGGCATCGGCATACTCTCGATCACTTTCCCTTCCTTCACAAGCACGATTCCTCCATTCTGAGCGATCAGACTACGGACAGCATATTCCATCTCCTCATCATTGACTCCAACTGCAATGATATTGTGGGAATCGTGGGCAATGGAAAGAGCGACTGCCCCTTCTTTTATCCCGTACCCTTTCAGGAATCCGCAGGCTACGTTTCCAGTTCCCTGGTGTCTTTCTACCACGGCCACCTTCACGATGTCTTCGTCTGGATTCCACACGAATTCTCCCTCTTGGTCGAGAGTGATCTTTGCCGTCGTCTTTTTCGTCACAACCCCGCCCGGAAGGATTTCGATGACATGTACATGGTCCGAAGAAAGATGCATCTTCAGTTTTTCCCTGCTGAAATCTTTGACAACCACACTTCTTTTTACCGAAGCGATATCGTGTCTGTGTACTTCCGGCAAATACTTCCCTTCCTGGGCCGTGAGTTCCCCATCGATCCAGACTCTGTCCACGCGGAATTCTTTCAGGTCATCCAAAAGGACGATGTCCGCACGGTATCCCGGAGCGATGGCACCTCTGTCGTAAAGCCGGAAGCATTCAGCCGCATTGAGGGTGGCCATCCGGATGGCACTTACCGGATCGAGCCCTTCTTCCACACAGATCTTCAGATGATTGTCCAAGTGTCCTTCCTGAAGGATTGTCTTTGGCTGGCGGTCATCTGAACAGAGAAGACATCTTCTTTCGTTCTCCCGCGTGACTCCTTTGAGCAGCGTCCGAAGATTGTGGCAGGCTGATCCTTGGCGCAGCAGAATATACATCCCCCGTTCCAGACGTTCTTTCATCTCTTCTACTGTGGAGCATTCATGATCTGCCAGGATTCGCGCGGAAGCATAGGCATTCAGCTCTTTCCCAGTGATTCCAGGTCCATGTCCGTCGATGATCTTTCCGACCCGCTTTGCTGTCAAAATCTTCTCAAGCACGGCGTCGTCCGCCTGGATCACCCCCGGAAAATTCATGAATTCCCCGAGTCCCAGTATTTCGTCCCTGCGGATCGGCTCTTCCATTTCCGGCGCGCCGATGACTGCCCCCGCATGTTCGAACGGTGTGGCCGGCACACAGGACGGAAGGACATATTTGATGTCAAGTTTCGTTCCTTCTGCCGCTTCCATCATGTAGTCCAACCCTTTGATTCCGCATACGTTGACAATCTCATGTGGATCTGCGATGATAGTCGTCGCCCCATGCGGCACAAGAAGGCGGCCGATCTCTTCCGGACTTACATAGGAAGATTCAATGTGGATATGGCTGTCTATAAATCCAGGAACCGCATAGCGGCCTTGGGCATCTACCGTTTCTTTGCCTTCATACTCCCCGATCCCTGCGATCTGTCCTCCGCAGAGGGCAATATCCCCCTCAGTGATCGTACCTGAGAATACATTTACAATCTTACAGTTTTTTATGACAACATCCGCCGGGATCCTTCCCGCCGCCGTGTCGATCAGTTTTTTCAGCTCTTCTTTCTTCATACTGTTTTCCTTTCTTCCTATTTATTGTTACCTTATGATCCATATATTTCCGGCCGCATTTCTCTTTTTCTCAGCCACCTTTTTCTTCTCTCAGTGTAACACACTCATTTGCTGCACACAATAAAAGTGCATCCTCAAATTGAAGATGCACCTTTTGTATCTTAATATTATATATCTCTTCTGTGTGTTACTCTCAGTCGTGACATCGCTCTTGCAAGCGCCATCTGGTTGGCATTGTACTCCTGGAGGCTCTTTTTCTGACGGAGCTGTTCTTCCGCTCTCTCCCTTGCCTCCTCTGCTCGCCGGATATCGATCTCCTCCGGTCGCTCTACCGTAAGTGCGAACACTTTCACACGATTGTTAAGCACTTCCACAAATCCGGCGCTTACCGCCACGTCTACCTCCAGACCTTCCGCGTCCGTAAATCTCATCTCGCCTGGTATGATCGCAGCGATCATATCTTCGTGATGAGGAAGGATCTGCATCTCGCCGTCGTCCACAGGGATCGTGATGCTTTTCCCTCTTCCTGTATAAAACTGACGGTCGCTGGCGTAGATTTCCAGTCCAAATGTACTCTGGCCCATATACGCACCCCTTTACTGTTCTGCCGCTTCGGCTTTCGCTTTCTCAATGACGTCCTCGATCGTTCCGACATTGAAAAATGCATTTTCCGGGTATTCGTCCATCTCGCCTTCCACGATCATCTTAAATCCACGGATCGTCTCTTTCAGCGGAACATACTTTCCTGGAATCCCTGTGAAATTCTCCGCCACATGGAATGGCTGAGATAAGAATTTCTGGATCTTTCTTGCACGGTACACAATATTCTTATCTTCTTCGGAAAGCTCTTCCATACCGAGGATTGCGATGATATCCTGCAGTTCTTTATATTTCTGGAGGATTTCCTGTACTTTTCGTGCCACCTCATAGTGCTCTTCGCCTACCACGTCGGCCTCGAGGATACGGGAGCTGGATTCCAACGGATCCACAGCCGGGTAGATCCCCTGTTCCACAATCTTTCTGGAAAGGACCGTCTGTGCATCCAGATGAGCGAATGTTGTGGCCGGAGCCGGGTCGGTCAGGTCGTCGGCCGGCACGTAGACTGCCTGCACGGATGTGACAGATCCATTCTTCGTGGAAGCGATCCTCTCCTGAAGTGCCCCCATCTCTGTAGCCAGTGTCGGCTGATATCCAACCGCGGACGGCATACGTCCAAGAAGCGCGGACACCTCAGATCCTGCCTGCACGAAACGGAAAATATTGTCGATAAAAAGAAGCACGTCCTGATGCTCTTTATCGCGGAAATATTCCGCCATCGTAAGTCCAGTCTCAGCCACACGCATACGTGATCCAGGCGGCTCATTCATCTGCCCAAACACAAGGGCTGTCTTATTCAATACTCCAGACTCTTTCATCTCTGTCCAGAGGTCATTTCCTTCACGGGAACGCTCTCCTACACCGGTAAAGATGGAATATCCACCGTGTTCTGTGGCAATATTCTGGATCAACTCCTGGATCAGCACCGTTTTTCCAACACCGGCGCCGCCAAAAAGACCGATCTTTCCACCCTTTGCGTACGGAGCCAGAAGGTCGATGACCTTGATTCCGGTCTCCAGTATCTCCACTACCGGGCTCTGCTCTTCGAAGGTCGGCGGATCTCTGTGAATCTCCCAGTGTTCCTCGCCTTCCAGTGATTCGCCGTTGTCCACTGTCTCTCCGAGGACGTTGAACAGACGGCCAAGCGTCTTATCTCCTACCGGAACTTTGATGCCTGCTCCGGTAGCGACAACTTCCATATCACGGTAGAGGCCTTCGCTGGCGGAAAGCATGATACAGCGGACCGTATCATTTCCTATATGCTGTGATACTTCCATCACACACTTTTTCCCATTATTTTCCACAACTAAAGCATCTTTGATTTTTGGAAGTTCCCCGTTTTCAAATATTACATCTACAACAGGTCCCATGACCTGTACAATCTTTCCTTTATTCATCGTCATCACTTCCTTTTTTGTGCTTTCGCACCGCTGATTACTTCCGTGATCTCCTGTGTGATGGCAGCCTGCCTTGCACGGTTGTACTGAATCGACAACTCACGGAGCATTTCTTTCGCGTTGTCTGTCGAAGACTGCATCGCTGTCATTCTCGCATTATTCTCACTGGCATAAGACTCTACCAGACATCCGTAAATATAGCCTGTTACATAGTTTGGCACGATCTGATCCAGGACAGCCTCCGTGGACGGCACCATCCGGATAACCTCCTGCTGCACGTCCACCGGTATTTTCATATTGGAAAACTGTGACTTTTTCAACGGAAGGATCTGCACGCGCTTCGTCTCCATAGAGATCGCGCTGACCATTTCCGTAAAAATGATATCCACCTCGTCAAGGTGCCCGTTCACAAACTCTTCTACCATCTCCCTGGCAATGACCCTTGCCCGGTGCATCGTCGGTTTCTGGACGGTATAATGGAACTGCTCATCCATATCGACGTTCTTTTTTCGGAAATACTGCTGTCCCACGATTCCCAGCACATACAGCTTCGGATGTCCCTTTGCGTTGATGATGCCATCTTCCGTCATCTTGATGACATTGTGATTGTAGGCTCCTGCAAGTCCTTTGTCCGCCGTCACGACGATACAGCCGATCTTTCGCTCTTCTTCCGGGATCTGCGGCCTCGTATCAAAAAAGACATGTTCCACATCCGGCATATGGCGGAGGATACGTGAGATCGTACTCTGCAGATTGTAGAAATACGGCTCTGTATCTGCAAGCACTCTCTTCGCACGTTTCATCTTGGAGGAAGAAATCATATACATCGCATTTGTGATCTTCATTGTATCCCGAATGCTTTTCATTCGTGCCTGTATTTCTTTTGCACTTGCCATACTAACACCTGCTCTTATCTCTGAATTCTTCTGCCGCTTTCAAAATCTTTTCTGTAAGCTCCTCTGTGAGGACTTTCTTCTCTTCGATCTCTCGTCCGATCTCCGGATAAACACTGTCAAAATACTCGAGAATCTCTTTCTGGTATTTCTTTATCTCCTTGAGCGGGATGCCGACCATCTTCTTGTTGGTCGCCACACACAAGGTAATAACCTGCTCATGCAGGGACAACGGGCTGCACAGCGGCTGTTTGAGAAGTTCCATCAGACAGCTTCCGTATTCAAGCTGCGCCTTTGTAGACTCGTCAAGGTCTGATGAGAACTGGGTAAACACCTGCATTTCCCTGTACTGTGCCAGATCGATACGGATGCTTCCGGATGCTTTTTTCATCGCCTTAGTCTGTGCTGCACCGCCGACACGGGATACGGAAAGCCCTACATTGACAGCCGGGCGCATACCGGAGAAGAACAAATCGCTCTCCAGGAAAATCTGTCCGTCTGTAATGGAAATGACATTGGTCGGAATATAAGCGGATACATCCCCTGCCTGCGTCTCAATGATCGGAAGCGCTGTGATAGAACCTCCTCCTGCCTCATCGCTCAGACGGCTGGAACGCTCCAGAAGTCTGGAATGCAGATAGAATACGTCCCCCGGATATGCCTCACGTCCAGGCGGTCTCTCCAGAAGAAGGGAAAGAGCACGGTAAGCTACCGCATGCTTGGACAGGTCGTCATAGACGATCAGGACATCTTTTCCTCTATACATAAAATATTCGGCAAGGGCTGTTCCCGCATACGGCACAATGTACTGAAGCGGCGCACAGTCGCTTGCTGTCGCTGAAAATACTGTTGTATACTCTAAAGCTCCATATTTTTCAAGAGTGGAAACCAGCTTCGCCACGGTAGACGCCTTCTGACCGATAGCTACATAGATACAGATGACATCTTTTCCTTTCTGGTTCAAAATCGTGTCGATGGCAATGGAAGTCTTTCCTGTCTGCCGGTCCCCGATAATCAGCTCACGCTGTCCGCGCCCGATCGGGAACATGGAGTCGATTGAAAGGATTCCTGTCTCCATAGGAACACTGACAGACTTTCTGTCCACAATGGACGGCGCCGGATATTCCACGGGTCTGTATTCATCGCACGGTATTTCCCCTTTGCCGTCGATCGGCGCGCCCAGGGCATTCACAACACGGCCGATAAAGCCTTCTCCTGCCGGTACGCCAGCGCTTTTTCCGGTACGGAATACTTTCGTCCCTTCCTTGATCTCCCGGTCGTCGCCAAAAAGGATACATCCGATACTGTTCTGACGGATATCCTGGACCATCCCTTTGAGCCCATTTTCGAATGTCACGATCTCGCCGTATGCTGCGTGATCGATACCATAGATATTTGCGATACCGTCCCCAACGCTTACGACCGTCCCGACTTCTTTATCTTTGCTGATTTCGTCATAATTTTGAATTTCTTCTTTCAAAATGGAGATTATTTCGTCTGAATTGATCGTACTCAATTACGTCACCTCCGCATTAATGTTTTAAAGCCTGGGATAAAGACTGGAAACGTCCGCGAAGACTCCAGTCGAATTCCCTGTTTTCTGCCTGAAGGATAAATCCTCCGATGAGGCTTTTATCCTCTTTCATGGAAAGCTCTGCACTTTTCACGTGGTATGTCTTACAGAGGAACGCTTTGATCTTTTCCTCCTGCTCCTTGGTCGGTGCTGTCACGTAGATCAGATTTGCCCTCAGCACTCCTCTCGCCTTTCTTTCGGCATCATGGTACGCCTCAAAAATATCCAGAAGAATGTCGGCCTTCTGATTCCTGCAGACTACTTTCAAAAAATTAGCGGTTCCCTTCGGGAACACGCGATCTATGATCTTTTCTTTTACCCGGAAAGAAACGATCGGGTTCGCAAGACTTTCGCGAAGCTCCTTTACTTCTTCCAGGATATCCTCTGTCGTTTTTATGGATTCCGCATCCACGTTCAGTTCATATAATGCTTTCGCATAATTTCTAGCTGTTTGTGTCATCGGAATCACCTGCTTCTTCTAAAAATCGGTCATAAAGTGCCAAATCTTTCTCGCTGCTGTTCTTATCTCCCATAATTTTAGAAGCCGCTGCAAGGGCAATGTCTGCAACCTGTGCTTTCATCTCCTGCATTGCCTGTTCACGCTCAAGCTCGACTGTCTTTCTTGCCTTCTCGACGATCTGGACTGCCTCTGTATTTGCATTCTGCACGATGGCATCTGCCTGGAGCGCCGCTTCTGTCCTGGCCCTCTCAACGATCTGGCCGGACTCCTCTTTCGCCTGGGACAGAGCCTGTTCATACTGCGTCCTCAGCTGATAGGCGGACTTTTTCTGCTCCTCGGCATCCTGAAGTTGCCCTTTTATGATCTCTTCGCGTTTATCCATGATCTTCTGAATCGGCTTAAATAAGAAATGCTGCAGCAAAAAATACAGAACAAGCAGATTTATGATCGTCCCGATGATCGTAATCGGACTTAATGTCAGCATCTGCCTCTACCTGCCTTTCTGTTAGCCTAATAAGATGATGATCAGCAAACCGATAACAAAGCCGTAGATCGCTGTTGCTTCTGCAAGGGCACAACCTAAAAGCAGTGTACTTCTGATTTTTCCTTCCGCTTCCGGCTGTCTTGCGATGGACTCAGCAGCCTTTCCTGTAGCAAGTCCGATTCCAATACCTGCTCCAATACCTGTGAAAACAGCAATTGCTGCTCCGATTGCGATTAATGATGTCATAGTTTGTTTCCTCCTTCTTGTTTCGAATAATGTTTACTCAACCGCTTCGTTGATAAATAGTGATGTCAAAAATACAAACACATATGCCTGAATGAATCCGTCAAAAAAATCAAAATATAGATTGAACGGTATAGGAAGCAAAATCGGACAAATGATCTCGATCAGCTTCATTACCACATAGGAACCCAGCACATTTCCAAAAAGCCGCATACACAGCGATAATGGCCGGATGAATATCTCCAGAATATTGATGGGCAGCATCACGGCAACCGGCTGGGCAAATGCTTTGATCCACCCTTTCGTCCCTTTGTGCCTGATTCCTGCGTACTCTATGAGGAAAATACTCATCAGCGAAAGCGCGATCGTCACGCCCATATCCTTCGTTGGCGGGACAAAACCGAATACTCCCATGATATTGGCAAGTCCGATGTAAAGGATAACCGTGATCATATAAGGAATATAGCGCGCTCCGTGTTCCCCTAACAGGTTGTAAAAGAAATTGCGGAAAAATAAATACCCGGACTCAAGTGCAAGCTGCTTTTTCCCCGGATTTTCTACCTTCAGGTTCCGCACTAAAATCATGGAAAGCAATACGAGAACTGCCATAACGATCCATGTCACGACGACGGATTCGTAGATCGGAAGTCCTTTTCCGACCGGTATCGTGAACACGACTTTACAGTTCAGTTCTTCTGTCAGCTTCTCTGCTAAATTACCCGTCTCGCTCCCTCCTTTTCTCTTATTTTCATTTCCAGCTTACTTTACTCCTCGGTACTTGAAAAGTCAATATTCGTTTTCACAATCTTCCTATAAAAAAGCATATTTTTTTGTGAATATTTACTATAAAATCCGTCAGGTTTTCTACATATTTTTTTATAAGTTCCTATACAGAATAAAGTGGTAAGCCTACCTAAAATCCCGTTTTTGCGCGTGTGCATCCCGCCCGTATGGCTTTTTATTACGCAAGGAGTAGAGAGGATTTTCCTATGAAAAAAACAGGGCCGTGCATCCTGCACAGCCCTGCCGCTCGATCAATATCTTTGATTTATAATCTCTTCATCAGTTCTTCGCGCTCTTTTTCATATCCCGGTTTTCCAAGAAGTGCAAACATATTTTTCTTATATGCTTCCACACCTGGCTGGTTGAACGGATTGACGCCCAAAATGTATCCGCTTACACCACAGGCAAATTCGAAGAAGTAGAACAGTTCTCCGAGATAAAATTCGCTCTGCTCCGGAATGTTTATCATCAGGTTTGGCACATTTCCGTCTGTATGCGCAAGCACTGTACCGTTCATGGCGCTCTTGTTTACAAAGTCAACTGTCTGTCCTGCAAGATAGTTCAGTCCGTCCAGATCCACCGGTTCCTCTCCGATGATGACTTCTTCTCTTGATTTCTCCACGTTCATGACAGTCTCAAACATGATACGGCTTCCGTCCTGGATGAACTGTCCCATAGAATGAAGGTCTGTCGTAAGATCTACAGATGCCGGGAAGATACCCTTCTGGTCTTTTCCTTCGCTTTCCCCGTAGAGCTGTTTCCACCATTCGGAAACATAGTGAAGACTTGGTTCGTAGTTTGCCAGCACTTCCACTGCTTTTCCTTTTGCATGGAGAATATTTCTCACTGCCGCATATTTGAGAGCATCGTTTTCTTCGAATGCAAGTTCCATGGCAGCCTTTCTTCCGGATGCAGCGCCTTCCATCAGCTTTGTGATGTCCGCACCGCTGGCTGCGATCGGCAGAAGACCGACTGCTGTCAGTACGGAGAAACGGCCTCCCACATCATCCGGAACTACGAAGGATTCATACCCTTCTTCCGTAGCCAGGTTTTTCAGTGCTCCTCTTGCTTTGTCTGTTGTAGCGTAGATTCTCTTTGCAGCCTCTTCTTTACCATATTTCTTTTCCAGCATTTCTTTGAAAATGCGGAATGCGATCGCAGGTTCTGTCGTCGTACCAGATTTGGAAATAATATTTACAGAGAAATCTCTGTCTCCGATCACATCGATCAAATCTTTCAGGTATGTACTGCTGATACTGTTTCCCACATAATAGATTTCCGGTGCTTTGCGGATTTCCTTGGAAACCATGTTGTAAAAGCTGTGTCTTAAAAATTCGATCGCAGCTCTTGCTCCGAGGTAAGATCCTCCGATCCCGATTACGAGAAGGACATCCGAGTCTCCCTGGATCTTCTCTGCCGCTTTCTGAATGCGGGCAAATTCTTCTTTATCATAATCCACCGGAAGATCGATCCATCCGAGGAAGTCATTTCCTGCCCCTGTTCGTGCCAGCAGCTTGTCCTTCGCCGCCAGTACAATGTCTTTCATAGACTCCATTTCATGATCTTTGATGAACGGAGCTGCTTTTGAATAGTCGAACGTTACCTTTGCCATCGTTATCATTCCTTTCTATTTTTCCAGTTTCTGCTGGATTTCTCTGGTTACATTCTAGCAAAAGGCACTCTATTAATCAAGCTAAAAACTCCGCAAGGATCTCTCTGATCATCTGTTCGTCTCTCTTTTTTTCCTCCGACTGCTTTGTTTTTTCCTGCTTCTTTTCTTCCTCTTTCATAAGACTGATCAGTTCCGATTCGACTTCTTCTTTCTGTGTTTCTTTTTGTACTTCTTTTTGACGTCCCTTCTGCTGCTTTTTTGTGTACTTCATTTTCGGCTGTTCCTGCACAGTTTCTTCGAGCACAATCTCAGGCTGCGGATCAGCAAAAATTTCTTCCTTCGGCAGCTCTTCTTCCACTGCCTCTTTCACTGCCTGCAGCTCTTCTCCCACACTCTTTTCCTCTGCTGTCTCCTGCTCCTGTCGCTGATTGATCCTTTCATACCTGCGGGCATATGTATTTTCCAGGAAATCAACCATGTAATTTTTCGCTGCTTCCAGCTGATACCCTTCATCCGTGACCATTCTCAGGGCAAACAGCAGCACCGCCCCCGCAGCTCCTGCAACGGCATACTGGCCAATGGTCTCAAGACCGGCATTCTCAAAATATCCTCTGGCAGCTCCAATACCGCCGATAATGAGGCTAGCCCATGCCGATGCTTTCTCGATCTGTCGCCAACTGTGGAGCTTTATCCCCAGCACCTTGTACTCAAACATATATTTATCCACAAAAGCCCGTACATTCTGCACCTTGTCACTTATCATACACGTGTGTTCAAACTTCGCTCTCACAAGTTTCATCAGCGGATGCAGACTTTTTCCCATCCTGCCTGCTTCCCGTACAAGTCTTCGGAGTGTAAACTGTACGATCAGTTTGCTGAACACTCCAAGAATACACATTACTCCGATGACATAAAATAAAATGCCATACTCCCACACTGCGTTTACCATAAAAAGAGCCTCCTCCGTTTTCATTGATACGTTCAGTATAACTGAAATTCACGGAAAAAGGCTCCCTAACCGTTCTACATCTTTTTTATCCCAAGCTCAGAATCAGCCACATTTTGCCGATTTTCCACGCCTGTCCTCCCTACATCTCAGCCGCCAATGCACAGACAAGCCTTACACTGTGGCGGATTGCGAGCTCTTCGAAAGCCGGATAATCCATCTCCGCACTGTTGTCAGCTTTGTCCGAAATGGCCCGAATGATGACGCACGAAATTTTGTTCAGATAAGCAGTGTGGGCAATCGCTGCACCTTCCATTTCCGTACACTTGGCTCCGAAAAGAGCAATCAACCTCTCCTTTACCTGGCTGGATGCCACAAACTGGTCCCCGCTCACGATACGCCCGGTCCATGTATGAATGTCCGGATTGATTCTCTCGTTGACCTCTTTTGCAAGTTTTATAAGCTTCTCATCCGCCGGAAAGGAAAATGTATCCATCTGAGGGACCTGCCCCACCGGATCTCCAAAAGCGGACGCATCCATATCATGCTCTACCGCATCAGTAGAAATGACCATATCTCCGATATCAATCTGCGCATCCAGAGAGCCTGCGATTCCTGTATTGATCAACGTATCCACATGAAAACGGTCAATCAGGATCTGCGCGCACACTGCCGCGTTGACCTTGCCGATTCCACTTCTTACGATGACCACCTCTTTGTCTTCCAGTTTTCCACGGTAAAATGACATGGACGCCACTTCACTTACTTCCTCTATCTCCATTCTTCTTTTTAACTCTGCAACTTCTTCTTCCATTGCACCAATGATTCCTAACATGCTTCTCTCCTGCCTTTCTCTTCCCTGTTTGTTTTTTGCTTTTCTCTTTCCTGTTTATTGTATCAAGCTGTCACGCGCAAAGCCAGAACAAAATGAAAATTTTCCGCCTTTCCATCTATAAGAAATACTATAAATGTTATAAGAAAAAGCTATGGGAATCTGCGCAAAAATATGGATTTCCCGTCTTCTGTCTGCTATACTTTTTGGCGGAAGAAATCAAAACACACAGGACTTTCGGAACAATCCGTGAATCCCATAAAATACAGTTCTTCCAACTCAAACACTACTCGAAGAAACAAGAAACGGAGGAATCAATATGCAGTACAGGCCAACCGGAGTATGCTCCAGGCTCATTGAATTTACACTTGATGACAACAACTGTATCCACGATGTCCAGTTTACCGGCGGATGCAACGGAAATCTGAAAGGCATCTCAAGCCTTATAGAAGGAATGAATGCTCAGGAAGCTCTCCAGCGTCTATCCGGAATTACATGCGGCATAAAAAACACATCCTGCCCGGATCAGCTTGCAAAAGCGATTCAGGCAAGTCTTGCATCCGCGCAATAATAAAAAAACGGCAGGTTTCTTTTTCCACTGAAACCTGCCGTTTTCTTCTCTATTCTTACTTTCCTCTATCTTCCCCTTTTCCCCAAAGAGACTCTATGATATAGGAAACAAATTGTTCCCTATATCATGAAAACCGACCGGCGAATGCCGGATAAGAAATGAACGGAAGAGCTATTGCAGCCACTGTTCCACATAGGAAGTTCTGCTTTCTACATTACAGAATTCCGGGTTGCTTGCTTAAGGATTAAAGGATAATGTGATACCAAAAAAGACTCCCGACTTTTTTATGTATGCTTGTATGTGGAACAGTGCCCGCAATAACTCTCCCGCTATCCAATAAGGATCATAACTTCAAGTCTAAGTAAGATAGTGGGGATAGTTGTTAAACGTATAAACCATTTGTACCTGAACTGCTGACATCCGAATTCGCGTAGTGCACACTCTTTACCCGGTAGTAGTAGCCTTTTGGAACAGTAAGTGTCTTATGGCTGAGGACAGAAATGGTATTATATTTCGTTGTCGTCCAGGATGTATACTGTTCCCATTCCCCATTTACTTTTCTTTCAATATTGACATTAATACTTACTGTACCAACCTTTTTTTGCGCTATCGTCTGTCCGCCTGCATTAATCTTACCACTTCCTACCTTGCTGATTTTCGAAGAGCCACTCTGCAAATATATTCCTCGTGTTTGAATATCTGTGTATCCTATTTCTTCTTGAATCTCCTCTGCCGCCTGAACCTTTTTCCCAGACACGCCGATACCGATACCTAAAATCAGTGTCATTGTAAGTAACATAGATATGATCTTTTTTACTTTTTTTCTCATGCTCTCATCTCCTTATATTATATAGACGCGCGAACTTCAAAAATCTTTCGGTTTTTTTTAAAAAAAATGCAAATTCTCCAAAATTTTTTCAAATTCCTCTTTTTCGATCACTCCTGTAAGGATATATTCGATATCTCCGTACTCAAATTTTGCCGAATATTCTGTCTGCCCTGATTCTTCGATCAGATATTCTGTAATGTAAATTTCTGTCTCATTTACTGTTTTCGTATATTCATCCACTATCTTATCTTCAATATCATATCCGTAGGAGAAATCTCGATAGTTTGGTATAATACTATACGTTAAAATTTGTTCATTGTATTCATAAAAAATATCTGCTGATAAATAAGACGAATCAGTCAATGAATCTACTATTTTCATCTCCTTAGGCTTATAATCCAGCCTCACAGCATCGAATCCAAACTCATCCTTAATCTTTTGGAAGACTTTTTCTTCTTCATCAGAGGTCACAATATCTTTGTTTTTTCTTTCTGTATCAATATTAGTACTTTTTCTTCCTCCTAAAAACTGGTTCACTCTATCCGTCACATACCCTTTATCGCCAAATGTGGTCACGCCGACTCCCAGAGCTGCCACAAGTGCAGCGGCAAGCCCCACCATCGTCTTTCGTCTCCATCTGCGTACTTTCCGCTTTGATTTTGTTGAATCGGAACTTCCGGCTTCTGTGTTGGGCGTAGTTTCTGTAAACTCTTCTGCTCCGACGGCTGCGGGCAACTCATGATCCAAATCCGGTACAAGTTCTTCCGCAAATTCTTCTGTCTCTTTTTCTTCCCGGCGCAGCTGCAGCTCTCTCCCCAGCATCAATGCTTCCTGATCCGCCTTGGACAGATTTGCAAAAGTTTCCTTTTCCTTCTGAAGTTCCTGTGCTTTCTCCATAATTCTGTCTTCGAAATCGTCCGGTACCTCTATATCGTCGAGGCTCTCGTCTTTTTCGATTTTATTTTTTATTTTTTCTGCTTCTTTTTCCATTTCCCTCGTCACGAGTTCTTTTAAAAATATATCGTCATTCTTCATTTTTGTCCCCTTTTTCTACGTTTTGATTGCTGTTACTTGACCTTTGATTCAATTGTGTTTAATATGATACCAAGGTCACAACCATTTTGGTATTGCCTGCGTATCCTCTTGGAGCGCATACCAGAGGCAAATGTATTTTGCCCCTGGCATCATATAAATAATTATAAAACATTCTTGGAGGCATATTATGAAACGTATCATTTTAACCGGCGGCGGCACCGCAGGACATGTCACTCCAAACATCGCCCTTCTGCCGCGCCTGAAAGAACTTCAGTATGATATTCACTATATTGGTTCTTATAATGGAATCGAAAAGGAGCTGATCGCACCTTTTCAGATCCCGTATCACGGAATTTCATCCGGAAAACTGCGCCGTTATTTCAGCGTAAAAAATTTTACAGATCCGTTTCGCGTGTTGAAGGGCTTTCACGAAGCGAATAAGCTGATCCGTACTCTGAAGCCGGATGTCATCTTCTCAAAAGGCGGCTTTGTCAGTGTTCCCGTTGTGATGGCCGGCAAGCACAACCGTGTTCCTGTCATCATCCACGAATCCGACATGACGCCGGGGCTTGCAAACAAGCTGGCCATGTCTTCCGCGACAAAGATTTGCTGCAATTTCCCGGAGACATTGGAACATCTTCCAAAAGAGAAGGCCGTTCTGACCGGTTCGCCGATCCGGCAGGAGCTCTTATCCGGAGATCGCGAAGCTGCAAAAAAATTCTGCGGCTTTACCAGCGATAAGCCTGTCATTTTGATCATCGGTGGAAGCCTGGGAGCTGCCGCGGTAAACAAGGCTGTCCGCAGCATCCTTCCGAAGCTGCTTGAAAACTTCCAGATCATCCATCTCTGCGGAAAAGGTAAACTGGACGCTTCCCTCGCAGGAATCGATGGATACGTTCAGTTTGAATATATTCAGAAAGAGCTGAAAGATCTGTTTGCCTTGACGGACATTGTGATTTCGCGTGCGGGTGCAAACGCCATCTGCGAACTTCTTGCATTACATAAGCCAAATATTCTGATCCCTCTCTCAGCCAATGCAAGCCGAGGAGACCAAATCCTGAATGCCCGCTCGTTTGAGCGCCAGGGATTCAGTATCGTAATCGAAGAAGAAAAACTTACAGACGATCTGCTCCTTTCTGAGATCAACCGTCTTTACAAAGATCGCGAACGCTTCATATCCGCCATGAAAAATTCGGATATGCAAAATTCCATCGAAACCATCATCAACCTGATCGAAAAGGCGTCTTCCAGATAAAAATGGATTATATCTGCATTTAAAAAATAGGTGTCGAAACGGCACCTGTTTTTTATGATTATTCTATTTTTCGATATTGGGTCTCATATTTTCTTATAATCCATTTTCTGGCTCTGAACAAAATGGACTGGAATGCCTCAAGACGAATACCCATCTCATCAGCAATCGTTTTCTGAGGCATGTCCAGCACATAAGCTTTCAGTACCGCATCGTACCATCTCGGATTATGTTCATAAACTGCTTTGAGAAGGTCTTCTGTAAATATTTCTGTCTGTTTCCGACGCTCTTCCATGAAAATAACCTCTTCTGCATCTACCGTGTTTTCATTCATATGCATTCTCAATTGGCAGTCCTCTGTTGGAATCTCCCGGTTCATTTTGCGCCCCTGGCTGAACGCAAGATAGCGGATGGTTGTGATCAGCCAGGCTCCGATCGCCTCTTTATTTCGGATCTCATCGTAGTTTACATATAATTTTGCAAATGCCAGCTGTACAATATCTTCTGCCGCCGTTTTATCTTTGCAGTAATATACCGCTGTCTTCAGAGCTAAATCCACATAATTTTTATAGATATCGTTAAATCTTATTTCGTTCATATGAGTTTACTAATACCCTGTCTTTTTGCTCTGAGGTTTCTATCCGCGAATTTTTGCCAGGATTTCTTCCTTCTCATCATCCTCAAGTTTTCCCATCTTCCAGCCAAGACCCACTTTATCGCCGTTGTATCGTGGAATCAGATGAATATGAAAGTGAAAAACAGTCTGCCCTGCTGCCGGCTTATTGTTCTGCACGATATTATAGCCATCGCATCCGAGTAATTCTGTCATTTTAGTTACCATCTTCTTTGCCAGGACAAGCGCTTTTGCCGCAATCTCATCATCCAGATCATAAAGATCCTGATAATGCTCTTTTGGCAGGATCAAAGCATGTCCCTTGGAAGCCGGACTTGCATCGAGAATTACGCGGAAATCATCGTCCTCATAAAGTGTTGCCGTCGGAATCTCACCGTTAGCTAATTTACAAAAAATACAATTTTCATCTTTCATTCTCTTACACTCCTTTTGTTATGAATTGAATATTTTCTCCACCAATGCTAAACTGAGGATATCCCTAATTCAGAAAGGTGGTTTTGTACTATGTCCTTTACACCCGATGATATGAAAAAACTCCAAGATTTTCTCAATCAAAATGACGAAGCTTCCGCCCTTTTCCAAAAACTTCTGGAAGCCCACAAATTTGAACTCCATAAAATATGCCATGAAATCCGGAATCCTCTCACGCTTGTCTCCAGCACATTACAGCTCATCGAGACACAGCACCCGGAGACAAAATCTTTTGCGCACTGGAATACACTTTGTGAGGATCTTTCCTATATCGAAAGTCTGCTGGCCGAACTTTCTCAATATAACAACAGTTCAGCTATGACGATGGAACGGTTTTCTTTTCGAAGTTTTATGGAGCGGCTTGTCCTGTCCTTTGCCGCGTCCACGGAGAACACCGCGATCGAATTTACATCTCGCCTTGGAGATCTTCCGGAAATAACCGGAGACCAGACCAAACTTCGGCAGGCATTTTTAAATCTCCTCCGAAATGCAGAGCAATCTATCGAAGGGCCGGGATCCATCTTTTTATCCGCAGACGCAAAAGATGGCGGTATCGTCGTGGAAATCCGGGATACAGGCTGCGGTATGAACTCTGAAGTACTGGAAACAGCCTTCACACCGTTCGTTACCTATAAATCCGGCGGCACCGGACTTGGTCTCCCGGTTGTGCAGAATATTATCACTGCCCATCACGGGCGTCTATCTGTAGAATCCGCCGTAGGATCCGGCACTGTGTTTTTTATCTTTCTTCCTATATAAAATCACAGCCAGCAGGAATCCCGAAACAAACCCGCCGATATGAGCAAAGTTTCCGACTCCCGTACTCGTAAATCCTGCATAAAGACTGCAAAATACCATAAAGATGATTCCTTTTCCGGATACATTTCCAATGTGTCCGTGATTTCGGATCGCTATATATAAAAGTGCGCCGATAACTGCAAAAATCGCCCCGGAGGCACCTGCTGACACTGCATATTCCCCGGTCCATAATTCTTCCGCTGCAGACAGCAGGTTCCCACCGATTCCTCCAAGAAAATAGATCAAAAGAAATTTGATTTTTCCTATCTCCAATTCCAGATTCCACCCTGTGAAAAACAGGATGACCATGTTGTTGCACAGATGTGCAAAACCAAAATGAAGAAACATACTGGTAACCAAGCGGTAGTATTTCCCGTATTGTTGCATATAGGGAATGTACAGACCGCCATGCTTCAAAATAAAGCTCCCGCTTTCTGTCATCCCCTGAAATGATAGATATAAAAAAACAATCACATTGATAAGGACAATGCCTATCGTGCATACTGCCTTTTTCTGGTAATCCATAGATACTCCCACTGCTGTCTTTCATTTGTTTCTATTATTTTAGTTTATCGCATTACCTTAGGTCTTTCAATAGTTTTTTCTTACCGAACAGCAATTCTTTTACCCGTTTCCAGCCTTGCAATTTTTCCTTTACCGTTTCCGCAAATGGCTTATCTTCTAGGCCCCAATCGTCGTACATACTGTCATCTTGTGAAGAATCCTCCGTCTCTCCGTATACATATTCTTCCACATTCCAGTCTTCGTCAGTCTCTTCCGGATCCGCATCTTTCTCCGGCTCTTCCTCTTGATCTTGCCATTCTTCTTCCTGATTTCGAAGGATTTCCTCGATAACCTGACGTATCTGATAATTTTCCCCAAGCGTCATTTTGTGAAGCGCATAGGCAATATAGATTCCTGACCGATCCTGATAATCCGCCTCCCTCACAAAGAATTCCGTAAGCTCATGGAAACCTTCCGCGATCCCTTTATCGTTCGGCGGATAATAACAGAAGCTGTATCTTCCGTTACCGAAAAAGATGCTTCTTGGGTCCATCAGAAGCTGATTGGGACTAAGCAGATAGTCCCTCATTTCTTCGATCGTGTCCAGGAGATCTGTGATGATTCCGATGATCATATCGTATGTGACCGGCTCTTTTTTTGTCATAAATTCCAGAGAATGTTTTCCCTGTATATCATACTCGTATCTGCTTCTTCCGTTGACTCCCTTTCCCTTTATTTTCAGGATTCCAGGTATGTCATTGGCTGAGATCATCTTCATCTGATAGTCCGTCTGATAAAAAGCGCCGGATTCCACCACAAAATATGCCGTGTTCAAATCTCTTTTATACCCTATTTTCCATCGCTCTTCTGCGGGATCTTCTCCAATTTTCTTATATCCCTGATTTTTTTCTGCGGCTCTGTAACTGCGGACGTTACTTCTGCCTTGATCCTCATTATATTTCTCGATGCTTGTACTGAAATCCACACATAATTGTTCTGACATTCTGATTGTACCTCTGCTCCCCGGAAAAAGATCATTTTCCCGGAAATTCTTTCTTTCAATAGTTTTTCTATATCTTCTTCCTGAAACGGTGGTTCCATACTGTTTTTTCTTGCAGCCACAGCGGCTGTCTCATATGCTGCTCCAGTCAAAATATTTTTGTCATGATAGTAAAACAAGATCAGAATGATCCCATACAAAATAAAAAGGATCATGGATGTCAAAATCGCAGCTTCCACCGTGAAACTTCCTCTTTGATATTTTTTTCTTACCATCCGATCACTCCCAGATAACCTGCCGTGAGAAAGGGGATGAAAGGAATCGATTCCTTCCGCCCTTTCTTTCGGACAAGAAGCACCGCCGCCCACATTCCTGCTCCCAGAAATGCAGTGCAAAGAATGACCGAAAGTTTCCAGATCCCAAGGTATAGTCCCAGATTAAAGATCAGCCAGCTGTCCGCATACCCAAGCGATTCTTTCGTGCATTTGCTGAGAAGAAGAAACACACCGCCAAGCAGGCTTCCCCACACATATATCCACAGGCCTTCAGACTGTATCCAAAGTCTGGAGGCCGCCGCAATGCCGCTCCCCGTAAGAAGAAGCCATCTTGGAACCTGTTTTGTCCTGATATCAAACCATGTCCCGGCTGTCATCAAAAAAAGATACAAAACCTCTGTCCCTATGAATTTCCACACTTTGAACACGCTCCTTTCCCTGCTGTCTCCGATATCGGAACTGCATAAACCTTTCTTTTTAACCCGCTGCACGACAAAGATGTATGATACCTGTCGCCGTAATCTGTCACATAGACACCCCAGCCAGCCTGACCGCCGCATTTGTCACAGGGGTAGTATTTTCCGCCTGATTGATTCCGAAGTATTTCCAGATCTGCCTGGGAAACCATACGGACAGAAAGATCCAGATAAGTACAATGCTGATCCAGATGGTAGACCGTACCGTGCTCTGTCACGTAGACAATTCTCTGTTCCGGCGACGTCGGAATAGATGAGGTATACCCATTCCAACCTTTGATGCGCATCGTCTCTTCTCTTTTTATATCAAAAATTCCAAATACAGGAATCGGGATTTTCATGGTGTATTTTGTTTTCAGAAAAAGGATCTGCCGAATCGGATCCAGATAAGATGCACTGCAGTCAATGCCTGCACTCCCTCCCCGGATCACGCTTGTGTTGATCCGACTCTCTCCTATACTCTCCACGATGTCTTTTTCCAAAGTTTCCTTATGCGCAAAAGCTGTCAGATAGGCATTTTCGGCATAACGTTTCCCGGCATACTGCATTCCAGCCCGTATATTTGTCTGTATGGCCATGATTTCCAGAAGATAGATCATAGCCAGGACTGCAAAGAGAAACAGTGGGAGAACAAATGCCGCCTCCACCGTCATACTTCCTTTTTGGAAGGAGGTAAAAGATGGTGCCTCTTTGCAGGCTGCCGGTGGTTGGGAAGAATATATCATCTTATCATGCGAATCAGAGTTTCTCTCCTTTCTCTTTTTTGTTTTTTGGTTTGGAAATTCATTTATAAACATCTGCATAAGAAATGTCATATTATTGAAACAGCCATAAAAAGGCACCATATTTTACCTCCTTTCCTCTTGTTTTCCTCATCGTATTTTTGTCTGAACAGGCAGATAGAAGGGCATTTCTCAACGATACTCGTAGTATGTTGAAAAGTGATAAGACACCCCGGATCTCAGTCTGCATCTACTTTGTATCTTCATCCTTGTGACGCATGCGTCAGCCTGGAAAAACGGGCAGTCCATCCGCATCTGCATATTCCACTCGATCAGATCCAGCATCCTCATTGTGATCGTGTCCTGCTTTTCCATAAGAAGCAGAATCTTCAGATAATCCTCATAATCAGTTCCATCGTCTTCCCCCGAATCTGTCCCGGCATCTTCGGAAGTGCCAAGTTTCAAAAGATTGGAAAGACTGAGCTTCCATGTCTCTTTTGTCTTTATGGCCGGTACCTTTTTCCCTGCCGCCAAAGCTCTCAGATCCATGATGCTTTCCCCGTATGCCCATGCTGCCAGAAGGCCTTGCTGTATGACTGGGATAAGCTCCGGATTGGCAAGCAGAGTGCTGATCACTGCTGCCAGAGCTTTTGCCTCCGCCTTCTTTTCCTCATCGCTTTGCAGATAGAGATAATTCGGTACAAACCGGATATTTTTGATCTTATCCAGCACGATCTTAAGATTCTCCATATCTTCGGTCTGTCCTGCGATGAGGTACTCTGTCTCATATTCCAGAGGCCGTTCCTCATCTGTCTTCAGATAAGTCTCAAAGTGTTCGGAAATATAGGTTAACAGATACAGTCTCTCGCCTGTGCTGTCTTCCCCGACAGCCGGGAGGCTGCCTTTTCCTTCCCTTTTTTCTCTCACAGACACTCCATCCATTCCCCGGACTGTTTTTCCGGATACTTTCTTATCTCTTGGCAGTACCATCTCCGCAATGGCCTTCCTCTTGAGATTCTGAAGAATTTCCAGCGGATTGTCCGTCTCTTCCCCATCTGCTGCGTCTGCTCCGCCTTCTTCCGGCATCTGTTCCAAAAGCTCGTCCAACATCTGATCATTCTTTTCCTGCTCTTCCTCATATTTTTTGATTTCTTCCTCCTGTCTTTTGATCTCTTCCTCTTTCTGTGTCATATCTTCTATGGCATCAATCCCGAAGCGGTTTTCCATATAGTGTTTGATCTGTATCAGAAATTCTCTTCCATTCTCATCACTCAAGAACCGGATTCCCTCGATCTCAGCCTCGTCTTCCACTGCTCCGTATATGCCTAGCCGTTTTCTGATTTTGTCTTCTCCATAGCTGCCCGTTTCGTACGTCCCGTCCAGAGCAAAAATGTCGTATTCCCGGAGCAGTTCTTTTTGATATTCGGCAAAGACCGATTCTACCGCTCTCTCCACGTCTGCTCTCCTTATATTTTTGGCAATCTGTATAGAGGCGCTCTCCAGGATTGCCATGACGAATATGAGAAGGAGCAGCAGAAAGAGACTTAACAGTACGGTAATCTCTCCCTTTTCTTTTCTTCGTACCACATTCTTTGAAATCCATTTTGCCAACCCTTTCATCCTTTTCTCAAATCGTACTGCTTTCACTTGTGATCTTTTCAAAAATTGTCTGCACCAGACTCGTAAGTTGTGACTTGAAGATGATCACAAGGCCGATCAGAACGACCAGTATCAGGATAATTTCCACCACACCGATCCCACTCTCGTCTTTCAGGCACTGAACCACTCTTTGCCACATTTCCTGCATCTTCATTCTTATCCATAACATAGTATCCTCTCCTCCTTTTCATATTCCCATAGACCAGAACGCCGGTACGACAACGATGATCAGCACGATCCCAAGCATCATGACCATAGGGGCCAAAAGTTTCGTCCCGGCTTCTTCTCCTTTTCGCCTGGCTCTCGCTTTCCTTTCTTCAAAAGCATGGATCGCCTCCAGACTCAAAAGTTCTGTAAGGCCACGAGTTCCTTTTTTCAGATTCTGGGACAGCAAAAGTCCAAGTCGCATATATTCCTGTATCTGACACCTTTTTCCGAAGTTCTCATATCCTTCTCTTTCTGAAATCCCTCCCTGCATTTCATAGCAAGTCCGTTCCATCTCTTCGTATGCAGGTCTTATCCCCATCTCCTTCTTTCTTTCCTGATAATTTCCGACAATCTTGAGCCATGCACCTTTCACTGTCATACCTGCACCAATCAGCAGGCAGAATTGTTCCAGTATCTCCGGGTAATCACTGATCAGCTGATCTTTTCTCTGCTTTCTTTTTTCCTCTTCCTTCTGCCTTCTCGCCCAGAAAAACAGCAGGAAAGCGAACGATCCGATGCCGAGGATGTGATAACCGCTGATCTGCTTTTTTGTCGTCCACTCTACCTTTCTCCCATCCACTTCTTCTGGGAGGACAAGAGCATCGTCCATCAATCCTGTTTCATCTTCTTTTTCTATCCTCCTCCTCAGCTCTTCCAGTACCTCCTCTTTATTCTCCAGATCCGGCGGGTAGAGCATGACGTCGGTTTCCCATGTTCTCTGTGCCGTCCTCTCCCCGCCCTGATGAAAGGTCAAAACTGCTGTAAGGTGGACCTTCTGCCCCTTCTCCGGAATGTCTTCCTTTAGTTCTCCTGTTGTTTCCATGTACTTATAGCTGTCCTGTTCCCACTGGATCGCAACCGGCAGCCCTTCCGCATCTGACGGAAGATGCAAATCCTTTGACACATGGCTTCTTGACTTGTTTTCCCCAAGAATACGGCTGCCAAGCTTGTCTGCTTCCCTTACCAGGATTTTTTCCATCTCCTCCTGGGTATATCCCTTTTCACTTACGTTGATTACTATCGGAATCTCTTCGCACATTCCCTCGACCGAGACAAGCACCTCCTCTTTCTTTTCCCCTTCTCCCTGAACATTTCTTTCGATCGCTCCATTTTCTACTTTGCTTGTCTTTTCTGCCAAGACAAAAACTACAAGGCTTAGTGTATTCAGAAGAAAGAAAAAGCATAGGCTTTTTCGAATGATCTTCGATCGCGTTGTTTTCTTTTGCTCGCTATGGTATTTCAGATATCCAAATCCAAGCACGCCATAAATCATAACCGTTACAAAAAGTTCCGCATATCCCATTCTCCTTACACCTCAATCCTTATGATCCTCATTCCCATCCAGAATGCGGCAAGATAGAAGAGCAGGCATGCGCTCATGACACATTTTCCGGCGAACTCTGTATACAAACGCTCTACAAAATCTGGAAAGCTCAAGGACATATAGGCGATCATCCCAAAAGGAATCGCTGCCATGATCAAAAATTCCATCTTTTTTGCTGCGATCATCGTGTCGATTTCACGGCTTACCTCTTCTTTCTCCTGTATCTGCTGCATTGTCTGTCGCACCACTTTTGCCGTACTGCCTCCGCTTTTTCTAACTGCGGCCAACACTGTCACAAAGTTCTTTACATCTTCCTGGTCCACACGGTCTGAAAATTCCTCTAAGATCTGCTCCAGGCTGACATTGATCTTCATCTGACGGGTCATGTATTCCCACTCTTTTCGGATTCGATCCTCCTTTTGATAAATGACCTTCAGCTCTTTATTTGCCTCTGCCATTGCATTCTCAAAAGAATACCCCACATTCAAAGCTGCCGACAAAGACTGCAGCGCATCGAGAAACTGTCTTCCAAACTCCCGCCTCTTTTTCTGTGTCTTTTCCTTCTCCCAGATCCGCATATATAGAATGCAGACCGGAAAAAAAAGCACTGCTCCTGCCAGGATGGACTGATAAAAAAGCCCTGCTATCAGCGCTGTGACTCCTGCCGCCTCTAATATACCTTCTACATATTCCCTTTTTTTAAAATCCTGCCGCCAGCAATTTTTCCTTTTTCTGAAGTTCATCCTTTTTAACAAGACATCCCCTTACCTTTCCGTGCTTTTTTCCTGTTTCCTCAAACCCATAGAGCGTATGCATCTGTATCTCTCCATTTTCATACCCGGTAATCTCAAGGATCTCGAGTACTTTTCTGCTTTTATCCCGCAGTCTTCCCAGGTGGATGATGATATCAATACCCGAAGCAATCTGCCGCTGCACTGCCTCTATAGGGATTTCCATCCCCATCAGCACCATAGTCTCCAGTCTGCTGATCATATCTTTCGGACTGTTGCTGTGCCCGGTGCTAAGGGATCCATCATGCCCTGTATTCATGGCCTGCAGCATATCGATCGTCTCCGCTCCTCTGACTTCGCCTACCACGACACGGTCTGGCCGCATCCGGAGCGCGGTCCGGATCAGCTCCCTTATAGTAATCTCTCCCTCTCCCTCCATATTGGCATTTCTTGCCTCCAGACTGACCAGATTGGGGAGCGACTGCAGCCGCAGTTCTGCATTGTCTTCTATGGTAATGATCCTCTCATCTTCCGGTATAAACTGGGACAGCGCATTCAGAAAGGTCGTCTTCCCGGAACCTGTCCCTCCGCTTATAAACATGTTGTACTTTGCCTTCACAAGCTTCTTTAAAAATTCCGCCGCCTCCTGGGTAATACTTCCCCAGGACACAAGCCGCTGCATCGTGATCCCTTCCTGGGGAAACTTTCGGATCGTGATGATCGGGCCGTTCAACGCCACAGGCGGAAGTACAAGATTGACACGGGATCCATCCGGCAGCCTTGCATCTACGATGGGATCCGCTTCATTGACTGTCCTGTTGCAGCCGGAGGCAATCTGCTGCGCAATATCTTCCAGCTTTTTCTTTGATGCAAATCTCTTTTCATGCTGTCTGATCCGTCCCTCCTTCTCCACAAATATGTTTTCCAAGCCATTGATCATGATCTCCGTAATCCCGTCGTCCTCAAGAAGTTCCTGCAGGATATCCAGCTTTCGAAAGGAATTAAAAAGATCTTTACCAAACTCCATCTTTGTCTTCAAAGGAAGATAGCGGTCTTTTGTGTACTCTTCCAGCACCTGATAGATCAATTCGACCAGTTCTCCATCCTCGATTTCTCTCGACAGATCCATCCTCTCCATGATCTGCTCCTGAAGCCTTTCCATGTGTGCTGACCTTGTCATACTGTAATGCCCTCTTTGCACATCCTTCTGCACCTCCCCTCATTTCTACCATCCTGGCTCTCCCTGCCAGTGCGGAATACCCAAGCTTGTCAAGCGTTTCAAAAAACTGATCCATCTTCCTCTCCTCCGCCTCTTCCTGAATAAACGGCAAATACCAAGTATCGCTCATTTTCAGAATCTCCCAAAGTCCGTGCACGCTCTCACTTAGATCCAGGATAATGTACTGATACGGACCTTTCTGGAGGATCTGGGACAGCAGGATTCCCCACTCTCCTTCTTCCACCTCTTTGAGATCCTGGCTTACCGGGATCGGAGCCAATATATCCATCCCTTCCCGCTGATACACCATAGAGGAAATCCGAAGGCCGAGATGATTCCTCTCCTGTCTGGAGTAATAGATCAGATCTGCAAGTGTCGGCCGATCCCTGTCCTCCTCCGCTGTCCCCGGGTATTCCTGCATATTGAGATACAAAACAGGACCCTTTTTCCCAAGTTCCCTTCCGAGTTTTCTTGCAAAAGCTGTTTTTCCGATCCGGTGGATGGGGGAATATACTGCGATCAGACTTTGTCCGGTTCTGTGGGGAACCTGAAACATCCCTGCCTTATCCATATCCAGGCATACTTCCATGATCCTGGAAAAGATCCTGCTTACAGACTGATATTTATAAACAGAAGTCTCCTCTTCCCCGACTTCTCTTCCTTCTTGTCCCACAAGAACAAATCTCTTTGCAGCTCTGCTTTCTTTTCTTTTTTCATAAGGGATTTCTTCTCCGATGATCATGATTTCGGCACAATGGATCTCTTCCAGAGCTTCCGCCTGTTCAAAAGAAGTACAGACTTGTATCTGCAGATCCAACTCCCCTCTCTCCGCAATCATATCAGCAAGGCGCAGCACATAAAGCTCTTCTTCCCCGCATATAATCATTTGTCTGTTCATGAAATAAAAACGCCGATTCGGCAAGAAATAGACGAGTGCTTCCCAACACTCTTTTGAATATCCGATCTCTCGGATGTATAAATGAATTCTTATTTGTGATGTGTATTATAAACCTGCCTTTTTTGTTTGTCTACCTGTTTTCTAAAAATCCTCGCTTTTTGTGAAACACTCACAAAATTTCCCACAACAAAATTCCATAAAGGAGCGCAACCCCAGGTAATCCAAGGAAACCGCTTGTCAAAAAAGAGACCAGATTGATCCCGACTGTCCTGTCCATTCCCTGGGATTCCAAAAACTGATTGATGAAAAAAATGACCGCCATCCCCACGATTACCCGCACGATGAAATTAACCACAAATCCGCTTCCTCTCTCTTTCATAGCCTTCCTTTCTTCCCTGCTAAGACGCCGGCATCTGGTATCACTTATATATATTGCGGAAAACTGGTATTTTATTCCTGTTTTTGTACATACTATACATAAATAGATGAAAGAAGGTAGTTCTTATGCAGAAAAAAACGTTGCGCCATATGGAATCAGATATCTACCGAAAAACCTCCTTCTCTGAACTGAGAAAGGAAATCGACCGCACAAAGGAAGAAATCGAAACTGCTGACAACTTGTTCCAAAACGCTTCCGATCCGGATCTCATCGACAGCTATATCTTTCAGGGAAACGCTGCGCGCAAGCGCTACAGCTTTCTGCTAAAACAAGCTAAAAACCTTTTCGTCGCTTCCTCCTGACAGTATGCCGGACATCTGATTGCCTCTTCATCCAGGTATCCGAAACTCTTATTTTTACACTGCAAAAGGACCCTCCTCCACATTCTGTGGGTGGGTCCTCTCTGTTTATCCTGTCTACAATTTGATCTTGATTTCTCTGTCTGTTCTGCGGTACTTATGATACCGTACTCCTGCTGAATCCATCATTCTCTTGGATGCAATGACCGATGCGGTATCTTCGTATTTATCGCTTTCATAGATCACTTCCTTGATCCCTGCCTGGATGATCGCTTTTGCACACTCGTTGCACGGGAACAAGGATACATAAATCTTTGATCCTTTCAGACTTCCGCCTCCATAGTTGAGGATCGCGTTCAGTTCACTGTGGACTGTATAGACATACTTCGTCTCCAGAGGGTCTTCTCCGTCTCTTTCCCATGGATATTCATCATCCGAGCATCCGTTTGGAAGTCCATTATATCCCATGGAGAGAATCTTGTTGTCCTGGCTTACAATACAGCACCCTACCTGGGTACTTGGATCTTTCGAACGCATCCCTGAGAGCATCGCGATGCCCATAAAATACTCGTCCCATGTCAGATAGTCCGCTCTTTTGCTGCTCATATTTCCGCTTCCTTTCACAATCCTGGATTCCTCTTATGCTGCCCTACTTCGTGCCGAATATCCTGTCTCCGGCATCTCCCAGGCCCGGTACAATGTACCCATGTTCATTCAGTTTTTCATCCAAAACACCGATATAGATATCCACATCCGGGTGCTCTTTTTTCATCTTTTCCACACCTTCCGGTGCCGCGATGACACAGAGGAAGCGAATATTCTTTACTCCTTTTTCTTTGAGCATTGTGATAGCCGCCGCACTGGATCCTCCTGTTGCAAGCATCGGATCTACAACAAAAACTTCCCTTTTATCGCAGTCTGCCGGAAGCTTGCAGTAGTATTCTACCGGCTCCAGTGTCTCAGGATCCCGGTAAAGACCGATGTGTCCGATTTTGGCTGCCGGGATCATGTGGAGGATCCCTTCTACCATTCCAAGTCCTGCTCTCAGGATCGGAACCACTGCCAGTTTTCTTCCTGCCAGCTCCTTTCCCTGCATTGTACAGATTGGTGTCTCTATCTCCACGTCTTCTAGTTTCAGCTCACGTGTCGCTTCGTAGCACATGAGCATGGAAATTTCCTCGATAATTTCCCGAAATTCTTTTGTCCCTACTTCTTTTCTCCTGATGTAATCAATCTTATGTCGAAGCAGAGGATGATCCATTACATGTATTCCGCCCATATTTCTCTAGCCTCCCTGTTCAGCTTGTCCGCTAAGATTTTCATGTACTGTTCCAGATTGTTGTATGCCGTCTCATACTCTTCCAGCGACTTTCCATACATGGATTCCACTTCGTCCGGCATATTGATATATTCGTTCAGTGCATATATGTTGCTGTCGAACCCATATTCGTTGACGATCTTCCATTTTTGCGCTTTTTCCATTGTCAGGATCAGTGTCTCCGGCGAGATAGCCGTCTCATCAAAAGCCAATGCCTCATGGTTTTCCGTATTGACCCCGTGTCTGCGCATCGTTTCTTCTGCTGCCGGATTCAGCGGTTCCGGAAAGAGCACTGCGATTCCTCTTGATTCGATATCGTACTCCTGGAAAAGGACCTCCGTCTGTAATATCCGCTCCGCCATCGGCCCTCGGCAGTTATCATCCTTACTTACAAAGATGATTCTCCGGTATGGCTGAAGTTTTACAATCTCGGATGCCGGTATGATCTTATGTCCCGCCGCCTTTGCAAGCCGGTTCATAATCGCCGCATCAATTTCTTCTCCCGAAAAAGCTTCACTGTAAATGATGTCCACATTTTCTTCATCGAATTCCCTCAGAACTCCATACAGATTTTTTGTGATGGTCTTTCTGTTTTCCCTGCTACCGATACTTTTCACAATGCCGTATGTATAGTCCTTCATTGTCTCAGCAGTGGCAATGATACCAATCCTGTATGGCTCTCCGTTTTCTTTTTTTCCAAATTTAACCTTATCGTAAGTAAGTTGTTTGATGGCACGCACAGCGTCAAAAGGATCCCCCTCGATCAGAACCATCTGTGCTTTCGGTGCATAATGGCGATATTTCATTCCCGGCGCTTTCGGAATCTGTGTACTGTCATCGGAGAGAATCGTCTTGTCTATATCTACTTCCCCGACAACTTCCTCCAGCATCTCTTTTGTGACTGCACCTGGCCGCAAGATCACAGGTGGGACGGATGTCATATCCAGGATGGTAGATTCCACCCCGATATTGACGCTGCCTCCGTCCAGGATCATATCAATTTTTCCATCCAGATCTTCCGCTACATGCTGAGCCATCGTAGGACTTGGCCGCCCGGAGGTATTGGCACTCGGTGCAGACACATATCCGCCTCCTGCACGTATAAGTTCTCTTGCAATCTCATCATCCGGCATGCGGACAGCTACCGTGTCAAGTCCTCCCGTCGTTCCGTACGGTACTTTCTCACTCTTTCGGAAAATCATTGTAAGAGGACCCGGCCAAAACCTATCCGCAATCTTGGCTGTGTCCTCCGGAATCTCTTCTATAATGTCGTACAATGCTTCCTTCTCTGCGATATGAACAATCAATGGATTGTCTGAAGGCCTTCCCTTTGCCGCGTATGTCTTTTTCGCCGCCTCCTCATCAAGCGCATTTGCACCAAGCCCATATACCGTTTCTGTCGGAAACGCGACAAGGCCGCCTTCTTTTAATATTTTTCCCGCTTCTTCTATCACTGTCCTGTCGATCGCTGTTCTATCGATTTTTTCTATTCTTGTTTTCATGACCTTTATTATAACATAATCTCTTCTATTGTGAAAGTCTCACTTCAGGCAATCCATGATCCCTTCTGCGATGGCTTTCGACATTTCTTCCTGATATTCGTCATCGGTAAGAAGTTTTTCCTCTTCCGGATTACTCAGAAATCCGCACTCTACGATCAGCGTCGGTACTTCCGTCCGTTTCAGAAGAAAATATGTATCGTTTGCCTTTATCGCACGGTCATTCTTCTCATCCAGAGCAGCCAGCCTTTTCTGCAGCTTTCCCGCCATCTTCTCTCCTTCTGGGGAATCTGCATAATAGAATACCTGCGCCCCCTTCACATCGGCACTTGGGTAACTGTTCTGATGGATGCTGACCGCGATATCCGGCTGTGTCTCATTGATCAGTTCTACTCTTCGTTTCAGATCCTGTACCTTTTTGTTTTCCGCCGACTCATCGTAAAGTCCTGCATCGTCTTTTCTCGTCATTTTCACTTTCAGTCCGCGGGCTTCCAACTCTTTTTTCAGCTTTTTTGCAATCTTCAGGTTGATATCTTTTTCCTGCTGCCCTCCTGTCCCGATCTTTCCCGGGTCTTTTCCTCCATGTGCTGGAGCTTACTTGTGCCGTATGATGATTCACGAGTAAGGGATCCCCCTGAAAATCGATAACGGATCTTGATCCTATTTCCTTCATACACAAGTATCTCATCTACCATCTCTATGATGATATCCCTGTCCAGACAGATATTTTCTTTGCTTTCCAAAAATTGGCGTAACCATGGAGTGTCCAAGATCTGTTTGTCTGTCTGTGCTCCTTGTCTCTTTGCCTCTTTCAGACATTCTATCTGCTTTTGGCAATTTTCCTCTTTCTTTCGATATGTTTCCTTGTATGAAAGAAATTCATCCCTCGTAAGCAGTCCCTCTTTGTAATCCTCATACAGTCCTTTTTTTAAACAGGAAATATGCTCCTTTTCTTTGCGGAGCCTTTCTGCCTGCACAGGCGCTATTTTCTTAGGCTTCACAGGGAAAATCCTTTGTCTTTTGACCAGCTCTTTGAGGTCTGATACATTCCTGATGATCGTCTGCAGATCGTCTAAGATTACTTTTTCCAGTATGCTCATTCGCAGAATATGCGGACTGCAGTATGCTTTCCCGTTTCGTTTGTATGTTCCGCAGCAAAAGGAATATACTCTCATTTTATCCGCTTTTGTCCAGCATGTTTTCGTCATCGCTCTTCCGCAGTCGCCGCATTTTATCATACCTGCGAAGATATTTCTTCCTTCTTTCAGATTGATCTCCCTTTGTCTCCTGGAAAGAAGTCTCTGTGTTTTCTTCCACACCTCCTCTTCTATGATCGGCTCATGTGTCCCGGAAACGCGGATCCACTGTTCAGGATCCATCACTTGCTGTTTTCCCCGCATCCGCTGATGTTTCTTTCCCTGAACCATATTTCCGATATACAATTCATTTCTCAGCACACTGTTGACCGTAGAGTATGTCCAGTAAGATGTACCCGCAAGACGATTCCCGTTTTTATAATTCTCTCCGTTTACTTTTTTATACTCCGATGGACAAAGAATACCCTCTGCATTCAGCTGCTTCGCGATACTTTGTTTTCCCATTCCTCCTGTATACAGGGAAAAGATCTTTTGGACCACCGATGCCGCATAGGGATCAATGATCAGTTTATTTTTGTTGTACGGCGCTTTTTGATACCCATAGCTTGCAAAAGATCCAATAAATTCGCCTGCTCTTTGCTTCGTCTTCACAGTTGCCTGGATTTTATTTGATATATCCCTCGCATATTGTTCATTAAAGAGATTTTTTATGGGCAGGAGAATATCATAGGACTGGCGTGCACTGTCTATCCCATCAGCTACCGAGACGAACCGTATACCCATCTCAGGAAAGATCCTCTCCAGATACCGCCCTGCATCCAGGTAATCCCGCCCAAATCTGGACAGATCCTTCACGACCACACACCGTATCCTGCCTTTCTCCATATCGAAAAGCATCTCCTGAAAGCCAGGCCGCTGAAAGTTTGTCCCTGTATATCCATCGTCTATATACTCCCCGCAAAGAAGCATGTCATCCATCCTGGAAATATATTCTGTAAGAATTTTCCGCTGATTTCCCACACTGTCGCTCTCTTCTTTATCGCCATCCTCCTGGGAAAGGCGTATATAGATGGCCGTCGGCAGCTTTTCCTTATCTTTTTCTTTTGTCTTCATTCCTTTCTGATTTTCTCCTCTTCTTTCCATTGTTCCTGTCTTACATGTTCTCTGATGATGCGGATCAGAAGTTCTTCTTCGGAATATTCCCCTAGAAATTCTCTTTGGATCGTATATGAAGCGTCCTGTCTCTCTTCCAATTTTCCCTCCTTAAAAGAGATTTCTTTGTTTTCAGCTTATGTCCGCCTCCTCTGGTTTTATGCTTGTTCTTTTTTCGATGACTTTCTTATACATTTTGTTTCCTTTTCTGTATCGTCCGCGCACTATAGAGCCGCCATGTCCCGCATCAATAACGACATCCGCCTTTTGCATCCTTGACTTGCCCTCCGTCACAACACTTTCCGCTTTCTGGATCCCCCACAGAACCATTGCCATCATGAAAAGCAGCACAATCCATTTCATCTTTTCTTTCATAAAATCGGCCCTTTACAAAACACTTGCCTTCAAAAAAGTATATGACGCCGCAAACCGCAAAATGCCCCGGCCAAAGGCCGAGGCATCCATTGTCCTTATTCAGTTAGTTCAGATACTGCGCCATAATATCCCAGATATCCGATGTTTCAAATCCAAGTTTCCATGCTGCAGCTCCGGCAAGGTCATATTCCTTCATTACTTTCAGTTTGCTCTCGATAGACTTTCCATCCTCAAACCAAATCTGGTATGTCTTACCGTCCGCAGTCCATTTGGCGTAGTTCTGCTCTGTTTCAGCATCCCAGCTTACAGACGCACCGGCATCGGCAACTGCTTTTGCCGCTTCTTCCATTCCCATAGCCGTGCTCTGCACACCGTCTGCTTCAGATTCGCTCCAAAGTCTTGTGAAGAAAGGAATACCATTGATTACCTTTTCTTTCGGAACTTCCTTCAAGGTCTCCTCAATTCCTTCCTGTACAAAACCGATCGATGCGACGGAACCGGCCTCTTCTGAGCCGGAATAATGTTCATCATATCCCATAATGATGACGTAATCGGCCACAATTCCCTGTTCTTTCCGGTTATAGTGAGACGTATATCCTTTCGGCACATAGTTGTCCACAGACAGTACGAGCCCTTTGGCACGGCAGGCTACGGAAAGCTCCCTGATAAACTGGATATAGTGTTCTCCCATCTCTGTCGTAATCTGTTCAAAATCCACGTTGATTCCATCCATCCCTACCGAATCGGTCTCCGCGATGAGCTGGCTGATAATATTTGCCCTGCTCTGCGTATTGCTGAGAACAGCAAGGGTATCTACCTGGTTGCTAAAGTTGTCGATCAGTCCCCATACTTCCATTCCCTGCTGATGGGCGTAATCTACATACGATTTGCTTGCAAGGGAAGTGATTGTTCCATTCGTATCCGCGATAGAAAACCATGTCGGGGATAAAGTCGTAAGCCCTTTCGTGTTGGCCACCACGGAAGAAACATTGTCGTTGGCTGCCTGGCTCGTTACCTGGTGCCATCCGATATTGATCTTATAATCTTTTTGGATATTCGTGTATTCCGGCTCCTGATAGGTGGATTCCCTCGTCTTTTCCTCTTCTTTTCCAAGACTTCCTGCCTTGACATATCCGATAAATCCATCTTTTGTCCTTATCTTTTTCCAATCGCCGGCTTCCTCGATAACCACCACTTCATCAGACTTTGATACCTTTGTGAGGACTGGACTTTTCACTCCGCCAAGCACGCGCACTTCCGTATCTTTCTGAACAGAAGCATGGTTTTCTTTCTTATTTGTCACGATCACAGCCCGATCCGGATTTTCCTGAACACTGACTTCCATATCCGTAAATTCCTTTACAAAATCCAGGGCAATGTACGCAATCCCACCTTCGGATTTCACGATTTCGTAATCGGTCGTCTGAGTTCCGTCTGCAGTATCATACTCTGTCGCGCCCGCGCTGATGGAAAGCGTGCGGTCCGGCAGCGTGTAAAGCAGTTTGTTCTCGTTGGAGTCCCAGTAAAATCTCGAATTGATATAATCCCGTACCGCAGTATACTCAACATAGATCTGGCTTCCTTCTTTCTTTGCCTGAACGTCCGGTATCTCATTGTTGATCGTAAGCGCCGCCTGATTTTTTTCTTTTATACCAAAATAATTATTCAAATCTGCATCCGCATGCGACGGGCCATATTTTTTCCATATAACGATGGCTGCTGCGATCACGGCAATAAGGAGCACAACAATAGAAATGAAGATCCTTCTTCTGCGCTTCCTCTGCCTTTGAAGTTTCCGTCTTCTTGCTCTGTCCGTCCTTCTTCCTTCCGGATTTGGACGTCTTCTTCTGTCTCGTCTTTCGTCCATGTCATACCTCCTGTATACGCCCATTATATCAATAATTTTTCTGCACGTCATTAACTTTTTAGCGTTCGGGATCTCCTCTCTTTTCTTTGATCGCCATTGAGGGGGATTATCGTCTGACATCATCGTCCTCGAGTTCTACGAAACAAACTTCCTTTACCATCCCTTCGTCATCCGCAATATAATCTCTCATGTACGATGGTTCTTCCCGCACCGCATATGCCGATGCAATCTGGAGCGGGCTTGCCGGATCTCCGTTCATTTTGATACGGATTCCTCTGCGCTCATACTCTGTCAGTTCTGTATACAGATCCCGACATTGCGCGCTTTCCATAATCTCCTGTCTTATCTGTTCTTTCATATTTTTTCCCATGTCCTGGGGGGACTTTGCAAACGTACGGCCACGGCGCAGGATATCCGGAAGAGGAAGGTACATACTTGCTTCTGTTCGTGATATATTATAAGGATATCCATTTGCTGAAAAAGGTAACACTATATCCCTGTTTTTTCAAAATCTTATCCCAGTTTTCTCTTTTGTAAGCTTTGTTGATGAATTTTTGAATCAAGAATGAATGTGAATTGTGTCTTTTGATTCTATCGATCGATGAGATATTGCCTGGTGTACGGCAATCCGAAGATTTTCCGAATGGAACACCATACCGGAAAAATGAATGTTAGAATAAGGTATCTGATACCTCTTTCGTATTTTTCTATCCCCTCCTTTACAGTGTACATGACCGTGGGGAATGCTACCTCTTGTGTGCCATTATACACCTGTTTTTTCCAAAAGCAAGTATTTTTTGAAAATTTATTTACATAATTTCTTTTTTTGATTATACTACTATTGAGTAAGTATAAGAATATTTACGAAGAGGAAGTGATGACATGAAAATTGAAAAAATCAATGACAATCAAATACGCTGTACACTTACCCGTGCTGACCTGGAAGACCGCCAGCTGAAAATCAGCGAACTTGCCTACGGCACGGAAAAAGCGAAATCACTTTTCCACGACATGATGCAGCAGGCAGCCTTTGAATTCGGTTTTGAGGCAGACGATATCCCTCTTATGATTGAGGCGATCCCTTCTTCTTCGGATTCTATCGTGCTTGTCATTACAAAAGTCGAAGATCCGGAAGAACTGGATACCAGATTTTCCAAATTTGCACCTTCTCCGCTTGCTGAGACCGAAGAGCCTCGCAAAGCGGTTCCGGATAAACTGGAGGGAGCCGACGAGTTTCTTCAGCTCCTCAACAAAGTAAAAGAGGCAGTTGCCGACATGCCGGCCAAGCAAAAGCCTGCGGGAACATCATCCGCAAGACAGGCCGTCCGTCTCTTCTCATTCGGTACCTTTGAACGGGTCATCGAGGCATCCCGCCTTCTTGCACCAATGTACAATGGTATCAATACTTTATACAAAGACCCGGCAGAGGATTTTTATATCCTTGCCATTGCTCAGTCCGAACTTACCAAAAGTGATTTCAACAAAATCTGCAACATGCTTACGGAATACGGCGCTCTGGAAAAAAGCACGCCAGCGTCCCTCGCATTTCTCGAGGAGCACTGTGAAACGATCCTGTCCGGAACTGCCATCCAGCAACTTTCATCTTTGTAGGATCGGCTGTACATCTTTTCTCAGCCGACAGACAGCGTAAAAAAATACCGCTGGCACAGGAGCATATCCTGATGTCCGCGGTATTCTTTCTTTTCTATCTCTTATGCATTTGCATTCGCTTTTAAAAATGCATTAATCTTTTCTACTAACAAATCTGCATCGATTCCATGCACCATCGCCGCCTCTTCCAGAGATTCCATCTGAGATGCAGGGCATCCAAGGCAGTGCATACCGATTTCCATAAGGATCGGAGCTACTTCCGGATGTGTATTTACGACTTCGCCGATCGTTGTAGTTTTTTCCACCTGATACATGATACTTGTCCTCCTTTGCTATGAATTACGTACTCATAATTATAATACCATTTTTTCTAAATCGCAACCCTAAAACAGTTTATAATTATCAGAATTTTCTAAATTTTTTATAAGTTTTTTTCTGTATTTTGATTACGAAAAAGTCAATGCTTTTTTCCCGTTTTTTCGACAAATCTTGATTTTTATTATATGTTAACAAAACGTGCGTTCTTTTAAATACAAAAAGTTATCCCCACAATCCACAAGATTTTATGTGGATAATGGGGATAACTTTTGAAAAACACTGTAGTTTTCATATCTTTCTCGCTTTTTCGTGTGGAAAACCATTTTTATCCCATTTTTCTTTTTTCTACATTATTTTACAAAATTGTGCATTTTGCTATTTTTTTCTTTTGCATCAAAAATGTCTGTTTAGAACATTCTTCGTACTGTCACGATACTTGTGTACGTAGCCGGTGAAAGTCCGATCCCATGTGCCGGGTCCTGCGCATTTACAATCTGTCCATTCCCTGCGTAGATTCCCACATGACCGTTATAACAGATGATATCTCCCGGCTGCGCCTCTGCGTAAGATACAGCTCTTCCGACGCCTCTCTGCGCAGTGGATGTTCTCGGAAGTGAGAAACCAAAGTGTGCGTATACTGACTGGACAAATCCAGAACAATCTGCCCCATTTGTCAGGCTCGTACCACCCCATACATATGGATTTCCGATGAATTGTTTTGCAAAATCCACGACAGCCTGTCCGCTCTTTCTTCTCTGCTCTTCTTCCTTTCTTCTCTTTTCTTCCGCTTCTCTTTGAAGACGCGCCTGTTCTTCTTCCTTTGTCTCCCCATAAGAAAAAGTGACTTCTTTATTCTCTGCAAATGCCTGCGCTTCCCGCTCTCTGGCTTCCTGCTGCGCTTCTTCTCCTACCATAATAGAACTTGTCTCCACGAAGCCTTTCACATTGCCTGATTGTATCGCCGTCCACTCTCCCACAGGACCAAGAACAGTCATTGCGGAACCGGAGTATAATTTCCCCACCCAGTCACTGTCCTGTGAAGGTGAGCTTTTAACTTCAATATAACCTGAAGATATATTGGCAAATGCCATATTCAAATACTTCCCCTTCTGCTCCGGCACCACAACACTTTCTTCTGTATCTTCCTGCATTATAACCGTCTGCGTATCTTCTTTATTAATATACTCATCTTTTGTCTCTTTTAATACAGCCTCCATACTGATGGACAAGGTTCCTGCATTTGCTGTATCAGCCGCAGATGTTTCCATCTGAAAAGATCCTATCATTCCTGCCGCCGCCACAATAAACAGTCCTTTTTTCATAAAAGAATGCATAAACGTTTTTCCTCCTTAATTTTTGTGTTATGTATTCTCTTCTGTATTTGTTACATATTTGTTACAAATATTACGTTTTGTATTCTAACATATTTCAATTCTTTGTCAACCCCTAAATGAACTCTTTTTTTCGCAACGTCTTGACATTTTTTTCTTTATAAGCTATATTCTAAATATAGTAATTATTATTATTATTGAAAGGAGGACTTTTATGACAGCTTTGAAATACAGCCGCCAAAGGGAATCCATCAAAAATTTTCTTATGCATACTTCTTCCCATCCTACCGCGGACATGGTCTATCTCCATGTAAAAGAGACATTTCCGAATATCAGTCTCGGAACCGTCTACCGAAACTTAAATCTGCTGGCAGATATGGGGGAAATCATCAAGATCACAACCCCGGATGGAGCGGATCGTTTCGATGGGCGCACCACCCCTCACTATCATTTCTTTTGCAACGAATGCGGATGCATGATGGATCTGGATATGGCGCCCCTCTCTCAGATTAATGAAGTGGCTGGGCAAAATTTCGAAGGAGAGATTGACTCACACACAGTCACATTTTATGGAAAATGTGTTTCCTGCTTACATCACGATACAAAAGCAACAGCTGTTTAAAAATTTTTTAAATATGGATTGACAGTTACGGAAAAAGATGCTATATTGATATCAGTAACAATTACTAATATTATTAACTAGGGAAAATAAAAAAGAAAAGGAGACAATTACTATGAAAAAATGGGTATGTACAGTTTGTGGTTATGTTTATGAAGGAGAAAATCCTCCGGCAGAATGTCCTCAGTGCCATGTTCCGGCAGATAAATTCCAGGAAATGGCTGGTGAAAGAACATGGGCTGCTGAACATGTTGTAGGTGTTGCTCAGGGTGTCAGCGAAGATATCATCGCAGATTTAAGAGCAAACTTCGAAGGAGAATGTTCTGAAGTAGGTATGTACCTTGCTATGGCAAGAGTTGCTCACAGAGAAGGATATCCGGAAATCGGATTATACTGGGAAAAAGCTGCATGGGAAGAAGCAGAACACGCTGCAAAATTCGCTGAATTATTAGGCGAAGTTGTAACAGACAGCACAAAGAAAAACCTCGAAATGAGAGTAGAAGCTGAGAACGGTGCAACAGCTGGTAAATTCGACCTTGCAAAACGTGCGAAAGCTGCTAACCTGGATGCAATCCATGACACAGTTCACGAAATGGCAAGAGATGAAGCTCGTCACGGAAAAGCATTCGAAGGACTTCTTAAGAGATACTTCGCTTAATACTTGAATCATTAACAGGATTGAATTGGTTGTCGGCATTTACACTACAAGGAGGAAAATCGTATGTCTAAATATGCAGGAACAAAAACAGAACAGAACTTGATGACAGCATTCTCAGGGGAATCCCAGGCGAGAAATAAATATACTTTCTACGCTTCCCAGGCAAGAAAAGCCGGATATGTGCAGATTGCAAATATCTTTGAAGAGACTGCCAATCAGGAAAAAGAACATGCTAAAATGTGGTTCAAAGAATTCCACGGAATTGGCGATGTTGCTGAAAACTTAAAAGATGCTGCTGCAGGCGAAAATTACGAATGGACAGATATGTACAAAACAATGGCTGAAGAAGCTCGTGCAGAAGGCTTTGATGAACTTGCTGCAAAGTTTGAGCTCGTAGGCGAAGTAGAAGCTGCCCATGAAAAACGCTACAATAAACTGCTTGCTACATTTGAAGCAGGAAATACGTTCAAAGGCGATGCTCCTCTTGGATGGAAATGCAACAACTGCGGATACATCTACGAAGGAGAAGAAGCTCCGGAAGTATGCCCTGTGTGCGCACATCCGAAGGCTTACTTCGAAAGAAAAGCAGAAAATTACTAAAA
Organism: Sellimonas caecigallum; assembly: GCF_019754295.1. GTDB lineage: Bacteria > Bacillota > Clostridia > Lachnospirales > Lachnospiraceae > Sellimonas > Sellimonas caecigallum. The sequence goes on along the minus strand of NZ_VIRV01000007.1, from coordinate 81,027 downwards.
CTCCTATACACCAAAAAACGGAAGGTACCCTTTACCTTCCGTTTTTATATGAATTTTCTGTACGCTCTTGCTGCAGGCATATAAAGAATGCTTACAATCATAGCCATGAACACTGCATTTACCACCGTTGCCGGGATAGAAGCTGTGGAAGCGGCAGCCGCAGCTGCAAAGCCGCTTCCGCTTACCAAAAGCAAAATGGTCTGCATTATCCATTCAATCACAATATTCAGCACCGCGTAGACAACCGCACAAAGCACTGCTGCTTTCCATTCTTTCTTGCGGTCATTCTTTGCCCTTTCCTTCAGAATTGAGAACAACGCCCCTACAAGAAGGCATTTGATGATGGTTTCACAGAAAACCTGAGGGATGGACTGAACAAAACCATTCAGCAGATCAAATATTACAAGTCCTGCCGTACCTGATGCTACACCGCGCTTTCCGCCCTGAAGAAGCATGCCTAATACAACAAACACATGTCCGAAATGAATGAACGGCGTGCCGACAGCCGCTGGTACCGGAATCCGAAAAACCTGTATCCCTAGAAAGGTAACTGCCGCAAAAAATGCCATACTTACAACGTTTTTGACTTTTCTGTCTCGCATATCCTATACTGCCCTTCTCTTTTGATCCACCGTCACGATTCCGCTCTTTAAAAGGATCGGCCTTACTGCATTGTAGAGAAAACCAACAAGAACAACCGAGATAACCGCATTTACAAAAGTGGTAGCTGTACTCCATTTTGCCAAGACTTCTGCCATCTGCTGCGGCTGTCCCAAAATGATCTGCTTGTAGAAATATCCAACCAAAGGGTCTGCTATGACATTAAAGCCAAGTCCTGCAACGGATGCCAAAATGCTCCACTTAAGAACATACTTTCTGTCTGAACTTTCATTAATATGGGCAATACGGTGTGCCACTAACCCTGTAATCAGACCAATACATAGTTTCAGAACAAATGTCTTCGGCGCGCTTACAATATAGACAGGATCCATGATATCTGCGATTGTCATACCGATAGCTCCGGCAATTCCGCCGTATCCTCCTCCCAGAATCAATGCTGCCAGCACACAAAAAGCATTTCCTATGTGCAGAGATGTCGCATCTCCTCCCGGCATCGGGATCTTGATCTGCAAAAATGTGAAGGTTACATAACAGAGAGCCGCAAAAACAGCCGTCTCTGCAAGTTTCATAATATTTGTGTTTCTTCGTTCCATAACTTTGATCCTTCTTTCTTTTCTCTTTGCTTTCCTATCTTATCACTAAAGTGGATCCTTCAAAATATCCAGTTATTGTATTTTAGACCAGTCCAGTTAAGTTTTTCGGAAAATAGTATTGCTTTTTTGTCATCCTGGGTATAATATTAACATATGTTGTATGTAGTATTAAAAACCACATGTCATTTTATCAGTGTTAGGAGGTAAACTTATGACAAAACACATCAAAGACCCTGGCAGCGCTATTACACACTTTATCGGAATGCTCATGGCAATCTTTGCCGCAGTTCCGCTTTTGATAAAAGCCGCACATGAACCGGATTCCATTTACCTGATTTCTCTGGCCATCTATGCAGCCAGCCTGATTCTTCTATATGCGGCTAGTACGACATATCATACGTTTGATCTGTCTGAAAAGGCAAATACGATTCTGAAAAAAATTGACCATATGATGATCTTTGTCCTCATCGCAGGAAGTTATACCCCGATCTGTCTGATTACTCTGAAGGGTACAACCGGAATCATCCTTCTCTCTCTTGTATGGGGAATCGCTATTGTGGGCATCATCCTGAAAGCATTCTGGGTATTCTGTCCAAAATGGGTGTCTTCTGTCCTGTACATCGGCATGGGATGGACTTGTGTGCTGGCTTTCACAAAGATACTCAATTCCCTGTCTCCGGCAGCATTTGGATGGCTTCTGGCAGGCGGTATCATTTACACTGTGGGCGGTGTGATTTATGCTCTGAAACTGCCGCTTTTCAATAAAAAACACAAAAATTTTGGTTCCCACGAAATCTTTCATCTTTTCGTCATGGGTGGAAGTATGTGCCACTTTATCGTAATGTATGCTTTCATTCTCTAAATATTTCAGAAACAGTTTGAGCCGGAAATCTTCTCAGATTCCCGGCTCTTTTTCTGCTTTTTCTATCAGCTCTTCTTTTTGTTTTCTTGTCATCTTTTTGATTTTACTTTCTCTGCACATGGCTTCTTCTTTTGTCTCAAATGTCTCATAGTACCGAAGGATTACCGGCCTTCTTGTTTTAGTATACTTGGCTCCCTTCCCATCGTTGTGAGCCTTTATCCGCTTATCCAGGTTGTTTGTCCATCCGGTGTAAAAGCTTCCATCATGGCATTCTACAATATACGTGTAATTCATATTTCCTCAAAATGGAGAATATTCTCCGCCTTTATATTTTTTCAAAAGGAACAGCGCCACGATAGCCGCACAAAGCTCTCCGATCGGGAAAGCAGCCCACACACCGGCAGCTCCCCAGATTCTGGACAGGAGAAATCCTACTGGGATCGTCACTGCAAACTGGCGCAGAAGGGATATCACAAGAGACTGCTTTCCTTCCCCCATAGCCTCAAAAATGCCTGCATAGATAACCCCTGCCGTCGATACAAGAAAACCAAGGCAGATGATCCGAAGCGCCTGAACACCAGCCTTTAAAAGCATCTCATCCGCGTCAAACAGAGCAAATATCTGCTCAGGAATGAACAAAGAAAGCAAGGTTCCTATCATCATGATGACGGCTGCAGAAATCATACTGTAACGGATAAATGACTTTACCCTGTCTTTCTCCCCTGCTCCGTAGTTATACCCGATGAGCGGACGCATCCCCTGCACGATCCCGTTTGCCGGCATATAGATAAATGTCTGAAGCTTAAAATACACTCCCAGAACAGCCACATACACCTCTGAGAATGCAGAAAGAATGCTGTTCAGAACACTGACCAGAACTGAAGGAAGGGTCAGCATGATACTGGATGGAATACCCACACTGTAAATCTGAAGGATGATCCTTTTATCAAGACAAAGGTATTTCGGATGAATAGAAACTGCAAATCTTTTTCTTTTATACACTACAATATACAAAAGAAAAGCCGCGATTTGTCCAATTACGGTCGCCACAGCTGCACCCCTTACTCCCATGGCAGGCAGACCAAACCAGCCAAAAATCAGGATCGGATCCAAAATGATGTTTATGATAGCGCCGGTCGCCAGCAAGATCATCGTGATCTTCATCTCCCCGATCCCCTGGAAAATCTTCTCCAGGGCAATCTGAAGCAGACAGCCAAAAGAGGCACACAGCACAATATATGTATAGTCGCACGCCTCCTCAACAATCGCATTATTGGATGTAAACAGACCGATAAACGGCCGTGTTACTAAAAGCCCCAGCACTACAAACAGGATACAGTGCAGAACTGTAAGTCCAATCCCGATCGTAGCCGCCTTATTAGCCTCCTCCCTCTTTCCTGCTCCAAGATAGATCGCAATAGCTGAACTGATCCCTACTCCCACTCCAACAGCGACGGAAGTCACGATATTCTGAAGCGGGAAAGCAAGAGATACCGCGGTCAACGCATCCGTCCCTAGCCGGGACACATAGATGCTGTCCACAATATTATAAAGCGACTGGATCAACATAGAAAGCATCATGGGCACTGACATCGACATCAAAAGCGGAAACACACGCCCCGTCTTCATAAAATCCTTATCCATCTCTCAACTCTACTCCTTCCTCCTCATTTCACTTGCCACACAGTCAAACGCACAAAATAAAAAGACCATATGCCTGTTTAATTCTGAAACAGGAAAACCATATGATCTGACATAACACTTGTTCAATACCTGCTTATGTTATCACGGAATAAAAAAAAAGTCAAATAGTACTTGACAAAAATCGCACTAAAAACCGGGGACGTGTACCGACGCTTCGGAACCCGTCCCCTAGTCTTATTCTAAAAACTGTGTCGGATCGATCGGCTGTCCGTCTTTGCGCAGTTCAAAGTACAGATTGCAGCCTTCGACGCTGTAGTATCTTGTCGGTTCTGCAAGGTAGCCGAGTACTGTTTTGGCTTGTACCTGATCGCCGGTCTTTACTTGTACATTCTGGAGCTGTCCATAGATTGCTTCGTAGCCGTTTCCCATATCTACAGTAACTGTTGTCCCAAGCTGTGGTGTCCTATCGATGGATTTAACGAGCCCTTTTCCTGCCGAGATAACCTGATCATTGACTGCCCCGCCAATGATCAGCGCCGGGTTATATTTATACTGGTCCAGTGTGGAGAAATATACAGTCTTATCCATGCTGTAGTTCATGAGTACAGCCCCGCTTACCGGCCAGATCAATGTATCATTTTCGCTGAAGTTGATCTGATTTCCTGTTCCGGCCGTCTCCTGGGTGTCTGCTGTTTCTCCGGATGTTCCGTCCTCCGTATTTTGTGTCTCCGTTCCGTTCATACTGTCTGTATCTGCCGCATTTTGGGTTCCCATATCCATACCTGTATCCGGACTATTTGCAGTGTCTTCTTGGGTGTCAGACTCATTTTCCCATTCATTGTATGGTGCGTACTCTTCCGTCAGATTTCCTGCATCCGCACTTTTAAACTCATCGATCTTTGCCTGGCTTTCTTCCTCTATCTTTTCCATCTCTTTTCTGACGTTACTTTTGTATTGATTGAATGTATAAACTCCTGTCAGAACGACTGCTGCTGCCATGCATACTGCCAATCCGATTTTTGCTCCCCGCCTTTTTTTAGGAGCCCGCTTCTTGTTATTCATCTTCATCACCTCTGGCATTATCTTTGCCAGAAATGATAGAGCTTATTCTGTCTCGCTCAAAATTTCTGCAACTTCCTGCAGTGTAGTTCCTTCAAAAAAATATGCCAGTATTTCTTTATAGTCTTTTCCTTCCTTTGCCATCTGGTCTGCTGTATTCTGGCTCATCCCAAGGCCGTGTCCATTGCCCTTTGTCGTCACGTCCGTCTTTCCTTTTCCTTTTTTGAGAGTAAAGCTGGATGACACGAGGCCGAACTGATCCCGAAAAGCATCTCCGTCGAGTATCTGTTCCCCGTTTTTTACCTGGAGCACATAACCTGTGCTGTCGGTCTTTGCAATCTCGTATGTATCCCCTTTTATCTCTTTTGTCTGAAACGCCCCTTTGGCCTCGATATCTTTCGAACAGTCCACGCTTTTGAGATACGGATACTGATCCGTATTTAATGCCTCGGCTGCATTTCTGGTTTTTCCGTTTGTGAGCCTGCAAAATGGCGTGTATGCTGGTTTTCCACCATAGGTTAAAATTCTTTCTTTTGTCTCATTCCAGGCTTTTTTTAGTTTGGAATAATATTCTTCCATATGGTCGCCCCATTCTTTTTCCATTTCCTGCACAGAAAAATAAGGCCCGGAAAATACGACTTGATCATTGCCAGTCTTTTCTGCCATTTTTTTATAGATACCTGTCCGTACAAGTATTGCCTGAGCTTTTACCGCCTCGATATCCATAGACATCGGAATCTCTCTCGCCAGCATTCCCATTCCGTACTCATCCAAAGACAGGAATTTTGCCTTGCTGTCTCCTTCCGACATGACCGCAACTTCCTGTTGTTTTTGTGTCGGTGCGGATAATCGCATCGGTCCATTTATAAAAATGGTAATCAGATACGGAAGTGCCGTCAAAACAAATATATAGCATATGACTTTTTTCCATTTGCGCAGCATAAAAGACCCTCCCATACGGTAAGTATATGAGAGGGGCTTCTGAATTATTTATAAATCATTTGAAATTAGGCTAGGCGTCCACTTCGATGTGATCCAGATGCCAAATATCATCAACATATTCCTGGATTGTTCTGTCCGCTGTGAATTTACCGCAGCAAGCCACGTTTAAGAGCGCTTTTTTTGCCCATCCTTCCTGATCGCGGTATGCTTGCTCTACTCTCTGCTGTGCCTCTGCATATGCCCGGAAATCTTTCAGGATAAAATACCTGTCAGCCGGTTCTCTGCCGTGTGTATTTACAAGAGAATCGTAAAGATCACGATACATCTCATGATTTCCGTTGGAGTATGTTCCGTCAACCAGCTGATCTACCACACGTTTGACATCCCAGTCATTGAAGTAGATATCTGTCGGATTGTAGCCTCCATGGTTTTCAAAATTGATGACTTCGTCTGAAGAAAGTCCGAAAATGAACGCATTTTCGATACCCACTTCTTCCACGATCTCCACATTTGCACCGTCCATCGTGCCCAGTGTCGGCGCGCCGTTCAGCATGAATTTCATATTTCCTGTTCCAGATGCTTCTTTGGAAGCGGTAGAAATCTGTTCGCTGACATCTGCAGCTGCAAAGATAAGCTCTGCATTGGATACACGATAATCTTCTATGAAGACGACTTTGATCTTTCCGTTGATGCTTCTGTCATTGTTGATTACATCTGCCACGGAATTGATCAGTTTAATCGTTTCTTTCGCCCGCACATATCCTGCTGCCGCCTTTGCTCCAAAAATAAATGTTCTCGGATAGAAGTACATTTCCGGGTGCTCTTTGATCTTATTGTAAAGATACATCACATGCAGGATGTTCAGAAGCTGACGTTTGTATTCATGGAGACGTTTTACCTGTACGTCAAAGATGGAACGCGGATCCACCTCGATTCCATTGTGCTTCTTGATATATTCGGCCAGACGCAGTTTGTTTCTGTACTTGATATCCTGGAATTCCGCCAGAGCTTTTGTGTCCTCGGCCAGCGGTTTGAGCTTGCTCATTTCAGACAGATCTGTGATCCAGCCGGAACCAATATGCTTTGTTATCCACTCTGCCAGAAGCGGATTTCCGTGGAGAAGAAATCTTCTCTGTGTGATACCGTTCGTCTTGTTGTTGAATTTCTGAGGCATCATTTCATAGAAATCTCTGAGTTCCTGATGTTTCAGGATTTCCGTGTGCAGTCTGGCTACCCCGTTTACGGAATATCCGGCAACAATGGCAAGATGCGCCATCTTTACCTGTCCGTCTCTGAGGATTGCCATCCGTTTTACTTTTCCTTCGTCTCCCGGATATTTTGCCCGGATTTCCAATACGAAACGGCGGTCGATTTCCTGAATGATCTGATAAATACGCGGAAGCAGTCTGGAGAACAGATCAATCGGCCATTTTTCCAGTGCCTCTGCCATGATCGTATGGTTTGTGTACGCAACCGTTTTCGTCGTCACATCCCACGCTTCATCCCACTCGAGACCTTCCTGGTCAATCAGAAGGTGCATCAGCTCAGCGACAGCCAGAGTCGGATGAGTATCGTTCATCTGGATTGTCACTTTTTCGTAAAGTTTTCTCACATCGTCGTGTTTTTTCTTATATCTTGCCAGCAGTGTCTGGAGACTCGCCGAGATAAAGAAATACTGCTGTTTCAGGCGCAGCTCTTTTCCTGCATAATGGTCGTCACAAGGATAGAGAACATCGACGATCATCTTTGCAAGGTTTTCCTGCTCTACCGCATGGCGATAATCGCCTCTGTTGAAGGCATCCAGGTGGAAGTCGGTAATCGCTTCCGCATCCCAGATCCGCAGGGTATTTACCACATGATTGCCGTATCCTACGATCGGAATATCGTACGGTATCGCTCTTACTGAACTGTAGTTTTCCTGGATGAAATTGTTTCTTTTTGTGACCGGGTCGTACTCGATCCGCACATCTCCTCCGAACCGCACTTCTTTTGCATATTCATCTCTGCGGATTTCAAACGGATTTCCGTCTTTGAGCCAGTTATCCGGTACTTCCACCTGGTAACCGTTCTCGATTTTCTGTTTAAACATTCCGTAGCGGTAGCGGATTCCGCATCCATATGCAGGATATCCCAGCGTGGAAAGCGAATCCAGGAAGCATGCTGCAAGCCTTCCAAGTCCTCCGTTCCCAAGTGCTGCATCCGGTTCTTCGTCTTCCACGGCGTTCAGGTCGATCCCCATCTCGTCCAGCGCTTCTTTTACTTCATTGTACGCCGTCAAGTTGATAAGGTTATTTCCAAGTGCTCTTCCCATAAGAAATTCCATTGACATATAATACACCGTCTTTGGATCTTCTTTTTCCATCACTTCCTGGGTCGCCAGCCAGTTATCGATGATGGTATCCTTTACCGCAAGGGAAACAGCCTGAAAAATCTGCTGTCCGCTTGCCTCTTCGATTGTTTTCCGGTATAAATTTTTAATATTATTTCTTACTTCTTCTTTGAATGTTTCCTTCTCAAATCTTTTGCTGTACATCTTGGTCTTCCCCCTGTTAAACTAGAATGATATTCGATTTAGTCTCTTGCCACTCCGATCATCACGGCTTCTCCATTGATCTTCCATTCCTTTACAAATCCTTCCGGATCTTTCTTTTCGGCGGATACTGCGAGTACTTCCTGTCTGATTTCATCTGCATTTTCTGCAAATACTGTTTCTGCCTTTTCACTTCCGCTGTAAGTTACATGAATCTTATCTGTCACTTCGAAATCTGCTTCTTTCCTCATTGTCTGGATCTTACTGATGATTTCACGGACAAATCCTTCCTCCAGTAATTCCGGAGTGAGGTTCGTATCCAGCACGACCGTAATGCCGTAATCGCTCTCTGATACATAACCTTCTGTCTGAACCATATCGATCAGAAGATCTTCTTTTGTGAGAACAACTTCTGAACCGTTGATCTCAAAGGTAAGAGCTCCCTTTTCTTCGAGAATATCCATGGCTGCATTTCCATCCAGTGTTTCCAGTTCCTTTTTGATTCCTCCAAGCAGTTTTCCGTATTTTGGTCCCACAGTCTTAAGCTGCGGTTTGAAAGTATACGTTGTAAATGCACGGACATCTTCTGTCTGTTCCATCTCTTTTACATTTAATTCTTCTGTGATGATATCCTTGTAAAAGTCCGGAAGCTCCTCCACACCTTTGACAAACATCTTGCCGATCGGCTGGCGGTTCTTGATATTGGCTGCATTTCTGCATGCACGTCCCATGACAACGATATCCAGAACTTCATTCATGTAACGTTCCAGTTCTTTATCGATCATGCTCTCATCCGCTGTCGGGAAATCACAAAGGTGAATACTTTCTTCTGCGTCTTTATCGATGCTTCTCACAAGGTTCTGATAGATCTCTTCTGACATGAACGGGATCATCGGAGCTGCGACTTTCGAAACGGTAACAAGTGCCGTATACAGCGTCATATATGCATTTATCTTATCCTGTTCCATTCCTTTTGCCCAGAATCTCTCACGACAGCGTCTTACGTACCAGTTGCTCATATCATCCACAAACTCCTGAAGTGCTCTTGCAGACTCCGGAATGCGGTAATTGGACAGATTTTCATCCACTGTCATGATCAGTGTGTTCAGTTTTGACAAGAGCCATTTATCCATAACGGATAATTTATCATATTCCAGTTTATATTTTGTGGCGTCAAATTCATCAATATTCGCGTACAGTACAAAAAATGCGTACGTATTCCACAGTGTTCCCATGAATTTTCTCTGGCCTTCCTGTACAGCCTTGCCGTGGAAACGGTTCGGAAGCCACGGTGCACTGTTGATATAGAAGTACCAGCGGATCGCGTCTGCCCCGTATGTCTCAAGCGCCTTAAACGGATCGACGGCATTTCCTTTGGATTTACTCATCTTCTGTCCATTCTCATCCTGCACATGGCCAAGGACGATGACATTTTTATACGGAGCTTTGTTAAATATCAGCGTAGAGATGGCAAGCAGGGAGTAGAACCATCCTCTTGTCTGATCCACAGCCTCGGAGATAAAGTCTGCCGGGAACTGCTGCTCAAACAGCTCTTTGTTCTCAAACGGATAGTGATGCTGTGCAAACGGCATGGAACCGCTGTCAAACCAGCAGTCGATCACTTCCGGCACGCGGTGCATTTCTTTGCCGCATTTCGGACATCTGATCGTCACTTCGTCAATATACGGACGGTGAAGCTCGATGTCGTCCGGACAATTGTCGGACATGGATTTGAGCTCCTCGATACTTCCTATAGAATGCTGACATCCACATTCGCATTCCCAGATATTGAGCGGTGTACCCCAATAACGGTTACGGCTGATGCCCCAGTCCTGTACATTCTCAAGCCAGTCTCCGAACCGGCCCTTTCCGATACTTTCCGGAATCCAGTTGATGGTATTGTTGTTCCGGATCAGATCTTCCTTGACTTCCGTCATCTTGATAAACCAGGATTCTCTTGCATAATAGATGAGTGGAGTATCACATCTCCAGCAGTGCGGATAGCTGTGTTCAAACTTCGGCGCAGAGAAGAGAAGTCCTCTCTTTTCCAGATCGGCAAGAACCATCGGGTCTGCTTTCTTGCAGAATACACCTGCAAACGGCGTCTCTTCCGTCAGTTCCCCTTTCCCGTTTACAAACTGTACGAACGGGAGATCATAGCGGCGTCCCACCTTAGAGTCGTCTTCACCGAATGCCGGAGCAATGTGTACCACTCCGGTACCGTCTGTCAGTGTTACATACGTATCGCACACAACAAAAAATGCTTTCTTTTTCTGTTTATCCGCTGTTTCCTGAGCGCCTGAATAAAGAGGGATATACTCTTTTCCTTCCAGTTCTTTTCCTGTATAGCGTTCCAGAATTTCGTACGCTTTCTCTTCCGGGTTTTCTTTGTTTAATTCTCCCAGGATCTTTTCAGCCAGTGCCTCTGCAAGATAATAGGTATATCCGTCGCATGTTTTTACTTTCACATACGTCTCATCCGGATGCACACAGAGTGCAACGTTTGACGGAAGTGTCCACGGAGTTGTCGTCCATGCCAGAATGTAGGCATCTTCGTCTTTCACTTTAAAACGCACGACAGCGGAGCGTTCCTTCACATCTTTGTATCCCTGGGCAACTTCCTGCGCAGAGAGCGGCGTTCCGCAGCGCGGACAGTAAGGAACGATCTTGAAGCCCTTGTACAGGAGCTTCTTCTCCCAGATCTGTTTTAATGCCCACCATTCGGATTCGATAAAATTATTGTCATATGTTACATATGGATGTTCCATATCTGCCCAGAAACCAACTGTAGCGGAGAAATCTTCCCACATTCCTTTATATTTCCAGACACTCTCTTTACATTTGTCGATGAACGGGACGAGTCCGTACTCTTCGATCTGTTCTTTTCCGTCCAGACCAAGAAGCTTCTCTACCTCGAGTTCTACCGGAAGACCATGGGTATCCCATCCTGCCTTTCTCGGCACCATTTTTCCTTTCATCGTCTGGTATCTAGGGATCATATCTTTGATGACACGTGTCAGTACGTGTCCGATATGCGGTTTTCCATTTGCAGTCGGAGGTCCGTCGTAGAATGTGTACGTCTCGCCTTGTTTCCGGTTCTCCATACTCTTTTCAAAAATGTGATTTTCTTCCCAGAATTTTTCAATCGCTTTTTCACGATCAACAAACTTCAGATCTGTGGAAACTTTCTGATACATGTTCTTCTCTCCTTCTCTTTTTTATAAACTCTGACCGTACAAAAGAATAGGATTCCATAGGAATTTCCTATACGACAAAAAACTCCCGTCCGTAATAGGACGAGAGTCATAGTACCTTTCGTTATACCACCTGTTACAGCATACTTCCATATGCGTTCTCTATAACGGCAGAATCCCGGCAGCGCTTATTTAGTATTCCTTTCAGCTGCTGCAGCTCGGAAGTGATATTCAGACAGATCTACTTGCACCGGGCTTTCACCGTCCCCGACTCGCTTTTGCGTTCCTTCTGCCTTACTGTCTTCGTCAAAGCTTTTTCTGTATTTTACAATTTATTCTAACATGATACTTAGCTATTATACTTTATTTTTTTCCGATCAGTCAAGTGATTTTACCACCTTTTCCTTGTTCTTGACCGATTCTTTTTGATTTTCCGGTTTATCCGGCGGGCTTTTCTCCTCTCTTTGGCAATCCGTTTTCTTCTGTGCCGCATAAAGGAATTGCGCCTGCTCTTTCTTTTTACGATAAAAACGATGAGAAGGATCAGTGCCAGGACGCCTGCCCCGATCCCCGCCGCAATACGCCAGTCGACTTGGAAGCCCAGTTTCGGAAGCTTCGGAAGATCCGGAAGCCGGAACGTCCATCCCTTTGTTTCCTTCTTTGTTTTCCCGCTTCCTGTGTCCTCTTCCTGCTTTTCGCCGGACACCTCCCCTGCTTTTCTTCCGTTGTATGTCAGTTGGATTTTTACATTCTGCGTACCGTCGTCCGTTTTCTCCGCCTTCCATTCCAAATTTTCTGCCTTTGCCCCGTTTGGAAGGGCCGCCTGCATCATACTGTTTTGGGAAAGGCTTACCTTTCCCTCTTTTTCAATCTTCTCAGTCACAGAGGAAGGCAGTTCCTGCTTCGAAAAGTTCTGAAATCCATATTCCAGAATATTTTTTGTATCATCGTAAATATGATTTCCCCGCGTCGCCATCTCCACACAGACAAGTCTCATTTTCCCGTTGTCCGCCAGCGTAACGAGGGTATTTCCAGCCTCATCTGTGTACCCTGTTTTTCCGCCCACACAGTATTCATAATACTTATCGCTGATCTTTACCAGCATCTGGTGCTTCTGCTGAAAAATCCTCTGTTCCTTTTCCAGATTGGTCGGCGGGATGGCGTACTGCCCGGTCTGCATGATCTGAAGCACGTCCGGATAACGAAACAGCTCTTTTGAAATCATCGCCATATCATATGCGGTCGTATAATGGTCTTCCGCAAACAGTCCATGAGGATTGACAAAATGGGTATTCTTTGCCCCAAGCTCTTTTGCTCTTTCGTTCATCCGAACCATAAATTTCTCATATCCGGTTCCCTCGCCAGGCAGCTTATTCCCGACATTTTCTGCAATCGCATAAGACACTTCGTTGGCCGAGGCGAGAAGCATCCCATACATCGCATCCTTCAGCGTGATCTCCTCTCCTGGCCGCATGGCTATATACGCATCTCCAGGCTCCAGAAAATCCACACTCTCTTTTGTAAACAGCACTTTATCCACATTCAGATCTGCATTTTCCACTGCCAGGAGCGCGGTAAGGGTCTTCGTGATGCTGGCAGGATAATGTCGATCGTCCATATTCTTCTCATAGAGAATCGCACCCGTATCCGCATCTATCAAAATGGCCGACTGTCCATATACTTTTGGGCCTTGCGGCCACTCTTTCGTCTCATCGCTCTGTACCGGAAGTTCGTAGGCCTTTTTTGCCTCTTCTTCCGGATCCTCCGCCTTTACAGTTCCCTGGCTGCACCCCAGTACAGCCGCTGCTGCCAAAAGGACAGCCAGAGCCTTTTTCCACTTTTTCCTTATCATGTTCATTCTTCCTTCTCTGCATTTGTAATTGTTTTCAGCTCTTACCGAAGTGTTTTCATGATCTGCTTTATCTTGTCCACTGTCACGTGCTCCACAACTTTTCCATCGATCATCATATTCGGAGATGTCCGGCAGTGTTTCAGACAATTCTGCACAGAGATACAGATCCTTCCATCTTTTGAGATACCGTCTTTTCCGATCTGAATTTCCTGTTTAATAAAATCCATTATCTCTTTTTGCCCTGCATTTTTGCAGCGTTCGCCACTGCAGATCACGATCCTGTGCCGGTACGGAGCCGCTTTCAAACTAGGATACATCTTAATGATATAGGACAAGACAGATTTTTTGACGCCGATCTCCTCCTCTATCCGTATCTGAATATCTTCCGGAATGCATCCTTCTTCTTCCTGTATTTCTCTGAGCATTGCCACCAGCGTCTCCTGGCTGGATACTGTATCCTGCTTTTTATAATAATCAAAGATCTCTTCCAGTTTTTCCTCTTCCATTCTTTGATTTTCCTCCCTTTTCTCTTTTCCCCGTATCCCTAACAGTGTATCATACGAGCGTGGAAAAAAACATGCCCTTTCCACGTTTTTCACATCTTTTTCTTCCACTTTGGAAAACCCGTGGAAATCTATGCACATATTGTGGATAATTTGTGGATAACTTTTCAGAAACTCCTTTTCTCCCCAAACATTTTTCTTGCCGAATATCCCCAAACTCCCCTGTTTATCTGGTTTTTCAGAGTTTTCCTTGACTCTGTCATCTTTTTGACAATTTTTCTACAGCCTGTGGATAACTATCTTTGCACACCTTTGGTTTCCATTCGGTTTCTTCCACGTTTTCCCCGTTATTATGTCGAAAACCTGTTTTATGTTTTCCATATCTTATCCAAAGTTTCACCTTACTATTTTTACGCATGTCCACAGAGTTATCCACTCTTTCCACATAGTTATCAACATCCTGTGTCCTCTTTTCCATTCCAATACTAGAAAATGATGTCAAGATTTTTTTGTATTTTTTCTTTTTGCATGCTATATTTTAAGTAGAAGAACACGTCGGTATACCCTGATGCCAGTGATCGCTAAGCACAGGCATTGTCACAAAGGAGGTGTCCATGATGAAGAAAAAATTCAGTTTTTTCCTTGCATGCCTATTTATCCTGACGTCTGCAGCAAGTGTCGCACACGCCGAAGATTCCTCCGCCAGTGATACGAAAAATCTTTCTGACAGCCCGGAATATACGCAGATCCGCAGTCTGGAAGAAGAGATGGTAACCTGGATCGGACAGATGATTTATATCGATCAGGACATACCAGAAGATTTTCATCCGGAGATCGAATATGACAACGCTTCTAAAATTTATGTCGATACCAATTTGGAAGAACAGTCTTTCACTTCCCAGGATGAGATCATGTCCTATTTAAAAAGCCAGAATTACGTATGGGTCATCCCGGTGGATGCATCTTTGGATGGCGCCAGCTTTTCTGTGACTGTGGCAAGAGAGACAAATCAGGATATTCAGATCCAGCCAGGTGGGGAAGTGGGACAAAGCAATACCAGTGAAGGAAAATGGAGCATTACTGAGGTTGCGACATATACGACAGATTCGTACAAAGAACAGATGGAAACAGAAACAACACCGATAGACGATCATGTGTTCATCGGCGGAATCCCAGGACTTCATTATCCTATCGCTCTATGTTTTGCTGACGGAGAGGCAAAATACTGGAAAGACTTAGGATCCTCTTACTCTGCGCTGGAAGAAATGCCGCAGGCACGTTTGGAAAATACAACGCTTTATAATTATGAGCAGGTTATGAATGTCCTTCAGGATTCTCAAGTTGCTCCATACCTGTCCGGCCAAGAATTGCAGGAAAAAGAAACACTTCTCTCTTCGCCGATCATATGGATCTTCGCAATCGGTATCGCCCTGATCGTTGTGATTGGAGGAGTCCTTTTCTTTGAGAAAAAGCGCCGATCCAAATAGCAGCATTACCGGACAGATAGCAACATAATGATCAAAAGCTGCCCAGCAACATGCTGGGCAACTTTTTTAATAAACGCATATTTTTCTTCTTTTTTTCCTATAATCCTAATAAATATCCGTAAACCGTCAAATCATGTTTTCAAAGAAGGAGGAAAAAAGAAGATGAAAAAATTTCCTGTTTATAAGATTTTACAATGTGCGATAACAATTCCATTCTGCGTCGTGTTTGCTCTTTCTGTACATACCTCAACTTTCTCTATACCAATTCCTGTCCTTTTTCTTTTTTGGGCATGGCTGATCGGGGCAGCCTGCTTTCTGCTCTGTGACGCATTCACACTTGTCCGTCTTCTTTCCTCTTTATCTGAGGCCGAACACTGTGCTGGTCTGGACAGGCTTACGAATCTTCCGGATCCATCATCCCTGCAGGATAGACTTTCCACATATTCCGGCACTGTTCTGAAAGACGACATCTCCTGCATCACAATCTCTTTTGAGAATATCCATACGCTAAACCACACTTACGGCCGACATGTAGGCGACATCCTCTTTCGAGAGTTTGCCGACATTCTTTCAGACGCTGCCCCTGACGGATGTTTTCTGGCGCGGAAAAGCGGCCGGAAATTTCTTGCTGTCATAGATGGAAATTCCTATGAACGAAGTGTTGCCCTCCTCCAAAATTTGGAAAAGGAAGTCAGCATCCACAATGGGACGGCGGGCTTCCTTCCTATTCAGTACCGCACCGGCGCTGCCTACAATGCCGAGTGCCGCTTTGTTTCCATCTATGATCTTGTAAAAGCATCCGGAATCCGGGGATAATCTTGTTCTAACTGACCATATGGCAGGCTACTTTATGCCCCGATTCCACTTCTTTAAATTCTGGTGTTTCTATCTTGCATCGATCCGACGCATATGGACATCTGTTATAAAATGCACATCCCTGAAAAGCTTGGGTCCTTACCGGCTGCTCCCCAGTCAAGGCATGAAACTCTCTGTTTGTTATATAAGGATCGGGTACCGCATCGAAAAGCATCTTTGTATATGGGTGCAGCGGATTCGCAAACAGAGTTTCTGTGCTCGCCTCTTCTGTCAGGGTCCCCAGATACATTACCCCGATTCTATCTGATATAAATCGGATGACGCCAATGTCATGTGAAATAAAGAGCATACTGATACGAAGTTCTTTTTGCAGCTCTATCAGCATATTTAAAATTTGTGCCTGGATAGACACGTCCAAAGCCGACACTGGTTCATCACATACTATGAGCCTCGGCCCAATGATCAGTGCACTGGCAATTCCAAGCCTTTGTACCTGTCCTCCCGACAATTCATGCGGAAACCGAAAATAATGCTCCTCCGACAAACCTACCTTTTTCAGCGTCTCTATCACTTGTTCTCTTCTTTCATCGGCATCTTTCATTCCATGGATCTCCAATATCTCTCCCAAAATATCACCGATTCTTCTCCTTGGATTCAACGCGGAAAGTGCGTTTTGGAATACCATCTGTATTTCTTTTCTCAATGGGCGAAACTGTTTGTCATTTAGTTTACACAAGTCTTTTCCCTTATATAAAATAGATCCTCCATCCGCTTTCGTTAGCCCGACAATCGCACGTCCGGTGGTGGATTTACCGCATCCAGACTCTCCGACTAACCCGTATGTTTCCCCTTCTTCGATGTAAAAAGACAGATTATCCACCGCACACATATATTCTTTCTGGCTAAATATCTTTCCCGTCTTTCCGTACACAGGAAAAGTCTTCTTTAACCCATTGATCTCAATCAAATGACTCATACTCCCACCTCATTTTTCTTTCCGCCTTCTGCATATTTCCAGCATTTTACAGTGTGTCCCGGTGTTGCTTCCACAACTGGCGGCGGCATCTTCCTGCATCTTTCATCTGCTTCATGACATCTTGTGCAGAAATGGCATCCTTCTGGTATATGAGACAGTGACGGTACCGATCCGGGTATGGTCGGAAGCTCTTTTCTTCTTTCTACTGCCAGATGAGGAATACATGCCAGAAGTCCCTTCGTATACGGATGCAGCGGATGTGTGAACAATTCCTCCGTTTTTGCATCTTCTACAATCTGCCCCAAATACATAACTTTCACGCTATGACAAAGATTGGATACCGCGCCCAGGTCATGCGTAATGAACAAAATCGACATTCCCAGCTTTTTGTTGAGATCCTGAATCAGATACAAGATCTGTTCCTGAATCGTCACATCCAGCGCAGTAGTCGGCTCATCCGCAATCAGCAGCTTTGGCTCACATGCAAGCGCAATAGCGATCATCACTCTTTGCTGCATCCCTCCCGACAATTCAAAGGGATATTTTTTCATACAGTTTTCCGGATTTGGAATACCGATCATCTTCAGCATCTGCACACTTTTTTTCTTTGCCTCTTCTTTTGAAATTTTTTTATGAAGAATAAGAACCTCCATAAGCTGGCTTTCTACAGTATGCACCGGACTCAGGGAATTCAACGGATCCTGGAAAATAACGGAGATTCGATTTCCCCGAATATTCCTCATCTGTTTTAAAGACCATTTTAACAGATTTTCCTTTTCAAAGAGGATCTCTCCTTCGTAGCGGACAGCTGTATCGTGGTCTCTCAGGCGAAGAACCGACTGAGACATCACACTCTTTCCAGATCCGGACTCTCCTACTATTCCCGTGATCTCCCCCGGCTGAATTGTAAGATCGACTCCATCCACAGCCGGAAGCCATTTTTTATGAACCGGAAACAATACTCTCAGATTCCGTATTTCCAAAATCGGATCCTGCATAGATTCTATTTCTTTTTTGTTTTCCTGCATCATTTTTTCTGTCCCCCTTTTACCCTTGGATCAAGGAAATCCCTGAGTCCATCTCCCAAAAGGTTCAGACTCATCACACATAGAATGACAGCTGCTCCAGGACAAATCATCGTCCACGGTGCTTTGGAGAATACCAGTTTGCTGGCTTCCAGCATGTTTCCCCAGCTTGCGGCAGGCGCCGGAATCCCCGCCCCCAGAAAGCTCAACGAGGCTTCTGAAATGATAGCCTGAGCAAAGATAAACGAAGCTTGAACTGTCAATGGCGAAATGACGCCCGGAAGAATCATTCTCCACAAAATCCGCAAATTGCCAAATCCCTGTACTTTTGCCGCTTCCACATACGCCTGCTCCCGGATGACCATAGCACTTGCCCTGACAGTTCTTGCCACACTCGGTGTATATACGATTGTCAGCGCCAGAATCACATTCCAGCTTGATGTTCCAAGAGCCGCAATCAACGCGATGGCCAACAGAATGCCGGGTATGGCGATCAAACCGTCACATATCCTCATCAGAATCTGATCCAGCACCTTAAAGTAACTGGCATAAACACCAACGATCGTTCCCAGAATACATGAGAATACAGCCACACAGCCTCCCACCCAGAGGGAAACTCTCGCCCCATACATGACTCTTACAAAAAGATCTCGTCCAAATTCATCCGTTCCAAGCAGATATTTGCCGCTAGGCGGCTGCAGGCGGTTCGCCACTTCCATTGCGTTTGGATCTGTTGGATTTAATAATGGTACAAAAACAGCCAAAAGTAAAATAATCAAAAATCCCACTGCCCCAATAATCAATGCTGGACTGGCCAAAAGCCGCTCTTTTCTAATCTCCCGCTGCTCACGGAAAATTGCCTGGTTGAGCGCCGAAGTTTTTCTTTTCCTCAAATTCATCTCGCCCCTCCTATTTCCTTCCCGGCCGAAGTCTAGGATCTACAAATCCATACAGAATGTCAACCGCCAGATTTACAAGTACATACAGTAATGTTATAAAAAGAACAACCCCCTGGATCACAAACACATCTCTTCTGTTGATAGATGTCAGTGTAAGCATGCCAAGCCCCGGAATATTGAACAATGTTTCCGTCACAATCGTACCCGCAATGAGGCTTCCAAAAGATTGTCCCACTGCTGTAAGAATGACAGGGGCTCCATTCTTGAGTGCATATTTCAGCACCACTTTGCTCTCTTTAATGCCCTTTGCCCGGGCTGTCTGTATAAAATTCTTATACAACACTTCCAGTAGAGAAGATCTGGTCATTCTTGTGAGATAGGCTGCCTGGACGATCCCAAGTGACAACGCTGGCAAAAAGAGATAACGCAAATGCTCCGCCAGCCCTTCCTCCAGTCCAGCATACCCTGCAACTGGAAAAATCTGAAGATGTACGCCAAAAAGAAGCATTAAAAACATACTCAACAAAAAACCAGGCAAAGCTGCTCCCACAAGAGATACCGATACGGCTGTCACATCAAGTGCTGTTCCTCTCCGATAGGCTGCAAGTATTCCAAGTGGTACCGACAATATCAATGCAAAAATTTGTGCCAAAACGGCAAGACTCAATGTCGGAAGGAAATATTCTCCGATTGCCTCCAACACCGACTGATGAAGGAAATAAGATGTTCCCCAATCTCCCTTCAATACATTTACAAACCAGTCTGCATACTGTACAAAGAATGGCCTGTTAAATCCAAGTTCTGTATTGAGCGCCTCGATCTGATCCGGTGTTGCTTCCAGACCAAGCAGTGCCGTAGCAGGCCCTCCTGGGATGATATATACGACCAGAAAAACCACACACGACACGACAAACAAAACAGGGATCAGCGATAAAATCCGTTTTAAAATATAAGACAACATATGTGCTGTACTCCTCCCTTTTTACAAGCAGAAATGGCGGACTGCATCTGCACCCCGCCATTTTGTAATCTTTATTCGGCAGCACTTGCTCCCCAGTAAATATTAAATCTCAGATAGTCAACACCTTCTACACCGCCATCCATTGCACTCACGCCAGTGTAATGTCCAAGCACCGTAGCAGCTCCGTACTCATAAAGGAATGTCTGGATATCTCCCCATGCTGCCGCCGCTTCTTCATCCGATGCCGCACCACGGATCTTGGAAATGCCTTCGGACACTTCTGGTCTGTCCAGTCCTGCCCATCCACTGTCCAGTACAGACAGCTGAATAGGAAGCATGTTGTAGGAATTACTTGTGATAAACATATCGAACTGGTTCGGGTCTGCTCTGTGCTCCATGAAAGTACTGAAATCGTAGCTTTCGACCTCGGCATTAAATCCTGCCTTTTTCAGCTGCTCCTGTACTACAAGTGTCGCATTGTACATCTCTGCATAGTCCGGTGTGGTCACGAGAACGATTTTCTCGTTATTATATCCAGATTCCGCCAACAACTCCTTAGCTTTTTCCGTATCATTCTGGCTGTAAAATTCTTTTCCTGCATCCGTTCCCCACTGTGTATCTGTCGGATCCATCCAGCTATTATTTAACTCATATAACTCCGGATTTCCATATGCAGCAAGCATGATATCTTCACAGTTCAGCGCCGCAAGAGCCGCCTCACGTACCTTCTGGTTTGCCATGATTCCTTCTGTTGTATCAAGAAATAGATTCAATGTTCCGCCCTTATCAACATTCAGTTTCAGAGAGGTATCTTTTGCCAATTCCTCATAGTTGTCCAGAGGGATTTCCTCCGCAATATCGTACTGTCCGCTCTGCACCCCGGCAATACGTGTGGATGCATCTGTGACTACATCATATACGATCGTCTTCGTAGCTGCCTCTTTCTTTCCGGCGAGTCCACTCGCTTCTCCTTCTGCCGGCTGATATTCATCATAACGTTCCAGCTCTACGTACTGATCCTGTTTCCATTCAGAAACTTTGTACGGACCTGTTCCTATATACTCGCTGATTCCCTCTGCTGTCGCAGATTCCACCACTTCCTTCGGGTAGATAGCCGCAAACTGAATCGGCCCTGCCAGAATCATGATGATATCCGATGCCGGTTCGTTTACCGTCAATTTTACCGTGTAATCATCGACTTTTTCAAACACGGATCCACCAATCAGAGTATTGGCTTTGGCTGAAACTTCTACCCACCGATTCATAGAAGCAACGACGTCATCTGCTGTCATCTCTTTTCCATTATGGAATTTTACACCCTGTCGCAGCTTGATCGTGTACTCTTTTCCGTCTTTACTCACTTCATACGATTCTGCCAAAACCGGAGTCGGTTCATAATTTGCGTTCATCGCAAAAAGCGGTTCATATATATGAATTCCGATTCCACCGACAATATTCGAATTGACAGACTGCGGATCCAGAGACGGCGGATTCGCAGAAATAGCGATATGCAATTCTTCTTTTTTCGCGTCAGCTCCTTTTTCCGTGTCTTTTTTTTCTGTATTGGAGCCTCCACATCCTGACACAAAGAGTGCGGTACACAATACTAACGCTGTGACACATGACCAAATTTTCTTTCTCATTTTCATCTCCCTTTCCGAAAATTTTTACTTAATTACATATTACATGAAAACCTTTCGGAAACCCAATCAATAATTCTGATATGGCAGCTCTCTGTATCTATATTTTCAATAGTGTTCTTGTACAAATTCACTATTGTTGATTATTTTCTTAAAAAAATTATGCCATTTTGCTCAAAAATAGGTACAAATATTGTATAATAGACAATCGAGAATATACATCAATAAAACAAGGAGTTACTTACATGAACACGGAAACCCGCAATAACAAAATCAATGCCATCCGGAACAATATCGGAAAAGTTCTGGTGGGAAAAGAAAAACTGACAGATCTGATTCTTACCGCTATTATCGCTGAGGGACACGTCCTTCTGGAAGACGTCCCAGGTTCTGGGAAAACTGTGATGGCAAAATCTTTAGCCCGCTCTATCGACGCCGCTTTCAGCCGTATCCAGTTCACACCGGACCTGCTTCCTTCTGATGTGACCGGTCTGAACTATTATAATCAAAAAGAAGGAGAATTTACATTCCGAAAAGGACCTGTATTCTGCAATATTCTTCTGGCTGACGAGATCAACCGCGCCACGCCTAGAACCCAGTCTGCCCTTCTGGAATGTATGGAAGAGCGGCAGGTTACCGTGGACGGTGTGACTTATCCGCTGGACCGCCCATTCTTTGTCATCGCCACTCAGAATCCCATCGAGACTTCCGGCACATTTCCTCTGCCTGAGGCACAGCTGGACCGTTTTCTGATGCAGCTTTCCATGGGACTTCCAAGTATACAGGAAGAATGTACCATTATGGAGCGTTTCCTGAAAGCCAGTCCTCTCACAGAACTTGACTCTGTCTGCACAGCCGAAGAACTCATCGAGCTTCAGAAGGACTATCTGGACATCAACGTTCATCCTGTCCTTATGGACTATATCGCCAGAATCATCCAGGCTACCCGAACTTCCGGAGATTGTCTGGGAGGGGTAAGTCCTCGAGGTACTCTGGCTCTTTTGCGGGCCGTCCGCGCATATGCCATGGTGCAGGGACGTACATATGTAGTCCCAGAAGACATCAAGACACTGGCCATCCCGGTTCTTGCCCACCGGATCGTCTTCCCTGCCGGCCATATCATGGAACGTGCCTCCGAGCATTTCCTGGAGGACATCCTGGACAAAACCGAAGTACCTACGGAAGAATGGAGCAGATAACATGGTCATTGTGCTTACTTTGCTTGCAGTATTTCTCCTGTATCTGCTGCAGGCACTCTACTATAAAAAATTGTGGATGAAGGGTCTGGAATGCCAAATCCTTTTTCAGGATCACGCTATCAATGAAGGAGATACATCCTGTCTTCAGGAAATCATTATCAACCGCAAGGCTCTCCCTCTTACCACACTTCAGGTAAAATTTTCGGTCAGCCGGAAGCTGAAATTTGAGGAGGCGGAAAATACTGCCACAACAGACAACAACTATCGAAACGATATCTACTCCGTCATGTCCTATGAAAAGATATCTCGAAGCCTGCCATTTAAAGCAACAAGACGTGGCTACTACAAGATTTGGGATCTGGATCTGATCTCCTATGACTTGTTCCATTCGGACAAGTCCATCGTCTCCCGAGATTCCGATACCGTCATGTATGTATACCCGAAACCGGTTCCCTTCGCAAAGCTTAAAACTCCTTTCCGCAAGATGATGGGGACAATACTTACCCGGAGATCTTCTTTTGAAGATCCGTTTGAATTTCGAGGAATCCGCCCTTATCAGCAGTACGACCCTTTAAAGAACGTGAACTGGAAAGCCTCCGCCAAAGCCGGAGAGTTAATGGTAAATGTCCACGATTATACAGCCAGTCAGCAGGTTACCATTTTCCTGAATCTTGACGATGATACAAGCTGGCACTACGAACGTCTGTTCGAAGAGGCAATTCGTCTTGCTGCTTCTTATGCGGAGTTCCTTCTTGCAGAAGGGATCCCTGTGAGGCTCATTTCCAACGGGATTGACGCCATAACAAAAAAAGAACTGAATTTTCCAGCCGGAGCCGGAGTGCACCACATTCGCACAATCAAGGAAGGGCTGGCAAGGCTCAGTGACTGTTCACAGAATCTTAGTAACATGGAGCTTTCGATCACGGAAGAATTGTACGGCACCCACAGCTCTGATCTGTATCTGCTGATCTCCTATTCGCAAAAGAAAAATCTTCTTCAGGCGTTTGACCAGCTCTGCCGTCAGTCTGAGGGGTCTCAGTGGATTGCCCCTCTGCATAAAGATATGGAATTTCTGCCTGACCGCTGCCCACACGCTGCAGCTGTCCGATGGGAGGTGTCACGCATTGAATAAGATGTTGAATAAATTGTATCAATTTTACTGCCGTCATTCTCTTTTTTATCTTCATCTGGGGATTCTCGCCGTGGCAGGCATCCTCTGTCTTGCCAGGCACTTTACAAAAAATCCGGCGTTTACAGACTACGCCTACGCTGTATTTGTCCTGGATATATTCTCTGTGCTGATCCATCAAAATCAGAAGGGAATCTATCACTACATGAGAATGAACAAGGATGTTTCCCATGTGCCTAAGCGGCAGATCTATCTGATCAACACTCTGTTCCTTACCGGTTTCCTGATACTGACCGGAGGATTTATATTCCTGTTCGTCCATATGCCTTATCATGGTATTTGGAATGCGATCAAAGGTTTTTTCGCTGCGATAGCCCGCTGGATCCTGCAGTTTATCTTCCGCAAGGATCCTTCGCCGGCAGAAGAGATCGTTCCTGAGGATGTGAACCCTTTTTTCTTCCGGCCATCTGAACCCCGCGATGTCTCTTTGTTCGCACAGATACTGGAACGCATTTTCACTGTCATCGGTGTCCTTGCATTGGTAGCTTTTCTCATTCTTTTGCTCTTTATACTTTACCGGAAAATTACCTCACATGAGAAGGCTGCAGGGGTGGAAGTACGGGAATTTGTTTCTCCTAAAATGAAACGTGACAAAATTTCTCGGTCTGTTTCCCGGGAAAAACCTCGTTTTTTTGACCGGAGTGTGGAAGGCCGTATCCGAAAATTATATTTTCGTGCAGTCAGACGACGTATGGCTCCAAAGCAGAAACTGTCAAAAGCTTTTACTCCTTCTCAAATCGAAGATTTTGTCAATCTTACCCAGAGTCCGTCTTTGTCACAGCTTCACGAAGCTTACGAGAAAGCACGATACGACACAGAAGCGTGCACAAAAGAGGATCTGGAAAAGGCCAAAAAAGGCGCTTCTCATTTGACATAGATTTCCACATCAGCTCTGAGGAGATCATTACCTTGGAAAATTTTCCGACATATACCAGTCCCGGAATGTCACGCATTCATTCCGGGACTGTTTTAAAAGAAAAAACGGCAATGAATCGCATTTTGCGCTCATCATTGCCGTTTTTTATCGCCGTCCCCTGCAGGAATCGAACCTGCACTTGATCCTTAGGAGAGCTCTGTGGTTCTGTCAATCCCTGTCAAGAACTGATATGTTTAGCCCTTTATTATCAAGGACTTTTTTTATTTTCGAATCAAATTCTGGTAATCTGAATACCCTTTCTGTCAAGACCAGATAAGACCTGAAAATTAGCAGATTCTTTGCAGCTGCTAACATCCGGGGAAAGCTCTGTTGTTCCTGACAGATATCATCTTCCGGCTACCATCCCCTTACAAGCGGGAATGATAAACAATATTCAATTGACCAGATTTCTATTATTACTATACAACGTTGTTGTTGATTTGTCTATGGTGTTTCGACCACGACAGCCGATTTAAATACGAACATATCCAGTTGCCGGCCCGGCACCTACTTTTGCGATATATCCACTTTTAACCAGTTCCGTCAGGGTCCTTTCTACAGTTACCTTGCTTATATCCGGACATAACTCCATGATTTCTTTTTTGGTAATTTTTCCTACCTTATTATCAATCACTGCCTTTATACGATCCGGCTTTGAAAGGCTTCTGTTTTTCAGGTGCTCTACACGCCCCTCAAACTCACTGTATGCTTTCAGTATAATTCCCAGATAATATTTTACAAATGGCTCATAACTGTTTTCATTTTCGTGCCATCCATTGGAACTTTCCTGTAATGCCTCATAATAAGTTTCTTTTGTCTTTTCAATCAGCATTTCAACACTGACATACTTTCCGACAATATAGCCGGCTTTATAAAACAAAAGAAGTGTTAACAGGCGGCTCATTCGCCCATTTCCATCATTAAATGGATGGATACACAGAAAGTCAAGAATAAACATAGGGATAAGAATCAACTTATCTATTCGATCTGCTTCCCATGCTTCCAGAAAATTTATACAAAGTTCATTCATAGCTTCTGGAGTCTGAAATGCCGGCACCGGGATAAAACGCGCTTTCTGATGACCTTCTGCATCTGTTTCTGCAATTACATTATCCGAATTTTTATAATTTCCACCAGCATTTCCTCCGGAATATGAGTATAAATCCCGATGCAATTGTAAAATAATATTGGGTCTCGGATTAATATACTCATAACTTTCATGGATAGTGGCAAGAACTTCCCGGTATCCGGATATTTCCTGTTCAGACCGGTTACGTGGTTCGGCTTTCTGTCTTACTAATTCTTCCAAACGTTTGTCGGTAGTATAAATACCTTCAATCCTGTTAGAAGCCCCTGTACTTTGAATCAAAGCAACTTCCAGCAGAGTTTTCAATTCGTCTATATTGGCTTCAAGGAACAATTCCTGCTTACCTTTATGCTCATGAATGCTTCCGACCATCTGAACAATTTCAGGTTTTAGCAATTGCTCCGGAGTTTTTATATAATCAAAACTTCTCATCGAAATCTCCTTCATTTTAATATTATCTCCATCATTTTACCATCAAATGACGGTGATATCAATTAGCATGATGGAGATATATTTTTAACATTCCTTTTAACGAAACCCATTTTTTCACTAAAATTACACTATTTTTTCACTATTTTTCATTACTTCATTGTCTCGGTAGTTTGACAGTCCAATCTCATTCTGATTCCCTTAAATCCAGTAATGGCTTTATTTTTTTGTCAATTTTCTATTTTTACTTACACGTTCCATTCCATTCCACTATAATATATACAGGAGGTGGCTTATGAGATTAGGATGGACAACCGGAAAATATTCAACTACCTACAGGGCTGTAAAGACTGTGAGAATTAATGGAAAAAACAAGACACAAATTGTTAAGTCATTTGGTTCCGAAAAATACATACGTGAAACATATGGTGTATCTGATGCCAAGGCATGGGCAAAAGAACAAGTCCGACTGATGAATGAGGCAGAAAAAGAAGATTCTGCAAAATTCAACATTGAACTCTGTGCCGGAACGGACCTTGTCATGGACGAACAGAGACGCTTCAATGGAGGTTATCTTTTTCTTCAGGACATTTATTATGAACTCGGCTTACACAAAATATGCCGCGCAATCTCCAGCAGGCATCTTTTTGAGTATGACCTCAATGATATTCTCTCTCGTCTTATCTATACGAGGATTCTCTATCCTTCCTCAAAAAAGAGCAGTTTCCATGAATCCAAAAGATTCATAGAACAGCCCTCGTTTGAGCTTCATGACATTTATCGCGCACTGTCTGTCATTGCTGAAGAGTCAGATTATATCCAGAGCCGTCTCTTTAAGAACAGTACCGCCATCCAGAAACGCAATACACAAGTAATCTACTATGATTGCACGAACTTCTATTTTGAAATCGATGCTGCCGAGGACGACAAGCAGTTTGGCAAAAGTAAGGAAAATAGGCCGTTGCCAATCGTAGGCATGGGACTTTTCATGGATATGGACGGCATCCCTATTTCATTTTCAATCTATCCCGGTAACAGAAACGAACAGATGACTATGATACCATTGGAAGAAAAAATGCTGTCAAAGTTTATTGTCTGTACGGACGCCGGGTTGTCTTCCGCCACCAATCGGGTATTCAATTCTTATGATGGAGAAGATGGGTTACGCGGATATATCACAACACAGCCTATAAAAACCCTCAAAGAATTCCTGAAAAAATGGTGTTTATCTGATGACGGATGGTTTCTCGACGGTGACGGCTCCAGGAAAAAGTATAAAATTTCCGAATTAGATGATGAGAAGGATAGGGATAAAATTTTCTACAAAACCAGATGGATAAAAGAAGAAGGCCTGATCCATACCGATAAAGGCGACAGAAAAGAAATCATCGAGCAAAAGCTGATCGTCTCATACTCCATAAAATACCGCAACTTCCAACGTCGCATACGGGAAGGTCAGATAAAGCGTGCAAAAAAACTCGTAGAAGACGGATATACATCTTTCGGCAAGAAAAAACAGAACGATCCCAAGCGATTCATAAAAACCGACCATGCCACAAAAGATGGTGAAGTAGCAGAGATAACTTCCAGTTATATCGATCAATCCATTATCGAGAACGAAGAAAAATACGATGGCTTCTATGCTGTATGTACGAACCTTGATGAAAGCATCTCAAGCATTGTGAAAGCAAACAAGCGGCGCTGGGAAATAGAGGAATGCTTCAGGATAATGAAAACCGATTTCGAAGCACGCCCAGTATATCTGAATCGCAAGGAGCGCATTCTCGCCCACTTTATAACCTGTTTTATTTCACTTATTGTCTACCGCTATCTTGAGAAGAAGCTTGCTGATAGATACACCATAGATCAAATACTGCCAACCTTGCAGGAGATGGATTTTATGAAATACGAAGGAAAGGGATACCAACCGGTCTATACAAGGACAGAACTGACAGATGCTCTACATGATGCATTTGGCTTTTGCACATCCAAGCAGATCGTACCTATAGCAAAAATGAGAAACATCTGCTCTCAGACAAAAAAATAGATAGTGTAACGTGCATTCGTAAAACCAACAAAAGTCTCGCAGCCAGCTGTTTAAGCGGCTTACGAGACTTTTTTCTTCAAAAAGGTGTCAAAGACCGGAAGAAAGTCCGATATTAAATCTTGATACAAGAAGCCTAAAATGGATTTAGGATAGAAATCTTGACAGGTGCAATAAATGCTGCCATTTGAACCGCCCGGAGTTTATATTATTTCCTTTTTGAGTTCTTCATATGCAATACGTTCTCTGGTAAATCCCTGACCATTCACCTCGTTAATCTGATTAATGGTAAGGAACGCAAACGGATCTGTTTCACAGACCATCTCTTTCAAAACAAATAGTTTGTGTCTTGGAATTACACACATAACTCCTTTCTGTTCTTCACCGCTATATCCCGTCTGTATGTGAAAAAGCGTCACTCCGGCTTCTATGTCCTGCAATATTTTTTCCTGAATCTTTTTATACTCTCTTGAAATAATCATCACCTGCATAGAGACCTTTCCATCGGGAACAACTTTATCAATCACAACCGTTGCCAGAAGAGTCAGTATAATCCCATAAAGTATTTGCTCCATATCAGAGAAAGACGCCTGTATGCCTAAAACTACAAAATCTACCATATACACCATGACGCCGACTGAAAGGGAAGTTTTTTTGTTCGCTATCATGGCAATAATATCCGTTCCTCCCGTCGATCCTCCGACCCTTACCACAATCCCCATGCTGACGCCTACAAGAAGTCCTCCAAAAATGGCAGACAACAGTATATTGTCTGTCATAGTTGTGATTCCTGGAATTTTCTGTAACAATTCAAGAAATAAGGGATAGATAAATGTACTCAATAAAGTTTTTTTACGAATCCTTTTCCCAGAATAAACCATGCTATGATAAGCAATGTACTGTTCAAGCTAAAGACGATAATTGAAGTCCGAATTCCCCAAAAATGATTTCCTGCAATTCCCAGGCCGGTGGCTCCTCCCATCGGAATTCCTGCCGGAGCAATAAAAGCAACCACGGCAAGCGCCAATATTGCATTCCCGGCTACAACGCTCAATAAATTTATTAATTTTTCGCTGGTGTTCTTTTTCATTTTATCATCATCTCTATAATCTTCTTATTCGTTTCTTTCATTCCTTCCTTGCCGAGTATTCCTATATTTTCAATCGTCCGATCGATTCCTTCCGCCACAATTCCTTCCCCCGCGCAGAATTCCTGTTCATTCAGATACATATAATAACCGACAATTCCTGCTTCTACAGATGATGCGATTTTCGCTGCGCAAGACGCTTTAGCGCCGTCACAGACAATGCCGGATACAATTGCAAGCGCATTCACGATCGTATGCTTGATCTCCTCATATCCTCCTCCATGCAGATAAGCGATTCCCGCTCCTGCGGCGGCACCTGCGCTGACCGCCCCGCAATATGCAGATAATGTCCCGATTCCTGCTTTTATATAAATAGCCGTAAGATTAGACAACAATAATGCCCGATAAATCTTCTTGATATCACAGTTCAGACTTTCTCCATAAACCAATACCGGAACAGAACAGGTAATGCCTTGATTGCCGCTTCCTGAATTGATCACAACCGGCAGTCCGCAGCCGTTCATTCTTGCATCAGAACCGGCTGCTGCCATCGCTTTTGCGCGTACCTGAACAGAATCACCTTCCATTTTAAGCAGTATACTTCCGATATTTGCCCCATAATTTCCGCGTATACCTTCCCTGGCAATCTTCATATTGCATTCTATCTGTTTATCCAGGGTTTCTTTCACATCTTCAATATCTGCACATCGGACAAATTCCCATATATTCTCCATGGAAAGAACGTCCCTGTTCGCTTTTTCTATTTTCTCGTCTTTCAAATCGTCACGGATGAATTCCCAGTTCTTTTCTATCTGAACAATATTGGTATGATAATCCGTAATCCTGACGCATGCCTGGGAATGTTCCTTATAAACACATACGGACAAATCAAATGTACGCCCTGTCTCCTGATATTCAACTTTGATATCTGCCTGTCCCAAATAACCTTTAATACGCTCTATGTCCTCTGACTCTATCTCCGAAAGGACTTCCAGTTTTCTGTTCTCATTTCCACAGACAACGCCGGCCGCGGCTGCGGCCTCTATTCCTCTTAAACCGCCGGTATTCGGAACAACAACACTTTTTACATTTTTAATAATGCTTCCGCTTGCCTTTACAATAATCTTTTCCGGCAATTCCCCTAATACCGCCCTTGCTCTTGCAGCCGCATAAGAAATCGCGATCGGTTCCGTACATCCCATGGCTGTAACCAGTTCTTCTTTCAGAATCTGCACATATATCTGATAAATATTATCCTCTCTTTTCATCCTCACATCTCCACTTCAAAAATGCTTTATAACCTTTCACCGCCTGATAAATATCTGATTTGCTGCTCACTTCATACGGCGCGTGCATGTTCAGCACCGCCACGCCTGAATCAACGACGTCCATGCCGTAATTAGCCATAATATATGCGATCGTACCGCCGCCCCCGATATCTACTTTGCCCAATTCCGCAAATTGGTACGCCGCCCCGGCTTCTTCCATGATTCGGCGTATTTCTCCCAGATATTCGGCGTTCGCGTCATTGGACCCACTTTTACCATGGCTTCCTGTAAATTTATTAAATGCAAGCCCCTTCGCAAGATAGGCCGCGCTGCGCTTTTCAAATACTTCTTCAAATTGCGGATCATACGCCGCGCTCACATCGGAAGAAAGCATTTTAGAATTTGCGAGCGCTCTTCTTACCTTAATGTCCGACTCTCCTTCTGTCAAAGCGATCAACTCAGCTACCACATTTTCAAAAAAGCGGGAATGCATTCCTGTCGCGCCGACGCTTCCGATTTCCTCTTTGTCCACTAACAGACAGCACGCCGTACGACTGCTGTCTTCTACACTCAACATAGCCATGATAGAAGTAAATGCACAGATACGGTCGTCCTGCCCGT
Source organism: Sellimonas caecigallum (assembly GCF_019754295.1). GTDB lineage: Bacteria > Bacillota > Clostridia > Lachnospirales > Lachnospiraceae > Sellimonas > Sellimonas caecigallum. Next base: position 49,583 of record NZ_VIRV01000007.1, on the reverse strand, counting down.
ATGCCAGTATCATACTGCGGTCAAATCCTATATCTCTTGCCTTTCCCGACGGTACAATTTCCAGTTCTGCAGAAGCAAAATCTTCTTCGCTAATCCCATAAGCTTCCTCCAGGATTTTCAGGACATTAGCTTTCACCGTTTCTTTTTCTTCTTTCAAGTTTTCATCCCGTTCAATCGGACAATTTCCAACCAGGATATCCAGTTTTTCTCCTTCGATGACTTCTCCCGCTTTCTTTTCCAGTTGCTTTGAAGCCAGATGAACCAGCAGATCCGTAATGACAAATACTGGCTCATCTTCTCTTTCGCCGATACTGATATTCACACAGCTTCCGTCTTTCTTGACAACCACTCCATGAAGCGCTAACGGCTGCGTCACCCACTGGTATTTTTTTATGCCTCCGTAATAGTGTGTGTCCAGATATGTAAAATCATCTTTTTCATAAAGCGGATTCTGTTTTATATCAATTCTCGGAGAGTCGATGTGAGCGCCAAGAATATTCATGCCTGCCGAGATCGGATCCGCCCCCATTCTAAAGAGCACAATACATTTTTTCATGCAGACAGCATAAATTTTTTCCCCTTTCTGGATTTGTCTCTCTTCTGACAGATATTCCTCAAGATTATGATATCCCGCCTTTTCTGCCAGTTCTACCGCTAGTTCCACACATTCTCTTTCCGTTTTCCCTCTATCCAGCCAGGATTTATATAATTCACAGATTTTATGAAGTTTTTCTTTCTCCTTTTCACTGTACGTCAGCCAGATATTCTTATTCTCCTTCTCCATCTTTATCGTTTCTTCTTATATTTACTCCATCAGTACCGTTACATTATCAAATTGGCCGGCCGCCTCTTCGATCCTCGCTCTGTTTCCAAGAACGCAGACGGTTCCCTCTCCTGCAAAGCGCTCCATTGCCTGACGCCTGTTTTTCAAGTCTTCTTCCGACGCCTTTAACAACCCTTCCCTGACCTTTGCCCTGACCTGCGGCTCTTCCTGCCGCAGATACCAGGAATCCATTCGTTTTGCCTGTACATATGTTTTGGGAGTCCGGTCATATCCGGCAACTGCGCCAATCTTATAATTCAGAAGCTCCTGCTCTCCTAATTCAAGATCTTTCAGCCACCTTGAAGCACTGCGGAAGGCTTCTATCGTCCTTTTTACGTTCGGATCTCGATAGGAACTCATGGTCCAGCTTTGATTGGGGAATACAGACATCTGGCAGCCGTAAGCCCCTCCTTCAGCGCGGATCTTTGCCCACAGATAATCGAAGCTCACCATTCTGCCAAGAAGATAATCCTCACCGGTATATTCTCCGATTCCTCCAAGCGCAACATAGGATACCTCTGACGGAATGATAAATGCCTCTGATTTCCCTGGAAGCAAATTGTCCTGATACCATCCGGGCTCCCTTTCCCTTGCACTGCCGCAGAACCTGGAAGCTGCGGTCAACTGGCGGAAATCGGCGTAAGCTTTCTCTGTGCCTGTAAAACTCATCACCAGATCGGACTTACGGCAAAGCTTCTCCTGAATCTCCTTAAGTTCCCGGATAATCTGCCCCTGATCCGCGTCAAAGTTCTTCAGAAGCTTTCCTAAGAACTGATAATAGAGAATTCCGTTACAGCGTTCCCTTGCCGCTCCTTCCGGCATATAGTGCGCGGCCGCGCGGCCGGCGGCATAACTGTTTCCGCTGGTAACAAATCCCCTCTCCAGTTCCATCCGGCTCTGCCTGATCCTTTTCAGAATGATCTCCGGTTGCTCCAGAATGGTATCATACAACAGCTCTTCCCCCAGTTTTACCGCTCTTGGAAGATTCTGTTCCAGACAGCTGATATCCATCACAAATTTAAGCCTGACATGCCGGATATCATCTGCATTGGTGTACGCTTCCAGATAAGCCCTTGCATTTCCAAGCCACATGTTCTTCTCAATCACTAATTCTTCCAGGCTGTGCGTTCTCGTAGGAAGACTGCCCAGAAGTTCGGAAAACAGCTTCGCATAAGGAACTTTCTCCGGTTCCAGCTCACTGATATCAAAATAGCAGCTTTGATATGCCACTCCTTTTGAAGGGATCTCCTGCTTCAGATATGTAATCCCCTCCTCTTCCTCTACCCTTGTAAGCGGCTCCTCTTTCTTTTGAAACAGGTCATCCACAGACAGCGCCGGCAGATCTTCTGTCTCTTCTTTTTGCTTCTTCTCTTCGACCTTTTCAAGAGGTTCCAGAAAAACCTCTGCCTCATAATCATTTTCCAGGAAGGTTTCTCTTAGAAGTGCTTCAAAGTATCTTTCCTTTACAAGGGTCCTCATCTTTCTGTATGTTTCTTCAAATTCTATCATCTCGCAAGGTCCGGTTCCCTGTGCCCATCCTCCGGCAATATCCAGTACACATTCTATTCCCTCCGGCTGGTTTCCGCCTTTTTCCCTCATCCAAAATTCCAGACGGTTAATTGCCGAAATCAATACTTCTTCTTTGATTCCTTCTCTGCAAAGTCTGTCCGCCTGTTCCTTGATAACCGTTTTCAACTGGCCGGCAGTTTCTTTGTCCGTATTCTTTATTTTAATGGCAAGATAGGGTTGTCTGATACCATCCATAATAAAATACTGAATTTCCGGGATTCCAAGACTCTGAATAAGCCCTTTTTTCATCGGTGCTTCGTCTTCCCCCATAATCGCCTGCATAAGGATATAGACTGCATTCATACGTTCCCGGTTGTCAAAATCTCCCAGACTATAGGTGCATGACGCAAACACCCCCTGATCACCGAACTTATCCTTGTCATACAGCTTTTTTCGGATTCCCTTTACAGGTTTCTGTCTCATGACCGGCTTCGCAGGTTCTGAGCGTTTCATTTTTCCCAGATAAGCTTTATCAATATACTCAAACAGTTGTTCCGTATTGATTCTTCCATATAGAACAATACAGCAGTTGGACGCATTATAAAACGTCCTGTAATATTCCAGAAATTCCTCATAAGATAGAGCAGGAATCGTATCCGGAAATCCTCCGGATACAAAACGGTAAGCCGTTTCCGGAAACATTGCTTTAGATATTTCATCCTCTAATATGTTGTCCAGGGATGAGAAAACACCCTTCATCTCATTATAGACAACGCCATTAATCTCCGGAGTTTTTCCGTCTTCGCACTGAAAATGCCAACCCTCCTGTTCAAAGATCTCTTTATCCGTAAGAACATTCGGACAAAATACCGCGTTTAAATAAACATCCGCCAGATTCATAAAATCCTTTTCATTCTCTGTACAAAAGGGATATACTGTATGATCCGGATACGTAATTGCATTTACGAATTCTGCCATGGAATGTTTCATCAGATTGACGAACGTATCTTTATCCGGATATTTGCGGGAACCGTTCAGCACAGAATGCTCCAGAATATGAAAAACTCCCGTGCTGTCCTTTGGTATGGTCCGAAATCCAATCAAAAAGCTCTTTTTAACGTCCTGATTGTCTATGACGATAACTTGCGCCCCGGTTGACAGGTGCTCCATCTGAATAATATCTCCCTCAACCTCCCGCACATACTTCTTTTCTTTAACTTCAAATCCATAGATTTTTTCCCCGATTTCCATATCCATTCCCTCTTAATACATGAATTCTGTGATCTTCTTTTTTATCTCTTCCACTTCCATCACACCTACGTTTTCATACTTCTTTTCACCGTCTTTGTAGAATTGAACGGTTGGAACAGCAAAAATACGATTCTCTTTGGCAAGCTTCGGATAATCTGTAGTATTCACTTTGACGATATGGATAAACGGAAGTTCCGCGTCTAACTCTTCTAAAATACGTGAAAAGGCTTTACAGGGTACGCACGTTGTGGAAAAGAAATCCACGATCACAAATCCTTCCTTAATCTGTTCCTTAAAACTCTCATCATCCGCATATTGAATTGCCATCTACTTTTCCTCCTTAAAAAAATTCTCTGTCACATATTCTTTTACCTTATTGTAATAATAATTTACATAAAATAAAATTTCCGAATATTCATAAGTATTGATTTTTTCTGCATTTTCTTTCGTTTCATGCCAGAATTTCACGTACTCATCTATATCGTCCCGGTATTGCTCCATCGTATATCCAACGCCGCTTTTTTCTGCGTATTCCCGCCCCAGAAGGTAGCCGCAGAGTCTGTCCCATGAATCGTTCTGCACGCTTGCGAATAATTCATAATAGCTTGAGAACGGCATCTTTCCTTCAAATTCCTCTGGCGTCATGGTTTCCAGATTCAACCCCTGTTCTTTGGAAATTGTCTTCAATCTCTTAATTTCATGATCTGTCATTTCTTTCCAGTCCGCCTTCTTAAGATCAAACGTACTGGCCTCAAAAACTTTGTCTATCACATATTGGACTGCTTCGTATCCCTCGTTTTTTGCAATCTTCTTTTTCTGTTCCCGGATCAGACGAGCCTCATATTGTTCTATATTGCTCACTCCTTCAATTCCAAGAGCTTCTATCATCCCGTCCGTGATCACAGGAATCTTTTTTTGCTGAATGGAACGAACCGTTACAGTCACTTTCTCTCCGTCGACGTCCAGCTCACCGGCCGTCCCTTTTTTCAGCCCGATGCACATCGTTTCCAGCTTCTTGTGAAAGAACCCCTGTCCTACCATAATTTTCACGTTCTCTCTGTTAAAAAACGGATTTGCCGATTCCATATCGCATACAATAAGTGCTCCGTCCGTAACTTCCCCCGCTTCTTCCCATGTGCTGTTCTTGTTTTTTATAAAATCTATTTCTTTCTTGTACGCCTTCTCATCAAGCTTGAATACTTTCTTGTACATACTGATATCCACCTGATCATATTCGACAAACGATAAAACTTTTGACTTCATCTTTCTCCTCCTAAAGCGTAAGCTTCGCATATTTACTTTTTAGCAGTTGGAGTACTTCCTTATATTTCTCGCGACTCACCATAACTTCCCCTGCATATCCGTCGAAAATCAGCGCAAAATTTTTCGATTCATTATCCGCCCGAACATAAGATACTTTGGAAAGATTCACGATAAATGACTGATAGCACCGGTAAAAATTATAACCTTCCAGAATCTGTTCCAATTCATTCATGGAATATCCGGCAAGGACCATCTCTTTTCCGTCCACCATCACCATCTTGTTCTTTCGGTCCGTCCGTTCGATAAAAAGAACCTTATCAATATTCACGAGCTGATACCCGTTTCTCGTCTTGATCATCATAGAACGGTTCACGGATAACCGTTTGTATTGGAGCAGCTCAAACAAATACTGCAGCCGCTTAACCACACGCTGAAGCACACGGTTATCGAACGGAAGCCGAAAATATTCATCGCAGCAGCAGTCAAATACCTGCCCTGCCTCTAACTTTTCTTCTGAATACAACACCACCAAGACATCCGGCTTTATCTGGGACAGATTGTATGCCAGAAAGGAGCCGTCCCCGCTATATCTTGGATTTCCTGTTTTTATGTTGATAAACACCGCGTCCACATCGTTCAGACAGATATATTTATTGGCTTCATTGATTCCGTCAAAGGTATGCACAATGTCAAATACATTATAAAACGCCAGTAATTCTTTCAGTTCTGTACACAATGTTTCATCATTTTCTACCAGAACAAGCTTCATTTTCATCAATCAATTCTCCTGACCAAATTCTGCAAACGCTTTTTCTAACGCCTGCACATCGCCTTCATAATAGGTTAATAAAAGTGCAAAAGGACCATTTTTCTTCGGCATAATAATCGTACCGGCTCCATATAAATTGATTTCGCCTTTTGTCCTGAGACTCTCATATGCCTGATACTCGTCAGATTCCGGATCCAGATTTTCCAGATCCCACCAGTATATTTCGGCTCCGTCATACTTTAGCGCGAGCGTACACAGGCCTTCCGCACTAAGCGTCACTTTCGTGTCCGCATGGATCAGCCCCTTCTCCTCCAGAAATGAGACAAGTTCATCCACTGTCTTATTCCAGACAGGCATTTCTTTATCCTCTTCTTCAGGCACAGCCGCTTCTTCCTCCTTTGGAGGCATAAAGTCTTCGGACAACGCCACATATCCCACCATCCCACAAAACAGTAACACGAAAAGCAGGGAAGACACAATCGTAAATTTCTTCATAATCATTCCTTCTTTCTTTTAAGATGCCTCAGCGGACTGCAGATATTCCTGATAAGTCCTGCTTACGGCAAATACTTCTTCATGGGTTCCGCAGGCTTCAAGGCGTCCGTGACACATAACAACCAGATAGTCTGCTTCTGCAATCTCGCGCATATCATGGGCAATGAAAACAATCGTATTGCCTTCCATCTTTTTCCTGATACTATGATAGATTTTCATATACGTGTCATGATCCAGACTCGCCCCTGCCTCGTCAAGAATCAGATAATCCGGCTTCGCAATCAATGCCCTGGCAATGGCTATTCTCTGTTTCTGACCGCTTGACAAACGGTTTCCTGCCTCTCCAAGAGTTGTATCATATCCGTTGGGAAGCGCATCTATAAAAGAATCCGCTCTGGCTTCTTCCGCTGCTTTTTTCATCTCTTTCTCCGTCGTTTCTCCCTCTGCACCATACAGAATGTTATCCCGGATTGTACCTGACATCAGCGGATTGTTCTGGAGTACATAGCCAAATTTTTTATGACATTCCCGGGGACTCGTTTCGCTTATCCTGTTTCCTCCAACCCATATTTCTCCCGAATCAGGCTGGTAGAATCCCTGTATCAGTTTCATGACCGTAGATTTTCCGGAACCGTTATCACCGATCACAGCCGTCGTCTTTCCTCCCGGAATGCAAACGGAAAAGTCGTGAAGGATTTCTTTTTCGCTCCCATATCCAAAGTTCACGTTTTTGAACACAATATCTCTGTTCTCGGATTCTGTCCAGGAATTGCCTTTTTCCGTATGCTCCTCTTCCATATCAAGAATATCCCCGACATGGACAAGCGCGCCTTTCGAGCCCATCACGTTCTGCCACACCGTCAAAAGCTCCGCCATATAGAGATTCACCTGCGTCATATAGGTGCTGAACATATTAATCCCTGTGGCTTCCATTTTCCCGGCGTTAATCAATCTGGAACCGCCCACTGCCATTACGACAGTCGTAAGAAGGGAGTAGAGGGAATTGGTCAGAACCTGAATCTGCTCCATGAAAGCATAGTATATATCTGCCTTATACCGTGAATCAATTGCCGCATATCCGCTTTCCAGCTCTTTTTCTTCCATTACCTGCGCTTTTACATATTTCCCGGCCGACAGGTGTTCGGAGAAAAATGTGGTCATTTCATTCAACGCCGCATAGCGCTTTTTCATTATGGTAAACTGCAGCTTGCCGACGATGATAAACATTGCCACCGCAACCGGTATGCAGATCAAAAGGTATGCTGCGAGAGGCGAATTGTATTGATACAAGATCATACAGGCGCGGACAAATCCGAATAACGACGCAGCTCCTGAGAATATTCCGCTGATCACCAGAGTTGCCTGAGTTACGTCGTTCGTAACGGCCGACACCAGCGAGGACGGCTGTTCCTTTCCGAACTGATCCATCGGAAGATGCAGGATCTTCCTCCACATCGAAAGCCTTACCCGCAGGATCACTTTTTGATTGGCATACTCTTCCACAAGCGGCCGCAAAAATCCCAGCAACGCATTAAAAATCGTAAAAAACACATAGCCTAAAATAACAGAATTATATAGTTCCCCCTTGTTCACACGGACCAGATACTCCGATACTCTCATTCCGATCTCGGCATAAACCACGCCGCTTCCGAATGCAATCAGGTAGAGCCACCAGGGGATCGAAAGCCTTCTGTAAAAGTTCAGAAAAAACGATATTACATGTTTGTTGTTTTTCATCTGCCCTGTCCCTCACTTCCTATTAATTCTCGGTAATATGTATTCTCGGCATATACTTCCTCCGGTTCTCCCTGACAGATAATCCTTCCGTTATGCATTACTATGATATAATCTGCTTTCTGTACGGTCTGTCTGTCGTGGGCAACCATAAGCACGGTTTTACCTTCCATATGCCGTTTCACACTCTTCCATACCTGATCTTTTCCCCGGATGTCCATAGCCGCGGTCGCCTCATCCATAAACAGATAATCCGATTGTTTTAGAAGCGCCCTCGCAAAAGCAATCCGCTGTTTCTGTCCGCCGGAAAGTTTGTCGCCCTGCTCGCCTACATCCGTCTGGAAGCCCTCCGGCTGTTCCCTGATAAAATCCATGATTTCTGCGTCCGTACATGCTTTTTCCAGTTCTTCATCCGTGACTTCTCTCTTAATTCCGAACAGGATATTGTCGCGGAGCGTTCCTGCAAACAATGTACTTTCCTGTGTTACGTATGAGATCTCGCTTCGGAAGCTCTTGAGCGAATACCGCGCGGTATCTTCGCCCCCAAATAAAATCTTACCTCCCGAAACCGGATACATACGCTCCACCAGATTCAGAAGGGTCGTCTTTCCGCTTCCTGACGGTCCGATAAGCGCCGTCACGCGCCCTGCAGGGATCTTCAGATTGAGTTTATCGAATATAAGTTTCTCTTCATAAGAAAAATCAACCTCTTTTAATTCAATATCGCCGCTGAGACGTTCCACATGCTCGCCGGCTTCTACGTCTTCTTCCATTTCTTCCATAATCTGAGCTACTCTTCTGGTCGCTCCCTGGGAACCCTTGAAGGTTGTCCAATATACACAGTATGCGCTGAGCTGATTAACGATGTTCACCGCGAATCCATAATAGGCAATCCATTGGGTAAGAGTCAATGCGCCGGATGAATAAAAGCTTCGGCCTACCATCACGATCACAATAAACTGCATAGCGCCCACTAACGCATACATCGGAGTTGCGAATCCCAGCCACGCATTCAGAATCGAACTTTTATAGAACCCGTTCATCTTCTCCTGCCCTGTCTGAAACTCCTTTTCTTCTTTTCCGTAAGATTTGACGAGAAGAAGATTATTGGTTTTTTCTGCAATCGTCTGTGTCAGCTCTGCATTTTTTTGATTTACCAGATCCAGCACTCCGAACTTCATCTTTCCCATGACGAATGCAATGACTAAATTCAGCGGAAGAACCGCGATCAGAGCAATCATCAGCTTCTGGTCGTAGGATCCGATTTTTCCCAGCGTAATGACCAGCGTATATGCGGAAGTGAGAATCGCAACAAATACTTGCATGATTAACTGACTGATTGCCGTGATATCCGTTGTAATACGGGAAATCATTTCTTTGGGCTTATTTTTTTCGTAATATCGAAGCGGCAGCCTGACGGTCTTACTCCAGATCATTTTCCTGATATTACGGTCAATTCGCGCAACACACAAGTTACTCATAATCTTGCTGACCGAATTGATCAGCTGAGATAATAATGTAAACGCCAAAAACGGAAGAACCACAGTACCAAAATTCACATTCCCGGCAAATAATTCGGCCGTGTATTCCGTTACGCTGATTCCTACGTTGGTAAGAAGCGCTGTAATGGCAATATATGCAAGAATGCACAGATAAGGAAGTCTTGCCTTCTGCAGCATGCGGAAGAAGCGTCCCATGCTGCCCCTGTCTTTTCCAAAAACCCGTTCCATATTGTTTCCCTGCCTTTTCTTAATTTCAGAGCTTCTGCTTTCGTACTTTCACAGTTATATTTAAGCTGCTATTTGTTTTCCAGCGTTTCGAACGCTTTGACTGCGTCCTGTTTCTTTTCATAGTCCTCTGAAAATGCAATCGCATAAGCTCCGTTTACCGCTTCCGTCTCAAGAACCGCGGCGCCTCCGGCAAGGACTATCGTTCCCTGGTTAGCAGCCATAGACTCATAGTTTCCATATAAGTCTGTCTTGTTTTCCTGATCCCACCAGAACAGCCAGAGTCCCTCATAATCATATGCTTTATCCGCCACTTTCGTCTCAGTAAACTCTCCGTTCGTATTGTCTGTGAGATATCCTGTTGTTTCATTGATATCAACCGGTTCGCAGTCCTCCGAAATGAATCCTTCCTGCTCAAAATAATCCACCAAATCTTCGTACGGAGAAGTGGAGGTATTCACTTCAATTTTTTCTTCTTTCGGCGTACATCCCGCCATCATTCCACATACGATTGCTGTCGCAATGATAACTGCCGCAGTCTTCTTCATCTTTTTCGTTTCCATCTTTTCAATCTCCTTTTATATAAATTTTACAATTAGGTTACTTTATTTTTACAACAAAATCAGCAGTTTAACAATAAGATTATCCTATTCTGTCCCCAATTTCGCTCATAGTGTCTTTTTATCTCTCATCCCACTACTTCTATTGTTTAAAGCGCTGTATACATTTTAATGTTTCTATTTCAAATTCCATCATCAGTCACCTCCCATCCATTTACGGATTTTATGAATAGCATAATAGTAGATACTTTTTACTTTATCTTCTTTAACTCCGTTTAGGCAGCTTATCTCTTTAAAAGTTCTTTCCTAAAAAACATGTTGATAAATGAAACACCTTTCATCCTCCCGAAGCATCAGTAGGGCTTTTGTAAGCCTTTGATCTGATAATTCATTCCATACTGGATATCGTCCTTCCATTCTCTTGAAAGAATGGCTTCTTTATAACGCAATTCCAGCATTTCGTCTATTGAAGAACTAAAATCCTCTAAAGATTCTTCTAAAGGTCTTTCCGTTCTGCCAATCTTTTCTTTTTTCTTCAGATAATTCCACATCTTCCACCGGATACATTTCTGCAGATATGCAGTAAAGTAATTCTTTGTTTTATCTCCTGTATAATCATATTCATTCATATTTTTCCCTCCAAAATCTTCAAAATCAATTTGTTTCAAAGATTTCTAAGGGTGGAGATCGGCAATGGAACTCCATGGAAGACTCTATTTCTACATAAAAAATACTGCCAAACCGGCATATTACCAGTCTGACAGCATTAAAAAACAACTGGATCTCATGTGCTATATGAAATATCGGCACAGCATATACTGCATGTGTACGAGTCTCATGCATCCACCATGCGGTTACGATTTTTTTAACAAACTACTTACTGCACATTTTCCTTTCCTGCCATATATAAACCTACATTCCTTGTTTTCCTGCCTGTTACACATCAAACACGCAATATAATACGCGAAAACAGGTATCTTAACGCATTTCATATAGTGCATATCTCATGCAAAATATAAGAACTAAGTGAGGTGATACAAATGATGGCTAAGAAATTATTAGGAGATGCGGTAAAAGAAGAACGATTAAGAAGAAATCTGTCCCAAAATGCTCTTGCAGAAAGTTGATCCTCCTGTCCCTCCTTAGTAAGTGTACTTGCCAGCTCCATCGGGTTAAATCCCTCTACACGGTTCAATGCCGCGACTGCCTCTGACCGGTCAAATAACTTTTCTTTCATTCGCTTACGCTCCTTTCATTCTCTTCGTGAAAATGAAATGCAGACGATACCCTTTCATAAGAGTAATAGTCTGCATTTCTTTCAGATTGGAAAATTCTTCTGTTTTTTATACTTTTTTTATAATTTACTGGAATATCATACATAAAACCAGGAATATACCTAATGATACCAAGACCATTTCCGCAATTCCATGTTTCCTCATAAGATATATACCTAGATCTTAAAATAATAAGCTGCTGCGAGAGCACCAACCGCTGCAACAAGGATCAGACCCATGCCTGCATTCTTTGCCTGGTCACTTTCAGTCTCCTTTTTATCGCTCTCGGTCTCAGGTGCTGCAGGCTCATCCTCCGTCACTGTCTTTTCTGGAAGGATAACTGCAGGTTTTTCCTCTTCCTTATCTGCCGATGCTTCTTTCAGGAATTCCTGAAGGTCATCCTCATCGATGTTTGAAAGCATGTACACGTTATCAGTTGTACTGCTTCGGTCGATGATCACGTAAAATGTCTGATTGTTCTTTGTCACGATACCATCTGCTTTTTTCTTCGCGAGGCAGCATCCGATACCGGCTTATCATCTACGGGATCAGCCCTGGACTGGGCGCCTTAACGTTCTAACTGAAAGTCAGCCTCATTGATGCGCCTTCCATCGGACTTTGCTTCCGCAGTTTCCTTCACTATCCCTTCTCTGGAATCTGTTTCCACAAGTCCCTTTCGGGTCATCTTTTTGACCGCATGGCTTTTCGCCTTAAATTCCTCCAATCGCTTTCACTTCCTTTCTCCCCAAATGGATAAAAAAATAAGGCCATCTATCGTGGATAACGGTAGACGACCTCAAGTTACATACTTCTTTATGATGTTATTACTTTGTATTTGTGTTTTAATGCTTTTGACAGTACAACATTTGTAAATGGAACAATCTGATCATTTTGCAAGCGGCCAAGGACAATACCCGGATCTCTGTCAATTCTTTCAGCAAATCTGCGGATAGCATTTTCGCTAAACTCATTCATTTTAACGAAAGCCTCATATTCTCCCGGAGGAATCAATTTGTCTTCCGCATATTTATCTGCTGCATCCTCCTGGCCAGCGTGCTCATTTTCAAACGTAATTCCATAATCACCATTAATAATATGGCCAATCTCATGGAACAGAGTAAACCAAAATGTATCTGAATAGAAACGTCTGTCATTCACCATCAGCATTACATTCTGCCCAATCTTCTTGGTTGCACCATTTATTCCTGAACCCGGAAGATTTGGAAGTATTACGAATATTACTCCCGCATCTTCAAAGGCCTTCCTAATCAGTGGATAAAAATCACCATGCTGTGTTGTTAATGTCAATGCATAATCAACAGCTTTTTCAAACTTCTTTTTGTCAAACTTAGGTGCTTCTATCTTCAGTGCCTGATTAATTGCGATCTGAACCATTGCATTTGCTCTGGCAGTATTAGCCTCTTTCATATCCTCAGATGCACTTCGGAAACTAACTGCCATATTTTGCTTTGTAAAAACAGATAATGATGCAACATTTAAAAATTCACGTAGGCACTTAATCTGCTCATTTGTTTTTCTCGGAAGATCAGGCAATCCAAAATTCTCTCTGAAATATGTGTACTGAAAGTACTTGAAAATTCTTCTTTCCTGCTCTAATTCCTTGGATGATTCAAACTCAGCAATCAAAGCGTCATAGCTCTTCTGAAGATTCAGCCAGTAGTCAACACTAGTCCCTAACATTCGAGATAATTTCATGGCTATATCGATTGATAAGCTTTGCTCCCCACGTACCAGAATACTTAAATTCTTTGGCGTGGTATCTAATCGTTTTGCAAAATCTTTCTGAGAAAGTCCACTTTCTTCAATGATTTCTTTGATATAGTATCCAGGATGAAAAGCAATCTTATCATTATATTCAATATAATTACTCATAATGGTTACTTACCTCCTTTACTTCAACAATTCTAACCACACCAGCAATTTCATCAATATTACAAGGATCATAAGGTTCTTCATTCTCATCTAATGGCTGAATAATAATACGCCATGGATCTCTTCTCGTTTTTACATCTATAGCAAAAAATCCATCCATATTGCCACTCAACTTATGAAAATGAAACGTCGGCATCATTACTATATCCTTAATTACACTCGCCTGCTGCATAGCATTTATTCGGGCAAATAGGCTGGTTGCTAATGCAGCATTCCCGCCAAACAACTTTTTTGCAGTTTTTAAATCGGTACATTGTTTCTGAACTTTGCTGTTATTGTATAGTAGCTGCACGTTTGCCCTACTTTTTAAATTACCCGTTGGGTAATCTAAATATACCATCAGGAGAGGCTCTAGTCAATAATTCACACACTCTTTTCACAATTATTCTTCCATTTCCTTCTGCTTTCTGGCTTCAACCTCCTCCGGCTTAGTAGTCATGAGTGAGTAAAGCTTCAATGTCTTATCGAACTTATCCTTGAACGGAATGATAGTGCTTCCATAGAACAAAAGTCCTTCACCTTCACCACTGTTGGTTACATAGGATAACTGATAAGGTGAGATATTAAGCTGCTTTGCAAGGATCTGTCTGTCACCTGCAGCCTGGTTGAGCATCAGGATAAAATCGCTGTTCTCAAAGATATTCTCAATCTCTCGGCTGGCAAGTAAGTCCTTAATATTCTGTGTGATACCAGTAGGAATACCTCCCCATTTACGGAATCTCTTCCAGATCTCAACGAAGTAAGCTGCCGTCTGCTCTTCCTTCAGAAGTAGATGGAACTCATCGATGTAGTATCTGGTCGATTTGTGGGTGTTACGGTTAATGGTTACTCTGTTCCAAACCTGATCCTGAACAATCAGCATACCTAATTTTTTAAGCTGCTTACCAAGATCCTTAATATCAAAACAGATGATAACCATCTATTACTTCGCCATCCTCGTAATTATCAATGCAATCGCTGTCTTTGATATTTACTTCCTTATCCATGGAAGGCTTCTCATATACGACTTTGATCTTATGATCATCCTGGACATTAGTAAATATATATTCGGCAGGATTCTTTGCTGGATCCACCTCTTTACCATCAACAGTTACAGATTTTAAAAGGTATCCTTCGTTAGGGCTGTACTCAATCTTCTTATCACCGCCATAATCAAAGCAGTCATCGGAAGGAGTAATCTTACCATTTACAACCTCCGTTTCAATGATACCTGCTACCTTAATGTAAGTACCATAGAAGGTCATGTCAGAAGATAACATGATAGTATCTTTGGCCTTATCCTTAAGAGCAGCATCGTTGTACCAGCCACTGAACTGATAGCGTTTGAATTCATCTGCTTTCATAAGGTTATAAGTGGCATAAGTGGCACAATGCGTACCGACTGCAGGTTTTGCATCTTTTGGAAGTGCATTCTTATTGTTTTCTACAAGCTTGTAGGTAACAGAAGAGCCATAGTAGTTGATTCCGGATCCATGAGTTGCATTACCCCAGTAAGTAATCTTAAGCGGATTACTTGGTGTTCCTTCTACCTCGACCCATAGATACTCACGCTCCACATTATTTCCGGTATTTCCATTCTCCCAGGTACCTTTCCATGTGTTTGTTCCTGTCTTTACAACATGTGTAAGTTTATTAAGCCACACACCTTTCAAACCGGTATGGAATGTATATCCCTCATTGATATCCATGTCCTGAAGTCTCATGACACCTTTGAAGGTAACTTCTTTCGGATTGGATGTACCAAGAGTTCCCGCTTCATAGAAACGATTCCTGATAAAATTTTTGTGTTTTTATCAGTCTCTTCTAATCCTTGATTTTACGGTGTTTTAGTTATTTCTTGCTTAAATTCTTGTGTAAAACCTTGTGTAAATAGTGTTATTCTTGTTTAAGCTGAGATACTAAAATCCAAGAAGATCTTTGTTGGTTTTTTGAGTCTGTAGTAATAATATTTTTTTTGCGCAAGGCAGAAAGTAAATTTCGTATCTTATCTTCTTTCTGTTTATCTGTCATCACTTCGGGAAGCTTGTCCCAGAGCAAGATGCGTATATCCTTTTTCTTTGCTTTTCCATACTGTTCAAGATATTTCACGATTAAATCTTTGTAATATTGATCATCAAATGCCTTATTTTTCACGTATTGGGTTTTCTCACCGAGGGTTTCTGATATAGCAGCGGATAGAAAAATATTAGGCATTTTCCCTTCTATAACTTTTAATTTCCTTAAATACTTTACTGCCGACTTATCAATCTTAATTCCTTTCTGAACACAGTCAATCAAAAATACAGTTTCAAGATCAAAATCAGGATTTTTGAATAGTATCTGAGAATAATTCTCATCAAGAATCTTTCCATATACACATACTTTTACCTGCTGTCTATTAGACAAATCATAATCAGGAAGCGGGAAATATCGTTCTTTTTGAATCCGGAACACCCTTCTGATTCCAGTGGACTGCGAATCAATCATGTTGAGTTTTACCATAGTTTCCGCCAGAAGCTGATTCCTGTAAAACGGCGGGTTGTATCCTGGATCCAGCACTGGTTCGATCTTACCAGGCAGAAATGATCCTGGATTCGCTAGAACAATCCTGTCTTCATACTCATTTAAATATATTCTACCCCCATATGTATATTCTGAATGAGCGATACAATTATTCAACAACTCCCTGAGAAGCCACATATCATATTGCTTCGTTTCCGTTGGAAACAGCGTAAGCTGATTTGGCATATAACGATACGTCAAATTTCTGATTTTTCCAAATAATCTCTCGCTCAGCGTGATATATGGAATTTTCCTAAAATTTCATGTATGTACGCCATATTCATCCTTCTTTCTAAGACAAAAGCCTGTCGCTCACATATCCTCTCAGCATATCTACCGTTACTTCGATAAAGCATCCACAGAATAAAATCAAGAATACTGCCGCTTCAATACACAAGAGTACCGCCACCTGAACCCAGTCCTGATAACAGACAATCGTTCCGATCATCAAAAGAATAAGCAGGAAAGTAAAAACCCCTTTTATAAAGCCATATAAATTGACTGTCAGCTTAATGCAAAGGCTGATCAGAGCCAAGATGATCCATACCGGAAGCAATATCAGTTTTTCAATTAATTTTAAAATTATCATGATTTCTCCTTTCCTCCATCAGGCAAAGCTGAAATCTGGCAAGGCTTGATGAAACCATTGTCCCGGATATATTCATAAATCCATTTCTGGATTTCCCTGTCGAGATATGAAATATCAACAGCTACAGTAAATTGCAGTTTCTTTTTATCAACGAGTTCGAGCAGTTCCGGTATAAGTTCCGTGAGACGAATATAACGCTGTATCTGCTTTGAACTTTCTCCAACCTGTTCAGCTAAAATATCTCTTGAAACAGTTCCTTTCAACTTCTGGCCATTTTGACCAGAAGTAATATCTGTCCTTCCTCCCTGGTGTTTCATGGCATCCAATTTCATTTTAAACGCATATGCCTTTTCACTCGGAAACAACTCTTCCCTCTGAATATTGGCATCTACCATTGCGATTACCGCTTCATCATCTGACAGTTCTCTGATGATTGCCGGAATTGTAGTAAGACCTGCGATAACAGCTGCATGCATTCTACAATGACCGGATATCATTTCATATTGATCATTCGCTGTTGGACGGATCAATACAGGAGTAAGCACTCCATTTTCCTTTACACTGTCTACCAGATCCTGCATTTTTCCATCATCAAGAACTTTAAAAGGATGATTCTTGAAACTATGGATCCTGCTGATTTCTATCTCCATAGCCGACTCTTCATTCAGAACTCCAAGCATTTCGTCAATACTTGTCAGTTTAACTTTTTCCCCGCTTCTATTTTTCATTTTCCAAAACCTCCTCTGTCAGATTTCTGTATGCCTCTGCAACTTTACTCCTGGGACAGTGTGCATAAATACTTATTCCTTCTGCGCTTGTTTCGGCAGCCTTTACAGACATAGGAATCGTATTTTGAAAGACAACAATCCTTGATCCGTATGTTTCATGTACTTTAGAAGAAATATCTTTCGCATAATTTGTTCTGTAATCGACCATAGTAAGAAGAATTCCCTGGATTTTCAATTTACGATTTAACCTCTTCTTTACCATCATGATTGTTTTAATTAACTGCTGAAGTCCTTTTACAGGAAGGTAAGCAGCCTGAACCGGGATAAGCACTGAATCTGATGCCACCAGAGCATTAATTGTCATCATTCCAAGACTTGGCATACAATCGATCAAAATATAATCGTATCGTTCTCTCATCATATCGATATAATCCTTCAGTATTAATTCCCTGCTCATAACATTTCCCATTGTCACTTCCAACGCAGAAAGTTCAATATTGCCGGGCATGATATCTATATTTTCCTCATGATGAAGAATCCCAGCTGCCATATCAATTTCTTCCTCATTAATAACAGCCGTCAGGATGTTTGCCAGAGTAACCGGAATTTCATCCGGTTCGACATATCCAAGGCTTGCAGTCAGACTTCCCTGCGGATCTGTATCGACAAGCAATACTTTATTCCCTTTTCTTACTAATCCAATGCCAAGATTTACAGCAGTAGTAGTCTTTGCGACTCCGCCTTTCTGATTTGCTATTGAAATAACCTTACACATTTTTTATCCTCCTCAATTACTGTTCCCAGTATTGTTCTGCCCAGAGTTTTAATATCGCCAGGATTTCCCGTTTCATTTTCTCCGGTGTATAACTGGATGGGAAATATCGGTGAAGCTGTTCATTTGTAAAAATCACTCTGGAGATTTCTCCCTTCTTAATCTCACTCATAATATCTTCCATCTTTTCTTTTGTGAGCTTTCCTTCTTTGCTTAACCTTTTCATCCGCTGCGCTTGTGACAGTGAAGGCGTAGACTGTGCATAATCCATAGCGTCGAGAAGCTGTTTTTGCTCTTCCTTCTTCAGAGAGGCGATCTCTACAGCAGGATTAAATCCGATCATTTCATCATCCAACTGTTGGAGCAGTTCCGGAATCAATTCTGTAATCTTGATATAGCGCTGAACCTGCTTAGGGCTGTCACCGCCTTCCTCTCTAATAATCTCGACTGTCTTTTTCCCTTTGAATTTGTGGTCAATTTGGCTACGCTTTCGACCGCCTTTTCTTTTCATTGCCTCATTTTTCATCATGTAGGCAAATGCCTTTTCGCTGTAGCTGATCCGCTCCCGCTGTAAATTAGAATCCACCATGGAAATAATCGCCTCGTCATCAGACATCACCCGGATGATTACGGGCAGCTTACGATATCCCAACTGCTGTGCCGCATATTTTCTTCTATGCCCTGCCACAATCTCATACACACCGTCCAGGACAGGTCTAACGATCAGTGGACTGAGTATCCCGTAATTTTGAATACTTTCTTTTAGAAGCGACATCTCTTTATCGTCCCTGACCTGAAATGGATGCTTCTTAAAATCACGAAGCCTCTCAATCTCAATTTCAATGACTTTCTCTTTTTCTTCCAATTCTTCCTCCTTCTTTCTTCTGATACGTAAAAAGCCCGTTCAGATCAGATTTTTATAAATCCGATCCAAACGAGCTTCTCGTTTGACATATCCATGTAATTGATATTGTATCAGCTTTGTTCAGATAATCCGTAATGACGTACCGCCTGTTTATCCAGCATTTTCTCTTTTTTACTATCTAAAACACAGGCTGACATCTAACTAAGCACTCATATTAGCTAAACGCTCTGAAAAAAAGTATTAGCCATAGAGCATATTTATTAGCTGGAGCCGCCGATTTTTGTCGGTGTATTAGCTGAGATTTCATTCCTGACAGATCCTTTTTTCTCTCCAGAAAATGAAATAAGCGGGTAATTATTCAGCCGTTCCAGCTAATAATTCCCGCTTATATTTGCCGTCTCCGGGAGGATTTGAACCTCTGACCCCTCGCTTAGGAGGCGAGTGCTCTATCCAGCTGAGCTACGAAGACATTCTCTGATTTTTGGCTTAAACACTGGGTTTTCAGCCTCTCGGTCAGATAACCGATTCTATGGTAACAGCCATTTTTTATGACTGGTAACCAACAATTTTTTCTGTTTCTTTGACAGTGAAGCGAACACCTTTTTCATGTTCAACTCCTGTTCAATTCGTTTCCGTACCAGATCCGATTTGTACTCAAATCTGCCTGTCCCTGCTTCCATGAGGTGTTCGCTTACCAAACACTTAGGAGGGATCCGTAATATCCATTTTACTAAGAGGACACAATATATAAAATTCACACACTCCCTATTATAACATAAATAGGGAGTGTTGTGAAGTATTTTTAGAAATTAATCCTACCCTGAAGCCATATTTCCGTACGGAATCTTCTTCCTACATCAGGTTCTCCCAGAACCCGATGCTTTGGCACACAGACGTCAAATATCATCTCATTGACGTTCAGCGTGAGGATCAGTATTTCTTCCTGTGTAACGTTGTTGACGTCCACATCCATAGCGATGATCTCTCCCATGATCGAGTATCTGTCACATTCCACGCCAGCTGGCATAAAGTATGTGTCTACGATGCTGAAAATATCTTCTTTCCTCTCAATTCTCTGGGACACCTGATGATAAAGATTCATATCATTTAATGTCAGAGTCTCGATAGCATCCTCGTTTCCTTCTCTTGCCGCGCTCAGGAGCATCATCCGATTGCGGAAGTCTTCTTTTTGCTGTTTTTTCTTCTGTTCATTTTTGATGACAGGCAGCAAAACGGTTCCTTCCAGTGCAAGGCCGGACAGTGTGATGGAAATTTTCTTCCTTCTCAGATTTCCGTTTTGTTTTTCCCTGAGATATTCCATCGCATTCTGGATATAAAAGATGATAGAGATATCTACCCTGGCATCCTCACAGATTCCTGTGTAGGCTTCCCGGTCCATACGTTTTTCCACCGTCATATCTGAATACATAGTAACGCCTTTTCCTTCGAAAATCGGTACAGCGTAGTCGCGTTCGAACTCTTCATGCATATCTACAGTGCCATAGAGTCCAAGAGCCAGACGTTCTCCGAATTTTTTTCTGTATTCACAGTAATCGGTATCCCGGTCGAGGATTCTTCTTTCGTGGGAGGTAAATGCGTATTTTGTCTCCCGTTCTATCTCTTTCATCTTGGATCCGGAGAAATCTCCGAATCCAATGGATTTTGTATATATATGCATTATCTTATTTCCTTCATACCGCCCATATATGGCTGCAATGCTTCCGGAATTCTCACAGAGCCATCTGCCTGGAGATTGTTTTCCAGAAATGCGATCAGCATTCTAGGCGGAGCAACAACTGTGTTATTTAATGTGTGTGCAAAATATTTTCCGTCTTTTCCTTTTACACGGATACCAAGACGTCTTGCCTGTGCGTCTCCCAGGTTGGAGCAGCTTCCCACTTCAAAATATTTTTTCTGTCTTGGAGACCATGCTTCCACATCGCAGGATTTTACTTTCAAGTCTGCGAGATCACCTGAACAGCACTCTAACGTGCGGACCGGAATATCCAGTGTGCGGAAGAAATCTACTGTATTCTTCCAGAGTTTTTCATACCATTCCATACTTTCTTCCGGTTTACATACCACGATCATTTCCTGCTTTTCGAACTGATGGATACGGTACACTCCTCTCTCCTCGATTCCGTGAGCACCTTTTTCCTTACGGAAACATGGAGAGTAGCTTGTGAGTGTTCTCGGAAGAGTTTCCTCCGGAAGCATTGTATCGATAAATTTTCCGATCATAGAATGTTCACTTGTTCCGATAAGATAAAGATCTTCTCCTTCGATCTTGTACATCATCGCATCCATTTCAGCGAAGCTCATAACCCCAGTCACTACATTGCTGCGGATCATGAACGGAGGCACACAGTAAGTGAATCCTCTGTTGATCATAAAATCTCTCGCATAAGAGATCACAGCGGAATGGAGTCTTGCAATATCGCCCATCAAATAGTAGAAACCGTTTCCTGCCACTTTTCCAGCGCTTTCCAGATCGATTCCATTGAATTTTTCCATGATTTCTGTGTGATACGGAATTTCGTAATCCGGAACAACCGGCTCGCCGAAACGTTCCAGCTCCACATTTTCACTGTCGTCTTTTCCTACCGGCACAGAAGGATCTATAATATTCGGGATGACCATCATGATCTTTTTGATCTTTTCTTCTACTTCTTTTTCTTCCTGAGACAGTTCTGCTGTTCTTCCCGCATTTGCCTCAACCTGCTTTTTCAGTTCTTCTGCTTCTTCTTTCTTTCCCTGTGCCATACATGCGCCGATCTGTTTTGAAATCTTATTCTTATCTGCACGCAGCGCTTCGACTTCCTGTTTGATTTCTCTGTTTCTCTTATCCAGCTCGATGACTTCATCTACGAGAGGAAGTTTCTCATCCTGGAATTTCTTTTTGATATTCTCTTTGACTGTATCCGGATTGTTTCTGACAAATTTGATATCTAACATAATTTTTCTTTCCTTCCTTTTATTTATGAATTTACTTTTTCCAGATCATATGTTTCCTGATATATTGCACGTTCCAGAGCCTCTGTCTCCTCGTCTGAAAGTTCCATATAACTTTCACCTCTGACGATCTCTTTCATGTACATGTAGCACCCTTCTCTGCTGTGCATCACATTCAATATCCATCCATTATCATTCCCATCCAGCATGGAAAAAGCAAAGCTCAAATTTCCGCCCATTTCATGAAAGGCATCATATCTGACCATTCCCGTTTTCTGATAACTTCCGGTAAACCTTTCTTTTATTACTCTCAGTTCAATCTGATTCTCCTCTGAGAGCATCTCTATTTCTTCCATCTTTTCCAGATGACCCTGTATATTTTCCTCCAACGATTTTCCATCTTTTCCTCTCATAAAGAGACTGTAGCTTCTCTTTAATCTTGCATGTTTCATGTGAAGTCTGATTACCATCACAAACAAAATGACGATCAGTATGGCCATCGCGAGAAAAAGATAAAACGGATCGATTCCTATACTCTCTAAGATCGTGCTTTGCATACTATCTGACTCCTTCTTTTATGCTCATAATCATTTCAAATAATCTTTCCAGCTCTTCATCAGAATAGTATTCTATCTCTATTTTTCCTCTTCCGTTTGCTTTTCTGTTTACACAGACTTTTGTCCCCATGATTCCCTTCATCCGTTCCTCAAGATCCCGATAAATAAAATCATTTTCCCTGGACTGTTTTTCTTTCTTTTCTTTTGGATTTTTTAATTCCTTGATAAGTTTTTCCAGTTCTCGGACACTCAGCTTTTCATCAAATACTTTGTTCGCGATAGCATACTGCTCTTCGCCGTCTTCCAGCCCGAGCAACGTTCTTGCATGTCCTGTGGAAATCATATCCTCGATGACCATCTGCTGTACTCTATCATCCAATTTCAACAGACGTATGGAATTGGTAACCGCAGTACGGCTCTTTGCCACCCTCTCGGCTATCTCGTCCTGTTTCATGTGAAACTCTTTCATCAACCGCTTGTAGGCCATAGCTTCTTCAATGGGATTTAGGTTTTCTCTCTGAATATTTTCAATCAAAGCGATCTCCACAACTTCCTTGTCTGTGTACTCACGGACAATAACCGGAACCTCCTTGATCCCAGCCAGCTTAGCAGCGCGCCATCTTCTCTCCCCTGCAATAATTTCAAAATATCCATCTTTTTGCTGTACGAGAAGCGGCTGAAGCACTCCAAACTGTTTGATGGAGTCTGCCAGTTCTAGCAGAGAGTCTTCTTCAAATTTTTTTCTTGGCTGTTCCCTGTTAGGCTCTACCTTGTTGATTTTTACCATTCTTTCACCTGATGATACGGTTTCTTCTTTGTTTTCTTTTTGGGCAGCACTGTTTTTCCTGGATCCTTTATTATCCGGAATCAAACTGTCCAACCCTTTGCCGAGGCCTTTTCCTAATCCACTTCTTTTTACTGTCATTCTTCCTCTCCTTTATGAATCACTTCATCTGCCAACAACATGTAACTCTCTGCTCCTGTGGATTTCGGATCATAAAGATTGATCGGCATTCCGTAGCTTGGAGCTTCCGCCAGCCGGATATTTCTAGGAATAATTGTTTTGTAGATAGTCTGTTCCAGATTGTCTTTGACATTTTCCACCACCTGGAGGGAAAGATTAGTTCTGGCATCATACATCGTAAATACGACACCTTCCATTCTCAATTTGTCATTGAGACGATCCTGCACAAGCTCAATTGTATGAATCAGCTGACTAAGACCTTCCAGCGCATAGTACTCACACTGTATTGGAACAAGAACACTGTCCGCAGTCGTCATGGCATTGATCGTGAGCATATTCAAAGACGGTGGGCAGTCGATAATAACAAAATCATAGTTTTCTTTTATCTTATCCACTTCTCCTCTTAGGATGTACTCTTTATTTTCCACACCCATGATTTCAATCTCTGCGGCAGACAGATTAATATTCGCTGGAAGGACATCCAGGTTTTCAAGTACGTCTTTACAAAGGACTTCTTCTATTTCTGCGGAACCGATAATAAGATCATAGACTGTTGCTTCTACCTGATCTTTCTCCACCCCCAACCCGCTGGTCATATTTCCCTGCGGATCCATATCGATCGCCAATATTTTTTTCCCTTTTGCTGCCAGACATGCTGCCAGATTAATAGCAGTTGTTGTCTTTCCTACGCCGCCTTTCTGATTGGCAACCGCGATAATTCTATCCATTTATACCTCACCTTTCTTTCATAGGCATTATTATAACACCTTTTCTATACAGAATCTAGAAAATGTTTCATGTGAAACAAAACAAATCCTTCTATTATTATGTCTGAAAATTTATTGTTTCTTTTCTTTCCTTGGCTATGCTATTGTAGTATAATAATGATGTTAGGGTAAAACATAACAAAGAAAGTTGGCATGGTAATTTATGAAGAAAAAATTATGGACTTTAGGTATATTAGCAACTCTGTCAGCCGCAGCAATATATGTCATCAACAAACTTACATTTTATATTTCCACTATTGACAATCTGCTTCACAAAAACGGAGAAAATGAATATAACTGGAGATTTGGAAAGATACATTATGTAAAAAAAGGCACGGGAAAACCTCTGCTTCTGCTCCACGATCTGTCTCCTGTCAGTTCTTCCTGTGAGTGGGACAATGTTCTTCCGCTATTATCAAAAAATCACACTGTATACACTGTTGATCTTCTTGGATGTGGATCTTCAGAAAAACCGAATCTGACATATACAAATTTCCTCTATGTTCAGATGATTTCTGATTTTATCAAAAACATCGTAGGAGAACCTTGCGATATAATAGCATCCGGGAATTCTGCTCCTCTGGCTTTGATGGCCTGCACAGGCGAAAGAGAAATGATAGATAAAATGATTTTTGTAAATCCTCAGAATCTCCATGACCTGGCAAAAGTTCCTACAAAACGTTCAAAGTTATTATATCATTTTATTAATCTGCCGTTGATTGGCACTTTACTCTACAATATTTTATTTGCTAAAAAACGTATAGAATCTCTTTTTGAAACTGAATACTATTATGATCCTGCTCTCATCGAAGATATTACCGTAAATACTTTTTATGAAGCAGCCCACACTGAATATATGCGTTCTCGACATTTGTTTGCAAGTATGAAAGGGAATTATGTAAATGTGAATCTGGCATCTTTTCTTCCTTCCATCACAAACAGCGTGTTTATTATTCATGGCGGCGGAAATCCAATGTATGAGGCAGATGCAAAACTGTACCAAAGATTTCTTCCATCTATCGAGATTATTTCCATATCTCAGACAAAACGTCTTCCTCAGATGGAAGCCCCAAATGTCTTTGCAGAACAAGTAGAGATTCTATTGGATCCGAAATAATACGAACTTAAAAATGGAGATGTTTCACATGAAACATCTCCATTTTTATACGGGCTTTTATTTAAAAACTATTTTAACGGCTCTTTTGTCGGCATACCAGCCTTTCGCGGATATTTTTTTGCCGTCTGTTTTTTCTTGTCAGCCACAACAAAAGACCTCTTTATATCTGTATCCGGCAGGGTAAACTTTATCACACCTGAAATCGTTCCTCCCAGTATAAATACTGCCTTTTCTGACTCTTTTACTTCCTCATCTATCTCTCCGGATTTATAAGAAATAAATTTACCTCCCACTTTCACATAAGGAAGACAATATTCCGACAGAGATGCAAGATTGGCTACTGCTCTGGAAACACAGAGATCAAAACTTTCTCTGTACTCGGCTTTTTTTGCAAAATCCTCTGCCCTTCCATGTATCGTAGAAATCCCATCCAATCCCAGCTCTTTGATCACTGCATTTAAAAACTGAATTCGCTTATTGAGAGAATCCAGCAGAACAACCTCCAGTTCCGGAAATGCAATTTTCAAAGGGAGTCCCGGAAATCCAGCTCCAGTTCCAATATCAATTACCTTTTTTACCTGATTCAGATCAACGATCTTTACAATTGACAGGCTGTCCACAAAATGTTTTTCATTGACCTCATCATATTCTGTGATACCAGTAAGATTCATTACTTT
Source organism: Sellimonas caecigallum (assembly GCF_019754295.1). Taxonomy (GTDB): domain Bacteria; phylum Bacillota; class Clostridia; order Lachnospirales; family Lachnospiraceae; genus Sellimonas; species Sellimonas caecigallum. The sequence goes on along the minus strand of NZ_VIRV01000007.1, from coordinate 23,696 downwards.
GTTCCATTCTACCAGCATCTCATAGTAACGATCAAACTGTGCATATTGTTTTTCATTTAGTTTCAATCCCAAGGCGTCAAGTTTTTTTTCAAAAAGTGTATTCATATTTCTCCCTTTTCTATACTTTATTTTTTTCACAAATCAGTGTACAAAAAACTACTTTTCCAGACTATCGAATTGATTCCAGATAAACAAGGAGTACAGATATGTCAGCAGGTGAAACTCCAGATATTCTGGATGCCTGTCCGATAGATACCGGACGCTGCTCTTTCAATTTCTGAACAGCTTCAATCCGCAGGCTTTTCACTTTGTCATAATCGATATCTTCTGGAATACGCTTTTTTTCCATCTTTTTGAACTGTTCGACTTGCCTCATCTGACGTTTAATATATCCGTCATACTTGATATTGATGTTTATCTGTTCCGATGTTTCATGTGAAACATTTGGTCTTTGCGGGTCAATAGGCGCCAGAATCTCATAACTTAATTCCGGTCTGCGTATCAACTCTGCAATGGTAGATCCGGATGAAAGCGGAGTACTTCCATACTGTTTGAGCAAGTTTTGTACCGCTTCACTCGTTCCAACATTTACATGTTCTACTCGTTCTATCTCAGATGCAATTTGTTTTTCTTTTTCTAACAGTCTTTCATACCTTTCTTGTGGTATCAGACCAATTTCATATCCAATTTTTGTCAATCGCTGATCTGCATTATCCTGTCTCAAAAGAAGGCGATATTCCGCTCTTGACGTCATCATCCGGTAAGGCTCATGACTTTCTTTTGTGACCAGATCATCAATGAGAACCCCTATATATGCCTGAGAACGATCCAGGACAATTTGTTCTCCGCCTTTCATCTTCAACGCCGCATTGATACCCGCAATGAGCCCCTGAGCTGCCGCTTCTTCATAGCCAGAGCTTCCATTAAACTGCCCTGCGCTGTAGAGTCCTTCAATTTCCCGGAATTCCAGCGTCGGATAGAGCTGTCTTGCATCGATGCAATCATACTCGATCGCGTAAGCATTCCTCATAATTTTGGCATGTTCCAGCCCCGGGACAGAACGGTACATTTCATATTGCACATCTTCAGGAAGGGAACTTGACATCCCCCCGATATACATCTCGGTAGTCGATTCTCCCTCCGGTTCAATAAATACCTGATGCCGATCTTTGTCAGCAAATTTAACAATCTTGTCCTCGATAGACGGACAGTACCGTGGACCGGTTCCTTCGATCATTCCAGAAAACAGCGGAGAGCGATCCAGATTGTTTCTTATAATTTCATGAGTCCTCTCATTTGTGTACGTAAGCCAGCACGAAACCTGCTCTCTCTGAATCGATTCCGGATCTGTAGTAAAGGAAAACGGCGTGACATATTCATCTCCTTTTTGCTCCTCCATCTTAGAAAAGTCGATGGAATTTCGGTCAATTCTCGCCGGCGTTCCTGTTTTGAACCGATACATCCTGATACCAAGATTTTTTAGACAGTCTGTTAGATGTGTGGCAGCCTGCAGTCCATTTGGCCCCGTCTCCAGGCTTACATCCCCGTAAATACACCGCGCTTTTAAATACGTCCCCGTACAGAGAATGACAGCCCGGCACGGGTATACGGCGCCCGATACGATGCGGACTCCTGTTACCTTTCCCTCTTCTGTCAGTATTTCTGTAACTTCCGTCTGCTTGATATCCAGGTTCTCCTGATTTTCCAGTACCATTCTCATAGCTGTACTGTAGCGAGCCTTATCTGCCTGCGCCCGCAGCGAGTGAACCGCCGGTCCTTTTGAACGGTTGAGCATTTTGGACTGAATGAAGGTCTGGTCGATGATTTTTCCCATCTCTCCTCCCAGAGCATCTACTTCCCTGACAAGGTGTCCTTTAGAAGTCCCTCCTATATTTGGATTACATGGCATCATAGCCACACTCTCCATGCTTACTGTAAATACAATGGTTCTCATCCCAAGCCTTGCACATGCGAGGGCTGCCTCACAACCCGCATGTCCGGCCCCTATGACCGCTACATCATACACATCCTTATTTTCCCATACAGAATTTGCTGAATATTTCATTGACCAGATCCTCTCCTATCGTTTCTCCTGTAATATTTCCCAGCGCCTCATATGCATCCATCAGATCGATGGTATAAAAGTCTTCCGGCATCCCTGCCTCCACACTGTCTTTTACCCTCTGCAGGCTCTCATACGCTTTTCCAAGCGCCTCCTTCTGCCTTATATTCGTAATATAAATCTCATCATTAAAGGTTATTTCTCCCTGGAAAAACATATCTTTTAATATTGTTTCCAGCTCATGAATCCCCTCTTCTTCTTTGGCCGAAATCTCTATCATCGGTTTGTCCAGATATTGTTTCAGTTCTTCCTTGGAGATCTTTGTCTCCAGATCCGACTTATTCAGAAGTACTACAGCCTTCTTCTCTCTGATCATCCGGATAATCTCAAAATCATTTTCATCCAATTCTCTGGAAGCATCCACCACAAAAATTACCAGATCCGCGTCCTGCATCTGATCTTTCGCCTTGTTTACCCCGATCTTTTCCACAATATCTTCTGTCTTTCGTATACCGGCCGTGTCAACGATATTGAGACTGATTCCATTGAGCTGGATACTTTCTTCCAGCACATCCCTTGTAGTTCCCTCTATGTCTGTCACAATTGCTCTTTCTTCCCCTACAAGAGCATTGAGAAGTGATGATTTTCCGGCATTTGGTTTTCCAATGATCACAGTCCGGATCCCTTCCTGGATCATCCTGCCGTTATCCGCATCCTTCATGAGTTTTTGGAGTGTTTTCAACAATTCGTCCAGTTTATCCACCAGTTTTTCTCCATACCCGTCCAGGCTGATGTGCTCCGGATCGTCTAAAGCCGACTCAATGTAGGCTGTGTGATACAGTATTTCTTCCCGTATTTTTCCTATTTTTTTCTGTACCGCTCCTCGCAGCTGACTTACGGAATTCTTCAGCGCGTATTTGTTTTTGGCGTGGATGACATCGATGACGGCCTCCGCCCGGGACAAATCCATCTTCCCGTTCAGAAATGCCCTCTTTGTGAATTCACCCGGCTCGGCCGTCCTTGCACCATTTTTGATAACTGTTTCCAGTATTTTCTTGACGACATAGACGCCGCCGTGGCAATTTATTTCTATTGTATCTTCACCTGTATAACTGTGTGGTCCTCTCATGATCATGACCAACACTTCGTCGATTGTATCTTCCCCATCCTTTATCCATCCGTAATGCACGGTGTGGGACGGCTGTTCTGATATTTTCTTCTTCCCTTTATAAATCCGGTCAATGACATCGAAAGCTTCCGGTCCGCTGATCCTCACAATTCCAATACCGGAATCTGTCATCGCCGTAGCAATGGCTGCAATTGTCTGTGTTGTTTTCATGTATCTTCCCTTTTCTTTCCCGCAAAAGAATACAAAAGGGGCAGACTTTCCCTTTTTTCGGAAAATCAACCCCTTGTTCTGCTTTGTTTACTTATTTCTGGACAGTGTTACTACAACCCTTCTATATGGTTCTTCTCCCTCGCTGTGGGTGGAGACATATTTATCTGACTGCAGTGCTGAGTGAATGATTCTTCTCTCATACGGATTCATCGGTTCCAGAGAAACAGCTTTCTTTGTACGCTTAACTTTGTATGCAACGTTTTTTGCCAGGTTTTCAAGCGTTTCCTTTCTTCTTCTCCGATAATCCTCCGTATCCAGCTTTACTCTGACATAGCCATCCTGCATCTTATTGGCCACTCTGTTTGTGAGATACTGGAGAGAATCCAGCGTCTGGCCTCTTTTTCCGATCAGGATACCCATATTTTTTCCGTTCATTTCTATGGACAGCGCACCGTCTTCATCTACGCAGGAATTGACTTTCACATCACCCATTCCCATTGCCGCCAAAACGTCATAAAGGAATTTTTCACATGCCGCGATTGTAGCTTCTTCTACATCCGCCAGTTCCTTTGACTCCCGGCTTTCATTCTTTTTCTGTTTTTTGGCCGGCTTTTCATCCAGTTTTACCTCAGAGATTGTTTCCTGTATCTCTTCTTTCAGGTCTTCCAGAGTCTCTTCCTTTACTTCTGTTTTCTTTCTCCAGGCACGGATCACTGCCTGTTTGCTTCCTATGCCGAGGAATCCGCTGCTTCCTTTTTCAATTACATCATATTCCAGCATGTCGCTTGTGATACCAAGCTGAATCAGGGCTTCTGTAATTGCATCATCGAGTGTCTTTGCTGATACTGTAATTTCACCCATCTCAATAACCTCTTTCCTCATTTACTTCTTTTCACTATCTTTACGGTTATTTTCATTAAACTGCTTTACAAGATTTGCCTTTGAAGCAAGGCTTCCCTGTTTTGCATTTTTATTCTTTTCCTGTGCCTTTTTGAGGACTTCTTCTCTTTCCTGCTCTGTCATTGTTCTGCGCTTCGGCTCCTCGATCCTTCTCGCATTTACCTGAGCCATCTCGGAAAGTTTCTTGGCATTCGTGCCTTTCTTTTCTCTCTTCTTCGCTGCTTTTTCCTGATTCTTTTCAATCAGCTCTTCGATAGAGATTTTTTCCAGATGTTTGTTGATCACATACTGCTGAACCATACGCACGACTGCACTGGCGATCCAGTAAAGACCGATACCAGATGGGAATGTAAATACCATAAACACGGAGAACAGCGGCATGATCTTCATCGTCGTGTTCATGGACGCCATCATAGGATTATCCTTGTTGTCCTTTGAGTTTGTCGTTGCCGTAGGAGTCATCTTCATACTCATATACTGAGTGATACCGGAGATCAACGGAATAGACAATGCCAGGATTGCTGTCGCGATGGCTCCCGTCTTGATGGAATCCATAAAGATCGTAAGCGGCGTCTCGGCGATATTGATCCCAATAAAGGAATTCAGGTGAGCCAATCCTTCCTGCGTAGAATGGATCAACGTCTCCAGATCCGGCAGCTTGTCTGCCAATTTGTCCCAAGTGCTTTCCTGGAACTTGTAAAGTGCATCTACAATAATATTCTCTTTGCTGAAATCAAATCTGGACGGATCCATCATGATTTCTCTTGATTTACCGATGGCTTCCATAGCTGCCTGTCCGCCGTCCGTCTCCAGAATCTTGCCCACAAGCGGCATGTACACATCTTTGATACCGGATACATATGCCGGGATATTACGGATTACATAAAACAGACCCCAGATGATCGGAAGCTGAATAAGCAGCTGGGAACATCCGCCCATCATGGACGTTCCGTATTTTTCATAGACCATCTTGGTCTCTTCCTGCATCTTCATCATAGATGCCTGGTCTTTTTTACCTTTGTACTTGTTCTGAATCCTCTGAAGTTCCGGACTCATAACAGAAGTCAGCCTGGAAGCTTTCTGCTGTTTGTACGTTAACGGAAGAAGCAATGTATAAATAATGATCGTGAAAATAATGATACAAAGACCGATATTTTCAATATGGAACACATTACTTAAGACATTGAAAATTCCATTCATCAAATGTCCGAGCAGCCATGAAATCTGGCCGACAATCGGAGCGGATGACTGTGTCAGTAATAATCCTTCCATTTGTTTTCCTCCATATTCGGGTATTCTCTTCTACTTTTACGGGACCGGATCGTAACCGCCCCGGTGAAATGGATTACAGCGAAGGATTCTCCATACTGTCAAAAGTCCGCCTTTGAGCGCACCGTACTTTTCTATTGCCTCCAGTCCATACTCGGAACAGGTAGGAGTGTAGATACAGTGCTGTGTCGGAAGTTTATATTTCGAAAGATGTTTTCTGTAAAATCGAATCACTGCGATCAAAAACTTTTTCATCTAATCCTCTCCATTCTGAAGAATCTGCTGTGTTTCCTTTTCATATATGTGATGAAGCTTTCCGAGGTGGACCAGCGCACTCTCCATATCAAAATAACTCCTGCCTTTGGCAGAAGGCCGTGCAATTATCACAATATCATATCCACACTGGAAATATTCTTCGTGAAGCCGATAACTTTCTCTCAACAAACGGGTTACTCTATGCCGGACTACACTGTTCCCTACCTTTTTGCTCACAGAAATACCCAGCCGGTTCTTCAAAAGCCCGTTTTCTCTCACATACATCACAAGATATCTGTTTGCCAAGGATTTTCCTTTCCTGTAATTCATCTGAAAATCCCTGTTCTTTTTCAATGATTCCGAAAAATTCATTGTGCTTTCTGCTCCTGATTTTTAGCTTCTTCTATCCCGAAAATTTGTTTCTGAATAGAAGAAAAGGCCACATATATGCGGCCTACGCGGATAACTGTTTTCTTCCTTTTGCTCTTCTGGCTGCAAGAACTTTTCTTCCGCCTGCTGTACTCATTCTTGCTCTGAATCCATGAACTTTTGCTCTGGAACGTTTTTTCGGCTGAAATGTCATTTTCATCGCTTTACACCTCCTTGACCTGAAACTTATATATATAAATATAAGTACGTTGTTTTCGTTCTTTAATGAAAGACACCACGTTTGATTATAGTAAAAAAGTTCCCCCACGTCAAGCAGTTCCGGCACTTTTTTTCACCTGATTTTTCGTTTACGCTCTCCCCTATGTATCCCCACCGCGGTCAAGTGTTTTCAACATTTTGTGGATAATTATGTGATTTTATGTGGAAAACATGTTGGTTTCTACTAATTTTCCTCATTTTTCGACGTTTTTAGGCGGTTTTTCGATGTTCAAAACATTATCCACATTGATTTTACATTGCGTTAACAGTACTTTTGTTGTAATATATAAGGGAGTGATTCTATTTATTTTCACTTAAACTAAAGGATTAGGAGTCATCGAAAATGGACATCGTAACAGAAAAATGGAATGAAATTATTGAAAATGTAAGACTTGAGCATAGTCTTTCCGACGTTTCGTTTAAAACATGGATTCTTCCATTAAAAGTCTATGATGTAATTGAAAATACCGTCTATATCCTTGTAACTCTAGATGGGACAGGTGATTATATCGATTACATAGAGAAAAAATATCTTCTTCCTTTTAAAGTAAGCATTGCGGAAATCACGGGAACGGAATATGATGTCAAATTTATCCCTGATAACCCAAGCGAACTTGAAAAAGTGGAAGAGATCGCGAATGCTCATAAGAAAAAATCAACAAAGAAAAATGACAATATGCTCATGATCGAACGTGCAAATTTGAATCCTCGATACACGTTCGAGACTTTTGTCGTGGGCAAAAACAACAATTTCGCCCATGCTGCCTCCCTGGCAGTGGCCGAATCTCCAGGTGAAGTTTACAATCCGCTGTTCCTCTACGGAGGCGTCGGACTTGGAAAAACTCATCTGATGCACTCCATCGCCCACTTCATTTTGGAACGTGATCCAAAGAAAAAAGTATTGTACGTGACCAGCGAGGCATTTACAAACGAATTGATCGAATCTCTGAAAAGCGGAAAAACAGGGAATGAACTTCCGATGACTGCATTCCGCGAAAAATATAGAAATGTCGATGTACTCCTTATTGACGATATACAGTTTATCATAGGAAAAGAAAGTACTCAGGAAGAGTTTTTCCACACATTTAATCACCTTCATGTATCCGGAAAACAGATCATCATCTCCTCTGATAAACCGCCGAAAGACATCGAGACACTGGAAGCACGTCTTCGCACCCGGTTCGAATGGGGACTCATCGCCGACATTTCTGCACCGGACTATGAGACGAGGATGGCCATTTTAAAGAAAAAAATCGAATCTGATCAGCTTGAGCGGTACCATATCCCTGAAGATGTACTTCAGTTTATCGCTGCAAATATTAAGTCTAATATCCGGGAGCTGGAAGGTTCGCTCAATAAACTGATCGCTTTATATAAATTAAAGAACGAAGAGATCAACATTGCACTGGCCGCTGAGGCATTGAAAGATCTGATTTCACCTGATGAAAACCGAAAAATCACACCGGAATTGATCATTGATACTGTATCTGAGCATTTTGGAGTCTCCGTCACAGACTTAAAGAGTGCAAGCCGGGATGCCCGCACGACAAATGCACGGCATATCGCCATGTTCCTCTGCCGAACGATGACGGACACCCCTCTGAAGACGATCGGAAGCCTTCTTGGCGGCCGAGACCACTCGACTGTGAAACATGGTGTGGATAAAATGTCGAAAGATATGGAAAACAATGATTCACTGAAAAATACGATCAATATCATCAAGAAAAAAATCAATCCGCTTTAAGGGTTTTCCGAAAGCCCTCCTCCATAAAACCAAGCTTGTTCAACAGAGTTTTCCTTTCTGTAAAGCCTTGAAAACAGAGGGCTTCCGGCACTTATACACATATCCACAGCCCCTAAGGCGGCGAATGCGGATATCTTATATATTTTAATTCATTACGCACAGCCGAAAGGAGTTATTCACATGAAAATCATCTGCACAAAATCCAACCTTGCAAAAGGTGTGGGAATCGTATCCAAAGCAGTTCCTTCTAAAACAACAATGCCGATACTGGAATGTATCCTTATTGATGCAACAACAGATATCATCAAGCTGACTGCCAACGATATGGAACTTGGAATTGAGACAATCATCGAAGGTGAAATTTTAGATAAAGGAATGATTGCTCTTGATGCAAAGATTTTTTCTGAGATTGTAAGAAAACTTCCGGACAATGAAATCGTGATTGAAACAGGTGCCAACGATCAGACTATGATCACATGCGAAAAAGCGAAATTTAATATCTCAGGGAAATCAGGAAATGATTTTGCCTACTTACCATATATAGAAAAAGAAGAGCCAGTCAGGTTGTCACAATATACACTCAAAGAAGTGATTCGTCAGACAATTTTCTCTATCGCTGACAACGAAAGCAACAAGCTGATGACAGGTGAATTGTTTGAGATAAATGAGAATATTCTGAAAGTGGTTTCCCTGGACGGACACCGTATTTCCATCCGTAAGATTGAACTGAAAGACACTTACGGAATGAGAAAGGCTGTCGTTCCTGGAAAGACACTGATGGAGGTAAGCAAGATTTTATCAGGTGAAGTAGACAGTGAAGTACAGATCTATTTCACAGAAAATCACGTTGTGTTCGAATTTGATCAGACTGTAGTAGTATCCCGTCTCATCGAAGGTGAATATTTCCGCATCGAACAGATGCTTTCAAGTGACTATGAGACAAAGGTACGTATGAATAAGCGGGAACTTTTAAGCTGTATTGACCGTGCAACTCTCCTTGTAAAGGAAGGAGATAAAAAGCCGATCATCATTCATATCGGAGACGAATCGATGGAACTTAAGATTCAGTCACAGCTTGGATCCATGGATGAAGAGATCTTCATTACGAAAGAAGGGAAAGATCTTCTGATCGGATTCAACCCGAAGTTCCTCATTGACGCCTTAAGAGTCATCGATGACGAAGAAGTCAACCTCTATTTTATGAATGCAAAAGCTCCGTGCTTTATCAAAGATGAGAAAGAAACTTATGTTTACCTGATCCTTCCGGTAAACTTTAATGCGATTTAGAAAAGGGGAAGCAGGATTATGGAAATCATTACACTGCGCGACGAGTTTATCAAACTCGGACAGGCGCTGAAAGCGGCTGGATTCGTAGAGTCTGGCGTGGAGGCAAAAGAAGTCATATCAGACGGTCTTGTCCTTGTAAACGGTGAAGTGGACACGAGACGCGGGCGAAAACTGTATGACGGAGATATTGTGTCCTTCGAAGGACAGGAAATCAAGATCAAGAAATAGCAGACGGGTGTATCATGGTCATTCAGTCATTGAAACTAAAGAATTTTAGAAATTATGAATTGTTGGATATGGAGTTTCACCCGCAGACGAATATTCTCCATGGAGACAATGCTCAGGGGAAGACCAATATTCTGGAGGCGGTCTATCTTGCTGGGACGACGAAGTCGCACCGTGGGACCAAGGACCGGGATATGATCGCATTTGGAAAAGAGGAATCCCATATTGAAGTACAGGTGCTGAAAAATGGGGTTCCGTTCCGGATCGACCTTCACCTGAAAAAAAACAGCCCAAAAGGGATTGCTATCAACAGAATGCCGATTAAGCGGGCGAGCGAGCTGTTCGGCATTATTAATTTTGTATTTTTTTCACCTGAGGATCTTAATATCATCAAGAATGGTCCTGCCCAGAGAAGAAGGTTTATGGACCTGGAGCTGTCCCAGCTGGACCGTGTATACCTGAAAAACTTATCAGATTACAACCGGGTACTGAATCAGAGAAACCGGCTTCTGAAAGATCTTTCGTGGCAGGAAGGTGTCAGGGATACGCTTGATGTGTGGGATATGCAGCTTGTCCGATATGGGACGGAGGTCATGGAGAGAAGAAAAAAATTCATCCAAGAACTGAATGAGATCACAGGTGATATCCATGAAAAACTGACCGGAAACAGGGAACGGATGACGATGCATTACGAACCGTCTTCCGGCAGTCTGTCTCTTGAGGAGGCATTAAAGAAAAACAAAGAGCGGGATATCCGCATGAAGAGCACGTCCGTGGGACCACACCGGGATGACATCTGTTTTCAGGTAAAGGAGATGGATATCCGGACATTCGGATCCCAGGGACAGCAGCGGACTGCCGCTTTATCTTTAAAACTTGCTGAAATCGAGCTTGTCAAACAGGTGATCCATGACACGCCTGTGTTGCTTCTCGACGATGTGCTGTCTGAACTGGACAAACATCGGCAAAACTATTTATTAGACAGTATTCACGATATCCAGACTCTCATCACCTGTACTGGTGTGGAAGAGTTTGTGAATCATCGTTTTTCAATCAATAAAGTGTTCCTTGTCCGAAACGGACAGGTTACAAGCGAAAATTAGTAGGAGGATCAGTATGAGCGCAGAATATGGTGGAGATCAAATCCAGATATTGGAAGGGTTGGAAGCAGTACGCAAAAGACCGGGGATGTATATCGGGAGTACTTCTGCAAGAGGCCTTCATCACCTGGTATACGAGATCGTAGACAATGCGGTGGATGAAGCGCTGGCAGGGTACTGCGATACGATCGAAGTGACGGTCAATGCAGACAATTCCGTGACAGTCATCGACAACGGAAGAGGCATTCCAACCGGCATCAACCATAAATCCGGGCTTCCTGCCGTGGAAGTCGTATTTACGGTACTTCATGCCGGCGGAAAATTCGGAGGAGGCGGATACAAAGTGTCCGGCGGTCTCCACGGTGTAGGTGCGTCCGTCGTCAATGCCCTTTCCAACTGGCTGGTAGTGGAAGTATGGGGAGACGGAAAGATCCATGAGCAGCGTTATGAGAGAGGAAAGGTCATGTACCCTCTTCGGGTAATCGGAGAGTGCAGTCCGGAAAAAACAGGAACAAAAGTCACTTTCATGCCGGATGACACGATTTTTGAAGAGACAGTATTCGAGTACAAGGTACTCAAACAGAGACTGAGAGAAATGGCATTTCTGACGAAAAATCTGAAGATCATTCTCAGGGATGACAGGGAAGAAAAACGCGAAGATGTGTTCCACTATGAAGGTGGAATCCGCGAATTTGTTTCCTACCTGAACCGAAGCACAGAGCCTCTCTATGAACCGATCATTTATTGCTCTGGGATGAAAGATGATGTCTACGTGGAAGTGGCCATGCAGCACAATGATTCCTACTCAGAAGGAACGTATAGCTTCGTAAACAATATCACGACGCCGGAGGGCGGGACACACGTGGTAGGATTTCGAAATGCCCTGACAAAGACATTCAATGCCTACGCAAAGAAAAATAAACTTATCAAAGAAAACGAGCAGAGCCTGTCAGGTGACGATATCCGTGAAGGACTGACTGCCATCATCAGCGTCAAGATTCCGGAACCGCAGTTTGAAGGACAGACAAAGCAGAAACTCGGAAACAGCGAGGCAAGAGGAGCAGTGGACAGCATCGTGAGCGCGCAGCTGGAAGTGTTCCTGGAACAGAATCCGTCTGTGGCCAAAGTCATCATCGAAAAATCCTTGATGGCCCAAAGAGCCAGAGAAGCGGCAAGAAAAGCGAGGGATCTTACCCGCAGAAAGTCTGCCCTTGAGACGATGTCCCTTCCTGGAAAGCTGGCAGACTGTTCTGATAAAGATCCAAAAAACTGTGAGATCTACATCGTGGAAGGTGATTCCGCCGGCGGATCCGCAAAGACGGCCAGAGACCGGGCTACCCAGGCGATCCTTCCGCTTCGTGGAAAGATTCTCAACGTGGAAAAAGCACGTCTTGACAAAATTTATGCAAACGCGGAGATCAAAGCGATGATCACAGCGTTTGGAACAGGTATCCATGAAGATTTCGATATTTCCAAACTTCGCTATCATAAAATCATTATCATGACTGATGCCGACGTGGATGGGGCCCACATCAGCACATTGCTCCTTACGTTCCTTTACCGATTTATGCCGGAACTCATCAAAGAAGGACATGTGTATTTAGCAAAACCTCCGCTCTATAAACTGGAGAAAAATAAAAAAGTATGGTACGCATACAGCGACGAAGAATTAAATAAAATCCTTTTGGAAGTAGGGCGTGACCAGAATAATAAGATCCAGCGTTACAAAGGACTCGGCGAGATGGATGCCGAGCAGTTATGGGAGACGACCATGGATCCACAGCACCGTGTGCTGATCCGTGTTACAATGGACGAAGAAGCCTCCTCTGAACTGGATCTGACATTTACCACGCTGATGGGCGACAAAGTAGAACCGCGCCGGGAATTCATAGAAGAAAATGCAAAATACGTAAAAAATCTGGACGTATAGGTGAAGGAGGAGAGAAGCAATGGAAGATAATATTTTTGACAAGGTCGAGGAAGTCGATCTTGAGAAAAAAATGAAAGATTCGTATATCGATTATGCCATGAGCGTTATCGCTTCCCGAGCTCTTCCGGATGTAAGAGACGGTCTGAAGCCGGTTCAGAGAAGGATTTTATACTCCATGATCGAACTGAACAACGGTCCGGACAAACCGCACCGTAAATGTGCACGTATCGTCGGTGATACGATGGGTAAATATCACCCGCACGGGGACAGTTCTATCTACGGAGCACTCGTAAACATGGCTCAGGAGTGGTCTACAAGATACCCTCTCGTGGACGGGCACGGAAACTTTGGATCCGTGGACGGCGACGGCGCAGCGGCAATGCGATATACCGAGGCAAGACTCAGCAAGATTTCCATGGAGCTGACAGCCGATATCAATAAAAATACGGTGGACTTTGCACCGAACTTTGACGAGACGGAGAAGGAGCCGACTGTTCTTCCGGCAAGATTCCCGAACCTGCTTGTAAACGGCACATCCGGGATCGCGGTAGGGATGGCAACCAACATTCCGCCTCACAACTTAAAAGAAGTCATCGGAGCGGTTGTAAAGATCATCGATGACCAGATTGAAGACAAAGAGACAGCCATCGAGGATATCCTCCATATCGTGAAAGGACCGGATTTCCCGACTGGCGCTACGATACTTGGGACAAGAGGGATCAACGAGGCGTACCGCACCGGGCGAGGAAAGATCGTCGTGCGTGCGGTTACCAACATTGAGACAATGGCAAACGGAAAAAGCCGAATCATCGTGACGGAACTCCCGTACATGGTAAACAAAGCACGTCTGATCGCAAAGATAGCAGATCTTGTAAAAGAAAAAAGAGTGGACGGAATCGTGGACTTAAGCGATCAGTCCAGCCGTGAAGGCATGCGTATTTGCATTGAACTTCGCAGAGATGCCAATGCCAACGTCATCCTCAATCAGCTTTACAAACATACACAGCTCCAGGATACGTTCGGTGTGATCATGCTGGCGCTTGTGAACGGAGTGCCAAAAGTACTGAATCTTCTTGATATGCTGAAATACTATTTACAGCACCAGGAAGAAGTCATCACAAGACGTACACAGTACGAACTCAACAAAGCCGAAGAACGTGCACATATCTTGGAAGGTCTCCTTATTGCCCTTGATAATATCGATGAAGTCATCCGCATTATCCGCGGATCCCAGACAGTGCAGCTTGCAAAATCCGAATTGATGGAACGGTTCGGACTGTCGGACGCGCAGGCGCAGGCCATCGTGGACATGAGACTCCGTGCATTGACCGGTCTGGAACGGGAGAAGCTGGAAAAAGAATACGAAGAGCTGATGAAACGCATTGGGGAGTTGAAAGCGATTTTGGCAGACAGACACTTGCTCCTTGGAGTCATCCGCACAGAAATCCTCGCTATCAGCGAAAAATACGGAGACGAGAGAAGGACGCAGATCGGATACGACGTCTACGACATCTCCATGGAAGACTTGATTCCAAGAGAAGATGTAGTCATTACGATGACAAGGCTTGGATACATCAAACGCATGACGACAGATACCTTTAAGAGCCAGGCAAGAGGCGGAAAAGGAATCAAAGGAATGCAGAAGCTGGATGAAGATTACGTGGAAGAACTTTTCATGACTTCCACACACCACTATATCATGTTCTTTACAAACATGGGACGTGTATACAGGCTGAAAGGCTATGAGATCCCGGAGGCAGGACGTACCGCAAGGGGAACAGCCATCATCAATCTGCTTCAGCTCCAGCCGGAAGAAAAGATTACTGCGGTCATCCCGATAAGGGAATATACAGATGGACAGTATCTGTTCATGGCGACAAAGAAAGGTCTTGTAAAGAAGACGCCGATCATGGACTACGCAAATGTAAGAAAGACCGGACTTGCGGCTATTACCTTAAGAGATGACGATGAGCTGATCGAGGTAAAGACTACAGACGATGAAAAAGATATTATTCTTGTGACAAAATACGGACAGTGTATCCGGTTCGCAGAAACAGATGTACGTCCGACAGGAAGGACATCCATGGGAGTGCGCGGCATGAATCTGGGCGACAACGATGAAGTTATCGGTATGCAGCTCAATACCCAGGGCGACTATCTTCTGATCGCTTCCGAAAAGGGAATGGGAAAACTCACAAGCATGGAAGAATTTACCCCGCAAAACCGCGGCGGAAAAGGCGTGAAATGTTACAAGATCATTGAAAAAACCGGAAATGTTGTGGGCGTCAAAGCCGTCAATGAAGACGATGAGATCATGATGATCAACACAGAAGGAATCATCATCCGCATGGAATGCGCGGGCATCTCAAAACTTGGCAGGATCACATCCGGAGTCAAACTGATCAACCTGGACGACAATGTGAGCGTCGCAAGCATTGCAAAAGTACGCAAGACAGGGGAAGAGAACACTTCCGATACAGACGAAGAAGAGACAGAAGAAAACGAAGACATGTAAAATAAATGGGGATTCGAAAGAAATTTTGGATCCCCGTTTTTTAAAGACAGGGGCGTGATACAATCGTGGGAAAGGGAGGGAAACAGCGATGAATGAGACAAAGATTTTGCTTGTGGAGGATGACAGGCTGATCGTAGAAAATCTGACAGAATATCTGAAAAGTGAAGGATTTCGTGTTGTCTCTGCGGATGGACAGAGAAAAGCGATGGAGATTCTGGAAGGCCAGGAATTTGATCTGATCCTTCTCGATGTGACGTTGGCTCAGGGAAATGGGTACAGTGTATGCACGGAAGTAAAGGCAAAGTATCAGATTCCGATCATTTTTCTGACAGCGCTGGATGATGAATTTTCCGTGGTTACCGGGCTTGACATGGGAGCGGACGACTATATCAGCAAACCATTTCGGCCGAGGGAGCTTGTATCCAGGATGCGGACTGTTTTGCGAAGAAGCGGAAAAAGTCAGAATGTGTTTTCTGCCGGGGATATACGGATTGACACGGAAAAAGGAAGTGTGATGCGAAATGGAAAGGAAATATTTCTGTCTGCGCTGGAATACCGTCTGCTCCTTGTCTTCTTTTCACACCGCGGGATGGTGCTCACAAGGACGATGCTGCTGGAGGAAATCTGGGATGTGGCCGGAGAGTATGTCAATGACAATACGCTGACCGTGTACATCAAGCGTCTAAGGGAAAAGATAGAGGATTGTCCTCAGGATCCGAAGATCATCAAGACGGTGCGAGGACTTGGATATAAGCTGGAGGGATAAACAATGAAACTTTTTAGAAATAAAGAGATCAGAAAGGCATGTGTCGGATTTTTGGGAATCACATGTCTGACGTTGGTCGGAGTGTCTTTTACAGAAGGACATGCGTCTTGGTGGATCTGTGTGGAAGGGGCATTGCTCCTTCTCTTCTTTTTGCTTTACATGAGACGGCGGTACAAAGATATCGAAAGTCTGACACAGCAGATCGATCGGATTCTGCATGGGGAGGAACATCTGGAACTTGGGGAATTCCGGGAAGGAGACTTGGAAATTTTAAAAGACGAGATCTACAAGATGACAGTTCGGCTCCGGGAGCAGAATGAGAAGGCAAAGCAAGAAAAGGTATTCCTGGCAGATGCGCTTGCAGACATTTCACATCAGATCCGGACACCACTCACATCTTTGAATATCATGCTGGAGCGGATGAAACAGGCTGATATGAGCGAAATACAGCGAAAGAAAAGCTGCCGGGACATGGAGCGGATGCTTGGGCGCATGGAGTGGCTGATCACAGCACTTCTTAAAATGTCCAAGCTGGACGCCGGAACAGTACGGCTTGAGAAAAAACGGATTTTGGCAAAAGACTTTGTGAAAGAGGCAGTGCGCCCTTTGGAAATACCGATGGAATTAAAAGGACAGACGCTTCTCCTTAAAGGAGAAGGAGATGTAACATTTCAGGGAGATGAGGCGTGGACAATGGAAGCCCTTGGAAATGTACTGAAGAACTGCATGGAACACACACCGAGTGGAGGGATGATTCAGATCGAATGGAGAGAAAATCCGCTTTTTACGGAAATTGCAGTCTCGGACTCCGGTGATGGAATCGCCAAGGAAGATCTGCCACATATTTTTGAACGTTTTTACAGAGGCAGACAATCAGACAATGTCAATTTTGGCATTGGTCTTGCCCTTGCCCGGAGCATTCTTTCGGGGGAAGACGCCGTGATCACAGCGGAAAACAGAAAAGAGGGAGGGGCCAGGTTCCGAATCCGGTTTTATAAGCGGGATGAAATGTGACAAAATTGTTATTTAAAAGTCATCGCAGTGTCATGTGCCCCTGATATACTTGGAACCATAATCAGTCAGGAGGAAAAAAGAATGGAGATTTTGAGAGTAGAAAATCTGTCAAAGATATATGGCAAAGGGGAAAATCAGGTGCATGCGCTGAATGGGGTCTCGTTTTCTGTAAAGAAAGGTGAATTTGTCTCCGTCATAGGTTCATCCGGCTCCGGAAAGTCCACACTTCTTCACCTGATCGGCGGGGTGGACCGCCCGACTTCTGGAAAGGTGTATGTGGACGGAAAGGATGTATATGCCCAGAAAGAAGAGGCGTTAGCTGTGTTCAGAAGAAGGCAGGTAGGGCTGATCTATCAGTTTTACAATCTGATTCCGGTTTTGAACGTGGAAGAGAATATTACGCTTCCGGTTCTGATGGACGGGAGAAAAATCAATAAAGATAGGCTGAAGGAACTGATCGAGATGCTGAATCTCAAAGACCGTATCCATCACCTGCCAAATGAGCTGTCCGGAGGTCAGCAGCAGAGAGTTTCCATCGGAAGAGCTCTTTTTAACGCTCCTTCCATCCTTTTGGCAGATGAGCCGACGGGAAATCTGGATTCTGCAAACAGTAAAGAAATCATGAATCTGCTCAGGCATTCCAACCGAGTGTATGATCAGACAATGATCGTAATTACCCACGATGAAAACATTGCACTCCAGGCAGACCGTATCCTTACTTTGGAGGATGGAAAGATTGTCAGAGATGAGGTGGTTCGGTAATGAATATTTTCGGACAGATTACCAAAAAGACAATGCTGATGAACAAGTCGCGCACGATCGTTACGATCATAGGGGTCATTCTTGCAACCGCCATGGTTACGGCAGTTGTGACTCTTGGAACAAGCATACAGAAGTTTATGTACGACTATTCTGTACAAACAGATGGAAACTGGCATGTGGCCGCTAAGGGAATATCACAGGAAGAACTCCGTGATATGAAACAAGATAAAGAAGTCAAAGAATTGAATGTAATGGATGAGGCAGGATATGCCAAACTGGATTCCCAGAAGGATAATGTCTTCAACCAATACCTTTATATCCAGTCCATAGACGAACAGACGGCAGATATGATGTCTATGAAACTAAAAGAAGGAAGACTTCCTGAGAATGAAAATGAGATCATCCTCTATGATACCATCCCGATAAATGGAGATGAACAGGCTAAGATAGGAGACCAGATCACACTTGACATCGGCGACCGTATGATTGAAGGAGAACGACTTCTTTTTAATGCACAGCTGGAATACGGGTATGATGAAAACGGAGATTTTTATCTGCTGGAGTCTTTCCAGCCCAGATATACGCATACCTACAAGGTTGTGGGGATATTGGAACACTGGGGCGATACGCAGCTAAATGGCGCCGGAACCGATGCATTTATCGGCAAAGGGGGAAGTCAAAAGACAGTATCAAATGCGTATTTATGCCTTAAAAATCCAAAAGAGACATTTAACTTCATACAAAAGTATGAGGGAGGGTCTGCGGCTTTGATCGCAAACACCGGAATGCTGAAATGGCTTGGAGTGTCCGGAAATGCTACTGCCATGGGAATGATAAACGGGCTTCTCACGATTTTGATCATCATTATAGGAGTAGGCGCTGTTTCCCTGATTTATAACGCATTTTCTATCTCCCTTCGGGAAAGGACGACGCAGTTTGGTCTGCTTTCGTCGATCGGTGCGACGAGAAAGCAGCTTCGCAGATCAATGTGGTATGAAGCATTCTGGGTCGGGATCATCGGAATTCCGATCGGAATTTTAAGTGGTCTTGCAGGAATAGGAATTACTCTGTTCTTTATCGGAGAATCTCTGGCTAAATGGATTCGAGGCGCGGCGGCGGGAGGTATTCGTCTGGCAACTTCACCTGGTGCTATTTTTCTGGCAGCATCGGTGGCAGCTGTCATCATCGCAGTTTCTGTCTGGATTCCGGCCGCACGGGTAAAGAGGATTACACCTATCGAAGCGATCCGCGCCAACAAAGATATCAAAGTAAAATCAAAAGAAGTAAAAAGTCCCAAATTCATCCGTAAGATTTTTGGATTGGAAGGGATGCTGGCAGATAAAAATTACAGGAGAGACAGAAAGAAGTATCGGGCAACCGTATTTTCTCTTACGGTCAGCATCGTGCTGTTCACATCTGCTACTTTGTTTTCAAAATATCTCTCCAAGACAGGTGCTTTTATGCTGGAGGCACCGGAATATGAGTTTCAATATCAGATTATAGAGGAAGAGACCGGCGAAGAAGGACGCAAAGAAATACAAAAACTTTTGGAATCAGGAGAAAAAGTGACGGATGTTGTCTCCTATGGAGAATTTTCTGCAACAATTGCCCTGGATCCACAGGATGTCTCCTCAAAAGCGGAAGAGATATTGGGAAACATACCTTCCCTTTCGGAATATTATTTCGGAACTGAGGAAGAAGAGGCTAAGGGAGAAAAAGAAAAATCGTGCACAAGTATCACAGGATTGATTCTTCCGGATGAAGAATTTGAGAAACTGGCAAAGGATGAAGGAATAGATGCCAAGACGTATATGCAGAAAGAAAACAACAAAGTTCTGTACTATGATTTTTACCGCCATTATGACAACAAGGAAAGCAGATATGTAAAGACAGAAATGATTAATGGCAAAAAAGATGATCCGATCAAGGCAGACCTTTTGATGTCCTTTGGTAAACTATTTGAAAATGATGATATGGCAACGGCAGAACAAATCCAGGATTCCAAAAAGGAGATTGTTCTCGCACACAAAGTACAGAAGCTTCCGGAATACTTCAACGACTGGTACAATCCATTTATACTTCTCCTCATACCCGAAAGTCAGAAGGATACCATTATTTCCAGCATTGATGCCGATCTTACGTATTCATGCATGATCAAATCTTCAGAGTATCAGAAAACTTACGAAGATCTTTGTGAAAAACTGGAAAATGGGGATCAAAATGGAATGGTGGCAGAAAGGCTGATGAATCTGGCACAACAGTATGAGCAGGACAGAGGAATTATGATTGCGATAAGAGTTTTGTCTTATGGATTTATCATTTTGATTTCTTTGATTGCGGCGGCAAATGTGTTCAATACGATTTCAACAAATATCATGATCCGTAAAAGAGAATTTGCCATGCTGAAATCTATGGGAATGGGAGAAAAAAGCATGCGCAGGATGATGAACTATGAATGCCTAATATACGGAATACGATCCATTTTCTATGGAGTCATCCTTTCGGTGGCAATCAGTTTTGCGATGAATTATGTCGTTATGACCGGAGCCGATGTTGCTTTCCAGCATCCATGGGGAGGACTTTGTGTTGCAGTACTATGGGTATTTGCAGTGGTATTCGCCACAATGCTGTACTCGATGAGTAAAATCAAAAAACAGAATATTATCGAGGAATTGAAAAAAGACTAAAAAAATAGACAGTGGCATCATATCAGACGTCCACTGTCTGTTTTTTTTGTTACTTTCGAAGTTCACGCAAAATGATTTCCGCAGTCTTTTCCACAGTGCCGGAAACGATATCGGTACATTTTGCCTTTCGTTCCGGAGCATCCTTTTCATATCCGTGTATCTGGATACGGCAGCAAGGAGAGGTATAAGACTCACAGAAAAAATCATGCAGTTCTTTTGTAAGAGCAAAACATGTCTGGATACTCGGATCTCCCGGTGTGCGGCGTCCGAAAAAGTAGCCGATACACATGGCGCCTCCTGCCAGCGCACCGCAGATGCATCCTCCTCCGCCAAGTCCCCATGGAAATCCGCTGCTCATAGCGATGGCATCATCGGAAAGATCCAGATCAAAATTCTTTCGGATGGCGTAGATCACAGATTCCGAACAGGCAAATCCCTTGTGAAATATATCGACAGCGTCCGCTTTCAGCTGTTCCATACTGATATCAGTCGTCATTTCTATCCCTCTCTTCCCTCAAACTGTTACAAAAATTATAATTCACAGTATTTGAAATCGCAATCCCTCTTTTGCTATGGCTTGTCATTCATTTTTCCAGGTGTTATAGTAAATGAAGAAAACAAGGCAAATCATGAAGGAGAATGCACATGCGTACAGTAAATGTCAGTGAAATCACAGAACAGATAAAAGAAATGTGTATCGAAGCGAACCATTATCTTTCAGAAGATATGAAGAATGCGCTTTCTGAATCGGAAAAACAAGAAAAATCCCCTCTTGGGAAACAGATTCTCTGCCAGCTTCAGGAAAATCTGAAGATAGCATCTGAAGATATGATACCGATCTGCCAGGACACAGGGATGGCAGTGATCTTTTTGGAAATCGGTCAGGATGTCCATCTGGAAGGAGGACCGCTGGAAGATGCTGTCAATGAAGGAGTACGTCAGGGATATAAGGAAGGATATCTGAGAAAATCTGTCGTAAGAGACCCTATAGAAAGAGAAAATACAAAAGATAATACACCGGCAGTCATTCACTATGAAATTGTAGCAGGAGACAGGATCCGCATCACAGTGGCCCCGAAAGGTTTCGGAAGTGAAAATATGAGCCGCGTATTCATGCTGAAACCGGCAGACGGCATAGAAGGAGTTAAAGAGGCAGTCCTTACGGCAGTGCGTGATGCCGGGCCAAATGCATGTCCTCCGATGGTAGTCGGCGTTGGTATCGGAGGAACCTTTGAAAAATGTGCCCTCATGTCCAAAAAAGCTCTGACAAGAGAAGTTGGCAGACATTCGGATATCCCGTACGTCAAAGAGCTGGAAGAAGAGCTTCTTACAAAAATTAATCAGCTTGGGATCGGACCGGGGGGACTTGGAGGAACTACGACAGCCTTTGCTGTAAATATCAATACTTATCCTACTCATATTGCAGGGCTGCCGGTGGCAGTCAATATCTGCTGTCATGTAAACCGCCATGCGGTACGAGAAATTTAAAACCAGCTAAATGAATTAGGAACATACAGGAGAAGAAAGGATAAGAAGTATGGAAAAACAAATCACTGCCCCAATCAGCAAAGAGACGGCAAGGACACTGAAAGCCGGAGACTATGTTTATATCACAGGAACAATCTATACGGCCAGGGACGCTGCACATAAAAGAATGAAAGAGACATTGGAAAAAGGAATGGAACTTCCGCTTGATCTGAAAGGCCAGATGATATATTATATGGGGCCATCTCCTGCGCGGGAAGGTCGTCCGATCGGTTCGGCGGGACCTACAACGGCAAGCAGGATGGACAAATATGCACCAGAGCTTTTGGATCTTGGTCTGGGCGGTATGATCGGAAAAGGAAAACGAAGCAAAGCTGTGATAGATGCTATTGTAAGGAATGATGCCGTTTATTTAGCAGCCGTGGGAGGAGCCGGAGCACTTTTGTCAAAATGCATCAAATCATCTGAAGTGATCGCCTACGACGATCTTGGAACAGAGGCAATCCGCAGGCTTGAAGTGGAAAATTTTCCCGTCATAGTTGTGGTTGATTCCGAAGGAAACAATCTCTACGAAACGGCAATCCAGGCTTATCGGACAGAGGATACCACTCTTTGTTAGAAAAAATGGTATCATAACTATAAGACATACAAAGGAGCAAAGTATGAAACGAATTATAATGATGGTCTTGAGAAATCTCCTCTTTGTCCCATACGGATGGTTTAAACTGTGCTATTATGCGAGCCATGTAGAAAAATATACAGAAGAGCAGCGTTACAGCCTTCTGAAATATATAGACGGGAAAGCCAACAAAGGGGGCAATGTCCATATAGACGTATATGGAAAAGAAAATATACCAGAGCAGAATGGATTTATGTTTTTTCCAAATCACCAGGGACTCTACGATGTACTGGCGATCATAGAAGCCTGTCCGACTCCGTTTTCAGTCGTGGCCAAAAAAGAAATTGCCAATATTCCGTTTTTAAAACAGGTGTTCGCATGTATGAAAGCATATATGATCGACAGGGAAGATGTACGGCAGGCTATGGAAATCATTGTGAATGTGACAAAAGAAGTAAAAAAAGGCAGAAACTATCTGATCTTTGCAGAAGGAACAAGATCGAAACAGGGAAATCAGCCAGGCGAATTCAAAGGAGGAAGCTTCAAAGCAGCTACCAAAGCGAAATGTCCGATCGTCCCAGTTGCACTCATTGATGCCTTCAAGCCATTTGATACGAATACAATCAGCCCTGTCACCGTGCAGGTACACTTCCTGAAACCAATGCTTTATGAAGAATATAAGGATATGAAGACAACAGAAATCGCTCAGGAAGTAAAACGAAGAATCGAAGAAGTAATCCGTGAATATACACAGATTTGAGAGGTAAAAAAAAGAAAATAAAAAACACTGAAAATAGTGCTTGACAATGAAATATCATTTTAGTATAATTACTAATGCGTTACGAACGCAAAAACAAAATAAAGACACGAAATTCAGTGTTTTGGAGAAATACTCAAGAGGCTGAAGAGGCGCCCCTGCTAAGGGTGTAGGTCGGGCAACCGGCGCGAGGGTTCAAATCCCTCTTTCTCCGTTTCTTATCACGAAAAACCTCAAAAAAAGAAAAAAATAATTCTTGACATTATGAGAAAGATGTGATAAGATAAACAAGTTGGTGTTACGAAACACCTGCCGCTTCGAAAAAAAAGTCG
>NZ_VIRV01000006.1 GCF_019754295.1 Sellimonas caecigallum | reverse complement strand
GAAATATTGTCAGGAATAGATCAGAAACACATCAGGAATTTTTGTATTATTGCGCATATTGACCACGGAAAATCGACGCTTGCAGACCGTATCATCGAGAAGACCGGACTTCTCACGAGCCGGGAGATGCAGTCCCAGGTGCTCGACAATATGGATCTGGAGCGGGAAAGAGGGATTACGATCAAATCCCAGGCAGTCCGGATCGTATATAAGGCAAAAGACGGGGAAGAGTATATTTTCAATCTCATCGATACACCAGGGCATGTGGATTTTAACTATGAAGTATCCAGAAGTCTTGCAGCCTGCGACGGTGCTATACTTGTAGTGGATGCCGCTCAGGGTGTGGAGGCCCAGACACTGGCCAACGTCTACCTTGCACTGGATCATGATCTGGATGTGTTCCCGGTCATCAATAAGATCGATCTGCCAAGCGCAGATCCGGAACGGGTAATCGAAGAGATCGAGGACGTGATCGGTATCGAAGCTCAGGATGCACCGCGGATTTCTGCGAAGACTGGATTGAATATTGAGGAAGTACTGGAAGAGATCGTCCACAAGATCCCGGCGCCGACAGGTGATCCGGAAGCTCCGCTCCAGGCACTGATCTTCGACTCGGTATACGACTCTTACAAAGGAGTTATCGTATTTTGCCGGATCAAAGAAGGGACAGTGCGAAAAGGAACACCGATCAAGATGATGGCCACCGGAGCGAAGATGGAAGTTGTGGAAGTAGGATATTTCGGGGCAGGACAGTTCATACCGTGCGAGGAATTAAGCGCCGGGATGGTAGGATATCTTACAGCCAGCATTAAAAACGTGAAAGAGGCACGGGTGGGAGATACTGTGACAAACGCGGAGAACCCGTGTAAAGCGCCTTTGCCTGGATACAAGAAGGTAAACCCGATGGTGTACTGCGGAATGTACCCTGCAGACGGGGCAAAGTATCCGGATCTTCGTGATGCGCTTGAAAAGCTGCAGTTAAATGATGCAGCCCTTCAGTTTGAGCCGGAGACATCCATCGCTCTGGGATTTGGATTCCGCTGCGGCTTCCTGGGACTTCTTCATCTGGAGATCATCCAGGAGAGACTTGAGCGGGAATATAACCTGGATCTTGTCACGACGGCGCCGAGCGTTATCTACAAAGTGCATAAGACGAACGGAGAAGTCATCGATCTAACCAACCCTTCCAATCTGCCGGAGCCGACTGAGATCGAATATATGGAAGAACCGATGGTAAAGGCGGAAATCATGGTTACCTCCGAGTATATCGGCGCCATCATGGATCTTTGTCAGGAGCGGCGTGGAGAGTATCAGGGTATGGAGTATATCGAGGCCACAAGAGCAGTGCTCCACTATTACCTGCCGCTCAATGAAATTATTTACGATTTCTTCGACGCACTGAAATCAAGATCCAGAGGATATGCATCCTTTGACTATGAGATGCTCGGATACAAAGAGTCATCCCTCGTGAAGCTGGATATTCTTGTCAATAAAGAAGAGGTAGATGCCCTCTCCTTCATCGTGTTTGAGGGAAGTGCGTACGAGCGCGGACGGAAGATGTGTGAAAAGCTCAAAGAAGAGATACCAAGACAGCTTTTTGAAATCCCGATCCAGGCGGCAGTAGGCGGAAAGATCATCGCCAGAGAGACGGTAAGAGCCATGAGAAAAGACGTCCTTGCCAAGTGCTACGGCGGAGATATCACAAGAAAGAAAAAACTTCTGGAAAAACAGAAGGAAGGAAAGAAGAGAATGCGCCAGGTAGGAAATGTGGAGATTCCTCAGAAGGCGTTTATGAGTGTGTTGAAACTTGATGACAGATAAGATGAAAAAACTGGAGATTTATATCCATATTCCATTTTGTGTAAAGAAATGTGCATACTGCGATTTCCTTTCCGGCCCGGCCGGGGAGAAAGAGAGAAGACGGTATGTGCAGGCGCTTAAAAAAGAGATCAAAAGCTGCCGTGAGGATGCAAAAGGGTATCTCGTCCAGAGTGTGTTTTTCGGAGGAGGCACCCCATCAATACTGGAACCGGAAGAGATCAGTGAGATTCTCGATACAGTGAAGGCAGTCTTTCAACTGGAAAAGAAGGCCGAGATCACAATGGAGCAAAATCCGGGAACGGCAGAGGCCGGGAAGATGAGAGGGTACCTGGATGCAGGAGTGAACCGCCTGAGCATCGGCCTTCAGTCGGCCGATGACAAGGAGCTTGCTATCCTTGGGAGAATCCACACGTACCGGGACTTCGTGGAGACATATCAGGCGGCAAGAAATGCAGGGTTTGACAATATCAATGTGGATCTGATGTCTGCTGTCCCGGGTCAGACGATGGAGAGCTATCGGGAGACGCTGAAAAAAGTCACGGCCCTCAAACCGGAGCACATATCAGCCTACAGCCTGATTATAGAAGAAGGGACGCTGTTTTGGAATTGGTACGGAGAAGGACGAGATAGCGGCGGACATCCGCCTGTTCCCGACGAGGATACCGACCGGGCAATGTACGAAGAGACAAAGCGTTTTCTGAAAGAATATGGCTATGAGCGGTACGAAATTTCCAATTATTCAAAGGAAGGATTTGCCTGCCGACATAATATCGGATACTGGAACCGCACGCCGTATCTGGGATTTGGTGTGGGAGCGGCTTCTTTCTTTGAAGGGGCACGCTTTTCCAATCTAAGAGACAGGGAAGCGTATACCAAACTCTGGCTTCAGGATAACCGGACATCGGAAGAAAAGAAACGTATCCAGAGGGAGGACTGGCACAAAGTCAGCAAAAAAGAGGCGGAAGAAGAATTCTTTTTTCTGGGACTTCGCATGATGGAAGGAGTACGGGAAGACGTATTTGAGAAAACATTTGGAATCGCGCCCCGAAAGATCTATGGGGAGCAGATCAAAACGCTTCAGCAGCAAAAGCTTTTACAATGCTCGGATGGGCGGATCTTTCTCACAGAAAGGGGCATCGACGTGAGCAACTATGTCATGGCGCAGTTCCTTCAGGAGGAGTAGGGAGGAGGTAGAGAATTGTTTTCTCTTATTTTGGCGATTCTATGCAGCGCAGGAGTATCTGTTTTCATGCGGGCCAGTAAAGATCACTGTAAAAGCCGGTATGGATTACTTTTGATAAATTATACGGTATGTATCATCTCAGGACTGACGACTTCCCCGGATATGGCAAACAATATGAGTGACGTTGGCATGATGTACGTAATGGGATTCGGCATTTTGACAGGAATTCTTTATGTTGCAGCGTTTCTTCTTTTACAGTGGAATATAGAGAAAAACGGAGTTATCTTGTCTTCCACGTTTATGAAACTTGGGGTCATTGTCCCGACGGCTATTGGAGTACTGTGGTTTGGAGAGCAGCCAGGTGTCACACAGTATATCGGGATCTTTCTCTCTGTGGCGGTAATCCTGTTTCTCAACCTGGAGAAAATACCACAGACAAAAGAGAAAAGACGCAGACGCGTTGGCGGAGAGTCTGTGGGAGGACTTTTGCTCCTGTTGCTTGGAGGCGGGGTTGGCGATTCCATGGCCAAATTTTACGATACATACGGAAAAGCGGAGCTCAGCGATTTATATTTGGTTCTGTCTTTTTTAATATCCGGCCTTGTGTGCGGAGTGCTTGTGATTCAAAAAAAAGAGAAAATCGGAAAGTCAGATGTGATTTACGGGTGTCTTATCGGGATCCCAAACTATTTTTCAGCCCGTTTTTTGTTGGACGCTTTGGCAGATATTCCTGCATTTATAGCCTATCCAATGTACAGTATTGCAGCTATGGTCATCATCGGAGTGGTGGGTGTGTTTGTATTTGACGAGCGGCTTACAAAACGACAGTGGGCAGTATATGCCGTCGTGTTGGTCTCGGTGGGACTTCTCAATATATAAGAGGTTGTCTTTGACAGACACCAGAGAAAAGAAAAAAGGAGGAAAATAAGAAATGAAAGTATTGCTTGTAAACGGAAGTCCTCACACGAAGGGAAATACCTACATTGCTCTGCAGGAGATGGAAAAGATATTTGCTCAAGAAGGAATCGAGACAGAAATCATCCAGGTGGGAAATCAGGCCATCCGCGGATGTATCGGATGTGCTTCCTGCCGAAAAAATGGAAAATGTGTGTTTGACGATCTTGTCAACGAGACAGCAGCGAAATTTGAGAAATGTGACGGGCTTGTAGTAGGAAGTCCGGTATACTACGCTTCAGCCAATGCGACGCTGATTGCTTTTCTGGATCGGCTTTTCTACAGCACACCGTTTGACAAGACGATGAAAGTTGGCGCGGCTGTGGCGGCAGCCAGAAGAGGCGGACTTTCCTCCACTTTTGACGAGCTGAACAAATATTTTACTATCAGCGGCATGCCTGTGGCATCCGGACAGTACTGGAACAGCATCCACGGAAGCGCCCAGGGGGAAGCGCTTCAGGATGAAGAGGGTCTGCAGATCATGCGGACACTGGCGCGGAATATGGCATTTCTAATGAAGAGCATCGCCCTCGGAAAAGAGGCATACGGGCTTCCGGAAAAAGAATCCCCGTCCAGGACAAATTTTATCAGGTAAAGAGATTTTTTGACAGAAAATATTACGTAAAAGGTATGGGACAGACAATGACAAAAGAAGAAAACAATCAAAAAGAACTGGTAAAAGAATTTTTGGGCGGAGAGAATGAAGAAGAGACGGTGGAACGTCTCATGAGTTTTAACACCCTTATGATGAGGTACCGATCCGCCATCCGGGAAGTCACGACAAAACTTCAGGTGCTGGATGATGAGCTTTCCTTATACGGAGACAGAAATCCCATCGAAAGTATTCAAAGCCGGATCAAGAAACCGGTAAGCATCGCAGAGAAACTCGGAAGAATGGGTCTCCCCGTCACGGTGGAAGCCATTGAGAAAAATTTAAATGATGTGGCCGGTATTCGTGTGATCTGTCCGTTCATTGATGATATCTACAAAGTGGCGAACATGCTGACATGCCAGGACGACATCACGGTAGTTGCAGTCAAAGATTATATCAAAAACCCGAAGCCAAACGGCTACAGAAGCTATCACATGATAGTGGAGATCCCTGTATTTTTCTCAGACTGTAAAAAGCCTATGCGGGTGGAAGTGCAGATCCGTACGGTTGCAATGGATTTCTGGGCAAGCCTGGAGCACCAGATCAAATACAAAAAAAACGTGCCTGAGCATGACACACTGATCCAGGAGTTAAAAGAGTGCGCGGAGACGATCGCTGCGACGGATGAAAAGATGCAGAACCTCAGAAGAAGAATTGAATAACGTCATAAGACAGAGAAAAGAATCCTGTGCCCGGGATTCTTTTTTTTGCGCGTGGAAGACATAAAAATTTTCAGAATCAGTGTTGACAAAAGTGGGTAGGAGTGTTACATTAATAACCGTAGATGTTAGCACTCGAAATACATGAGTGCTAATAACATCGAAGGAGGCAGACGAGATGGAAGCGATCCAGGAACTGAGTGAGAGAAAACTGAAGATTTTAAAAGCTGTCATTCAGAATTATCTGGAGACGGGGGATCCCGTAGGTTCCAGGACGATTTCCAAATATACGGATTTGAATCTGAGTTCTGCAACGATACGGAACGAGATGGCAGATCTGGAAGAGCTTGGATACATCGTTCAGCCTCACACCTCGGCGGGGCGGATCCCGTCAGATAAGGGTTACCGGCTTTATGTGGATATGCTGATGCTGGAAAAGGAGCAGGAAGTAACCGAGATCAAGGAACAGATGCTGAAGAAGGCTGATAAGATGGATCAGCTGTTGAAGCAGGCGGCAAAAGTGCTGGCAAACAGCACCAATTATGCGACGATGGTCTCAGCGCCGGTCAGCACGAGAAACAAGCTGAAGTTTATCCAGCTTTCCCAGGTGGATGAAGAGCAGCTCATCGCAGTCATCGTGCTGGAAGGAAACATTGTGAAAAACCAGATCCTGGAAGTGGATCAGATGCTGGACAATGAGACTCTTTTAAAGCTCAACATGCTTTTGAACACCACGCTCAATGGGATGTCCATCGATCAGATCACTCTGGGGCTGATTGCAAAGCTCAAAGAACAGGCAGGCATACACAGCGGAGTCATCAGCGATGTTCTGGATGCGGTTGCAAATGTCATCCAGCTTGACCAGGATATGGAGATCTACACCAGCGGCGCGACGAATATTTTCCGATACCCGGAACTTTCCGACAAGCAGAGTGCGCAGGAGATCATCAGTGCCTTTGAGGAAAAACAGCAGCTTTCCGAACTGGTCACGCAGACGCTTTCCAGTGAGAACAAAGGGATACAGGTATATATCGGAAACGAGACCCCGGTACAGAACATGAAAGACTGCAGTGTCGTGACAGCCACCTATGAATTAGGGGAAGGCATGCAGGGGACGATCGGTATCATCGGTCCGAAACGGATGGATTACGAGCATGTCATGGATACCCTCAAAACATTGCAGAATGAGCTGGATACGATATTTCATAGAAAAGAATAGAAAGAACAGAAAGGTGGTATCCTGGTGGACGAACATAAAAATCAAGAAGAAATGGTAAAAGAAGCAGTAGAGGAAGCGAAGAAGCAGGCGGAAGAAACAAACGCCGAAGCAGCCGACGAGGATGTGACGAAAGAAAATCCGGAAACGGACAGCGAGGCGGAGACAGAGCAGGAAGCCGAAGAAAAGAAAGAGAAAAAAAGCTTCTTTAAAAAGAAAAATAAAAAAGATCCGAAAGATGAAAAAATCGAAGATCTGACAGACAAACTCACAAGGCAGATGGCAGAATTTGACAACTACCGGAAGCGCACGGAGAAAGAAAAATCCGCCATGTACGAGATCGGGGCGAAGGATATTATCGAAAAGATCCTTCCGGTCATCGATAACTTCGAACGCGGATTCCAGAGCGTAGATGAAGAAAAACGCAAAGATCCGTTTGTGGACGGCATGGATAAAGTATACAAACAGTTGATGAAGACACTGGAAGATGCCGGTGTGAAACAAATCGAAGCGTTAGGACAGGAGTTTAATCCGGATTTCCATAATGCGGTAATGCATGTGGAAGACGAAGAAGCCGGAGAAAACATCGTGGTAGAGGAATTCCAGAAAGGATACATGTACCGCGAATCTGTTGTAAGACACAGCATGGTAAAAGTAGCAAACTAACAAATTTTAATAATAAATCAGGAGGAATTCATTATGGGCAAAATCATTGGTATTGACTTAGGTACAACAAACAGTTGTGTTGCTGTAATGGAAGGTGGACAGCCGACCGTTATCGCGAATACAGAAGGAGCCAGAACAACTCCATCCGTTGTCGCATTTACAAAGACAGGAGAACGTCTCGTTGGCGAACCTGCAAAACGTCAGGCAGTCACAAACGCAGATAAGACGATCTCTTCCATCAAGAGAAAGATGGGTACAAACGAAAAAGAAAACATCGATGGAAAGATGTACTCTCCGCAGGAAATTTCCGCGATGATCCTTCAGAAACTGAAAGCAGACGCAGAAGGATACCTTGGAGAAAAAGTAACGGAAGCTGTCATCACAGTTCCGGCATATTTCAACGATGCTCAGCGTCAGGCAACAAAAGACGCAGGTAAGATCGCAGGTCTTGATGTAAAACGTATCATCAACGAACCGACAGCAGCAGCCCTTGCGTACGGACTTGACAACGAAAAAGAACAGAAGATCATGGTATATGACCTTGGAGGCGGTACATTCGACGTTTCCATCATCGATATCGGAGATGGTGTCATTGAAGTACTTTCCACAGCCGGAGATAACAAACTCGGCGGAGACGACTTTGACCAGAAGATCACAGATTACATGCTGGCTGATTTCAAGGCAAAAGAAGGCGTAGATCTCTCCGGAGACAAGATGGCGCTGCAGAGACTGAAAGAAGCAGCAGAAAAAGCGAAGAAAGAACTTTCTTCTGCAACGACAACAAACATCAACCTTCCGTTCATCACTGCAACAGCAGAAGGACCGAAGCACTTTGATATGGATCTTACAAGAGCGAAGTTCGATGAACTTACAAGCGATCTTGTAGAAAGAACAGCAGAACCAGTACAAAGAGCACTCTCCGACGCAGGACTTCGTCCGTCAGACCTCGGCCAGGTACTTCTTGTAGGTGGTTCCACACGTATCCCGGCTGTACAGGACAAAGTAAGACAGCTCACAGGAAAAGAACCAAGCAAGTCCTTAAACCCGGATGAATGTGTTGCACTTGGAGCATCTATCCAGGGTGGTAAACTCTCCGGAGATGCAGGCGCAGGCGACATCCTTCTTCTGGACGTTACACCGCTGTCCCTTTCCATCGAGACAATGGGCGGTGTTGCTACAAGACTGATTGAAAGAAATACAACGATCCCGACAAAGAAGAGCCAGATCTTCTCAACAGCGGCAGATAACCAGACAGCAGTTGATATCAACGTTGTACAGGGCGAAAGACAGTTTGCAAGAGACAACAAGTCTCTCGGCCAGTTCAGACTGGACGGAATCCCGCCGGCACCACGCGGAATCCCGCAGATCGAAGTTACATTCGATATCGATGCAAACGGTATCGTAAATGTATCCGCAAAAGATCTTGGAACAGGAAAAGAACAGCACATTACAATCACAGCAGGCTCCAATATGTCTGATGCAGATATCGAAAAAGCTGTCAAAGAGGCAGCTGAATTCGAAGCAGCAGACAAGAAACGCAAAGAAGCGGTAGATACAAAGAACGAAGCAGATGCGATCGTATTCCAGACAGAAAAAGCTCTGAAAGATGTAGGAGATAAGATCGATGCATCCGGAAAATCTGCAGTGGAAGCAGATGTCCAGGCACTGAAAGATGTTCTTGCAAAATATCCAAATGCAGAAGACATCACAGAAGCTCAGATCGCAGAGATCAAAGCTGCAAAAGAAAAAGTTATGGAAAGTTCTCAGCAGCTCTTTGCAAAGATGTATGAGCAGGTAAATCAGCAGAATCAGGCAGGACCGCAGGGAACAGATCAGGCAGGTCCGACACCGGAAGGATACGATGACGTAGTAGACGGAGATTATAAAGAAGTATAATCAGACGAAATAAAACATTGCGCTGGGTGCGGGATGAGGAAGGATAGAACCTTCCTTTTCCGCACGCTGCGCATTATTTGCGCAACAGCAGAAAGGGAAGGTAACGGTTATGGCAGAGGCAAAAAGAGACTACTATGAAGTGCTGGGTGTTTCCAGAGATGCCGATGACGCAACACTGAAAAAAGCATACCGTCAGCTTGCGAAAAAATATCATCCGGATATGAATCCTGGGGATGCGGAAGCAGAGAAAAAATTCAAAGAAGCTTCTGAAGCGTATGCTGTATTAAGTGACCCGGAAAAACGCCGTCAATATGACCAGTTTGGTCATGCGGCTTTTGACGGCGGTGCAGGAGCTGGCGCAGGCGGATTCGGCGGATTTGATTTCAGCGGAGCAGACTTCAGCGATATATTTGGCGATATATTTGGCGATTTCTTCGGGGGCGGCAGAAGAGGAGGCCGTGCCAACAATGGCCCGATGAAAGGGATGAATATCCGCAAAGGAATCCGCATCACATTTGAAGAAGCGGTGTTTGGCTGCGAAAAAGAGATTGATATCGTGCTGAAAGATCCATGTCCAAAGTGCAATGGTACAGGCGCGAAACCGGGGACGAGCCCGGAGACCTGTTCACGCTGCGGCGGTAAAGGGCAGGTAGTGTATACATCACAGTCATTCTTTGGTACAGTGCAGAATGTCCAGACTTGTCCGGACTGTCATGGTACAGGAAAGGTTATCAAGGAAAAATGTCCGGACTGCGGCGGCACCGGATATGTGTCTAACAAGAAGACGATCCAGGTAACGATACCGGCAGGTATTGACAACGGGCAAAGTGTGCGAATTCGTGACAAAGGCGAACCGGGAACAAACGGAGGGCCAAGAGGAGATCTTCTTGTGGAAGTAACTGTCTCCAGACATCCGATTTTCCAGAGACAGGATATGAATATCTTTTCCACAGCCCCGATCTCTTTTGCACAGGCAGCCCTTGGCGGGGATGTGCGTATCAAGACGGTGGACGGAGATGTCATCTACACGGTCAAGCCAGGAACAAAGACAGACACAAAAGTGCGCCTGAGAGGAAAAGGGGTACCGTCTGTGAGAAATCCGAAAGTACGAGGAGACCAGTATGTGACACTTGTCATCCAGACGCCGGAGAAGCTCAGTGCAGAGGCAAAAGAAGCGCTGAAAAAATTCGACATGCTGGCAGGAAACTCCCTGAATCAGCCTGAGACGGAAAAAGAAAAACCGAAGAAAAAAGGCTTTATGAATAAGCTGAAAGAAACCTTCGAAGAATTTGAAGAGAAGGATTGATAGAAAATAAAAAAGAAGAACACGGTATATTCATGGCAGGTGGATATGCCGTGTTTTTCTTTTTGCAAAAAAGGATTGACATAGATGGTGTGATAGCGTATAGTATAAGTACAATATATGAATGGTTGTTCATATGTTCTCATGTAAAACAAAAATTTGGAGGTATGGGATGATGAAGAAAAAATTTAAGATGCAGGATTTGGACTGTGCACATTGTGCAGCGAAGATGGAGGATGGAATCAAAAAAATCGATGGAGTAAAAGACGCCACCATCAGTTTTATGGCACAGAAACTTACGATAGAGGCAGATGATGACCGATTCGAAGAGATCATGGCTAAGGTCGCAAAAGTATGCAGTAAGATTGAACCAGACTGTAAGATCGTGATGTAGTTCCATTTTCGGATAAGTTGTAGATACAGGGGGAAAAAACGATGACAAAAAAGCAAAAACAGATGCTCCTGAGAATAGGAGTGGCATTCCTGCTCTTTTTTGCTCTGAAAGTGTTTAAAGAGGCGGAGATCATCGAGGGTATGGAAGAGTTCCCGAAGGGATTTGTCATCTATCTGATACCATATTTTGTGATTGGATGGGATATCCTATATAAAGCGGCGAGGAACATCTGTCGTGGCCAGGTCTTTGATGAAAACTTTCTGATGTGCATTGCGACATTCGGCGCGTTTGGAGTGGGCGAATATGAAGAAGCAGTAGCAGTCATGCTGTTCTACCAGGTGGGAGAATGGTTCCAGAGCTATGCGGTCAACCGTTCCAGAGCTTCCATCACGGAACTGATGGACATCTGCCCGGAATACGCCAATGTGGAGATAGAAGGAGAACTGCGTCAGGTAGATCCAGACGATGTGGAGATCGGCACAGTCATTACAGTAAAGCCGGGAGAGAGGATTCCGCTTGACGGAATTGTGGTGCAAGGGACTACGATGATCGACACATCAGCCCTCACGGGAGAATCGGTGCCTCGGAAGGCGGAAACAGGAACAGAAGTCATCAGCGGATGTATAAACGGAAATGGTACCATACGCGTACAGGTTACGAAAGAGTTTGAAGATTCCACAGTGTCAAAAATACTGGAGATGGTGGAAAATGCCAGCAGCAAAAAGGCAAAAGTGGAAAACTTCATCACAAGGTTTGCAAAATATTATACGCCGATTGTTGTCTGTGCAGCGGTACTTTTGGCAGTCATTCCGCCTATCGTATCCGGCGGCAGCTGGGGAGAATGGATACAGAGAGCATGTATCTTCCTCGTTATCTCCTGTCCGTGTGCCCTTGTCATCTCCGTACCGCTTAGTTTCTTTGGAGGAATCGGGGCGGCATCCAAAATCGGTGTGCTGGTAAAAGGAAGCAACTACCTGGAAGCACTGGCCGATATGGAAACGATCGTATTCGATAAGACTGGTACGCTGACAAAGGGCGAATTCAAAGTGACGAAGATTTTTCCGGAGGAGAAGCAGGATGAACTTCTGAAACTTGCATATCTGGCAGAAAAATATTCTGATCATCCGATCGCTCAGTCTATTCGGGATGCATATCTTGAGAGGACAGGGGAAAAGGCGGAGGAAAAAGTGGAAGATGCAAAAGAAATTTCCGGGTTTGGGATCCAGGCAGTCTACCGGGGAAAAGAGCTGCTTGCCGGAAATGAGAAATTGATGAAAAAGTTTGGAATCGTCTGCGAACAATACGAGGGGGCAGGAACTGTTGTCCAGATTGCCTGGGACGGAGCATTTCTGGGGACGATCGTGATCTCAGATACGATCAAAGAAGGATCTAAAGAGGCAATCCGCCGTCTGAAACAGTCAGGGGTAAAGAAGACGGTTATGCTGACTGGAGACAAGAAGACAGCCGGGGAAACAGTAGCCAGAGAACTTGGGATCGATACTGTATATACGGAACTCTTGCCGGGAGATAAAGTAGAGAAAGTAGAATCTCTTTTGGAAGAGCTGAAACGGGGAACTTCCAAAGAAGAAAAACGTGCCAAACTTGCATTTGTGGGGGACGGCATCAACGATGCACCTGTCCTTGGACGTGCAGATGTGGGAATCGCTATGGGAAGCATGGGCTCTGATGCAGCCATCGAGGCGGCGGACGTTGTCCTGATGGATGACCATACCGAAAAGATTGCACAGGTAGTAGGAATCGCAAGAAAGACGCTTCGGATTGTGAAACAGAACATCATCTTTGCTCTGGCGGTAAAGGGACTTGTCCTCCTCCTTGGAGCATTCGGGGCAGCCAATATGTGGGAGGCAGTGTTCGCGGATGTGGGGGTGGCGGTCATCGCCATCTTAAATGCCATGCGTGCATTGAAGATTGAAAAAGAATAGTAAATCAATAGAAAACAGGATGTTGTAATCGGGAAACCACTTTACAACATCCTGTTGACGTACTATCATAATAGCAGACAAAAAGGAGATGAGGAAATACATGCTGAAAGTAGAACATCTTTCCTATGAAGTAGAAGAAGAAGGAAAGAGACAGGAAATATTAACGGATATCAGTTTTGAAGTAAAAGACGGGGAGATGCTCGTCGTAACAGGGCCAAACGGAGGTGGAAAATCTACCATCGCAAAGCTCATGATGGGATTATATGAAGCAAACCAGGGAAAGATTTATCTGGATGGACAGGATATCAGCAGCCTGAGCATTCATGAGAGGGCGAAGGCCGGCATCGGATTCGCTTTCCAACAGCCACCGAGATTCAAAGGAATGACAGTCAGAAGACTTTTAAGTCTGGCGGCCGGGACAGAGCTTCCAAAGCACATCTGCTGCGGCCTTTTAAGCCGGGTGGGACTGTGCGCTGAAGAGTATCTGGACAGGGAAGTGGATGGGACACTTTCCGGAGGAGAGATGAAACGGATCGAGATCGCCACAGTACTTGTGAAGAAACACAAACTTTGCATTTTCGATGAGCCGGAGGCTGGAATCGACCTCTGGAGTTTTGCCATGCTGGTGGATGAATTCGAAAAAATTCATAAGAATAAGAAAGAAAGTCTCCTCCTGATCTCACACCAGGAGCGAATTATACGGATGGCGGACCGGATCATGATCATCGACAACGGAAAGATCAAGAAAATCGGGCCGACAGAAGAGCTGCTTCCAGAACTGACGGAAGAAACAATGAGCCGCCCGTACTGTATGATGGAATAAGACACAGAAGGAAGAAGGTGCATTCATATGATACTTGATAAAATCACAGAAAAAGTGCTGCGCATGATCGACGGGGAAGGTTTTCGCCAGGAAGGAGCATTTAATCTCAGACAAAACGGGATCTCAGTCTGTCATGGCGATAGCCAGCATGTAAAGATCCGGAAAAAAGAGGACAGGCAAGGCATTGACATTTATATCGATAAAGATACAAAAGGAGAATCTGTACACATCCCTGTCGTCGTGTCGGCATCCGGAATGACAGATGTCGTGTACAATGATTTTTATGTGGAAGACGGAGCGGATGTGACCATCGTGGCCGGATGCGGCATCCACAATTCCGGGTGCAACGAAGCAAGACATGACGGCATCCACACCTTCCACATCGGGAAAAACGCGGTCGTGCGCTACGAAGAAAAGCATTACGGCGAAGGGGAAGGAACCGGCGCAAAAGTGCTCAACCCAGTGACAGACATCCACATCGGAGAAGGATCCACCTTTATCATGGACACGGTGCAGATCAAAGGGGTTGATTCCACCGTCCGGGAGACGAACATCTCCATGGAAGCAGAAAGCAAACTCCACGTGACAGAGAAACTCATGACACACGACCAGCAAGAAGCAGTATCCAATATGACAGTCACAATGGACGGAGACGGAACCTCCGCACAGATCATCTCCAGATCCGTCGGAAAAGGGACATCCAGACAGACATTCCACCCGATAGCTGTCGGAAAAGCTGCCTGCCACGCACATATCCAGTGCGACTCCATCATCATGGATCAGGCGCAGGTACGCTCCATACCAGAAATCGATGCCCGGAATGTAGACGCACAAATCATACACGAAGCAGCCATCGGCCGCATCAACAACGAACAGCTCCTGAAACTCCAGACATTCGGAATGAATGAAGAAGAAGCAGAAGCTGTTATCATCGAAAACTTCCTGAACTAAACAAATTTGATAAAGGGGGACGGGTTCCGGCTAACCGGAACCCGTCCCCTAATCTTTCACGAAGGACTTTCGTATGTGGGGAGGTCATCCGGTCGAGATAAAACAGAGCATTTTTGTTTGAACTCCGACTCCGTATATGGTATCCTAGTATCATATCAAGATTAAGATTGCAGAAGGGAGGCGTCTCAGTGAAAATACAGAAATCTGCGGAGGACTATCTTGAAACAATCCTGATGCTGGGGAAGAAAAAAGGGAATGTCCGTTCCATTGATATCGCCACTGCTCTTTCTTTTTCAAAGCCAAGTGTCAGTGTTGCCATGAAGAACCTGCGTGAAAACGGCTACATTTTGATGGACAGGGACGGTTTTATCGCACTGACAGAAAAGGGGCATGAGATCGCTGAAAAAATATATGAGAGACATACCTTGCTTTCCAGTTTTCTGATGTATCTTGGAGTGCCAAAAGAGATTGCGGCAGAGGATGCATGCAGACTGGAACATGTGATCAGTGAAGAAAGCTTCGAGGCGTTAAAAAAACATGTATATACGCACAAAGAAGTGATGGAATTGAAAGATGAAAAAGAATGAAGTTAAGATGGAAAGGGTGGCAGCTGTATGAAAGCTGGCATCCTTTTCTTTATATCCATATCCGCACATGACTGCGGGTGTGGGAGAAAGGAGAGAACACATGCAGAATTTTACTTATTGTGTACCGACGGAGATCCTTTTTGGAAAGGACACGGAAAAAGAGTGTGCAAAAGAGATACGAAAACACGGTGGCAGCCGTGTCATGATCGTGTACGGAAAAGGCAGCGTCGTGAGAAGCGGTCTGCTCCAGCGGATCAAGGACGCACTCAAAGAGGAGGAGCTTTTCTTTACAGAACTTTCCGGTGTCAGGCCGAATCCGAGGCTTGCTTTGGCGGAAGAAGGTGTGAAAAAAGGAATCGCGGAAAGGGTGGACTTCATCCTGGCAGCAGGGGGAGGAAGCGCCATTGATACGGCGAAAGCCGTAGCCCATGGGATCGCCAATCCAAATGTCACGCTCTGGGATATATGGACGAAGAAAGTACCTCTTGAGAAGAGCCTGAAAGTGGGAGTGATTCTTACTATCGCCGCTGCCGGAAGCGAGACGAGCGATTCCGCAGTCCTGACAAATGAAGCCATTGGGAAAAAGATGGGACTTGGAACGGAGCTGAATCGTCCGGCCTTTGCCATCATGAACCCGGAGCTTACCTATACATTGCCGAAATATCAGATTGGCTGCGGGATCGTGGACATCATGATGCATACGCTGGAACGCTATTTCATCCCGGATCAGTCAAACCGGATGACCGACGAGATCGCAGAGGGACTTTTAAGGACGGTCATTGAAAGTGGAAAGAAAGCGATGGAAGACAGTACGGATTACGACGCCATGAGTGAGCTGATGTGGTGCGGAAGTCTGTCTCACAGCAATCTGACCGGACTTGGAAGAGCGAAAGACTTTTCCGTCCACAAACTGGGACACGCATTGAGTGCACGGTTTGACTGTGCCCACGGGGCCAGCCTTTCAGCCGTGTGGGGATCCTGGGCCGAGTATGTGTATGAGAAAGACAAGGGCCGGTTTGCGCATTACGCGAAAGCGGTCTGGGGGATCGTTGCGGAAGATGAGGACAAGGCTGCAAAAGCCGGTATCCAGGCAACTATCGATTATTTCCGCAGTATCGGAATGCCGACCTCCTTGCCGGAACTTGGGATTGGTATCCAGGCGGAGAGTGTCCTGGAAGAGCTTTCCCAGGATGCGACTATGGGGGACACGGTCCGCCTTTCCCTGCTCCGCCCTCTCGATGCGGAAGATGTGTGCAGGATATTCAGAATGGCAAACCGGTAACGGAATGAGAAAGATGGCATTTTCGGCATCGTGATTTTGGAAAGAGAATTGCAAAATGACCGGGAAAAGTGTTATACTATAGCAAGATACAGCAATGCTGTAAAATGGACAGAAAAAGGAGAGATAGAAGATGAAAGTAGTATCTACAGAAAAAGCACCAAAAGCATTAGGACCGTATTCACAGGGATATGTTCACAATGGAATGTTCTACTCAGCAGGACAGATCGGTATCAACCCAGAGACAGACGCTGTGGAATCCGATACGATCGAAGGACAGACAGAACAGGTCTGCAAAAACCTGGCGGCTCTTCTGGAAGCAGCAGGAACAGATTTTGATCACGTTGTGAAGACGACATGTTTCCTGAGCGATATGGGAAATTTTGCAGCTTTCAATGAAGTATATGCGAAATATTTCACATCCAAACCGGCAAGAAGCTGTGTTGCAGTGAAGACACTGCCGAAAAATCTCCTCTGTGAAGTCGAACTGATCGCAGTGGTAGAAGAATAGAGGTCTTGACAATGACGGAAGAAATGAAACAGGAACAGGAAGGCTGCCCTTCAGAAGGCTGTGCTGGATGCTCTCACGCATCTACATGCAAGAGCGCGAAAAAAGATTTTAAGAAGCCGGCCAACCAATATTCAGCCATTAGAAAAGTGATCGGAGTCATCAGTGGGAAAGGCGGAGTCGGAAAATCCATGGTTACGGCTTCTCTGGCCCGGATGGCCATTGAAAAAGGATATACGGCGGGGATTCTGGATGCAGATATTACCGGCCCGTCAATTCCGAAAATGTACGGAATCCATGAACAGGCGCTTGGAAATGAAGAGGGAATGCTCCCGTGTGTGGCGCAGGATGGAACGAAGATCATGTCAGTCAATCTTCTCCTTGAGAAGGAGGATACCCCGGTCATATGGAGAGGACCGATCATTGCCGGTGTAGTGACACAGTTCTGGACGGACGTTATGTGGGGAGATGTGGATTACCTCTTTGTGGACATGCCGCCGGGAACCGGAGACGTGCCGATTACCGTCTTCCAGTCTCTTCCGGTGGACGGAGTTGTCATCGTGACATCGCCGCAGGATCTGGTAAGCATGATCGTAAAGAAAGCATATCATATGGCAAAAGACATGGATATCCCGGTACTTGGCATTGTGGAAAACTTCAGTTATCTTGAATGCCCGGACTGCGGACGAAAGATCGAAGTGTTTGGAAAGAGCCACATTGAAGAGATTGCAAAAGAGCTTTCCATCCCGGTACTCGGAAAGATGCCGATCGATCCGAAGCTTGCCGAGGCGGTAGAAAAAGAAGCGTTTTACAGCGTGAAGAACGAATATTTGAATGGTGCAGAGAAGGTTTTGGAATCATGACAAATTATGATTTGCTCAAAGAGCAGCTTCAGGCACTGACCGGTTCAGAAAGACATCCGATCCCAAATCTGGCCAACGCATCGGCGCTCATCTATCATGCCCTTCCGGATCTTAACTGGGCGGGATTTTATCTCATGGATAATGAAGAGCTTCTGCTCGGGCCATTCCAGGGAAAGACGGCGTGTATCCGCATTCCGAAAGGAAGAGGGGTGTGTGGTACTGCTGTTTTGGAAGAACGGATTTTACGAGTGGATGATGTCCACACATTTGAGGGACATATCGCCTGTGATTCAGCGTCCCGTTCCGAGATCGTACTTCCGATCTTTGACGGAGAGAGAGTCGTCGGAGTTCTGGATATCGACAGTCCGAAAAAAGGACGGTTTTCCAAAGAAGATGAGGAAGGACTCTCAGAGCTTGTAAAAGTGCTGGAAAAGAACTGTATATGGACATAAAAAGTTTGCGTGAAAGCGCAAACTTTTTTTTCTTGCAAACATCGAACATATGTGCTATTCTATAATAAAAAAGAACGTATGTTCTGATTTGGGAGTGAGATAGATGCAAGGTGTCCGCATTCAGCAGGAGATGTCTCTTTTTGAAAAACTGAATATTTTGTCCGATGCCGCAAAGTATGACGTGGCCTGCACATCCAGCGGCACGGACCGCAGAGGAGACGGCAAGGGAATTGGAAACTGCAAGGCGGCGGGGATATGCCACAGTTTTTCAGCCGACGGCAGGTGTATCTCTCTTTTAAAGATCCTCTTTACCAATGAGTGTATTTTTGACTGCAAGTACTGTATCAACCGGGCGTCAAACGACGTGAAGAGGGCTTCTTTCACGCCGGATGAGGTCTGCAGACTGACTATTGAGTTTTACCGGAGAAACTATATAGAAGGGCTTTTCTTAAGTTCCGGTGTACTGAAAAGCCCCGATTACACGATGCGGCTGATTTACGAGACTTTATGGAAGCTGAGACAGGAGTATCATTTTCAGGGATATATCCATGTGAAAGCGATTCCGGGGGCCTCTCAGGAGCTCATCCAGATGACGGGCTTTCTGGCGGACAGGATGAGTGTAAATCTGGAGCTCCCAACGGCCGAGAGCCTCAGAAAACTGGCGCCTCACAAGAGCAGGAAGAACATTCTTGGGCCTATGCGGCTCGTCCAGAATAAAAGAGAGGAGAACAAGCAGGAGATCGCGGTATACAAACATGCGCCCCGGTTTGTCCCGGCAGGACAGAGCACGCAGATGATTATCGGAGCTACGCCGGAGAGTGATTACCAGATCATCCATGTGGCAGAGTCTTTGTATCAGAAATTTCAGTTAAAAAGAGTATTCTATTCGGCCTTCATCCATGTGAATGAGGATGCAAGTCTTCCGGCCAGAACCGATGAAGGCCCGCCCCTTTTGAGAGAGCACAGACTATATCAGGCGGACTGGCTGCTTCGTTACTATCATTTTTCCGCGTCGGAGCTTTTGTCGGAAAAGCAGCCGAATTTCAATGTGCTTCTGGATCCAAAGTGCGACTGGGCGATACGCCATCTGGAGTGGTTTCCGGTGGAGGTCAATCGTGCGGATTATCAGGTACTTCTTCGGGTTCCGGGAATCGGGTATACGTCAGCCAGGAGGATCGTGAAGGCCCGAAAGTTTGGAAGCCTCGACTTTGAGGATCTCAGGAAGATGGGGGTTGTCTTAAAGCGAGCACTCTATTTTATCACGTGTAAAGGGCGGATGATGTATCCGGTTAAGATGGAGCAGGACTATATTCTTCGGAATATCCTGGATCCGAGGGAAAAGCTCCCAGGAGGACTCGGGGAGATGGGATATCGGCAGCTGTCCCTGTTTGACGATGTGAATTTTCGGGAGGTAAAGGCAGAGTGAGTGGAAGATGTTAAAAAGAAGATTTATCTGTACTGACACGACAATTGGAATACTGTCTGCGATTTACGATGCATGGAAGATGGACCGTACAGATACGGAGGCAGGGATTCCATTG
This sequence comes from Sellimonas caecigallum, assembly GCF_019754295.1. Taxonomy (GTDB): domain Bacteria; phylum Bacillota; class Clostridia; order Lachnospirales; family Lachnospiraceae; genus Sellimonas; species Sellimonas caecigallum. The sequence goes on along the minus strand of NZ_VIRV01000006.1, from coordinate 109,537 downwards.
TGGGGGACTGTTCAGCACGAGATGTTCTGCGAGTATTATGAGGTGGAGGAGAATGAGCGAAAGGCCGGGGCGGTCAGAAAGCTGATCAGAGAGAGGCTTGGAAAACAGGCTTATTCGGATATCAGCTACGCGATTCTTTCTAAAGACGAAGACAAAGGGACGGCGATCCTTCAGACGATGGTTGCGGCAAGGGAGCTTGCGGACAGTCACAGGATCATGGAACATTTGTCACATCCGGCGGTGCGCAGAGTCTTTGAGATGAGCCGGAATGTGGGGCGGGAAGCACACTACTGGGAGGAGTTCCTTCGTTTCCGGGAGATGAAACCGAAGATTCTGTATGCGGAGATAACCCCTCAGAATCAGGTGCTTCCAGCTATTGCAGATCATTTTGCGGACAGATTTCCGCTGGAGGATTTTGTGATCTATGACAAAAATCATGCGTCGTATATGATCCATCCTAGACAGAAAAAATGGATGTTTATGACGGATCACGAACAAAAGTGGGAGGCGGCAAAGGAGCTTTCTGAAGAGGAAGAGGCGTGGTGTACTCTGTGGAAAGGATTTCGGAAGAGCATTTCTATAAAGGACAGGGAGAACAAAAAACTACAGACACAGAATATGCCTCTTCGCTACAGGGGAGATATGCCGGAGTACGGGAAGTCTTGAAACTGGCTGCTTTTGAACGAATTTGACAAAAAGAAGGCCAAACGGATGGAAAATCTTGGTGGATTAGAAGATTGATTTTACGATTTCCTGATGGCATAATACATGTAACACAGGAAAGGAGTGAAAGAAAGCATGGAACATAAACGTGAGATACGCCTGACTGCAAGTGATGTGAAAGAGTTCGTTACATCTGCTGAAAAATGCGATTTTGATATCGATGTATTTTATAATCGTTTTATTGTGGATGCAAAATCGATCCTCGGTGTGTTAAGCCTGGATCTGACGAAAACTCTGACTGTGCAGTATGCAGGGATCAATCCGAATTTTGAGGCAACTTTGAATAAATTCTGTGTTGCATAGCAGCAAGTGAAACAGGAGAAGCTTTTGCAAAGTCACTGTTATAGTGGCAAGCAAAGGCTTCTTTTGTTATAATAAAAAAAGTGACTGAAAATATGCAGAGAGAATGAGATATCATGGATAAAGATGAAAAAAGACAAGAACGCGACTTTGTGAGGATCTCTGTGAGGAACCTCGTGGAATTTATTCTGAGAGAAGGAGATCTGGACAACCGTATGGGAGGGAAGACGGACAAGGATGCGATGCTCCTTGGAGCTAGGATCCACAGAAAGATCCAGCGGCAGATGGGATCTTCCTACCATGCAGAAGTACCGCTCAGGATCACAGTGCCATGCGGGAAGCTGGATATCGTTGTGGAGGGGCGTGCAGACGGGATCATGGATGAGGACGGAAAGATCGTCATCGATGAGATAAAAGGAATACTGAAGGAGCTTGAAAGTCTGGAAGATCCGGTCCCGATCCATCTTGCACAGGCGAAATGCTATGCGTACATTTATGGAAACGAAAAGCAGGCCAGAGAAGTAGATGTGCAGATGACCTACTGCCAGATGGAGACAGAAGAGATAAAAAGATACAGACAGACCTTTTCCTTGGAGGATTTGGAAGCGTGGTTTTTGGATCTTGTGCATCAGTACGAAAAGTGGGCGGTATTCCAGATAGAGTGGAGAAAGAAGAGAAATGCTTCTATTAAAAGAGTGGAATTTCCGTTCCCATATCGGGAGGGACAGAGAGATCTGGTTGTATCGGTCTACCGGTCTATCCTTCGGAAGAAGAAACTTTTTATCCAGGCGCCAACTGGTGTCGGTAAGACAATCGCTTCTATATTTCCTTCGGTCAAGGCAGTGGGGGAAGGATTGGCGGAGAAGATTTTTTACCTGACTGCAAAGACCATTACCCGGACAGTAGCCGAAAAGACCTTTCAGACATTGAAAGACCAGGGACTGGCATATAAAGTTATCACGTTGACGGCAAAGGAAAAGATCTGCTTTTGTGGGAAGGCAGAGTGCAATCCGGATGCATGCCCGTACGCCAAGGGACATTTCGATCGGGTCAATGATGCGGTATATGACATGCTTACACATACCGATGATATGAGCCGCTCAGCCCTAGAGGAGTATGCAAGGCGCTACGATGTGTGCCCTTTTGAGATGTCACTTGATCTGGCTACATGGGTAGATGCTGTCATCTGTGACTATAATTATGTATTTGATCCGAATGCCCACCTGAAACGTTTTTTCGGGGAAGGGGGAAAGAAAGAGTACCTGTTTCTCATCGACGAAGCCCACAATCTTGTAGAGCGCGGGAGAGCTATGTACAGCGCTTTTGTCTGCAAGGAGGATTTCCTGGAAGTGCGCAGGATAGTCCAGAAGAGAGATGAGAAGTTCTGCAAAGCTCTGAGCAGCTGCAATGAAACGCTGCTGGCTTTAAAGAGAGAGTGCGACCGGTATGCAGTGTACGAAAGTGTCTCCCACATCGTAGTCCGCTTGATGAATCTGTTGACGGAAGCAGAACGGTTCATGGAGGAATGTGGGGATGAAGAGGTGCTTGAGAAGGTAAGGGATCTGTATTTTTGTGTCAGGGACTTTCTCAGTATCCATGACCGGCTGGATGAGAACTATCTGATCTATACGGAGATTGCGGAGGACGGACGCTTTTATGTGAGGCTTTTCTGTGTGAATCCTGCAGTCTGCTTAAATGAATATCTGAACTACGGTGTGAGCACAGTGTATTTTTCTGCCACGCTGCTGCCCATCGGATACTATAAGAAGCTTCTGAGCACAGAGACGGACGATTATGCGGTATATGCCCACACGCCGTTTCCAGAGGAGAACCGGAGGGTGCTGATCGGGATGGATGTGACGACGAGATATACGAGGCGAAGCAAGGAGATGTACCGGAGATTTGCCGAATATATCTGGAAAACAGTAAAAGCACGACCTGGAAATTACATTGCTTTTTTCCCGTCATATCAGTTTCTGGAAGACGTGTACGAAGAGTTCCAAAACCTTGATGAGAAAGGGGAAGTATTCTGCGTCATCCAGGACTCTGGTATGAGCGAGGAGGAGAGGGAAGAGTTCCTTGCCTTTTTTGAAGAGGAGCGTACCGGAAGCCTGATCGGTTTCTGCGTGATGGGCGGCATTTTTTCAGAGGGGATTGACCTTACGGAGGAGCGGCTCATCGGTACATGGATCGTGGGGACAGGTCTTCCCCAAGTCTGCCTTGAACGGGAACTTCTGAAACAGTTTTTTGATGAAAAAGAGATGAACGGATTCGACTATGCGTACCTTTACCCGGGGATGAATAAGGTATTGCAGGCGGCGGGAAGGGTTATCCGCACGGACACGGACCGCGGGATGATCTACCTTTTGGATGACCGGTTCTGCCAAAACCACTATCGGAGTGTGTTTCCCAGGGAATGGAGATACGTCACAGCGTGTCGAGTGCGGGATGTGGAACGGGAAACGGCCGCATTTTGGCAGGATGCGTAAATGCGGCCGCTGGAAACGCCGGTGCAGGTGCACAACAACAGCACAGCGCTAAAAGTATTCAAGAAATGTTTTCACAGATTTCGGCATTGGGATCCGATCGTTATAAGCTACCAGGATCTGGCGTTCCGGGAGCTCTTCTTTCGTCTCCACAACGAAGAGTCCAGAGGAATCTTTTTCCAGACAGTAGTCCGGGATAAAGGCAATCCCAAGTCCGATTCGCGCCAGGTCGATGAGCAGGTCATTGCTGCTAAGCTCGATCTCCGGAACGAGGTCAAGCTGATATTTCTGGAACAGATTGTGCAGAAATTCGCTTGTCGTGCTTTTGCGGTCCAGCATCAGGATCGGCTGATCCAAAAGCTCCCGGAAGGAAAGTTTCTTCCCTTTCAAATGGGAGAAAGAATCATTTGCCACAAAGACATCGCGAAACGTCTTGATCCGTTTCATGGCAGAAAGATTGCTGATGTGCATGTTCGGATGGTTGATAAAGATCAGGTCCACCTGACCATTTTCCAGAAGATCCACGCATTTGATGGATGTCTGGTTTGTCACTTTGATGTGGGCGCCCGGGAATGACTCGTGGAACTGCCTCAGATAGTTTACAAGGTAATACCGGCAGATCGTGTCGCTGGCTCCGATGCGGATCTGGCCCCCTGTGGTGGAGGATTCCAAAAGCTGGGTCTCTCCGCGTTTGATCAGATTCATGGCTGGCTCCACGTGCCGGAGCAGGATTTCTCCTTCCGGTGTGAGCTGTACTTTTTTCGTGCTGCGGATAAAAAGAACCTGATCCAGTTTCTTTTCAAGCGCCTTGATGGACTGGCTTACTGCGGACTGAGAGATGTATAGCTGTTTGGATGCTTCAGAGAAGCTCAGTGTGGTCGCCACGTGGTAAAATACTTTATATAATTCATAATTAATATCCATCATTAGCCCTCCTTATAAATCTAATTTAATTATAAGTAAGGTTGGGGAAAATTACAAGAACAAATTGCGGAGAAAGGGGAAGGATAATTATGAGGAAAAAGAGATGGGCATCTGGTTTCTTCAGCGGGCTGTCTGCCCTTTCGCTGATCGTGATCCTGCTCATGACAGCATTTCAGATCGGCATGTACGGAGATTTCGGATTTTATGAGAAAGAGTATAAAAAGTATGAGATTCAGAATGATCTTCCGATGGAAATGGAGGACATCATGGATGTGACAAAACAGATGATGGCTTACCTGAAAGGGGACAAAAAGGAGCTTTCCGTCTATACAACCATCGGCGGGGAACGCCAGGATTTTTTTAATGAGCAGGATCGGTTCCACATGGGCGAAGTAAAGGAGCTCTTTCTGGGAGGATTTGCGCTGCGCAGATACGCGGCGGCAGTATTTGTGGTCTCCATCGTGGTTCTTGTTCTCATGAAAGCAGATCTAAGAAGGCTGCTTCCGAAAGCGTATGAGATCACGGTAGGTATTTTCCTTGGGCTTTCGGCTGCCTTCGGCGTCGCTATCGCCCTGAATTTTAATCGGTGCTTTGTGCTCTTTCATGAGATTTTCTTTGACAATGATCTGTGGATCTTCGACCCGGCGGAGGATTACATGATCCGGATGCTGCCGGAAGGATTTTTCTTTGACATGACACTGCGGATCGGAGGGCTCTTCATCGGCATGCTTTTCTTCTTCCTTTTGATCAGTGTCGCAGTTCAGGTGTACGACAGAAGAAAAATTAGAAAGTCTTATAAATAAATTTAATTATATTAATTATACTTATCAAGAAAAGTATGATAAACTAAAGACAGAAACGTGAATGAAAACAGTGGAAAAGAATGGAGGATATTCATGAGCGGTGTAAAACGTGTATATGCAGAAAAAAAGAAGGAATTTGCAGTACAGGCGAAAGAGCTTTGGCATGATATCAGAAGCTATCTCGGGATCCGGACCGTCACGAACGTGCGTGTGCTGATCCGTTATGATATCGAGAATCTTTCGGATGAAACTTTTGAAAAAGCGTTGGGCGGAGTGTTTGCAGAGCCGCCTGTAGACTGTTTATATAGAGAAGAGTTTCCGGTCAAAGATACAGAACGGGTATTTTCCGTGGAGTATCTTCCGGGACAGTTTGACCAGAGAGCGGACTCTGCAGTGCAGTGTGTGCAGTTTATCAATGCGGACGAAGAACCGGTCATCCGGACGGCGACGACATACGTCATCGAAGGAGAGGTCACAGACGAAGAGTTTGACGCCATCAAGGCACATTGTATCAACCCGGTGGATTCCAGAGAAACAGGCATGGAAAAGCCGGATACTCTCGTGACAAAATTTGACGAGCCGGAAGATGTGAAAATTTTTGATGGATTCAAAGATATGGCAGAAGATGTGCTGAAAGAATTGTACGATTCACTTGGACTTGCCATGACATTCAAAGATTTCCTGCACATCCAGAATTACTTCCGGACAGAGGAGAAAAGAGATCCGTCTATGACGGAGATCCGTGTGTTGGATACGTACTGGTCAGACCACTGCCGTCACACGACATTCTCCACAGAGCTTACAAATGTGACATTTGGAGACGGCGATTACAGAGAGCCGATGGAAGAAACATACAGGGAATATCTGAACACTCACAGCGAAATCTTTAAAGGCAGAGAGGACAAGTTTGTCTGTCTGATGGATCTGGCGCTGATGGCCATGAGAAAACTGAAAAAAGAAGGAAAGCTGGAAGATCAGGAAGAGTCCGAGGAGATCAATGCATGCAGTATCGTTGTTCCGATCAAAGTGGACGGCGTGGAAGAAGAATGGCTTGTCAATTTCAAAAATGAGACACACAACCATCCGACCGAGATCGAACCGTTCGGAGGGGCTGCAACCTGTCTTGGAGGCGCCATCCGTGACCCTCTGTCAGGACGTACTTATGTATATCAGGCGATGCGTGTGACAGGTGCTGCAGATCCGACAGTTTCTGTGAAAGATACAATGAAAGGAAAGCTGCCTCAGAAGAAACTCGTGAGAGGGGCGGCTCATGGATACAGCTCATACGGAAACCAGATCGGTCTTGCAACCGGAATGGTAAAAGAAATCTACCACCCGGATTATGTGGCAAAACGTATGGAGATCGGTGCAGTTCTTGGAGCAGCGCCGAGACGTGCGGTGATCCGTGAGACATCGGATCCGGGAGATATCATCATCCTTCTTGGCGGACGTACCGGACGTGACGGCTGCGGAGGTGCAACAGGATCTTCAAAAGTCCACACAGAAGAATCCATCGAAACATGCGGAGCGGAAGTGCAGAAAGGAAATGCGCCGACAGAGCGTAAAATCCAGAGAATGTTCCGCAGAGAGGAAGTCAGCAGACTGATCAAAAAATGTAATGACTTTGGAGCAGGCGGTGTTTCCGTTGCCATCGGAGAACTTGCAGCAGGTCTTAAGGTGGATCTGGACAAAGTGCCGAAGAAATATGCAGGTCTTGACGGGACAGAGATTGCCATTTCTGAATCTCAGGAGCGTATGGCAGTTGTCGTTGATCCGAAAGATGTAGAGGCATTTTTAAATTATGCAAAAGAAGAAAATCTGGAAGCAGTGGAAGTGGCTGTTGTGACGGAAGAACCACGTCTTGTCCTGTCATGGAGAGGAAAAGAGATCGTAAATATTTCACGTGCATTCCTGGATACAAACGGAGCACACCAGGAGACGGAAGTCTTTGTGGAGATTCCGGATAAAGCTGGCTGCATGTTCGCCTGCAGGGAAGACATCCCGGATGTGAAAGAAAAGTGGCTGAACACGCTGAAAGATCTGAATGTATGCTCACAGAAAGGACTTGTGGAAATGTTCGACGGTTCTATCGGGGCAGGATCTGTATTTATGCCGCACGGCGGAAAGTACCAGATGACAGAGACACAGACGATGGTGGCAAAACTTCCGGTGCTTACTGGAAAATGTGATACTGTATCCATGATGAGCTTTGGGTTTGATCCGTATCTGTCAAGCTGGAGCCCGTACCATGGAGCAGTGTACGCAGTGACAGAATCGATCGCAAAAATCGTAGCTTCCGGCGGAGATTACAGCAAGATCCGCTTTACTTTCCAGGAATATTTCCGCCGTATGACAGAAGATCCAAAGAGATGGAGCCAGCCGTTTGCAGCGCTTCTTGGAGCATACAAAGCACAGATGGGATACGGACTGCCTTCCATCGGAGGAAAAGACAGTATGTCCGGTACATTCCAGGATATCGATGTGCCGCCGACTCTTGTATCCTTTGCAGTCGATATCGCGCAGATCGGAGATATCATCACTCCGGAACTGAAAAAAGCAGGCAATAAGCTTGTGTGGATGCGGATCGAAAAAGACGGATATGATCTTCCGGTATACGAAAAAGTCATGGAACAGTACGGAAAATTCCGCGAAGACATCCAGGAGGGAAGGATTGTATCCGCATATGCCCTTGACCGTCATGGCGTCGCTGCGGCAGTCAGCAAGATGGCATTTGGAAATGGCATGGGTCTGAAGATCGAGCACAATGTAGATCCGAGAGACTTCTTTGCACCGGCGTTCGGAGATCTTGTTGCGGAAGTACCGGCGGACAAGGTGGGAAGCCTGGCTATCAGTTACACGGTCATCGGAGAAGTGACAGAAGACGGAAGATTCTCCTACGGAAATACAGAAATTACCCTTGCCGAGGCTGAGGAAGCATGGAAGGGAACACTGGAAAAAGTGTTCGCTACCGTATCCGGCGAAAACGAAGACAAAGCTCCGGTTTCATCCGAATGCTTTGACACAAAAGATATCTATATCTGTGAACATAAGATCGCACAGCCGACCGTATTCATCCCGGTATTTCCTGGTACAAACTGTGAATACGACAGCACGAAAGCGTTTGAGCGCGCGGGGGCAAAAGTTGTGACAAAAGTATTCCGCAATCTTGATGCTTCTGATATCCGTGATTCTGTGGCAGAGTTTGAAAAAGTTATTGGACAGTCTCAGATCATCATGTTCCCGGGAGGATTCTCCGCCGGAGACGAACCGGACGGATCTGCCAAATTCTTTGCGACTGCATTCCAGAACGCGAAGCTGAAAGAGGCAGTAGAAAAACTATTAAATGAGAGAGACGGACTCGTGCTTGGTATCTGCAACGGATTCCAGACACTGATCAAACTGGGACTTGTGCCATACGGAAAAATTGTCGGACAGACGGAGGATTCCCCTACGCTGACATTCAACACGATCGGCCGCCATATCTCCAAGATGGTGTATACAAAAGTTGTCACAAACAAATCCCCATGGCTTCAGGGAGCAGAGCTTGGAGGAGTTTATACAAACCCGGCTTCCCATGGGGAAGGACGTTTTGTCGCCAGCGAAGAGTGGCTTGACAAATTGTTTGCAAACGGTCAGGTTGCAACACAGTACTGTGATCTCGCAGGGAATGTGACGATGGATGAAGAGTGGAATGTAAACGGATCTTACCGTTCCATCGAAGGAATCACAAGCCCGGACGGAAGGGTACTCGGAAAGATGGCCCACTCAGAACGGCGCAGCGACGGCGTAGCTATCAATATCTACGGAGAACAGGATCTGAAGATCTTTGAATCCGGTGTAAATTACTTTAAATAAAAGGCAAGAACAAAAGGGATGTGTTCCGGTCAAAGGACACATCCTTTCTCTTGCCCCAATCTGTAAACGTTGCTTGACAAGTCAAGAGGTTGCGCTTTATAATTTAGCGATAGAAAAGCCCGACAGACAACCCGTGGTATTTTTTCAGACAGGGCGGAAAGAATGGAAAGGAGCTTTTTTATGGCAGCCAGACAGATTGGAAAATATATATCGATATTGAACCGACAAGCTCAGCGCTATCTCCACGATGTGGTCAGCAAGTATGGGATTGGGTATTCAAGCTATTTTTTTGTCATGTACATCGGAGCGAATCCAAAGTGCAGTCAAAGAGAGATGTGTGAATCCATCGTGATGGACGAGGCGATGGCGACCCGGGAGATGCGCAAACTTTTGAAAAGCGGTTACATTGTGCGGCAGAGAAGAGCCGGGGATGCAAAGACGTATGAGATTTCTTTGTCCGAATCGGGAAAGGAGCTTTATGAAAAACTAAAAGAAAAGCTTCTGGAATGGTGGGGAACCCTCAGTGCGGAGAGCGGAGTGGATCCGGAGCTTCTCACAGAACAGCTCGGGGCGATGGCGAGAGTCGCCCACGAAAAGCTGATAGAACACAAGATGGAAGGAAACGGATAAAATGGAAAATATACAGACAGAAGAGCGGATACAGGAAAATCCTCTTGGGACGGAGCCGATCGGAAAGATTCTTGTGAGGTTCGCAGTGCCGAGCATCATTGCCATGATGGTCAGCGCCCTCTACAATATGGTAGATCAGTTTTTCATTGGAAGAAGTGTGGGGATGCTCGGAAATGCGGCGACCAACGTGGCCTTTCCTCTAACCATTACATGTACGGCCATTTCCCTTTTGTGCGGTGTGGGCGGAGCAGCGAATTTTAACCTTTCCCTTGGGCGGAAGGAAAAAGACGAGGCAGAACGTTTCGCTGGAGCGGCGGTCGGCATGGCGGTACTCGCAGGGATCATTCTGTGTGTTATCGTCCGTATTTTTCTGGAACCTCTTATCCGCGCATTTGGTGCCACAGACCAGATCCTTACATACTCTCTTACATATACAGGGATCACTTCTTTTGGCTTCCCGTTTTTGATACTGACAACCGCCGGGAGCAATCTTATCAGGGCTGATGGAAGTCCGAAGTTTTCGATGATGTGTACACTGATCGGGGCCATCATCAACACAGTTCTGGACCCGCTTTTTATATTCGGATTTGATATGGGGATGGCCGGCGCGGCATGGGCCACTGTCCTTGGACAGGTAGTGTCCGCTTGCCTTGTTATCTGGTATCTTCTGCGTTTTAAGACTGTAAAGATCCGGCTTAGGAACATGATTCCGTCCAGAAAATACTATGCGGCCATATTTTCTCTTGGCATTTCTCCGTTTTGCAATCAGCTGGCCATGATGGTCGTACAGATTGTGATGAACAATACGCTGACATATTATGGGGCAAGCTCTTCCTACGGGAGCGAGATTCCTCTTGCGTGTGCAGGGATCATCGCAAAAGTCAATATGATCTTCTTTTCGATCGTCATCGGTATCTCGCAAGGGATGCAGCCTATCGTTAGTTTCAATTACGGAGCCAAAAACTATAACCGTGTCAGAGAGACGTACAAAAAAGCGCTTACATCGGCGCTTCTTATATCTATGTGTTCCTTTTTGAGCTTTCAGATTTTTCCACGCCAGATCATCGGATTTTTTGGAAGTGGCTCGGAAGAATATTTTCATTTTGCGGAACAGTATTTTCGGATTTTTCTCTTTTTCACATTCCTGAATGGAATCCAGCCTATCACGGCTAACTTTTTTACATCTATCGGCAAGGCAGTCAAAGGGGTTTTTCTCTCACTTACGCGACAGATTATTTTTCTGCTTCCGCTGATTCTGATCCTGCCAATTTTTCTTGGGATCGACGGTGTCATGTACTCTGCGCCCATCGCGGATTTCGTTGCGGCGGTGCTGGCAGTGCTGTTTGTCAAACGGGAATTTGTGCATATGAGACGAGAAGAAGCGCTCAGAAATCAGATGGAAAGTCAAAACGCCAAAATCGAAAAAACGAAATGAAAAATTCTTGACATTGGATGTAAAATGCTTTACAGTGTTAAAGAAGAAAAGCGCCTTGCGTTTTGCTTTAAACAGTTTAGAGTATAGGAGGAAAAAACGATGTCATATGTAGATGAAGTCATTGACCTGGTAGTGCAGAAAAACCCGGGCGAACCGGAATTCCATCAGGCAGTTAAAGAAGTGCTGGAATCCTTAAGGGTTGTGATCGAGGCAAATGAAGAAAAATACAGGAAAGAAGCATTGCTTGAAAGAATTACAGAACCGGAAAGACAGCTTCTTTTCCGCGTACCTTGGGTAGATGATAACGGACAGGTGCACGTAAACAAAGCATACCGCGTACAGTTCAACAGTGCGATCGGACCATACAAGGGAGGGCTTCGTCTCCATCCGTCCGTAAATCTTGGTATCATCAAATTCCTCGGTTTTGAGCAGATTTTCAAAAATTCCCTGACAGGACTTCCGATCGGCGGCGGAAAAGGCGGTTCCGACTTTGATCCGAAAGGAAAATCCGACAGAGAGATCATGGCGTTTTGCCAGAGCTTTATGACAGAGCTGTGCAAGTATATCGGAGCTGACACAGATGTTCCGGCCGGAGATATCGGTACAGGGGCAAGAGAGATCGGATATATGTTCGGCCAGTATAAGAGAATCCGCGGTGTATTCGAAGGCGTCCTCACAGGAAAAGGACTCACATACGGCGGTTCCCTCGTAAGGACAGAAGCGACCGGATACGGACTTTTGTACTTTACAGAAGAAATGCTGAAACTTGCAGGCAAAGATATGAACGGAAAAATCGTAGCCATCTCCGGAGCAGGAAACGTAGCAATCTACGCTGCAGAAAAAGCAATGCAGATGGGAGCGAAGGTCGTGACTATGAGCGACTCCACAGGATGGATCTACGATGCAGAAGGAATCGATCTTGATGCTATCAAGGAAATCAAAGAAGTAAAACGTGCAAGGCTTACAGAATATAAAAACTACCGCCCGAATGCCGAGTACCATGAAGGCAAGGGAGTATGGTCAGTGAAATGCGACGTTGCTCTTCCGTGCGCGACACAGAATGAACTCCACCTGGAAGATGCAAAACAGCTTGTGGCAAACGGCTGTATCGCAGTGGCAGAAGGAGCAAACATGCCGACTACAATGGAAGCGACAGAATACTTGCAGGAAAATGGAGTGCTGTTTGCACCTGGAAAAGCGTCCAATGCCGGCGGTGTTGCCACATCTGCGCTGGAAATGTCACAGAACAGCGAACGCTTAAGCTGGTCATTTGAAGAAGTGGACGCAAAACTGAAAAATATCATGGTTAATATCTGCCACAACGCCGCAGATGCTGCAAAGAGATACGGATTCGAAGGAAACTATGTCGTAGGGGCAAATATTGCAGGATTTGAAAAAGTTGCAGCAGCCATGGAAGCGCAGGGAATTGTATAAAAAAAGTTAAAAAAAGTGTTGACATTTGACAGACAATGATAGTATAATAATTAAGCGGGTTGCGGAAAGCGACCCGCGGAATATGGGATCTTAGCTCAGCTGGGAGAGCATCTGCCTTACAAGCAGAGGGTCATAGGTTCGAGCCCTATAGGTCCCATTTTGTAAGAAATTGCAAAATTTATATGGCGGGATAGCTCAGTTGGCTAGAGCATACGGTTCATACCCGTAGTGTCGCTGGTTCGAATCCAGTTCCCGCTATTGATGGGGTCTTAGCTCAGCTGGGAGAGCATCTGCCTTACAAGCAGAGGGTCATAGGTTCGAGCCCTATAGGCCCCATTGATCAGAAAAGATCACAACTTCATATGGCGGGATAGCTCAGTTGGCTAGAGCATACGGTTCATACCCGTAGTGTCGCTGGTTCGAATCCAGTTCCCGCTACTTTAAAACCAGAGTCGCTTGACTCTGGTTTTTTTGTATCTTTATCACATAGTGTCGTCGAAGCTCATCAGGAAATTCAGGGAGCCTGCTGGGTTGCCGGTTCCTTTTTCCAGGAGGGAGATAAGTCCCACAATCGTCTCTTCGATCTCTTCAGGTGCAGATGGGATCAGCGTATTGTCCAGCTTGACTGTGAGGACGATAAGGACGATTTCCGCCAATGCAGATGGATAGGAAAAATGGATCTGGCCATTTGTGATTCCCTGGCTGATGATATCCGAAAGGATCGGTTTCAATTCTGTGATCAGATGGTTCAGATATTTTTGGTGGAGAAACGATTTCTCCTGTGCGTTGGAGTTTGCGGACAGATGTTCGTTCGTCTCCTGCCTTAAAAACTCAGAAGAAGAGCTTCGGCACGCCTGAAAGATCATGGCCATCCGGGTAAATGGAGAGATGTCTGTCTGTTTTGCCAAAGTTTTTGCCGTCTCAAGAGGTTTCTCGTAGCGTCTTTTTACAAGGGCTTCTAAAATGGCATCTTTTGACGGGAAGTAATAGTAAATGCTCCCCTTTCCGATTCCGGCTGTGGCGGCGATCTCGCTCACAGAGATCGTCTGAATCGTCCGATTCTCCAAAAGTTTCTGGAGGGAATCCAGAATAAGATTATATTTTGACTGATTTGGCATGGTAGGCCGCCTTTCTAACTTTCTAAAATGAATGCTGCATAGAATAAGTTACAATCCAGTATAGCACAGGAACGAAACTGTGAACAGTGAAAATCCATGCCAATTTCGTCTGTTTGCTTTCAGCTTTACCGGACTGTAAAATTTGGGTAAATGCTATTGACCAACAGTCGAAAAAGTGATATGTTACGGTTGAAATCAATTCGACCGACGGTCGAAAAATGTAGAATGGAGGATATGGGATGAATTATGCGGAAATGTTTTCAAAAGTAAAAGGAATGCTTGTTCAGGCGGATGTAAGCGATATTCACGAACATTTGGCATACCAGTTCAATATTACCGGGGAAGCGGAAGGAATATTCTACGTGGAAGTGAAAGAAGGAAAACTGTCCGTGGAACCGTATGAATATTTTGACCGGGATGCTATGTTTACATGTACGGCCGACACACTGATGAAAATCGCGTCCGGTAAACTCAATCCGATTATGGCGGTAACTCTTCAGAAGCTGAAAGTAGAAGGAAATATCGATAAAGCGCTGAAACTGAAAGATCTTGTAGAGAGCCACAAATAGAAAGGAATTTCCTAGAGTGGCCGAATTCAGAATGGAGATGGGCTGGATAGTATGAAGAAGAGAATCCTTGGTGTCGGACTGTTTTTGCTGGCAGCAGCGGAGGCGGGAGGCACTGCTTATTTTTACCGCAGGACGATGAAACGAAGCAAAGTGAAAGTCGAGCGAACGATGAAGATGGCAGGGACGGACTGGAACCAGTATATTCCTCTGATGGAGAAACGAAAAGCCGCCATGCTTGAGAGCAGGCATGAGGACATTTTTGAGAAGGCGGATGGCGGGCTTTTGCTTCATGCCACATGGTTTCCCCAGAATGACAAAAAGAAAGTTGTTATCTGTTTTCACGGGTATACAAGCCAGGGAATGAGCGATTTTATCGGCCTTTCAGACTACTATATGAGGAATGGATACAGTATGCTCCTGGTTGATGAAAGGGCGCATGGCGAAAGCGAAGGAGAGTATGTAGGGTTTGGATGCAAAGACCGCTATGACGGAATGAAATGGATCGACTGGGTTATCCGGATATGCGGGGAAGACTGCAGGATCCTTCTGCATGGGATCTCCATGGGAGGCGCCACAGTATCCATGATGAGTGGTCTTTCCCTGCCGGGGCAGGTCAAGGGAATCATATCCGACTGCGCCTTTACTTCGGCAAAACACGTCTTTACTCATGTGCTGCATACGATGTATCATCTCCCGGCATTTCCGATGATACCTGCCGCGGATCTTATCAATAAGAAACGTGCTGGCTACGGGCTGGATGAGTGCAATGCGGCGCGGGAAGTAAGGAAAGCGAAAGTACCGATTCTTTTTATACATGGAGAAAAAGATACATTTGTTCCGTGCAGGATGTGCTACGAGCTTTATGAGAATTGTGCGTCAAGAAAAATGCGGCTGATCGTCAAAGGCGCGGCACATGCGGAAAGTTATTACAAAGATACAAAAGCATACGAAAAAGCGATGGATTTATTCACAGGAGGAATAATGAAATGATGAGAAAAAGGAAAGGGTACAAAGTTTACCCACTGACTGCGGCGCAGAGGCTGCATTTCTTCTATCAGAAGTATTGCCCGAAAAAACAGGTCCTGAATATCGGGACGAGTCTTACGATCGGAACGGAACTTGACTGGGAAGTGCTCAGGCAGTCTATCTACAAAGCTTACGAGCGATGTGAATCCATGAGACTCCGGTTTGCGCAGGACAAAGAGGGAACTTGCTATCAGTATGTCGTGGACAGGGAAGAACGAGAGATTGAGTTTGTGGATTTCTCTGGAAAGACGATGGAGGAGGCGGAAGACATTATGAAAACCTGGTCTTCTGTGCCGTTCAAGAGGAACGATTCCCCGATGAACCGGATTGTCATGATCCATATGCCGGATGGATTTAATGGGATCTATCTCCTGGTAGACCATATGACAATGGACGCCCAGTCCCTGATCTGTTTCATGAAGGACATTATTGAGATTTATTGTAATGCGAAATACGAAGGGGTGCCGTATCCGAAGGATATGACGTCCTACATCGAACAGCTTGAGAAAGATCTTGCCTACGAGGCAGGATGTAAGGCAAAAGAAAGAGATGAGGCTTTTTTCAAAGGCCTGATCGAACATTCGGAGCCGATGTTCAACGGTATTGAGGGGCCGCAGGTGCTTGAGGAAGCGAGAGAAAAATACAAGGATCCGGATCTTCGTGCCGCTACATATTTGTCACAGTCTGTGGACTCCACAGTGGATGTGTTCCACCTGGAGGAAGAGCCTACAAAAAGGCTCATGGATTTCTGTGAAAAATACCATGTCTCTCTCGTGTGCCTGCTTATGATGGGACTTCGGACATACCTCCAGAAGGTGAACGGAAATGACGACGTCTCCATCAATACAACTATCGCAAGGCGCGCCACAGTGAAAGAAAAGAAATGTGGTGGAACGAGGATCCATACATTTCCGTTTCGGACTGTTATCCCGGAAGAAAAGACATTTCTGGAAGGAATCTATGAGATACGTGACTGTCAGAATGCCATGTTCATGCATGCGAATTATGATTCAGTCGACTTTTTTGCCAGGAGAGGAAAATGCTATCCGCATCCGGACGGGCTGACATATGAGCCGATTTCCCTGACGTACCAGCCGATGACGCTGCAGGAAAAGGGGCTTGATAAACTTGGGGATATCAAATATAAGACAAAATGGTATCCAAACGGAGCGGCGGCACAGGCGCTTTATCTGACTGTGATGCACAGACCGGAAGACAATGGGCTTGACTTTAATTTTGAACACTGGATCCAGGCGATGCCGATAGAAAAATTGGAATATCTTTATTATTATCTTTGCAGGATCATGTTCAAAGGTGTGGAAAATCCGGATCTGACAATAGGAGAGATTATCAAACTGGTATAGTGGAGGGAAGAGATATGTACGAAAAACTGAAAGAAATGATCTGCAATTATGTGGAGGTAGAGCAAGATTCCATCAAACCGGAATCCCGCTTTATGGAGGATCTTGGATTTACATCGTTTGATTTTATGAGTATGCTTGGAGAAATCGAGGATGAATTCGATATTGAGATCGATCAGCACGAGGCGGCCGACATCCGTACTGTGCAGGAAGCAGCCGACTATCTTGAAAGACTTAGCGTAAAATAAGGAGTGAGCATATGATTTCCAGCACGATCAGAGAGATACTGTGTAAGACAGAAGAAAAATATGGGGATGGAGATGCCGTTCGCTACAAAATAGGAAAAGATAAGATCGAGTCAAGGACATATTTCCAGCTTCGCAGGGACAGCGAGAGCTTCTCGAGAGCTCTGGAAAGTCTTGGGGAGAGGGAAAATCATATTGCGCTCATCGGAGCCACCTCTTATCCTTGGATCGTCTCCTACCTTGGTATTGTAAACGGCGGCGGAATCGCAGTTCCGCTGGATGTGTCTCTCCCGGCGGAAGAGATCTGTGAGCTTCTTACCCGGGCGGACGTCACAGTGCTTGTGATGGATGAGATCAGAAAAGATGTAGGGGAGATGGCAAAACGTCTCTGCCCGAAATTAAAATATATTATTTCCATGCAGAAAGAGGAGGATGAGGGAGACGTGCTTTCTTTTCGAACCCTTCTCAAAGAGCATGAGGGGAGATTTGACTATACACCGGATCCGGACAGTCTCTGTACGATCATGTTTACATCTGGGACGACGGGAAAGAGTAAGGGGGTCATGCTTACCCACAGAAATCTGGCGGAAAATGCCACCTGTCTGGACATGAAGATACCGGAGCGGATCGTGATCCTTTCCGTCCTGCCGATCCATCATGCATACTGTCTGAGTATGGATTTTTTGAAAGGAATGTCTCTCGGGGCGGTAATCTGCATGAACGATTCGCTCATGCGGGTGGCGAAAAATATCAAGCTTTTCAAACCGGAGATGATTCTCATGGTTCCCCTTATGATCGAGACCATGGCTAAGAAGCTGGAAGATACGAAGGGACTTCCGAAAAAGCTTGTAAAGAAGATGGTGTTTGGCGAACAGTTCCGTACCATTTGCAGCGGAGGGGCTTACTTAAACCCGGCTTACATTGATCTTTTTGAAAGTTATGGCATCACGATACAGCAAGGTTACGGTATGACGGAGTGCTCTCCGGTCATCAGTACGTCCCAAAGCTGGGATATCCGGAAAGAATCCGTAGGACAGCTCCTCCCAAACTGTCAGGCAAAAGTCGTGGACGGAGAATTATGGGTTCGTGGATCCAGCGTCATGCAGGGGTATTATAAGATGCCAAAAGAGACGGAAGAGACACTCTGTGACGGATGGCTTCGGACGGGAGATCTGGGCTACGTAGATGACGAAGGATTTGTCTACCTGACAGGAAGAAAGAAAAACCTGATCATTTTGAAAAACGGGGAGAATGTATCTCCGGAAGAGTTGGAAAACCGGCTTTCGGAAAACCGGCTTGTCCAGGAAGTGCTCGTAAGAGAAATGGGCGATGTGATGGAGGCGGAGATCTTTCCGGACTATGATTATGCAAAGAAAAAGAAGGTACGTGATATCCGACAGGCGCTTCAGGAGATCATTGACGAGTACAACCGCAGTGTGCCTGCATATAAGAAGATTTATTCATTGAAGGTGCGGGAAACGGAATTTGAAAAAACAACTTCCAGAAAAATAAAAAGATATTGATAAGTGACAAGAAAGGATGCTATATTTTTAGAATAGAGCATCCTTTTTATGAAGGGGAAAAGAAATTCAATGAAGATAGAGTCAGGCAAGGAGAAAGGGGAAAAGTATGGAATTAAGACTGGAGAAGATCCAAAAATCATTTGGTGCCAAAACGGTGCTGAAAGACTGTACATTTACATTTGAAAAAGGAAAGATCTATGGGCTGCTTGGGCGAAACGGCGCCGGAAAGACGACGCTTTTCAACTGCCTGAGCGATGAAATCCAACCGGACTTTGGGGAGGCATTCTTAAGTACGGGGGAAGATGAAAAGAGGACGCTTTTTCCGGACGACGTAGGATATGTGCTCTCCGTCCCGATCCTTCCGGATTTTCTTACCGGGGAAGAGTTTGTCCGGTTTTTCATGGACATCAATCAGGACAAGATTTCAAAAGATCTCACAATGGAGGAGTGCTTTGATATCGTACAGATCGCTCCGGAGGATCGGAAACGTCTGATCAAAGGATATTCCCACGGAATGAAAAACAAGATCCAGATGATCTGTTTTATGATCGCGAAACCTCCGGTTATCCTTCTGGATGAACCGCTGACTTCTTTTGACGTCGTCGTGGCGCTGGAGATGAAACAGCTTCTTCGCAGTATGAAGAAAGATCACGTCATCATTTTTTCCACCCACATCCTGCAGCTTGCGACGGACTTATGTGATGAGATTGTCGTGCTGAGTGAAGGCCACTTAAGCCTTTTGGACCACGAAATGCTGAAAAGCAAAGATTTTGAGGAACAGATCATAGAATTACTGAAAGATGAGGAAAGCCATGGTTAGAACATTACGTCAGCTGATTAGCATGAGGGCGGCCATCAATGCGAATGTCTTTCTTTATTATCTGAGCCGCCTTTGGATCATAGGGAAGAAAATCCCGGAAAGTGTATACGGAAAGAAAGAGTTAAAACAGATCGTTGCAGTGTTTACGATGATCATAGGTCAGCTTACAAAGCTGGCCGGAAAGATCCTTTATATGATGATTTTTGTCATCCTTCCGATTGTTTTGTTAGATCAAAAGATGCCGGATGGAACAGAGTTTGACAGTGTGGTCAGCATTGTGTTTTTCCTGAACTGTATACTTGGCGGGACGGACAGCGTGGTTTTTAAAGTGACAAGGGAAAAATACACGTGTCTGATCTACATGAAGATGGATCCGCTGAACTATGTCAGATCCTATCTCGTGTATATTTATGTACCGTTTTTCGTATATTTTTTGCCATGTTTTCTCGTGTGTGCGTGGTTGTTTCACGCACCTTTGTACAAAGGTGCGCTGTTGTGGTTTGTCCTTATGATGTTCCGGGCTATGGCGGAAGCATTCCAAGTAGTGCTGTACGATAAAAAAGAGTTCTTTGTGAGCAGATCTACAAAGATCAGCTGGATCATGATACTCCTCTGCGTGCCGGCGGCATATGGCCCTCTGGCATCCGGTATCGTCCCGGTTCCGGCTTCCATCCTGCTGCACCCGGCGGTTCTGCTTGTTCTGCTGATACTGGGTGCCGGATCTCTTTGGTATGTTCTGAAAGGCTACAAAGGGTATCGGATGAAGATGCACCGGACGATAGATCCAAAATGGATCACATCAGAACTGATGAAATCTGCAGGCAACCAGTCTGCCGCGAAAGAAGTGGGAATGAAAGAGAAGGATCTCCAGATCGATCACACAAAAGATCTGAGAAAGCAGGGCCTGACAGGGTATGCTTATTTCAACGCACTGTTTTTTGCAAGACACAGAAGGCAGCTTATCAGGCCTGTGTATTATCGCCTGGCGATCATCTTCGTGTTGTTTGCATGTATGGTAGGACTACGGGTGGCAAATCCTGCCGTGGCTGCTTACATCTGTCGGCAAATCACGAGTATGCTGCCGCTTCTTGTGTTTATCATGTACGCTGTGACGGTGGCGGAAAAGGCCTGCAAGGCCATGTTCTACAACTGCGATAAAAGTATGCTGAAATTTGGCTTTTACAGAAATCCGGAAGTGATTCTGAAAAATTTTAAAATCCGGCTTATAAGAATCTCAGTCTACAACCTTATCGTGGGGGCGGCCATCAGCGCTGCGGCCATCGTACTGCGCGCAATATGCGGACTTGCTCCTTTGAATCCGGAGACTGTGCTTTTTGCGGCGGCGGTTTTGATGCTGTCAGTATTTTTTACAGTGCATCATCTGTTTATGTACTATGTATTTCAGCCGTACTCAGAGGAAATGAATATAAAGAACCCATTTTTCCGGGCGATCAATCTGGCAATGTATGTGATAAGCTACATCTGCCTGCAAGTGCAGACAGGAGGACTTGCTTTTACGGCAGGAGTTTTGATAGTGACAGTCGCCTACACAGTCATCGCGCTTGTGCTTGTCTACCGTTATGCTCCGAAGACATTCCGGGTAAAATAAGTGCATTTTTCATACAGATGTGTTAAAATGGCAGTATTGGGATAAAATCCGGTATGATTTTCCGGATGGAAAGAAACTATCAGGAGGAAAAGACAAATGATCGATAACAAGGTAAGAAGGATTCTGATGATTGTCGTGGGAGGATACCTGGCATATTTGGGATTTGGACTTGCAAAAGATGTATGGGGAAGCGGAGAGAAAAATACGGTGCTGTTCCTGTGCTGTGCGGTACTGTTTCTTGCGATCGGCGTTTTTGCCATCGTCATGAATATAAAAGGTCTGATCCGTGAGGAGGAAGAGGCGGAAGAGGCAGCAGAAGAAGCAAGGAGAGAAGAAGAAAACAGAAGTCTCGTGCAGGAAGAGGAATTCGAGTCTGAGACAGAAAAGGGTACGGAAGAAGAGAAAGCGGAGACGGGAGAAATGAAGGAGGACGAAATTCTGTGAGAGTAGGAATGGGTTATGACGTGCACAGACTGGTGGAAGACCGGGATCTGATCATCGGAGGAGTCATGATTCCTTATGAAAAAGGACTTTTGGGACATTCGGATGCGGATGTACTTTTGCATGCCATCATGGATGCTCTTCTGGGGGCGGCGGCTCTCGGAGATATCGGGAAACATTTCCCGGATACAGATGAAAAATACAGAGGAATCTCCAGCGTCAGGCTGCTGGAACATGTAGGAGAACTTCTGGAAGAAAATCTTTATATTATAGAAAACATCGATGCTACCATCATCGCGCAGAAGCCGAAGATGCGGCCTTATATCGAAGAGATGCGGGAAAATATTGCCAGAGCCCTCCAGATTGATACAGACCAGGTCAATGTGAAGGCGACCACGGAAGAAGGCCTTGGATTTACCGGAACAGGAGAAGGGATTTCTGCCCAGGCAATCTGCTGCCTGGAAAAGGCTATGAACCGAAGTTTTGATGTGACGCAGTCTTCCGGCGGATGCAGCGGATGTCCAGGGTGTGGTGCAAGGCAGGAATAGGGCTATGAAGCAGAGAAGATTGTCAAAGGAAGAGCATTTCGCCACAAGGCCGCTCTGGGAAGAAATTTTTACGGAGGATGACAAACAGTTTCTCGATTATTATTATTATTGTAAGACGAAGGAAAATGAGATCTATGTCGTCGAGGAGGAAGAGAAACTTTGCTCTATGCTTCATCTGAATCCATATATGATATCAGTCAATAATAAAGAAAAGATGCTTCATTATATTGTCGCTGTTGCCACAAAGCAAGCGTACAGAGGGCGCGGATATATGGCTGCGCTTTTGAAATGCTCGGCCGGAGAAATGTATCAAAGGCAAGAGCCGTTTACCTTTTTGATGCCGGCGGCAGAAGCAATCTATGCACCCCATGGTTTTCGGTTCATATATCGCCAGACTGTATACGATGTTCCCGAAGAAGAAATCCAGGAGGTCAAATATCCGGGAAAGACAACGATCCGGTATGCCAGGGAGGAAGAATGCGGCAAGATGGCAGCGTTTGCGGAGAAGCTTCTGGGAAAAGAAGATATGGTCCGGGCCAAACGGACGGATGCCTATTATCAGATGCTTCTGGAGGAGCAGCAAAGCGAAAACGGAGGAATCCTTCTTTTTGAGGAGGAAGGAAGTCTTGCGGGGATGGTACTGGTGGCTTCCGATGGAAGACGGATGGAAGTGAGGGAGCCGCTTTTTGAGCGGCCGGAACTTTTGAGCGGCCTGTTTTTCTGGATGAAAGAAAAGAATGTCCGGGAAGCAAAGATCTCCGGTATACCAAAACACATCGATGAGTGGATGCAGGTAAATTTGAAAAAGGCCGGACGAAGGCAGATTCCTGTGATCATGGCACGGATCATCCACCTGAAGACATTTTTGGAGTGCCTTACGGCAGAGGTGGATTTCACAGAGGTCTTTCAGGTAAAAGACAGGATGCTCCAGGAAAATACCGGGACATGGAAGTTAACCGGCAAGGAGAATTCATATATAAGAGCAGAGAAAATAAGTGAAGAGGCGGGGGACGATGCATATGGGATCGAAGATCTCACAGTGCGATGCTTCGGCTGTCGGGCGGAAGAGACAGAAGGCACCAAAGAAAAAAAGGAAAATTTGTTTTTAAGAAATATTCGTCCGCTGTGCCCGGTCTTTTTAAATGAGATTGTATAGACAAACAGAGTACAAAACAAAAGGAGGAAGAAGTCGGATGAAATTATACAACACAATGACAAGACAGAAAGAAGAGTTCGTACCGTTGGAAGAAGGAAAGGTCAAGATGTATGTGTGCGGACCGACGGTATACAATTTTATCCACATCGGAAATGCAAGGCCGATGATCGTCTTTGACACCGTGAGAAGATATTTTGAATACAAAGGATACGAAGTGAATTTTGTCTCCAATTTTACCGATGTGGATGACAAGATCATCAAAAAAGCGATGGAAGAAGGTGTGACGGCCGATGAGATTGCCAGCCGTTATATCGAAGAATGCAAGAAGGATATGGCGGATATGAATGTAAAACCGGCCACAGTACATCCTCTTGCCACACAGGAGATTCCAGGAATGATCGCAATGATCCAGGAACTCATCGACAAAGGATACGCCTACGAAAAGAACGGCACCGTATATTATCGCACAAGGAAATTCAAAGATTATGGAAAGCTTTCCCACAAAAATCTGGATGACCTTCAGTCAGGGGGAAGAGAACTCCTCGTATCTGGTCAGGATGAAAAAGAAGATTCTCTTGATTTCGTCCTGTGGAAACCGAAGAAAGATGGAGAGCCATACTGGCAGTCTCCGTGGAGCAATGGCCGCCCAGGATGGCACATCGAATGCTCTGAGATGTCCAGAAAATATCTGGGCGAACAGATCGATATCCATGCGGGAGGGGAAGACCTTGTATTTCCGCACCATGAAAACGAGATCGCACAGTCCGAAGCATGCAATGGAGTAGAATTTGCACGCTACTGGCTGCACAATGGATTCTTAAATATTGACAATAAAAAAATGTCCAAGTCTCTTGGAAACTTCCGCACAGTCCGCGAGATCGGAAAGCAGTATGATCTCCAGGTTCTGAGATTTTTTATGCTGAGCGCTCATTACAGAAGCCCGCTGAATTTCAGCGCGGATCTGATGGAAGCATCCAAGAATGGCCTCGAACGGATTGTCAATGCAGTGGATAATCTGAAATATCTCCGTTCTCTTGCAAAGACTGAAGAGATGAGCGATGAAGAAAAAGCACAGGCAGAGAAGACAGAAGAATATGTAAAAGCATTCGAGGAAGCGATGGATGATGACTTTAACACGGCGGATGCAGTGACAGCTATCTTTGAACTTGTAAAGTATGCCAACACAACGGCAGGCGAGGAAAGTTCCGCAGCATACCTGAACGTACTTTTTGATCAGATCGTGAAACTTTCCGATGTGCTCGGTCTGATTGTCGACAAGAAAGAAGAGATGCTTGATGACGACATCGAAGCACTGATCGAGGAACGCCAGCAGGCAAGAAAAGAAAAGAACTTCAAACGTGCAGATGAGATTCGTGATGAACTGCTTGCAAAAGGGATCATTTTAAAGGATACGCGAGAAGGAGTACAATGGAAACGAGCATAAGATTTGAACTGGATTCTTATATGAAGGAAGTGCTTGAGATGGGAGAGGTGGATATCAGGAGTTATTCGCCTCTCACACTGGCCTTTATTGGGGATTGCATCTTTGACCTGGTTATCAAAACGATGATCGTAAGAAAGGGCAATCAGCCGGTTAACCAGATGCAGAAAGAGACGAGCCGTTATGTGCAGGCGGCAGCTCAGTCTTACATGATGCGCTTTATGCAGGAGCATCTTACTGAGGAGGAGCGTGCAGTATACCGCAGGGGAAGGAATGCAAAATCGGTGTCTCCAGCCAAGAACCAGTCTATCACAGACTACCGCAGGGCTACCGGGTTTGAAGCGCTTCTGGGGTATCTCTATCTGAAAAAGGAATACAGACGAATGATCGATCTGATAAAAATCGGCCTGGATGGCTTAAATGAGAAAGAAGAGGAATAGGATGAAGGAACAAAAAGAACGAAACGAACTGTTGATTGAAGGAAGAAATGCGGTTCTCGAGGCATTTCGCTCCGGAAAACCGATTGATAAAGTATTCATCCTCGATGGATGTCAGGACGGACCAATCCGCAGCATTGTCAGGGAAGCAAAAAAGCACGATACAATTCTGAATTTCGTTGCAAAAGAACGGCTTTCCCAGCTCTCCGAGACAGGAAAACACCAGGGAGTCATTGCCTTCGCTGCAGCCTACGAATACGCAGATATCGAAGATATGTTTGAACTGGCTAAAGAAAGAGGGGAGGATCCATTTCTGTTGATTTTGGACAATATCGAAGATCCTCACAATCTTGGGGCGATCATCCGTACAGCGAATCTGGCGGGAGCCCACGGCGTCATCATCCCGAAACGCCGGGCAGCAGGACTTACATCCACGGTTGCAAAGACGTCCGCAGGTGCGCTAAACTACACGCCGGTGGCAAAAGTGACCAATCTGGTAAAGACGATGGAGGAACTAAAAGAAAGAGGATTGTGGTTCGTCTGCGCTGATATGGATGGAGAGACAATGTACCGCGTCAATCTGAAGGGGCCAATCGGCCTCGTGATCGGAAACGAAGGGGAAGGTGTCTCAAGACTTGTCAAAGAAGCCTGCGACTTTACCGCTTCGATACCGATGAAAGGGGATATCGACTCACTGAATGCCTCTGTGGCGGCGGGGGTACTGGCATATGAGATTGTCCGCCAGAGAACAATGTAAAAGAAGGAATGTCCGATATGTCTGATTACGGATCTATCACAGACGAAGAACTGATCAGGAGACTTCGCGGCGGCGAATGTGAGATCATGGATTTTATCATGGAAAAGTACAAATCCATGGTAAAGAAAAAGGCAAAAGCGATGTATTTGCTGGGCGGTGACAGTGACGACCTGATCCAGGAAGGGATGATCGGCCTGTTCAAGGCGGTGCAGGATTATGACGAAAAGATGGAGACTACATTTGCAGGATTTGCCCAGGTCTGCGTGACCCGTCAGCTTTATACTGCCATCCGGGCTTCCCGGAGAAAGAAACATCTCCCGCTGAATTCTTATGTTTCCCTCTATGACAATGTGGAGATTACTGAAGAAAAAGAGGCGGAGATGCTGGGAAGACAGGATTTGAGTCTCAATAACAACCCGGAAGAGCTGCTCATCGGAAAAGAGCAGGAAGACTCTTTCATGAAAAAGCTGGAAGACAAGCTAAGTGATCTGGAAAATAGAGTACTCTGCCTGCATCTGCTTGGGACAGACTACAAGACGATCGCAAACCTGCTTGGAAAAAGTCCAAAGACAATTGATAACGCATTGCAGAGAATCAAAGCAAAAGCAGGAGAACTGCTGGATGAATAATACGGACTGCATGAGTAAGTGGGAAGACCTGCAGCCCTTCCAAGAGAAGGGAGGCGGGTCTTTTTGTATAAAATAACGAAAAAAACAAGTAAAAACCGTTGAGTTTCGACACTTTGATCATATAGATGTTGTATCGCCCGATTTTATGTGATACGATAAAAATAGAAATAAGGAAGGAGGAAAACGGAATGAAAAGGAGTGTGAAGAAAGGAATTGCAGTAATGCTGACACTTGTTTTGGGAGTATTGGCGGGAGTTTCACAGACACCTTTGCTTCATGTCCAGGCGGAGGAAACAGGAGGAAACGAATCACAAAATCCTGCAGTTCCGGATCCGAATCCACATTTGGTGTATGGAGATCCGGATTTGCCGGATGAAGACGCGTTTGTATTGCTGATTCTGGGAGATGGATTTACAGCAGATCAGCAGCAGACATTTTTTGATGAAGCCCAAAAGACAGCGGACTATGTCATGGCTACCTCTCCGTGGGATGAATTTACAGATACGATAAAGATCTATGCGCTTGGAGTGGTATCGAATGAATCAGGAGCAAAAGGGGACAAGGCTATCAACCAGGAGCAGGCAGATGCGGATACGAGAGATACATATTTCGGCTCTGCATATTGGTCCGGCGGAATGCAGAGGCTGCTTACTATCAGTGAGGAGGGATCCAGGAGGGCAAAAGAACTTACGGAAGCTTACCTTCCGAATGCAGATTACAATGTGGTAATCGTCAACGCAACAACTTATGGAGGAAGCGGAGGAAATACGTGTGTCGCTTCTCTGAACAGCGAGTCATTGGAAATGATGCTCCACGAGCTGGGACATACAACAGCAAAGCTTGCAGATGAATATTTCGCAGGGGAAAGCTATGCGGGAGAATATGCAAACATGACGGCCGAGTCCGATCCGGAAAAGGTAAAGTGGAGCAGATTTATCGGGAAAAATGGAGTAGGAGTGTACGAGTACGATAATGGAGGAGATGGATGGTATCGACCGCATGAAAACTGTAAGATGAGATTCCTTGGGAAACAATATGCGTTCTGTGAAGTCTGTAAAGAACAGATACGAAAGACATTTTGCCAGGATTCCAATGTGACGAAGCTGTTCTATCAGCAATATGCAGATGTGATCTATGAACAGCCTGAGGGACAGGGAACGGATATGCGGCAGTACTTTATTCTCCGGAAAGGAGATAATGAGATTACCGGGGATCAGCTTGGAGACGCACTCTCTCTTGTGTACAAAGATGAGGCAGGAAATGTAGTTTCAGGAATCCCGTACGCTCAGGGGACATATACGATAGAAGCTTCTTTTGCGGGAAATGACACATACGATGCCTGCACACAGTCAGCTGTGTATACCATCGAGCCACAGGATTTGTTTAATCTGACAGTGGAATCAAAAGTGTATGACGGAAAACCGGCCAAACTTGATTACACGCTGGATTACGATGGGGAATATACGGTAGAGGCCCATTATACCGGAACAATCCCGTATGCGGCAGAGATCACATACGATTATGACAGTGAGGAAGCTCCGATCAAACCAGGACGTTATCAGGTTGTATTGTCAGCTTACGACAAAGAAACAGGGAATCTGATCAGCAGGACAAGCAGAGATTTCTCTATTTCTTTCAAAGCAACGGCAGTTTCCAATCATGATACGGGAGAATATCCGGGAGCAATGCCGTATTACAACAATAAGACGATTGTGTTTACAGGAGAAGGCTATACGGCAGAAGAGCAGGATGCGTTCGAAAAGAAGGCAAATGAATTCATCGGATATTTCAGGAACACAGAACCATATAAAGAAGCAGATACTTATATGAACTATCATACAGTGGAAGCGGTATCTGAACAGTCCGGTATCGGAACGGAGGAGAAAGACACTTATTTTCGACTCACATATGATGAAAACGGAACTGTTGTCCCGACAGATTATAGTACAAACGGGGCAATGTACATCGGAAATAATGTAGTGACCTCCTACTATAAAGCAACGATCGTTCTCATCAACGATGAAAATGTAAAAAAAGGCGCCACAGTCACAAACAAACGTTTCACTGTATATACGACAGCTGATGAGGCAGGGATGGAATACGCAGCCATGGAACTCCTGAACTATTTCACAGGAAAGGAAGAAGGCTACCGTGCGTCAGATGATCAGCAGAAGGATTCCCAGAGGACAGAGTTCCTAAAAGCGCTCTATTACACATGGTATGGATGGGACTATGCTCCTGTTCTGAGCAGAGCTTATGAGGAAGAATTTGTGGAAAACGGCACGGCATTCGATCTTGCGCCATATTTCCACACTTATGTTCTTGGTAAGGAAGTGCCAGGAATGACTTACCGAATGACTTATTTTGAAGACGAAAACGGACAGCCTGGAAAAGAACTTTCCCAGGCACCTTCCGAGGCAGGCATATACCACGTCAGGGCAGAATTGGTTCCTCCTGAAGGGCAGGACACGACGGAAGTGGTGCTGGACGGTACTACATATCATCTTCCTCTGGCGCGTGGGTGGACAACTTATGAAATCCAAAAAGCCGGGGAAACGGATCCCGGAAAAGATCCTCAGGACACCAGTAAACCTCAGGATACGAACGAACCTCAGGGTACAGACAAAACTTCCGATCCTAGCAAAGGAGAAGAAGAGGCAATCAAGACCGGGGATACTGCCCAGGCAAGTTTATGGATCTATAGTGGAATAGCAGCGCTTTTGGTAATAGCAGCAACGATTGTTTATAGAAGAAAAAGAAGATAAGAATGCCAGTGTAGCAGAAAAAAGATAGTTTCAATAAGATGTACAAGGGATTCCATGCTGACCTTTGTACATCTTTTTGTTAAAAATACACAAAAATGAAAAAGAAAAGTTTGTATTAATGACGAAAAGGTGCAAAGGGGATTGACATACAGAGACGGCGGAACTATAATATGACCAGGATTTGAAACCGGTTTCAAGAAGAAACTGAAAAAGAAGATCAAGGATCTCAAAATAGAGATCTTTATTTAGGAAATGATTTGAAACCGGTTTCACAAAGAAAGGAGAACAAGGGAATGAAAATTGCGGTAGTGGGAAGCATCAACATGGATATGACAGTGACGGCAGAGAGGATTCCTTTGAAAGGAGAGACGCTGCGAGGGGACAATGTCCGTTTGATTCCGGGAGGGAAAGGAGCGAACCAGGCAGTCGCCATGGCAAGACTTGGGGCGGAAGTAGAAATGTTTGGCTGTGTGGGCGATGACGATAATGGGAGAAAGCTTCTGGATAATCTGAAAGAGTCCGGAGTAAAGACAGACCACATCCATGTGCTGAAAGGTGTTCCGACAGGGATTGCCTTGATCACAGTAGGGGAAAATGATAATACGATCGTTGTTGTCCCAGGAGCAAACGGAAAAGCAGACAAAACATATGCAGAAAGCATCTGCAGGGAACTGGAAGGATATGATATGGTCGTTTTTCAGCATGAAATTCCCCTGGAAACAGTGCATTATCTTATAAAATGGTGCTATGAAAAAGGGATACCTACTGTGTTGAATCCGGCTCCTGCAGCGAAGGTGCCGACAGATATCGTGGAAATGGTCAGCTATCTTACGCCAAATGAACATGAAGCGCGTCTGATTTTTGGAGAAGAGACAAAAACCGAGGAAATGCTGAAAAAGTATCCGGAAAAACTGGTTATCACTCAGGGATCAGAAGGTGTGGTTACCTGTATGAAAAGCGGACAGATTCTTCACGTGCCGGCAAGAAAGAGCAGTGTAGTGGATACGACCGGTGCAGGTGACACATTAAATGGTGCATTTTCGGTAAGGATATGCCAGGGCGACGATATCGAACAGGCTCTTTTGTATGCCAATACAGCCGCAGGGCTTTCGACAGAAAAATTCGGAGCACAGAGCGGAATGCCGCTGGCAGAAGAAGTGGAAAAAGAACTGGAGGAGAAGTAAGGTGAAGAAAAAAGGAATATTAAACAGTGACATTTCAGCGGTTCTTTCCTATATGGGACACACGGACCGGATCTGTATCGGAGACTGTGGTCTTCCTGTGCCGGAAGGTCCGGAGCGGATCGACCTGGCTGTCAAGTTTGGCCTTCCATCTTTTATGGAAGTTCTGAAGGCTGTGGGGGATGACATGAAAATTGAAAAAGTTGTCCTGGCAGAAGAGATCAAAGAAAAGAGCCAGGACTTGCTGGAGGAAGTCACAGAGTATCTGAAAGAAAACGGACTGGAGGGTAATCGGATCGAATTCGTGCCTCACAGTGACTTGAAACTGATGACAAAAGAATGCAAGGCGGTCATCCGCACAGGGGAAACGACGCCGTATGCAAATATCATCCTGCAGTCGGGGTGTATATTTTAAAGGAGGGAGAGACATGCAGATTGAAATGCGGGGCATTAACAAATCGTTTGGCGGAAATGCGGTTTTAAAAAATGCTGGTTTTCTGCTGGATCATGGCGAGATACATGCATTGATGGGGGAAAACGGAGCTGGTAAATCCACTTTGATGAAAATACTGACAGGCGTGTACACAAAAGACGCAGGTCAGGTCATTGTAGACGGACAGGAAGTATGCTACAAAAACCCTCAGGAGGCGGAAAAAGCGGGAATTGTATTTATTCACCAGGAACTGAATGTCCTTTTTGATCTGACAGTGGAAGAAAACATGTTTTTGGGGAAAGAAATCCGAAATCGGTTTGGGATTTGTGATAAGAAAGCCATGCGCGCGGAAGTAAAAAAAATCCTGGACAGACTGGGCGTGAAAATCTCCCCGGAACAGAAGATGAGCGAGTTGTCTGTGGGACAGCAGCAGATGATTGAGATCGCAAAGGCACTGATGGTAGACGCCAAGGTAATCATTATGGATGAGCCGACAGCCGCACTCACGCAAAGTGAGACGGAGGTACTTTTTCAGGTCATCAATTCATTGAGAAAAAAAGGAGTTTCAATCGTATACATATCACACAGGATGGAGGAAATCTTCCAGCTTTGCGACAGGATCACAGTCCTGAGGGACGGAGCCTACATTGATACAAAGCGTATAGCGGACACGGATATGAACGACGTCGTCAAAATGATGATCGGACGGGAAATCGGCGAACGGTATCCATCCCGGAATGTCAAGATTGGCGAAGTTGCTCTTAAGGTAGAAAACCTGACTTGCCCGGGAGTATTTAAAAATGTGTCCTTCGAGGTACACGCCGGAGAAGTCCTCGGCGTATCCGGTCTGATGGGCGCCGGAAGAACTGAGATCATGCAGGCGATCTTCGGAAATATGCCCCATGTGACAGGAAAGATCTCTCTGTACGGAAAAGAGATACAAAACCACAGTCCGGAGCAGGCCATGAGAAACGGCCTTGGATTTATCACAGAAGACCGCAAGACAGAAGGGCTGATGCTGGAAGAAAGCATCCGGAAAAATATTTCCCTTGCAAATCTCGGCCGTATCTCCCGGCACGGAGTCATAAACAAAAAAGAAGAACAGGATCTTGTAAAGAAAGGGATCGAAGAACTGCACATCAAATGTTTTGGCCCGGAACACGAAAGCAATAATCTAAGCGGAGGAAACCAGCAGAAAGTCGTATTTGCGAAATGGATCTATACAGATCCAAAAGTGCTGATTTTGGACGAACCTACGAGGGGAGTAGACATTGGAGCGAAAAAGGAAATCTATCATATTATCAATGACCTTGCCGCAAAGGGAGTAGCTGTCATCATGGTGTCATCCGAATTGCCGGAGGTGCTTGGAATGGCAGACCGCATCATGGTTGTGAGGGAAGGTCTTGTCAGAGGCGTTTTAAGTAAGGAAGAGGCAAACCAGGAAAACATTATGATTCTGGCAACGGGAGGAAATTTAAATGAATAAGCAAAAAACCATCAATAAAATACAAGATATGGGCGCTTTGATCGCGCTGGTTCTTCTAGTCATCGTAATCGGGGTTATCAGTCCTGAATTCAGAACGGTTGGAAACTTTCTTTCTCTGCTGCGTCAGTCTTCCATTAACGGACTGATCGCATTTGGTATGACGGCGGTAATCCTGACAGGCGGTATTGATCTTTCTGTGGGATCTGTGTTGGCGCTGTCCACAGCACTCTGTGCCGGACTGATAGCAAACGGGATGCCGGTAGGAGCTGCCATGCTGCTGGCGCTTGTCATAGGAACAGGACTTGGTCTTATCAGTGGTATACTTGTGACAAAAGGAAGACTGCAGCCATTTATTGCCACACTCGTTACAATGACAGTATACAGAGGTCTGACAATGATCTACATGGATGGAAAGCCGATCTCCAATCTGGGAGACAGCTTTACATTGAAAGTCGTAGGAAAAGGAAATTTTTATCACATTCCGATCCCTGTTATCCTCTTTATCCTGATCTTCGTTCTTTTCATGTTCATCCTTGAAAAAACGACATTCGGAAGAAGAGTGTACGCTACAGGAAGCAATGCGCAGGCAGCCAGACTTGCCGGTGTGAACATTCAAAGGACAAAGATGGCAGTATATGCCATCTCTGGTGCAATGGCAGCGCTTTCAGGACTGATCCTTCTTTCCAGGCTTGGCTCTGCACAGCCAAATCTTGGAGACGGATATGAGCTGGATGCCATCGCGTCGGTAGCTCTTGGCGGGACAAGTATGAACGGAGGAAGAGGCCGGATCTGGGGAACGTTTGTGGGCGTTCTGATCATTGCGGTACTCAACAATGGTCTGAATATTCTGGGTGTATCTTCCTATTATCAGGATGTTGTAAAAGGTATTGTTATTCTTATCGCAGTTTTATCAGATAGAAAGCGTTAAAGAAAAGGAGAGAATATTATGTGGATCAAAAAGATAGCGGCAGTGATGCTGGCTGCATTTGTTGGATTTACCATGACAGGATGTAATGCTATTACCATCGATGGAGAAGAAGGGAGCCTTACAGCAGGAGAAAGCGGCGGAAATGGAAACATTGGATTTTCCGTTTCAACTTTGAATAACCCGTTCTTTGTGACATTGAGTGAAGGAGCAGAAGCAAAAGCAGAAAAAGAAGGCGTGGAACTGATCGTCGTGGATGCCGGAGACGATGCGGCGAAACAGACAAGCGACATTGAGGATTTGATTTCGAGGAATATCAGTGTTCTGATCGTCAACCCGGTCGATTCTGATGCAGTTGCACCTGCTGTGCAGGATGCAGTTTCAAGAGGGATCAAAGTTATCTCCGTAGATCGTGTTGTGAATGGAGTAGAAGTGGACTGTGCCATTGCATCGGACAATGTGGAAGGGGCAAGAATGGCCACTGAGTATATGGTAAGCCTGGTCGGAGAAGGAGCAAAAACGGCTGAGATCGAAGGTGTGCCGGGCGCCAGCGCTACCATCGACAGAGGGGAAGGATTCCACATCGTTGCCGATGAAAAGCTGGATGTCGTGTCCAGTCAGACAGCAAACTTCAGTCGATCTGAAGGAATGACAGTCATGGAAAACATGCTTCAGGCAGACTCAGACATCAAAGGAGTATTTGCACATAACGACGAGATGGCTTTAGGAGCAGTGGAAGCTATCGGAAACCGTGATATTGTTGTTGTGGGATTCGACGCTACAGACGATGCCCTTACTGCGATCAAGGAAGGACGAATGGCGGCTACAGTGGCTCAGAAACCAGACCTCATGGGAGAAACAGCAGTTGATACAGCCATCAAGCTGATCAACGGCGAGACGGTGGAAAAGGAAATCCCTGTAGAAGTGGAACTGATCACAAAATAGAAAACAGATAACGCAATACCCTGGCGATACACCGCCGGGGTATTGGCTTACCCCGGGTTGACAGAAAGCATGGAGAAAAATATAATGAAACATGAAACAGCTTTCAAGACCGGAAGGAGTAAGGATACATACATGACCAGTATAAGAGAAGTAGCAAAAATAGCAGGGGTGTCCCCCGCAACTGTATCCAGAGTAATGAATGGAACGGCAAATG
Organism: Sellimonas caecigallum; assembly: GCF_019754295.1. Taxonomy (GTDB): domain Bacteria; phylum Bacillota; class Clostridia; order Lachnospirales; family Lachnospiraceae; genus Sellimonas; species Sellimonas caecigallum. The sequence goes on along the minus strand of NZ_VIRV01000006.1, from coordinate 75,318 downwards.
TGGATGAGGAGAAGCGCCGAAGAGTGCTGGAAGCAATCCGTCAGACAGGATTTATGCCAAATGAGCTGGCACGGGCTCTGTACCAAAAATCATCAAAAATCATTGGCGTTATCGTACCGGATATTGAAAACCCTTTTTTCAGTGAGCTGGCCAAAGCGGTGGAAGAACAGACTTACCACGCAGGATACAAAATGCTGCTCTGCAATTCAGATGATGATCCGAAAAAAGAGATGATGAATATCCAGATGCTTGTTCAGATGCGTGCAGAAGGTATTATCATTACAACAAACTGCGACAGCACAAGCCGTGTGCTGAAAGACTGTCAGCTTCCGGTGGTTGTTGTGGATCGTAAGCTGACAGGTGTGAGCGGTACCGCTTTTATCGAGGCGAATCACTATAAAGGAGGCTGCCTGGCAGCAGAGCATCTGGTAAAGTGCGGGTGTAAAAACATTGTATGTCTTCGGGGGCCTCAGGCGTATTCAAGCGGTAAGCAGCGATATCAAGGATACCTTGATACCTGCAGAAAATATGGAATCAAAGAGCAGTGTGTGGACTGTACATATGATTATGAGGCCGGCAGACGCGCTGCAAAAGAAATACTTCGGAAATTTCCAAAGGCAGATGGGATTATCGCCTGCAATGATATGGTAGCGATTTCTGTCTATAAGGTGCTGACCGGTGTTGGGAGGCGTATACCCGAAGAAATACAGCTGATCGGATTTGATGACATACGGTTCAGCAGCCTGTGCACGCCGGAGATAACCACGGTGTCTCAGCCAATCCGGGAGATGGGATTTATGGCGGCAGGAATTATCATCCGGCATGTGGAAGGAGGAGAGTTCCAGCAGGAGAACATTTTTGATGTAAAACTTGTCGAGAGGGATACGACAAGAAAGAAGAGTCATCAGGCTCTGTAAAAAATAAAACTGTCAATTTTTATAAAGAGCAAAAGAAGATGCGGGCGGAGCTGGCAATTCCTTATTTCCTTAAGGAATTGCCAACTCCGCCTTTAAAAAAAGAAAAATACTTGACACATCAATTCATACCCGTTATAATCCTATTGTTAGGAAGCGAACAAATAAAAAAGGAGCGGAGAAATGGATGAAGAATTTGAGAAAACGCGGCAAAATCATGCCGGAAGATTGATCCATATGCTTTCCCATCAGCTGAAACGCCGCAGTGCGATGCCGGAGACCGGAACCGGGCTGACGCCGATGCAGAAACATGTCCTGACATACATTTTGTTTGAGACAATGGTAAGAGACATTTATCAGAAAGATATCGAAAAAGAATTCAAAATACGGAGATCCACAGCAAGCGGGATCCTCCAGCTGATGGAGAAAAATGGCTTTATTTACAGGCAGAGTGTGGAGAAAGATGCGCGTCTGAAGCGGATCCTTCCCACTGCCAAAGCGGAGAAAATCCGCATGGAGATTCTGACAAATATCAAGCAGACAGAAGCAAAATTAAAGGAAGGGATACCAAAAGAAAATTTTGAGGTATGCCTGAATGTGATGAGGCAAATGCTTGAAAATCTGTCGGAAAAGAGACAGGAAAATCAAAATTTGGGAGGTAGACATGAACAGGAAACTTTTTAAATCGATTCGAGAGTATAAAAGAGAATCTGTTCTGGCGCCGATTTTCGTCATTCTGGAGGTGTTCATGGAAGTGCTGATCCCTCTTCAGATGGCGAAGATCATTGATATCGGCATTGCCAAAGGCGATTTGGAATATATTGTCAAAATGGGCATTATCCTTGTTGTCATGGCAATGTTGGCCCTGATATTCGGCGCAAAGGCAGGAAATTATGCAGCCAGAGCAGGAGCAGGTTATGCGAAGAATTTAAGACATGATATTTTTTACAAGGTTCAGGAATTTTCTTTCAAAAACATCGACCATTTCTCCACATCCAGCCTTGTTACGAGAATGACAACAGATATCACCAACGTGCAGATGGCATACATGATGAGTATCCGTCTTTTGGCAAGAGCTCCGATCATGATCGTATTGTCGCTCATTATGACGCTGACGATCAGCAGACAGATCGCCCTCTTGTTCCTTATCGTCATTCCGCTTCTTGGAGGAGTGCTGATCTTTATTGCGAAGAAAGCACATCCGCACTTTATCAAAGTATTCGACGAGTATGACATACTGAATAACGGCGTTCAGGAAAACGTCAATGCCGCACGTGTTGTAAAAGCGTACGTGAGGGAAGACCATGAAATCGAGAAATTCCACAAGATTTCTCAAACGGTCTATGATCTCTTTACGAAAGCGGAGAAAATCGTTGCGTGGAATTCCCCGACCATGCAGTTTTTCATGTATTCCGTCATCCTTATCATGGTACTGATCGGCGGACGCAGCATCGTATTCCAGACGATGGAAACCGGGGAACTCACAAGTGTCATCGTCTATGCCATCCAGATCTTAAGTTCACTGATGATGGTATCTTTTGTGTTTGTTATGATTATGATCGCGGAGGCATCCAGTGACCGTATTGTGGAAGTCCTGGATGAAGTTCCGGAGATGCAGGACAAAGAAGACGCAGTCAAAGAAATCCCGGACGGAAGCATCGATTTCGATCATGTGGACTTCAGCTATGCAGGAGAAGGCGGAAATCTTTCTCTGAAAGATGTCAATATCCATATCAAATCAGGGCAGACTGTGGGGATCATCGGCGGTACAGGAAGTGCAAAATCCACGTTTGTCCAGCTTATTCCTAGGCTTTACGATGTGACGAAAGGATCTGTAAAAGTCGGAGGGATCGATGTAAGGGAATACAATCTGGAAGCACTCCGTGACCAGGTGTCCATGGTGCTTCAGAAAAACGTGCTCTTCTCAGGGACAATTTACGAAAATATCCGCTGGGGAGATGAAAATGCCAGCGACGAAGAAGTGCAGAGAGTATGTAAGCTTGCCCAGGCAGACGGGTTTGTACAGGAATTTCCAGCCAAGTACAACACGATGATCGTGCAGGGAGGAAACAACGTTTCCGGAGGGCAGAGACAGCGTCTTTGTATTGCCCGCGCACTTCTGAAGAACCCCAAAATCCTGATCCTCGACGATTCTACAAGTGCAGTTGACACAAAGACAGACGCTCTGATCCGAAAGGCATTCCGGGAAGAAATTCCGGATACGACCAAGATCATTATCGCCCAGAGAGTTTCATCTGTGGAGGATGCCGATGTGATCATCGTCATGGAAGACGGCCGCATTGATGGAATCGGCACATCCGAAGAACTCTTAAAGACAAATAAGATTTATCGGGAAGTTTACGAATCACAGGTTAAGGGAGGTGCAGACAATGAATAAGAAAGACGATAAAGTAAGGGTCTCAAGAAATACGATTAAGACCGGAAAACGACTTCTTGGATACGTGACAAGACGTTTTAAGCTGCAGTTTATCGCTGTGTTCATCTGCATTATCATCAGCTCCATAGCATCGATATCAGTGTCTTTGTCCCTGAAATTCCTGCTGGATGATTATATCATTCCGCTGATCGGGAAAAAGACGCCGGATTTTTCAGAACTTTACATGGCGCTGACCGTACTTGGAACCATCTTCCTGATGGGAATCCTGGCATCTTTCATCTACACAAGACTGATGGTTTATATTGGCCAGGGAGTGTTAAAAGAAGTCCGGGACGATATGTTTGAACATATGCAGAAACTGCCGATCCGGTATTTTGACCAGAACACAAACGGCTCTATCATGAGTCTTTATACCAACGACACCGACACTCTGCGACAGATGATCAACCAGTCCATCCCGCAGGTATTGATGTCCTCTATCACGATCGTTGTGACGTTCATATCTATGGTAGCACTAAGTCCGCTTCTCACAATTCTGGCTGTCGTGATGATATTCGTGCTGATCTTTGTGACAAAGAAGATCGGCGGAAACAGCGGAAAATATTTCTTAAGACAGCAGATCGCCCTCGCTGATGTGACCGGGTTTGTGGAGGAGAGAATGAATGGGCAGAGAGTCATCAAAGTGTTCAACCATGAACGGGTATCGGAAGAAGAGTTTGACAGGCTGAACGAACAGCTCTACGACAGCGCAGCCAATGCGAATACATTTGCAAACATGATGGGACCGATCATCGGAAATATCGGGAACCTGCAGTTTGTACTCACAGCAGTACTCGGAGGCTTTCTCTCCGTGGCAGGAGTAGGCGGAATCACGCTCGGCGTCATGGCGTCCTATCTCCAGTTTACAAAAAGCTTTACCCAGCCGTTTATGCAGGTGGCACAGCAGTTCAACTCCATTGTCATGGCACTTGCAGGTGCAGAACGGATCTTCAATATGATCGATGAGGAGCCGGAAGTGGATGAAGGTTATGTAACCCTTGTCAATGCGCGAAGAGACGAGGACGGCAACATTGTAGAGTGCAAAGAAAGAACCGGTATGTGGGCATGGAAACATCCGCACAAGGCGGAAGGTACAGTGACCTACACGGAATTAAAAGGAGATGTCCGTTTCTTTGATATGACATTTGGATATACGGATGAAAAGATGGTACTCCACGACGTGACACTTTATGCAAAGCCGGGACAGAAGCTGGCTTTCGTCGGATCGACAGGTGCGGGAAAAACAACCATTACCAACCTGATCAACCGTTTCTACGACGTGCAGGACGGAAAGATCCGGTACGATGGCATAAATATCAATAAGATCAAAAAGGCAGACCTGAGACGGTCTCTTGGCATCGTTCTTCAGGATACCCACCTGTTTACGGGAACGATCATGGAAAATATCCGATACGGTAAGCTTGATGCCACAGACGAAGAAGTATACGAAGCAGCACGGCTTGCACATGCAGACCAGTTTATCAGAATGCTGCCGGATGGATATAATACGAGACTGAGCGGAGACGGGGAAGAACTCTCCCAGGGACAGAGACAGCTTCTTGCCATAGCGAGGGCTGCGGTTGCCAATCCGCCGGTGCTTATCCTGGATGAAGCGACATCCAGCATCGATACCCGTACGGAAAGTATCGTACAGCAAGGTATGGATAACTTGATGAAAGGACGTACAGTCTTTGTTATCGCACACAGACTGTCAACAATCCGAAACAGCGACGCCATCATGGTGCTGGAACATGGACGCATCATCGAACGAGGCGACCACAAAGATCTTATCGCTCAGAAAGGAACATACTATCAGCTTTACACAGGAAAACTGGAACTGTCATAGACAAAACAGAAAAACGCTTTTTCCGGACAGAAATGCGCTGTCTGGGAAAAGCGTTTTTTGTGTTGTGTTTGTATAAAGGCGTATGGAGAAGGCATCAGGAAACCGGCGGATTTTGAAAGAGAGGGATATCAGGCGGAAAATACGTAAAGAGGGCAAAAAAGATGGCAAGAAGAACAACAAAAATGACAGAAGCCCTTCCGATTTTTCGATGATTTTCGATAAGCCGGTATGACAGGAAAAATGCGAAACCGACAGAAAGGATAAAAACACTGATATCCAGAAAAAGCGTGTGAAATCCCAGAATACCCGTGTAAGTGTAGAAAAGAACCGGAATAGCAAAAGTCCCGCCAAGGATTCCGACACATAGTATCGGGAGCAGATCGCGTTTGACCTTCCTATACTTCCAAGACCAAAAAAGGGAGTAGAGAAGCATGGGAAAAAAGAGCAGTTTCATATGTTCCCACGTTGATTCGTTGATCGGGAAGAAAAGGGCGACAATCGGATTGCTCCCGGACCATCCGTAGACAAAATGCCAGATGGAACCAGCAGCAGATACGAACAAAAATCCAAGAACCGAGTAAAACTTTACGTTTTTCATATGACCTCCCTCTCCTGAAGAACAGGATGCATTCAATAGATATAGGATATGCATTCGTGGAGAAGAATAGACGTCTATGTAAGAATAAAAAAGAACCTTTGATAATCAAAGGTTCCGATCAAAGCTGCCTAGGGGACTTGAACCCCCGACCTCCGCCTTACCAAGGCGACGCTCTACCGACTGAGCCAAGGCAGCACATCAACATGCCTATATATTGTATCTTGAAAATCGTAAGATGTCAAGATAAAAAGAGGAAATTCCTGCTGTTCTCACAGATGTTGATGGCTGCCGGTTTGTTAGTCTGGGTAGACAGCATATTTCAAAACACCATCTGCCTGTGCTTCAAAAACCTGATATGCATCCTGTATCTCGGACAGACGACACTTGTGTGTCAGAAGCGGTGTGGCGTCAAGTCTTCCCTCTTCGATGAGAGTCAGAATGTCGTCTAAATGGCAGGCGTCCACGCCGCCTGATTTCCATGTCAGGTTCTTTCCGTACATTTCCGGGAGCGGAAGGATCTGTGCTTTTTCGTACATGGCTACAAGGACGACGACTGCATTAGGACGCGCGATCCTCCATGCCATCTCGAACGTGTCAGACCCGCCTGCTGCTTCCAGAACTGCGTCCGCACCTCTGCCGGAAGTGAGGGAACGGATCTGGGCTTCCAGAGCAGAAATGTCCTGCGGGCAATATGTGACATCTGCCATGTGATGTTCTTTCGCAAAAGTCAATCGTTCCAAAGAGCGGTCGATGGCGATGATACACTCCGGTTCGTAGCGGCGGGCACAGAGCATCGTACAAAGTCCGGCCGGTCCGGCTCCGATGACGGCGATTGTGTCTCCCTTTTTGATTTCAGCCAGATCGGACGCCCAGTATCCAGTGGACAAAAGATCCCCGGTAAATAGTGCCGCTTCATCGGAGACGGCATCCGGGATTTTGGCAAGTCCTTGATCGGCATAAGGGATTCTTGCATATTCTGCCTGTCCCCCATCGATCCGGCAGCCCAAAGCCCATCCTCCGTCCGGATCCGTACAGTTATTGACATAGCCCCTCCTGCAGTAAAAACATTCTCCGCAGAATGTCTCCACATTGACAGCTACCCTGTCTCCGGGCGAGAACTTTTTTACGGAAGGACCGATCTCCTCCACAACGCCGACAAATTCATGGCCCAGAGTCACGCCCGGAACGGCCCGTGGCACGGCTCCGTGCAGAATATGGATATCGCTGGAACAGATCGTGGAAAGGGTCACCCGGACGATGGCATCTGTGGGGGAAAGAAGAGACGGGCGTGGTTTCTCCTCCAGTGCGATCGTTCGATTTCCTTTGTATACTAATGCTTTCATGATGGGCTAAAGCACCTCCTTGAATATGAATTTTGGATTTTTCTACTGTGTTTATTATAATTCCCGGAGGGAAGAAAAAGCAAGAAAAGGAAAAAACGTTTATGAAAGTAAAAAAAAGACGCGCAATTTTCCTTAAAATAATAATATAACAGATAACAATTGAATGGATAAAGGAAAAATTTTAAAATATGGATAATAAAAATGAAAAGTTGGATACAAGGAGGAAAAGGGATTATTCTCTTTGCAGTCTGGCTTGTTTTTTCCTATTATTTGATAGGAAGGCTGGACATTCCGAGAGAATTTCTCCCGCCTCAACAAATTCTGGATGTGAAATTTTATGCAGATGAAGTCCGGATGTTTTTTAGCGAAAATGTGTGGGGAGATCAAAAAATATATCAGCTTTTCAGAACGTGTTTCCAAAGAGAGCTTGTGCGTTATGGGTTTGTTGTGATAGGTGCGTGGGCTGTATCCCTTCTTTTTTGCTTGTCCTTATATCTTTTTTATGGTAAGATAAAAATTACGAAATTGCGCAAACAGCTATGAAAAATAAATCCTAGAGGAGGGCTTTATGGAGACAACGGAATCCAAAAATTTTATTGAACAGGAAATAGACAAAGATCTCAGGGAAGGAGTTTATGACCATGTGTGCACGAGGTTTCCGCCGGAGCCAAATGGGTACCTGCACATCGGCCATGCGAAATCCATTCTCCTGAATTATGGACTTGCAAAGAAATACAATGGCGAATTCCATATGCGTTTTGATGATACAAATCCGACAAAAGAGAGAATGGAATTCGTGGAATCTATCAAAGAAGATATCAAGTGGCTTGGAGCAGACTGGGAAGATCATTTATACTTTGCTTCCGATTATTTCGAACAGATGTATGAATGTGCTGTAAAGCTTATCAAGAAGGGAAAAGCGTATGTCTGTGACTTGACGCCGGATGAGATCAGAGAATACAGAGGGACACTCACAGAGCCGGGAAAAGAAAGTCCGTACAGGAACCGTTCTGTGGAGGAAAATCTGGAACTGTTTGAAAATATGAAAAACGGAGTGTACAAAGACGGAGAGAAAGTACTCCGGGCCAAGATCGATATGGCTTCCCCGAACATCAATATGAGGGACCCGATCCTGTACCGTGTGGCACATATGACACATCACAATACAGGAGACAAATGGTGCATCTACCCGATGTACGATTTTGCACATCCGATCGAAGATGCCGTGGAGAAGATCACGCACTCCATCTGTACGCTGGAATTTGAAGATCACCGCCCGCTGTATGACTGGGTTGTCAGAGAGTGTGAGTTTGACCATGGGCCGAGACAGATCGAGTTTGCAAAACTTTACCTTACAAATGTTGTGACTGGCAAGCGGTATATCAAAAAGCTGGTGGAAGAAGGCATCGTAGACGGATGGGATGATCCGCGTCTTGTATCTATCGCAGCTCTCAGAAGGAGGGGATTCACACCGGAATCCATCAAGATGTTCGTGGATTTGTGCGGGGTTTCCAAGGCCCAGAGCTCTGTGGATTACGCGATGCTTGAATACTGTATCCGCGAAGACCTCAAGCTGAAAAGACCACGTATGATGGCAGTGCTCGATCCGGTCAAACTGGTCATCGACAATTATCCGGAAGGGGAAGTGGAATATCTGGAAGCGGACAACAATCTGGAGAATCCGGAGCTGGGAAAAAGGAAGGTCCCATTCTGCAGGGAACTCTATATCGAGAGGGAAGACTTTATGGAAGAACCTCCGAAAAAGTATTTCCGTCTTTTCCCGGGAAATGAAGTCCGTCTCATGAACGCATATTTTGTGACCTGTACAGGATGTGAAAAAGATGAAGACGGAAATGTGACAGTCGTACACTGCACATATGATCCGGAGACAAAGTGCGGAAGCGGATTTACCGGACGGAAAGTAAAAGGAACGATTCACTGGGTACCGGCTCCGTACGCTGTGGAAGCCAAAGTGCGGCTTTATGAGAATCTCATAGACGAGGAAAAAGGCGTATACAATAAAGAAGACGGTTCATTAAATCTGAATCCGAATTCCCTGCAGACGAGAAAATGTTTTGTGGAACCGAATTTCCAGGGTGCGAAAGCATACGACAGCTTCCAGTTTGTACGCCAGGGATATTTCTGTGTGGATGCAAGAGATTCCAGGCCGGACGCTCTTGTGTTCAACCGTATCGTATCACTGAAAAGTTCTTTTAAACTGCCAAAATAGAAAGAATCATGAACGAATTGACTATTCATCTGGAGTCCCGTTCCGGGGCTCCTTTGTATGAACAGATTTATAACTATATCAAGAATGACATTCAGAGAGGACAGATCCCCGCAAGGGAAAAACTCCCTTCCACCCGTTCTCTTGCAAAATACCTGGAAGTCAGCAGAAGTACAGTGGAGCTTGCCTACGAGCAGCTTTTGTCGGAAGGCTATATCGAGTCCGTTCCGTACAAAGGATTTTTTGTTATGGAAGTGGAAGATCTCTACCAGATTCAGGCGATTCGGGAGCCTCGAAGGGAAGGCGGGGAGAAAAAGGAGACATGCATGTATGACTTTTCTCCCAACGGGGTCGATCTCAAGAAATTTCCTTATCATGTCTGGAGAAAGCTTTCCAAAGATGTGCTGTGCGAAGACAGGGCGGAATTATTCCGGCTTGGAGATCCACAGGGAGAATATGGACTCCGAAATGTGATCGCGGCTTACCTGCATCAGGCGCGGGGCGTCAACTGTACTCCTGAACAGATCATTGTGGGGGCTGGAAACGATTATATGCTGTTTCTTCTCCACGCTATTCTTGGAAATGGGCATAAAGCAGCTTTTGAAAATCCCACATACAAACAGGCTTACCGTCTCTTTGGGAGACTCGGCTATCCTGTCTGTACAGTAGACATGGACAAAAGCGGGATGGAAGTGGAAAAGCTTCGGAAGATGGATGCGGATATTGCCTACGTTATGCCTTCTCATCAGTATCCACTGGGAATCGTCATGCCGATCCGGCGGAGGATGGAACTGCTTTCCTGGGCAAAAGAGAAAGAAGGGCGCTTTATCATCGAGGATGACTATGACAGCGAATTCAGGTATAAAGGAAAACCAATCCCGGCGCTGAAAGGATTTGATATGGAGGAGAAGGTCATCTACCTTGGAACGTTCTCAAAATCCATTGCCCCTGCCATAAGGATGAGCTATATGGTTTTGCCGCTGCCGCTTTTGGAAGTTTATCGAGAAACGTGCCGGTTTATCAATCCAACAGTGTCCCGTGTGGATCAGATGATTCTTCAGAAATTTATAGAAGACGGACATTACGAAAGACATTTGAACCGGATGCGCGCTATTTATAAAAGCAGACACGATATACTCCTCGGATGTCTGAAACCTTTTTCACGGATCTGCAGGATCTCCGGGGAAAATGCAGGAGTTCATCTCCTTCTGACATTTGACGACGGACGAACTGAGGAGGAACTGATCAGACAGGCCAAAGAGCAGGGGATCCGAGTCTGCGGGCTGTCATCTTACGATGCCAGAGAGCAGAAAAGAGGGAAAGCATCTGTGATTTTAGGATATGCAAATCTGGAGGAAAAAAAGATTGTGGAAGCGGTGGAGATCCTGAAAAAGATTTGGATCCCATAATGTGCAAAAAAGATAAAAAATGGCTTTAAAAAACCACAGGAAAAGGGTATAATAACATGGCTGCACGATGTGCGGGACAGAATATATTAATAGATTCACAGGAGAAAAGCGATGAGAGAAGTATATGTAAGTATCAATTCTATGGAAAAGGCCAAAGGATTGAACAGCATCTTAAGACGTATGGACGGAGACTTTGATCTGATTCAGGGAAGAATGACGATCGACGGGAAATCGTTCCTTGGAATCCTGAGCCTGGATCTTTCCAAACCAATCAAGATGATCATGCACGATGCAGATGATACAGAAGTCAACGAGCTGAGTGAATATCTTGCGTAAATGGGAAAACACAGGATTTACTGTTGACACAAAGAACAAGGATGGCTTTGGCTGTCCTTTTTTGTATCGTATGTGAAAACAGAGACAAAAGAGGAAATCCAGCTTGTATCGCATAAATCCATATAGTATAATAAATAAAAAGGTCATCGGACATACGGATGGCCCGCATGGCCGAAAGGGAGGGGTTCCATGCAGGAGAAGAGCAAACTGGATATTTTGAAAGAAATTGTGGATCAAGGGCAGTATGTGGTTGTTCTTTGTGGTTCCGGAATGTTGGAAGAATGTGGCTTCCACTCTTTGAAGGATCAGAATGCGGCGTATGAGATTGAAGAAAAATACGGAAGATCACCGGAATATCTGTACACGGATGCATTTTTTAATACGAGGACAGAAATGTTTTTCGAGTTTTATAAAAATGAGATCCTTGTAGAACTTGAACCGACGGAATCCGTGAAAACCCTGGCAGCTATGGAAAAAGCAGGAAAGCTTAAATGCATTATAACAAGCAATATCTATGAACTGAGCGAGCGGGGCGGATGCAGAAATGTCATCGATCTGCATGGCAGCATTTACAGAAATAAATGCATGCGGTGCCATAAAGAATATTCGTTGGAATATATCAAGAATGCGCCGAAGATTCCGTATTGTGAAGACTGTCACGGAGTAGTACGGCCGGGAGTTTCGTTTTTCGGAGAGATGCTGGATAGTGATAAACTCTCGCGGACGCTGGAAGAGATCGAAAAGTGTGACGTGCTTCTTTTGCTTGGGACGTCGCTGAGTTCGGAAGTTTTTCACAATTACGTCCGTTGTTTTGAGGGCAGCAGGATTGTTGTCATACATACCAAACCAACCTTGATGGACGACAAGGCGGATCTGGTCATCTACGATGAGCCAAGGAACATCCTGCCTGAATTGGGATACTAAAAAAGTAAGTGGAGGAAGGCACTGTCAAATCAGTGCCTTCTTCTTTTGGAAAAAGCAATACAGACGAGGAGTAGTAACATGAATATCTTGAACTTGGAACATATCAGCAAACTATTTGGAGATAAAATGATTTTTGATGATGCGTCTTTTGGGGTGCAGGAAGGAGACAAGGTCGGGATCATCGGCATCAACGGGACAGGAAAATCTACGCTCCTTCGGATGATCGCAGGGGAAGAAGAGCCGGATGGAGGACAGATCGTAAGGCAGAATGGACTGAAGATCGCCTACCTTTCCCAGAGCCCGGTATTTGAACCGGAGGATACCGTGCTTACCTATGCCTCCGATGGGAAGGAAGATGCCTGGATCGTGCAGAGCAATCTGACTCGCCTTGGGATCATGGATTTTCAGGCAAAGATGAAAACTTTATCCGGAGGACAGAGAAGAAGGGCAGCCCTTGCCAAAGTGCTTGCGGAAGATTTCGATCTGCTTCTTCTGGACGAACCGACGAACCATCTGGATGATGAGATGATCGTGTGGCTGGAAAACTATTTGAAAAATTACAGAGGAGTTATACTCATGGTTACACATGACCGCTATTTTCTCGATAAAGTGTCAAACCGCATCTTGGAGATCAGCCGGGGGCAGTTTTACAGCTATGAGGCCAACTATTCACGATTCCTGGAGCTCAAGGCGGAGCGTGAAGAAAGAGAGCTTGCCTCAGAACGGAAACGCCAGAGTATCCTTCGTATGGAAATGGAGTGGGCAAAAAGAGGATGCCGTGCCAGAACTACCAAACAGAGGGCAAGGCTTGACAGGCTGGAGGCTTTGAAGAACGGCAGAGCTCCACTGGCAGATCAGGCGGTGGAGATGGATGCGGCAGAGACGAGGATGGGAAAGAAGACGATTGAGCTGAAGCATATCACAAAAAGTTACGGGGACAGAACAGTCATAAACGATTTTGATTATATCGTTCTTAGAAATCAGCGTCTGGGGATTATCGGTCCGAACGGATGCGGCAAATCTACCCTCCTTCGGATGATCGCAGGGGAGATAGCACCTGACAGCGGAGAAGTGGATATTGGGGAAACGATAAAAATCGGATATTTTGCCCAGGAAGTTCCAGATATGGATGAAGACAAAAGAGTGATCGATTACATACGGGATATCGGAGAGTACGTCCAGACAAAAGAAGGCAGAATCAGTGCCTCCCAGATGTTGGAACGGTTTTTATTTACGCCGGAGATGCAGTACACACCGGTGTCGAAGCTGTCAGGAGGGGAGAAAAGAAGGCTTTATCTTTTGAGCATCCTGATACGTCAGGTCAATGTCCTCCTCCTCGATGAACCATCCAACGATCTGGATATACCGACCCTCACAATTCTGGAAGACTACCTGAATTCATTTTCCGGCATTGTCATCGCCGTGTCCCACGACCGGTATTTTCTGGACAATATCGCGGACCGTATTTTTGAGATTGGAGATGGAGGGCATCTTGTTCAGTACGAAGGAGGGTATACCGACTATCTGGAAGCCAGGGAAAAGAGAAGCACCTGGAAGGCCGAGGCTGAAAAGGAAGGAGAAAAACAAGGACAAAAAGAAAAGAAAGACAGTGTAAAAACGTGGAAACAGAATCGCCCGGCCAAGCTGAAATTTACATTCAAAGAGCAAAAAGAGTACGAGACGATCGATGGAGACATCGCCAATCTCGAAGAAAAAATCCAGCAGATCGATCAGGATATGATGGCAAATGCCACCAATTCCCTCCGTCTGTCCGAGCTTTCCAAAGAGAAAGAAAAGGCAGAGCAGGCACTGGAAGAAAAAATGGAGCGCTGGGTCTACCTGAATGACCTGGCGGAGAAAATAGAGAGACAGAAAGAAGAAAAATAAAAGAAAAGTTTGTTTTTTCTTTATTTCTTTACTTGACAAAAGTGTGATTCGTTGTTACAATAAAAAAACAGAACGCACTCTGTTTTTGAAAATGAAAGTGGAGGTAAGTTTATGAGGAAACAGGTTTATTCTTTGCTGGTGGATAATACACCGGGTGTATTGAGCCGGATCGCCGGGCTGTTCAGCAGACGTGGGTACAGTATTGACAGTATCACGGCGGGTGTCACGGCGGATGACCGTTTTACAAGAATTACGGTTGTGGCAAGCGGAGATGAAATGATTCTTTCACAGATTGAGAAGCAGGTAAGAAAGCTGGAGGATGTGATCGAAATCAAGCTTCTGAAAGATGAGGAATCGGTATACAGAGAGCTGATTCTCGTAAAGATCAAAGCGGATGCGGCGATGCGTCCGGGAATCATCGCTACAGCGGACGTTTTCCGTGCTAAGATTATCGATGTGGAGAAGGAATCCCTCATCATCGAGCTTACCGGGGCTCAGTCAAAGATCGAAGCATTTTTGAATCTTCTGGATGGGTATGAGATCCTGGAACTTGCAAGGACCGGAATTACCGGACTCTCCAGAGGAAGCCAGGATGTGACGGACGCTGATGAGATCATGAGGAAGAAAGCAGAGTATGAAGGACTGTAGACTGTAATATGCAGCAAAGCTGAAGGGGAAGCCCTTTGACGAATATAATTTCAGAAATCAGGAGGAGATTAGAAATGAACAAACCAAAAATTTACTATCAGGAAGACTGCAATTTATCTTTGCTGGAAGGAAAAAAGATCGCTGTGATCGGATACGGAAGCCAGGGGCATGCACATGCATTAAACCTGCAGGAATCCGGATGTGATGTGGCTGTCGGCCTTTATGAAGGAAGTAAATCAAAAGCCAAAGCAGAAGCACAGGGCGTCAAAGTCATGACAAATCAGGAAGCTGCAAAATGGGCTGATATCATCATGATCCTGATCAACGATGAACTGCAGGCTGATATGTATAAAAAAGATATCGAGCCAAATTTGGAAGAAGGCAAGATGCTCATGTTTGCGCATGGCTTTGCCGTACATTTCGGACAGATTAAACCTCCGGCAAATGTGGATGTTGCCATGATCGCACCGAAAGCTCCGGGCCACACAGTAAGAAGTACATATGTGGACGGACAGGGCGTTCCGGCTCTTGTATGTGTAGAACAGGATGCCACAGGCAAAGCTCTTGATCTCGCTTTGGCATACGGTGCTGCCATCGGATGTGCGAGAGCAGGTCTTCTTACAAGTACATTCCAGATCGAGACAGAGACAGACCTCTTCGGAGAACAGGCAGTTCTCTGTGGTGGTGTATCTGCCCTTATGCAGGCTGGATTTGAGACTTTGGTGGAAGCAGGATATCCGGCAGAAAATGCATACTTTGAATGTATCCATGAAATGAAACTTATCGTTGATCTGATCTACCAGAGCGGATTTGCAGGAATGAGATACTCTATCTCCAACACAGCGGAATATGGCGATTACATTACAGGACCGAAGATTATCACAGAAGATACAAAGAAAGCGATGAAGAAGATTCTTGCAGATATCCAGGATGGAACATTTGCAAAAGACTGGCTGCTGGAAAACAAGATTGGGGCACCTCACTTCCATGCTATGAGAGCAAAAGGCGCTCAGCATGAATCTGAAGTCGTAGGAGCTGAACTGAGGAAACTTTACAGCTGGGCTGAAGATGACAAGCTGATCAACAACTAACAGAAAGAAATAAGATGATAAAGCCAGGCGCAGAAGACAACGTTGCTTCTGCGCCTGTTTACCATCAAAAAAAGAACAGGCTCTGACGGTTTGAGACTGTTCTTTCTTTTTTGTCATACTATATCACTATATGGATTACGCGATAGAGTTAACAGCTTTTGTGAGACGGGAAATCTTTCTTCCACATGTATTTTTGTGGTATACTCCTTTTCCGCCAGCTTTGTTGATTTCAGAAATTGCAACGCTCAGTGCTTCTTTTGCAGCAGCAGCATCATTCTTAGCAACAGCTGTTTCCACTTTTTTCACGCAAGTTTTTACTTTAGATTTGATAGCTTTATTTCTGGCAGTTCTAGTTTCAGCAACTAAAATTCTTTTCTTTGCGGATTTAATGTTAGCCATGACCTACACCTCCAACCTTGGCAAATTCGTTTCTCGTTCTCGTCAGGTCCGGACACGGACGTCCTGACGAAGCATACTCATTCATTTTAGTCCAGGAAATATATTATGTCAATACATATTTCCATTTTTTTTTGAGAAACTAAGGGGAAATGAAAAAAGTAAGCGAGGGAATATCATGGTTGAAAAGTACAGTATCCGGACGGATCTTGCATTGGAGGACAAGGAACGGTTTGAAGAAGAAAACGTGGAGGTACAGGGAGTTGTCCTGGAAGAAGAATATGACGAAGAATGGGAAGTGAAGACGACGACTGTGCGGATCCAGACGGAAAACGGGGCAAAGACGATGGGCAAGCCGGCAGGGACATATATCACGATGGAAGCGCCGAATATGGCGGTGCCGGATGAAGAGTATCACAGTGAGATTTCCGAAAAGATCGCAGACTGTATAAAGAAACTGATGAACGGAAAAAACTGTAAAAAAAGAGGGGAAGACTGGTCTGTTCTGATCATCGGTCTTGGAAACCGGAATGTGACGCCGGATGCCCTCGGGCCTTATGTGGCTGATAATCTCAACATCACAAGACATATCGTAAAGGAATACGGGAAATATGCCATGGGGAAAGAAGAAGTCACATTGATCAGTGCGCTGGTCCCTGGGGTAATGGCACAGACAGGAATGGAGACGGTGGAGATCATCAGGGGCGTTGTAAAAGAGACGGATCCGGATGTGATCATTGCGGTGGATGCCCTGGCGGCCAGAAACTCCAAACGCCTGAACAGGACGATCCAGATCGCGGACACCGGCATCAATCCGGGATCCGGAGTGGGTAATCACAGGAATGCTATCACACAGGAAAGCGTGGGAGTCCCGGTCATCGCCATCGGTGTTCCTACTGTGGTGGATGCGGCCACGATCGTCAATGACGCGATGGAAAATCTCATGGAAGAGATGGAGCACTCCGAAGCGTTAAAAGGAGTTGGCGTCGTCCTTCAGGGATATCATGCAGCTGAAAAGTATGAGCTTGTGAGAGAGCTGATATCTCCCCATCTCAATGGAATGTTTGTGACGCCAAAAGATATTGACGATACGGTAAAACGGATCAGTTTTACCATCTCAGAGGGGCTCAATATGCTTTTTGCAGGAAAGGAACCGGCGGAATAAAACGGAACAGCCGGACATATAGTGTTAAGACACGGAAAACATGGATACAGAAAGCGGAGTGAGGCGTTTGGATCGGAAAATGCGGTTTCATAATCTCCTCGTAGGAGGGGCATTGTGCGCAGTGAGCGGATATATCATCCTTGGCGGCAGCCAGAACGTATGGGATAATATGAGAGACAGGATAGGACGGGCAGCACAGGAGGGTGCGGAGAACATGGTTTTTCCGGCCCTCGTCTATTATGGAAAGCAAGGTGGGAGGGACATGAAAGAATGGGTCACAAGCCAGGCTATGCAGATGGTGCCTCTTGGGGATTATGTGAATGCAGAAGAAGTGACGGAGACAGAGATAGAGGATATGGAAACGTACGAGATGCTTCTGAAAAAAGAGGCGGAAGATGAAAATGAAGTAGATGAAAACGGAAAGCTGATCGAGAAAAATCAGGAGACTACAGAGGAGCAGCCCAAGGAGACGAGTCAGCAAGCCAAAGTGGACAGGGAAAAGCTGAATGACTATGAATATCTGACGAGCCACTACTATACGATCGACAGTACAACGATGACAAGCCCCGAGGAGCTTAATGCGAAAAATCTTCTGGCAAAAGACATGAAGTTTCAAAAAGGGATGGATGGACCGAAAATTCTCATCTACCACACACATTCCCAGGAAACATTCGTGGACTCTGTAAAGGGGGATGACTCTACTTCCATCGTGGGGATAGGGGATTACCTGGCAAAGCTTCTGAATGAAAAGTATAAGATAGGGACGATACATGACAGAGGCGTCTACGACATCATCGACGGAAAGCTGGATCGAAGCCAGGCGTACGAATTGTCCGGAGCTGCGGCGGAGAAAATCCTCAAAGAAAATCCTACTATTGAAGTAGTCATCGATTTACATAGAGATGGGGTAAATGAAAATACGCATCTGGTAACAGAAGTAAATGGTAAACCGACGGCAAAGATTATGTATTTCAATGGCCTTTGCAGAACACGTGCCAACGGAAATATACAGTATTTTTCCAACCCGTATATCCAGGATAATCTGGCATTTTCTCTTCAGATGAAGCTGGATGCCGACGAGCATTATCCGGGCTTTACGCGAAATATCTATCTCAAAGGTTATCGGTACAACATGCAGCTTGTGCCGAAGATGCTTCTTGTGGAGGCTGGTGCCCAGACAAACACCGTGCAGGAGATGAAAAATGCCATGGAACCTCTGGCGGAATCTCTTGCCAGAGTACTCACATAAGGGGAAAAGAGGCACAAATCTTTTGCCTTGAATCGAATGTCTGTTTGTGATACACTGGTAAAAGTATGAAAAAATGGAAAGGGAGAATACAATGGCAAATCATGTGACATATGATGCAGACAGCATAACGATACTGGAAGGTCTGGAAGCAGTTCGGAAAAGACCGGGAATGTACATCGGAAGTGTCGGGACAAAAGGGCTCAACCATCTTGTGTACGAGATCGTTGACAATGCAGTGGATGAGCATCTTGCAGGTTACGGCGACCGGATCGAAGTGACGCTGGAAAAAGACGGGTCTGCCACTGTCTCTGACAATGGACGGGGAGTGCCGGTCGGTATGCATCAAAAAGGAGTATCCGCTGCCCGCATCGTGTACACGACGCTGCATGCGGGCGGGAAATTTGACGATGCTGCGTATAAGACAAGCGGAGGGCTTCATGGGGTTGGTTCCTCCGTCGTCAATGCGCTTTCCGAATATATGGATGTCAAGATCAGCCGTGACGGAGCGATCCACCATGACCGGTATGAAAGAGGAGTGCCGGTGGTTGAGCTTTCGGATGGACTTCTTCCTGTTGTCGGGAAGACAAAAAAGACCGGGACAACAGTAAATTTCCTGCCGGATGCGGAGATTTTTGAAAAGACAAGGTTTCGGGAAGAAGAAATCAAAAGCAGGCTTCACGAGACGGCGTACTTAAATCCTGCCCTCACGATCGTTTTCAGGGACAAACGGAAAGATCCCGAGGAATGTATCGCTTACCATGAGCCGGACGGGCTGATCGGTTTTATAAAAGATCTGAATAAAAAAAGTGAAGCAGTTCACGATCCCGTCTATTTTAAAGGAGAGGCAGAAGGGATTGAGGTGGAAGTTGTGTTCCAGTATGTCACGGAGTTTCATGAGAATATTCTGGGCTTCTGCAACAATATTTATAATGCCGAGGGAGGAACTCATCTTACCGGATTTAAATCCACTTTTACCACGATCATGAACCAGTATGCGCGAGAGATCGGAGTGTTGAAAGAGAAGGATGACAAGTTTACCGGAACAGATATCCGAAACGGGATGACGGCCATTGTCTCGGTAAAACATCCGGATCCACGGTTTGAAGGACAGACAAAAACAAAGCTTGACAACCAGGATGCGTCGAGAGCTGTTGGAAAAGTGACAGGCGAAGAGATCGTTCGGTATTTTGACAGGAATCTTGAAGTGCTGAAGAATGTTCTGGCCTGCGCGGAGAAAGCGGCTAAGATCCGGAAGACGGAAGAACGGGCAAAGACGAATCTTCTGACCCGTCAAAAGTATTCTTTCGACAGCAATGGGAAACTTGCAAACTGCGAGAGCAGAGACGCAAAAAAATGTGAGATATTCATTGTGGAAGGGGATTCTGCCGGCGGATCCGCAAAGACTGCCAGAGACCGCATGTACCAGGCCATCCTCCCGATCCGGGGAAAGATACTCAATGTGGAGAAGGCAAGTATCGACAAAGTCCTTGCCAATGCTGAGATCAAGACGATGATCAATGCCTTTGGCTGTGGGTTTTCCGAAGGGTACGGAAACGACTTTGACATTACAAAACTCCGGTATGACAAGATCATCATCATGGCTGATGCAGATGTAGACGGAGCGCATATTTCCACCCTTCTGCTGACTCTTTTTTACCGCTTTATGCCGGAACTGATCTACGAGGGCCATGTATATATTGCCATGCCGCCTCTTTACAAGGCTATGCCAAAGAAGGGGAAAGAAGAGTATCTGTATGACGACAAAGCGCTGGAGAGGTACCGGAAACGTCAGACCGGACCGTTTACTCTCCAGAGATACAAAGGGCTCGGGGAGATGGATGCCCAGCAGCTTTGGGAGACGACGCTGGATCCGAAGACAAGGATCTTAAAGCGGGTAGAGATCGAGGACGCAAGGATGGCGTCCAGCGTGACGGAGATGCTGATGGGAACAGAAGTACCCCCGAGACGGACTTTTATCTATGAAAACGCCCGCGAGGCGGAGCTGGATATATAACTGTTATAGAAAGAAGAAGTGAGGAAGATACATGAGCCAGAGTGAAAGAGAACAGATCATTCGGACGGAATATTCGGATGTCATGAAAAAATCGTATATCGACTACGCCATGAGCGTGATCATCTCAAGGGCGCTCCCGGATGTGAGGGACGGCCTGAAACCGGTACAGAGAAGAACGCTCTACGATATGTATGAACTTGGGATCCGTTACGACAGGCCATACCGGAAATGTGCCCGTATCGTCGGGGATACGATGGGTAAATATCATCCTCACGGGGACAGCTCCATCTACGATGCCCTTGTTGTCATGGCACAGGAATTTAAAAAAGGGATGGTACTTGTGGACGGACACGGAAATTTCGGATCCATCGAGGGCGACGGCGCAGCTGCCATGCGATATACGGAGGCAAGGCTTGCCAAGATTTCCCAGGAAGCGTTTCTTTCCGATCTGGACAAGGATATTGTAAATTTTGTGCCGAACTTTGACGAGACGGAGAAAGAGCCGGAAGTACTGCCAGTGCGTTTTCCGAATCTTCTCGTAAACGGTGCGGAGGGGATCGCAGTTGGAATGGCCACCAGTATTCCTACACACAACCTGGGTGAAGTGATCGATGCTGTCAAGGCCTATATGAAAAACAATGCCATCACGACAAAGCAGCTGATGAAATATATCAAAGGACCGGACTTCCCTACAGGGGGGATCGTTGTCAATCAGGACGACCTTCTTGGAATCTACGAGACCGGAACAGGAAAGATCAAGATCCGCGGGAAAGTAGAGACAGAGGAAGGAAAAGGAGGACGCAAGCGTCTTGTGATCTCCGAGATCCCATATACGATGATCGGAAGCGGAATCGGGAAATTTTTAAACGATGTGTGTGCCCTTGTGGAAACAAAGAAGACGTCGGACATTGTCGATATTTCCAACCAGTCCTCCAAAGAAGGCATCAGGATCGTCATCGATGTTAAGAAAGACGCGGATGTGGAAAATCTGAAAAATATGCTTTACAAAAAGACGAAGCTGGAGGACACATTTGGCGTCAATATGCTCGCAGTGGCAGACGGGCGTCCGGAGACGATGGGACTTCGCAGGATCATAGAGCATCATGTGGATTTCCAGTTTGAGATTGCCACACGGAAATATCAGACCCTGCTCAGGAAAGAGCAGGAGAAGCGGGAAGTTCAGGAAGGACTTATAAAAGCCTGTGATGTGATCGATCTGATCATCGAAATCTTAAGAGGAAGCCGCTCCGTAAAAGATGCCAAGGCTTGTCTTATGTACGGCATTACCGATTCAATCCATTTTAAGACCAAAGTGTCCGAAAAGATGGCAAAGCTCCTTTCCTTTACAGAGCGCCAGGCGACAGCAATCCTGGAGATGCGTCTTTATAAGCTGATCGGGCTGGAGATGGAAGCGCTTGTAAAAGAGCATGAGGAGACAGTGGAAAAGATTGCCAGATACGAGAAAATCCTGAATGATTACGATGAGATGTCGTCTGTCATCATCGAAGATCTGAATCGGCTGAAAAAAGAATATGCCGTAAAACGAAAGACTTCCCTGGAAAATGCTGAGGAGATCGTTTTAAAGGAAAAGAAGATCGAAGAGCAGGAAGTTGTTTTTTTGATGGACCGCTTTGGTTACGCGAAGACGGTAGACGCTTCGGTTTACGAAAGAAACAAGGAAGCAGCAGATGCGGAGAACAGGTATGTGATCCGCTGTATGAATACCGGAAAGATCTGCCTATTTACCGGACAGGGGCGGATGCACCAGATCAAGGTTATGGATCTCCCGCACGGACGATTTCGGGATAAAGGACAGCCGGTGGACAATGTGAGCAACTTTGACAGTACGAAGGAGGACATCGTCTTTCTCGTGCAGGAAGATCTGCTTGGAGAAGAAAAGCTCCTTTTTGTCACGAAGGACGGTATGATCAAACTGGTGGACGGAAAAGAATTTATTGTCTCTAAACGAACTACCGCAGCTACAAAGCTGCAGGATGAGGACGAGCTCCGGACAGTCTGTCCGGTGCAGGGAGCAGACTATGTAGTTCTCCAGACTGTAAACGGATATTTCCTCCGGTTCCCGGCAGGGGAAGTGTCTGAAAAGAAAAAAGGAGCCATCGGGGTCCGTGGAATTCGGCTGCAGAAAAAAGATGAGGTGGAGGCTGCCTTCGTATTTTCCGAAGGAGAGGATATAAGGGCAGTGTACAAAGAAAAAGAAGTGGTCCTGAACCGTCTGCGCATCGGAAAGAGAGACACTCAGGGAGTAAAGCAGCGAACATAAATGATACAAACATAATAGCGAATGTAAAAAGCAATGTCTGAACAGAAAGGGCATTGCTTTTATTTTTCCCGCCTTGTAAAGAAAACTTAACAATATGGATTGAAAGCGTTACGAAGGTTTTACACAAGATTTACCCGGCTGTGATAGAAGGAATATTTATTATAAAAGGACTTGAGAAAAACATCTTGGAAAAACAAGATCAACTAGCAGCGAAATAAAAGAACATATACGGAAAGGGGCATATCACATGCTGGAATTGAAACATATCAAAAAATCGTTTGACGGCGTACCGGTTTTAAGGGATATCAACCTGGAGATCGACAGCGGGGAAATCGTGTCTATCCTCGGACCGTCAGGATGCGGTAAGACAACACTTTTGAACATCATACTTGGGCTTACACAGGCAGATGCAGGAGAAATGCGGTTTGATGAAGAAGACATCTTACATGTACCAATGGAGGAACGGGGGTTTAATATCGTATTTCAGGATTATGCTCTGTTCCCGAATTTGAATGTGCAGCAGAATGTTACATATGGACTGCGCAACAAAAAGGACATTGCGACAGCCAAGGAAGTGTCCGGCCTGATCGAACTTCTCGGTCTGAAAGAGCATCTTGGGAAAAAGATTGA
This sequence comes from Sellimonas caecigallum, assembly GCF_019754295.1. Taxonomy (GTDB): domain Bacteria; phylum Bacillota; class Clostridia; order Lachnospirales; family Lachnospiraceae; genus Sellimonas; species Sellimonas caecigallum. The sequence continues at coordinate 51,923 of NZ_VIRV01000006.1, read as the reverse complement.
ACAGCTCTCCGGCGGACAGAAACAGAGAGTTGCCCTTGCAAGGACCATGGTCATGAAGCCGAAGATCCTTCTTTTGGACGAGCCGCTGAGTGCTCTCGACGGTGTGATCAAGGAATCCATCAAAAGCAAGATCAAGGAAATCGCAAGAGAGTACCATCTCACGACGATCATCGTCACACACGATCCGGAAGAGGCGCTGACACTCTCCGACAAAGTCTGCATCATGAACCAGGGAACTATCGCTCAATACGGAAGACCGGAAGATATCATCAACGCGCCGGAAGAAGAATTTGTAAAAACATTTATCCTGAAGCAGCTTGAGATAAAGGGAATATATATTGTCGCCCTCATCGTCTTTCTGGCGTTTCTGTTCGTGCCGCTGGTCGTGCTGTTTCGTCAGGCCTTGGAAGGAGACGGAGGAGTGACGCTGGCGAATTTCGGCGAGATGCTTTCACAGAAGGGATTTGGAACGGCTGTGGCAAACAGTATGTCGGTTTCTGTCACAAGTGCAGTTGCAGCCACGCTTTTGGCATTCCTTTTGGCGTACACGATCCATTACACAAATGCACCGCGTCCGTACAAGAAATTCATCCGATTGGCCGCACAGCTCCCAATGCTCCTGCCGACCATCACATACGGGTTTGCGATCATCTATTCTTTTGGAAAACAGGGGCTTTTGACAAGACTTTTTGGAAGACAGTTGTTTGACATATACGGATTCAACGGACTTGTGATAGGATATGTCATCTACACACTCCCGGTATCTTTTATGCTTCTGTCCAACACAATGGAATACATTGACAAAAAGTTTATCGTAGTATCAAGAATCATGGGCGACAGCCCGGCAAAGACGTTCCTTCAGACGATCATAAGACCGCTTCTTGGAACATTTGCGGCATCTTTCGTACAGTGTTTTTTCCTTTGCTTTACGGATTACGGTATCCCGGAATCGGTAGGAGGAAAATTCGAAGTTGTGGCGACAGTGCTGTACAACGAAATGCTGGGAAGTATTCCGAACTTCAGCAACGGGGCGGTCGTGGCGATCATCATGCTGATCCCGTCGGTTGTCAGCATCGCTCTTTTGAAATTCCTGGAACGGTACAATATCCGGTACAACAAGATTTCTGTTGTGGAATTAAAAGAAAACAAAGTCAGGGACATCCTCTGTCCTGTGGCGACAGGAATTGTTTTCCTCTGCGTGTTTGCAGTGTTTGCGGTAATCTTCATTATGCCGTTCATCGAAGAATGGCCGTACCGGGCAGTGTTCACACTGGAGCATTTCCAGTCGGTATTCCAGGACAATACCTTGACGGCAGTATATAAAAACTCACTGTTTGTGGCGTTTATGACAGCGGTGGTAGGACTTCTTCTTACATATGGATGTGCCCTTGCATCTGCCAGAAGCAATCTGAAAGGGCGCACAAAACAGGTTATTGAAAGCACCGCTCTTGTGACAAACACAGTGCCGGGGATGGTCATCGGTATCGCGTACATGCTCGTATTTTCAGGGACTTCTCTTCAGAATACGTTCATTCTGATCATCATCTGTAATACGATCCACTACTTCTCGACACCGTATTTGATGATCAAAAATGCGCTGATGAAACTGAATACATCATGGGAAGCGACGGCAAAACTGCTTGGAGATTCCTGGAGCAAGACACTTATCCGCATCATCACGCCGAATATGACATCCACACTTCTTGAAGTGTTCGGATATTATTTCGTAAATGCGATGGTAACAGTCAGTGCGGTTATCTTTATCGCAGGGGCAAAAACCATGGTCATTACGACAAAGATCAAAGAGCTGCAGTACTTCATGAAATTCAATGAGATTTTCGTACTGTCTATCTTGATCCTCTTAACAAACCTCTGTATGAAAGGGGTGCTTTACCTCCTGACAAGCAGGAAGAAAGCAGATATCAAAGTGAAAAAGGAGAAAAAAATAATGAAAATGAAAAGTGTGACAGCAATGTTTATGGCATGTATGCTTGCCGGTTCCGTTTTTCTTGGAGGATGTGCAGGCGGAAATGCAGCAGCGGGGGACAGCGACGATAAAGTCATCATCTATTCCAATGCAGACGAAGAAGCAGTGGATGCGATGAAAAAAACGCTGGATGAAAATGGATATGAAAATGAGTATGTATTCCAGACATTCGGTACTTCTGAGCTTGGCGGGAAGCTGATCGCGGAAGGAAAAAACCTGGAAGCAGACATGGTAACGATGAGTTCCTTCTATCTGGACAGCGCACAGGAACAGAACGAAATGTTCAAAGACCTGACATTTGATTACTCTGTGCTGAGTGAGAACGACAGTTCTTCTTTCTATGCACCGATCACAAAGCAGGAAGGAGCTATCATTGTCAACACAGAACTTTTGAAAGAAAACGGACTTGACACTCCGACATGTATCAAAGATCTTGCGGATCCGCAGTACAAAGGTATGCTGTCTGTGACAGATGTAAAAGCGTCATCCACAGCATGGCTTTTGATCCAGGCCATCGTAAGTGAGTACGGCGAAGATGGAGCGAAAGAAGTTCTGAAAGGAATCTACGACAATGCAGGGGACAATATCGAAGACTCCGGATCTGCACCGCTTAAAAAAGTACGTGCAGGGGAAGTGGCAGTAGGATTTGGACTTCGCCATCAGGCTGTTGCGGACAAAGAGGAAGGACTTCCGATCGACTACGTAGATCCTACAGAAGGAAACTTCTCCCTGACAGAATCTGTGGCTGTACTTGACAAAGAAGACAGCAAAAAAGCAGACAAAGCAATGGAGATGGCACAGTGCATCATTGAAAACGGAAGAACAGAACTTCAGAAAACATACCCGCTTGCGATTTACGAGGGAGAAGAAAATGCATCCAACCAGTCCGCATATCCGAAGGTATATCCAGAAAAACTGACAGCCGACCTTCTCGAAAAGCGTCATGAACGTTATGCAAAGAACAACAAGATCCTGATCGAAAACCTGGCAGAGCTTGGAATCCGTCCATATGTAGGCGCCGACGTACAGGGACCGATCATCACGACATTCTATTATCCGGAACATCATCATTTTTCCTTCCAGGAGATGTATGATTACATCAAAGAACGCGGATATGCGATCTACCCGGGAAAAGTTACGGATGCAGATACTTTCCGTATCGGAAATATCGGGGAGATCTATCCGGAAGACATGGTAAAACTTACCGCCATCATTTCAGAATTTTTAAAGGAGACAAACTAAGATGAAATACGAAGCAGTTATCTTTGACTGGGCAGGCACGACGGTAGATTACGGTTGTTTCGCACCAGTACAGGCATTTATCGATGCATTTAAAGCGTTCGGTATCGAACCGACAGTAGAAGAAGTAAGAGGACCGATGGGGATGCTCAAGATCGACCATATCCGGACCATGTTGAAGGGAGAAAGGATCGCCGGACTGTGGAGAGAAAAGTATGGAAAAGACTGGACCGAGGAAGACGTCCATGCAGTCTATGAACTCAGCGAAAAGAAAATCTTCGAGATTCTGCCAAACTTTGCGGATCCGAAGCCGTACGTTGTGGAGACAGTAGAAAAACTCAGAGAAATGGGACTGAAGATCGGTTCTACCACCGGCTACACGGATGATATGATGACCATTGTTGTGCCAAAGGCGGCAGAGAATGGCTATGCGCCGGACTGCTGGTTCAGCCCGAACTCCACAGGAAATACCGGAAGGCCATATCCATATATGATTTTCCGCAACATGGAAGAGCTGAAACTTTCCGATGTACGTAAGGTCATCAAAGTCGGAGATACTGTTTCCGATATCAAAGAAGGAAAACAGGCAGGTATGGAATCTGTCGGAGTTCTGGAAGGAAGTTCTGTCCTTGGACTTTCACAAAAGGAATACGAAGCACTTTCTGACGCTGAAAAAGAAGAGAAACTCAAAGAGGCGGAGAAGACATTTATGGAAGCAGGCGCAGACTATGTGATCCGTGATATCCGTGGTTTGCTTGACATTCTTTGCAAAAATGCTTGATTTTGGCGTAAAAGAGTGTTATAGTACATATAGTTACATAAGAAATCGGCAGAAGAGTGGACGTTTCGTTCACTCTTCTTTAGTGCATGGGAAAGTTTTCAGACATGCCGGGAAAACAAGAGAAAGGATGTTGGGATTGTCAAAAAGAGAACACTATGAACAGAGAACAGAAGAGCTGCTGATACCTATCCTCGAGACTCATGGATTTGAACTGGTGGATGTGGAGTACGTCAAAGAGGGAAGTACATGGTATCTGAGAGCGTACATCGATAAACCGGGCGGGATCGCCATCAATGACTGCGAGGTGGTAAGCCGCTCGCTTTCAGATGTATTAGATGAAAAAGATTTTATAGAAGACAGCTATATTCTGGAGGTTAGTTCTCCGGGACTTGGAAGACCTCTGAAAAAGGAACGGGATTTTGAGAGAAGCCTTGGAAAAGAGGTGGATATCCGGACATACCGGATGATCGACCGCCAGAAGGATTTTACAGGAACGCTGGAGAGCTATGACAAAGATTCGGTTACGATCCGGTGCGAGGACGAATCCAGCATGACCTTTGATAAAAAAGACATTGCCCTGATAAGACTGGCATTTGATTTTTAAGTTTAGGAGGAAACGAAAAAATGAGTACAGAATTAATGGAAGCACTGACAATACTCGAGCAGGAAAAAGATATCAGCAAAGAGACAATGCTGGACGCCATTGAAAATTCTCTGATGAATGCCTGCAAGAACCATTTTAAGAAAGCGGACAACATCAAAGTCGTGATGAACCGGGAGACCTGCGATTTCGCCGTCTATGCGGAAAAGACTGTAGTGGAGGAAGTGGAAGATCCGGAAGAAGAGATCAGCCTTGTAAACGCGAAGATGATGGATTCCAAATATGCGCTTGGCGATATCGTGCAGGTGCCGATCGATTCCAAATCTTTTGGCCGGATCGCGACGCAAAATGCGAAAAATCTCATCCTCCAAAAGATAAGGGAAGAAGAACGTAAAGTCGTTTACGATCAGTATTTTGAAAAAGAGAAGGATATTGTGACAGGTATCGTACAGCGGTATGTCGGCAAAAATATCAGCATCGATCTCGGGAAGGCCGATGCGATGCTCACAGAAAACGAGCAGGTAAAAGGCGAAGTGTTCCGGCCGACAGAGAGGATCAAACTGTATGTAGTGGAAGTAAAAAATACGACAAAAGGGCCAAAGATCCTTGTTTCCCGTACCCATCCGGAACTTGTAAAACGACTCTTTGAAGCAGAAGTGACGGAAGTAAAAGACGGAACAGTAGAGATCAAGAGCATCGCAAGGGAGGCAGGTTCCCGTACAAAGATCGCTGTCTGGTCCAATGATCCGGACGTAGATCCGGTGGGCGCGTGCGTCGGAATGAACGGACAGAGGGTCAACGCCGTAGTAAACGAACTGCGCGGAGAAAAGATCGACATCATCAACTGGAGCGACAACCCGGCGATCCTTATCGAAAATGCGCTGAGTCCGGCCAAAGTTATTTCAGTTGCTGCAGATCCGGATGAGAAGACAGCAAGCGTCATCGTGCCGGACTACCAGCTTTCCCTAGCCATCGGAAAAGAAGGGCAGAACGCGAGACTTGCGGCAAGACTGACAGGATATAAGATCGATATCAAGAGCGAGACACAGGCCATCGAATCCGGGGAACTTCCGGAAAACTACATGGATCTCCCGATGGAAGAGGGCGTGTACGAAGAAGATATTTACGAGGATGAGTATGATGAATAAAAAGATCCCAATGCGCAAATGTGTCGGATGCGGGGAGATGAAAAATAAAAAAGAACTTCTGCGTGTCATCCACACGAAAGAAGGGGAATTTCTCATCGATACGACAGGGAGAAAGAACGGAAGAGGAGCCTATCTGTGCTTCTCAAAAGAATGTTTTCACAAGGCAGTCAAGAGCAAAGGACTTGAGCGCTCCTTTAAACAGGCGATACCAAAGGAGGTATACGAGGAGCTGGAAAAGGAGATGGAACAGATTGAAACAAGATAAGATCCTGTCTCTGTTAAGTCTTGCCACAAAAGCCGGAAGGACAAAGAGCGGCGGGTTTCAGACAGAGCAGGCAGTAAAAACAGGGACAGCGTTCCTGGTCATTGTGACAGAAGATGCATCGGAGAATACAAAGAAAAAATTCCGGAATATGTGCAGCTTCTACGAAGTGCCAATCTATTTTTATGGAGATAAAGATACCTTGGGGCATGCAATGGGAAAAGAATTCCGCACCTGCACGGCGGTTATCGACGCCGGGTTTGCGGACGGACTGAGAAAACAGCTTGAAACGAAAGAAAAAGAAATTGCATATAGGAGGTAGATTGATGTCAAAAGTGCGAGTACATGAATTAGCAAAAGAAATAGATAAAACGAGCAAGGAAATAATGGATTACCTGAAAGCGGGCGGGGCTGATATCAAAAGTCATATGAGTTTTCTGACCGAAGGACAGGTAGAAGATGTAAAGAAAAAATTTGCATCCGGAAGCCGTCAGGCAGAAGCACCAAAGAAGAAAACCATTGTGCAGGTGTTCCGACCACAGAACACACAGGGGGGACAGAGACGCCAGGGTGGCAGAAATGCCCAGAGAACCAATGGAGTTGCACAGGCAGGGAAGACAGGAATGGAGAAAGAGACAGGAAAGAAAGAGATGAATGCTCAGGAGAGAGGACGTGACGGAAGCCGTCAGGGAAGAGATTTCCGCAATGACCGAAACCGTTCCGACAGAAGAGAACAAAGAGGAGAAGGACGTGACGGAGGCCGTGGAGGAAGAGATTTCCGCGGGGAAGGAAACCGTCCGGACAGAAGAGAACAAAGAGGAGAAGGACGTGACGGAGGCCGTGGAGGAAGAGATTTCCGCGGAGAAGGAAACCGTCCGGACAGAAGAGAGCAAAGAGGAGAAGGACGTGACGGAAGCCGCCAGGGAAGAGATTTCCGCGGGGAAGGAAACCGTTCTGAAAGAAGAGGGGACAGACGCGACGGAGGCCGCCAGGGAAGAGGAGACCGCGACGGAAGAAACAACGGACCGTCCATTCCGGCACCGATGGTGGTAGAACAGAAGCCGCAGAGAAAGGCATCAAAAGACAATTACAAAAAGAAAGAATATGACCGTGACGAAGAGCGGGAAGGAAAGATGAGCCAGAAGCCGGGCAGAGGCAAGAAAAACAACATGCCGGTAATGGAAAAACCGCAGCCGAAACAGGAAAAACAGGAAGAACAGATCAAGCAGATCACGATCCCTAAGATGCTGACGATCAAAGAACTGGCGGACGCCATGAAGATCCAGCCATCAGCTATCGTGAAGAAACTGTTCCTTCAGGGCAAGATCGTGACAGTAAACCAGGAGATCGATTTCGCCACAGCAGAAGAGATCGCAATGGAATTTGACGTGCTGTGCGAACAGGAAGAAGAAATCGATGTGATCGAAGAGCTCTTAAAAGAGGAAGAAGAGGACGAAAAGAAGATGAAGAAACGTCCGCCGGTAGTCTGTGTCATGGGACACGTAGACCACGGAAAAACTTCCCTTTTGGATGCGATTCGTGACACGAATGTGACGGACAGGGAAGCTGGAGGAATTACCCAGCATATCGGTGCGTCAGTTGTCAATATTAATGGAGAAAGCATCACATTCCTTGATACGCCTGGTCACGAAGCATTCACAGCCATGCGTCTGAGAGGAGCATGCTCCACAGATATCGCAGTTCTTGTCGTGGCTGCCGACGATGGTGTCATGCCGCAGACAGTGGAAGCCATCAATCACGCGAAGGCAGCGGGTGTAGAGATCGTCGTTGCCATCAACAAGATCGACAAGCCAAGCGCCAATATAGAACGTGTAAAACAGGAACTCACAGAATATGAGCTGATTCCGGAAGACTGGGGCGGAAGCACTATCTTTGTTCCGGTATCTGCCCACACAAAAGAAGGAATTTCAGAACTTCTGGAAATGATCCTTCTCACAGCAGAAATGATGGAGCTCAGAGCAAATCCAAACAGGAGAGCGAGAGGTCTTGTCATCGAAGCGCAGCTTGACAAAGGAAAAGGACCGGTGGCTACTGTTCTCGTACAGAAAGGAACGCTCCGGATCGGAGATTCCATTGCTGCAGGATCTGCATACGGAAAAGTCCGTGCCATGATGGATGACAAGGGAAGACGTGTCAAAGAAGCAGGACCGTCCACGCCGGTAGAGATCCTCGGATTCAGCGATGTACCGAATGCAGGCGAAGTCTTTGTGGGATGCAAAAATGAAAAAGAAGCGAGAAACTTTGCAGAGACATTCATCTCTCAGAACCGTGTGAAGATGCTGGAAGAGACAAAGTCCAGAATGTCTCTGGACGATCTGTTCAGCCAGATCCAGGAAGGAAACTTAAAGGAACTCAACATTGTGGTAAAAGCCGATGTTCAGGGATCCGTGGAGGCGATGAAGCAGAGTCTTCTGAAACTTTCCAACGAGGAAGTGGTTGTGAAGATCATTCACGGCGGAGTAGGAGCCATCAACGAATCAGACGTGATGCTTGCATCCGCATCCAACGCCATCATCATCGGATTCAACGTCCGCCCGGATGCGGCGGCAAAAGAGTCCGCAGAACGGGAAAATGTGGATGTACGTCTCTACCGTGTCATCTACAATGCGATCGAGGATGTAGAAGCGGCCATGAAGGGTATGCTGGATCCGGTATTCGAAGAGAAGGTACTCGGACACGCAGAAGTTCGCCAGACATTCAAGGCGTCAGGAGTCGGAACCATTGCAGGATCTTATGTGCTTGACGGCGTGTTTGAGAGAGACTGTTCTGCACGTATTGTCCGCGACGGCATCGTGATCTTTGAAGGAAAACTGGCGTCTCTGAAACGTTTTAAAGATGACGTCAAGGAAGTAAAAGCAGGATACGAATGTGGTTTCGTATTTGAGAAATTCAATGATATCAAGGAAGGCGACCAGGTAGAAGCCTTCAAGATGGTAGAAAAACCAAGATAGGAAGAGGAATATGAGAAAAAACAGTATTAAAAATACAAGGATCAATTCCGAAGTCCAGCATGAACTTTCCAACATTCTGCGCAGGGGTCTTAAGGATCCCCGGATTGCGGAATTTACATCCGTCGTTGCGGTGGAAGTGGCGCCGGATCTGAAGACATGTAAGGCGTATATCAGCGTTCTCGGGGACGAGGAGGCACAAAAAGATACGCTGAAAGGACTGAAAAATGCGGAAGGCTACATCCGCAGGGAGCTGGCCAGGACACTGAATCTGCGAAATACGCCGGAGATCCGTTTTATCCTGGATCAGTCCATCGAGTACGGTGTAGCCATGTCAAAAATGATCGATGATGTAACAAGAGGTCAGAATCAAGAGGATGAATAAAATGCTGAATTTGGATGAAATACTGGCAGGTGCAAAGACCGTCGGTATCGCAGGACATGTGCGGCCGGACGGTGACTGCTGCGGATCCTGCCTTGCACTTTGTCAATATATCTGCAGCTATTATCCGCAGATCAAAGCGGATGTGTATCTGGAAGAGATACCAAATTCGTTCCGGTTCCTGAAAGGAGCTGACTGTATCCGGCACGAGGCTTCCGAAGATCAGACATACGATGTGTTTTTTGCGCTGGACTGCGGAGATGCAAAACGGCTTGGGTTTGCTGAATGCCTGTTTGAACATGCAGGACAGACAGTATGTATTGATCACCATGTGAGCAATCAGATGTTTGCTGATCACAATGATATCGAGCCGGACGCAAGTTCCACATCGGAACTTGTCTACAACCTGATGGAAAAGGAACGCATCACGAAAGAGATCGCAGAAGCACTCTATCTCGGAATCGTCCATGATACCGGAGTGTTCCAGTATTCCTGCACAAAGCCTTCCACCATGGAAGCGGCGGCAGAACTTCTGAGAAAAGGAATCCATGCATCCGAGATCGTGGAAAAAACGTTTTATGAAAAAACATACGAGCAGAATCAGGTACTCGGAAAAGCTCTCCTTGAGAGTATCCGTCTTATGGACGGCCAGGTTATCTTTTCTTATATTACGAAGGCCAGCATGGAATTTTTTGGGGTAAAGGCAAAAGATCTGGAAGGGATCGTAAGCCAGCTTCGGCTCACGAAAGGCGTGGAAGTGGCAGTCTTTCTCTATGAGCTCCAGAAAGGCGAATTTAAAGTCAGCCTTCGTTCCAAACAGAAGGTAGACGTGAGCAAAGTGGCACAGTATTTTGGAGGCGGCGGCCATGTCAGGGCAGCAGGTCTGACGATGCGTGGGACAGCACATGATGTGATCAACAATGTCATGCGTCTGATCGCTCCGCAGCTGGAGGATGAGACAGCATGATCGACGGTATCATCAATGTAAGAAAAGAAAAAGGATTTACTTCCCACGATGTGGTAGCGAAACTTCGCGGGATCACACGCCAGAAAAAGATCGGCCATACAGGGACGCTTGATCCGGATGCCACAGGTGTCCTTCCGGTGTGTTTTGGAAAAGCTACGAAGCTGTGCGACATGCTCACGGAGAAAGAAAAAGCGTACGAGGCAGTGCTGCTTTTGGGAAAGACGACAGATACCCAGGACATCTCGGGAGAAGTGAAAAAAGAGTGCTCTGTGGAGGGAATCACGCAAGATCAGGTCCGGGAGACAATTCTCTCCTTTGTCGGGGAGTACGACCAGATCCCTCCGATGTACTCTGCGCTCAAAGTCAATGGGAAAAAACTCTACGAACTGGCGAGGGAGGGCGTGGAGATTGAGAGAAAACCGAGAAAAATCCAGATCCACCGTATTGAGATCCGTGAAATCAACCTTCCGGAAGTACGGTTTGAAGTCTGGTGCTCCAAGGGGACATATATACGGACCCTCTGTAATGATATCGGAGAGAAGCTCGGATGCGGGGGATGTATGTCCTCACTCATCCGGACAAAATCCGGAATTTTTACCCTGGAAGAGAGCAAAAGCCTTGATGAGATCGAGACATGCGTACGGGAAGGAAGGATTGAAGAAATTCTAGTACCGATAGACGCGATGTTCCCGGATGTGCCAAAGGTATTTGTAAAAGAAGGGGAGGAAAAAAGCGTATACAACGGAAACGCATTGACGAAAAGACAGCTGGAAGAAAACACAATGCCTCAGAGCCAGGAGCGGATCCGTGTATACCAAAAAGACGGCCTGTTTCTTGCGCTGTACCGCTATGACAGCAAAGAAAACAGATACAAGGTAGAAAAAATGTTTTACAGTCCCAGACAGCAATAGGACAGCGGGGCATGGAAATGAGGAAAGAACATGCAATATATTACAGGATTGGAACAGTACAAAGAAAAAGCCGGATCCGCCGTCACACTCGGGAAGTTTGACGGGCTTCACCGCGGACACAGAAAACTTGTGGAACGGGTTATGGAACATGTGGAAGAGGAGACGGATCTAAAAAGTGTTGTTTGTTTTTTCGATATGACGGAATTTAAAGCGAGAATGCATCTGGATGGGAAAAAGCTGATGACGAATGCGGAAAGGGCGTTTCGCCTGGAAAACAGAGTGGACTATCTGGTAGAATGTCCCTTCCTTTCCGTCAAGGAGATGGAGGCAGAGCAATTTATTGAGCAGATTTTATGCGGGGTCTTCCATGCAAAATATATCGTGGTTGGAGAGAATTTCCGTTTTGGACATGAGCGGCGCGGCGATACGGAGATGCTGAAGAAGTATGCAAAAAGGTACGGCTATACGATCGAAGTGATGGAAAATGAGATGTACGGTTCCCGCGTTGTGAGCAGTACATATGTGAGGGAAGTGATGAAGACAGGGGACATGTATCTTGTCAACCGTCTTTTGAGTTACCCGTATACGATTGCCGGCACTGTTGTAAAAGGGGATCAGCAAGGCAGGGAGATGGGCAGCCCGACGATGGATATCATCCCGTGTGAAGAAAAGATCCTGCCGCCAAAAGGCACATATATCTGTAAGATCCGAAGCGGCGGCGACTGGTATCAGGGCGTGTGCAATATCGGGACCAAACCGACGGTTGCTCAGAATGAGGAGCGCACGCTTTCCGCCCATCTTTTCTGCTATGAAGAGAAAGAAGAAGTATATGGGCGGGAGATCATCGTTCAGCTTTACCAATATCTGCGCCCGGAGAGAAAATTTGCGGATGTCCATGCATTGAAAAACCAGATACAGGACGATATCCGGGAGGGAAAACGATATTTTTTCCAGGTTGCCAACAGGGGAAGAAACCGGTAAGAAAAGAATTGACAATAGCAGGGTACTTTGCTATAATGGCTAAGTGTGAGTAAGCCGATATCCAGTGGATGGAAGACTCCGACCACCGCCTGATATCCGGCGTTTGAAATAAAAGAAGGAGGATACAAACATGATTTGTAAAGACAAGAAAGCAGCGATCATCGCTGAATACGGAAGATGCGAAGGAGATACAGGATCTCCGGAAGTACAGGTAGCACTGTTGACAGCAAGAATCAATGAATTAACAGAACATTTCAAAGCTAATCCAAAGGATCATCACTCCAGAAGAGGTCTTTTGAAAATGGTAGGTCAGAGACGTGGTCTTCTTGCATATTTAAAGAAAAAAGATATCGAAAGATACCGTTCTTTGATTGAAAGATTAGGACTTAGAAAATAGTCACTGTGAGAAAGAGGACGGAAAAAACTCCGTCCTCATTTTTTTCTGCGGTTCATGGGTAACCGGGAAAAAACGGTATAAAAAGGGGAAGAAACACCGAGACCACTGAAAAGCAAATCAGGAAGGCGCTGACTGGTTTTTCAGTAGTTTCGGGATTCTCCGTATATGCCGGACAGAACAAAAAGAAAGGAAAAGGAGAATCAGAATGTACAAGACATTTGAAATGGAACTCGCCGGACGTACTCTCAGAGTCGATATCGGACGAGTGGCAAAACAGGCAAATGGTGCAGCGTTTATGCACTATGGCGAGACGACCGTATTATCCACAGCTACGGCTTCTGAAAAGCCGAGAGAAGGGATTGATTTCTTCCCGCTCAACGTGGAATACAATGAAAAACTTTACGCAGTAGGAAAGATTCCTGGCGGGTTCAATAAGAGAGAAGGAAAAGCGTCTGAAAATGCGATCCTGACAGACCGCGTGATCGACAGACCGATGCGTCCGCTTTTCCCGAAAGATTACAGAAATGATGTGACACTGGAAAACCTCGTGCTCTCTGTAGACCAGGACTGCAGCCCGGAACTTACGGCAATGCTTGGTTCCGCCATCGCTGTGGCGATCTCAGATATCCCGTTTGATGGTCCGACTGCATCCACTCAGGTAGGGCTTGTGGACGGAGAACTCGTGTTCAACCCGACTGCAGCACAGAAAGCAGCTTCTGATATGCAGCTCACTGTCGCTTCCACAAGAGAAAAAGTTATCATGATCGAAGCGGGAGCAAACGAAGTTCCGGAAGATAAGATGCTGGAAGCGATCTTTGCCGCTCACGAAGTGAACCAGAAGATCATAGCTTTTATCGATACTATCGTGGCAGAATGCGGAAAACCGAAGCATGAATACGAAAGCTTTGCAGTGCCGGAAGAACTGTTCCAGGCCATCAAAGAGATCGTTCCTCCGGAAGAGATGGAAGAAGCTGTATTTACAGATGATAAACAGACAAGAGAAGAAAATATCCGCAAGATCCAGGACAGACTGGAAGAAGTATTTGCAGAAAACGAAGAGTGGCTGCCGCGTATCGGGGAAGCACTCTATCAGTATCAGAAAAAGACTGTGCGCAAAATGATCCTGAAAGATCACAAACGTCCAGATGGAAGAGCTATCGATCAGATCCGCCCGCTGGCAGCAGAAGTAGATCTGATTCCTAGAGTGCATGGTTCTGCTATGTTCACAAGAGGACAGACTCAGATTTGCAACATTACCACACTGGCTCCGCTTTCTGAGGCACAGAAGGTGGACGGGCTGGATGAAGCAGAAACGTCCAAACGTTATATGCATCACTACAATTTCCCGTCCTACTCTGTAGGAGAGACAAAACCGTCCAGAGGACCAGGACGCCGTGAGATCGGACATGGAGCGCTTGCAGAGCGTGCGCTTGTGCCGGTACTGCCGACAGAGGAAGAATTCCCGTATGCGATCCGTACGGTTTCCGAGACATTTGAGTCCAACGGATCTACTTCTCAGGCCAGCGTCTGCGCATCCAGTATGTCACTTATGGCGGCTGGTGTTCCGATCAAGAGTGCTGTTGCCGGAATTTCCTGCGGTCTTGTGACAGGAGATACAGATGATGACTATATCGTGCTCACAGACATCCAGGGACTGGAAGACTTCTTTGGGGATATGGACTTCAAGGTAGCAGGAACACACAAAGGTATCACTGCGATCCAGATGGATATCAAGATTCACGGACTGACAAAACCGATCATCGAGGAAGCCATCGCCCGCACACGTAAGGCGAGACTTTACATCATCGATGAAGTTATGAACAAAGCCATCTCCGAGCCGAGACCGGAAGTGGGCAAATATGCGCCGAAGATCATTCAGATGAACATTGATCCGCAGAAGATCGGCGATGTGGTAGGCCAGAGAGGAAAGACGATCAACGCTATCATCGAGAAGACAGGCGTGAAGATCGATATTACCGATGATGGAAGCGTATCCATCTGCGGAACAGATAAAGAGATGATGGATGAAGCAAAACGCCTCATCACGATCATCGTCACGGACTTCGAAGCAGGACAGGTACTGGAAGGAACAGTCGTGAGCATTAAAGATTTTGGCGCGTTCCTCGAGTTTGCACCTGGAAAAGAAGGAATGGTTCACATTTCAAAAATCTGCAAACGCCGCATCGAACACGTTGAAGAGGTTCTGACGCTGGGAGACAGAGTAAAGGCAGTGTGCCTTGGGAAAGACAAGATGGGAAGAATCAGTTTCAGCATCAAAGACGTGGCAGAAGAGAATAAATAATCATAAAGATACGGCGCGGAATATCTCCGCGCCGTTTTTTGAACCGTTTTGCCTGTAAATCGGGAGTACCATGATTCTTTATATAAAGTAAAATGAAAAAAGGAGAGGAGAAAAGAGAGATGGGAGAACAGATCAGAAGATCCTGTGTTGATTGTGCAGTGACCGAATGTGAGAGAAAAACGGCGAAATATCCGTCGTTTTGCATGACATCTTCCCTGGATGAGGAAGTCTTAAAAGAGGCCATGGCATGCTATGAAGAGCCGGAGAATAAAAAGGCGGCCATCGCGGCGGCACAGGTGGAATACGAAGGGTACCTGAAGAAGACCCGTGTGGAAGAGATCGTGGAATTTGCACGGAAAATGAAGGTAAAAAAGATAGGGATCGCTACCTGTGTGGGACTGATTCGGGAGAGCAGGACACTGGCAAAAATTTTGAGAAGCCATGGATTTGAAGTGGTAGGCGTGGCCTGCAAAACCGGAGCCGTGGATAAAGTCTCTGTCGGCATACCGAAAGAATGTGAAGCCATCGGCTGCCACATGTGCAATCCGATCCTTCAGGCCAAAGTACTGAATCACGAAAAGACGGATCTGAACGTTGTCGTGGGACTCTGTGTGGGACACGACAGTTTGTTTTACAAATACTCTGAAGCGCTTACGACAACGGCAGTCACAAAAGACCGCGTGACTGGACATAACCCGGCGGCAGTTCTCTACACGGCGGAGTCTTATTACAAAAGACTCTGGCAGGATACAGAACAGAAAGAAACAGAATAAGACAGCAGCTGCCAGGGAACATGGTTTTGCCAGCCCTGGCAGCCGCTGTCTTTATGCATATCTGCTACAATATCCGGTAGTATGGGCAGATGTCTTCGTAATGCCCGTCTTTCATTCGAAATCCTCCAGGAATGACGCCAAGAGGTACGAAGCCGACGCGCTCGTACAGATGACGGGCATGGATATTGGATGAAACGACGGCATTAAACTGCATGACCCGAAAGCCGCGCCGCTTCCCCTGTTCCAGAGAGTGGAGGACCAGCTTCTCCCCGATATGGAGTCCGCGGAACCTGGAATCGACAGCATAACTTGCATTGCACAAATGTCCGCACCTGCCTATGTTATTAGGATGCAGAATGTACATACCGCAGATTTCTCCCGTATCCACATCCTCCGCTACGCCGCAGTCGGTCTGTTCAAGGAAGAAGGCCGGTCCGGTCTCCTCTGTCAGAAAGTCCTCCTGTGGAAAGGCAACGCCGTCTTCCACCACTTCATTCCAGATCCGGATCATTTCCAGTATGTCTTTTTCATGATACGTACGTACTTTAATTGTCATAATATGTTCCTTTCTCGCTATAAGAGTCTGAAATTTTGCATTTTCTGTATTCATTATAATCCAGCACCGCAGAATCCGGCAAGTAGTATCATTCGGTTTTCAACATGAAAAGGACAGGAATATTTCCTCATGGTTCACATACAATGATGTAAAAGGTGGTGGACAAACATGACAAAAAAAGAAGAGATCTACGGCATCCTGCCATGCGGTATCCGGGATGCTCTTGAAAAAGAAAATCTTGATTTCGGCGCTGTGACGGAAATCTGTATCCGTGCAGGAAAACCGATCTATGTGAACGCAGGAGGGCGGGAGATTCGGACAGGCTATCTGCCCGGGAAGGAGGAGCTAAAAGATATATTGAATTATATGAGTCGTTATTCTCCCTATGCTTTTGAAGAAGAAATGCGAAAAGGCTTTCTGACCATCGAAGGAGGACACAGAGTAGGAATTGCGGGTAAGGCGATCACAGAGAAAGACAAAGTAAAAAATATCCGGTACATATCCTCCGTTCACATAAGAGTTGCACATGAAGTAAAAGGCTGTGCAGACACAGTGCTTCCGCGGATCGCAAGGCAGAAGGAACTTTGCCACACACTGATCATCTCCCCGCCCGGCTGCGGAAAAACGACGCTTTTGCGGGATGTGATCAGACAGATATCAGATGGGAATCATGTGATCCGGGGATGTACAGTAGGGGTTGTGGATGAACGGTCTGAAATCGCGGGATGTTATATGGGTATCCCGCAGAACGATATCGGCCTTCGGACCGATGTGCTGGACGCCTGCCCGAAAGCAGAAGGGATGATCATGATGATCCGGTCCATGGCTCCTCGGGTAGTGGCTGCAGATGAGATCGGAACGACAGAGGATGTAAGGGCTATCGAATATGCAATGCACTGCGGATGCCGGATACTGGCCACGGCTCATGGAAGTTCTTTTGAGGAGGTAAGGTGCAAACCGGAGATCGGAAGACTTCTCCGGGACGAACGGTTTGAACGCTACGTTGTACTCAAAAAAGAAGAGACGCCAGGGCAGATAGCCGGTGTGTATGACAGGCAGGGCAAACCATGTATGTAAAAATCGTCGGGGCTTCACTGATCCTTGTATCGTCCGCAGCAATGGGGATGAATTACGGGAGAAATCTGAGAATTCATCTGGAAGAACTCAGATATTTAAGACAGATTTTTCTGATGCTTGCAGGGCAGTTAAAATACACAAAAGAACCTCTTCCGGATGTGTTCTTGGAGACTGCGGTAAGAGTAAAACAGCCGTATGCAGGATTTTTCCGTGAAGTATACAAGGCATTCGACCGTCAGAGGACGGTAAATTTTCCGGCGTGGTTTCAGGAGGAGGCAAAAAAGTGCCTTGAAAGCTACCGAAAAGAAAAGCGGCTCACAGAAGAAGAGTGGGACCTTTTTCTTTCCCTTGGAGAGCAGACCGGATATATGGATGTGGAGATGCAGATTGGGATGCTGCTATCCGGAGTCGAAGACTGGGACAGAAAGATCCGAAAAACAGAAGAAGAGATCGGGCCCAAACAGCGGATCGGGAATTGCCTGGGTGTACTCCTGGGCGTGTTTCTGACCGTTTTATTTTTCTGACAGAAGAAAGGGAAGGAAGTGCGTATGAGTGTCAGTTTGATTTTTAAGATTGCGGCTGTGGGTATATTGGTATCCGTCCTGAGCCAGGTGCTCAAACACAGTGGACGGGAAGAGCAGGCGTTTTTGACAAGCCTTGCAGGGCTGATCCTTGTTTTGATCTGGATTGTACCGTATATATATGATCTTTTTGAAACGATGCGGAATCTGTTTTCCCTGTGACGGCAGAAAGGAGGAGCCTATGACGATGATGCAGGCAGCGGCAGCAGCGGTATGTGCCGCACTGCTGGCGATGCAGTTTAAAGGACAAAAGGGCGAATATGGGATCTATATCAGTATTGCGGCCGGGATGGTCATCTGCTTTGGTATCCTTTCGAAACTTTCCTCCATCCTGGATACGATCCGTGAGATCGGTTCGATGATCCGGATCGAGGGTTCCTATCTGGCCATTTTGCTCAAGATGCTGGGGATCACGTACGCGGCGGAGTTTGCCTCCAATATCTGCCGGGACTGCGGAAACCAGACGCTGGCGGTTCAGATCGAGCTGTTTGGGAAACTTGCCGTGCTTGTCCTGAGCATGCCTATCCTTCTCGCGCTGCTAAAGACGGTCCAGGCATTTCTGACATAATGAGAAAAAAGAGATGGTTTCTTCTTGCAGTTATCTGCTTTTTTGTATGGGCGGGGGCAATCCACACGGAGGCGGCGCCGCAAGAAGAAACGACGACAAAGCAAGAAGAGGCGGCAAGTGAGGAGATTCTAAAAGAATTTGACTTTGACGAAGTGGACAGGATGCTTTCGGATATTTTTCCTGAGGAGTCGGTTTCTTTCGAGGATCTTGTAAAGACGCTGACAGACGGAGATTTTTCCGGGTTTGTCCATCTGATCTTTTCAGGGATCCGTACAGGTACATTTTCCGTTCTGAGGGACAACCGGGAGGCCATCGTACATATCCTCGTGATCGCGATGATCGCGGCTGTATTTGTAAATTTTTCTCATATCTTTACAAACCGACAGGTGGCAGAGACCGGATTTTTGATATTGTATCTTCTGCTCATCACGATTCTTTTGAAATCCTTTGGGATCATGATCGACTCCATCGACGGGAGCCTCAAAGTCCTGAAAGATTTCATGAAAGTGCTGTGTCCGCTCTATTTTCTGGCCACGGCATTTTCTACCGGAAGTACGACGTCAGTACTATTTTACAATCTGATGCTCATTCTCATCTATCTGGTTGAGACGGTAATTCTTCATATCATCCTGCCGATGATCCATGTGTATATGATGATCCGGATTTTGGACCATCTTTCTCCGGAACCATATCTGACAAGGTTCGGGGAGCTGCTGGATATGATCGTACGGTGGATACTCAAGACGATGCTGATCTGTGTCGCCGGAATCAATGTCATGCAGGGCCTCATCAGTCCAGCTATGGATGCGGTGCGCAGCAGCGGGATACAAAAAGGGCTTGAGGCGATACCGGGGGTGGGGGGAGCGCTTGGAGGGATGACAGACGTGATTTTGTCTTCCGTCGTACTGATCCGGAACGGGATAGGGGCGGTGGGAGCAGTCGTATGCGTCGTCATCTGTGCGGTGCCGATCCTCCAGATCGGAATGATGACGCTGATTTATAAACTGATCGCTGCAGTGGCGGAACCAGTGTCTGATAAAAGGATCGTCTCCTGCATCGCCAGTACAGGAGACGGGGCAGTGCTGCTTTTGAAGACCGTCTACACAAGCGCGGTACTGTTTCTCTTGACCATCGTCGTAGTAGCGGCATTTGGGGTATAGGAGGGGCCATGCTGACATATATATATGATTGGATAAGGAATCTTGCGTTTTATCTCATATTGATAACCGTGATTCTGCAGATGATTCCGGATTCCGTTTACAAAAAATACATCCGTTTTTTTACCGGGCTTGTGCTGATCCTGATGCTGGCAGAGCCGGTCATGCAGGGATTTCACCTCAAAAGTGAATTTGAGCAGATATTCCGCAGCGTGACATACCGGCAGGAAGCACGGGAGATCGAACAAGCAGCCGAATATTTCCGGGAAGCAGAGGAGGGATATCTTGAATGGCAAAATGACGTGGATCACGAAATTTCTGAAAAATCCGAAAATTCCAGCCAAGAATAGATGGCTTATCCTGTTCCTTTTCGGGCTTCTGATTCTTGTGATCGCGATGCCGGTGTCCGATCCCAAGAGTACGAAGACAGAATCCGGGGAAAGCAGAAGCACAGAAAGGACGACACAGGATGCTTACGCGGCCACGGTAGAGAGAAAGCTGACATCCATGCTCTCAGATATCGAGGGGGCTGGAAAAGTGAAAGTCATGATAACGTTGTCCTCTTCGTCAGAAAAAGTCGTGGAGAAAGATGTGGAGACCGACAAAGAGGAAGGGAGAACGACCATGAGAGAGGAAACTGTCTATTCGGATGATTCCGGTCAGGGACAGGTGCCCTACGTGACAAAAGAGCTGAGCCCGGATATTGAGGGCGTCGTAGTTATTGCAGAAGGGGGAGAAAAACCGGTGGTGGTACAGAATATCACGGAGGCCGTGCAGGCATTATTCGGTGTGGAGTCACATAAGATTAAGGTAGTAAAGATGAAACAGTAAAAGCAGGAGGGATGACTGTGAAAAGATTATTCAAGAAAAACCAGATCGTAGTGACTGCCCTTGCGCTGATGATCGCGGCGGCTGGGTATTTAAACTACTCGGGGAAATTGTTCCCGGACAAGGAGAAGGAGGAAACACAGCAGGCAAACGCGGAACTTCTTGATATTTCGGATGAAGACGCCTCTCAGACTTCCGGGGATATCGAAAGCCTGGATCAGGACGCAGAGACGACGGACGGGGAAGTGGAAGGCAATCCTGGGGAGGCTGTGCTGACAAGCGGGGAAGTGAAAAATACGGTGGCACAGGCAAAGGTTTCCAGAGAGCAGGTGCGTGCAAAGAACAAGGAGACACTTCAAAGCATCATTGACAGCACGAGCGTTTCCGATGCCCAGAAAGAAGATGCCATTCAGCAGATGCTGGATCTCACAAAGATCGCAGAGCAGGAGTCGGCTGCAGAGACACTCCTGGCATCCAAAGGCTTCAGCGAGACGGTAGTCACAGTCAGTGACGGAAAAGTGGATGTCGTCGTGGGAAATGTGGAAATGACAGATGCCAACAGGGCGCAGATCGAGGATATCGTGACGAGAAAAACAGGAGTTTCTCCGGAAAACATCATTATCTCTCCGATACATAAGGATGCCACCAAAGACAGCACGGGCGACAGCAAAGAAGAGAGTCAGGAAAGCACAAAAGAAGAGTAAAATCATTGCAGAAGTGCCGGAGGATATGTTAAAATAAAATACTGTGCCGGAACGCAAGCTTTGTTCACGGCGAATATGAAAAATACAGGAGAATATCATGTCAAATATTACAGATGAAATCAGAAAGCGGAGGACATTCGCGATCATTTCCCACCCGGACGCCGGGAAGACAACGTTGACAGAGAAATTTTTATTATATGGAGGAGCCATCAACCAGGCTGGTTCCGTCAAAGGAAAAGCTACGGCAAAACATGCCGTGTCAGACTGGATGGAGATCGAGAAGGAGAGAGGGATCTCCGTCACTTCGTCCGTGCTTCAGTTTAATTACGGAGGGTACTGTATCAATATCCTGGACACACCGGGCCATCAGGATTTCTCCGAGGACACATACCGTACATTGATGGCTGCCGACTCTGCAGTGATGGTCATCGACGCATCAAAAGGGGTGGAGGCGCAGACAAGAAAGCTTTTCAAAGTCTGTGTCATGCGCCGCATCCCGATATTTACTTTCATCAACAAGATGGACCGGGAGGCCATGGACACCTTTGAACTTCTGGACGATATAGAGAAGGAGCTTGGGATCGCCACCTGCCCGGTCAACTGGCCGATCGGGTCCGGGAAAGCGTTCCGCGGTGTGTATGACCGAAATGAAAAGGAAATCGAGCTTTTCTTCGACACAAAGAAGGGGACAACGACAGGGGAAGTAAAGAAGATTGCCCTTGACGATCCGCAGGCAGATTCCTATATGGACGCAGATCAGAAAGAACAGCTCTTAGGGGAGATCGAACTTCTCGATGGAGCCAGCGCTGAGTTTGACCAGGAGCTTGTAAGCAAAGGGGAGTTGTCGCCGGTATTTTTCGGTTCCGCTCTGACAAATTTCGGTGTAGAGACATTTCTTCAGCATTTCCTGAAGATGACGACTTCTCCACTTCCGAGAAAGTCTGATAAAGGCGAGATCGATCCGATGAAGGAGAAGGATTTCTCCGCATTTGTATTCAAGATTCAGGCAAATATGAACAAGGCACACCGGGACAGGATTGCTTTCATGCGCATTTGTTCCGGAGAGTTTGATGCGGGGATGGATGCGTTTCATATCCAGGGACAGAAGAAAGTCCGCCTCTCACAGCCTCAGCAGATGATGGCAAGTGAGCGCAAGATGATCGAGAAAGCGTACGGAGGAGATATCATCGGGATCTTTGATCCGGGCATCTTTTCCATTGGAGACACGATTACCACATCGCCGGAGAAGTTTGCCTATGAAGGCATTCCGACATTTGCGCCGGAACACTTTGCCAGAGTGCGCCAGGTAGACACTATGAAGCGGAAGCAGTTTATCAAAGGGATCAACCAGATTGCCCAGGAAGGAGCAATCCAGATTTTCCAGGAATTCAACACCGGGATGGAGGAGATCATCGTGGGAGTCGTGGGAGTTCTGCAGTTTGATGTCCTGAAATATAGGCTCAAAAATGAGTACAACGTGGACATCATCCTGGAAAATCTTCCGTATGAGCATATCCGATGGATTGAAAACGAAGAGATCGATATGGATCGGCTGAGCGGAACTTCGGATATGAAGAAAATCAAAGACCTCAAAGGAAGACCGCTTCTTCTGTTTGTCCACGAATGGAGTATCCGTATGACATTGGAGCGAAACGAAGGACTGAAACTTTCTGAGTTCGGGCGCTCTTAAGAAAAGATTCAAAAAGATTTCAGGAAGAGTTCTGAAAGATTCTGCCCCTTACCCTTGTAACACGTATGTTCTTTTGGTATAATAAATGCAGTATTTACCGATGCTACGGATAACCCGGGATAAGGAGGTTTGAGATATGGGAAAAGAAGAAAGAGGAGCTTACACGATTCAGGATGAAGAACTGGGACAGGTTCAGATTGCTGACGAAGTGGTGGCGATCATAGCAGGGCTTGCAGCGATGGAAGTAGACGGTGTCTCTTCTATGGCAGGCACATCCACGCGGGATCTGCTCAGCAAGCTTGGCAAGAAGAATCTGGCAAAAGGTGTGAGAGTAGACGTCCTGGACGGAGTCGTTACCGTTTCCCTTGCTTTGAATTTGCGGTTTGGCAAAAACATCATGGAAGTATCATCCAAAGTACAGGAAAAGGTAAAGACAGCTATTGAGAATATGACAGGCCTTACCGTGGCGGATGTCAATGTGAAGGTCGCAGGTGTCGATGACGCCGAATCAGAATAATCCCCGTACATTGAAAGTATAAATATACAAGAATAAGCATGATTATGCGCAAATCAGTTGCGTATCACATCGCGCGTATTGTATAATGAGGGGAGTCGGTAAGACTCCCCTTTTGTGTTATACAGCAGGAAAATCTTTTGGATTGCCTGTGTGAAATAGAAAAGAGACAGTTGAAAGAGGAGAAGATATGGGAAGATCAGAAATCAGAGAACACATTTTCAGGGTACTGTTCAGAAAAGAGTTTTTTGACACGTCAGAAATGAGCGGACAAAGGGAGCTATACATGGAGATGCTCAAGGCAGAAAGGGATGTCCGGGAAGAGGACGAGGCATATATTCTGGAAAAGAGCAGAAAAATAGAAGAGAAGATCCAGGAGATCGACGAGATGATCAACGGTCTGACAACCGGATGGAAGACAAGCCGAATGAACAAAGCAGATCTTACGATACTTCGGCTTGCCGTCTATGAGATAAAATGGGATGATGACATTCCGGTCAAAGTGGCGATCAACGAGGCCGTTGAACTTGCAAAAAAATACAGCAGTGAGGAAGGACCTGCATTTATCAATGGAGTGCTGGCAAAAATAGCAGGGTAAAAAGATGAAAAATGTATACACCGTAGGGCAGGTCAACCGCTATATCAAAAACATGTTTGACCAGGACTTTATGCTGAACCGGATTTATGTAAAAGGCGAAGTGTCAAACTGCAAATACCATCCCAAGGGACATATTTATTTTTCCCTGAAAGATGAGTCGGGAACGATCTCCTGCATATTGTTTGCTGGATCAAGAGGAGGGATCGCCTTTCGGATGCAGGACGGACAGCAGGTGGTCGTGTCCGGAACGGTTACCACATATGAAAGAGACGGAAAATACCAGCTCTATGCAAAAGAGATCATCCTGGACGGGGCAGGGCTTTTGGCACAGCGGTTCCAGGAACTCAAAGAAGAGCTTGAGGAGATGGGGATGTTCGATGCCGGGTACAAACGTCCTGTTCCGATGTATGCACAGAGGATCGGAATCGTTACCGCTCCGACAGGAGCAGCCATCCGTGATATCATCCATATCGCAAAGCGGAGAAATCCTTATGTACAGCTCATTATTTCGCCGGCTCTGGTACAGGGGGAAGGGGCGAAAGAGAGCATTGTCAAGGCCATCAAAAGGCTCGAAATGCAGGATGTGGATGTGATCATCGTGGGCAGAGGCGGAGGTTCCATGGAAGATCTGTGGGCTTTTAATGAAGAAGAGGTGGCGAGGGCCATCTTTGAATGCCCGATACCGGTAATCTCTGCGGTAGGTCATGAGACGGATACCACTATCGCCGACTATGTGGCGGATCTGAGGGCTCCGACCCCATCTGCGGCGGCAGAGCTTTCTGTCTACCCGTATCACGATATACAAAAGAAAATAGATGAGACACGGACTTCCTGCAGACATCTTATGGTTCAGAGGATCCAGATGGAGAGGCTTCGGCTGAGGCAGCGGGAAGAAGTTTTCCGAAGGCTGCATCCGGGTACGATCCTTGCATCCCAGAGACAAAGAGCAGCCAATCTGGAAGAAGCGATACGCAGAAGTATGAAAGAAGCTCTAAAACACGCCAGAGAAGAGCTTCGTGTACGTATACAAACGATCGAGGCCATGTCCCCGATGAAGAAACTCAATCAAGGATACGCATTTGCCACAGACGAAAAAGGACGATCAGTCCGGAGCATAAAGCAGATCAAAAAAGGAGACCGCATAACGCTCTATGTGACAGATGGAGTCATTCACACGACTGTGGAAGGGACAGAGGAGACGAACGATGGAATTAAATGAAATTTTTGAAAAGCTGGATGAACTCCAGAAGAGACTGCAGGCGGAGGATCTTTCTCTGGATGATGCCTTCCAGTATTATAAAGAAGCCATGGAGCTTTTAAGAGAATGTGACCGCAGAATCGATAAAGTGGAAAAGAAAGTGCTGTTATTAGAACAGAATGGAGAAACACATGAGTTTGAATGAAATAAAAGAGGAAAAGGTAAAGGAACTTCAGGAAGTGATCCGGGAATATTTGCCGGAGCAAAAGGGGCCTCAGAAAGTCATTATGGAGGCCATGGAATACAGCCTGATGGCAGGAGGCAAACGGCTTCGTCCGATGCTGATGCTGGAGACATACCGGATGTTTGGCGGGAATTCCGAGATCATCCGGCCGTTTCTTGCTGCCCAGGAGATGATCCACACGTACTCTCTCGTCCATGACGATCTTCCTGCCATGGACAACGACGAATACCGAAGGGGCAGAAAAACAACCCATATTGTCTACGGGGAAGATATGGGCATACTGGCCGGCGATGCGCTTCTGAATTATGCGTTTGAGACAGCGTCCAAGGCATTTGAGATGGAGCCTCAGAAGGCACAGCTCATTGGGCGGGCCATCCGGATCATGGCAGAGAAAGCAGGCATCCGCGGTATGCTTGGCGGACAGGTGGTGGACGTGGCATCCACCGGAAAAAAGATTGACAAAGAGACGCTGGACTTTATCTATCGGCTGAAGACCGGCGCCCTGATAGAAAGCTCCATGATGATCGGAGCTGTGCTGGCTGGAGCCTGCGAAGAAGAGATCCGGACAGTGGAAAAGATCGCAGCCAATATCGGAATGGCTTTTCAGATCCAGGACGATATTCTGGATGTGACAAGTACAACAGTGGAACTTGGGAAACCGGTTCACAGTGACGAAAAGAATGAAAAAACAACCTATGTGACACTGCTTGGTCTGGAGGGTGCATCCCGTGAAGTGGAACGGATCTCGGAGGAAGCAATCCAGCTTCTTTCCGCACTTCCGGCCGAGAATCCGTATCTGAATTGGCTTGTAAAAGAGTTGGTGCACAGAAGGAAATAGTGAGGGATATCCATGATACTGGAGAAGATACAGAGGGAAAACGATATTCAAAAACTGAATAAAGAAGAGCTTGCCATTCTTGCCTCGGAGATCCGGGAGTTTCTGATCGAGAAGATCAGCCATACCGGAGGGCATCTGGCGTCAAATCTTGGGGTGGTAGAGCTTACAATGGCTATGCACCTTTGTTTCCATCTTCCGGAAGATAAGATGATCTGGGACGTAGGGCATCAGTCCTACACACATAAAATCTTAACCGGAAGAAGAGAGGGATTTGATGATCTGCGGAAATATGGCGGCATGAGCGGGTTCCCGAAACGCAATGAGAGCAAGTGCGACGCTTTCAATACCGGACACAGCTCCACCTCCATCTCCGCAGGACTCGGATATGTGAAAGCCAGGGAGATCCGAAAAGAGAATTACCGGGTCATTTCCGTCATCGGAGACGGTGCCCTGACAGGAGGGATGGCTTTTGAAGCACTCAACAATGCGGCCCACCTTGGAAAGAACTTTATCATTGTCTTAAACGACAACCGGATGTCCATATCGGAGAATGTCGGAGGGATGTCCAGATATCTGGACGGCATCCGCACGGCGGACGTTTACAACCGTCTGAAAAGAAATCTTGAGAAAGCTCTCCGGAAGATTCCAGGAGGCGGAGAACAGATCGTAAGTCATCTGAGAAAGACAAAAAGCAGCATCAAGCAGCTCTTTGTGCCGGGGATGTTTTTTGAAGATATGGGGCTTACGTACTTGGGACCCGTCGACGGACATAATTTAAAAGAACTGGTCCGCGCCTTTAAAGAGGCAAAGCGGGTAAAAGGAGCAGTCCTTCTCCATGTAGTGACAAAGAAAGGAAAAGGGTATCTTCCGGCAGAGAGGGAACCTTCCAGATTCCACGGCACAGGGCCTTTTGATATCAGGACTGGATCGCCTCTGGAAAAAAAGGAGAAAGATACGTACACCGATGTGTTCGGAAAAATCATGTGCGATATGGGAAAGAAGGAGCCGTCCCTTGTGGCCATCACGGCAGCAATGGAGGACGGGACTGGACTGGGAGAATTTCACAGACGATTCCCGGATCGCTTCTTTGATGTCGGGATTGCGGAAGGACATGCCGTCACTTTTGCGGCAGGGCTTGCGGCAGGCGGCCTAAAACCTGTATTTGCTGTGTACTCTTCCTTTCTTCAGAGGGGATATGACCAGATCATCCACGATGTGGCTCTTCAGAATCTGCCGGTGGTTTTTGCGGTGGACAGAGCCGGACTCGTGGGAAGCGACGGTGAGACACACCAGGGGATCTTCGACCTTTCCTATCTGTCTATGATCCCGAATATGACTGTCCTTTCCCCGAAAAACAAGTGGGAGCTGGCGGATATGCTGAGATTTGCCATCGCATACCAGGACGGCCCTGTGGCAGTTCGTTATCCAAGAGGTGCGGCGTACGACGGATATAAGGAGTTCCGCTCTCCTGTCCTTTACGGAAAATCGGAGGCGGTTTTCGAAGAGGAAGACATCGCTATCCTGAGCGTCGGACATATGTTTGAGACGGCTGCAAAAGTGAGGAAAAAATTAAAGGAGGCAGGCTTAAATGCCAGCCTGATCAATGCAAGATTTGTAAAGCCGATGGATGAGGAGATGCTCGTCACACTTGCGAAGGATCACCGGCTTTTCGTTACCATAGAAGAAAATGTCAAAACCGGCGGATTTGGGGAACGGGTAATGGATTTCGCGGAACGGATGGAACTTCCGGTCCGGGTGCTTGCTGTCACGCTTCCGGACGATTACATTGAGCATGGAAGCGTTTCCGTTCTCAGAAAAGAAGTGATGCTGGACGACGAATCCGTCTATAAACAGATACTGACTGTGTACGCAGGAATGCAGCACACAGAAGAAAAAAGATAAGGAGACGCCATGAAAGAACGGTTAGATGTATTACTTGTAAAAAGGAATCTCGCCGAATCCCGGGAAAAGGCAAAGGCCATCATCATGTCCGGAAATGTGTTTGTGGAAGGACAGAGGGAAGACAAAGCCGGAAGCACGTTCCCGGAAGAAGCAACGATAGAGATCAAAGGCCACACACTTCCGTATGTGAGCAGGGGCGGGCTGAAGCTGGAGAAGGCGATGCAGGTCTTCGACGTATCCATGAAAGACAAAGTCTGTACGGATGTGGGGTCATCCACAGGGGGATTTACCGACTGTATGCTGCAAAATGGTGCGAAAAAAGTCTTCGCCATTGATGTCGGAAGAGGGCAGCTTGCGTGGAAACTTCGCCAGGATGAGCGCGTCGTCTGCATGGAAAAGACGAATATCCGCTATGTGACACCGGAAGATCTGGGGGAACCTGTGGATTTCTCTTCTATCGACGTATCTTTTATCTCCCTTACGAAAGTGCTGCTGCCGATCCGGAACTACCTGGTAGATGACGGAGAGATTGCAGCGCTCATCAAACCCCAGTTTGAGGCGGGGAGAGAAAAGGTGGGAAAGAAAGGGGTCGTGCGGGAACCTGCCACCCACGTGGAAGTCATTGAACATGTGACGCAATATGCGGCTTCCATTGGCTTTACCGTCAAAAATCTGACATATTCCCCGATCAAAGGACCGGAAGGAAATATCGAGTATTTGGTACACTTGAAAAAGATACCGGATGGAACTGCGGCAGACATACCGTCAAAAGAAGAAATCAAATCGGTGGTGGCTGAGGCATTCCAGTCGCTGGCAAAATAAGGACAGGCATATGGATAGATTTTATATCATAACCAACGAATCAAAAGACGAAAGACATGAAATATCAAAGCAGATCGAAGACTATCTGACAAGACACGGGAAAATATGCATCACGGATCCGGAGGAGGCAAAAAGGACAAAACTGGACTGCGCCATAGCCATCGGAGGCGATGGGACGATGATTCTCACTGCCAGAGAGCTTCTCGGGCGGGATGTTCCTCTTTTGGGAGTCAATATGGGGACGCTCGGCTATCTCACAGAAGCCGAAATACAGAATCTGCTGCCGGCGCTTGATCAGCTGATGGGCGACAGGTACACGATCGAGGAGCGGATGATGCTTTCCGGGAATATCAAAGGAATGAAGGAGGACATCGCCCTGAACGATATCGTTGTGACAAGGAGCGAATCCCTTCATATCGTGCGCCTTATGCTGTATGTAAACGGAGAGTATCTGACATCCTACCAGGCGGACGGCCTGATCATTTCCACTCCGACTGGTTCTACTGCATACAATCTTTCAGCGGGAGGACCCATCGTGGAACCTACAGCGTCCATGATCCTTATCACTCCGATCTGTCCTCACTCCCTGAATAAGAGCAGCATTGTCCTTGCTGCCACGGACGAGATCCAGATTGAGATTGGATCGAGAAGGAACAAAGAAAGGGAAGAAGCGGTCGTGACTTTTGACGGTACAGACATTATGAGGCTTGCCACAGGGGACCGCGTGAAAGTAAAAAAAGCAAACGAAATAACGAAACTTGTGAAACTCAGCAATATTAGTTTTTTGGAAACACTGCGTGAAAAAATGAAAGGAAATTAGGCAAATGAAGGTAAACAGACACGCGAAGATCGTAGAGTTGATCCGGAAATACGATATCGAGACACAGGAAGAGCTGGCAGAATATCTGAATGAAGCCGGATTCAAAGTAACTCAGGCAACGGTGTCGAGGGATATCCGGGATCTGAAACTGACAAAAGTGCCGTCGGAGAACGGAAAACAGAAATATGCTGTGCTCCGCCACGACGGAAGAGAAATGAGCGAAAAATATATCCGTGTCCTGCGGGACGGGTATGCATCGATGGATATGGCACAGAACATCCTGATCATCAAGACAGTGCCAGGGATGGCGATGGCCGTAGCGGCCGCTGTGGATGCCATGCAGTGGCACGAGATTGCCGGTTCCATTGCCGGAGACGATACGGTTATGTGTGCGGTCAGAAGCAAAGAGGAGACGGTAAAAGTCATGAACAAAATCCGGGCAATCCTGATATAAAGGAGGAAGCATGTTACAAAGTCTGCATGTAAAAAACCTCGCCCTCATCGACGAGGCAGAAGTGGAATTAAAAGACGGGCTCAATATCTTAACCGGCGAGACCGGGGCGGGGAAGTCCATCCTCCTTGGATCAGTGCAGCTTGCCCTGGGCGGGAAATACACGGCGGATCTTCTTCGGGAAGGCGCCGATTACGGACTTGTGGAGCTGGAATTTTTTGTAAAAAATCCGCAGATCATCGAAAAACTGCGGAAGATGGATATCGAGCCGGAAGACGGCATGATCGTGCTGAGCCGCAAACTCATGGACCAGAGAAGTGTGAGCCGGATCAACGGCGAAATGGTGCCCCTTGGGAGACTCAAAGCTGCGGCGGAAATACTCATTGATATTCACGGACAGCATGAACACCAGTCTTTGTTGTATAAAAAGAAACATATGGAGATCCTGGATGCCTACGCAAAAGAAGAAACCTTGCCGGTAAAAGAAAAAGTGAAAGAGGCATACCGCGCGGCCAGAGAAGCAAAACAGAAGCTTGACGAAGCGATAAACGGAGAGGCAGAGCGGAAAAAGGAAGCGGATTTTCTTGCTTTTGAGGTGGAGGAGATCCGGGATGCAGGGCTCATCCCGGGAGAAGACGAAGAGCTGGAAGAACGCTACCAAAAAATGCGCAAAAGCAGAAAGATCATGGAGAGCCTGATGGAGACGTATCATTATACCGGTGGATACGAAGCAAGTTCCATAAGTGAGCTTTTAAGCCAAGCGATCCACGCTATGTACGAGGCGGCAGAGTACGATGGAGAGACGAAAGAACTTTATGGGCTGCTTGTGGAGATCGAGAGTCTCCTGAATGATTTCAACCGGGAGATTTCCAACTGTCAGGAAAAACTCCGGTTTTCTGAGGAAGAATTTTACGAGATGGAAAACCGGCTGAATACCATCAATCGATTGAAATCCAAGTATGGCAACACCATCGGGGAAATACTCGATTACGCGGCGCAGAAAGAAGAACGGCTTCTCATTTTGTCCGATTACGACGCCTATTTGGCAAGACTTGAAAAAGAATTTTCCGAGGCTCAAAAAACGCTTCGAAAGTATGCTGATCGTCTCACGGACATCCGGAAACGCTATGCTGAGGGACTTGCCGGGACACTGCGCGAAGGAATCCGGGATCTGAATTTTCTTAATGTGGACTTCACAGTGGAAGTGCGTCCCCTTTCTGACTTTACAGAGAACGGGGCGGACGAAGTGGAATTCATGATCTCACTGAATCCTGGGGAAAAGAAAAAGCCGCTTGGCGCCGTGGCTTCGGGCGGAGAATTGTCAAGGATCATGCTGGCGGTAAAAGCGGCGCTGGCTGACAAAGATGAGGTGGAAACACTGATATTTGATGAAATCGATACCGGGATCAGCGGACGTACTGCACAGAAAGTGTCTGAAAAAATGGCTCTTCTTGGAAAACGCCATCAGGTCATCTGCATTACTCATCTGGCTCAGATCGCAGCTATGGCAGACTCCCATTATCTGATCGAGAAAACGGTGGAAAACCAGAAGACGACGACCCAGATCCGGAGGATTTCGGACAAGGAGGCGATTGCGGAACTGGCACGTATTCTGGGCGGAGCAAAGATTACCGATGCGGTGTACGAGACGGCGCAGGAGATGAAAGAGCTGGCAGTAAAAATGAAAAAAAGCGAATAAAAAATCAAAATAGAAAGATAATAATGGGGACGTGTTCCGATGGTTAGGAACACGTCCCCATTTCACGTAAAACAGGGGTGATATTGTGCAGAAAAGATGGTACCGCAGAAGTGTTTTGATTTTACTGATCGCTTTTATGCTGACTGGAGGAGGATATTGTTTTCTGGAATGGAAGCAGAGTCTGTTTGAGAGGGAAGCCAGCACTTCCGAAGTGTCGGACGATCTTTTGATCCCGGGAGGGATGCCGATCGGAATCTATATGGAAACAGACGGAGTGATGGTGCTTGGCACGGAGGCTGTGGAAGAAAAGGGCGGCACTACACAGGAACCGGCGAAAAATATCGTGAAGGCTGGAGACTATATTGTCGGGATCAACGATGAGGCCGTGACAGACAAAAAAGACCTTCAGAGAGCTGTTAAGTCCCAGGAAGCACAGGAGGTTGTGCTGCACCTTCGGCGGAACGAAGAATACGTGGACGTAAAGACAAAACTGGTTGATGCCAGGGATGGGAAAAAGCTTGGTATCTGGGTAAAAGATGACGAGCAGGGGCTTGGAACTGTCACGTTTCTGGACAGCAAAAGCAGGTTCGGGGCTCTGGGACACGGAATCCGGGATACAGATACGAGTGAACTTCTGGAGATTCGGGAAGGACGCCTTTACACAACCAGCATCCAGGAGATCAAAAAGGGAAAATCCGGGGAGCCTGGAGGTATGGAAGGGATTATTGTCTACAACAATTACAATATCTTAGGAACAATCGAGCAGAACACGGAATCAGGGATTTTCGGGACGATAGACCGGATCGATGCCCTTTTTTCCGAGCAGGAAGCCATACCGGCGGCAGCGCCTTCGGACGTTCATACGGGAGAGGCCGTGATCCGCTGCGCTGTAAGCGGGAAAGTGGAGGAGTACAAAATTCGTATTACAAAAGTCGACCTGAATGCGCACGAAAAGAATAAAACCCTCGTCATCGAAGTGACAGATGAAAGACTTTTGGAATTAACCGGAGGAATCGTGCAGGGGATGAGCGGAAGTCCCATTATTCAGGACGGAAAACTTGTCGGTGCCGTGACACACGTCTTCGTCCAGAATGCGGCCAAAGGTTATGGGATCTTCATCCAGGATATGTTGAAATATGTCGGATAAAGCAAAAAATGTTTCACTCTGTCGAATTGTTACGACAGCAATTTCTTGATTCTGCAAACCGCCAATTTTATAATATGGAACGTAGCGCTTTTCAGAAAAGAATGGGAGAAATTGGAGGTAAATAAAAGATGGAGCAGGTAAATGTTGCGATTGCGGACGACAATGAACGAATGCTGGAACTGCTTGGCAGCATCATTACGGAAGACAAAAGTCTGAATCTTGTCGGAAAGGCGAATAACGGGGAGGAAGTTTATCAGATTATAAAAACGAAAGAACCGGATGTCGTGCTTCTGGATCTCATCATGCCGAAAATGGACGGACTTAGTGTCATGGATATGGTAAACAAAGACGGGACTATCAGAAAGCGTCCTGAATTCATCATCGTGACAGCAGTGGGACAGGAAAAAATCACGGAAGATGCATTCCGGAAAGGTGCGGCATATTACATCATGAAACCTTTCCGGAACGAAGTACTTTTAAACAAGATCAGAAGCACACAGGAGAAAAAGCACGGGGAAATCCTGATACAAGGAACGGGACTCATGGAACGGTCAAAAGAGCCGGAACCGCTTGAGACAAGGGTTACCGACATGATCCACGAGATCGGGATACCTGCTCATATCAAAGGATATCATTACTTGAGGGACGCCATCATCATGGCGGTAGAAGATATGGATGTTTTAAACGCCATCACAAAGATTCTTTACCCAACGGTGGCGAAAAAACATCAGACAACAGCAAGCCGTGTGGAACGGGCTATCCGCCACGCCATCGAGGTGGCGTGGAGCAGAGGGAAGCTTGACATTCTCGATGAACTGTTCGGCTATACGGTTAGCAACGGAAAGGGAAAGCCGACCAACTCGGAATTTATCGCTCTTGTCGCAGACACCATCAGATTAGAGTATAAACATCGATAAAATCTTTGCAAATATGCAAAAATGCGGTATAATAAGACAAGAGCGTAAAAAATAGGAGGAAGGCTTATGAAAAGAATATTATTTGTGGCATCTGAGTCTGTTCCATTTATCAAAACAGGAGGACTGGCCGATGTTGTAGGTTCTTTACCGAAATATTTTGACAAAGAAGAGTACGATGTAAGAGTGATGCTTCCGAAATATATGTGTATGAAAGAAGAGTGGAAGGAAAAACTTTCTTATAAGACGCATTTTTACATGGATCTGAACTGGCGTGAACAATATGTGGGAATTTTGGAGCTTGTTCATGAGGGAATTACATTTTATTTCGTTGATAATGAATATTATTTCAACGGAGGGACACCGTACGGAGATGTAAAATGGGATATCGAAAAATTTGCTTTTTTTTCCAAAGCAGCGCTGAGCGCACTTCCGCTCATCGATTTCCGGCCGGATATCATCCACTGTCATGACTGGCAGACAGGACTTGTACCGGTTTATCTTGATAATTTCCGTTACGGAAATGAATTTTTCCGCGGCATCAAGACGGTAATGACGATCCATAACCTGAAATTCCAGGGGGTATGGGACACAAAAACGGTCAAAGACATCACAGGACTTCCTCAATACTATTTTGCACCGGACAAACTGGAAGCGTACAGGGATGCAAACCTTTTAAAAGGCGGTATCGTCTACGCAGACAGAGTAACAACAGTAAGCAATTCCTACGCTGAAGAGATCAAGACTCCGTTTTACGGAGAACGGCTGGACGGTCTGATGAATGCCAGATCCAACTGCCTGTCCGGTATCGTGAACGGAATCGATTACAAGGAATGGGATCCGGCCACAGACAGTCTGATTTCCTATAACTATGATATCAGCAATTTCAGAAAGGAAAAAGTAAAGAACAAACTGGCGCTTCAGGAAGCGCTCGGACTCACACAGGACAAGAAAGCTATGATGATCGGTATCGTATCCCGGCTCACAGATCAGAAGGGATTCGACCTGATCGCCTATGTGATGGACGAAATGTGCCAGGATGCGGTACAGATCGTTGTCCTTGGCACCGGCGAGGAACGTTATGAAAATATGTTCCGCCACTTTGCATGGAAGTATCAAGGCAAGGTTTCCGCGAATATCTATTATTCCGAACCGATGTCCCACAAAATCTATGCATCCTGCGACGCTTTTCTCATGCCGTCGTTGTTTGAGCCATGCGGTCTCAGCCAGCTGATGAGTCTGCGCTACGGAACCGTTCCGATCGTGAGGGAGACAGGCGGCCTGAAAGACACGGTGGAACCGTACAATGAATTCGAGAAGAAAGGTACCGGATTTAGCTTTGCAAACTACAATGCACATGAGATGCTGGCTGCGGTCCGTTACGCAGAAAGGATCTACTATGACAAACGACGTGACTGGAACAAGATCGTAGAACACGGCATGAGCCAGGATTTCTCATGGAAGAATTCAGCCGAACAATACAAAAACCTTTATGAAGAGTTATAGCGCTTTTGCGTATGTGACAGCACAGGAGACAGACATGAAAATAAAAGAAAAATTATATTCCGACGGTGTTCATATTTCTTTTGAAGTATTTCCGCCGAAAACAGATGACAAATATGAAAGTGTGAAAAAGGCAGTGGACGAGATCGCCAAGGTGCGGCCGTCGTTTATCAGCGTTACATATGGAGCAGGGGGCGGTACAAGCAAAAATACCGTTGGGATTGCATCACATATTCAAAACGACCTCGGGGTGCCAAGCATTGCCCATCTGACATGCGTATCGTCCACAAAAAGTGAAGTAAAAGAAGTGGTAAGAAAACTCAAAGATGAAGGGATCCAGAATATCCTTGCGCTCAGGGGAGACATCCCGGATGGAATGGAGTACCCGGCAGAGGACAAATTCCGCCACGCGGAAGGGCTGATCCGTCTGCTTAAGGAGGAAGGGGATTTCTGCATCGGAGGAGCCTGCTACCCGGAAGGACACGTGGAAAGCCCGAATCAGAAAGAGGATATCCGTTATCTGAAGGAAAAAGTGGACTGCGGCCTCGATTTCCTTACGACACAGATGTTTTTTGATAACCACATCCTCTATAATTTCCTTTACAAGATCAGGGAAGCCGGGATCACGGTTCCTGTTCTTCCAGGGATCATGCCGGTCACAAACAAAAACCAGATCAAGAGGATCTGTTCCCTTTCCGGGACATATCTGCCGGAACGGTTTAAGGCTATCGTGGATCGGTTCGGGGATCATCCGGCAGCCATGCAGCAGGCTGGGGTAGCGTATGCGACAGATCAGATTATTGACCTGATTGCCAACGGCATCGACAACATCCATGTCTATTCCATGAATAAGCCGGAAATTGCCCGGGCGATCATGGCAAATCTTTCGGAGATTGTAAATGGATAGGAAGATCAAAGAGGCGATTCGTTATCTTGGATACGGGAGTCATGCGATAGATGAAAAGACACTTGCGATGATCGAAAGTTCTTTTGAGGAACTGGAGAAAATCGTGAGAATGCGGTTCATCTATCGCATTTTTGAATTGTCCCACGAAGAAGGGAATCGCCTCAGAATCGGACAATGGGAGATAGAAAGTAAGAGTCTGTCAAAAAATATGAAAGGGTGCGGACAGGTGGTGGTCTTTGCTGCAACCCTTGGTACGGAGGCGGACAGGCTGATGAGAAGATATGCTTTGACGGATATGGCAAAGACAGTCGTCATCCAGGCGTGTGCAGCAGCTCTTTTGGAAGAATACTGCGATGCCTGCCAGGATGAGATTTCGGAACAGATGTGGCAAGAGGGATATTATCTCCGTCCGAGGTTCAGCCCCGGGTACGGGGATTTTGATATCCGGCACCAGGAACGGCTGCTTGGCCTTCTGGATGCAGGAAAATCTATCGGGCTTACGATGACAGAAAGCTGCATGCTCGTCCCGACAAAATCCGTGACGGCTCTTATCGGAGCCAGCACGACAAAGACTGCATGCCACAGACAGGGCTGCGAAGTATGCGAAAAGACAGACTGTATATACAGAAGAGACAGCAGATGAAAAGGAGTGACCAGATGATCAGAGAACGGATCTACAAAGAATTGCTATTTTTGGACGGCGGCATGGGGACGCTTTTGCAGGAAAAGGGATTAAATCCTGGAGAACTGCCGGAAACATGGAATCTGAAAAACAAGGAGGCAGTCATCTCGATCCATCGCCAGTACTATGAGGCTGGAAGCGATATCGTCCTTACCAACACATTCGGGGCCAATGCACTTAAATTCCGAGACAGTGAGTATCGATTGCAGGATATCATACAGGCAGCGGTGGAAAATGCGAAAGAAGCGAGAACACTTGCAGGAGTCGATGATGGACGCCATTATATCGGGCTCGACATGGGACCCACCGGAAAGCTTTTAAAACCTATGGGATACCTTGGTTTTGAGGAGGCGTACGAAGCATTTGCAGAAGTTGTGCGATGCGGGGTAAAGGCCGGTGCGGATCTGATACATATTGAGACGATGAGCGATACGTACGAGACGAAAGCGGCTGTTTTGGCTGCGAAGGAGGAAAGTGATCTTCCTGTCTTTGCCACACTGATCTTTGATGAAAAAGGAAAATTGCTGACAGGAGGGGATGTTCCGTCAGTGGTAGCGCTCCTGGAAGGACTCGGCGTGGATGCGCTTGGAATCAACTGTGGACTTGGACCAAAACAGATGATGCCGATCCTTTGCGAGATGCGAAGATGGGCTTCGGTTCCTATTATCGTAAAGCCAAATGCAGGCCTTCCAAAACAAAGAGACGGACACACGTACTATGATGTGACGCCGGAAGAGTTTGCCGACTGTATGGAGGAAATGGTAGAAGAAGGCGCGTGCATCATCGGAGGATGCTGCGGGACAACCCCGGAACACATCCGGATGATGACAAACGTATGCCGGGAAAAAGCGATCCACGTACCGGAAAAGAAGACAGATACCATTGTATCTTCTTACGGACAGGCGGCTGTACTTGGAGATATGCCTCTGATCATCGGAGAGAGGATCAATCCTACCGGGAAGAAACGTTTTAAACAGGCACTCAAAGAGAAAGATATCGATTATATCCTGAAAGAGGGGATCCGCCAGCAGGAGCAGGGAGCCCATATTCTGGATGTAAATGTAGGACTGCCGGACATTGATGAGCCAGCTATGATGGAGGAAGTCATCACAGAACTTCAGGGTATCACAAGCCTTCCACTTCAGATCGACACGGTAGATGCAAAGGCCATGGAACGGGCCATGCGGATCTATAACGGCAAGCCGATGGTCAATTCCGTAAGCGGGAAACAGGAATCCATGGATATGGTATTCCCTCTTGTGAAGAAATACGGAGGTGTTGTCATCGGTCTTGCCCTTGATGAGGGAGGAATCCCTGAGACGGCGGAAGGCCGGGTAGAGATTGCCGGCAAGATCATAAAAGAGGCAGAAAAATACGGGATCGAAAGAAAAGATATCATCATAGACGTCCTGACAATGACGATCAGCTCGGAGCCGGAAGGAGCCAGGATCGTTCTGGAGGCTTTGGAGAAAGTAAGAAGACGTTACGGAGTGAAGACAGTCCTTGGAGTTTCCAATATCTCTTTTGGCCTTCCATACCGCCCGGCGGTCAACTCCACATTCTACGCTCTGGCTATGCAAAAAGGGCTGACAGCCGGAATCATTAACCCAGGATCGGAAGAGATGATGAAAGTCTATCGGTCTTATCTGGCGCTGATGAACTTTGATAAAAACTGCGAAGCTTACATCCGTGCATATGCAGATCAGGAGGAAAAAGGGAAGGAAAAGACAGGGGCAAAAGAGGAGATGACCCTTGGTTACGCCATCCAGAAGGGACTGAAAGAAGAGGCGGGCCATCTGGCCAAAGCCTGCCTTGGAGAAGCGGAACCGCTGGACATTATCAATCAGCATCTCATCCCTGCCCTTGATTACGTCGGAAAAGGATTCGAGAAAGGAACGATCTTCCTTCCGCAGCTTCTCATGAGCGCAGATGCGGCAAAAGAAGCGTTTGCAGTCATCAAAGAAGCGCTGGAGGAAAGCGGCAGACAGGAAGAAAAAAAGGAAAAAGTCATACTTGCTACCGTAAAAGGAGACATCCATGATATCGGGAAAAACATTGTGAAAGTTCTCCTGGAAAATTACGGATTTGACGTTATCGATCTTGGAAAAGACGTGGATCCAAAGCGGATCGTGGAGACAGCGATCAAAGAACAAGTCTGCCTTGTTGGATTAAGCGCCCTTATGACAACCACTGTCGTCAGTATGGAAGAGACGATCCGTCTTTTGAGGGAAGAAAAACCGGACTGCAAAGTCATGGTAGGAGGCGCAGTTTTGAATGAGGAGTACGCGGATATGATCGGAGCTGACTTCTATGGAAAGGACGCGATGCAGTCCGTCTACTACGCACAGCGCGTGCTGAAGGAACAAGGGTAGTCCCTTGACACTTTCGGCTTCATCCATTATAGTAGTAAAAGAACTTTTAAGAGAATGAGATTAGGAGGGATCTGCCATGATGAGAGGACTTGATACTCCGGTAAGAAAGCGAAGAAGAAAAGTGTTCGAGGAGGTCGCTAGGATCGCATTTGAATCCACGCCGGAAACACTGAACGCAGAGTTGGAAGCTGTGCCTTACCGGCTTGTCAATGAAAATACGGAAAACTACAGGGAAGGGGTGTACCGTTTCCGTTCTATCGTAAGTGAACAGATGCGGCTCGCCATGGGTATGTCTCTTCGACCGGAAGATAAGCCTGTTCATCTGACTGCAGGCGTTGAGGCAAGTAATATTTCGGACAAATATTACGAGCCGCCGCTTATGCAGGTCATCCCGTCGGCATGCTCGGCCTGTGAAGAAAATAAATACGAAGTAAGCAATATGTGTAAAGGATGCTTCGCGCATCCATGCATGGAAGTTTGCCCAAAAGGGGCTATTTCTATGGTAAACGGACATTCTTTTATCGATCAGGAAAAATGTATCAAATGCGGAAAATGTAAATCTGTATGCCCGTATGACGCCATTGCCAAGAAAGAACGTCCATGTCAGGCAGCCTGCGGCGTCAAGGCCATCGAATCCGACAAATTCGGACGTGCCCGCATCAACCCGGACAAATGTGTATCCTGCGGTATGTGCATGGTAAGCTGCCCGTTCGGGGCGATCTCCGACAAATCTCAGATTTTCCAGCTGATACAGGCATTGAAGGAGGGAAAGGAGATCATCGCTGAGGTGGCGCCGGCATTTGTAGGACAGTTCGGGCCTGGAATCACGCCGCGAAATATTAAGGCCGCCCTCCATGAGCTTGGATTTTCCGCGGTGTACGAAGTGGCACTTGGGGCCGACATCGGCGCTATCGCCGAAGCACATCACTATGTGGAAAAGGTTGTGACAGGGGAACTGCCGTTCCTTCTTACATCCTGCTGTCCGTCCTGGTCCATGCTGGCGAAAAAGTATTTTCCGGATCTGATCGATGAGGTATCCCAGGAGCTTACTCCGATGGTGGCGACAGCCCGCACGATTAAGCAGGAACATCCGGAAGCACGAGTTGTCTTCATTGGGCCATGTGCGTCCAAGAAGCTGGAGGCGTCCAGAAGGACTGTACGAAGTGATGTGGACTTTGTCATCACGTTTGAAGAGCTTCAGGCCATTTTTGACGCAAAAGGGATCGATCTCACTACATATGAGGCGGAATCCTCTTTCCATAATGCAACAGGGGCAGGAAGAGGATATGCGGCGGCCGGAGGAGTGGCCAAAGCCATCGAGAAATGTATCAACGAATACTACCCGGATGTGGAAGTCAACATCGAACACGCGGAAGGGCTTGCAGAATGTAAAAAGATACTGGCTCTTGCCAAAGCGGGAAAAATGAACGGATGTCTCATCGAAGGGATGGGATGCCCGGGAGGATGCATCGCCGGTGCAGGGACGAATATCCAGGTTGCAAAGGCAAAGAAAGCACTGGATGATTTTGTAAATCATTCCACAAAACAGCTTCCGCCAAAAGAGCTGGAAGAAATAGAATTAAATTAAATATACGATCAGGAGGCAGATAAAGTCATGCAGACTTATGGAGTGAACGAATTGAGAAAGATGTTCCTGGATTTTTTTGAAAGCAAAGGACATCTCGTAAAAAAGAGTTTTTCGCTTGTACCGCACAACGATAAGAGTCTTCTTCTTATCAACTCTGGTATGGCACCGTTAAAACCGTATTTTACCGGACAGGAGATCCCGCCGAGACGCAGGATGGCTACATGTCAGAAATGCATCCGTACCGGGGACATCGAAAATGTAGGGAAGACTGCGCGTCACGGTACGTTTTTCGAGATGCTCGGAAACTTTTCCTTTGGGGATTACTTTAAGAAAGAAGCCATCCGCTGGTCCTGGGAATTCCTCACAGAAGTCGTAGGGCTGGATCCGGAACGTCTCTATCCGTCTGTATATGTTGACGACCAGGAGGCGTTTGACATCTGGAACAAGGAGATGGGGATTCCGGCAGAGAGGATCTACAAATTCGGAAAAGAAGACAACTTCTGGGAACATGGATCCGGACCTTGCGGACCTTGTTCTGAGATTTACTATGACCGTGGAGAAAAATATGGATGCGGACGCCCGGACTGTACGGTAGGATGCGAGTGCGACCGCTATATGGAAATCTGGAATAATGTCTTTACACAGTTTGACAATGACGGACACGGAAATTACAGTGAGCTGGAGCAGAAAAATATCGATACCGGAATGGGACTGGAACGACTGGCCTCTGTTGTGCAGGATGTGGACTCTATTTTTGATGTAGATACCATAAAGGCACTCCGGGACCACGTATGCCGCATTGCAGGCGTGGAATACGGAAAAGATGAGAATCAGGATGTTTCCATCCGTGTTATCACAGACCATATCCGTTCCGTGACATTCATGATCTCAGACGGAATTATGCCGTCCAACGAAGGAAGAGGCTACGTGCTTCGCCGTCTTCTCAGACGTGCTTGTCGTCATGGAAGACTTCTGAACATCGGAAGAAAATTCTTAAATGAACTTTGTGAGACTGTTATCGAAGGATCCAAAGACGGATATCCGGAACTGGAAGAGAAGAAAGATTTCATCCTCAATGTCATCAGCAAAGAGGAAGATCAGTTTAACAAAACGATCGATCAGGGGCTTGGCATTCTCGCGGATATGGAAAAAGACATGGCAAAAAATGGCGAAAAGACGCTTTCCGGCGAAAATGCATTCAAACTCTACGATACGTACGGATTCCCTCTGGATCTGACAAAAGAGATCCTGGAAGAGAAGGGACTTGGCATTGATGAGGAAGGATTCCAGGCGGCTATGAAAGTCCAAAGAGAGACTGCCCGCGCAGCACGGGGAGTCACAAACTACATGGGCGCCGACGTGACAGTCTATGAGTCCATCGACCCGTCTGTTACAAGTACATTCGTAGGTTATGACACTTTGACGCACGCTTCCAAAGTCACGGTTCTCACGACAGAGACAGAGATCACAGATGCGCTCACAGAAGGTGTGGAAGGCACGATCTTTGTGGAAGAGACACCGTTTTATGCTACAAGCGGGGGACAGAACGCGGATAAAGGTACGATCGTTTCTGAAGACGGAAGCTTTGCCTTT
This sequence comes from Sellimonas caecigallum, assembly GCF_019754295.1. Lineage (GTDB taxonomy): Bacteria > Bacillota > Clostridia > Lachnospirales > Lachnospiraceae > Sellimonas > Sellimonas caecigallum. Next base: position 9,270 of record NZ_VIRV01000006.1, on the reverse strand, counting down.
GAAGTAAAAGATGTCAAAAAACTGCTTGGCGGAAAGATCGCACATATCGGCTGCGTGACAAAAGGAATGGTAAAGACAGGAGATACCGTAAAGCTTCAGGTGGAAGAAGAAAATCGTCTCCTTTCCGGAAGAAACCACAGTGCCACACACTTGCTTCAGAAAGCGCTCCGCACGGTTCTCGGGACACACGTAGAGCAGGCAGGATCCTATGTGGATGCCTCCAGACTTCGTTTTGACTTTACTCATTTTTCCGCACTCTCACAGGAGGAATTAAAAGAGGTAGAAGAGATCGTCAACAAGGCAATCGCAGATGCCCTCCCTGTCAAAGTAGAAAATCTCCCGATCGAGGAAGCGAAAAAGACGGGCGCACAGGCTCTGTTTGGCGAAAAATACGGCGATATCGTGCGTGTGGTCAGCATGGGGGATTTCTCCATTGAATTCTGCGGCGGTACTCACGTAGACAATACATCTTCCATCGGCTGTTTCAAGATCATCTCTGAGACAGGAGTGGCAGCTGGAGTGAGAAGGATCGAAGCCTTGACAAGCAAAGGACTGTTGACTTACTATGCAGACCTGGAAAATGTACTCCATGAGGCTGCAAAAGCGCTGAAGACGACTCCGGATCATCTGGAAGAAAAGATCGCGCATCTTCAGATGGAAAACAAAGAACTCCGAAGCGAAGTTGAAAGCTTGAAGAGCAAACTTGCCAAAGACGCCATGGGAGATGTCATGGATCAGATGAAAGAAATCGGCGGTATGAAAGCAGTTATGCTCAAAGTAGAAGGCGTCGACATGAATGGTCTGAGAGAACTGGGAGACCAGCTCAAAGAAAAGATGGGCGAAGGCGTGGCAGTTATTGCATCCGTGGCAGACGGAAAAGTAAGTCTCATGGCGACCGCAACGGACGGAGCAGTGAAAAAAGGCGCGCACTCCGGAAACCTTATTAAAGCCATCGCAGGCCTTGTAGGAGGCGGCGGAGGCGGACGCCCGAATATGGCTCAGGCTGGAGGCAAGAATCCGGCAGGAGTGGACGATGCTCTGAAGAAAGCAGAAGAAGTACTGGGAGAACAGCTTTCCTGATCAGATCAAGAGGCTTTGCCTGCTTTTCATCGATACTTGTGAAAGAAAACGCAAAAAACTTCTTGACGTTTAAGCAAAGTGTGCTATAATACTTGTAGTGCAATAAAATACCCGAACAGTCGTATGATGCACAATACAGGACTGGAGGGGAGGTTAGGTGTGAGACAATGTCAAATGTAATCGTAAAAGAAAACGAAACACTAGACAGCGCTTTACGCAGATTCAAACGCAACTGCGCAAAAGCTGGAATCCAGCAGGAGATTCGTAAAAGAGAACATTACGAAAAACCAAGCGTTAGACGTAAGAAAAAATCTGAGGCTGCTAGAAAACGTAAATATAACTAATTATGTGCAGATAAATAGGGTGTTGTACAACACCCTATTTTTGTTTGTAAAATATGAATTGAAAAATACTTTTTGTGTTCCCGCCAAAAGGGGACACATTTTCATAATAAAGGGAGGAAAAGTTATGTGGTATAAAGGAGTGATCTTTGGAGAAAGTTCTTATGAGATCGTCCTGTGGTTTATGGTGTACAGCATTATGGGATGGATCGTGGAGTCCATTTATATGTCGATCTGCAACCGGAAACTGACAAACCGGGGATTTGCGAAAGGACCGTGCTGCCCAATCTACGGGTTGGGGGCTCTATCTGTCTTTTTCATGCTGCGGCCTTTTGCAGACTGCCCGGTACTCCTGTTTTTTGTGGGATCCATCGTGGCTACCACGCTTGAGTATTTTACAGCCATCGTGATGATCCGTATCTTCGGCGAAGTCTGGTGGGACTACAACGAAAAACCGTTCAATTACCGTGGTATCATATGCCTGGAAAGCTCGATAGCCTGGGGATTCTATACTGTGTTCCTTTTCTTGTTCCTGCAGAATTTTGTCATATTCCTCGTAAGCAGCATTCCGACGTCCATGGGGAAAATCATCGGAAGTCTGTTTCTGATTCTTTATGGTCTGGACTTTTCCACATCCCTTTACCGCGCAAAGAAGCAGGAGAAGCGAAAAGCAGAAGAAGAGAAAGAGGAGGAGACGGCATGGCAGCGATATTGATCATAGAAGACGATGAATCTGGTACTGGAAAAAGGAGGGTTTGATCTCGTGCTTTTGGATCTCATGCTTCCAGGGATGCCGGGAGAAAAAGTGCTTCTTGAGATCCGGCAAAAAGGACAGGTCCCGGTCATCGTCCTGACGGCAAAAGAAGAGCTGGACAGCAAGGTCGATATGCTCCTTGCTGGCGCGGATGACTATATTTTAAAGCCTTTTGAGATCCGGGAAGTGCTTGCAAGGATCCAGGTGCAGCTCAGAAAAAGCGGGAATGTCGGGCAGAAAACAGTGCTGGAACACAAAGGCCTAAGACTTGACAAAGAGGAACATCAGATATCCGTAAATGGGACCATCCTTACCGGGATCACAAGGCAGGAATTTCAGATTCTGGAGCTTTTTCTTACATGGCCCAAGAAAGTTATTTGGCAAAGAAGAAATCTTCGAGGCGGCCTGGCAGGAACCTTTTATGGGAGAGACGAAGGCGATCGATGTCCACATAAGCAATATACGAAAAAAGCTCCGGACAGATCGGAAGTATCGGAATTCATCTGACAGGGCAGGAGGCTTTGCGCGGCATATGGTCAGCAGCCATTTACGGTATTGTTTTTGTCATACTTAGTATGTTTGTATTTCAAAAGAGGGATATACGATAATGGGAGCAATTATTGTGCTGCTTACGGCAGCAGTCATCATCTTAGTATGTATATTGATTATTTACAAGCGGCAGATCAGAGATATCTGCCGCCAACTTTCGTTTTTGAAAGAACATGAGAGCAATCTTATGATCACAAAGCAGATAAACGGAGGAGATATCCGTGAACTTGCCGACTGCCTCAATGAGATGATCGAACGCCAAAGGAAGGAACGCAGAAAATATCTGAAAAAAGAGCAGGAGATTTCCGATATCTACACAAATCTGTCCCATGATATCCGCACTCCCCTTACTTCCCTAAATGGATATTTTGAGCTTTTGAGAGACAGTGAGAAACTGGAGGACAGGCAACGTTATCTTTCTGTTATCGAAGAGAGGATCGACAGTTTAAAAGAGATGTTGGAGGAGCTCTTTACTTACACAAGACTGAAAAATGAGACGTACAATCTTGAACTCAAAGAACTTTATTTTGAGCGTATTCTCAAAGAGACGATTTTTTCCTATTACGATGAATGGGAAAAGAGAGGCATAGAGCCGGATATCCAGATAGAGGAAACATCCATGAAGATGCTGGGAAATGAGCAGGGGCTTAAACGGGTCGTCCGCAATATTATCAAAAACGGGCTGGATCACGGGCAAAGCCAGATCTGCATTGCACTTCGCAGGGACGGCCAGGAAGCAGTCTGCCTGTTTCGAAACAAGACGGAAAGACCAGGAGATATCAATCCTGACCGCGTGTTCGAACGGTTTTATAAAGCAGATCAAGCCAGAAGCAAAAGTTCTGCCGGGCTTGGCCTTTCCATTGCCAAAGAATTTACAACTCGGATGAACGGACAGATCAAGGCTTTTCTTGATGATGGCTGGTTTGCCATAGAGATTCGCTTTCCTCTCCTCGGATAAAAGTGTATGCTCGTGTCGTCTCATCTGGGTAATCTTCTTTTGCCTGGAAAAAGGAATATTTTCCCAAGTGTCCTGTAAAATGATAATAAAGGAAATAGACAGGGGAAACTACGTGAAAAAACTGATCGCAGCCGTGCTGGCAGCCGCTTTGCTGTTCTCATGCAGGGTAGTGCCGGTAAAGGCAGAAGAAGGGCCGGCCATCGAAGCGCCGTCGGCGATTCTCATGGAAGCGTCCACAGGGAAAGTTATTTATGAAAAAGATGCGGACAGTAAACGCCCGCCGGCAAGCGTCACAAAAGTGATGACACTTTTGCTGATCTACGATGCACTGGAGGCAGGGACGATAAAAAAGGAGGACGTGGTAGCGACCTCAGAGTATGCCGCATCTATGGGAGGATCCCAGGTATTTCTGGAAGTAGGAGAAGAACAGACTGTCGACACACTCCTGAAATGTATTGTCGTATCCAGCGCCAACGATGCCTGTGTGGCCATGGCAGAACGGATCGCAGGATCAGAGGAGGCGTTTGTAAATGACATGAATGAACGAGCAAAAGGACTTGGGATGAAAAATACATCTTTCAAAAACTGTAACGGTCTGGATACAGACGGCCATGTCACGACAGCCCGGGATATCGCGCTGATGTCGAGGGAACTGATCACGAAGTATCCGGATATTTACAACTACACGAAAATCTGGATGGATACGATCGTACATAAAACGAAAAAAGGAGAGGAAGAATTTGGGCTTTCCAACACAAACAAGCTGATCAGGCAGTACACTTATGCCACTGGACTTAAGACTGGATCTACAGGGAAAGCCAAATTTTGTCTGAGCGCCACAGCAAGAAAAGATGATATCGACTTGATTGCCGTCATCATGGCAGCTCCGGACTCCAAGACTCGGATGGCAGACGCTCAGAAACTTTTGAATTATGGGTTCTCCAAATGCCAAAAGTACGAGGATGCAGATTACTCGAAGCTCCAGGAAAAGATTCCGGTAGAGAAGGGAGAAAAGAAAGAGGCTGTCGGTATCCAGAAAGAAGGATTCTCCTATGTGGACACCGAAGGAAACGACCTTTCCCAGGTAAAAAAGGAAATCAACATGGACAAAAAGAAAACTGCGCCGGTCAAAAAAGGGGAGAAGATAGGGACAGTCGTGTACAAGATTGGAGAGAAAACGATCGGAGAGGTGCCCGTCGTGGCAAAAGAAACGGTGCCCGCATTGACACTCAAAGGAGCCATAGAAGAGGTTTTAGGCAGCTTTTCGTTGTAAAATCTTAAGAAAAATTATATAATGTCGTGGAAGGGAGCCAAAAGAATGCTAGGAGAAAAAAAATATTTTTTGTTTGATATTGACGGCACGTTGGCCGTGGACACGACATTATATGACGGCACAAAAGAATTTTTGGAATGGATAGAAGAGACGGGCGGAAGATGTTTTTATATTACAAATAACTCCACAAAAAGCAGAAAAGACTATGTGGAGAAGTTTAAAAACTGGGGGATCCGGACGGAGGAAAGCCAGTTTATGACGGCATCCTACGCCGCCTGTCTTTATCTGAAGAAATATTATGAGGGAAAAAAGATTTTTGTACTTGGTACACCTTCCTTTATTAAAGAATTAAAAGAGGCAGGTATTCTAGTAACAGAAAAGGCGGAGGATCATGTGGACTGCGTCCTGGTCGGATTTGACAGCACATTAAACTATGATAAAATGACAGACGCATGCAGGCTTTTATTTCAAAAAGAGGTAGATTTCCTTGGGACGAATCCCGATCTCAGATGCCCGGCCTCTTTCGGATTCATACCAGACTGCGGAGCAATCTGCAGAATGTTGGAAGTGACTGCGGGAAGGAAACCGTATTTCATCGGGAAGCCGAATCGCCTGATCGCAGATTTGTGTATGCAGCAGTGCAAAGGAAGCCCGGAAGAATATCTTGTGGTAGGGGATCGCCTGTATACGGATATTGCCTGCGGTATCGAGGCTGGCATTGAGACTGCCGTCGTTTATACGGGCGAGGCAGATCCGGAGGAAGTGCGGACAAGCATCTGGAAACCGGACTATGCATTTGATACGATCCGCCAGCTGTATGATGCAGTCCGAAAGGCGCGTGGGGAAGGAGCCGGAAGATGACGGTTTATTTGGCCGCGGCAGGGATTTTCGTATGTATTGTTTTTCTTCGGATTCTGTATGAGACACATACATTTCGTGTCACAAGATATGAGGTACGTTCGGATAAATTTCCTGAAATGATGAAAGACTGGAAAATCGTTTTCCTGAGTGACCTGCACAACCAGGAATACGGGGAAAAGAATCAGAAACTTATAGACGCGATTCGAAAAGAAAGGCCTGATCTGATCCTCGTCGGCGGCGATATGCTGATTCGGGGTAAAGAGGCAGAAATTTTTCCTGCAGTGCGGTTTATGGAAGCGATGACGAAGATCTGCCCAGTGTACTGTGCAAACGGGAATCACGAACAGCAAATGAAAGAAGGAATGGAACGATACGGGGATACCTATGCGAACTACCGTGCACATCTGGTTTCCCACGGAGTGCATATGCTGGAAAATGAGACAGCCCTCCTTACCATCGGAGGTATGGAGTCGGAGATTTCCGGGATAGAGATTCCCGTTCGATACTACGGAAAAGGTCTTCCGTGGAAAGGAAAAAAGAAATTTGAAGGGGCAGATGTGGAGGAACTTCAAAAAAAGATGGAAAGCTCCAGGGATCGTCTTGGAAAAGAAGAGCCATACCGTATTTTTCTTGTACATCAGCCTCTCTACGCAGAGGAGTACGAAAAGTGGGGGGCGGATTTGATCCTATGCGGACATCTTCACGGCGGAATTGTGCGACTTCCGTTCCTTGGCGGTGTCATCTCCCCTCAGCTTACATTGTTTCCCAAATATTCAGGAGGCCATTACAAGAAAAAGGAAAGCGATATCATTGTCAGCAAAGGGCTGGGGACACACTCTTTTACTGTTCGCCTGTTTAACCGGGCTGAGGTAGTAGTAATAACCGGAAAGAAGAAAAATCAGCGTCCAGAATAACTATGACAACGTTGTGCGGAGAGCAGAAATCATGTATAATGAAAAACAGCGGCATTGTGTGCGAAACATCATGATGCAGCAGAAAACCAGAAACAGACAGGAGGCAAGAAAATGGGAATACCGGTCAAGCTCCCGGTGTTTGAGGGGCCATTGGATCTGCTTTTGCATCTGATAGACAAAAATAAGATCGATATCTATGATATCCCGATCGTGGAGATCACGAACCAATATATGGAATATATCAAGGCAATGGAAAGAGAAGACTTGAATACCATGAGCGAATTCCTCCTGATGGCAGCAACCCTTCTTGATATCAAATGCAGAATGCTTCTGCCAAAAGAAGTAAACGAAGAAGGGGAAGAGGAAGATCCAAGGCAGGAGCTGGTAGAGCAGCTTCTCCAGTACAAACTGTATAAATATATGGCGCTTGAACTAAAAGACAGAGAGCTTTTGAGCGACAGAAGTATGTTTAAGAAACCGGATATTCCAAAAGAAGTGTCAGAGTACACTCCTCCTGTGGATTTGGATGAACTGATCGGAGATCTGACGCTGACAAAGCTCAATCAGATCTTTCAGGAAGTGATCCGCAGGCAGACAGAAAAGATAGATCCGGTAAGGAGCAAATTTGGGAAGATAGAAAAAGAGGAAGTGACACTTCCGGAGAAGATGGACTACATTTCCGCTTACACAAAACTTCACAGACGGTTTTCATTTCGAGATCTCCTGATGAGACAGTCATCCAAAGTACAGGTTATAGTGACATTTCTGGCTGTGCTGGAGATGATGAAATCCGGACGTGTGCGTGCCGAGCAGGAGGAGACGTTCGGGGAAATCATGATCACATCCACAGCGGAGGAGGAAAAGAGTGAACAAAAAGAAAATGGCGGGGATCATTGAGGCGATCCTCTTTACTATGGGAGATTCGGTAGATATTTCCAGGCTGGCAAAGGCGTTGGAGACAGAAGAAACCGCCGTGCGGGAGACGGTGGGAGAAATGCAGAAGGAGTACGAAAAAGAGGACAGAGGAGTTCGGATCATTGAGCTTGACGGAGCATATCAGATGTGTACAAAGACAGATACATATGAGTATCTCATCCGAATTGCAAAACAGCCAAAGAAACAGGTTCTTTCGGATGTACTCCTTGAGACATTGTCCATCATCGCATACAGACAACCTGTGACAAAGCTGGAGATTGAAAAGATTCGGGGAGTGAAATCAGACCATGCGGTCAATAAACTTGTGGAATACAATCTCGTCTGTGAAGTTGGAAGACTGGATGCACCGGGAAGACCGCTCCTTTTTGGAACAACAGAAGAATTCCTCAGGAGATTCAGCGTCCAGTCGCTGGATGATCTCCCCTCCGTAGATCCGGAACAGCTGGAACATTTTAAGGAAGAGGCGGAAGACGAGGCAAAGATCAAACTTCATGTCTAGAAGATCAAAACAAGATTGTCAGAAAAAGGAAAACCGAAAAAACAAGAATGCAGCAGCATAGAAAAGAAGACAGAAAGGATAAAGTTATGGCAATGATGATACAGGCAAAACTTCCGGAACCGGAAGAGCTGAAGAAAGAATATCCGCTCAGCGAGGAGATGAAGAAAAGAAAAGAAGAAAGAGATGGAGAGATCCGCAACGTATTTACCGGATACTCAGACAAATTTCTCGTGATCGTGGGTCCATGCTCCGCGGATAACGAAGACGCGGTATGTGAATATGTGGAAAAGCTGGCAGTCCTCAACGAGGAAGTAAAAGACAGATTAATTCTGATTCCGAGGATCTATACAAACAAACCACGAACAACAGGAGAAGGATATAAAGGGATGCTCCACCAGCCGGAACCAGATAAAGCGCCAAACCTTCTGGAAGGACTGATCGCCATCCGAAAGCTACACATCCACGCTATCGAAGTAAGCGGACTGACATGTGCAGATGAAATGCTCTACCCGGAAAACAGAAGTTATCTGGATGACATTCTCTCCTACGAAGCCATCGGTGCCCGCTCTGTAGAAAATCAGCAGCACCGCCTGACAGCAAGCGCCATGGATATTCCAGTAGGAATGAAAAATCCAACAAGCGGAGACCTGGCTGTCATGCTGAATTCCGTAAAAGCGGCACAGGCAGCACACCAGTTCATCTACCGGACACTGGACGTGACAACGACAGGAAATCCCCTGGCACACGCAATCCTCCGGGGAGGAGTCGATAAATACGGCACCTGCATACCAAACTACCACTACGAAGATCTATATCGGTTAAGCGCCATGTACCAGACATCCGGTCTCAAAAATCCGGCAGTCATCGTAGATGCAAACCACTCCAACTCCAACAAACAGTACAAAGAACAAATCCGGATCACAAGCGAAGTACTCCACAGCAGAAAATATAATCCGGAGCTGAAAAAACTGATCAAAGGAGTTATGATCGAAAGCTATCTGGTAGAAGGAAATCAACAAATTACAGAAAACCGCGTGTATGGAAAATCAATAACAGACCCATGCCTTGGATGGGAAGATACAGAAAAACTCATACGCAGGATTGC
>NZ_VIRV01000054.1 GCF_019754295.1 Sellimonas caecigallum | reverse complement strand
TATTTAGAAAAAATAAAGCTGTTATCAAAACCAGTATTTAAAAATTTTATCAGTAATAAAGTGCAGAATGATGTTTGGATTACAGTTTTTATGCAACTATTTCTTGTTGCTATTGACAAAACCTTTTTCAGAGATTAAAATTATAACAGTGTTATATAGCGCTGTTATATAGGAGGTGTGCAAAATAAACGGAAATGGAACGACTTTAGAAAATATCCACCGGGCAGCGAAAGCGGAATTTTTAGAAAAAGGATATAAAGACGCTTCTCTGCGGAATATTGTGAAATCCGTGGGAATGACTACCGGAGCCTTTTACGGATATTACAAAAGTAAAGAAGAACTTTTTGAAGCCATCGTTGGTGAGCATTATGAATATATTCGCAACCGTTTTATAAAGGCACAGCAGGAGTTTGCAGAACTCCCGGCTGCCAGGCAGCCGGAAGTCATGAGTGAAATTTCGGGGCTTTGTATGGAGGATATTCTCCATTATGCGTATGAGCATTTAGAGGAATGTAAACTGATCCTTGTCTGTTCGGAAGGAACAAAATTTGCCGGGTTAATTGATGAAATGGTGGAGATTGAAGTGGAAGGGACTCATGCCTATCAGGAGGTTTTAAGGAAGCTTGGAAGGCCCTCTCCTCATATCGATCCTTCGCTGGAGCATATTCTAATTACCGGAATGTTTCATACTTTTTTTGAATTGATCATCCACGAAATGCCGCTCAAAGATGCCGAAAACTACGTCAGAGAAATGCGCGCCTTTTATACGGCGGGATGGATGAAAATTATGGGGCAGTAATGCCTTATAATTTTTGTCTGTAAGTTAGCCGTAACTAACCTAAATTCGGATATTGTAAGAACATAGACGTGTTCTCTTTATCATAAACACAATGATCTCTCGGAATCCTGAGTGATCACAGCCAGCAGC
>NZ_VIRV01000053.1 GCF_019754295.1 Sellimonas caecigallum | reverse complement strand
AAACGCAGGGCGGAAGTCATTGATTCCCCTTACTTCCACGTGGTGTTTACTCTCCCCCATGAACTCAATCCCCTGATCTACTGTAATCAGAAGCTCCTTTACGGACTGCTCCATAAGTGCTGTGCCGAAACCCTTCTGGAACTGAGTACAGACCAGAAATATCTTGGCGCACAGCCCGGGATCATCCAGGTACTCCACACCTGGAACCAGGAGCTGGACTACCATGTCCACATGCACTGCATCATCTCCGGCGGAGGGCTTACCCCTGACCACAGGATCCGGAAGTCTTCCGCAAAGTTTTTTATCCCCGTCTGGGTTCTCCGGGATAAGTTCAAGGGGAAATATCTCTCCCTCCTGGACGCCTTGTACCAACAGGAAAAGCTCGTCTTTTCTTCCTCCTGCCGAGCATTACAGGATCCCCCGGAATGGAAAACTTTTAAAAACGACCTTTACAGGAAAGACTGGTGCCCTTACATCAAAGAAACCTTCAACGGGTTTGGTAACGCCATCGAATATCTGGGACGCTATACCCACCGGATTGCCATCTCCAACAACCGGATCCTTTCCGTTACGGAAACAGAGGTTACTTTCTCTGCACGTAGCAGGAAGCCCGGGAATCCAAAACGGCAGGTCACTCTCAGCCATGGAGAGTTTATCCGGCGCTTCCTGATGCATGTGCTCCCTGCCAGTTTCCAGAAGATCCGCTATTATGGATTTCTCAATAACCGGATGAAATCCAGGAACCTGAAAGTAATCTTCCGGATCCAGGGCGGCCAGAGATTCCGGCAGCGTTATGCCGGGCTGTCCATGGCAGAACTGCTCAAGGCGGTCTGGAACATTGACCTGTCCATCTGTCCGGAATGCGGCTGTGCAGCCATGCGGCAGCTTGGAAGGAGCTATGCTCCTTTCCCATAAATCAAACTTCTTTTCATACCGATTT
>NZ_VIRV01000052.1 GCF_019754295.1 Sellimonas caecigallum | reverse complement strand
ATTTGTGCCCCATCAGATTTTTAATTGTCAGAAGATCCGTCCCGTTTTCATAAAGGTGTGTTCCGAAAGCATGACGGAAAGAGTGGCAGGTAAGCCGGTGTTCCCAGCCGAGGGACTCTTCGTGGGCACGCATATGCCGCGTGATATAAAAAGTATCAATAGGCCGGGAAGGATCCGTCTGTTTTGGAAAAAGCCAGCCGGAGGGACGGCCGTATGCAAACCAGTAGTCAGTGAGGATATCCAGCGCTTTTTGAGAAAGGACGGCATAGCGGTCTGAACGGTTTTTTGAATGTGCGATATGGATCCGCATATTTTTCCGTTGGATATCACGGTAACGGAGACTGCAGACTTCCCCAACCCTGAGACCGGCAGAATACATGAGAGCAACCATAGCTTTGGGCTTCAGGTCTGAAAGCGTAGAGATAAAAAGTTCCGCTTCCTTCTGAGTGGGGACAAAGGGAAGAAAGGAATCGAATTTCCGCATAGGAAGCTGGGTTGGATCCCAAGGTTTGTGCAGGACATACATGGTAAAGAAGCGGAGCTGTGAGATACAGTGGTTGATTGTACGGTCAGAAAGGGCACGCTCTTTCTGAAGCCAGCGGATAAAATCCCTGAGTTCATCCCAGGAAACGTCTTCCGGCTGTTTGTGAAGAAGCGTGTGAAGGTAATCCAGGTAAGAACGGATGTAAGTAGAATAAGATTTTACAGTGTGGTCAGTAAGACCACGAAGGGAGATCATCTCCCGGTAAACATTTAAATAGTCCATGACGGAACCTCCTTGAAAGAATGTAATTTAATAAATGAGAGAAAGTTCTTTCAAGGGGGTGATCTTGGAAAAAGATAAGATATGAGGTTGTTGAGTTTAAAAATCCATGTTAAACTAATCATAGCAGTTCTTGTGTATATGTCAAATGTTAAGTGTGGTAACTCAACAATACAACATAAATACAAAAACTGCTATTTTTTTTGAAAAAGTAGCGGAATTATGTACCTTGCACTAGC
>NZ_VIRV01000051.1 GCF_019754295.1 Sellimonas caecigallum | reverse complement strand
TATTAGCGTCGGGTTAAAATAACCATCTAGTGTCAGGCTAAAATAGCCAATCCTAGTCAAATTAAAAAAGCCATTACATACAGGTCTTCATCCTCTTATACTGATGATAAGCCAATGCATCAGAAAAGGAGGATTTATGCACGAAGATGCTACATGTAATGACTTACAAAAAATCATAACACAAGCAATCAACGAAATAAAGCAGGAACAAGGCGAAAATTTCAACCTTGCCAAAATTAATCTTGCAGAACTGGAACGCCGAACCGGGCTCAGCAGATCCAGGCTAAGGCACTTAAAAGAAAATAACTTTATTGTTACGCCACATGGGAGGACAGGACAAAAAGCAACAGCTACGGTTCTGACCGGATATAGCGGCATTATTGACGGACTGCTCCGAAAAGGCGTCACGAATTCTTCTGTATGCTTTGAGCGGCTGCAGGAAGCTGGATATACCGGTGGGTTAACAACCGTAAAAACTTATATCGCTGATCACCGGGATCTTGTTCCGCCCAAGCGTCAGCTCGTTGCCCCTCAGGGAAACCGGGGACGCAGATATCAAACTTCCCCTGGGGAATCCTATCAGATGGACTGGGGCTTTGTCCAGGTAGATACAAATACCGATGCTTCCTATAAGGTCGCATGTTTTGCTATGATCTGCCATCATTGCGGGGAAAGATACATCGAATTCTTCCCCAATGCCAGACAGGAAAATCTTTTTATAGGGATGATCCATGCTTTTACTTATATGGGAATCCCGCACTATATACTGACAGACAACATGAAAAGTGTCGTGATCCGGCGTGATCCAGAGGGACATCCTATCTGGCAGAAAGATTATAAAGTGTTCATGGAAACGATCGGTTTCCAGACGAAGCTCTGTAAACCAAGACATCCTTTCACCAAAGGGAAGGTGGAGCGCCTGATCCGCTTCGTAAAAGATAACTTCCTTGCTGGCAGAGTTTTTGGCACGATTACCGAATTAAATCTGGAAGCCATCGGATGGTGCAAACGCCAGAACAGCATATACCATAAAGCAGTGGACTGTATCCCCTGTGAAAAGCATCAGGAAGACTGCATGGCTGTTGCTTCCGTATTAACAAAAACACAGGCACTTGCTTTCTATCTCTGCCCGGAAAGAAAAATTTCTTTCGATGGATTTGTCCATTATGAAGGGCGGCGCTTCGGCGTCCCGTACTGGTACACCCAGAAGACCTGCAGAATCCGGAGAGATTCCTTTACCCTCTATATCTACGCATCCGATCTCAGCAAAGTCCTGAC
>NZ_VIRV01000050.1 GCF_019754295.1 Sellimonas caecigallum | reverse complement strand
CTACTACAATATATTTATGGTTAATACCCCTTACAGCCAGTAAGGAATTACCCATCTTGTTGCTTAAGCTGTTAGAATGAGTATGGCAATAGGTCTGGCCACCTTCTACTAGGACTTAACGTCCGTAAAATAGTCAGCCAACCAGCCCTCATTCGCAGCATTCGTTTTACGCAGGTTGAACCCTCGTTCGTGTGAAATCCCCAGTAGATTGAATAGGCAATGAGTAAATCTGGTATTGACCATTGCTAATCATTTCAAAGAGAGGAGTTTTTATCATGAACGCTGTTGGTATCGATGTTTCCAAAGGAAAAAGTACTGTCACTATCCGCAGGCCCGGCGATGTGGTCCTTATGCCGCCCTGTGACATTCCCCACACCCAATCTGCTATCGACGCTCTTATTGAGCAGATCAAAAGCCTTGACGGCGAAACCAAAGTTTGTATGGAGCATACCGGCAGATACTATGAACCGGTTGCCAACTGGCTTTCTGACGCAGGCATCTTTGTCAGCGCTGTCAATCCCATCCTGATCCGGGATTTCGGGGATGACTCTCTGCGTACTCCAAAGACAGATAAAGCGGATTCGAAAAAAATCGCCCGTTATGCTCTTGACCGCTGGGCAAAACTAAAGCAATATGGAAGCATGGATAAAACGCGCAATCAACTCAAAACCATGAACCGGCAGTTCGGTTTTTATATGGACCAGAAAACTGCCATGAAAAACAACCTCATTTCCCTTCTGGATCAAACCTATCCCGGTGCCAATGACTTCTTTGACAGCCCTGCCCGCAGTGATGGCTCCCAAAAATGGGTGGACTTCGTCTACACCTACTGGCATGTGGACTGTGTACGCGGCAAGTCTCTGCAATCCTTTACAGAGCATTACCGGAAGTGGTGCAAACGCAACGGTTATAATTTCAGTGCCTCAAAGGCGGAAACGATCTATCAGAGCTCTTCTGACCTGATCGCCGTATTTCCGAAAGATGACAGCACAAAGGCGCTGATACGCCAGGCTGTCACGATGCTGAACACCGCTTCCCAGACAGTGGAGGCTCTCCGCCTTAAAATGGATCAGACCGCCGCCACGCTCCCGGAATATCCGGTCGTTATGGCAATGAACGGTGTCGGCACATCCCTTGGACCCCAGCTTATGGCTGAGATTGGAGACGTTACCCGTTTCACTCACAGAGAAGCGCTTACCGCTTTTGCCGGTGTCGATCCTGGTAAAAATGATTCAGGAAAACACAACCAGAAAAGCGTACGCACTTCAAAGAAAGGCTCTCCAAGCCTGCGCAAAACTCTGTTTCAGATCATGGACGGATTGATCAAACGTTCTCCGATAGATGATCCGGTCTATACCTTCATGGACAAAAAACGCTCAGAAGGCAAGCCGTATTATGTCTATATGACTGCCGGAGCCAATAAGTTCCTCCGCATTTATTACGGACGGGTAAGGGAATACCTTGCTTCTCTGGAAGAATCCAAAGAAAGCTGATTTCAATCCCATACTTTGCTTCAGACCAGCACACTGCGGTGGTCTTGTTATGATACCCTTTTTTCAACCTGTATAAAATTTTCAAAGTTCATTAATTTCTGCTTGTTTCTGCTTGACTTTTTATTTGCAGACTATTT
>NZ_VIRV01000005.1 GCF_019754295.1 Sellimonas caecigallum | reverse complement strand
TCCCGAAAAATGCTTGCATTTTTCGGGAAATGTGATAATATAATATAGTATATGGCGCAGTAGCCAAGTGGTAAGGCAATGGTCTGCAACACCAGTATCCACCGGTTCAAATCCGGTCTGCGCCTCTTTAAAAAGCCCGTTTTTACGGGCTTTTTCTATTTTGTGTTGCAATTCGTGTTGCATAGTTCCGAAAAGTGCTGATTTGCGATCTGATTCATACGCTTTTCTGGATCGGACATTACATGTCTATACACATTTTTTAGCACTCCGTCATTCCCCCATCCTCCTCTTGCCATTATATAGCTATCCGGTATTCCGAGAGCATGCTGTATGGATGCAGAATAATGTCTAAGGTCGTGAAATCGGAAGTGCGGAAGATCTGCGCGTTTTAATATCCTTGCGAAACGGGTTGTGATTATATCCGGAGTCATGGTTGTTATTTTCCCTTTTTTACCCTTCCATTTTTCTGATACAAACTCTGGATAATCAATATATCTGTCTCCGGCGTAGCTTTTCGGAACTCTTATGATCCATTCCCCTGCTTCATTGCAAACCATATTGCAGCATACATGCACGACATTTCCGTCTATGTTTTTGGTATCAAGCGCACAGATTTCCCCTCTCCGCATCGGCCCGAAAGCGGCCAGGAGGATAGGCAATTCCATTTCCGTTCCTTCTACATACTTTATCAGACGCTTTATATCGCCGTCTGAAGGAATATAAATGTCCGGACGTATTTTCTTTGGCATGGAAGTATTAAGTGCAAAATCAGGGCGATATTGACGCAATACGGCAGATATAAGACCGTGCGTATTTCTTACTGTTTTTGGGCTGTGTTTCTTAGATTCTAAATTAATAGCTCTCTGAATGTCTTCCTGGGTAATCTTATTTAGATTTATTCCTTCCAGAATTTTTAGGTCGTTCTTTCGAATTCGTTTATAATCCATAATTGTTCTTGGAGACAATACAGCTTCACGATTCTGTATATATTGATCCGTTGCTTCTCCAAATGTAAGATCGTCTTTATATCCCCTTTTTTCCTCTTTTCTAGCTGCAAATTCGGCCGCCATTTGTTCTGCGATTCTTTTTCCCTTCGGCCCTGATATGTCACAAGTAAAAGATTCATATACTCTTTTTTTCTTGGTACTTCCATCAGGCTTTAATATTTCTTCTGTGTGACTATATACTTGACACCTCCATGATCCAGATGGTAGTTTTCTTGCTGTAGGCATTACATCATCTCCTTTGATTATTTTTGTGTATAAAAATAACAGCCAGCAGAGAACAAGAGTTCTGCTTGCGTAGGCTGTCCGAAGATGATACAATAGTTGTGTCGGGAAATGTACATCTTCGGATGTATATCATCGCCGCTCCTGTTGGTGCAGGGGCGGTTTTTTTAGTTTATTTCACATTCAGTTCCTGCTCTTGATAGTATCCGTCAAATATATGCTCTGAAGACTGGTCTGTTACCTTTAACGTAACAGGATTTTCTGCATCTTGCAGGACATATAAAAATGCAACATTTAATGTAGTTCCTTTTTGTATTTCTTTTGAAGAGTTTGAGATTCCTTCATTTTCGTTTAAAGTCATTCCAATTTCGCATTCTACACCGTTTTGGAATACCTGTGGATAAAAAGTCATTTGAGCATAGCTGCTTTCTTCCTTCTTATTTGTATAATCAAAATAAACCAGGATAGCAGGCTTTCCTTCATAGTCTGTTGTTATTTCGTGCTTTGTATATGTCAGAGTTCCTTCGCTGTTATCAACATTTACTTTGTCCACTTTTCCAGACTGAGGTTTCTCTTCTTCCTCTTGTTTTTCCTGAGGATCTGTTGCCTCTGTCTTTGTTTCTTCTTTCGGTTCTTCCGATCCTCCGCAAGCCCACAAACCACAGGCCATCACTCCGGCCATTATCATTGCTACAATTTTCTTTTTCATTTTGTTTCCTCTCTTTCTACAACCTCAATCAATATATAAACGCCGTAGCGATTATACCATTAAAAATCATACAACCATTTCAAATGCTGACGCTGCAATATTCTGTCGTTTTCGTCAAAATCGTGATAATAAATATGAGTTTTTTTGGGAATAGAAGGCAGCACGCAGATAGTGCAGCGCGGTTCCGATGAGTTATATAAAATTCTTCCGCAAAAATCACATCTATGTATACTCCAAACAAAGCATTTCTGCTCTTTATTGTAGAAGTGGGCATACATCGCTTTGTCAACTGTGGACATCTTATATATAACCACATTCCGATGCCAGCGTCGGTAATCTATAAAAGCGTTGTCAGCGGCCTCGAAAGACATATCAAACAATCTGGCCACGTCATTCGCGTTTTTGCATCCGGAATAGTGTATCGCCATCCGAGGTGCCAGTATATGGCTGGCAAAAGCATTTGCTTCTTTTTCGTTCTGATTGGATAATCCAGTGTGCCCTAAGACATGGTGTCCCAGTTCGTGCATCAGCGAAAATCGAATACGACCGCGCGGTCGATCGGAATTATATGCTACGATCTTCGATGCGCCTGATCGGAAAGCATCTTCAGAGTATCCCAGACTCAGACTATACAATTCTGGGTTCCGGTCTCGTAATTCCTTATAGGAAAAAAGCCGGTACCCGTAATGTTTGAGTAAAGCCTCGCAGTCGATCGGAAATGAATGGATATCACATTTCCGGAATACTTCAATGGTTGCAGTAACTATTTTGTTGTAATCCAAATAAATCAGTCCTCTGCTAATCTATTTCGGACAAAAGTTTGATTAATCTCATTTTCTGCTCAGTTGAAAATTCTTTTCCATTACGAGCAATAAGCTGTTCTACGTCTTCATATGATGGCTCCATAGTTTTTTTACGAGGTACATCGTCAAAATCATCTAATGTGCATCCTAAAACACGAGCAATCGCCTTTAATGTTTCAAGCTTTGGGTCTTTTGTGACGCCGGACAATATTTTATCCAAAGTGCCCTTCGGAACTCCGGATTTTTCCGCTAGCTCTGCTGTTGTCATTCCAAGACGCCTCTTGTATTCCTCTATTTTCTCCAGGCCCATATTTATTCCTCCTTATGAAATGAATATAGCACCGTTGACGGATATAGTCAAGAAATATATTTCCGTTAAAAGTTACAAATTAATAGTTGACGGAAAAAACTTTCTAATTTTGTATTGACAATAGTAATTAACGGATATATAATACGAGCATAATAACCGTTAACGGAAAAAAGAAAGGAGTGGTTCAATGTACAGAGTGCTTCGGGGAGAAATGGTTAAGGCCGATATTAGTATTCGTGATTTGGCATTAGAAATCGGAATCACTGAGCGAAGCCTTCGTAATAAGATTAACGGTGTAACCGCATTTACTTGGAACGAAGTGCTTGAAATAAGAAGAATAGTTTCTCCCGCAACATCTCTTGAGGAACTTTTTAAAGCATCATAAACCAAACATTTGTTCGATAAAATTACTATAGCATTTCCGTAAAAGGAAATCAACTGGTAATTATCGTAACAGAGGGGATGCATAATAAAAGAAGTTTAGTGAGGCAGACAAGAAAGAGGTGGTGTAGAGATGTTAAATGTGTTATTGATAGCGGGGATGGCGGCAGTTGCATTGCTTGCGGTACGACTTATGAAAAAAATAGCACCCGAGGACAAGGTTTATCCTGTCTGGGCACTATTCATTGTATTTTTGTTCGCTTTAGTTGTTGTATTCACTGGATAGCGAAGAAAGCTCTCGATTGAAGGATTCGGCTATGCCACTTAGTAGAATCTTATATTCATGACTATCAGATGTCATATTTTCATCTAAACCTTTGATGAACTTTAGTAAAAATGGTTTTGTTTCGCTGTCGCATAGTAGAAGTGCATTTTGCGAGCAGGAAAGCATTTTTATGTAATTTCCCGCATAGTCGTGCATCAAACTATAATCGCCTGCGCTATCCAGAAAAGCTTTATATGTATCGTATTTATTTTTGTAAGTGATACTTGAATGTTGGCTTTTGAAATCGTATTCCAATTCCAATTTTCGCATTTTGTATTGGTGGCGATTATTGATTAGCGCAGTGATTGACGGGGCGAATAGAGCGCATATAGCAAGAATTATTGAAATGGTAATAGTTGCATCTAATTTCAAAACAATCATTCCTTTCATCATTTGATAGGAAGATTATAGCAAAAAATTCACAGGAAGGAAAGGAGGCATGAAGTATGCCAAAAGTGCTTTTAACCAAAACGCAGGAACGTCAGGACCGTGCATCCAGGGTTCTGAAGATCTGCATCCTGGAGCAGCATACGGACCAGAGAAAGCTTGCGAAAGCAACAGGAATGTCGTATTCGACGCTTAACAAAAGAATCAACAATCCGGATACTTGTACATTGCGTGAATTGTGGAAAATTCTGGATGCATTGGACGCATCTGAGGAAAACCGAATAAAAATACTGATCTGATGACAGGCAAGAGGGAGGTGGAAAAGATGCAGAGGAGAAGATTGAGAAAGCTCCGATGGCTACGGGAAGGATGCATGACGTCCGGTGTGATCGGATTTTTCCTTCTGGCCAGCATACCGGACAACCTGCCGGGGAGGATGATCCTGGCGAGGGCTGTGATCGCACTCTTGGTCATGGTATTGTCATGGATTACATACCGATATGCCCAATGTATGGAGCACAGATACATCAAGATTTGGAACCGGCAGCAGGAAATGAAAAAGAGTGCATAGGGACGGCCATCCCATATATGCACTCAAGAAAAAATACCAACTTTATTATAAGAAATTTGAAAGGAAAGGTCAAATGAAGAATTATAAATTTAATGATGATATTCCAGCAGGAGAAGCAATCCACTATATCCGAGCGGTGGAAAGATATGTGAACACAACCAGAATTGTTGACGAAAATGTAATTCTGGCAATTTTAGGGATTGAGAAAGTGGAGGAAAAATAAATGGGTACATTATATGAAATAACAGGGCAACTTATACAGTTAAAGGAAATGGCAATGGAGGAAGCCATGGATCAAAAGATGATTTCAGACACAATGGAGGGAATTGAATTTGAGTTTGAAGAAAAAGCAGATGGTTATGCGAAAGTAATCGCTGAATTAAACGGCGATATTGATGTGATCGATAAAGAGATAGACAGACTGATCAGGAAAAAGAATCTGATAAAAAACAATATTTCCAGTATCAAGAAGAACTTGGAAAATTCCATGGTGCTTACCGGAAAGAAAAAATTCAAAACAGCTTTATTTAATTTTGGTATTCAAAAAAATCCGCCAAGTGTAGTGATTGATCATAAGGAAGATATCCCAGAACAGTATCTTATTCCACAGGATCCAAAACTGGACAAGACGGCCATTAAAAACTTTTTGAAAGAGAACGAAGTTTCATGGGCTCATTTGACGCAGACAGAAAGTCTTAGGATTAGATAGGAGAACAAGCATGAAAACAGTGAAAGTAACGACAGATAATATTGTATCAATTATTAATGTAGATTTCGATGATTATAGAGACATACAGAAAGCAGTCGGAGGGATGTTTGAGACAGTAAAAACGCAAAGACTATTTGATTATTTCAGACAACCAATGATGTTTCTGTGTGACGAAGAAGGACATCTGAAGAAATTACCGTTAAATCAGCTTGGAAGTTATTTTTATGGAACAGAGAAACATGGATGGCCAATTGCTGGAGATATCATTTTTACTGTTCCAGAAAACGAAGATCTGTTGGGGCTGGAAAATGCGGAACAAGTTAAAGAGCAGCTGTTGAGTGATTTTGAGTTTTTGAAGGAGGAGTAATAGATGAGCAAAGTAATTGCAATTATGGGAGAATCTGGATCTGGAAAGACGACATCAATGAGAAATTTGGATCCAAAGAGTACATATTATATTGACGCTGACATGAAAGGGCTTTCGTGGAAAGGTTGGAGAAGCCAATACAATGCAGATAACAAAAATTACAAAGCAACAGATGATGCGAACATAGTTAGGCAGTTTATTAAAAGGATAGCAGAGGGCTGCCCGGGAATTAAAGTGATAGTTGTTGACACCATCAATGGATTAATGGTAGCCGATGAGATGCGCCGGAGCAAGGAAAAAGGGTACGACAAGTGGGTTGATCTGGCAGCGTGCGTTTGGGATCTGGTTTGCGAAGCATATACATATAGAGATGATTTGACAATTATTTTTACGGCACATACGCAGACGGACCATGATGAGGCTGGGTATATGTTCACACGAATCAAAACTTCCGGAAAAAAATTGGACAAGATCTGCCTGGAATCGAAGTTTACGACAGTATTGCTGAGTAAGTGCGTGGATGGACAGTATAAGTTTGAGACGCAGGCAAACAACAGTACAGCAAAAAGTCCTATGGGGGCATTTGAACAGATGGAGATCGACAACGATATTGTAGAAGTGATTAAGGCATTGGAGGAGTTTTAAGCATGAAGAAACCGAATAATTACGAAAAAACACAGGCTCAGGGAGAATTTATTCCAGTAGAACTTGGTGGTCACAAGATGATCATAAAAGAAGTAAAAGAAATGAAGTCAAAGATGGGAAAAGATATGATCAAAATATCTTTTGATTTTACAAAGGATGATAAGCAGCATGGATATTTTGAAAAGATGTTCCGTGATGATATTCGTCCTGAGAAAAAATGGCCAAATCAGGCAACGCAATATATTCTTACGGAAGACAGTGAAGGAAACTGCAGTAGATCATTTAAGACGTTTATCACTTGCGTGGAGCATTCTAATAAAGGATTCGAGACGCAGTGGGGAGATAACTTTGAGGCACAGTTCAAGGGCAAGTTGATTGGTGGTGTATTTGGTCCGCAGATGGACTATTACAATGGCCGAGAAATTGAAAAACGTGTCCTTCGTTGGTTTGTATCCATTGATAAAGTGATGGATGCACAGATTCCAGACATGTCCGAAACTCAGGCGTACAAAAATCATATCAATGGGTATCATCCAGGATCTACACCGGCGGGAGATGGCTTCATGAATATTCCGGAAGGAATTGATGAAGAATTACCATTCAATTAGGGGTGGATGAAATGAATCGCCAGGAAAGAATGTATGGTAAAAATGGAGCAAAATACGGAATATATAATACATCGGCAAAGAAATTTCAGTTTGGAATATGCGAAGATACACCAATGCTTGCAGAGGCAAGGCTTATACAGAAGATTGGTAATGATGCGAGAAAATGGAGATTTGTAGTGAAAAGACTACCAGAAGACAAGGAGGTGGAATGAAATGGATATTCAGATTGACAGCAGGGAGAAAGCGAGAGCAATCAGAAAGATTATTAAGACATTCGATGAACAGGGTGTAAATCATTTTTCCAGCAAGTTATTGGTTGGGGATTATATGTCTTTAGACAATCCCAGGCTGATTATTGACAGAAAACAAAACTTACAGGAATTATGCGGAAACGTTTGTCAACAGCACGAAAGGTTTAAAAAGGAACTTGTAAAAGCGATGCAGGCCGGAATCAGGCTTGTGATTTTAATAGAACATGGTCCGGATATCAATAATATCGAGGATGTGTATTTCTGGAAAAATCCAAGAAAGCATGAAGTGCGGTGGAAATGGGAGAGCGGAAAACGAAAAAAGTATGTAGTTTCCGCTAAAGCAGTAGATGGCGATCAGCTTTACAAATCTTTATGCACCATTCGCGATCGATACAATGTTCGCTTTGAATTTTGCGACAAGAAAGATACCGGAAAAAGAATCTTAGAAATCCTGAATGAGAAAAATGACCAGTGAAGAAATTAAAAAAACATATAATATGCAATGTATTGTAGAAAAATACGGGTTTCAGCCAAATAGGGCAGGGTTTATCCACTGCCCTTTTCATAAAGGAGATCACGGAGCTTCTTTAAAAATTTACAAAGACAGTTTTTATTGCTTTGGGTGCGGGAAATCTGGAGATATTTTTACTTTTGTGCAGCTTATGGATCAAGTTGATTTTAAAACAGCATTTGAAAGTCTGGGCGGAACATATGGAAAGAATACGTTTGAATCTAAGTTGGCTGTGTATCGAAGAAAGAAGAAGCAAGAAGAGCGAAAAAAAGCTGAAGAAAAACTTAGAAAAAAGAAAGAATTAAACAGTATGCTTATGGATATTTATCGGGATTATATAAGATGCTCAGAGCCTTTTTCGGAAACTTGGTGCGATTGCTATAATGCATTGCAATATCAATTATACATACATGAGATATTAAACGGAGAAGAGGTGGTAACTTGAAAGAGTTGAAGGAACTGGATGCTGATTCGATTTTGGATGATGAAGTTTTTATCGAATTGTTTGAAATCGAAGATCCTATTGAACGGTCCAAGCGCAAAGTACAGCTGGGAAGAAGAGCGAGGGTGCTCGGAGTTAAGTCAGATTTTGATGAGCTGCTAAAAGGATATAATCAAGCAGATCGGGAAATGAAACGACAGGAAAAAGAGACGAGAGCAGTTTGTTCCCTTGATAATTACACAAATTTCTCTGGAGAATATGACAACATGTTTTGTGGTGGTTGGATTGCGAATGACGCAGGGATTTATGCACAGACATCAGGCGGAATTGAAGAAGTAGCATGTTACCATCCAATTCTCCCAATAGAACGGCTAAAGAATCTTGAAACAGGAGAAGAACAGATTAAGCTTGCGTACAAAAGAAATGGGAGATGGAATGAGATTGTTGTTCCTAAAATTATGATCACATCGGCAAGTAAAATCGTAGCGCTGTCCGGAAGAGGAATTGCAGTTACATCTGAGAACGCAAAGCTGTTAGTGAAATATCTGGCAGATGTGGAAAACGGAAATGATGATTATATAGATGTACAATATTCAACCAGTAAGCTGGGGTGGATAGAAAATGAATTCATCCCGTACGATACGGATATTATATTTGACGGAGATTCGAGGTTTCGGCAGACGTTTGAGAGTGTTTCTGAACGTGGAAGTTATAAATTATGGCTGGATCACGTGAAAGATTTGAGGAAAAGCGGAAGAATCGAGGTTAAATTCTTACTTGCTGCATCATTTGCAAGTGTACTTGTGCATCCGCTGGGAGGGCTCCCATTTTTTGTGGACTTGTGGGGCGAAACAGAAGGTGGAAAAACAGTATCGCTGATGGTTGCTGCATCTGTGTGGGCGAATCCGGACGAAAGCAGCTATATAGGAGATTTTAAAACCACAGATGTAGCATTGGAAGCAAAGGCCGATATGTTGAATAATCTTCCAATGTTTCTTGATGATACAAGTAAAACATCGGCCAGGATCAGAGATAATTTTGAAGGAATTGTTTATGATCTGTGCTCTGGAAAAGGGAAAAGCCGATCCAACAAAGATCTTGGCATCAACCGGGAAAACCGATGGAAAAATGTCATGATCTGCAATGGCGAGCGACCTTTAAGCAGTTATGTTAATCAAGGTGGTGCCATTAATAGAATCCTAGAAGTCGAATGTGGTAAAAAAGTGTACGATGATCCGCAAAAAACGGCAGATACGGTAAAGAAGAACTATGGATTCGCTGGAAAAAAGTTTGTGGAAGTAATTAGGGAACTTGGGATAGATCGCATCAGAGAAATACAGTCAGAGTTTAAAAAGGAACTGTTTAATGCAGACAAAATGCAGAAGCAAAGCTTATCGCTTTCTATTGTCCTGACAGCCGATAAAATTGCCACAGAGCATATTTTTAACGACGGGCAGTATATTTCATTGGATGATGCGAAAAGTGTTTTAATAGACCGAAATGAGCTCTCTGATAATGAACGCTGCTATCAGTTTATCCTTGATAAAGTTGCTATGAACAGCCAACGATTTGATCTATTATCCAATTGTGAAAAATGGGGCGTTATCGAAGATGGATATGCCATTATTTACAACCAAGCATTTAAAGAGCTGTGTCGATCGGGTGGATTTTCGGAAAAGTCGTTTTTATCATGGGCGGATAAAAACAGTCTGATACAGACGCAGGGAGGAAGACTTAATAAGGTTAAAAAGGTAAATGGAAGCCCTATAAGATGCGTATACATAAAGCTCAATGGAAATATAGACAAAGACGGATTTGAGAAGATAGAGGAACAGGAAGAATTGCCGTTTAAATAGGATTTTCTTACAGTGTCGTTACCGGTTTCCGCGGTTACCATTGATTTTTCGCCCTATATAGGAAAAACAAAAATATAAAATGTTCACACATTTACACTCTACTATATAAGAAAATGTGTGGTAACGCGGTAACGTTCACTCAAAATTACACGCAAACCAAGGAAATACAAGGGTTTTGCACGTTTCCGCAAATCGGTAACAAAAATTAATTTTCGGAAACTTTGGTTTCCATTGGAGGGAAATATGCACGAACAAATACAAGATATACAAAACTCTATTTGGAAAGCTTATAAAGATTTTTCATTAAATCATGATATGAATAAGTATAACACAGATGTTCAAAAAATTGTAAAAAAATACAGGAGCAATCCGCTTATGTTGAATTTCTGCCAGAACTTAATTATAACATGGATCCCAGTTATTAACAGTATAAGGGATTTTAAAAAATCAGAGAAAGATTGAATTTGCCGTAAAGCGAATTTAGGAGGGAATATGAACTGGATAAAAAAAGCACATAGAAGACACGAGGTAGAAAAGCTGGTAAAAGAAGTAACAACAAATCCGGAATACAAGAAGATGCAGCAACAGGAAGATTTAAAGTGTTTTTCCTGTCTGGCATTAATCTCCGTGGATTTCATGATGAGAAAACATGGGTACGGGAAAAAGAGGATCCAGGAGTATGTGGAATTCCTGAAAAAGCAGCTGGGGTATGTGACGGAAGATGAAGAGTACTTTAAGCTTCTCAACATGGAGATCGAAAGCGACACCGGAATCAATGTACTGAGAGAACTGGATATTGAGATCAGGGAGGATAAACAACCAGAACAAACGAAAGGAGAGCGGAGATGGAAGTTAAAGAAGCAATAGAGCATTGCGATGAGATTATAAAGAAAATGGATAACTGTGATTGCCGTAAGGAGCATGAAGAGCTGAAGGAATTTCTGGAAGAACTTCAGGAGTACGAGGACACCGGTCTCACTCCGGAGCAGATCCGGGAACTGAAGGAGCGGGATACAGCGAAAGCACCTATTGACATCGAAGACAATTACGGATTCTTTGTATGTCCATCCTGTGGGAATTCGATATATGCGAGCGATGATTTTGAGAGCCATAAGTTCTGTTTAAACTGTGGCCAGAGGATTCGATGGGAGGAATGACGATGGCAAAGTTGTTAGACAGACCATTCACAAACGATGAAAAGAGACAGATTCTTGATATGCTGCAGGGGAATATAAACAGAATTTCTGTATCGAATGCTGTCGAAGA
This sequence comes from Sellimonas caecigallum, assembly GCF_019754295.1. Lineage (GTDB taxonomy): Bacteria > Bacillota > Clostridia > Lachnospirales > Lachnospiraceae > Sellimonas > Sellimonas caecigallum. The sequence goes on along the minus strand of NZ_VIRV01000005.1, from coordinate 122,512 downwards.
GATTGTGCGCCAGCTTAACTTTGCCGTGGAAAGATTATCTGCGGTGGTATATTCGAGGATTAAGGAACTGACGTAGGAGGACTAACATGCAGGAATTAGAGAAGATTATGGAAGAGATAAATGCTGAATTTGACAGGCACATCGGAACTCGACTAAAAATCATAGCCGGGACGAATGATGATGTATACCGATACGGTTATGGAAAGAGTCTTGAAGCCTATCAGCAAGGAAAACTATTTGTGGAAGATATTATCCGCAAGCACATGAATGACGGCTGGATTCCGGTGGAGGAACGGCTGCCGGAAGAGAAAAAGTCGGTATTAGTCCAGTGGGAGAAATACGACAGACACTTAAATGTTACGTTGACATATCTGGATGTGATGTGGCTGGAAGATGAAGAGGATGTTGTATTTGAGACGATCAACGGAATACCAAACGGCAGAGTAATCGCCTGGCGTCCTCTTCCAGAGCCGTACCAAGCAGAAAGGAGCATGAAATGACTCAAAAAGAAAAGGGTATATGCAAAAAATACAGTGCAAGAGACAAGGACGGATATGTACACTGTAATGACTGTCCGCTTGTCGTGGATCGCACGGGTCATATGTGCCGGTCAAATAGTCATTATGACAGAAAGACGAAAGAATGGGTTTCAGATGAAATGGAGTGATAAATGATGAGTGAGATTAAATTAAAGCTGTGTCCGTTTTGTGGAGGGGTGGCGGAATTTGTACTAGGAGAACAATACAGGGAAGAGTTCAAACAGAGTAATGACTGGATACAATGCAGTTCATGCGGTGTTGAAACGCCATATTTTGATACCCCAGAAGAAGCCGCAGAAGCATGGAACAGGAGGGCGGAAAATGAGACTAATTGATGCAGATGAACTGATAAAACGGATAGGAAAATGGATGCCAAAAGACCCATGCGGAAGAGAACAGACCGTGGAAGAAATAGTTGCGACCGATATAGCGGTATCTGTATGTATGGAAATTGAGGAAATGCCGACAGCCTTTGATAAGGAAAAAGTAATTGAAGAATTGGAAAATTATCTTTTTGAAAAATATTGTGTTGAGGGCGATGAAAATATATCAGAGATTGTCGAGAAAGGCGGGGTTGAATGAGACACAAACGAACAGATCGTGAGAAAAAGCAGGACGTCCTTGCACATTATGACTGCCTGGAGACGGATGTGCGGGAAGATGCCAGGAAGAGCTTCCAGCGCCGGCCGTATCCGACAATGGATGTAGCGCAATACATAGCGCAGAAATTCAAGATAGGAGTGGATGCCGATGGACAAGAAGATTCTTGAAGACTACATAGATGCATGCGAGCTTATTAAAGAGACAGAGAAAGACATCCAGCGGCTCCGAAAGAAAAGGGAAACTATCATTCAGACAAATGTAGCGGGGAGCAATCCGGAATTTCCATACAACCAGCAGCACTTCAAAATCCAGGGGACGGTCTTTACATACCGTGAGGATACACAGCTGCGTATGGAGGAGCAACTCCTGGAAAAGCGCAAGCAGGACTGCGAGGCTGTGAAACTGGAGGTAGAAGCTTGGCTGAATACGATACCGAAGAGAATGCAGCGGATCATCCGGTATAAGATCTTCAGTGGCCTGAGCTGGGAAGAGGTGGCGGTACGGATGGGGCGGAAGTGTACGGCAGGCAGTGTGAAGATGGAATTTCAGAGATTTATGAAAGAAAGTTAATGTTTGTTACGAATGTTACACATGTTACTTTTTAAAATGCTATAGTATATGCTGAAAGAAGTGAAAGTATTTCCCCTTACGAGCCGGATGGCTCGGACAACTTTTCCCTTTCATGATATTTCAAAAGGCGTCCTGCACGGAAGTGTGGGGCGTTTTTCTTATACAATAAAACACCAGAATTGAAGGTGGTGACGTGGCAAATGAACAGAACTTAAAACCAGTGCGAACCAAGAGCGAAGCAAGAGAGCGTGGAAGAAATGGAGGAAAAGCAAGTGGAGCGGCACGACGCCGGAAAGCAGACTTCCGGAAGACGCTGAACATGTTGCTGACCGCGGAAATAGATAGTGAAGAATGGAAGCCGATTTTAGAGGCACTCGGAGTGGAGTGTACTTTGGAATCGGCTTTAAATATGGCCATGATCAAGGAAGGACTGGCCGGTAATGTGAAGGCGTATGAAGCAATTGCGAAATATGCCGGACAGAGCGACAAGCCAGATGAGGATATCCGGAACCGCGAGGCGGATACGGAACTTAAGAAAGCAAGGAAGCAGGCTGTTACCGGAGAGAATGAAACGGATGAAGCGTTGGATAAGCTGGACAGCATACTGAAGGAGATGCGTGACAATGCAGTTAAGCAGCAAGCAGAATGAATATATCCTGAATGCCACACACCGCTGGAACATTAAGTCCGGCGCCGTTCGATCCGGGAAGTCCTTTGTGGATACCGCTTACATGATTCCCTTCCGGATCCGTGCCGTAAAGGGCAAGCCTGGACTGAATGTAATCCTTGGAGTATCAAAAGAATCTATCGAGCGAAATGTATTGCAGCCGATGCGCGAGCTGTACACGGATAAACTGATCGGAACGATCAACAACCGGAATATATCGCATATCTGCGGAGAAGAAGTCTACTGCCTGGGTGCCGAAAAGATCAGTCAGGTAGCAAAGATTCAGGGATCATCCATCAAATACTGTTACGGAGATGAGATAGCGAAGTGGAACAAAGAAGTGTTCCAGATGCTCAAGTCTCGACTGGATAAGCCGTACAGTTGTTTTGACGGTAGCTGCAACCCGGAGCATCCGACCCACTGGCTGAAAGAGTTTCTGGATAATCCTGATCTGGATATTTACCTACAGCAGTATACCATTTTCGACAATCCATATCTGGATCCGGAGTTTGTGAAACAGCTGTGCAAAGAATACGAAGGAACGATCTATTACGATCGGCTGATTCTGGGGCTGTGGAAGCGGGCCGAAGGAGCGATCTATAAGAGGTTTGCTGATAATCCGGAGGTGTTCCGGTGTGAGATCGTGGATCAGATCGACCAGGCTACTGAGAAAAAACAGTTCCGAAAAGAAGACGTTGTTTCGATTGAACTTGCCATTGATTTTGGCGGCAATAAATCCGGGCATGCTTTTGTAGCCCGTGGATATACAGACGATTACCGTGATGTAATAGCGCTGGCATCTAGGCGGATTAAGGCCGAAGATGAATCAGAGGATATCGACAGCAATATGCTGGACAAGCTATTCTGCGATTTTATCGAAGAGGTCATCGAGAAATATGCGGTGTTTACAAAGCATGGAGATTATGTGGAGTATTGCAATGCGGAATCTGTTTTCTGGGATAATGCGGAGACGGTTCTAGGGAATTCAATCCGGAATGCAGTAGAAAAGCGTTATCCATGGATCGCAGTGAAGCCGGCAAAGAAGAGAGCAATCAACGACCGGATCCGCTGCACTACCCGATTGATGGGAGCAGGGCGTTTCTGGATGACAGAGGACTGTAGTTCGCTCCAGGCAGCGTTTACGGACGCAGTCTGGGACAAGGAAAAGGAGAAGGATGAGCGTCTGGACGATGGCAGCACTGACATCGATAGTCTGGACGCTTTTGAATACACGATTGAACGTGACATGAAATATCTGATCCAGGAGGTGGATGATGTTTGATGGTTTCAAAAGATTTTGGAGAGGAGTAATGAGGATGTTTGGATATACGACATTAAAGAATATTGTCGGCAAAGACATTACACTTTCCGACAAAATGATCGATGCGATCAACGACTGGAAAAATATGATGAATGGACAGGCGGACTGGACCACCGATTATGTCAAATCGTTGAAGATTGAAGACGGGATCTGCCGAGAGTTTGCTGATGCGGTCTTGATTGAAATGGAGTCCAGCATCAGTGTAGACCGCTTGGATAAGGTGTATCAGAAAGCGGTTATCGGCTTGAATGAGAACCTGCAGGAAGGACTTGGACTCGGATCCTTTGTGTTAAAGCCGATCGGTTCGGAAAAGTCAGAATTTATTACAGCAGATAAATTTATTCCGATTTCCTTTGATGACGATGGAAAACCGACTGACATCGGGTTTCTTACAGTCAAAAGGATTGGAGAAAATGATTATTATACAAGGTTTGAACGGCATTATTTTGTAAATGGGAATCTGACAATCGCAAATAAATGCTACCATTCACAGGATCCGTCTGATATTGGCCAGCTGTGCAATTTGAAAGAAGTAGAAGAATGGGCCGAGATCAATCCAGGACCAGTTACTTATCCCGGAATGCAGCAGATGGACTTTGGTTACTACCGGAATCCGATCAAGAACCGGATCGATGGATCTGCCTGTGGGGTATCCGTGTTTGAATCAGCACGTGAGCTGATTCAGAAAGCAGATACTCAGGGGGCAAGGCTGGACTGGGAATATGAGTCTGGCGAACGTGTCATCCATGTGGACAACAGGGCACTGAATCAGGATAAAAAGACGAGATGCATGGGAATGCCAAAGCTGAACCGCCGGTTATATCGAGGACTGAATCTTGATGCTGGGAAAGACGTTGAACTTTTGAAAGAATATTCTCCGGAGATGCGTGATGAAGCATATAATCGAGGACTGGAAAAATACCTTCGGGAGATCGAGTTTAATGTGGGGCTTGCCTATGGGGATCTGTCAGATGTCCAACAAGTGGAAAAGACCGCTGCGGAGGTAAAGACATCAAAGGCGCGTAAATTTAACCGTGTTGGAGCTATACAGTCGAAATTGAAGGACTGTCTAGAAGACTTTGTTGCTGGGCTTGCCTTTTATAATGGTCTTTACACTTCTGGTTATGAATTTATGTGTAACTTCAATGACTCGATTCTTACCGATGAGGAGACGGAGCGTCAGCAGGATCGTCAGGATGTCAGCATGGGCGTGATGTCCCATCTGGAATACCGGATGAAGTGGTACAACGAGGATGAAACAACCGCGATGAAGAACCTTCCGGAGCAGAATCAGATAATGGAGTGATGCCATGAACCAGGAATATAAAGAAAAGCTCTCCCGGCAGATCGAGAAGAACTATTCTGACCTTGAGATGAGGATCATGGAAGACATCGTGCGCCGGATCAAGAAGGCCGGAGAAATTACCAGTACAGCTGACTGGCAGATCAATCGACTGCGGATTCTTGGAAATTCTTCCGAAGATATTGAGAAGATGCTGAAAGAAGCACTGAATGCCTCATATCCGAAGATGTTTGAACTGTATGATAAGGTCATTGACTGGGAATATGTGCGGAACAAAGACATCTATGAGCAGATCAATGCGGAATTTATCCCTTATGAGGAAAACGAAGAACTGCAGCAGATTACCAACGCTCTGATTCAGCAGACAGATGCAGATTTGCAGAATATTACACAGAGCCTTGGCTTTTATCTGGACTATGGAGGCGGAAAACCGGTGCTTACTCCTCTTGCAGCAGTCTATCAGAAATACCTGGATGCGGCCTGCATGGATATTGTATCCGGTGCATTTGATTACAACAGTGTGATCCGGCGTGTAGCGTCCCAGCTGGCAAACAGTGGGTTGCGGCAGATTGATTATGCTTCAGGTAGAGCGAATCGGATAGATGTGGCAGCCAGAAGAGCGGTCATGACGGGGATTACCCAACTAACCGGAAAGATATCGGACATGAATGCCGAGAAGCTTGGAACAGAATATTACGAAGTGGCGTGGCATGCGGGAGCCCGGCCGACTCACGCAGTCTGGCAGGGGAGAGTGTGGAGCAAAGAGCAGCTTGTGACAGTCTGCGGCTTAGGCACCGTGACTGGACTGGAAGGTGCAAACTGTTATCATGAGCGCTATCCCTTTATACCGGGCATATCCGAGAGAAACTGGACGGATGAATGGTTGGAGAGAAAGAACAGGGAAGAGAATACTCCGAAAGAGTTCCGTGGGAAACAGTATACGGTCTATGAAGCAAAGCAGAGACAGCGCCAGATGGAGACGGCGATGCGGGCGCAGCGGGAGAAAGTGCAGCTTCTGAAGGCCGGTAATGCAGATCCGGATGATGTAATGCTTGCCAGGGCAAAATACCAAGGGCAGCTCAATGAGTATTCAAGATTCAGCCGTAAGATGGGACTGAAAGAAGAACGTGAGCGTATTTATTATGATAGGCGAGGAAGAATTGCGACAAACACGCCAAAGCAAAATGCCAAGTATTCTTCCGATATGATCAGGAACGCCACAAGAGACTCCAATCAGTATGACAGGTATAAGAGCATTATCGGAGACAGCGTTGGAAGCCTTGCGGATTTCCGTCAAATGAAGTACAATAATCCTAAAGAGTTCGATATTCTGAAGAAAAAGGTTGACACTTATTCGGAGATTAATAAAAAGACATGGTTGGATGACTTTAAACAGAAGTCAAAAGATGCATATGACAGATTTGCAAATAAGAGCATATATATGTCTGTTCATGCACTGAGCCGGCTGCCGAGATTGAATAAATCTGGATACCCGGAGATAGAAGAGAAAGACATTATTGACATGTTACGTGGTCGGCCGAATTATTCAGAAGGAGAAAAGAAATTGGTTTTCTTCGATCCAGAAAGGCAATTAGTTGTTGTAAAAAATAAGGAAACTGACGACATAATTTCTATTGTAAGACGTAAAAATCCAAAGGAGGAATGGAAGAATGTTTGAGAAAACAATGAATTATATCAAAGATTTTTTGGAAAATACTCCTGATGATATCTATGAATTTTCTATTATTCTGGAAGATACATTGGTGGATGACTATGACGCAATGCACGAAGAGCAACCAAGGGCAACGGAGATTCTTGCAAATGAAACTCCCGATATCTGTGCATCAGCAGAGCCGGGGATGACACCGGAAGAGATCGAAGAATTCAAAAGGCAATTAAGGGTCGAATATGAGAAGGCATTAAAAGCAGTTGTTTAGTACCGTTCATTCGTATGAGTGAGCGGTATTTTTATACTCATTTTTGAGTAAAAGAAAGATGGAAAAATATATTGTAACCGAGGATGCGGACATGCTGGCTCCTGATTGGCTGGTTGCCCGCATTAATTATACCAGCATAAAATATGTGTACCATCAGATTGATGGCGCAGAAAAATTGAAAGGAGTGAAGGTGGGTGATCAGATTGCGAGAATCGGCGACACGATATCATTTGATGGCAAGCGGTTATCAGTAGAGAGGCGGTGATCCAACATCTCCCTTGAGGCGCAGGGTTATGCGTCTTATTTTTATGCCGGCAGATCAGGCGTAAAACAGTCTGGACTTACTGGAAATCAGAGGAGCAACCTCGTAAAAAGCGTAGATGAAAGGAAGGAAATGCAACTATGAAAAGAAAAGATTTGGAAGACCTTGGATTGGAAAAAGAAGCTGTTGATAAGATCATGGGCTGGAATGGCGCAGACATTGAGGCAGAAAAAGCAAAGGTAAAAACTGTGGAAGGCGAAAGAGACAATTACAAATCTCAGCTTGATACAGCGACTGCAGAACTGAATAAGCTCAAAGATATGAAGCCAGAAGAAATGCAGGCCACGATCACAAAGCTCCAGCAGGATCTGAAGGATAAGGATTCGGAATACGCAGCAAAAGAAGCTGACCGTATCTTCCAGAACACATTGAAGGAAGCAATTAAAGCAGCGGGAGGGCGCAACGAAAAGGCAGTTATGGCACTGCTGGATCTTGATACATTGAAAGAGTCGAAAGATCAGAGTGCTGATATCAAGAAAGCACTGGATGCAGCAAAAGAATCGGATTCTTATCTCTTTGGAGCAGATGAACCGTTCTTTAATCCTGTTGGACCGACAAACGATAAAGGCGGCAATGGTAATGACATGGGAAGTCTGGCGTCGATCAGAGCCGCGATGGGTCTTCCGGCAGCAAAGAAAGGAGAATAAAGAATTATGGCAAATACAATCGCACTGAGAAAACAGTATTCTACACTTCTGGATGAAGTGTATAAACTGGCGTCACTTACGGCCGTTCTGGACGGCCCAAATGAACTTGTACAGGAGGGAGCCAACGCAAATGAAATTTTGATTCCGAAAATTTCAATGCAGGGACTTGCAGACTACAATAAACAGACAGGATATGTAGCGGGCGATGTAACCCTGGAATATGAAACAAAGAAATGTACCTACGACAGAGGTCGTATGTTTACTGTAGATGCAATGGACAACATTGAATCTGCAGGTATTGCTTTTGGCCGTTTGTCTGGGGAGTTCCTGCGTACAAAGGTAGTTCCGGAGTTGGATGCTTGGAGACTTGCTTCCTATGCACAGATCTCCGGTGTGACCACAGTGAAGGCAAACTTATCTGATGGGAAGACGGCGTTGGCAGCGCTTCGTGCAGCACGTGGAAAAATTGAAAATGCAGAAGCAAATCTTGCGACCTGCTATCTGTTTATTAATCCTACAGTGTATGGAATGATCGAAGATCTGGATACGACATCTTCCAGAAAAGCCATTGAAGGATTCGCAGGAATCATCAAAGTACCGCAGGGAAGATTTTACAACAAGATCGATCTGGCAGCGAGCGGAGCCGGAGGATATGCTAAGAATTCTGCTGGCCTGGATATAAATTTCCTGATCGTGGATAAGCAGGCTGCCATCCAGTATCAGAAACATACAGTATCTAAAATCATCACACCGGAACAGAATCAGGATGCTGATGCATGGAAATTTGGATACCGGACAGTAGGTATCGCTGAGTGCAAGGACAACAAGAAGGATGGCATCTATGTACATACAGTAGCGGGGGAATAACTCCCGCTGACGATTTGGCCTTGATTGGAAGCGGGAAAATCGGTAAGGCAAAAATAGGAAAAGCAGAGTAGGAGGTGTGGATATGGCTTACTCAAAGACTAACCGGAAAGACGATGATGTAATTACAAAAGAAAAGATGAATAATCTTGAGATTGGAGTTGAGGCGGCTAATAATGGTATTCCTGAAACTGCAACAACCACAAAGCCTGGAATAGTTAAGCAATCTGCCGTTGTTCCGGAGGCGGCAGGAGAGCAAGTAACGAAGGCAGAATTTAAAGCTCTGTTGGATGCTTTGAAAGCTGCAGGAATTATGGCAAGCTCATAAGGAGACAAAATATGAAAGTTGAATATGAGTATTATACAGAGATTTATGGTGGAACTAAGATTTTAGAAAAAGACTGGCTGAGAATTTCGCAGAAAGCAGAACAGCGGTTGAACAGCTATACTTTTGACCGCCTTTCTGATGACTGGGAAGGAGAAAGCTGGTGTGACAGGGCAAAATGCGCAGTATGTGAGATGACAGAAATTCTGTATGCAGATGAGCGGAGAAATGGGAAGGTATCCGAGAATACAGATGGATATTCCGTGTCATACGATGCAGAAAAGTCTCTTGGCAGTACGCTTTACGATGTGGCGCGGGTTTATCTTGGAAATACAGGACTGTTATATGCAGGAGTTGATGCGGAATGTTGACGAACACTGACATCACGATCTATAACCGAAAATATGATCCGGAATCCAGGCTTGATACCTGGAACCGGGTCTATGTCCCGGAAGCGTGGTGGTATAAGAATGAGAAAGCGTCTATCACTACAGAAGGATTGAAACAGGCAGATGTCTTTACGATCCGAATTCCGGACACGAGCATTGCTTTGAAAAAGGATGATTATATCGTAAAAGGAAACTGTGATGTGGCAATGGAGACAGTAAAGGATCTTGGCGGCCTGGAGAAGACCCGTGTCACATCCGTAAACTACAATACTTTTGGCGGGAATCCGCACATCAAGGTGGTGGGAGCGTAATGGCAAAGTCAAAAAAGAAATTTGTGATAAAAACTCCAAGAGGGACAATCTATACTCAGGCATCCAAAGGGGGAAAAGTGACAGCAAGGCTGGAATGGAATCCGGGATTTGAGCCGAGCATGGAAAAGGGATTTGAAAATGCCCAGGCGTTTGTTGACTCTGAATGCATCCGCCGGATGAACCCGGAGACCCCGCGCCGGACTGGAGCACTGATCAAGTCAGCTACGCTCGGCACTGTGATCGGTAGCGGAGAGATCAACCAGATCGCGCCATATGCCCGCCGGCAGTATTACGAGCATAAAGAGAAATCCTACTGGTTCGAGAGAATGAAGAACAGGCACAAGGATTCGATTTTGAAAGGAGCAGCGAAGTATGTCAAATCTCATTGACAGTATCCGGAAATTTATCCTGACATGTCCTTTCCTTCAGGATGGGCGCGTGAATGTAGATTACATCGGGGAAGAGATGGGATATTCCATTGATCCGCTTCCGTGCGATCCGATTGTACAGCGATACACGGACGGAGGAGCAAAGAAGCAATTCCAGTTTGCATTTACCAGCCAAGAGGAATATGACCAGGATGCCCGGATCAACATCGAAAACAGTGGGTTCTTCCAGGCTTTTGATGAATGGCTGGAAGAACAAAGCTTTATGGGGAATTTCCCGGATTTAGACGATGGGAAGATCCCTGTTTTGATGGAAACTTTAAACAGCGGCTATCTATACGATATAAATGAAATCAATGCCAAATATCGTATAGAATGCCGCTTGATTTATGTACAGGAGGTATAAATCATGGCAGATACAAAACCGAAAATTGTAAGACGTTCTCAGGTAGTAGCTTTCATGGATGCGGATAAAACTGGCAGCACTCCGAAGCTGGAACGAATGACAGGATTCACGACTATGACAAGCAGCAAGAATCCAAAAGAGTATTCCAGACAGTATGTGGATGAGGATGCGGAACGCTCGGATGTGGTTGGTTATGCACCGTCTATTGAGTTTGCTTATGACAGGCATACAAACACGCCAGTTCATGACAGGTTGTCCGAGATTCACGATAAGGAGCTTCTGGGGGATGATGCTCATGTAGATATTGTGAGAGTGGAACTTTTTACTGAGGATGAGCAGAATCGATGCCTGGCAACAAAACGTACTTATGCGGTCATTCCTGATACAGATGGAGACGGAACAGATGCGATGATCTATTCTGGCACGTTTAAATCTGTGTCTGAGATTGAGGAGGGATATGCTACCTCGGAGGATAACTGGAAGACAGCAACTTATACAAAGGGTGCAATTCCGGAAGCTTAAAAAGAAAAGGAGATGAGCCTATGAGCCTTTGGGAATGGAATGATGTGGAGCTGGAAATCGATATGGATGATGTTGATTTCCTCGAAAAATATGAAAATGCGTTTGCCAATATGGAAGTAAAAGAAAACGAGCTGATGAAAACAGGGAAAAAATCGGAGATTGCACGAGAATATTGCGGAATGTTTTACAGGCTTTTTAATGAAATATTTGGCCCAGGCACAGGAGAGAAACTTTTAGGAGAAAAAATGAATGTCCGGAATTGCGAAGAATGTTATACCTCTTTTATTGCGGAGTGCCAGAAAAATGTTATGGAATCCAATAAAAGAAAAAATGCAATGATGAATAAGTTCAGGCCAAACAGAGCGCAGCGGAGAGCGGCTGGAAAGAAGTGATTTGATGAACTTATTTTATGAGGCATTTCCGGACTCAGTAAAAGTCCATGGCGAAGAGATTGATATTATTACGGATTTCCGGGAGTATATCCGGCTTTTGGATATGCTGAAATGCAAGGAACTGAATGACACCCAAAGAATTATGATTCTTAAGGAATACTTTCTTGCTGATATTTCTATTGACTCGGAAGCTATTCATGCTTTAACCGGTTTCGTCACTATGGACATGAAAGAAAAAGAAAGGGATCCGAATAGTGAAGAGGAAGAAGAAGGGGTAGAAGAGCAGGAAGGGGCAGGGAAGAAAAATCTATTTTCCTATGAGATTGATTATCCCTATATTCTTTCTGGATTCCTGAGGGATTATGATATCGATCTTGAGACAGTGAATTATCTGCACTGGTGGAAATTCCGGATGCTGTTTGACGGCCTATCGGAGGACACAGAGATCAAGCAGAGGATCATGTACCGCGGAATCAATTTATCCGATATCAAGGATAAAGAGGAAAGAAAACGGATATCAAAAATTCAACGATCTATTCAGCTTCCAGCCGAGGAGTTGACCGATTATGAGATCGGGAATGCATTTGCGTAAGGAGGTGGCGCCTTGGAAAAACTGAAGAAACCACCTTTGGAGAGGAAATGGTACTACTGCCCGTATTGCCATACAAAAATTGTAGTGTATGACAATACTGCAAAGGCAAAAGGATTATACATCAAATGCCGTACATGTAAAAAAGAAATTGAAATCAGAATATAAAGCGCTTTAAAGTGAGCCGAAGAGCCTGCGCTATCTACGAAAGGAAGTGGATAGTATGGCGGGCTATGATGGCTCATTAAAATTTGACACAGAAATATCGGAAAAAGGTTTTAACAGCGGAATAACGAAACTCGGAAGTTTAGCAAAAGGCGGACTGTCTGTTTTGGCTGGTGCAATCGGAACGGTTACGGCTGCATTAGGAGCCGGTGCAGTTGCTGGTTTAAAATACAATGCATCGATAGAGACATATCAGACCTCATTCGAGGTTATGACTGGTTCTGCAGAAAAGGCCGCCGAGGTAATTGACCGATTGAAAAAGGTCGGAGCGGAAACTCCATTTGAACTCCCAGAACTGGCTGATACAACCCAGCTACTGATGAACTATGGCCTCACAGCGGATGAGGCTATGGATAAAATGATGATGCTGGGGGACATTTCTCAGGGATCGGCTGATAAGATGTCACGTATTGCTATGGCATACGGGCAGATGTCTTCTGCTGGAAAGGTACAGCTGGAAGATGTCAAGCAGATGATTGAAGCGGGATTCAATCCACTGCAGGAGATCAGTGAATCAACAGGAGAATCCATGGCATCTCTGTACGACCGAATCAGCGAAGGAACACTGTCTGTTGATGAGATTACAGCTTCTATGCAGCGTGCTACTTCTGAAGGTGGAAAGTATTACCAGTCCATGCAGAAACAGTCACAGACTGTTAGCGGCATGATATCTACGTTAAAGGATAATGCCCAGCAGCTTCTTGGAGAAGTGGTGCAGCCAATATCAGACAGCATGGTAAATACGTTGCTTCCAGCTGCGATTGACTCAATCAATCAGATGGCAAAGGCGTTCCAGACGCAGGGCGTAGACGGATTGATTCAGGCGGGAAGTCAAGTACTAGCAAACCTTTTGACAGGCATTGCACAGGGACTCCCAAACGTGATTACAATGGCGTCACAGATCATAACTTCTATTTTGACTAGTCTTAATGCCAATATTCCGCAAATCGTTACGGCAGGCGGTCAGATATTGCAGTCTCTTTTGATGGGAATGCTTCAGGTTTTGCCGCAGATTGGTCTATTCGCTATTAAACTGATACAAGAGCTGTATACGCAGATAAGTTCGGCAGCACCAGGACTGTTGCAGCAGGGATACGAATTGCTGAACAATATTGTAACCGGATTTGCGCAGGCAATCCCGGAGGCATTGCCGAAAATCCTGGATTTTATACAGGGTATTGGCGAGCAGTTGGCGGCAGCAGCTCCGATTATGGTTCAGAAGGGCTTCGAGCTGCTCAGTAAACTAGCAGAAGGAATCGTATCAGCAATTCCTATTCTTGTAACGCGTGTTCCTGAGATTATATCGACGTTTGCCAATATTATCAATGACAATTTCCCAGCTATCCTAATGAAGGGCGTCGAGCTGATCGGGCAGTTGGTTGCCGGAATTATACAGGCAATACCAACAATTATTGCAAATATCCCGAAGATCATCTCAGCCATTGTTGATACACTGATGGCGTTCCAGTGGGTAAATCTCGGTAGAAATATTATAAAAGGTCTTGGCGATGGGATAGGCGCTATGAAAGACTTTGTAAAGCAAAAAGGTAAGGATATTCTGAATGCGATAAAAGGAGCGATTCAGAATCTACCATCTATTTTGCTGAATATAGGGAAAAGCGCTGTTTCTGATTTAGGAAATGCACTTCGAAGTGGGATAGGCATAGTAAAGAGTGCAGCTTCTGGCCTCGTCTCTGGGATTGTGAATACAATTTCATCAATACCTGGAAAAATGTTGTCTATTGGGAAAAATATCGTTCAGGGACTTTGGAACGGCATTTCCGATATGACAGGATGGATCATCGATAAAATAGGTGGATTTGCAAGCAGTGTAGTAGATTCCATTTGTTCTTTCTTTGGTATCAATTCCCCATCCAAATTGATGCGTGATGAGGTTGGAAAATATCTTGCTCAAGGTGTTGGGGTAGGGTTTGTCGAGAATGTCCCAACAGATGATATGTCGAACGAAATGAAAAGATCTGTGCAGACGCTGAAAACCGCAAGTGTAAAAATCACTGCGGCTCCAGTAACCGGAACATTTGCGCTGGCAGGAGGCGGGACATATCGATATGATGACGAAATAAGCGGTCTAAGAGAAGCTATCCTGAAAGTGGCAAAAGCATCAAATAGACCGGTGGTAGCAACATTTAACATTGACGGGAAAAGAATCGCGAAAGTGATGGCGAAGCCTATGACGGAAGAGCAAGAGAGGCTGGAACGACTAAACAGCAGAAAGAGAGGAATCAAGAAGTGAGCCTGTCTGTAAAGTTTAATGATCAAGAATTGAACACGTATATCAAAGTGCTATCCGGATTTACTCCAAGAGTGGGGGCAGAATGGGAACCCACTTTACTTGACCTTGGAGGAGATAGGCGAGGAAGCATTTTTCAGTATACTACATATAAATCAAAAATAATTCCGATGCCATTTGAAATAAGCGGGGAATCTATCGAAGAAAAATATGATGCGCTTATGAAAATCCTGAATGTGGATGAACCAAAACCCCTTGTTTTTGGATGCACGCCATCCAAAGTATACTATGCGATCCCGACCGGATCTCTGGATATGGAAGAAGTTTTGTACTACGGAAGCGGAGTAATCGAGTGGTTAGTGCCAGAAGGAGTGGCGTACTCTATCGCAGAAGTTACAGCTCAGAATAATGGATCAAAAACAATTACGGTAGAAAATAACGGGACGGAAGCAGTTCCCATCTCTTTTGATGTCATTATGAAATCTGATAACGGCTATTTTGCACTTGTACTGGGAGACCGTTACTATCAAATTGGACATACCGAAGAGGTAGACGGAGAAACATACGATGAGTCCATACAGCTTTTTGATGATCATTTTAACGTCGATCGTGGCTGGCGGCAAAATGTTGGCGTTACGCCTCCGGTCACTCCAAAACGAGATCAGGTCGGAACCATCAAGTACAACCAAGAATCTGAAAATGAGGGTTATGCTTATGTATCCACTTATGCAGCCGGGGACAGTTGGCACGGCGCATCTATCTCTAAGGATCTGGCATCCATGTCTGGAGGGTTGCCGACCAATTGGCGCGCAACCTGGCGATTTGACTTTAACGCAGACGGCGCTTCCTCTCCGGAGGCGGGCGTAGGGCATCAGAGCGTGACCTTTTCGGATGAGGACGACAATATTATTGTGTCTGTAGTTTTTGAGGATAATAATCCAAACAAAAACAGCTCTGATATGGCTGTGTATATTGGGCAGCAGCGCATGTGGACAGTGAAAAACACAGATGATTTTTACGTTACGGGCCGTGGAGACAATGGCCCTTGTGTTGTAGTAGAGAAGATCGGCGCCACGATTACGGTGCGGTTTTCTTATGCCGACATCAACAAGAGCTTCGAGGCAGAACTTCCGGGTGCAAAGTTGGCCAAGATTACATGGTATGCAGCTCAATACGGAGAGCGAGTGGCAATGCGGAATAACTTTTTCCGGGCGATCAATATTGTCCGGCACAATGTAGATAAATGGGAGGATATTCCAAATTACTTTTCTGCAGGAGACGAGCTGGAGATGGAAGGAGAGACTGGCAAGCTGTACATTAATGGCGTGTACAACACTGATGTGGTAGATATGGGGAGCAAGACACTGATGCTGCCGCCAGGGCAGCACACGATTGGAATTTTAACATCCGACTTTGCCCAAATCCCGGATGTTACCATCAAATACAGAGAGAGGTGGATATAAATGATATGGTATATCATCGGACGGGACATGCATGTGCTGTGTACCGCGTCCACAGATCTGATCAAGTCCCTGCCTATTGATGACAGCAGCGGCGGGCAGACCATTGCGATCACAAACGACTGCGCTATCGGAACATACGATTTTTCCGTGGATCCGAGACATCCGGACGCGGTGTATATCACGGAAGGGAATTATATCGCTTTCCGGGACAAGTACGGAAAAGACCGGCTCTATACGATCATGGCCGTGGAAGGGGATGAATCCTGGGATGTCCACTGCGAAGATATTGGGATTGACCTTATCAATGAGACGGCGGTGCCGTGGGACTACACAGGCAATCCAAAGACCATCGCTGATACACTGGCTCCGGTTTTGCTGGACTCTGGCTGGGAGATCGGCGTCAATGAGGTGGCCGGATACCAGCGTTCCACAAAGTATGAGGGTACCACGGACAGCCAGCTTACCCGAATCGGGGACGTATGTAATGCCTTTGACGCGGAGTGCGAGTTTGCCATCGAGATGAAAGGTGGCAAGGTCACAAAACAGGAAATCAACATCTATAAGACACTTGGAGAAGACAAGACGCAGCAGCGCTTTGTGGACGGGATTAACCTGATCTCACTGAGCAAGTCAGGAAGTATCGAGGATCTCATAACCTGTGTACGATGCTACGGAAAAGAGGTAGATGGAGTCCGGACGGATATCTCTACCGTCGAGTATGATGACGGGGATTTCTTTACTCCGAAAGGAGACGTCCGAATTTACAGCCGGGAGGCCCGAAAAAAATGGTCCCGATTTAGGGCGTGGAACTACGAAGGGCAGGGAGAGTTTGACGGCTATATCAACGGCACGTTTGAGTATGATACCGACAATGCACAGGAGTTGTTTAACCGCGGCCTTACCGAATTAAAGAGCCGTTGTGACAAGAAGGTATCCTATGAAGCAAACCTGTACGATCTCAGAGCAGATATCGGGGACACGATCCAGATTGCGGATAACCGGTTCGCGGAAAAGGTCTACTTATCTGCGCGGATCCAGAGTGTGACGAACCACTACTCTGTCAAGGGACAGGATACGGGTGTACTGGCCAATTATAAGATTTTGACGGCCAATCCGGCCGACGATATCAGCAAGATCATGGAGCAAATCAGAGATCAGATTGTATCCGTTAAGGGATCTGTGGTGTCTTACCAGGTTGGAGATTCCGGCACAGAGCCGCCGACAGGGGAATGGTCCTTAGACATCCCGGAGCTGCCGGCCGGAAAATTTTTATGGACCAGGACGGAAACTACCTATTCCGATGGCAGTAAGACTACGGCATACAGTGTAAGCCAAAAGGGCGAGGACGGAAAAGACGGGGAAGACGGAACATCGGTTAGGATCCTTGGAAGCTATGAAACAGAAGAAGAGCTGAATCAGGAGCATCCTACTGGCAATCTAGGGGATGCATACATAGTTTCGGGAGATCTCTACGTGTGGAATGGGTCAAATTGGGAAAACGTTGGAAGCATTCAGGGACCACAAGGGACTCCTGGAAAACCAGGGGAAGACGGACGTACATCTTATATACATGTAAAATA
The DNA here is from genome assembly GCF_019754295.1 of Sellimonas caecigallum. GTDB lineage: Bacteria > Bacillota > Clostridia > Lachnospirales > Lachnospiraceae > Sellimonas > Sellimonas caecigallum. Next base: position 104,900 of record NZ_VIRV01000005.1, on the reverse strand, counting down.
CTCTAATGATGGAGGATTTACTTTTACTGGAAACAACGGGGAAGATCCGGGAAGTTGGTTTGGACAGTATACGGACTTTACAGAAATGGACAGCAATAGACCAGAGGATTATACCTGGTCAAAAATTCAAGGAGAACGCGGCCCACAAGGATTGCAAGGATTGCAAGGAGAAAAAGGCGAGCAAGGCTTGCCTGGTAATCCGGGGGCGGATGGAAAGAGCAGCTATACCCATATTGCTTATTCCAACAGCACAGATGGACATACAGATTTTTCGGTTTCTGATTCCAATAGAAGTTATATTGGAATGTATGTGGACGACAACATCATTGATAGTCAAAATCCAGATGACTACAGATGGAGCAAAATCAAAGGTGCAGACGGAGCAAACGGGGAAGATGGTATCCCTGGGAAAAACGGGGCAGATGGAAAAACGCCTTACCTGCATATTGCTTACGCCAATAGTGCAGATGGACGAACGGATTTTTCGACAACGGACAGCGATCGCGACTACATCGGACAGTATACAGATTATATTCAGGCGGACAGTAATGATCCGTCTGATTACGCGTGGAGCAAGATAAAGGGTGCAGATGGGCAGCCTGGAAATGATGGGCAAGATGGTCTTCCAGGGGCAGACGGCGTATCCTACATTATTGAATCTACCGTGCCGAACTTAAAAAGATCCGCAGATGGATTTGAGCCGGACAGGGTGGACTTTACTTTCTATTCCCAGGAAGGCGGAAAGGAAAGAGAGCAAATATCCGCCTATGCGCAGGCAGAGCAATATGTAAACGGAGAATGGGCTGTATTTTGGGAATGGACGTCATCGTCAAACCTAAAAACGCTTATAACATCCAACGCAAACAAGGATGCGGAGTTTGTAAAAATCTCAGCTTACAGGCAATATGATATGGATACAGATGCATTTTCCGGGAAATACCAGGAGATGACATTGCCAGTTACATATAACTCAAAAGAAATACCTGGGACATACAGCTCGGATTCGGAGCCGGAAAAACCATTTGTGGGGATGTTGTGGCGCAACACCGGGACATCCGGAGGATACGTGCAGAACGCCATCTATCAATGGGATGGATCAGAGTGGCAGATGTACTATTTTTCTGCCCGCAACATCGAGGCGGAGACGTTATCAGCTATCACAGCAGTATTAGGGGAAGTCATATCCGGAAAGATCACAAACAAGGTGGACGATAAGAAAGCAATAGAAATCCTAGAAAACCAGATTGATTTTTACGACTATACTAACGAAGTTGAGACATTTGCCGGAAGCCTGAGGGGATCACACATTGGCGGATTATCCTCCCGCACATCGCTGGAGCTTGCGCTTGCATATGCATTTCACATCATTGATAGTCATGGCGATGAAATCATGAATATCTATTCCGACGGCGTGGATATCAACAAGACGCTGTACTACAATGGCCGAAATATGGGTAGGGTGTTTGGCAACTTGCCGGATGATACCAAGCTGCAGATCAGCAATCTTAATGATGCTATCAGTTATTCCGGAGAGGAAGAAATGACTAACAAAATGTGGTTCGGCAGCAGGCTGTACAAGAAAACCATCAATGTAGGAGCGATATCCGGAGCGGACAAGACCATCAATCACGGAATCCAGAACGTAAATGTGATCTGGGTGGATCCGGCCGGTAGCTTTTTAATGGCCAGCAACGGCATGATCGCTCCGTTTCCGCGCGTCGCAAAACTGATCAATGAGCAGGTAAGCTGGATCCTTACTAAGACCCAGCTGATCGTGCAGGCCGGAACAAATGCCAATTTTACGGCGTGTTATGTGACGCTCTTGTATACCAAGACGACAAATCCACAGGAGGCAGAAACGAATGAAACGAATACTGAAATTTAAAGTCGAAGGCCAGACGATGCAGAAAGATGGGGATTTTTCTGGCCTTGTCCGTGGCAGTGTTGGATATCTCAGCGCACAGTTTAATTTTTCCTCCGAGTGGAATGGCTGCAAGATTGCGGCCTCCTTTTGGGCGAACGGAAAGGAGTATGCAGTGATGCTGAGACATGGTATGTGTGAGATACCTCCAGAGGTATTGATGCATAGTCGTTTTTATGTGCAATGCACCGGGATGAAACAGGGGTTCTTGATCAAAACCAATAAAACACTTATAAGACAGGATTGATAAGGAGGGATAACATGACAGCAGAAGAACTACTTGCCACAATGGAAGAACCGATTTCGGAAGATGGCACGTACTGTACGATCGATCCAGAGACCAGATTGATTACAATCCCTCCGGAATATCAGATGCTGGGTGTAGAGAACGATAAAAGAGTCGAAAGATTGTACTTCCGGTGTCCGAAGATTGTAGGAGACAATCAGGATTTATCTCAGGGATATCAGCTCTTTATCAATTACCAAAATGCAAACGGCGATCCGGACGCATACCATATTGGAGACATGGAGATTGACGGAGATGATATTACTTTCTCGTGGTTACTAGAAGAAAATGTCACAAAGTATAAAGGCAGCATCCAGATTGCTTTTGGAGCGATTAAACCAGGGGACGAATCCGAAGACCCGGACAAGAATCGGTGGAATACAACGATCAATACAGACTGTACTTGCCTTGTCGGACTGAAAAGCACACAGATGGTCGCAGAGAGCAATCCCGACGCGCTGGCACAGATCTGGGCGTCGATTGACGAGCTGAAAGCCGGCGGCGGTGGAGGAGGAACACCTGGAAAAGATGGGCGTGAAATCGAAATACAGAACAACGGGACAGCAATCCAGTGGCGGTATAAGGGAGACGAATCATGGACAGATTTGGTGCAGCTGTCAGCCCTGAAAGGAGAAAAGGGTGACAAAGGAGATACCGGAGAAACCGGACCGCAGGGTCCAGCAGGCGAAACCGGACCGCAGGGTCCCGTCGGACCTGCGGGGAAGGACGGAGCGCAGGGACCGAAAGGAGATACTGGCGAGCAAGGTCCTCAGGGACCGAAGGGAGAAAAAGGAGCAACACCTAACATCCAGATCGGAACAGTGCAGACGCTTGAACCCGGGCAGCAGGCAACAGCAAGCATGACCGGGACGGCAGAGAATCCAGTGCTTAATCTGGGGATCCCGAAAGGAGAAAAGGGCGATCCCGGAGAAGATGCTGGCGGCGGAGGCTATACTCTCCCAATCATGTCAAACACACAGCTCGGAGGCGGAAAAGCGATATCAAAAACAGATGAAGACGTACCTGTAGCGGTAGACCCAGAAACAGGGCAACTGTTTGTGCCAACATATCCGGAAAGTACCGGCGGTTCCGCAGACATTCTTCGTCAAGAAATGCAGAACACCGATACAACCGTTACCCTTGATCCAAATAAGCTGTATATATTTCCGGAAATGGCGAGCCTCACTGTGACACTGGCGACTCCGAGCAATTCCAATATTGCGAATGAGTACCATTTCTTCTTCACTTCTGGAGCCACAGCCACAACGCTCACACTGAATGACGTGCTGTCTGATGCGTACAGTATTGAAGCCAATATGAAATACGAGGTCAGTATTTTGGAAGGCGTGGCTTATATCAAGGGGGTGGCTGTCGGTGAGACGTAGGATGATAATGAGACAGGATACGCAGACTGATATTCTATACAAGATTCCGGTTCCAACTGAATTTGATGGAGTGGATGATTATATCGATACGGGGATAAAATTGTTTAATGTGGCAGATGATTGGACAATATATTTTGCGGCTGATATCTCTCATAGTGCGGAGCAAACCGGAAATAATATCCCGGTGTTCCACTGCATTTATGAAGCAAATCCTTGGCCCGGAATAGCGTTTCAAGGCGGAAATGAAAAAGCATATGCTGGAAAATATAATGGAGGGGACTGGACAACAAGAGTAGTTACTAGAGACGAAACATATTATCAAGGATGTATTGTTTGCGAAAATAAATTTGTAAAACATATTTACGATAAACAAACTTCTGCATCAGAAATTAGAGAACTAACAGTAAACAACGCCCCAGCATTTAACGAAAATGCTAATAAAGCTACCTTATTACTTGGATGTTATCAGGATTCAGGTGGAATGAAGGGAAGATTTTGGAAAGGTACGTTTTATAATTTTATTGTTTATAACAGGGTATTGTACGAAGAAGAGATAAATAAATTATTTAATGAAAAGGGTTGACACCAGAAAGGAGAGAAAATAGCATGCTGAGAGCAGAGCAGAGCAGAGCAGAGCAGAGCAGAGCAGAGCAGAGCAGAGCAGAGCAGAGCAGAGCAGAGCAGAGCAGAGCAGAGCAGAGCAGAGCAGAGCAGAGCAGAGCAGAGCGAATTGTAATTTGACTTACATAACCTGTCAAGCCTTGGAGGTGGTTTTATGTCACTTCTGAGGAGACGGGCGATGATGGAACTGAACTGTATTATTTTTTCAAACTTAAATACATCAAAATTAGAAAACCCGTTGAATTTTTTTAATATTCCAGAAGGAGTTCGTACGGAATTTGAAGATAAGAGAGACATATATGCAAAAATAAAAAACGTTGTTCTTAAGGCGGGTAAAAAATATCGAATCGAAATGGATGCTAATATGCAAAAGAATCCGTCTGGCTCGAATATTATTTTGAATGCGTATCCTACAAATAACCAATGGTTTTTTGAACACACGTCCATTAAATATACAAATCCCGGACATTATGTGATTGATGTATTCTCTGAATCAGATATGTATGTGGTACTTATTGGGAATATGTTAGGAAACGGAACAGGATATGCTGAATTTACCAACTTAGTGATATATGAAGAATTATAGTGAGGTGTATTAAAATTTTAGCAAAATTGAAAAACGGGGCCCTCTCATATGCTCCGAGAAAAATCATTGTAGACGGTAGGACAATCTTCAACCCACCGGATGAAACTCTCCGGTCACAGGGCTACAAAGATGTGGAGACAACCGAAGCTCCTACAGTATCCACGCAGACACAACAGGCAGCGCCTACATGGCAGGAGCAGGAAGACAAAATTGTACAGTCCTGGGAAATCAAACCAGCCCAGCCAGACCCAACATCGGCTATACAGGAAATCCAGACGCAGGCGGTACTGGCACAAATTGCAGAGAGCGAAGACAAGACGCTGGGTATTCAGTGCATGGCGTTGATACCGACCTATGTACAAAATAAGCAACACGATGTCGGAGAGATTGCCACACACCCGGAAACAGGATATCCGAAAGAGTGTATCTTGTCTTATGACGGCACTGTACAGCAGGACTGGACGATAGACACACCGACTTGTTGGAAGCCTTGGCATAGCCGGAAAGCGGAATACGCTCTGCCGTGGGAAGCTCCAACCGGGGCACATGACATGTACAAGTCCGGGGAATACATGATATGGACGGACAGGTCTATCCAGAAGTGTGTGCAAGACACCAATTTCAGCCCGGACGAATACCCGCAGGCGTGGGAAGACGCAGAATAGGAGGAACATTATGAAAAGAAAGAAGAGAAAAGGAATCATTGCCGCAGCATTGGCGGTGGTATTAGTAGCAGCTACTCCACTTACCACAAAGGCAGCAGACAGACCACACAGCTGGTTTGGGTGGCGTAGTACATGGGCGCAGTGGTTTAACTGGTCGCACCGTACACAGGAGACGCAGCCAGAAACCGCTCAGAAGTTGGAAACGCCGGAGATTACAGACGCATCCTACCGCCACAATGGCGTATACAGCTTTCTGCCTGATCACTTGAGAGCAAGTTGGACTGAGGTAGAGGGTGCAGACCACTATGATGTGGTCGTAACCAAAAAAGATGGTACAAGCAAGACTTACAGGGAGACGGTTGCCGGCCTTTTGAGATACGGCAAAGATGACGAGTTTTTGGCAAAATGTATTGCTGGCGGAACGGTTAGTGTACGGTCGGTGGATAAGGATGGAAACGTGTCCGACTGGAGTGAACCGGAGGAAATCAGTCACAATCAGTTACATTTGGGATAAAAGGCATATATGGAGATTAGAGCGAGACCGTGAACCGGTCTTATTTTTGTGCATAGATTACTATACTGGAAAGGAAAGTGAGGATATGAAAAAAATGAATTTTGCGGAAACATTTATTGATGCATACAATGTAGTGGTAGGAACAATTGTGGCTATCCTTTCTTATGTTTTAGGAGAACACTGGATTCTTTTTGTGGCATTCTTGCTGCTCAACGTGGCAGATTGGATGACTGGCTGGATGAAAAGCCGAATGGCAGGAAGAGAAAACTCGATGGCCGGATGGAAAGGCGTTTTGAAAAAGCTGGGATACTGGCTGATGATCATGGTTGCGTTTGGAGCATCCGCTGTTTTTATTGAGATTGGGAAGGCGATTGGAATTGATTTAGGCGTGACGACTCTTCTTGGCTGGTTCGTCCTGGCTTCTTTGATTATCAATGAGATTCGATCCATTCTGGAGAATTTTGTGGAAGCAGGATACAATGTGCCGACAATCCTTGTGAAAGGGCTGGAGGTCGCGGATAAAGTAGTGAATCAGGAAAATAAAGACAAGGAGGAGTAATCATGGCAGTCTACAACGTACATGCAGGGCATTGCCCACAGGGGAAAGGGGCTTCCGGAGCCGTGGGCATCCTGAAGGAATCCGTTGAAGATCGGATCGTGAAAGACGAGGTCATCCGGCTTCTCCGGGCCGAAGGACACACGGTTTATGATTGTACTTGTGAAGTCAATACTACAAAAGATGGATGTTTGCAGAAGATTGTTGCAAAATGCAACCAGCACAGCGTGGCGCTTGACATATCCATCCATCTCAACAGCGGCCGAAACGACTACAAAGGGGATAAGAGCACCGGCGGGACAGAAGTCTGGAATTATGATACAAGGACGAAGGCGATTTCCGACCGCATCTGTGCCAATATCGCAAGGGAGCTTGGTATCCGGAACAGGGGAACAAAATATGATACAGATCTCTACGTGCTTGCAAATACAAACTCCCCGGCACTTCTTGTGGAGTGCTGCTTTGTGGATGATAAAGACGATGCGGATCACTGGAATGCGAAGAAATGTGCCAAGGCGATTGTAGAAGGGATCCTGAATAAAGAAATCAAAGAAGACATATCAGAAAGAAAGGAAGAATCAGAAATGAAATGTATGTTTAAAGTTGACGGTAACGCAACGGTATACTACTTTGACGGGAATCGGATTGTAGCACTTACGAATTCGGATCAGATGAGGATTTTGCAGGAAATTTACAAAGACAATAACGGACATGACATGCCGTTTTACAATTGGACATCGAGTGCGCCGTGGTACATGAGGTTGAAGCAGGTTATCGACCTGAAACCGGTCAATAAGCTGCCGTAAGACAGAGGGGCGGGATTTCCTACCCCTTTTCTTTTTGTCTTATTATACCCCTATAGGTATATAAAATAACCGAAAAACACATCCAATTTTTGTCTATTATGTCAATAGACATCATACCCCTACAGGTGTATAATATAGACATAAGATAAAGGACGGAGGAAAACAAAATGAGAGGAACTGAAAAGCAAATCAAATGGGCAGAGGAACTTGTAGAAAGATTTAATGAAGAAATGGAAAGCCTTATCGCAATGATCCCGGAAAAAGAAAAACAGGATATTATCCGAGATCTGATTTTAAACAAATATAACAAGCTTTTTTCCGAAGCATACGCCGGAGACATTATCGACGCAATGAAAAATTTAAACAACTTACACGGTAGGGAATACTATTCCATGCTTACAAGTGCTTTTAGGGTCAGTGCAACCGAACTTAGCATGAAAGTAAAAAATGAAATTTTAAAAAAATAAGTACATTACCCGTCCCCGCCGGGTAAAGCGGGGAGAAAGTGAGGACACTATGACAGGTTATTTTAATGTATTAGATGATTGGAGAAAGGAATATCCGAAAGTTTGTTACACAAACAACGACAGAAAAATGCACGGATTACCTATGAGACGCAAGACAGATAAGAGAAAAAGAACTTACACAAGGAACAAAGCGGACGAAGATTTTAAAAGTTTTCATGATACGTTCTGGAAATAAGGATCATTAATAAATCTGACCTATCGGAAATACGGGGAGAAAGAGAGGAAAACAAAATGTTATACATCATCAATCCAGAAAGCAATCAAATCGTAGTTAATACACCGGAAGAAGTAGAGAAGATCACAGGAATTTCCGCAGAAAGAATTGCAGAAATGAAAGACGGAGATTTCTTGACAGATGGAACTGAAAACGGTTCTTGCCCGGCAGATTGGGAAGTTGTAGCAGAAGAAAATAATTAATTACGGAAATGATAGACAAAATAAGTAAAATATTGGATAGATAAAAACAAATGAGGTAGAAAATATGAGTGAAAACAAGCTCAAAAAAATCAGAACAAATAGAGGTATCACACAATGTGGTCTCGCAAATCTAACAAACGTTAATGTACGGATGATACAAAAATACGAGCAAGGAGAAAGGAACATCAACAAAGCCTCTGGAGAGACGCTGTACAAGCTTTCGAAAGCCCTAAACTGTAATATAGAGGATTTGTTAGACGTTGATCCCCTCCGGTAACTCCGGAGGGGAAATATTGTATCATCTTCGTGTTGCAATTCGTGTTGCATAGCTTTGTTTTTTAGTATAAATGATTGTCTTTACGTAGTAGCATGAAATCAAGAAATTGCGTATTTATAAGGGTGTTCGCATATGTATAGTAATGGTAATACTATATTAATACGAAAGAATCCGGTTCAAATCCGGTCTGCGCCTCTTCTAAACTCAGAAGCGAAAGTTTCTGAGTTTTTTTGTGATTCTGATGCAATATGTCATCAGTCAAATAAGGCAATACAGACAGGGGCGAAGCCAGTGATACAGATACATTGACTGCGCCCCTGTTTTGGGAATCATAAAAATACTAAATAGGCATTTTTTGATATGTTTCAGAGGTATTAGACATTTCAAAAGGTGTTTTTTATAATGAAGGTACAATATGAAAGTCAAATAATGAAGCTGAAGCAGTCTGATTTATCAAACTGCAGAGATTATCAGGAGAAGGAGGAGAGATGATGAAGAAACGATGGATGGCGACACTGCTTGCATCAGCGCTTATAGTATCTTTGGCAGGTTGCAGTGGACGAACAGAAGAATCAACGGATGAAAGTCGTCCTGTTCAGATGCAGGAAGATACAGAAAATGGAAACGAAAGCCAAAATACAGCAGAAACACAGAGGAAAGTTCTCATTGCATATTTTTCATGGGCGGACAATGCAATACTTGAGGAGGATGTGGATGCAACGACATCTCCAAGTGTGATCCCACCTGGGAATGTCCAGCAGCTGGCGGGCTGGGTCCAGGAGGAGACAGGAGGCGATCTTTTTTCTATCCGTGTGGCGGATCCGTACCCAAGTGATTGGGATGAATGTTTGGAACGTGCCAACGATGAGCGGGCGGAGGATGAAAGACCGGAACTTGTGGAAAATGTAGAAAATCTGGATCAGTACGATACAGTTTTTCTGGGATATCCTAACTGGTGGTACGGGGTCCCTATGGCATTGCTATCTTTCCTTGAGGAAAATGATTTTGCGGGAAAACAGATTTACTTATTTTGCTCTCACGGAACAGGAGGACTTGCCGACAGCGTGGAGATCATAACAGATACGGTGCCGGATGCCGAGATTTCAGATCAAATTTTTGACTGCTATGAGGAGGATGCGGCATCTTCCAGGGAAGAGATCGTACGGTGGGTACAGGAGTTGGGATACAAAGCGGATTCCCAGGAAGATGGAGATACACTCAATCTTCAGATCGGCGATGCAACTTTGACAGCAACACTGGAGGACAATTCTTCTGCTCAGGCACTGAAGGAGATGTTGGCCGACGGACCGGTAACGCTTAATATGCAGGACTATGAAAATATGGAGAAAGTGGGAAGTCTGGGACAGAGTCTCCCGACCAACGATGAACAGATCACGACAGAAGCAGGGGACTTGATCTTATATCAGGGGAATTCCTTTGTCATTTATTACGCTCCGAATTCATGGAATTTCACACGTCTTGGAAAGATCAATGACGTTAACGAAGAAGAGCTACGGGCAATTCTTGGAGAAGGGGATGTAACGGTTTCTCTTTCACTGGCAGAGTAAGAGGACATCAGTGTAATAAAGAGTCAAAATGAATGAGGAAAGGGAGCACAGTCAAGGATAATGATATGACTGTGCTCCCTTTTAATGATCATTATTTTTTACTGCAATTTTGAATAAGCTTCGTCATCTACTTCTTCCAGCCATTCGTTGTTTGTCTCTGTGCCCGGAACTTCGAAAGCGATGTGAGAAAACCAGCTGTCAGCCTTCGCGCCATGCCAGTGTTTTACTTCCGGTGGAATTACAATAACAGTTCCCGGTTCCAGACTTACAGCGAGCTTTCCCTCTTCCTGATACCAGCCGCTTCCGGCTGTGCAGATGAGGATCTGTCCACCGCCTGTTTTGGCGTGATGGATATGCCAATTGTTACGGCATCCCGGTTCAAATGTGACATTAGCCAGAGCAATGGTGCTTTCTCCCGGCTTTGTGAGTGGATTTAAATAAGAGTTCCCGATAAAATATTGGGCAAAAGCAGAATTTTCCTGCCCGAGACCAAATACGTTTGCCTTGTCGAATGTTTCTTTGTCCTGAATCTTCATAGTAATCTCTCCTTAAACAATCTGATTTTCTTTTTTGTTTTTACGAATACTATAGCGGAGATAATCCAGATGGGTCAGTTGTTTCTCGCGGAAATGGATCTCGTCCAGAAGATTCTGCCGTTTCAGCTCCAGCATCTGAAGGCGCTGATCTTTGCTGCTTTCATTCTCCAGCAGTAATTTCATATATGTCTCTATTTCTGAGATTTCAAAACCGATCTCGTGGAGTGTCATGATCAGACTCAGGCGCTCCAAATCTGTATCGTCGTACTGCCAGGAACCCATCACTTTTTTGACTGCTCCGCACAGTCCCCAGCGCTCATACTCGTGAAGAATTTCAAGAGGTATGTTGTAACGCTCGCTTGCCTCGTCGATCGTCATTTGTTCCCTCCTCTCTGCATGCCGGTTTTCTGTTCGGCGATATAGGAGATACCGTACAAAATGAGTATTTTTTTGAACAATTCTATTGTAGTCGGTATATGAATCTATGTCTAATGCTTATATTCAATTTCAATAAATGCCTGAAAGGTATTTTTGTTTTGCTCAATCATTGCGAAGAGTTGAAAGATACTGGCGGGTATAGTCAATGAATGCATTGCTGGCGCGGGAGAATACCTGAGCCTTTTTCCAGACAAGAACCGTTCCTGATTCAAGTCTTGGATTAAAAGGAATAAACCGCAGACCGTCATAGGAGCAGTTCATCTCCAAGGTAATGACGCTGCCAAGGCGGCATCTGGCAAGAGCGGCGAGATTGTAGAGAAGATTCCCAGACGCGATATTCTGAAGCTGCTCGGAATAGTCTCCAAACCAGTTTAAAAGCTCGTTTCTTACAATTTCACGCTGTGTCATGATCACGGGAAAGCGGACCAGTTCCTGGGCCGTCACTTCTTTCTTTTCAGCAAGATCAGAATCTTCGTTTACGAGGACTCCCCAGCATTCTTTAAACGGTGTTCGGACAAAATTATATTTTAAAATGTCTACCGGCTCTACCAGAAGCCCCATGTCCAGGAGGCCTCGATCGATCCGTTCTTTGATATTATCCGCATTTCCGCTGTAAATTTCGAACTGTACCTGGGGATGTTCTTTATGAAAAGATGTGATCAGTTCCGCAAGAAACTGTGAGCTTTTGAGTTCGCCGCTCCCAATAGAGATCTTGCCTGTAAGCTGACTTGTCTTGTGATGCATGTCTTCCACCGTTTTTTCGGACAGCGAAACAATCTCTTCTGCACGACGGCGCAGAAGCATTCCGGCCTCGGTAAGGATGATGCGGTGTTTGCTTCTCTGGAACAGTTTTACGCCTAATTCCTCTTCAAGCTGGATCAGCTGTCTGGAAAGAGTAGGCTGTGTGATGTGGAGCAGTTCAGCGGCATGGGTAATGTTTTCCTCACGCGCGACCATCAGAAAATATTTTAGTACACGAATCTCCATATTGATACCTCCTCATGATTCTTTCAGTGTAGCACGGGAAAGAAAAGACGGTCAAGAAAGAAATGCTTAAAGAGCATTTATTAAAATCCAATATAAGTATTAGACATTTCAGGATGAGATCGATACACTGAAAATATAGAAAAAAATACAGAAAGCGGAGGAATGAGACGATGAAGCCCAAAATGCTCATAAAAATGACAGTGGATCTTGTTATGGCAGTACTGCTTCTTTTGCTGATGGCTTATATGCTGGTAGGGGAGGAAGTCCATGAATGGCTTGGTTTAGCGATGTTCCTGCTTTTTGTCCTTCATCATCTGCTGAATTGGAACTGGCACAGGAATCTGACAAAAGGCAGGATTACGGGAGTGAGGATCGTACAGACGACAGTAGATTTTTTGCTGCTCTTATCCATGATCGGTTCTATGATAAGTGGAATCATGATGTCAAGGACTGTATTTGCGTTCCTGCCGATATCGGGAGGGATGGGCTTTGCCAGAACGCTTCATATGCTGTCTGCCTACTGGGGATTTATTTTGATGAATATTCATATAGGCCTGCATTGGGGCATGATCATGGGAATGATGAGAAAAATGACGGGAATCAAAAAGACGTCGGCGATTCGGACCAATGCAGCGCGCATACTGGCACTGTCGGTAAGCGTGTTTGGAATTTATGTATTTGTAAAACAGGATATTGCTTCGTATCTGTTCTTACGGAATATGTTTGTGTTTTTTGATATGAGTCAGCCTCTTGTATTATTTCTGGCAGAATACATCGCTATGATGGGGATGTGGGCGTGCCTTGGGCACTATTTGGCGATTTTGTTGTCCAAGACAGGAAAAAGACGGTCAAAATCAGGGGGCAATGTCATTTAAACCATGGAAAACCGCATAAGTTTTACCTATGTATTTCTATCATATATAAGTATTTGCTGTTTTTGTGCGGCGGTTTTAAACTAAAATAAAAAAGGGATGATAAAAAATGAAGAAACGAGTATTGGTAATTTCTACAAGTTTAAGAAACAACAGTAATTCTGAAATATTGGCAGATGCTTTTCTGGATGGCGCACAAAGTGCAGGACATGAGGCGGAGAAGGTAAGTCTCAAAAACAAAACGCTTGCATTCTGCCGTGGATGTCTTGCATGTCAGAAAACAGGAAACTGCGTGATACATGATGATGCCGAGGAGATTCTGGAAAAGATGTCCCATGCAGATGTACTTGTATTTGCAACGCCAATTTATTACTATGAGATGAGCGGCCAGATGAAAACGCTGATCGACCGGGCAAATCCGCTTTTTACTGCGGACTATGCGTACCGGAAAGTCTACCTTCTGGCAACAGCCGCAGAGGATGACACCCATGCCATGGATGGCGCGCTGAAAGGGCTTCAGGGATTTATTGACTGTTATGAGAAGGCAGAGCTTGCAGGAACTGTGTTTGCCGGGGGCGTAGATGCACCGGGAACAGCGGAGGATCATGCGGCGGTAAAAGAGGCTTATGAAATGGGAAGACAGGTATAAAAATGAATACAGAACAGTTTATTAAAGCTATGAATACGCAAGAAAAAGTAAAGGCGGGTTCAGAGACACACAAAGAGATGACCAGGCTTTCCAATGAGGCAATGAAACTTACCGCACGTCTGAATCAGGGGTATCATGAGCCCCACGAGATCAGGAAAATATTTTCAGAACTTACCGGGCGGGAAATAGATGAGACTTTTGGAATGTTTCCGCCATTTTATACTGACTGCGGAAAAAATATCCACGTAGGCAGGAAGGTATTTATCAATTCCGGATGTCACTTCCAGGATCAGGGAGGAATCTATATCGGGGATGGGACGATGATCGGACACAGTGTCGTGCTGGCGACCTTGAACCATGATTTATGTCCGGAATGCCGGGCGGATATGATCCCGAAACCGATCTTCATTGGGAAAAATGTGTGGATAGGCTCCAACGCAACAATAACACAAGGCGTTTCTATTGGCGACGGCGCCGTTATCGCGGCGGGGGCAGTGGTCACAAAAGATGTTCCGGCAGATACAGTGGTGGCAGGAGTGCCTGCGAAAGTGATCAAGACAGTTCAGGACTGCAAAGAAACTGACCATTAAGAAAAAACAGGTTTTCACATATATGGACGGATAGGAGGATGTCATACTATGAAGAAAGAAATGAAAGAAGTCAATCAGGCATATTTAACAGGGGAGCGCCCGCTGTTCCATGAAAACAACTTAAGAATCAACGAAACCATTTTTGCAGACGGAGAGTCTCCCCTTAAAGAATGCAGTGACATAGAGCTGAAGAACAGCATGTTCAAGTGGAAATATCCGCTCTGGTACAGCAAAAATATTGTGGCAGAAGACTGCACCTGGTTTGAGATGGCGCGTGCGGGAGTATGGTATACGGATCATCTGACAGTGAAAAATGCGGTAATCGAAGCGCCAAAGAATTTCCGCAGGTGCCATGAACTTACACTTAGCAATGTGTCTCTTCCGAATGCGGCCGAAACTCTTTGGAGCTGTGATGGCGTGGAGATGGAACATGTGATGGCAAAAGGAGACTACTTTGCCATGAACAGCCAGAACATGAAAATCAATGATTTTCAGCTGGTGGGAAATTATTCTTTTGACGGAGCAAAAAATGTAGAAATCCACAATGCAAAGATGCTGTCAAAAGACGCATTCTGGAACAGTGAAAATGTGACGGTATATGATTCTTTTATTTCAGGAGAGTATCTTGGATGGAATGCAAAAAATCTGACACTTGTAAACTGTACGATCGAAAGCCTTCAGGGAATGTGTTACATCGAGAACCTTGTCATGAAAAACTGTACGTTGCTGAACACGACTCTGGCATTTGAATATTCTACGGTGGATGTGGATATCCGCGGAAAGGTTGACAGTGTGATGAACCCGACAAGCGGGGTTATCCGGGCTGGAGCGATCGGGGAACTCATTATGGAGAAAGATAAGATCAACCCGCAGGACACAAAGATCATATGTCCGGAAATTGGCCGTGAGCTGGAGCATATGTGTGCATAGCAGAAGGGATGGCTGCGATGTTATTTGGCATGGCATAACGGGAGGAGAGAAAGATCATGGATAGTATATTTGACAGGGAAATAAACCGAAGAAACACAGGGAGTATGAAATGGGATGTGCCGGAAGGAGAGCTTCCGATGTGGGTGGCGGATATGGATTTCCAGACCGCACCGGCAGTCACGGAAGCCATAATAAAAAGAGCAGAGCATGGAGTGTTCGGGTACACATTGATCACGGATGAATGGTATCAGGCTTATCAGAACTGGTGGAAAGAGCGTCACGGATTTGAATTACAAAAAGACTGGCTCCTCTTTTGTACCGGTGTGGTCCCGGCCATATCAAGCATTGTTCGGAAAATGACTACTGTAGGGGAGAAGATCGTAGTCATGACACCTGTTTATAATATTTTCTTCAACTCGATCTTGAACAATGGAAGAAATGTTCTGGAGAGCAGATTACAGTATAAAGGCGGAGTATATGATATAGATTTTGCGGATCTGGAAGAGAAATTGGCTGATCCCCAGACTTCTATGCTTATTTTATGCAACCCGCAAAACCCCGTAGGAAAAATCTGGGGCAGTGAAGAACTCAGGAAGATCGGCGAATTGTGCAGCAGATATCATGTCCTTGTATTGTCCGATGAAATTCATTGTGATATCACAAAACCAGGGCGGAAATATACTCCGTTTGCGTCGGTATCGGAGACTTGCCGGGATATCAGCATTACCTGCGTGGCGCCGACAAAAGCTTTTAATCTGGCGGGAATCCAGACAGCGGCAGTCATCATCCCGGATCCGGTACTAAGACACCGGGTAAACAGAGGACTGAATACCGATGAGGTGGCAGAGCCAAACGTATTTGCGGCTATCGCACCGGCAGCAGCTTTTGGCCACGGAGGGGCATGGCTGGATGAACTAAGAACGTATCTTTGGAAGAATCGAGAGTTTGCGGAGGAGTTTATAAAAGAGCAAATTCCTTATGTCTCTCCAGTAGAAGCAGAAGCTACCTATCTTTTATGGCTGGATTGCCGGAAGCTTCAGACAGATTTATCACAATTGTGTCAATTCATCCGAGAAGACAGCGGACTTTACGTCTCCGACGGAAGAGAATACAGAAACGGCGATGGATTCCTCAGAATGAATCTGGCCTGTCCAAGAGCACGGTTGGAAGATGGATTGAGGAGATTGAAAAAGAGCATCGCAGCAATATAGTTACATCAATTTTACTGCCTGGTCTTGTTTTTATGTGTAAGAGCATATAAAATAAGAACCAGGCAATTTTAATTTCAATCGGTTTTCGAAACCGTCTGCATCATTTCATGTTTTCGTTCGAAGTACGAGTTCCAGTACACTGACGTCATGATATTCAAGTAAATAAAAGTATAAATGAGGAAAGATATGGAGTTTTGTGATATTCTGTTAAAAGTCGGATTTTTTGTGATCCTGCTTTTTTTGTCGTGGAAGGATTGGAAGGAGAAGAGGATTCCCGATCGATATGCGGCTGCGGTTTTTACCCTTGGCATGGCTCGGAGTCTGATGGATCCGGACGGTATTGTGGGCGCAGCGGCGGGAATATTTGCGGTAAGCCTCCCGCTGTTTTTGATCACTGTATGGACAAATGGCGCGTTTGGAGGAGGCGATATCAAGCTGGCAGCGGCCGCCGGGTGCTTTATGGGATGGAGAGCGTGTCTGAATGGATTTATATATGGTCTGATGTTCAGCGCCTTCTATGCGTTGGCTCTCATGGCAGGGAAAAAAGGCAGAAAAAGGGGAAAGAACACGTTTCCGCTGGGGCCGTTTCTGGCAGCAGGTTTTATACTGGTGGAAGTGCTTGAGAAAGAGATCTATTTATTTTGATCCAAGAGACACCTTTGCAAAATAAAAAATTTAAAAAATTTCTATAAAGATCTGTAACGAAAGAATGCGAAATCGGATAGATGGGTACAGGAGGTGAGCAAGAGATGAATATGGATGAGGTATACCGGAAGCATGCCGAGACAGTTTTTCGATTCCTGATGACACTTTGCCATGAGGAGGAGACGGCAAGGGAGCTTACTCAGGAGACTTTTTATCAGGCAATCCGGTCATCCGGGCGGTATGACGGGACGTGCAAAGTTTCCACATGGCTCTGTCAGATCGCAAAGCACCTGTGGTACCGGGAGATTGAGAAAAGGAAGAAGAAGGGAACGCTTCCGCTTGATGAGGATGTTGGACAGCCGACAGAAGGAGTCGAGAGGGAGATCGTCATAAGGGAAGAAAAAATGGAACTGTTCCGGAAAGTGCATCTTCTCGACGAGACGTCAAAAGAGGTTGTGCTGCTCCGGATCACGGGGGAATTTTCATTCCGGGAAATTGGAGAGATTTTTGGAAAACAGGAAAACTGGGCCAGAGTAACATTTTATCGTGCAAAGCAGAAACTTGTGAAAGGAAGGGAAGAATCATGAAGTGTGATATCATAAAAGATTTATTGCCAAGTTATATCGATGGGCTGACGAGCGAAGCCAGCAATGAACTGATCCGGGAGCATCTGGAGAGCTGTTCGGAGTGCCGGTCATACTATGAGGAGATGAAGCGTGAGATTACTGCGCCGGAGATCGTAGCCCGGAATAAAAAAGAGATCCGGCCATTTCGGAAGTGGAAAAGAAGGATATGGAAAGCGGTGGGTATTACGGCGGCAGTTTGTGTTCTTGTGTTCGGCGGATGGATGTATCACTTTGAGAAAACATGGCTTGTAGATTCTGGGGATGTGACATTTGAGTATGAAAAGAATGGAGAGGTCGTAACTCTTAAGATCATACCGAAAAATGAGAAGGTGCATTTGAGCGGTGCATTTTACGATAATAAGGAATTCGAGGCAGATATCCAGGCACAGTGGGACAATCCGCTTAACAGACCGCTGCAGAAAAATGCATATGTGGGATACACGTATGTGGATGAGGACACGATCTTGACAAGGTCTGGAGAAGAGATGGATCTGGATGAGGATGACTGTTTCGAAATCCGGTTTGCAGACAGAACGGTAAAAGTTAATCTGCAGGCGTTCGGAAATGAGGAGACGTGGAGACAAGCGTTTGATCCGGCAATCGTAAAATAGAATTGGAAGAAAGATGGTCTTGATTGAAAAAGAAAAAAATGTCATAATATTCCTTAGCGAAAGATAGTGGAGGAAGAGGATTGTACAAACTAAGAGGAAAAATCATTCACGGAAAAGGGAATGGAAGGAAGGTCGGAATGCCGACTGCAAATCTGGACTATGGATCTGAACAGGGACTTCCAAAGCAAGGAGTCTACGGAGTTATAGCAACAGTAGACCAGGTAAGCTATATCGGAGTGACGAATGTAGGGACGAGGCCTTCCGTGGACGATGACTCCCACATTACAGTAGAGACGTATATACCGGAGTTGGATATGGATTTGTACGGAAAAGAGATGGAAGTGGAGTTCCATCTGTTCCTCCGGGGCGTGAAGAAATTCGCCTCATTGGAGGAAGTAAGACAGCAGGTGGAAGAAGATATTTGCCGGACGAGGGCATATTTTCTTTCGGAAGGAGATACAGATGACGAAGAAGACCAGAAAGAGAAGAAAAGGAAGAAAATGGAATAAAAGCCTCCTGATACCGATATGTCTGCTTGGCATATCGGTATTACTTATGGCCGCATCGATCTATATGGAAGGATTTGCAAACTGGTATACAGAGCATATTTACCCGGTTGTATCAGGGGCTATGGGAAGGCTTTTTGGCATGATACCGGTATCGGTGGCGGAGATCGGTCTGTATATGCTCGTGCTGATTCTTGTGTTTGGACTGATCTATATTGTTTTATCGGTTTTTCACAGGGCCTGGACACGACAGAGGAGTAAGAAGACGGCAAAAGTACTGCTCTGGATCGTCTCACTCCTTCTTTTTCTCTATGTGGTAAACTGCGGGATCAATTATAGGAGTGCTTCGTTCTCCGAGAAAAGCGGTATACAGACGAGAAAGTACACAGTGGAGGAGCTGGCAGAAGTATGCCGGATTTTGACGGAGGAAGTGCAGAAGACAGAGCCAGACATTGCAAGGGATGAGGATGGCAGGATGATTTTCGAGACATCTGAGAAGAAGAATGCGGTAAGGGCCATGCAGCATCTTGGGGAGACGTACCCAGATTTCAAAGGATATTATCCGGAGCCGAAAGGACTGTTATTTCCGGATTTCCTTTCGTGGCAAGGACTGACAGGAGTGTACTCACCGTTTACTGTGGAGGCAAATTACAACAATGCCATCACGGAGTACAGTATTCCATTTACGATGTGCCATGAGCTTTCACACCTGAAAGGGTTTATGCAGGAGCAGGAGGCAAACTTTATCGCCTGGCTTGCGTGCGATAGCTCGGATATACCGGGATTTCAGTACAGTGCCGCGCTGTCAGGGTGGGTTTACGCGACAAACATGCTTTGGGATTATGATCCCGATACATACGAGCAGCTTTACGCCGCGCTGCCAGATGGGGCAAAGGCGGATCTGCAGGCGGGAAACGAATTCTGGGACCGCTATGAAGGGAAGATCCAGGAAGTGTCAAATAAGATCAACGACGCCTATCTGAAGACGAACGGGCAGAAGGATGGGGTGGAGAGTTATGATAAGATGGTAGATATGCTGGTGGCATATCTTATCGGGTAGTCTGCCGACGTCATTTATATATTAATAAGAGATTATGAGAGGAACAGGAAGAAATGAGAATTTTGAAACAGCTGATGATCATTTTGTTCATATCATTTTTGGGAGAAATACTGAAGATGGTCATTCCGCTGCCGATTCCGGCCAGCGTATACGGGCTTGTGATCATGGTGGCAGCGTTAAAAACAGGAATTCTGAAACTGCATCAGGTAAAAGATGCATCATCGGTGCTGATCGAGACTATGCCGGTTATGTTTATTCCGGCGGCGGTCGGGCTGATGACCGCGTGGGGAGCGCTCCGGCCGATCTGCGGACCGGTGGCCGTTATCACAGTTACCACGACTGTGATCGTCATGGCAGCCACAGGTGTGGTAACGCAGACTATGATAAGAAGAAAGCGAAGGAGAAGGAAATAAAAACATGAAAGAATTGATTTCAGGGTCTCTGTTTTTCGGACCTGCTTTGAGCCTCCTTGCCTATGAAGCAGGACTGATCGTCAAACGGAAGTTTAAACTGGCGATACTAAATCCTCTTTTGATCGCAACGACGATCATTATTGGAGTGCTGGCAGTTGCGGGGATCGAATATGAGAAGTATAATGAAAGTGCGAAATATATCAGTTATTTTCTCACGCCTGCCACAGTGGCGCTGGCAGTGCCGCTCTATGAGCAGCTGTCTCTTTTGAAGAAACATTTTGCCGCGGTTATGAGCGGGATCATTGCCGGAGTGATGGCCAGTATGATCAGTATTCTGCTGTTGTCAAAGCTGTTTGGACTGACCCATGAGCAGTATGTCACGCTTCTCCCGAAATCTATCACGACAGCTATCGGGATGGGAGTTTCCGAGGAGATGGGCGGCATTGTCACGATTACGGTGGCGGTTATCATCATTACTGGAATCGTAGGGGGAATTACGGCCGAGTTTGTATATATGATTTTTCGTATCACGGAACCGGTGGCAAAAGGACTTGCCCTTGGCACATCCGCTCACGCGATGGGCACATCAAAGGCGATGGAGATGGGAGATGTGGAAGGAGCCATGAGCAGTCTGGCTATAGCTGTGGCGGGTCTTCTTACTGTTGTCGCTGCATCCGTGTTCGCAGAGTTTTTATAGAGAAAAGTCAAGATGAGATGGGAGGAAGAGAGGATGATTTTGTTTAATAACGATTATGCGGAAGGAGCGCATCCGAAAGTGATGGAAAGGCTCCTTCAGACCAATATGGAGCAGACGGTGGGATATGGAGAAGACCCCTACTGTGAGGCGGCCAGGGAGAAGGTACGAAAAGCCTGCCAGGCGCCGGATGCGGATGTCCATTTCCTTGTGGGAGGGACGCAGGCGAACATGACAGTTATCTCCGCAGCTCTGCGCCCGCATCAGGGGGCGGTCTGTGTACAGACAGGACATATCAACGTACATGAGACCGGGGCTGTGGAGGCGACAGGACATAAGGTGCTGGCTCTTGAAGGGACAGACGGAAAGATCAAGGCATCCCAGGTGCAGGAAATGTGGAAAGAGCATTGGGCGGACGGAGCGCACGAACATATCGTGCAGCCGAAACTTGTCTACATTTCCCATCCGACGGAACTTGGGACACTGTACACGAAGCAGGAACTGACAGATCTCAGGGCTGTATGTGACGCGTGCGGGATGTATCTTTTCCTGGACGGTGCAAGGCTTGCATACGGTCTCGCGGCAGAAGGGATGGATGTTACACTGGCAGACATTGCAGCTCTTACGGATGTGTTCTACATCGGAGGGACGAAATCAGGGGCGCTCTTTGGAGAATGCGTAGTCATAAAGAGGCGGGAAATCAAGGAAGATTTCCGTTACATGATCAAGCAGAAAGGCGGTATGCTGGCAAAAGGGCGGCTGCTGGGAGTACAGTTTGATACCCTCTTTGAGGGGAATCTCTATGTGGAAATGGGAAGACATGCGGACCGTCTGGCAATGAAGCTCAAAAACGGTCTCAAGGAAAAAGGATACCACTTTTACATCGACAGTATCACAAACCAGCAGTTTGTCATCGTGGACAATGAAAAGCTCCAGGAGATAGAAAAAAACTTCGGTGTAAACTATGAGAAGAGACTGGATGAGAATCATATGGTAATCCGGATTTGCACTTCCTGGGCAACGAAAGAAGAGAATGTGGATAAATTGTTGGATGTTTTCTGAGGGAGGGGAAATTTGACATGAAAAAGGCGGCAAAAATATGGCAGGTTGTCTGTTGTTTTCTTGTACCTGCCGTCACGCTCTTTTGGAAACTTCCGTCGATTGGCGGAGAACGCTATTTTGCGTTAGGTGCATTTGCAAGGGCCATCGGATCGGGAGATTACT
The DNA here is from genome assembly GCF_019754295.1 of Sellimonas caecigallum. Taxonomy (GTDB): domain Bacteria; phylum Bacillota; class Clostridia; order Lachnospirales; family Lachnospiraceae; genus Sellimonas; species Sellimonas caecigallum. Next base: position 82,779 of record NZ_VIRV01000005.1, on the reverse strand, counting down.
ATGGATTCTGGCTTGAGTCGACGGCCGGGCCGATGCTGATGTTTTGTCATGCACTGATGCTTTTAGGGAGTGTCGTGTATTGTGCCCGCGGAATTCTTGCTTTGTTTGACAAAGAAAAGCGATGGCTTAACATCGCCGGAAGAGCTATGGCGATGCTTGCAATGTACACAGCGCTGATCCCTGCACAGAGCCTTCCGGAACAAGAGAGAGCAGGATACTTTACAGTTGTGTGTATATGTGTGATTCCTCTTCTGGAATATATAGGCTTCCGGTTTCTTGATGAGTGGAAAGAGCAGATGGATTCTTACAGAGAAATCCAGAAACGGGAAAGGGAAGAGAAGCTCAGACGTAAAAAGGCGCTTTACTTTCCGGGGAAATATCCAAAAGAACTAAAAGGGCTTATCTGGGAAAACTTCCGGAGCAATTTCCGAAGCGGAGGTCTTCTGATTTTTGGAGGAATCATGTGTGGGATATATCTGGTCCTGATCATCGGCCTGGGCCAGATATCTGTGCCGTTGAAGTACGGGACAGGGATGTCCACAGGGAAAATCCTTTTGACGATGGCAGCAGAATTCGGATGGATGATCATGTTCCTCTGCCTCATATTGATGTATTATACTATTTCCAATTACACGAAGACACGGAAGGAAAATTACAGAGCGTTTCTCGTGCTTGGTATCCGTACAAGAACAATCTACCTGATTTTTGCGGCGGAGTACATCATGAGCCTGCTTGTGGCGTATGTGGCCGGAATGGTCGGGGGATCCGCACTCTACATGCTGATACGGTACTGTTTCCGGGATATGACAAAGGGAATCCAGGTGCCGGGAGTTTTCTCCGTGGAAATATTGGGGATTGGGTCAGCGGCTTTTCTCCTGATCGTGCTGTTAGCCACCATGTTCAACCAGGAAAACATTCTGGATATGGGGAGTTCGACCGTATTTTACGCAGAGAAGAAACCAGAGCCGATACCGGAAAAGGTACTTGGATCCGTAATCTTTGGGCTCCTTTTTTTCGATACTGGAAGAGGAATCTTTGCGATACGGGCATGGACGGACAATCCGGGCAGCTATCTTGCCATTTTGCTGAGTATGTTTTTGCTGCTCTCGGCAGGAATGCTTCTGTATATGAGAAGGCAGAGAAAAAAGCCTGGTGCCTACCAGAAAAATCTGCTGAGAAATAAAAATATTTATTACCGGTTTCGGAGAAACCGCTGGAACACCTTTATTTTTTCGGCTGTCCATTTTTGTGTTTTTGTGATAGTGGGAAGTTCATTTTTGGCGACTGCCATCGCGCCGGCGCCGGAAAAGCTCTACCCGTATGACATTGTATGTATGGGATATGAGCAGGATGTGGAGGAAATCCAGGATATCGCAGCCCGTCATCACGCGAACGGAAGATCATACCCCATGGTAAGGATCACAGCACGGTACGCTTCGGAATCGATGCAGTCGGCACAATCATTGACTTCCGTACTCTGGCCCCAGGGACAAAATGTGGCCATCTCGGAATCGACATACAAAGAGATGAAAAAAGAGCTTGGGAAAAAAGCGAAAGATCTGGATCTGAAAGGAAAAGAGATGCATATTGTCTACCAGGAAGATGTGGCGATGTCTCCGAAAATGATAGAGACAAGCGGAAGCAGGCTTGCTTACCGCATGAGATTTGGCCAGCCGCTTAATCACTACGACAATACGGAGCGCAACGATGTATTTCCGTCGAAAAAGGTCGTGAGTGAGGAGAAAGACATTTTAACCGGAGTCTTCTTTGAAGGACAGCAGGAAAATCTCGTCGTCTTGTCAGACGAATGGTTTGATGAAGTGTATTCTGAGATCATGGAATGGAACAGCAAAAATATGGAGCTTCGTATGGAAACTCAGGATGCCCAGTGGGATGCATATCTGGAGGAACACGGAAAGAACATGACGGAAGGCCAGACAACCCTTTTTGTATGGGATGTTCCGGAGGAAGAGTATGACAGCATGATGGAGGAGCTGGGATTTCTCAAAGAGAAGTATCCGATGGATACATCCTGGGATGCGACGGCAGGCCCGCTGTATGGGGCAAGGTCTTACGTAGGGGACATCGAACCGGTTCGCCTGGAAAATCAGATTGTAAGTATCCTGACTATCGTCATTCTGCTTTCATTCGGACTTCTGCAGGCATATATCAAGACAGAGAGCGAGATGGAAGAGATCATATGGCAGGATCTGTTCCTCCAGAGAGTCGGGATGAAAGGAAAAGAGAGGAGAAAGCTGGTTCGAAGCCAGGTACAGATGAATTTTCGCATTTCCATCTTTGTGGCAGGAGTGATCTCTGTGATCATGTGGGCGACCATGTGTGCGGTAAGATACTATAATGGAATGGAGACCTTGGCCTTTTTTGGAGCAGGCTTTCTTTTCCTTGCAGTGTATGTGCTGATATGGGAAGGCTGGCTTTACCTCATGGAAAAACGGATTTTGAAGGAGACAGAACGGCAATAATGTAAAAACTGCGGAATCATGCTGGGAGGTGGATGGGATGTCAATCTTTAGAAGCTATCGGACGAAGGAGAAAGTATCGGTTGGACTCATGTGGGGCATTAATCTGGCCACATTGCTGTATGTGATGATAGAGTATCCGAATCTTCCGGATATCATTCCCCACCATTACGGGTTCTTTGGAGAGCCGGATGAGTGGGGAGGAAAGTGGATGCTATGGATTATGACAGGTGTCCAGATTTTTATTTCAGCGGTCGAGCATGCAGCGCTGCACAAGGCGATAAAGGATAGTGAGAGGACCGGATTTTCCGATATGACGGGCAGGGATGCGCTGTCATCTATGGGACCGGTTGTAGCCGGCGGGATTGGATGGATTACATTTGCCGGGACTTACTGGGGAAGGCTTGGAAAAGGTTTTCTGATCGTTTTTCTTGGCGCGACAGCGGCAGTGATCATCTATGTATGTGTGAAAGCCAGGAGTAACGCCGGGCAGATAGCCGGGGAGGCAAAAAAACTGGAGAAAAGCACCTGTGAAAGCGGCGGGTATGCTGTCGAAACAGGAGATTTGACATTCCAGGGAAAGATCGCTGTCTGGATGTGGGCAGTCCTGCTTTTCATCAACGGTGCGATGCTTGTGGCAGCTGCTACAGAAGCAGAACAAGGGGAGATCGTGTTCATGGCGATCACGTTGATTTTGATCGACATATTTTTAGTACCAATGTATTTCCGAAACCGTATCCTTCTGAAAGACAAAGAGATGGTCATCTTTTTCGGACTTTTTAAAAAACGGATCGCATATGAAAACATCATATTATTAAAGGAGACACACAATCCGCTTTCTTCTCTGGCCATGTCTCTTGACAGGATTTATATCTATACATTGTCAGGCGATAATGTGATGGTGTCTGTAAAAGATAAAAAAGGCTTTATGCAGGAAGTGTACCGGCGGAAAAGGCTGCAGTAGAACAACAATGTGAAAGGATGGATTTCAAATGTACACAGCAAAAAAAGGCAGATATGAGACAATGTCATACAGAAAATGCGGTAAGAGCGGTCTGAAGCTTCCTGCTGTCTCACTGGGGCTCTGGCACAATTTCGGGAGCAATGCATCCTACGACAATATGAAGGAACTGTGTTTTACCGCTTTTGACAATGGAATTACCCATTTTGACCTGGCAAACAATTACGGTCCGGAAGCCGGAAGCGCGGAGGAAAACTTTGGGCGGATCCTGAAAAAAGATCTGATGAGTCATAGAGACGAACTCATCATCAGCTCGAAGGCAGGATATGATATGTGGGATGGCCCATACGGGAAAGGCGGCAGCAGAAAATATCTGATTGCCAGTCTGGATCAGAGTCTGATGCGGATGGGAATCCCTTACGTGGATATTTTCTACCACCACTGTATGGACTCAGAAACCCCTCTGGAGGAATCGATGGGAGCGCTCGCTTCTATTGTACAGAGCGGGAAAGCACTGTATGTCGGGCTCTCGAACTATAACGGAGAGACTATGGAGAAAGCGGCAAGCATCTTGAGCGAGCTGCATTGTCCATTTGTGATCAACCAGAACCGGTATTCTATATTCGACCGGACTATTGAGAAAAACGGTCTGAAAATGTCCGCAGAGAGGTTTGGAAAAGGCATCATTGCGTTCAGTCCCTTGGCTCAGGGAATGCTCACAGACCGTTATCTGCACGGGATCCCGGAAGACAGCAGGATCCGGACAGACGGGCGTTTCCTGAAAGAAGAGGCGCTGACGGATGCAAGGATGAAAAAGATCTGTGCGCTCAAGGATCTGGCAGAACAAAGAGGACAGACATTGGCACAGATGGCTCTGAATTGGGTTGTAAAAGACAGTGCGGTAACAAGCGTCCTGATCGGAGCGTCCAAGCCTTCTCAGATCGAAGAAAATGTAAAGATGCTGGGCGGATCGCCGTTTACGGAAGAAGAACTGAAAAAGATTGATGAGATCAGTGAAGGGTAAAGAGCCTTTCGACTGATTATAGAAAGGGGCAGCAGCTTCTCGATTTAGATCGTTGAAGCTGCTGCCCCTTTGAGGGTTTATTTTGGCAATTCTTTTGTGAGACATTCTTTCACAAACTGTTCTGCGTGTGATAAGTCAGCTTTGGTAGGATGAATCATCGCCTCGTCAAAATTCAACATCTGCATTTTCAGATGATAATCATGCTTTTCATCTCCGGTCAGCATAGACTCGTATTTCTGCCGTACCATCTGCGGCATCTTTCCCTGACAGAAAAATCCGCCCAGATAGTGATTGTCGTCTTCCAGCCAGATGCGGGCGCTGTTTTCGATATTTTGATAATAATTGTCCTGGTTTGCTGCGCCGCATGTGCCAAACAGGGCAACGTTTTTTAATGAGATCGAAGAGAGGAGATTCCCGACTTCCAGGCTGCAAGTCCCCCGATGTACACAAAAACCGATAAAATAGGTCCGGGCTTCCGGCAGATCAGAGAGCTCGTCAATGCTTCTTAAATCTTTGGACATACCAGGGAGGGCGGAAAAAATAGCTGTTGCAAGCTTTTTTGTATTCCCCGTATTGCTCTGGTATAATACCATGTAATCCAGCATGGTCTGCATCCTCCTTTCCGCTAAAGATATGCAGCTGACCGTTGGGATCAGCTGTTTTTAATAAATTTCGTGCCGCATTTCGGACAGCGGATCTCGATACGCCCTTTCCCGCGAGGGATACGGATCTTTTGGCTGCAGGACGGACACTTGTAGATATGGTACGATTTCATGTGTCGCACGCGGTATCGGAGATTTCCGAAAGCGCGCCGAAAGCGGGATGTATACTTAAGCCATGTCTGGTTCTCGGCATATCTTCTGGAATGATTTTTGGAAAATATGCGGAAATAGGAATATGCAAGCAAAACGAGGGAAAGAAGATATAAAATCCATCCGTACTCGAAGAAGCCGGACAGCGCAAGAAGGATGATGCCTGCGATCACAAGAAATTTGGAGAAAGAATCCACTCCATACCGTCCGTACATAAACCGCATAAATTTGTCTTTCATGTAAAAAACCTGCCTTTATTGATTCTATGTGTAATATATTTTACCTTATTTTTTTGAGGAATCAATAAAAGGATTATAAAAATTATATAAAATTGTTTTGCTCCGTCCATTTTTTGGCAAACATTCGAAACGTCTGAACTGCGTGATCCGGGAGGATACCCGGAGGAAATGCCATACCAAGTGTGCGGTAGTATTTGTCTGGGAGAGGAAGGGAGGCGATATCAAAGGAGGCGTGATCCACAAGAAGTCTTGGAAGAATCGTGATGCCAAATCCTTTTTCGACCATTTTCAGGACAGCAAGATCGTCGTTGAGCTTATAACGTATCCGAGGTACGATGTGATGCTCCTGGAAGAGTTTCCCGGTCTCATATTCCAGACCATCTGCGGATAAGATAAAGTCCTCGTTGTTCAGGTCGGTAAGCTGAATAGACCGGGAAGAGACAAATGGATGATCTTTTGGAGTCACAAGCATCAGTTCATCTTTCCCGAGAGGGAGGAACGGCATATCCGGAACGGAATATTCCGAGACGAAAATACAGTCGAGACGGTTTTCTTTCAGCAGTTGTCTCAGCGGACTGAATCCGTCCACGGAGAGCTCAAAGCGGATGTTTGGGTACCGGTCGGAAAAAGCCTTCATGATATCCGGAAGCCAGTAGTATGAAATGCTTTGGACAGCGCCGATGCGCACATAACCGCTTTCCAGTCCGGCAAGGGAGGAGGCAATGTTTGAGATGCGCTTCTCTTCCCGGCAGATAATGCGCAGAGAATCCAGTATTTCGGCTGTATAAGGCTTTGGCTCCATACCGTTTTTGGAACGGGAGAAGAGCTCAATGCCAAGCTCTCTTTCGAAATTTTTGATTGTCTGACTGACTGCAGACTGTGTATAATTGAACAGAGCAGCAGTCCGGGAAATGCTGCGAGTTTCAAATACACTTAAAATGGTTTCGTATTTATTCATATAGTTGCACCTGCCATTAGAAAAATTGAAGGATGTCATTAGGAAATATTGCTTTTGTAATTCAAAATTGCATCCTATTATAAACATATATGCTAAAATAATGTCAAGAAGCTGGAGAAAAGAGATCTCCGGAAAATATCAAAAACAGGAGGGTTCTAACATGGGAACAGAATATTGGAACGGCGCCGAGGCGGCGCACAGAAGAGTAATGATGAAAGCAGCCGGATACTCCGATGAAGATATCCGTAAAAAACCACATATCGGTGTGCCGAACTCTTATATGTCCGGATCACCTGGATCTGCACATTTAAGACAGATAGCAGAAGCGGTAAAAGAAGGAATCTGGGCTGCAGGAGGAGTGCCGGTGGAATTCGGAATTCCGGCTACATGCGGAAATATCGCAAACGGAGCAGAAGAGCTCAAATACGAACAGGTAGGCCGTGACATTGTGGCCATGTCTGTGGAATTTGTCACACGTGTACATAATTTCGACGGGCTTGTCATGATCGCATCCTGCGACAATATTATTGCCGGATGCTACCTTGCTGCTATGCGCCTTGACATTCCGTCCATGATTGTGACAGGAGGATCCATGCAGCCAGGACAGTACTGTGGGAAGACAGTAGTGGAGGCTGATCTTGACTCTGCCAGATTTTCTGGTGTAGGAGAAGAGGAACTTATGGAAATGGAAGACAGTGTCTGCCCATCCTTTGGAGCATGTCCGTCTATGGGAACTGCAAATACCATGCAGATGCTCGGGGAAGTGCTGAATCTTGTTCTGCCTGGCACATCCACGATCCCAGCATCAGACAATGCGAAGCTTAGAAGAGCCAGAGAAGCAGGTAAGTATGCTGTGCGCCTTGTGAAAGAAGGAAGAAAACCGTCTGAACTTATCACAAAAGAAGTGCTCATGAATGCTATCATGTTTGACATGGCGGTGGCAGGTTCTACCAATGCTGTGCTCCACATCCTATCCTACGCATATGAACTTGGTATCAAACTTACATTGAATGATTTTGAAAAATACGCAAAAGAGATTCACTGTATCAACGCGGTAGTGCCAAGCGGTCCGTACACCGTAGTGGATTTCCACTATGCAGGCGGCGTCATGAATGTCATGAAGATGCTGGAGAGCAAGCTTTTTACAGATGTGCCGACCATGTACGGTTCTACATGGAAAGAGCTCCTTTCCAAAGTAAAACCGCAGGAAAACAAAGTTATCCATTCGCTGGAACGTCCGCTCTTTGAGGAACCGGGACTTAAGATCTTAAGAGGGAATCTTTCCCCGAACGGTGCTATTGTGCGTCCGACAGCTGTCTATGACGAAGTGAAATATATGAAGGGCAAAGCAAAAGTATTTGATGGCGACAGAGCGGCTTTCGAGGCTATTTCATCCGGAAAGATCGTGCCGGGAGATATCATTGTTATTCGTTATGAAGGATGCAAAGGTGCTCCGGGAATGAAAGAGCTGATGCTCAGCATCGACGCACTGATCGGTCTTGGTCTTCACAAGAGTGTGGGCTTGATCTCAGATGCGAGATTTTCCGGATTTAACTACGGTGCCATCATCGGACATGTATCTCCGGAGGCGTACGATGGGGGAACAATCGCCCTTGTGAAGGATGGAGATGAAATCGTTATCGATATTCCAAACGGGGAAGTCAATCTTCTCGTATCAGATGAAGAACTGGAAAAAAGAAGAGAAAATTGGGTATGTCCTCCGCTGAAAGAAGAAAAAGGCTGTCTGAATATTTTTGCAAGAATGTGCCGCCCGGCTGAAGAAGGCGGAGCAATGCAGCCTTGGGATCTCGACGCAAAATTTCATTAAAATAGAAAACAGTTCAAGTGCATAGATGCAGAACAGGAGGAAACAACATGTTATTATTGTCAAAAGAAGATATCAAAAAAGTGTTTACGATGAAGGACGCCATTGAAGCGGACAAAAAAGCATTTCAGCTTGTAGTGGAAGGGAAATGCGATTCTCCGATCCGGACGAATATACAGGCGCCGAAGTATGATGGAAGCTTTTTGTTTATGCCGGCGTACGTTGAAGAGATGGATGCGGCATCACTGAAAATTGTCAATATTTTTCCACACAACATTGACAATGGAATTCCATCTTCCCCTGCTCAGGTGCTTCTCATCGATGGAACAAATGGATTGGTTCAATCTGTCATGGACGGAACATATGTGACACAGCTGCGTACAGGCGCGGCATCCGGTGCAGCTTTCGATCTGCTGGCTAAGAAAGACTGTCGGATCGGGGCTCTCATCGGGACAGGCGGACAAGCTGCGACACAGCTGGAAGCGATGCTTGCAGTGAGAAATCTGGAAGAAGTGCGGGTGTATGACCTGAATTATGAAAGAACCCAGGAATTTGCAGCGAGGATGCAGGAGGAGCTGAAAGAATACGGAGCAAAAATTGTGGCTGCAAAATCCTCAGACGAGGCTATTGACAATGCAGATCTTTTGATCACGGTAACACCTTCTTCGAAACCGGTTTTTGACGGAGCGAAAGTCAAAAAAGGAGCAACTGTAAGCTGTGTGGGAGCTTACCAGCCTCATATGCAGGAAATGGATCCGGTCATCCTTACCCGTGCTTCCAAGATCTACTTTGACTCTGAGGAGGCGGTTCTTTCCGAATCCGGAGACATTCTGATTCCATTAGGCGACGGAACAATCACAAAAGAAGATTTTACCGGCGACCTGGGAGATGTCATAAGAGGAAAGATTGTGGGACGTGAAAACGACGAAGAAATCATCGTGTTTGAGACGGTCGGCGTGGCTACTCAGGATCTGATCGCTGCAAAAGCAATTTATGACAAGGCAGTGGAAGCTGGAATCGGAACACACTGGAACTAGCTTTACTTTTTATAGAGATTTTCCTTTTGCTTACCGAAGAAATGAGTTATACTTATACTTACTACTTATACTAAGAGAAAAGTTTCAGGAGAGCAAAATGGAAACAAAACAAATAGAGAAGAGGCGGCGTGTCAGAGACGAAGAGATACGGCAAGCCGGAAAAGAGAGAAAACCTCGAACCCGGCCGGACCAGCAGAAAAGACCGGAGCCGGCCGGGGGACAGATTAAGAAGCACAGAGAACGTGTAGAAGAAGCAAAGAAGCGCAGAGAGCGTGCAGAAGAAGCAAAGAAGCGCAGAGAACGTGCAGAAGAAGCGAAGAAGCGCAGAGAGCGTGCAGAAGAAGCGAAGAAGCACAGAGAACGTGCGGCACAAGAAAGAAAGAGCAGGCCCCGCCCAGAGGAAGGAAATAGGAAAAAACTGGAAACGGAGGGAGTAAAACACTCCCAGGGAGCAAGGCACGCAGAAGTGACAAAGAAAAAACGACCGCAGGGAGAAAGACCAAGACGTACGCGGGAAACAGGACCGAGCCGACCACAGGAAGAAAGAGCGAAGCATCCGCAGAAAACGGGACGTGCACAAGAAAGGCAGGTTTCCCAGCAGAACATAGAAGAAAAGTCAGTAAAGGCGAAAAAAGGGAAGAAAATGAAGAGAAGAAAGCGCCAAGAAAAGAAACGATTTGGGATTGTAAGTATTCTGATTTTACTCCTTGCTATTATTGTGTTCTGCGTATCCGGATATAAACTGTTTTCCATTTACTACGGATATCACAAAGGAGATCAGGAGTACGATCAGTTGATCAAGGTAGGAATCAAGCCGAATAACGATGACAATGCAAGTGATGCAGAAGAAACTCCAAAGTATACGGTTGATTTTGAAGAATTGTGGAAAATAAACGAGGATATCATTGCATGGATTCGCTTTGATGAGCCGTCCATCATCAATTATCCGGTCGTACAGGGGAAAGATAACCAGGAATATCTGGACAAGACGATTTCCGGGTATCCGAATACATATGGTGCGATATTCCTGAATGTATATAACAATAAAGATCTAAGTGACAAAAACAGCGTTATTTACGGGCACCGCATGAACAGCGAGTCTATGTTCGGGAAGCTGGAAGAGTATAAGGAACAGAGCTTTTATGAAAAATATCCATATTTTTATCTCTATACACCGGATGGGAAGGAGATAAAATATCAGATCTTTGCCGTTGGGGAGGTCAAAGATACTTCGGAAGCTTATAAGACCACCTTTGCGGATACTTCGGAGTTTCAGAGTTTTGTACAGTTTGGAAAAGACCATTCTTTCTATGATACAAAAGTGGAAGTGCCGGATGACGCTCAGGTTGTGACGTTATCTACCTGTACAAAGGCCAATAACGAAGACCGCTTGATCGTGCAGGCATACAAGGCCGAAGAACAGCAAAATTAAAGAGGAAGAAAAAATGATGGATGTAAATTTTGAGGTTGGGGATACCATAAAGATGAAAAAAAAGCATCCCTGCGGAAGTTATGAATGGGAAATTCTTCGGGTTGGAGCGGATTTCCGGTTGAAATGTAAAGGGTGTGGGCACCAGATCATGATTGCCAGGAAGCTTGTAGAAAAAAATACAAAAGAAATTCAAAAAAAGCTTGAAACACCGGAGAAATCATGATATAATATCAAATTGTGATATATTATAATAATCCTTGTCCCCGGCGTTAAGCAGGACCGGGAGCCAAAAGACCATAAGGAGGTGCAAACGACATGAACAAATATGAATTAGCTGTTGTTGTCAATGCAAAAATCGAAGACGACGCCAGAGCAGAAGTGATCGAAAAGGTAAAAGCATTAGTTACACGTTTCGGTGGAAATGTTACTGACGTTGATGAATGGGGCAAGAAGAGACTTGCTTATGAAATTCAGAAGATGAAAGAAGGATACTATTATTTCATCCACTTCGAATCTGATACAACAACTCCAGGCGAAATCGAAGAAAGAATTCGCATCATGGACAACGTGATCAGATATTTATGCGTGAAACAGGAAGCATAAAGAAGAAAAGAGGAAATTTATGAATAAAGTAATTTTAATGGGGCGCCTGACAAGAGATCCTGAAGTGAGATATTCTCAAGGTGGAGAAAATCCGCTGGCTATTGCGCGGTACACCCTTGCGGTAGACAGGAGATTCAGACGTGACGGAGAGCAGACAGCAGACTTTATAAGTTGTGTATCTTTTGGAAGAACAGCTGAGTTTGCGGAAAAGTATTTCCGTCAGGGAATGCGCATCACAATCTGTGGTCGCATTCAGACAGGTAGTTATACGAATAAAGATGGCGTAAAAGTCTATACGACAGAAGTTGTCGTAGAAGAGCAGGAATTTGCTGAAAGCAAGAGCGTGAGTGAAGCAAATCAGAGCCATTATCAGGCAAGCCCGGTTTCGTCAGCTCCACAGGCTCCGAGTATGGATGCAGGAGACGGGTTTATGAATATCCCGGACGGAATTGATGAGGAATTACCATTTAATTAGTATTGGAGGTAAGAACGATGGCTTACGATAAAACAAACAAAGCTGATTCTCAGATGAGAAGAAGACCGAGCCGCAGAAGAAAAAAAGTATGCGTATTCTGTGGTAAAGAAAACAACGAAATTGATTACAAGGACGTTGCAAAATTAAGAAAATACGTTTCTGAAAGAGGAAAGATCCTTCCGAGAAGAATCACAGGAAACTGTGCAAAGCATCAGAGAGCTCTGACAGTAGCAATCAAGAGAGCAAGACATATTGCCCTGATGCCGTACGTTCAGGAATAATCATTCCAAAATGCGGAGATATAAGCCGTCACTGCGAAAGGCAGTGGCGGTTTTTTTATGCGGGAAAAACTTTTTCTGAAAGCGGCGAAGAGGCTTTAGACATTTTGTTAAAATGTGATGGAAATATTACGTTAGTGTGACAAAGCGTAGTCTAGTATTTTTGAAAAAAACAGGTGCGAGAAAGAAAAAACATAGTAATAAGAGAAGTTGTCTGAAAATATGAAATGTGCATTACGAATAAAAATAGATATAAAATATGACAAATAACTGGTAAAAATGACGTAAATAAGAAGAAAAGTTGACAAGACAATGAAATTTTGCTAAGATAATCCTCGTTGCAAGGTTATGTAACAAATTTGTAATATTTGTAATAAAATAAAACTAAAATGCGTATTATTTATTACATACAAAAGATGGCGAAGAGAGCAGAGTGTTACATAGACATAACTGTATCAGGTAAGAAGGAGGATTATATGAAACCCAATTTTGGTCATAAAAGACATTTTGAGAAAGGAATGCTGGCAGGAATTCTTTCTGCGGTAGTTCTCACGGCAAGTGTGAATGTACAGGTTATTGCCGCAGACGGAGGACTTATAGCAGAAGCGCCTCAAGGAGCTGTTGTGGAAGCAGCAGCGGCTGAGAATGTACAGGCGTTATCCCAGACAGTTTCCGGATATACGGAACAGATAAAGACGAAAAGAAATGAAGCAGTAAAGAAAGCAGAAGAGATTCGAAAAGCTGAGGAGGCAAGAAAAGCTGAGGAGGCAAGAAAAGCCGAAGAGGCGAGAAAGGCCGAAGAAGCAAGAAAAGCCGCGGAAGCTGCGAAGGCTCAAAAAGCTGCCCAAGCAGCTCAGGCAGGAGATGAAAATCTTCTTGCAGCACTGATTTATTGTGAGGCAGGAAACCAGCCGTACCAGGGGCAGGTTGCAGTGGGAGCTGTGGTTATGAACCGATTGAATGCCGGATATGCAAGTTCTATCAGAGGAGTTATTTATCAGAGAGGACAGTTTGGACCAGCCATGACAGGAAAGCTTGACAGAGTCCTTGCATCCGGAAACATTCCGGCGTCTTGTTATCAGGCTGCACGCGAAGCGCTTGCCGGAGTAAGCCCGGTTGGAAATGCACTTCATTTCGGGGATGGAAATAATACAGGAATCAAAATTGGGGCACATTGGTTCCACTAAGGGGTTAGAAAGAATATATAAATTGTATAATTATTCAGAAAGAGAAAGGGAGCACTTTACATGGTAAGTGCTCCCTTTACATTATGTGAGAATTCGGTGTATACTGAATCTATAGCGATTAACATGTGTGATAAGACAAAACCGAGAAAACTCAGAGAGTATAGCTTGTTGAACACAGACGAAGATCTTTTTTGTAAAAAACAAGAAAAATGGATTGTAATTTTATGCAAAAAAGAGTAATATAATGCATAAGGAGTGAAGACATGAAGCCTGTAATCGATTTATCAAAGGAATATGGACTCGTATTGGACGGAGGCGGCGCAAGAGGCGCGTACCAGATTGGAGCGTGGAAAGCGATGGCTGAAGCCGGTATTAAGATCAAGGCAGTGGCAGGTACATCGGTAGGAGCTTTGAACGGAGCTCTGATCTGCATGGGAAGCGTTGATCAGGCAGAGCGCATCTGGGAAAAAATGACATTTTCAAGAATCATGGATGTTGATGATGATTGGATGGAAAGGCTGTTTCAGAAAGAGACGCCTGTCAAAGAACTTTTCAGAGAAGTATGGGCAAAAGTAAAGGAGGGCGGGATTGATATTACCCCGCTTAGAAATCTGATCCACGAAGTCATCGATGAAGAGAAAATCCGAAATGCAGGGATCGACTTCTCACTTCTTACCTTTTCGCTTTCTGATATGAAAGAACTGGATCTTACATTGGACGATATTCCGGAAGGACTTTTGGAAGATTTTCTTCTGGCAAGCGCATATCTGCTTGGGTTTAAAAATGAACCTCTGCATGGAAAAACGTATCTGGACGGAGGCGTTATCAATAATGTACCCCTCAACTCGTTGATAAATCGAGGATACAAAGATATCATCACAGTCCGAATATATGGGCCTGGGAGAGAACCAAAAGTAAAGCTGGATGAAAACACGAAAATATGTGAGATCGCCCCGAGGGTCAATCTCGGAAGCATTCTGGAATTTCACGGAAAAAGGAGCCGGCAGAATCTAAAGATCGGATATTACGATGCGAAACGGATGATCTACGGACTTAAAGGCCTCATTTATTATATCGACAGCTCCTATCCGAAAGAAGCGTATGCAGAGCGGATGAAAGGGATCAGCGAAAAGGAAAAACGGGAAATTAAGTTTGTGCTGAAACTCCCACTAGGGGCAGACGATGAACTTCTGTATCTCTCCATGCTGGAAGCCGGTGCAAAATATTTTCATATACCTAAATATCAAATTTATAAAGAAAGGAAACTGCTGGAACTGGTGCTGAAAAAATATGCGGAACTGGAAGGTAAAGTAGCAATACCGCGTTTTCTTCGTGTGCTGGCAGAAATCAGGGAGGATTTGGACATGAATTTAAAAGGAAGAAGCTTTTTAACATTGAAAGATTATACACCGGATGAAATCCGATATCTGGTTAATCTCGCTGCAAAGCTGAAAGCGAAAAAGAAACAGGGAATCAAAGGGCATGCGCTGGAAGGGAAAAATATAGCACTGATATTTGAAAAACCATCTACAAGAACACGGTGCGCTTTTACTGTCGCAGCCAACGATGAAGGAGCATTTCCCACTTATCTGAGCGGAAATGAGATACAGCTCGGCCATAAAGAAAGTATCGAAGATACGGCAAGAGTATTAGGAAGAATGTTCGACGGCATCGAATTCCGCGGATTTCGCCATTCACACGTAGAGGCACTGGCAGAATACAGCGGCGTACCTGTCTGGAACGGGCTGACCGATGACTACCATCCGACACAAGTCCTGGCAGACCTGCTCACGATCCAGGAAAAATTCGAATATTTTGAAGGCCTGAAATTTGTATACATCGGAGACGGAAGAAATAATATGGCAAACAGCCTTATGATAGGGTGCGTAAAAGTTGGAATTGACTTTACACTGATTGCACCAAAAGAACTCTGGCCGATGCGCTCACTCGTCAACGCATGTCAGAAATACGCACAAGAATCAGGAGCAGCCATAACCATCAGCGATAATACGGACGATGTAGAAGGCGCAGATATTATCTATACAGATGTATGGATCTCCATGGGAGAAGAAGAAAAAACGGCCGAAAGAAAAGCAATCCTGCACAAATACCAGGTAAACAGAAAACTCATGGAAAAAACCAAAAAAGAAAACACTATATTTATGCATTGCCTCCCGGCAGTAAAAGGATATGAAGTAACAGAAGATGTATTCGAAAGCAAAGCATCGGTTGTCTTCGACGAAGCTGAAAACAGATTACATACGATAAAAGCTGTTATGGTCGCAACACTCGGGGAAGAATAAAGAAAAAATTGATCACAAGATGAAAAACAAGAAAAAATCAAAATAGAAAGAAAACGACAGAAATAAAAAAGTTGCATAAGAAACGCAACCGAAAGGTACGGGGACGTGTTCCGACTTGTCGGAACACGTCCCCGTTTTATTTTTCAACATAGTATGCTATAATATCACACAGTGGTTGATTGGAGGCGTTTTGTGTGATGAAGAGGGGACTGATTTCTCTTTTGCTTTGTTCAGACAGGTTTGGCCGTGAGTTGGTTGTATATGAGGAGACAGATTCGACAAATATGCGGGTTAAGGAAGCTGCCAGGAGTGGGGCCGGCGAGGGCTTGGTCGTTTTGGCGGAGCAGCAGACCGCAGGGCGTGGGAGACGGGGGCGTTCGTGGTTGTCTTTGCCGGGGGAGAATATTTATATGACAGTGCTTTTGCGGCCGGATTTTCTGCCGGACAGGGCTCCGATGCTGACGCTTTTGATGGCATGTGCTGTAACCCGTGCAGTACGCAGAGTCTGCCATGTGGAGGTTGGAATCAAGTGGCCGAATGACCTCGTGATTGGGGGCCGAAAGATCTGCGGTATTCTTACAGAAATGAGTGTCGTACAGGGAGCGGTGGACTATGTGCTGATCGGAGTTGGTATCAACTGTAACCAGAGAGAGTTTCCGGAGGAGCTTGCAGAGAAGGCGACTTCCATTTGGCTGGAGACGGGACAGGCCGTGCCCAGGGAAACACTGGTGTGTCGTGTCCTTGAAGAATTTGAACAACTTTACATACAATTCTGTAAAGAGCAGTCGCTTGCTTTCATAAAAGACGAGTACGAAGCTGCTCTTGTGAACAGGGGAGAGACTGTCTGTGTTCTGGAGCCGGGGCATGAATGGAAAGGAACAGCGCTCGGTATTTCAAAGACAGGAGCTTTGATCATAAAGACCGACGGAGGAGATCTTCGGGAGGTGGATTCCGGAGAAGTTTCCGTTCGAGGAGTTTATGGATATATTTGAGAATAATCTAAAGAATGTAAGAATAGAAAATAGAGGAGATGGATATGTACGAAGAGAAAATTGTATTGTGTGGCGCAAACTCATATGAAGAAAAGTATTATTTAAATCCGGATTTTGACAATCTGCCGGATCATATCAAAGATGAGCTCAAGATTATGTGTGTGCTTTATGTACACGATGTGGGCGGTATCCTCACACTTGTATATGAAGAGGATGGTTCTCTTTGCTTTGAGGTAACTTCCAAGGAGGGGGACGCCATGTTTGACGATATCGGGAGCGCGTTAAAGATCAAAGAGCTTCAGAGGACGAAGGCAGATTTGCTGGAATCCCTTCAGCTTTACTACAAGGTATTTTTCCTTGGCGAAGACCTGGATGAAAAACAAGAGTAGGGGAAGTACGCGATGAAAAAACTGAAAATCGGAAATGTGGAACTGGAGAACCGTTATATTCTGGCGCCGATGGCGGGAGTGACGGATCTTCCTTTTCGTCTGCTCTGTAAGGAGCAGGGCGCAGGTCTTTTATGCATGGAGATGGTAAGCGCCAAAGCGATTTTATATAAAAACAGGAATACGAAAAGTCTTCTCGAAATTCATCCAAAAGAGCGCCCGGTGTCACTCCAGCTTTTCGGATCGGATCCGGATATCATGAGTGAGATCGCAAAGCAGATAGAAGAACTGCCGTTTGCAATTTTGGACATCAATATGGGCTGCCCGGTGCCTAAAATTGTGAAGAATGGCGAGGGATCCGCGCTGATGCGAAATCCAGCCCTTGTCCATGAAATCGTATCTAAGGTGGCGAAAGCGATAGAAAAACCGGTGACAGTCAAGATACGGAAGGGATTTGATGATGACAGCGTCAATGCGGTGGAAATCGCCAGGATCATCGAAGACGCAGGTGCGGCGGCGGTGGCCGTACACGGCAGGACAAGAGAACAATACTATTCCGGCAAGGCAGACTGGGATATTATAAGGCAAGTTAAAGAAGCTGTGTCTATACCGGTCATCGGAAACGGAGATGTCTCTTCCGGGGAAGATGCAGAGCGAATGGTAAGCGAAACCGGGTGCGACGGAATCATGGTAGGACGTGCGGTGCAGGGGAATCCGTGGATTTTTCAGGAGCTGATCCACTATGAAGAGACAGGGGAGAAACTTGCCAGGCCATCTGTGACAGAAGTAAGAGAGATGATGCTGCGCCATGCAAAACTCCAGATGGAATGCAAAGGCGACTATACAGCGATTCGCGAAATGAGAAAACATGTGGCGTGGTATACTGCAGGCTTCCCGAACTCAGCGAGATTGAGAGCGGAGATCAACCAAGTGGAAAGCTACGAAGAGCTTGAAAAACTGCTCTTTGAAAAACTGCATGAATAGCGGCAGAATCCTGCGTAAATCTTGACATGCCGGAGATGGTTATGTATAATATTGAAATTACGGAAGTAGAATATTTTATGAAATTTTGCAGCTAAAAGCTGCCTATATCCATTTGTAAGGAAGGTAATTGTGATGGAAGAAAAGAAAACGATTTTGACGTATGCCGGCTTAAAAGCGCTGGAAGACGAGCTGGAAAATCTGAAGGTTGTAAAACGAAAAGAAGTGGCAGGAAAGATCAAAGAAGCCAGAGAGCAGGGTGACCTGTCTGAAAATGCAGAATATGATGCAGCGAAAGATGAGCAGAGAGATATCGAAGCGCGTATCGACGAGCTGGAAAAAATTCTGAAAAATGTAGAAGTAGTTGTAGAAGAAGAAGTGGATCTCGAAAAGATCAATATCGGATGTACAGTTCTTGTACACGATGATGAATTTGATGAAGAGATCGAATTTAAAATCGTAGGGTCCACAGAAGCGAACAGCCTGCAGGGAAAGATTTCCAATGAATCACCGGTCGGACAGGCACTGATGGGTAAAAAAGTCGGAGATGTTGTTACAGTGGAGACACCGGCAGGAGAAATCAAATACAAAGTATTGAAGATCGAACGTTCGATTTAAGAATGAATGATCCGGACAAACTTTTTCTTACAGTATATATAAATTCATATGTATAGAAGGATTGAATGCGAAAAGGAGTGAAAGAAGTGGCAGAACAGCAGAAGAATGTACAGGAGCAGGACATTAACCATTTGAGAAAGGTACGCCGTGAAAAACTGGCTGATCTTCAGGCAAGAGGAGCTGATCCGTTCCTTATCACAAAATACGATGTGACACATCACAGCCAGGAGATCAAGGACAATTTTGAGGAGCTGGAAAATAAACAGGTATCGATAGCAGGACGTATCATGCAGAAACGTGTTATGGGAAAAGCTTCTTTCTGTAATGTTCAGGACCTGGAGGGAAATATCCAGTCTTATGTTGCAAGAGACAGTATCGGAGAAGAGGATTACAAAGATTTCAAAAAGTTTGATATCGGCGATATCGTAGGTATCAAAGGTTTTGTGTTCAAGACAAAGACAGGGGAAATCTCCATCCACGCCGAGAAGGTGCAGCTTCTCTCCAAGAGCCTTCAGATTCTCCCGGAAAAATTCCATGGACTTACTGATACAGATACAAGATACAGACAAAGATATGTCGATCTTATCATGAACAGAGAAGTAAAAGATACATTCATCAAGAGATCAAAGATCTTGAGCAGCATCCGTAAATATCTGGATGGACAGGGATTTATGGAAGTGGAGACACCGATGCTTGTTGCCAATGCAGGTGGAGCAGCAGCCAGACCGTTCGAAACACATTTCAATGCGCTGGACGAAGATTTTAAGCTCCGCATTTCTCTGGAATTGTATCTGAAACGTCTCATCGTAGGCGGAATGGAACGTGTATATGAGATTGGACGTGTGTTCCGAAACGAAGGGCTTGATACGCGCCACAATCCGGAATTTACCTTGATGGAACTCTATCAGGCATATACGGATTATCACGGCATGATGGATCTTACAGAAAATCTTTACCGCCATGTTGCGCAGGACGTGCTCGGTACGACAAAGATCACATACAACGGAGTAGAGATGGATCTCGGAAAGCCGTTTGAACGTATTACTATGGTAGACGCAGTTAAGAAATACGCAGGCGTTGATTTCAATGAGATCAAAACGACTGAAGAAGCAAAAGCATTGGCAAAAGAAAAGGGAATCGAATTTGAAGAAAGACATAAGAAAGGCGATATCTTAAGCCTCTTCTTTGAAGAATACGTGGAAGAACATCTGATCCAGCCTACATTTGTCATGGATCATCCGATTGAGATTTCTCCGCTCACAAAGAAAAAACCGGAAAATCCGGAATATACAGAGCGTTTCGAATTCTTTATGAACGGATGGGAAATGGCGAACGCTTACTCAGAGCTGAACGACCCGATCGATCAGAGAGAACGTTTCAAAGCGCAGGAAGAACTTCTTGCACAGGGAGACGAAGAAGCCAACACGACAGACGAAGACTTCCTCAATGCGCTGGAGATCGGAATGCCGCCGACAGGTGGAATCGGATTTGGAATCGACAGAATGTGCATGCTGCTTACAGATTCCGCAGCCATCAGAGACGTACTGCTCTTCCCGACAATGAAGACTCTGGGCGGTTCCCCGGCGCCGAAGAAAACAGTGCAGGCTGACAAGACAGAAGAAGTGAAGGCAGAAAAAATTGACTTTTCCAAAGTAAAGATCGAACCTCTTTTTGAAGAAATGGTAGATTTTGAGACATTTGCGAAATCAGACTACCGTGCAGTGAAGATCAAAGAGTGTGAGGCAGTGCCAAAAAGCAAGAAACTTCTGAAGTTTGTTCTGGATGACGGATCAGGCACAGACCGTGTGATCCTGAGCGGAATCCATGAGTATTATGAACCGGAAGAACTCATCGGAAAGACGGCAATCGCTATCGTGAACCTTCCGCCGAGAAAGATGATGGGGATTGATTCCTGCGGAATGCTGATCTCAGCAGTCCATGAAGAAGACGGACATGAAGGCCTGAACCTTCTGATGGTAGATGACCGCATTCCGGCAGGTGCGAAGCTGTACTAGAAAGCAAAGACAGCAGTCAATCCAGTTTAAGTAAATAGAAGATATTATGAGGACACTTTTTCTAAAAGAAATTTTAGAAAGGTGTCCTTTTCATATAGTTGACAAGAAAAAGTGTTAGTTATATCATATTGGATAAATTTATTATACAGAAGGAAGAAGGAAATTTATGTTTAAAGGTAAAGTTGTCGCGATCACAGGAGCCGCACAGGGAATCGGAAAGTGTATTGCCGATGAATTTGTAAAAAATGGGGCGCATGTGTGCGTGATCGATAAACAGCCAAATGAATATTTTACCGGAGATGTGGCAGAGGAAGCGATCTTGCGGGCTTTTGCAGAAAAGGTAATCCATGATTATGGGAAAGTGGATTACCTCATTAACAATGCGCTGCCGCTGATGAAAGGTATTGAGTCCTGTACGTATGAAGATTTTAATTATGCACTTCAGGTGGGAGTGACTGCGCCGTTCTACCTTTCCAAATTATTTTTGCCGTATTTCACACCTGAGTCTGCGATCGTCAATATCTCATCTTCCAGAGATCGGATGAGCCAGCCTCAGACAGAGAGTTATACTGCGGCAAAGGGTGGAATCTCTGCGTTGACGCACGCCCTTTCTGTAAGCCTTGCAGGGAGAGTGCGGGTCAATTCTATTTCTCCAGGGTGGATCGATACCGACTTTACTCCATATGAAGGAGCGGATGCAAGACAGCATCCGGCGGGGCGTGTGGGAACCCCGCTGGATATCGCCAATATGGTGCTGTTTTTATGTTCGGAGAAAGCTGGTTTCATAACAGGAGAGAATATTTGTATCGACGGCGGCATGACGCGGCAGATGATCTATCACAATGACCATGGGTGGACGCTGGAGGAAAAATAAAAGCCAGTTTCTAATTTCTGAGCACCCAGAGGTTGCGGATCTGTCCGCTGATCTGATCATAGTCCCACAGTTTTTCGGAATTCTCCTTGCTGTTTGGATCGTTGACTTTCAGCTGGCCGTCTTTGTATGCAGTCAGGACGATGAAATGTCCGGAAGTCGTAAAGTCGCCTTTCCCCATGGAAGCAACGATAGGGTTGCCTACGTTTAAATTGTCGGCTATACGCTGCTCGTCCAGAGGGATCTCAGTCACGTCCAGTCCAAGCTTACGGGCGCCTTCCGAGAAGAGAGTCCACGCGGATCCATTTCCTTCGGAGGCATACCCGTAGGAAGTGGCAAAATCGGCCATCCATTTTGGGTCCATGGAAGTATCGCCGGTCAAGTAAATCGCTGCCATGGACAGGCAGGTTGGGCCGCAGCCGGTAAGGCCAAAGAGATCTCCGGCGTATTTTTCATACCCCCAGCGCTGATCCCATTGCATCAGGAGCGGTACAGAAGAGGTGGAAAGTCCGCCAAGATCGATGGATGGAGATGTATCTTTTTTGAGCGGATATTCGAAGACGAAGTCTTTTGTCTCCGGATTACGTTCGTACAGATCGATGAGATTCTGAGGATAATCCGAAAGGCTCAGCCCATTTCTTTCAGCGTAGCGCCGTACCTGATTGGATGGATTTCCGCCAAAGAAGGAACTTTTAAGGAAGCTTGTGCCCGTGTTCAGACTGTGTTCCAGGATGAAGGAGGCGCAGGCAGAGAGAAGCAGGATCAGGCAGAGCATCGGAAAGATAAAGTGCAGGAACCGATGCCGGCGGTGTTTGATGCGTTTGCGGCGGATATCGGAAGTGGGACGTCTTCGGTCGGAATCCTTTCTATAATTTGGATGGTAGTCGTAATAAGAATGTTTGGTACTCATAAATGTGTTTCCTTTCTGTGTATTTGGATCGCCTCAGATGGAAAGGCGAAACTTTTTGAATTTCATAATTTTGATAGAAAAAGCGTGTCTAAAGATCGGTTTTTAAAGGATCTTCAGAGCACGCTTTTACTATATCAGAATGCTGTATTTTATTTTCTCAGATTCATAAAAGGAAACACGTCTTTTTTCCTGCGAAATTCTCACGATTTTCTTAAGAACATGGCAGGACGACACGGAAGATGATGAGTTGGTCATGGCTTTCTGCCGTGATCGTACCGTTATGAAGCTCTACGATTTCACGGGCGATGGCAAGGCCGAGACCGGAACCTCCGTTTCGCGAAGTACGGGCGCTGTCCAGACGGAAGAACTGTTCGAAGATTCGTTCCAGTTTTTCTGGAGGAATTGTAGGGCCTTCATTCTGTACGGTCAGGATCAGTGTATTGTCTTCCTGGGTCAGGCTGATCTGTATGACAGTGTCTGAAAAACTGTAATTGACCGCATTGCGCAGGAGATTATCGAAGACTCGCTGCAGTTTATCGGGATCACACACAAAAGACAGATTTGGTGGAGCCGAAAGTGTATAGTCGAGATGTTTTTCCGAAAACATCGGCGCAAATTCGTAGACGGTCTGCTCCAGCATCCGTGTCAGATTGATCCGGCTCAGATCAAGGGAAAGATGAGTAAGATTGAACCGGGTAATGTCAAAAAATTCGTTGATCAGATCTTCCAACCGTTCGGCTTTCTCAAGTGCGATGGAGAGGTACTTGTCCTGGAGTGCAGGGGAAATCTCTTTCTCATCGTGCAGGAGAGTCAGATATCCGATGACAGAGGTCAAAGGGGTCTTCAGATCATGCGCCAGATAGACGACAAGGTCGTTTTTCCGCTGCTCGGCTTCCGTCGCGGCCTGCTGGCTGTTTTTGATATTCATTCTGACTTCGTTCATATGCAGTGCGGCCTCGCGCAGGTCGTCCGACATAGTGACAGGTGTGTCCGAATCCCGCCAGAGTAAGTCGGAGGCATTGAGAAGTTCTGTGAGGTAAGCGCAGGACTTGGACAGGTAATACGTTCCGAAAATCAGCGCGCCTACTGACAAATAGAGAAACAGCAGGATTTCCCGAAAACGTTCCAATGTGGAGACAAACAGGTAAAATGGTTCCCAACCCATCCAGATGACCGTATGGTAATACCAGTACACAAGAAGAAATATGAGGCCGCCTGCGCCTACATACAATATGTAGGAAAAGATAAACCGGTTCAGCAGCCGGCGGCGGAGCTGACTTGCCAGAGTCGTTGTGTTTTGATTATTCAATTTGATACCCCACTCCCCATACAGTTTTGATATATTTTGGCCTGCGCCCGGAATCATTCATCTTTTCCCGGATGCGCCCGATATGCGACATGACCGTATTGTTGCTGTCCAGAAATTTCTCTCCCCACACATGTTCGAAAAGCTCCTCCGAGGAGATGACACGTCCCCGGTTCTGACAGAGATACCAGAGTATGGAGAATTCACGGGGAGTGAGGGAGAGCGGATTTCCATTCAGAGAACATTTGTGGGAATCTTTGTCTATACTTAAACCCCGGATGTCAATGCAGTGATCTTCCGGAGGCTGTGTTCCCATGGTTTCCGCGTGATTATATCGTTCGTAGCGGCGAAACTGAGTTTTCACACGGGCAACCAGCTCAAGCGGATTGAACGGTTTCGTGATGTAGTCATCGGCCCCGATTGTCAGACCCAGGATTTTATCTGTATCTTGGGATTTGGCAGTCAGCATGATGACCGGGTAGAAATGATGTTCCCGGATTTTTCGGAGAAGTTGATATCCGTCCACACCCGGCAGCATGACATCCAGGATTGCCATGGACAAATCTTCTTTCTCGATACAGGCCAGCGCATCGTTTCCGTTATAGTATTTTAAGATTTGATAGCCTTCGTTGGCGAGGTACAGCTCCACGAGGTCGGCGATGGCCTGTTCGTCGTCCACGATCAAAATCTTCTTGTCCATAAATTTTAACCCTCCTGAGATAACATTACGAAATAAGGATATCAAATCTTTGTTTTCTTGTCCAGAATCTTACAGTATGAGGGGGACAGATGGGCCATCCAAAATAGTGGTTGCATTTTCAGTGGAAAGTTGTATGATTAAGTATATCGGCAATTCATACAAAAAGGAGGCTTTTTATGGATTCTGTAATTGACAAACTGACAGAAATCGAGGTGGCTGCTTCGGCCATCGTTTCCCATGCGGAGAAGGAGAAGGAAGAGCTGGACAGAGAGTTTGAAGAGCGCCGGAAAGAATTTGACCGCGAACTTGAGGAAAAGACAAACGAGAAGATAAAGAAGATCCAGGAGGAACTGGAAAGAGATAAAAAGGCGATGCTGGATGGACAGGAAAGCGCAAGCTCAGATCTTATCATGTCGCTTCAGGACGAATATGAGACGCGGCATACAGAGTATGCGAAGGAGATCTTACAGCGGATCACAGAGGTGTAGCCTATGGGAAATTTACTTGCTTACAGTGGGATTGTCACAAAGCTCCGGGCCATGGAGGCAAAGCTCATAAAGAAAGAGCAGTTTGATGAAATTATGGCCATGGGAAGTGTTCCCGAAGTTGTGGCATATCTGGTTCAGCATTCTACTTATGGCCAGGTACTGGAGACAATGGATCCATCCCTGATCCACAGAGGAAATATAGAAAAGATGCTCGTCTTGTCCTTGTATCGGGATTATATGAAAATCTACCGGTTTTCCGGGATGGAGCAGCGGAAGTTTTTGAAGCTTTATCTGAAGAAATATGAGGTGGAGCTTATCAATTACTGTCTGAGGATCGTCATCAATCACTACAAGGAACCGTTTGACCTGAATTATAAAAAAGATTTTTTTGACCGGTATTCCCAGATTTCCATAGAGAAGCTGATCCATTCCAGGACGACGGATGAAGTGATCGAAAATCTAAAAGGGACAGAATATTATCGGACACTAAAGATGTTAAGAGACGGAAAGGCGGCGACACTTTTTGACTATGATCTGGCATTGAATCTTTATTATTTTACAGCGATGTGGAAAGAAAAAAAGAAGATTCTGAAAAAGAAAGAACTTGAGATTTTCACAAGGGACTACGGAGCTCAGATCAATATGCTGAATATCGAATGGATCTACCGTTCGAAAAAGTATTTCAGCCTGCCGCCTGCGGATATTTATTCGCTCCTGATCCCGATCCAATATAAGATAAGTACGGAGTTGATGAAGGAGATGGTGGAGGCTCCGTCTCTGGAGGAATTCTGGAAGGCGCTTCAAAAGACAAGTTACGCCAGACATTATGATTTCGGAAAGGAACTGACGGTGGATAAAATCTATGCTGACTGTCTGTATCATCTGTATATGGCAGACAGAAGAAGAAATCCGTATTCCATCGCTTCTATCAATACGTACCTGTTCCTCAAAGAGGAGGAGCTTCGCAAACTTACTACCGTGATGGAGAGTGTGCGCTATGGCGTTGCTCCGGATGAGATCGCAGTGTATGCAGGAGGGAAGAAGACATGATTGTAAAAATGAAATTCGTCAATATATCCGGACCGCAGAACGATATCGACCGTGTGATGGATCTTTATCTGTCAAGATACGAGATACAGCTTGAATCAGCGCTGTCCGAACTAAAGACAGTGGACAATCTTCGGCCTTTCGTGGAGACGAATCCATATAAGGACGCGCTCCTTAAGGCAACGCAGTTTGTGGGATACCTGAGTGATCCGGAGGATATCGTGCCGGATAACAGTATGGGGCTCAATGAAATCTTTGAGCTGATCCGGACCACCAATGATGAGTACCTGAAGGTTCAGGCAAAACAGGACACACTGAAGAAGAAGCGGGAGGAGAAGGAAGCAAAACAAAGAGTGATCGAGCCGTTTCGCCCTCTTAACGGGGATTTGGGTGCGGTCATGAATTACAAATACATTGCTTACCGATTCGGAAAGCTCCCGGCAGAACAGTATCAGAAGTTAGAGAAATATCTGCTTCACGATCTGGAGGCTATATTTGTAAAAGGGGAACAGGATGACAATTTTGTGTACGGGGCATATTTTGCTGCGCCGGCAAAAATCCAGAAAGCGGACGCGGTCTTCCGTTCCCTCCATTTTGAAAGAATAGAGATTCCGCCGGATTATCAGGGAACCCCAGACGAGGCATGCAGAAAACTTACACAGGAGATCTTTGAGATCCAAAAAGAAATGACGGATCTGGATCGCCAGACGGAAGAGATGCTTGTCAAGGAGGCGCCGAAGCTTGTAGCGGCAAAGAAAAGACTTGAGGAGCTGGCTCACAATTTCGACGTCCGCAAGGTGGCTGCCAAAGTAAAGGATAAAAAAGAAGATTACTATATCCTGTGCGGCTGGATGGCGGAGGATGATGTGGAAAAATTCATGGCAGAGGCACAAAATGACGACAAGGTTTTCGTCGTTGTGGAAGATGACCATGACAGCTATTTCGGGGAACCGCCGACAAAGCTTGACAATCCAAAACTGTTTAAGCCATTTGAAATGTTTGTGGGAATGTACGGACTGCCGGCACATAATGAGCTGGATCCGACGATCTTTGTGGGCATCACATACTCGTTTATTTTCGGTGTGATGTTCGGGGACGTGGGGCAAGGCCTTCTCCTCGTTATTGCAGGGGCGCTCATCTATCACTTCAAGAAGGCGCCGCTTGCCGGGATCATCGCTACCGCGGGGATTTTTTCCACTATATTCGGATTTATGTTTGGAAGTATATTCGGATTTGAAGACTTGATCGAGCCGCTCTGGCTTAGGCCCATCGACCATATGACAACGCTGCCGTTTGTCGGAAAGCTGAATACCGTATTCATCGTGTCTATTGCTTTTGGGATGGGGCTCATCGTGGTGGCCATGGTACTCCATATCATCAACGCCATGAAAGAGCATGATACCCAGAGCGCCTGGTTTGACGCCAACGGAGTGGCGGGACTTGTGTTTTATGCATCGGTCATCGTCGTAGTGGCGCTTTTTATGTCAGGTCACAAGACACCGGCGGGTATCGTCCTGTTTGTGATGTTCGGCGTACCGCTTATCCTGATTCTCTTTAAGACACCGTTGACCAACAAGATCAAAAAGAAGGCAGAAAAGATGGAAGAAAGCAAGGCCATGTTCCTTGTGGAAGGATTTTTTGAATTATTTGAGACGCTGTTGAGCTATTTTTCCAATACGCTGTCCTTTGTTCGTATCGGAGCGTTTGCCGTCAGCCATGCGGCCATGATGGAGGTCGTGCTGATGCTGGCAGGTGTGGAAGATGGAAATACAAACTGGGTAATCATCGTGTTTGGAAACCTTTTCGTCTGCCTGATGGAGGGGCTGGTCGTAGGAATCCAGGTACTCCGTTTGGAATATTACGAGATGTTCAGCAGGTTTTATAAAGGAAGCGGGAGAGTATTTCAACCATATAGCAAAAAGAAAAATTAAAGGAGGAGCTTATTATGACTCTTGCAGCCAAACTGATTTTGATAGCAGCATTGATATTAAGTATTGTGATTCCCTTCGGATACTATCTGATAGGGGAGAGAAACAAAGGGCGTTACAAATGTGCCCTCGGTGTGAATGTGTTCTTTTTCTTTGGAGCATGTCTTGTGGGAGCCATCATGATGTTTACTGGGCAACCGGTAGAAGCAGCGCAGTCAGCTGCTCAGGCATCTTCTATGGCGACGGGACTTGGGTATATCGCAGCCGCTCTGGTAACCGGTTTATCCTGTATCGGCGGCGGTATTGCCGTGGCGAGCGCGGCAAGTGCAGCGCTTGGAGCCATCAGTGAGGACTCCAGTGTGCTTGGTAAGTCGCTCATTTTCGTAGGACTTGCAGAAGGTGTGTGCCTGTACGGGCTTATCATCTCCTTCATGATCCTTGGGCAGCTTTAAGCCATGAAGATGTTTTTGATCAGTGATAATGTCGACACGTACACAGGGATGCGTCTGGCGGGCGTGGATGGAGTCGTCGTACATGAGCGAGGGGAGCTCTACGATGCGCTCCAGAACGTCCTGAAAGATAAGACAGTAGGCATCGTTCTTCTGACAGAGAAATTCGGAAGGGAATTTCCGGACATCATCGATGAATTCCGTCTGGAGAGAAAGATGCCGCTTCTTGTAGAGATCCCGGACAGGCACGGAACCGGCCGCAGCAAAGACTTTATCACATCGTATATTACCGAAGCGATCGGACTGAAATTATAAAAGGAGGGATTCCTTTTGACATTAGAAGAAAAAATCGAACAGCTCAGGGTCACTTCCATGGAGGAGGCGAGAGCGGAAGGAAATGATATCATCAATTCCTACCGTACCGCTCTTGAGAAGGTATTACAGGACCACAAGGTGGAAGCGATCCGGCAGATGGAGACTCGCATTAAGGCAGAGACGACCAATGCGAAGCAGCAGAAAAATCAGGCTATGGCCAAAGCGCAGCTCAACCTGAAACGGAAAGAAGGGAGGGTGCAGCAAGAGTTAAAAGATAAGATTTTCCGGGAAGTCATGAAGATGGCAGAGGAGTACATGAAGACGGAAAGCTACAAGGAATTTTTGTTACGATGCATCCGAAAATCCGTGGAGTTTGCCGGACGGGAGGAGCTTACCTTATATATCAATCCTTCGGACGTGGAGATGAAAGAAGAGCTGGAAGTAAAGAGCGGGACGTTCCTTACGGTAAGCCAGGAAGATTTTATCGGAGGAATCCGCGCTGTGATCCGGGGGAGAAATATCCTGATCGACCATTCTTTCAGGACTGCTCTGCGAAATGAATACGACCAGTTTATTTTCTCGGGAGGTGATGACATTGAGTAAGACAGGAATTATATACGGGATCAACGGACCTGTCATCTATCTGAAGGGAAATACCGGGTTTGAGATGTCGGAGATGGTCTATGTAGGAAAAGAGCGTCTTGTAGGGGAGGTCATCGCCCTTGACAAAGACCGGACAACCATTCAGGTATATGAAGAGACATCCGGGCTTCGGCCGGGAGAGGAAGTCATCGCTACCGGGGATGCAGTGTCAGTCATTTTGGCGCCAGGTATCCTGAACAATATTTTTGACGGTATCGAGCGCCCTCTTGAGAAAATCTCCGAGACAGGCGGTGCATTCATCACAAAAGGAGTGTCAGTAGACAATCTGGATAAGACAAAGAAATGGAAAACCCATTTTACGATAAAAGAAGGGGACTATGTAAACGGAGGAGATATCTTTGCGGAAGTACCGGAGACAAGAGCTATCGTCCACAAATGTATGATCCCTCCGCATCTGCACGGAACCGTTGTGTCTGTCAAGGAAGATGGTGCTTATACGATCGAAGAACCGCTCATTGTCATCGACCCGGGAACCGGTCGGACAGTGGAAATTCCGATGGCGCAGAAGTGGCCAATCCGGACACCGAGACCAGTCAGTCGGAGATTTTCAGCGTCTGTGCCTCTCATAACCGGTCAGCGGATCATCGACACGATGTTTCCTATCGCAAAGGGCGGAACAGCTGCCATCCCGGGCGGATTTGGTACCGGGAAGACGATGACCCAGCATCAGATCGCAAAATGGTCGGATGCAGATATTATTATCTACATCGGATGCGGGGAACGTGGAAATGAGATGACACAGGTACTGGAAGAGTTCGGCGAACTTACGGATCCGCGTACCGGAAATCCTCTGATGGACCGGACGACTCTGATCGCAAATACTTCCAATATGCCGGTGGCGGCCCGTGAGGCAAGCATTTATACCGGACTTACTTTGGCGGAATATTACCGGGATATGGGATATGATGTCGCCATCATGGCGGATTCCACTTCCCGGTGGGCGGAAGCGCTCAGGGAGCTCTCCGGCCGTCTGGAAGAGATGCCGGCGGAAGAAGGATTCCCGGCTTATCTGGCCTCCCGGCTTTCTGCGTTTTACGAACGTGCCGGAATGATGCAGAACTTAAACGGAACGAAAGGATCGGTCAGCATCATCGGGGCAGTCTCCCCGCAGGGAGGCGATTTTTCCGAGCCGGTCACACAGAATACGAAGCGATTTGTGCGCTGCTTCTGGGGGCTTGACAAAAGCCTTGCCTACGCAAGACATTTCCCTGCCATCCACTGGCTTACAAGCTACAGTGAATATCTGCAGGATCTCTCACACTGGTATCAGGACAATGTATCGCCGAAGTTTGTAGACTATCGGAACAGACTGATGGCTCTCCTGAATCAGGAGAGCAGCCTTTTGGAGATCGTAAAGCTGATAGGAAGCGATGTGCTGCCGGACGACCAGAAGCTGATCCTTGAGATCGCGAGAGTTATTCGTCTGGGATTTCTGCAGCAGAACGCATTCCACAAAGACGACACGTGCGTATCTATGGAAAAACAGTTTTTGATGATGGATACAATCCTGTATCTTTATAAACAGGCAAGAGCGCTTGTGACAATGGGGCATCCAATGTCCGTGCTGAAATCGGAACCGATCTTTGAACGGGTCATCTCCATCAAGTACGATGTGCCAAACGACCGGCTTGAAATGTTCGCTCAGTACCGGCGCGATATCGATACGTTTTATCAGAACGTATTGGAAAAGAATGCATAAAAGGGGGAAATGAAAACTATGCCAATCGAATATCTTGGATTAAGCAGCATCAACGGCCCCCTGATCGTACTCGAAGGGGTTCAGGATGCATTTTTCGATGAGATCGTGGAATTCGTCATCAATGGTACAGAGCGGAGGATCGGACGTATCATCGAACTGTATGAAGATAAAGCGGTCATCCAGGTGTTTGAAGGATCCGAAGGGATGTCTCTTCGAAATACCCACACGAGACTTACAGGGCATCCGATGGAGATTGCTCTGTCAAAAGAAATGCTTGGAAGGACTTTCAACGGAATCGGCCAGCCCATCGATGACCTGGGGCCGATCCCGTCAAGACTTAAGCGGGATGTGAACGGACTTCCGCTGAATCCGGTTAAACGGGAATATCCGCGAAACTATATCCGAACTGGGATTTCTGCTATTGATGGACTTACAACGCTGATTCGAGGACAGAAACTTCCGATTTTCTCTGGAAACGGGCTTCCGCACGATCAGCTTGCAGCCCAGATCGTAAAGCAGGCTTCCCTGGGAGAAGAGTCCGGGGAAGAGTTTGCCATCGTCTTTGCGGCTATGGGAGTCAAACATGACGTGGCGGATTTTTTCCGGAGGACATTTGAAGAAAGCGGTGTCGCCGACCACGTGGCTATGTTTTTGAATCTGGCCAACGATCCGGTGGTAGAGCGTCTCATCACGCCGAAAGTCGCCCTTACGGTGGCTGAGTATCTGGCATTTGAGCAGAACATGCACATCCTTGTGATCCTTACGGATATGACTTCCTTTGCTGAGGCCATGCGTGAAGTCTCTTCCTCAAAAGGAGAGATCCCAAGCAGAAAGGGATTTCCGGGTTACTTATACAGTGAGCTGGCTTCTCTCTATGAACGTGCCGGTATCGTGAGCGGAGTGGAAGGTTCTGTGACACAGATTCCGATCCTGACTATGCCAAACGACGACATTACCCATCCGATCCCGGACTTAACCGGATATATTACGGAAGGACAGATCGTTCTTGACCGGAACCTGAACGGCCAGTCCATCTATCCGCCCATCAGTGTACTTCCGTCCCTTTCCCGTCTGATGAAAGACGGTATCGGGGAGGGTTACACGAGAGAAGATCATCAGGATCTGGCAAACCAGCTTTTCTCTGCCTATGCGAAAGTAGGAGATGCAAGAAATCTTGCATCCGTTATCGGAGAAGATGAACTGTCTCCTATCGACAAAGAATACCTGGCTTTCGGAAAGGAATTCGAAGAGAAATATATCGGGCAGGGGATGGAGGAAAACCGGACGATAGAGGAGACATTGGATTTGGGATGGGAGCTTTTGGGCAGGCTTCCGAGAGAAGAACTGGACCGTGTCAATACAAAGATTCTGGACAAGTATTATCATCCAACTAAAAGAGATGAAGGGGTCACGACAAGTGCAAGTCCGGGATCCATTGCGAATAAATAAAGGGGTGATGATGTGGATCCGCGTACATTTCCTACAAAAGGGAACCTGATGCTGGCAAAAAATTCCCTTCAGCTGGCAAAGCAGGGATATGAGCTGATGGACAAAAAACGAAATATCCTCATCCGGGAGCTGATGGAGCTCATCGACCAGGCACGCACGATCCAGGAAGAGATCGACAGTACCTTTACCCACGCGTATCAGTGTCTGCAGAGAGCCAACATTGAAAATGGAATCAATACCGTATCCCAGATCGCCTACACAGTGCCGATCGAGGATTCCATCGTCATACAGACGAGAAGTATCATGGGGACAGAAATCCCACATGTAAAGTATACGCCTCAGACACCGGTTCCAACCTATGCTTTCAGCACGACAAAAGAGTCGGTGGATCAGGCTTTGGAAGCATTTCGGAAGGTAAAAGATCTGACAGTCAAACTCTCCATGGTGGAGAATGCCGCATACCGTCTTGCCAGCAATATCAAGAAGACACAGAAGCGCGCCAATGCTCTTCAGAATATTACGATTCCAATGTATTCCAAGTTGGTATACAGTATCAGCAACGCCCTGGAAGAAAAAGAAAGAGAAGAATTTATAAGGCTAAAAGTTATAAAAAGAAGAAAACAGGGGTAGACAAATGGCAGAAAAAACAAACCAGCGAGTAAAATACAGAAACGGAAAAATTTTCACAGCCGATGAAAACCATTCTTTTGTCGACACTATGATTGTGGAGAACGGCCGCATTGTGTGGACAGGAAAGGAAGAAAATGCAAAAGACTGTGGATACGAAGAGAACGACAGGACGGTAGATCTTGCAGGAGCCTGTGTTCTGCCGGGATTTGTGGATGCCCACATGCACCCGGTCATGCTGGCGGATTTCAGCAAGAAAATATCTGCCCTTCCTCCGAAGGTCCATTCTATCGAAGAGCTGATTCAGGAGATCACACATGTAAGAGAACGGCAAAAGCCAGGACAGTGGATTGAAGGCTGGGGATACGACGAAGGAAAATTTGCGGAAAAGCGCTCTGTCAACAGATATGATCTGGATCGAGGCTGCAGCGATTCCCCGGTATCCATCATCCGCACATGCGGACATATCCGATGCGTCAACAGTATGGCTCTTCGCCTGGCTGGTATCGACCGGAACACGCCGGACCCGGAAGGGGGAGAGATCGAGCGGGACGAAAACGGAGAGCCGACAGGAGTTCTCAAAGAGAACGCAAGGAATCTGATCCTTCCATTCATGCCGGAAGAGAAGGAAGAAGACAAGATCGAAAATCTTGTAGCACTCGGAAATCTTCTCACATCCCAGGGGATCGTAGCAGTCTGCGACATGGGAAATTTAGATGACAGCGACAATGAACCACTTTTCCAAGAGGCAGCCAGAAGAGGGTTTGCCCAAAAAGTAGGGATTTATTATATGTGGGATTATTTCATGGGAAATCAAACATTTGATATTCCGAAAGAAAAGATGGACCGGTCGCGTCAGATCTTTGCTGCAGGGCTCAAGCTCATCGGGGACGGAAGTGTTTCAGGGAGGACGGCATGGATGTCCCGGCCATATGTTGGTTCATGTGAAGAGTATGGGATCTCCGTCTGCACGGACGAACAGATGGAAACAGCATTTTCTTTCTGTAAAGAACACAAATGCCAGCTTTCCATGCACGCTATGGGCGGGCAGGCTATCTCACGCGTCGTCGAGCGGGCATACCGGGAAGACAACTGGATGGAAGATGACACCCCATATGTGCGGGTAGAGCATATAACGGATCCTTCCGACGACAGTATCCGAAAAGCTGCGGAAAAAGGGATCGCGTTTGTGACTCAGCCCATCTTTATGTATGCTGAGATCGAGAGCTACCTGAAAAATTTGGGAGAAGAATGGATGAAGACATGCTATCCTGTACAAAAGATGCTGGATGCAGGAGTGAAACTCTGTTTTTCTACCGATGCTCCGGCTACATCCTGGGCGGTTCCATCAGATCCGTTTCCGTGTATAAAAGGAGCGGTAACAAGAAAAGCCTATGATGGAACCGACTGTGGGCAGGCCGAAGCCATCGATATTCGGACAGCCGTCTGTCTCTATACGAGAGAAGCGGCAAAAGCAGCAGGATTTGGCGTCCTGGGGATGATCAAAAAAGGATATGAGGCAGATTTTATCGTACTGGACAAAGATATCTTTGAGATCCCGCCGGAAGAGATAGATAAGGTAAAAGTAAAAGCGACTTATATCGGGGGAAACTGTGTATACCGCCGGTAACAAGCAGATACAGATAAGATAGGAGAAGAAGCCTTTCTGATGATATGTACATGGATCCTGGATACATATCTCGACAGGCTTCTTTTTCTGTTTCATTTTGATTTTTTGTCTGTTAAGACTAGCCCTGCTGCGGTCGTCTTGTTACAATAGAAAGATAAGAATGAACGAAGAGGTGGAATATGGACACACAGGAATATACATGCAGATTAAAAGAGAAAGGATGCGGGGGATGTCCGCTTCTTGGAATACCGTACGAAGAACAGCTCAAGAAAAAACAGAAAGACGTCAAAAAGCTTTTGGGAAAATTCGGGAAGATCCAGCCGATCCTGGGGATGGAGAATCCATGGCATTACAGGAATAAGGCGATCTCCACGTTCGCTTTCGGGCCAGGCCGCCAGCTGATCAGCGGGATTTATGCGAAAGGCTCCCACTACGTTCTGCCTGTAGAAACCTGCCTTCTGCATCATCCGGAACTGGATGCGGCAGTCAAAGCAGTGCGGAAAGCTGCACGCCTGTGCAAATACAAACCGTACGATGAGGACAGAAAGACCGGACTCATCCGTCACACCCTTGTAAGACACAGCCTGCTCACAGATGAGATTCTTGTCGTGCTTGTCACAGCGGAACCATCCTTGCCGGGAGCAAAAACTTTTGTAAAAGAACTCCGGAAAAGCTGTCCGAAAGTCGCTACAGTGATCCAGAATATCAATCCGCGATCCACAAGCGCCGTCCTGGGATTCCAGGAGAAGATCCTGTACGGAAAAGGCTATATCACAGACTCCCTCTGCGGCGTTCGTTTCCGCATTTCCGGATCCAGCTTCTATCAGATCAATCCGATCCAGACAGAAGTCCTTTACCGTACAGCAATCGATGCGGCAGGACTTACAGGAAACGAGACAGTGCTGGATGCATACTGCGGAGTGGGAACGATCGGACTTGCAGCCGCGGCACATGCAAAAAGCGTGTTGGGAATTGAGAAAAATGCAAGTGCAGTCAGATGTGCCGTACAGAATGCAAAGGACAACCAGATTCAAAATGCAAAATTTATCAACGGCGATGCAACAGAAGTGATACTGAAGATGGCTGCAAGAGGCGAGCGCGCAGACGTCGTCTTTCTGGATCCGCCGAGAGCCGGCAGCACACCGGAATTTTTGGGCGCGGTAAGCCGCATGAACCCGGAAAAGATCGTCTACATCTCCTGTAATCCGGAGACACAGAAGCGAGATCTGGAAACACTGCGCAAGACAGGATGGAAAGCGAAGAAAATTGTGCCGGTGGATCTCTTTCCGGGGACAGAACATGTGGAGACGGTTGTTCTTTTGTCCAAACTCAATACTAAGCAACATATCGAGGTGGAGTTGAATCTGGATGAGCTGGATTTGACAGCGGCGGAGAGCAAGGCTACCTATGAGGAAATCAGAGAGTATGTGCTGGAACATACAGGGCTGAAAGTCAGCCACCTCTATATCGCTCAGGTCAAGCAGAAGTATGGCATTATTGAGCGAGAAAACTATAATAAACCGAAGTCTGAGAATTCCAGACAGCCGAAATGCCCACCGGAAAAGGAAGCGGCAATTACAGAGGCATTGAAGTTCTTTGGGATGATTTAACGCACAATATAAGTCATCCCATATTGTGCTAACATAAAATAGGTATTTAAAGAATTCGAAATTGCTAATATATCTGAACGAAGCAACATCGCCCACCGATCCTCAGTGATTGGTGGGCGATGTTTTACTTTACTTATTTGGCTTGAGAATACTCTGCTGTTTCTACCATCCTAATCTCATCTGCCGTTAATCCAACCAGATTATAAATATAGGCATCAAACTCGTTATCACTCATAGATTGAAAATCTGTTTGCTCTGATGGTAAGAGAATTGGCATAGTTTTTAAGAAAGCGTTTTTGTATATTGAATAGCCATTTGCTTTAGGAACCGATATTTTTTTATATACATACGTGGCGAGCTTGCTATTTAGATAACGATATATAAAAGTTTCATATTGCTTGTACTCATCTTTGAGTTCGGCTCCACAGCAACTATCGGTATAGAAGCACTCATCTGCTAATACAAAATCGTTTATCAAACCAATTTCAGAAAACACAAATTTTCTGTGGAGGATTTTCCCCCGGAGCCGGATCGGATTCATCTCTCCAATGGGACGCTTTTTCTGGATGGAACTTTTGCGAAAGGAAAGCCGAAAATCGTCCGCAACCGGTTCCCCGTGTCCTACAACCCCAACGCTCCAAAACCTGTTCTCTGGCTGAAATTTCTGGATGGCCTGCTCTATCCGGAGGACATCTCCACCTTGCAGGAATATATCGGCTACTGCCTGATTCCCAGCAACAAGGGACAGCGGATGATGGTGATTAAAGGCAACGGCGGCGAAGGAAAGTCGCAGATCGGCGCTGTGCTGGGAACCATGTTCGGCTCGAATATGAAGGATGGCAGCATAGGGAAAATATCCGAGAACCGCTTTGCCCGTGCGGATTTGGAACACATCCTCCTGTGCGTGGATGACGATATGCGGATGGAAGCCCTGCGTCAGACCAACTATGTAAAGTCCATCGTCACTGCCCAGGGCAAAATGGATTTGGAGCGCAAGGGCAAGCAGAGCTATCAGGGATGGATGTGCGCCCGACTGCTGGCTTTTTCCAACGGGGATTTGCAGGCACTGTTTGACCGGAGCGACGGATTTTACCGCCGCCAGCTGGTGCTGACCACGAAAGAAAAACCGGCTGGCCGTGTGGATGATCCTGACCTTGCCGAGAAGATGAAATCCGAGGTGGAGGGCATTCTACTGTGGGCTTTTGAGGGATTGCAGCGGCTGGCCACCAACAATTTCAAGTTTACCGAGAGCCAGCGCACAAAAGACAATCGGGAGGCTGTCAAACGAGATAACAACAATATCTTTGATTTTCTGGATTCAGACGGGTATATTCGCCGGAAAGCCGATATGTCTGCCAGCTCCAAAGAGCTATATGAGGCATATCAGATTTACTGCACCGAAAATAATCTGCCCGCCCTAAAACCCCGCAGTTTCAGCGAAGCCCTGATTGCCTGCCAGAGCCGCTACAATCTGGAATACTGCAACAATGTGACCAATGCTGCCGGACGGCGGGTGCGTGGCTTTCTGGGAATTGAGGTACTGGTGAGAAACAATATGTCGGTGTTTTCCGGTGATTCGATGCGTACGTACGTACCGGAAGATGTACCGGAGGAATGGAGGCGCTGATACCGTGTACGTACGTACACTTTGATTGACCGTTGTTCTCCCTTTTATAAGCAATTCAGCGGTTATGGCTCAAAATTACCGGCAAAATTGGAGGGGTAAATCAAGGCAAGTGAGAATCGGAAAGTATTTGACAATTGGCAGAAATTATTTTACGAAACCATGCTTCTCGAACCAGCGAACTGGGTGCATGGAATCATGGGAAAACGCACGGCTTCGAGCCAAGTCACACGGAACGGGAAAGTCGGAAGGTGCAGGTAATGGACAGGACATCGCACCGGCAATTCTGAACGGATTTGGTAACAAGAGAAGTTTTCACGACACAGCGAAGCGGCTATGCCTGAGGGCGTACCGGCTTCGCTTTTTTATTAAGTAAATTTAGGAGGATTTTTGATTATGACGGTACGCAACGAGATTAAGGCGCAGATCGTCCGGGCAGGATACACCATGCAAGAGGTAGTTGACTTGCTCCATGAGGAATACGACTGGTCGGACAGTGTTTCCAACCTGTCGGCCAAGCTCCAGCGGGAATCTATTCGCTACAAGGAGGTCGTGGAGCTGGCCGACGTGCTAGGCTATGACCTGATTTGGCAGAAAAGGAGGGACAGAGTATGAGCAAGCCGCAGTATGCCATTCTCCGCTTTGCCAAATACAAAGGGCCAGAGATCGGGAACATTGAAGCCCACAACGAGCGCACCAAAGAGAAATACGCTAGCAATCCCGATGTGGACATCAGCAGGAGCAAGTATAATTTCCATCTGATCGAGCCGGAACGAAAATATCGTGCGGAGGCAGAGCGGCAGATCAAAGAGGCCGGTTGCCGTACCAGGTCAGACAGTGTTCGAGTCGTGGAAGCCCTGGTAACTGCAACGCCAGAGTTCTTTCAGGGAAAGAAGAAATCTGAGGTCAGAGCCTATTTTCAAGAGGCGCTGAACTTTCTCCAGCAAAACCAAGACCCCAAAACAATCATATCCGCTGTGGTGCATATGGACGAGAAAACGCCCCATATGCACCTTTCTTTTGTCCCGCTGACTGCGGATGGCAGACTCAGCGCCAAGGAGATTGTGGGAAACAAGAAAAAGCTAATCCAGTGGCAGGACAAGTTCTGGGAACACATAGTGCGCAAATACCCTGATTTGGAGCGTGGGGAAAGTGCCAGCCAGACCGGACGTGACCATATCCCGCCCAGAGTGTTCAAGGAGATGACCCGCCTGACCAAACAAAAAGCCAAGCTGGAGGAACTACTGGCCGGTATTGGAGCCTTTAACGCAAAAAGCAGAGCTGCCGAGATTGCGGCTCTGCTGGATAAGTATATGTCAATCCCCATGAAAAAAGCAAAAATCTTCTTCGTTTACGGGAAAGGAGGAACTTGTTATGGCTACCACCCGCATCATGCCGCTGCATACCGGCAAAGGCCGAACCGAGAGCAAAGCGGTCAGCGACATCATCGACTATGTGGAAAACCCGCAAAAGACGGACAACGGCAGGCTCATTACCGGCTATGGCTGCGACAGCCGGACCGCTGATGCAGAATTTCTGCTGGCAAAGCGCCAGTATATCGCTGCCACCGGGCGGATACGCGGCGCGGACGATGTAATCGCCTACCATGTGCGCCAGTCCTTCAAGCCCGGCGAGATCACCCCGGAGGAGGCCAATCGCCTGGGCGTGGAATTTGCCAAACGCTTCACCAAAGGCAGACACGCCTTTGTAGTCTGCACTCACATAGATAAATCGCACGTTCATAATCACATCATCTGGTCGGCGGTGAATCTGGACTGCGACCGGAAGTTTCGCAACTTCTGGGGCAGCACCAGGGCCGTCCGCCGTCTGAGCGACACCATCTGCATCGAGAATGGCCTGTCCATTGTGGAGAATCCGAAACCGCATGGGAAAAGCTACAACAAGTGGCTGGGAGACCAGGCCAAGCCCTCCCACCGGGAGCTGCTGCGGCTGGCCATCGACCAGGCGCTGGCGCAGAAACCCGCTGACTTGGACGTGCTGTTTCAGTTGCTCCGGGAGGACGGCTGCGAGGTATCAAAGCGCGGGAAATCGTACCGGCTGA
Source organism: Sellimonas caecigallum (assembly GCF_019754295.1). Taxonomy (GTDB): domain Bacteria; phylum Bacillota; class Clostridia; order Lachnospirales; family Lachnospiraceae; genus Sellimonas; species Sellimonas caecigallum. The sequence continues at coordinate 42,795 of NZ_VIRV01000005.1, read as the reverse complement.
AGTTGCCCGGCTGGGACAGAGCGGCCCGGCTGGACAGTCTGGGCGCGGGCTACACGCTGGACGATCTTCTGGCGGTCCTCTCCGGCCAGAAAGAGCACACGCCCCGCAAGAAAACCACCGCACAGGCCGAGCCGCCGAAAGTCAATCTGCTGGTGGACATTCAGGCAAAATTACAGGCCGGAAAGGGCGCGGGGTACGTCCGCTGGGCGAAGGTATTTAACCTGAAGCAGATGGCCCGGACTATGAATTTCCTCACCGAGCACAACCTGCTGGAGTACGCCGAACTGGCGGACAAAGCGGCGGCGGCCACCGCCCATCACAACGAGCTGTCGGCGCAGATCAAGGCAGCGGAGAAGCGCATGGCGGAGATCGCCGTACTGCGCACCCACATTGTCAATTATGCTAAGACCCGCGAGGTCTATGTTGCCTACCGGAAGGCCGGTTACTCCGCAAAATTCCGGCAGGAGCACGAGTCGGAAATCCTGCTTCACCGGGCCGCCAAGGATTCCTTTGACAATCTGGGCGTGAAGAAGCTGCCCAAGATGAAGGAGTTGCAGGCGGAGTACGCCAAGCTGCTGGAGGAAAAGAAGAAAAACTACGCCGAGTACCGCCACTCCCGCGAGGAAATGCGGGAGCTTTTGGCGGCCAAAGCCAACGTGGATCGCATCCTGAACATGGAGGCAGAGCACGACGCCGAAAAAGAAAAAGACCACGGCCAGCGGTGAGCTGGCTATGGTCAAAAGCGTTCGCAGAACGCGCAGCCGCAGATTGAAAATCTGCGTTCAAGGGGGCTTGGGGGCGATGCCCTCAACAAGCATAGCGGGACGGAAATCCCTGGGGGGATTTTCCGTCCCGCGGCCTGTGTGTATTAACACAGGCATTGCTTGCTACAATATGTTTGACCCCAAGGACAGCGTTCCCAAGTAATGCTGTTCAGAGGTTCAAGCCTAAGCTACAATGATGAGGTAATCGGTCTAACGGGGCATTGCTTGAGCTAACCACGCTCGTCCGTGCAAACTGTTAACCGACCCTCTCATTGCAGCGTTCGATTTACGCAGGTTGAATCATCGGAGCAATCCGTACATTCGTGTAACTAAGCAAGCTGAATCGGTAATGAACTGTGGCGGTCGCCGATTATAAAACCAAACAAGGGAGGAATGTGTATGAGTGCAGGAGTCATTACAGCGGTTGGGATAGATGTCTCAAAGTATAAAAGCACAGTTGCGGCCAGAAGGCCAGGCGGCGAAGTGGCCTTGCTCCCATTTGATGTCAGCCATGATGTCGCCGGTATCAAGAAGCTGCTTGAAAAACTGCATAGCCTTGAAGATGAAGATGGCGAGATTCGGGTTGTTATGGAGCATACGGGAATGTATTGGAGACCCGTGGCTTTGGCTCTGCAACAGGCCGGATTTTTTGTCAGCGTTGTGAACGCGATCCTGATTCACAACTTCAGCGATAATTCACTGCGCAAGATCAAAACGGATAAAGCGGATGCGTTGAAAATCGCAAATTATGGTCTTACATTCTGGATGGATCTGAGGGAATATTCCACAGAGGATGAAACTCGGCAAATGCTGAAGATCCAGAGCCGACTTTATGAGCGGACAACTACCACTGGTACGATGTTAAGAAACGGCTTGATTTCACTCCTGGATCAGACATTCCCTGGTGCAAATAAGCTGTTTCTGAATGAAGGCAGGAACACAAAGGGCCATGTCAAATGGGTGGATTTCGTGATCCGTTTTTGGCATAAAGAATGCGTGGCAGCATTATCCCTACATACTTTTGCAGACACCTTCCAAAAATGGTGCAAAAGAACCGGTTATAGATTCAGCACTTCTGATGCCGAACGAATCCATACCGCAGCCAGGAATGCCGTTGCCACGCTTCCTAAAAATGATAGTACAAAACTGCTGATAACACAAGCGGCAATCAGCCTGAATACCGTGTATGACTCGCTCCATGCTCTCCGCACGGAAATGAACCGGCTGGCCTCCCTGTTGCCAGAATACGAACTGGTAATGGCGATGGAAGGCGTCGGAAAAATCACCGGACCGCAGCTGATGGCTGAGATCGGTGATGTCCGCCGTTTTTCACACAAAGGCGCTCTGGTTGCTTATGCCGGTGTGGATGCACCACCGTATCAATCTGGTACATTCGATGCAAAGAATCGCCATGTTTCCAAGCGCGGTTCGCCTCACTTGCGCAAAGTGCTGTTTGAGATCGCCTCCATGATTCTTGTTCACGGGAATCCCGACAATTCTGTATTCTGCTTCATGGATAAGAAACGAGCAGAAGGAAAGCATTTCTACGTTTACACCGTGGCCGGAGCTGCAAAGTTCCTGCGGATTTATTATGCAAGAGTAAAAGAATATCTGAACACGCAAGAAATCGCTTAACTCTGCTGTAAACACAAAATCTCAAAGTCACAAAACACTCAGGTCTGCAATTTTCACTTTGTTGCAGGTCTGTTTTGTTATGCTCATTTTCTGACATCCGATTTTCCATTTTGGGGCTTGACACCTATTAGCAGGTTTGCTGCTCGCTGCTCGTGTGCTTACATTATTATATATAGCTTCTCAAAGTGCGTATTTGTAATTTCCCGGCGCAGAATGCCCATCCTATACAATAAATATGAAAAAAGTATAGGAGGCAGGAATCTAAAAACAATACATGGAATCACAGCACAGGCTGCTGCGCCGTAATCTGTACCAGCAGTAAAATTTTTCATAATTTTATGGTATTCTTATCTATATACCCGGATATGTAGAAATAGAAAATCCGTAGTTTGTGATCTCAGACTCTAAAGCGGCGCCGCAGTTTGTCGATATTGGCATGGAGAATGAGGGAAGCAGCGTGACATATACAGACGTCGAAGGCAGAGTATATGAATATGAGATCACGGCAGTAGTGACCGGATACTAGTCAGAAGAAGGCGGTGGAGCACTCGTACTAATCATGGAAGAACAGTTGTCAGGACAGAGAGTGGAGATACATTGCGCACAGATACCCTGACTGCCTGGGGTGTTGCCGTTCTTAGCAGATCTGAGATGAAAAAATCTATAAAAACGGTAACTTTTACAGCTTGAATATGGTATTATTATCAGCATAGAAATGTGTTTTCAGAGGAGTGAGAGGATGGACAAGCTATATAAAACAGTGCTCGCAGCGGTAACAGCTGCTTCGGTACTCGTCTGCAGCGCCTGTGCGGGCGCTCCGGCAGCAGATCAGGTCCAGGACCCGGATGCCGGAAAAACATTGCCGGAGATGACAGAGAAGATTACCATACCTGCCTCGATATTTAAGTTTGCCAATACAGATATCGAGGACAACATGGAGGCTTTTGAAGATTACTGTACCGATGTAAGGCGTGACGGGGATGATCTAATTCTGGAAGTGACGCCGACGCAGAAAGAAGAACTTATAGAGATGTACGCCGGGTCCATTGACGATGTGCTGGAAGATATGGAGAAAGACGAACAGGGCTATTATGTAGAGGCGGATACCGATCACAGCCGTTTCATATATCATATCGACGAGAATATCGACGGTATTCTACAGGCAAAGATGCTGTTGACGATCACGACATCGGATGTCCTGACCGGAATCATGGAAACAGGGGATCCAAACTGGAGTGTCAGCGCAAAGATCGTGAACTGCCATACGGGGCTGACTGTCGGTGAAGGCACATTTCCGGACGGGAGCATCACCTTCGGGCCCGGCGAATGGAAGGCCAGCTATGACGGCGGCGCATGGCTTGGTGCCAGACAGGAAGAGGTTATGGACATGACAGGCCTTACCGGGCCTTATGAGGGACTGACCGATACACAGAAAGGGGTCGTTACATCTGTCGTGCAGATGCTGGACTGGATCGAAGGGAAATATGAGCAGCAGTTTCATTATATATCCTACGCGCCGGGAGACGCCGTCGAGCAGGAACACCTAAAGGTGTATCCGGAACAGGGCGGTGAATCGGATGTCGTGACAGTGTACCGTACCTATGAAAACGGCCTGTACCGGTATGAAGATGATTACGGAGAAATTCTGAAGCGCCCTTCCTACGAAGAGCAGGTCCGCATATTTGCGGAGCAGTATCTGCCTTCCGAAGGGATAAAGATATACACGGAAATTAAGGATGGAGGAAACGGTGCGGCGGATGGAGAATCGTTTTTAAAGGAGGTTTCCGCTGTGACGTATATTTTTATGGATGAGGCCCTATGTTCAGGCCAGTACGAGACATTTTTGGAAGCCGTACCGGACTGGCTGACGGAGAACTGTCAGGGCGTGCCGGCTGGGATCTATCTGCGCATGGCAGAGTCTGAAGCGTGGAAACAGATTGGCAGATCTGATTATGAGGATAAGCTCCGGGAAGATATCTATACCGAAGAGGCGGAGTGCGCGATATCCGGGAGCGGGAAAGTGACCGTATATTAGCTGAAAGGAAGAGAATTTATGAGGAAGGTATTACTGCTTATCGTATGCTGCGCCCTTGTATGCAGTTTGAGCGGATGCATCGTTTTCAAGCGGGGATCATCCAATGCATATCGTTCTGATGAAGAATTGGCGGATGAAATGATAGAAAACATTATCGGGTGCGCAGAGAAGGAAGATGCAAAAGCGCTGACGGGATTATTTTCGCAGTATGCCGGGGAAAGTACGTTAAACTTAACGGAACAGGCGGAAGAATTCATAGAGTTTTTTCAGGGCGAATGCAAAAGCTGGAAAGGAAATGCAAGTTCCCATGAAAAAAGTGAACACGGAAAAATAACATGGCGGGAATTGAGAGGGCACTATTCGGTTATTACAGATGAAGCACAATATGAAATCGCATATATTTATATTCCTTTTTACAGAGAAGAACCGGATAAAGAAGGGCTTACTGCGATAGAGATCACTACGGAAGAAACTTTTAACAAGGATGAATTTCTCTGGAGTCTGGATCAGAAACCGGGTATCTATGTGACAGAAACCGGGGAAGAGACGTATTCGGAACAGAGGCTGATCACTCCGGAAGAACTGATCCGGGCGGCAGGACTTACAAAAGAACAGTACAGCAAAGTTGATCTGGAACAGTTTATTGAGGATTTTGACATCACGACAGAAGATGTGGATACGCTCAACATACCTTTGCTCCTGGAAGAATACGAACCGGAACGCAAATTCGGCATGTATGATGTAAGTTATCTCCTTGAAGACGGCATAGAAGAACGCACATCTGACTTTACGGAAAATGTATATGCTGTCGCTTTTATGGAAAATAAGAACACAAGTACAGAATGTGTATACTATGATCTGTTGGACAGTAAAAGATATCGAACGTCGGATGCGTATCTTTTGATGATCTCCACCAGGTACAGGGCGGATATTATGCGGATGGACAGCAGATTGTTGAGGCGTTAGACAAGTATGGTGTTTTTGACTGGGAATCCGGAACGGGTGAAGAGGAAATCACAGATCCCCAGCATATGGTGCTGGCTGTATTATATGATGACGGAACGGTCTTCCGTGTAGAAGCGTCCGGCTTGTTGTCGCAGGCGCTGCCGGACGAGTACGATGAAGTGAGGGATATGCTCCTGTCAGGAGAATACAGCGGAAGTTAGGGGAAAATAAGTATTGTTTCAAAGGAGGAGGCTATGGACAGAGTATTTGAAGATGAATTTATGGAGGCCCAGTCGCGGATTGTTGCACTATGCGTCGAATTCGCGGGCAACAGGGCAGATAAGGTTTATGCTTATGGATCCATCGAAGAAAGCAGTATTTCTTTCAATGCATTTTTCAACATTGACGGTCAGATTAAAACAACAAATAATATAGCTGCCGATTCGGACGCGATATGGGATTTTCTGGATCTTGGAGAATCAGATCTGGAGAAGATAAGACAAATATGCATACATTACGGAAAACCTGTCCCCACAGAATTAAAAATAATCTATGACTGTAAAAGCGGTAAAATAGACACGGAATATAAGTATGAAAGTATCTGTTCCGCAAAGACGGGGATAGATTCAAGCGAGATTTTTATGAAGTGGTTAGATGAGGTTCGCCAAAGCACATGGAAGAGATAAAACAGCATTGTGAAAAAGTCATACAGATACTCTGTTCCGATTATAGTATGCAGTTACAGTATTCGGGAATAATCAAAAAAATATACGACGTTATGCAGCAGATCATATCCTGCGATAATGTTAATGAACTCCCGGATATCCACTGGAACAGCATAGCGCGGTGCTTTGCTGACGAAACGACGGATTATCAAAGTCCTGTACTTTTTGAGATAGATAAAATCGCGAAGCTGACAGAGGAAAAATAATGAAACAGTTGAGAAAAACAGAATGGCGGAGAGGATACCCCATTAAGAAAAACCTTGCCCTGTGTGCATGGGGAATGCTGGCGCTCGCAGGCTTCGCCGGGATACTGGCGCGCCCGGAGAATATTCCGTCGCTGGCAGCGTGTGTTCTTGCATTGGCGGGCGCAGTCCTGACGCTGCCGCGCCTGCTCCGATATTATAGAACAACATACCAGAGTCTGCCCGCTCTGAACAGGCGGTTTACAAAAGAAGAGCAGGAGGAGCTGATCGAACAAGAAAATTTTGAGACGATCACTGAGTTGAAGACAGAATCAATGCGGTGGACAGACTTTGCTGAAAGTGTGCACTGGCTCCGGATTAATGGAAGATATGTTCCGAAAGAACTTGTGATCTTAGGAGGGGCTGAAGTAACTTACAGTGTAATGAATCGGGACACAACACCGTTGATATTCCTTTATGCGACCGGTGATATGGTAAAAATTGACCTTGGAGTTCAGGTCAGTGTTCAGAAGATCCGGGAACTTAACGCATATCTCTGGTCCTGTTATCATATTTTCCCGGGACGCACAGACAGGAAAAAGGCAGATGAACTCAGCAGTATATTCAGGGTAATTTACACAGAATATCTGAAAGAAAAAGAACCCAGGAAAGAGAGCAGAGTTCTTGCAGACCTTATAGAAGATGCAGGAGAATTGCGGAAGAAATGTATCGAGAGAATGCCGTCATATTTGAAAAAGGTTGACGAAAAAGCATGGTGGAATGAGAAAACGAGAAAGAAGATGCAACAGTGGAAAAAAGACCGGGAGAATACATCATGAGTGAAATAAAGTTTAAAGTTATTAAAGATGGGAATGAAAAGAAATATATTCCCTTGATCAGAAAAATGCTGAATCGTTCCCTTATGGAAATAAAAGAATGCTTAAGTAATAATGGCTATATTGATATATGCAGTCTGGATAACATAGACGGACTGCAGCATATGAATGAACTGATTGATGAGTTACAGAAAAAAGGAGCGGAAATTGTACTGTATGAGAATGACAGAGTTGTAGAAACTGAATTCTTGAAAAACATTCTTGAATCACATTTCGATACAGAAAGATATATGCAGGAAACGGACGATAAAGTTATTGAGCAAGATTGAGTGATTTTAGGAGTGAGATTTATGAGGATTACAGACATTTTTGATGCGGTAAGAGACGCAACTTATTCGGACTTCCGGAAGTTTTATACAGGTGATCCGAATCTATTCCATAAGTATACAGGATTAAGTTTGTTTCAGTTACTGTTTGTCAATGACCACAACACAGACGAAAAAATAAAGATGATTCGATTTTTAATATCTGAGGGGGCGGATGTTAACTTTAAAAGTCCAAAAGATCAAAGAAATGCACTGCATATATTTTACTTTTCGGTTATGAGGCCCGATCCACAGTACATATTAAAAGTAACTCAGCTGCTGGTTGAGGCTGGGGTGGACATAAACGCCAAAGACAAATATGGGGCAATTCCACTTAATTATGCGATTACTGTTGTAAAGCTGCCGACAGAGACGGCTATGCCGGTATATCAATATTTAATAGATCACGGTTCAAATATCTATGAAAAAGACAATTTTGGGAAAGCATGCATTGATTATGCAAAGGAATTTTCATGGAGAAATGATCTTGTAAGTCTAATGGAAGGAACCGAATCATGAGCAAAGTGAGAAGAAAAATAACAAAATATGAGATCATTCTCTGTGTTCTTGTACTGGCGGTCATAGTTGCCGGTCTGCTTCTGCCTAAGACAGGAGAGCTGGTGTTACTGGATGAATTCTGCAATATATCCGTCATATGGATCGTGTGCATCTATGTGGTCGTGCGGGTCATACATAACTGGAAAACAGGGGAAAAAAGTAACAAAACAGCAGGAGTGATCATCGCGGTTTTCTGTGCGGCAGTCTGCATGTGGTTTACGAAGGATTTTGCCGCTGATCTGGCGTCGGGTACGAAGACGGTCACGCTGACAGATATAGAAGTAAGTGAAACACAAGCGCATACCAGCATTTTTTCGCATCATTATTATCTGATGGGGACGGATTCTCAGGGATTAAGGACCCGTGTGGAAATATCAGCAGATGACTATACGATGATGAGCCAGACAGGAAATGGAACTGCGGTTCTTGTGTATTATGAGCATACCGGACGGGCTGTGTCGGCACGCTGAGAGGAAGTTATTGCTACGACAGCATAAGGGAAGTGGTACGCAGGGTTAATCGAAACACCGGGATAGGGATCTTGAACAAAACGACCATATATACAAAGTCCAGACATGTCTCGGTGGAAACCCTTGCAACGGTGTACAAAGGGAACATAATAAAAAACTTAATAATGGACTGCCAATCTTACAAAAAGTACCGCCCAAACGAGACTACGGGCGGTATTTTTGTATCTTGGCGGAGAAAGGAGGAACTTCCCACGGGGGCTTGACTGAAAAGTTGAGCCCCTTTTTTTACGCCCAAAAACAGGAGGTAAATGCTTATGGCAGATGATAAAACCACGAATATGCCGGAGCAGCCGGTAACGGATACCGGGCCGGGCAAGGAAACTCCGCCCGAGCAGGAGAAAACGCCTACTCCCCCGGAGGCCGAAAAAAAGACGGAACAGCAGGCAAAGAGCCCGCAGGTGTCCGTCTATGACTTCGCTGAAATTATGAAAGGAAAGAAAGCCGAGGAACGGGCGGCAGCTTCCGGCGGGGAAAAGCCTGCCCCGGCAAAAACGGAGAAACCGGAAAAGCAGCCGGAGGCTCCGAAAAAGGCCGAAGGAAAACAGGAAAAGCCCAAAGAGCCCGAGCAGCCGAAGCGCCGGGGCCGTCCTCCGAAAGAGGATAAGGACAAGGCCGCCGCTCCGAAGCCCAAAGCCCCCGCACAGAAAAAGCAGGAAAAGGCCCCCAAAGAGAAACCGGAGAAAAAAGCGGCTCCTACGGTGCAGGCCGCTCCCGCTCCAAAGGAACCCGAGGGACCGAAAGAGGCTCCCCGCCGTGGCGAGGAACAGATCGTATATATCAAGCTGAACGAGCTCCACGCCTTCAAAAACCATCCCTTTGAGGTCCGGGACGATGAAGAAATGCGGGCCATGGTGTCCAGCGTCAAGGACAAGGGCGTTACCCAGCCCGCTATCGTCCGTCCCCGTGAGGATGGCGGCTATGAGATCGTGGCCGGCCACCGCCGCCAGAAGGCCAGCGAGCTTGCCGGATATGCGGATATGCCCTGTATCGTCCGCAACCTGACGGACGATGAAGCCATCACGCAGATGGTGGAGGACAATCTGAACCAGCGCGAAGAAATCCTCCCCAGCGAGCGGGCCAAAGCTCTGAAAATGCAGCTTGAGGCCATCAAGCACCAGGGCTCCCGCACTTCGGGCCAGATTGACCCGAAGGACGCCGGCAAACGCTCCAACGAGATCGTGGCCGAGCGGAACAAGATGGCCGTCAAGCAGGTACAGCGGTATATCCGGCTGAATGAGCTGGTCCCCGACCTGATGAAGCTGATGGACGAGAAAAAGCTGGGCTTCACTACGGCGGTGGAGCTTTCCTACATCGGCAAGAAGAACCAGAACTATATCGCCGTCGCCATCGACAGCCAGCAGTCCTCGCCTTCGCAGGCGCAGGCAAAGCGTATGCGGGAGCTGGACGAAAAGAAGCTGCTCAACGGGGATGTGATCGACGGCATTATGATGGAGGACAAAAAGGAGGTATGCACCTTTGTTTTGTCCCCCTGACTGAGGACGGCAGGCTTAGCGCCAAAGACATTATGGGCAACAAAAAGAAGCTGACATGGTGGCAGGATGAGTTTTGGAAACACATGGTCAAGAAGTTTCCAGATTTGGAACGCGGTGAGAGCGCCAGCCTGACCGGGCGCGACCACATTCCGCCCCGCGTGTTCAAGGAGATGACCAGGTTGACCAAACAGAAGGAAAAACTGGGGCAGTTGCTTACCGGAATCAATCCTTTCAACGCCAAAAGCCGGGCGGAGGAAATCTGCAAAATTCTGGATACCTATATTCCCAGCGTAGAGAAGATGGACACACTGCTGCGGAAATATGGTGTGGCTTTTACGAAAACAGCATCCGAAAATAAAAAGTTGAAAACAAAAAATGCTGAATTGGAAGAATCCCTTGCATCGGCGCAGAAGGTCAGCACCCTAAAGCAGATCGAAGACCTCAAGCTGCGGCGCGACTATGACAGTGCTGTGGCTATTTTGGAGCAGATACCGGCAGAAGTATTGGAATTTTACAAACAGCCTCATAGAAAAGAAAGGGAAAATGCCTATGATAGATGAATGGAGCGGTTTTGCAGACCTGCTGGCCAACCTGATTGAAAAGTATGTTTCGGAATTGGATGTTGAGAACTTGCCCGCACCGGCAGTATCGTTTGATAATCAGGATAGCGCAGCAAATAAAAAAGACTCTGAGTTCAATGCGGAAGCAGTTGAAAGCAAAATTGCTGCATGATATAATAAACGTGATATAAGTGTCCAAACAAGAGGATGGGTCTACTCCCTGTCCTCTTGGAACATAAAAACGGAATCAGATGGGAGCGTGAACAAATGGCGGAAGATAAAATGAGACCAAATCAGGGCCAGGGTGAGATTGTAATTTATCAGGCGGAAGATGGACTTACAAAGGTAGAATGCCGGTTTGTGGACGAAACCGTTTGGCTGACACAGCAGCAGATGGCGGAACTGTTCCATACGTCCAGAAGCAACATTGTGGAGCATATCGGCCACATCTATGAAGAAGGCGAACTGGATGAGACTTCAACCTGTCGGAAATTCCGACAGGTTCGAATGGAGGGCAACCGGCAAGTAACCAGAGAGCTGCCTTTCTATAATCTGGACATGATCATTTCTTTGGGGTACAGAGTAAAATCTTTGATTGCCACCCAGTTTCGCCGGTGGGCCACTGAGCGCCTAAAAGAATATATGATCAAGGGCTTCACGATGGACGATGAGCGCCTAAAAAATTTGGGCGGTGGCAACTATTGGCGCGAACTGCTGGAACGGATTCGGGACATTCGTTCTTCGGAAAAAGTCATGTATCGTCAAGTGTTGGACTTGTACGCCACCAGCGTGGACTATAACCCCAGAAGTGCGGAATCTGTTGCGTTTTTCAAAATGGTGCAGAACAAGCTTCATTATGCAGCGCATGGACATACGGCTGCGGAAGTGATCTATGAGCGGGCCGATGCGGATAAGCCATTTATGGGGCTTACCACCTTTTCCGGGGATTTTCCCACGGCAAAAGATATTGGGATTGCCAAGAATTATCTGACGGAGGAAGAACTGCGGGTTCTGAATCAAATGGTATCCGGTTATTTCGACTTTGCCGAGGTGCAGGCCATTCGTCACCGGCCCATGTATATGAGTGATTATGTGGAGCAGCTGGATAACATTCTTCGGGCGACTGGGGAAGAAGTATTGACCCATGCAGGGAAAATCAGTCATGCACAGGCGATGGAAAAAGCGAAAGCAGAATATAAACGTTATCAAGCACAAACCCTTTCCCCTGTCGAGGAAGAATATCTGAAGACCATCAAACAGTTGGGGAAAACGGCCAAGACGGAAGCGGAAAAGCAGGATGATACTTCTAATCCAAGTTAAAATAGCCAATCCAATTTTTCGATTGGCACCACATGAGGAAGATTAAGATGCAGAAAGAGAAGATAAAAGTTTACACCTATACCAGAGTCTCCACCGCTATGCAGGTGGATGGCTATTCGCTGGATGCACAGAAAGCCAAAATGAAAGCCTACGCAGACTATAACGATTATGAGATCGTCGGTGAATATGAGGACGCGGGAAAGTCTGGAAAATCCATTGAAGGCCGGGCGCAATTCAGCCAGATGATGGAGGACATCAAATCCGGAAAAGATGGCGTGTCCTATGTTCTGGTATTCAAATTGTCCCGCTTCGGCAGAAATGCGGCGGACGTGCTTTCTTCCCTTCAGGTCATGCAGGATTTTGGCGTCAATCTGGTATGTGTGGAGGACGGCATTGATTCTTCCAAAGACGCGGGCAAATTGATGATCTCCGTCCTGTCTGCTGTGGCGGAGATTGAGCGCGAAAATATCCGTGTCCAAACCATGGAGGGCCGTATCCAAAAAGCAAGGGAGGGCCGCTGGAACGGTGGCTTTGCCCCCTATGGGTATCAGCTGGTGGATGGGAAACTGATTATCAACGAGGAAGAAGCGGAGGCGATCCGCGTCATCTATGACCAGTATGTACATACGGATATTGGTGCAAACGGAATCGCTAAATATCTGGAGAACCATGGCATCCGCAAAATTCCCCGGCAGAATGGGAAGAATCCTCTGTTTGACGCACATTTGATTCGCTTGATTTTGAAAAATCCGGTGTACTGCGGGAAAATCGCCTATGGCCGACGCAAGACGGAAAAAGTTCGTGGCACAAGAAACGAATATAAACTGGTGGAGCAGGACAACTATTTGCTTGCAGACGGGCAACATGAAGCGATTGTTTCGGAAGAAGTCTGGCAAGCGGCGCAGGTGAAGCTGCTGGCACAAGCAAAAAAGTATGAACACGTCAATCGCGGGAAGGACGAGCATGTACATCTTCTTTCCGGCATTGTAAAGTGCCCTGTCTGCGAGGCAGGAATGTATGGGAACAAAAGCATCAAGCACAAAGCGGACGGCACCAAGTATAAGGATTTTTACTACTACGGTTGCAAGCACCGCTCCATGATACGTGGGCACAAGTGCGATTACAAGAAGCAGATTCGGGAAGAACTGCTGGACGATGCCGTGGCAGAAGTCATTGTAAAGCTGGTGAGCAATCCGAAGTTTGCTGCCATGATGCAGGAAAAAATCAACATGAAGGTGGATACTGCTGCCATTGACCAGGAGATTGCAAACTACGAGAAGCAGCTTCGCCAGCACTATTCCATCAAAACAAAGCTGGCAGAAGAAATTGACTCTCTCGACCCGGATGACCGGCATTATGTCCGGCGCAAGGCTGATCTTGATGACCGCCTTTACAGGATGTATGATAAGATTGAAGATACAGAATCGTTGTTGATTGCCGCCAGAGCTAAAAAGCAGGCCGTTGAAGCAGAAAAGCTGACCGGCGACAATATCTATAAAGTTCTGATTTATTTTGAGAAACTGTACGGCGTGATGAACGATGTGGAGCGGCGGCAGCTGATCGAGGCGCTGATCTCTGAGATACAGATTTACCCGGAGCGTCAACCTAATGGACAGTGGCTGAAATCCATCAAATTTAAGCTGCCGATCATCGAGGAAGACATAAGTATCAGTTTGGACAACGAAGAACAAATCGAGACGGTTGTACTGATGTCACGGGTTAAGAACTGATCGCTGAAAAAGTGCAGTATTTCTGGGATTTCCGGGCATTTACTCGTCAGATTCGGAACGGCATGCCATCCTTTGCTATTTCTTTGTATAAGGAATACCGGGGGCAGGGAATCGGCTCACAGCGTATGGTCAAAATACTGGAGTTGCTGAAATGGCAGGAATATATTATGATGTGTGAATTATAGTAGTGAGTTGCACTATATTTATGGAGGATTCAAAATATGGCAGTTTCAAATATAAAGGCCAATTTTCAGTGTGATATCCAAAAAGTCTGGGACGTTGTGACTTCTATCCACAACTATTCATGGCGTAGCGATCTGAGCAAAATCGAAATCTCGGGTAAGAATCAGTTTATTGAATATACAAAAGATGGATATCCAACAACATTTACCATTACCTGTACAGAACCATGTAAACGCTGGGAGTTCGATATGGAAAACAGTAATATGAAGGGACATTGGACAGGTGTTTTCACTGAGAAAGACAACTATACAGAGATTGATTTTACCGAGGAGGTAACGGCAAAGAAAATTTTTATGAAGCCGTTTGTCAAAATGTATTTGAAAAAGCAGCAGGAATTATATGTTGCAGATTTGAGAAAGGCTTTACCGTAATGCTTCAAATCAGTTTTCGAAAGTCACAGTGAATATTGAAAAATATGATAGATGAATTGCAATTTGCGGTGGGAAAGTATGAAGTTCTTTTCTATATTGTTAATGGTAGCTGTTATAGTTTCCAGTTAGCGGAACTGAAAGAATACAAGCCAGCGCAAAAATGCAAAGTCGCAGCAATTCTGCCAGCCACAGGGAATGTTCAAAAGGTGTTCAAATCCAAAGTAAAAAGTGTGATTGTATCAAATACCTCGGATTGGTAGATTAAGCATAAGGCAGCGGCGGCTTTCTTACAGAGACCAAAAAGGCAGGTGACGTAAATTGAACAATGATCCTTTTAAAGAATATATTAGAGAGTCTGAACCAAATAAACGTGACAAGGGATATGCATGGCATACGGCAATTGGACTGCAGGCAGTTGACGGACTGAAGACATCCGAATACTTGGTGCATACGGCTGTCCGCAATATTGAGGGCAAGATATCTTTTGAGGAGGCAAATGCTCTTCTGCAGGCCTATTATGAGGAGAATCCTGCCCACGATGCAGAAGATCGTACCGAGGAGGCGGACAAGGTCTCAGTTAGAATTGCAGCGCTCCTTTCCGAGAAAGCGTTCAGCTTTACTCCAAATGAATATCTTTCCATTCACAGAAAGCTGTTTACCGGCATCTACTCTCATGCAGGATGTATCCGGAATTACAACATCACGAAGAAAGAATGGGTGCTTGATGGGGCGACGGTAATCTATGGCAGCGCTACGGAGCTTAGAGCAACGTTGGATTACGATTTCTCAGAAGAGAAAAAGTTCTCTTACCGCAATCTTTCAATGGATGAGATCATCCATCACCTTGCGGTATTCATTTCGAGACTGTGGCAGATCCATGTCTTCGGAGAGGGAAACACCAGAACAACGGCAGTGTTCTTTATTAAATATCTGCGTATCCTTGGTTTTGATGTGACGAATGACATTTTTGCTGAGAATGCGTGGTACTTCCGCAATTCTCTCGTCCGGGCAAACTATAATGATCTGAAAAACGGTATACATGAGACGACAGAGTATCTGGAGATGTTCTTAAGAAACCTTCTTCTGAATGAGAACCATCCGCTCCATAACCGGGCATTGCATATCAGCGGTACATTCAAAGAAGTAGAAAAACCGGACATTGACACTGTAAAACCGGACATTGAAGAATTAAAAGCGGACATTGAGAAATTATTTCGACGGAAAACAGTAAGACATATTGTGGAGCTTCGAGAGGCGTTTCCCGATCAGGCGATTTTTGGACGCTCGGATGTGATCAGGGTAATTGACATCAAACCGTCCAGAGCATCGGAGCTTTTGAAAGAGATGTCAGAGCACGGAATCATCGAACCAGTATCCGGACACGGCAAAGGAAAGTACAGATTCAGGAAGAAGCAGGATTGAGACTGTAGTACTGCTTTCCAAGTAACAAATCAATGGATTTAATATATAACTAGCCAGCTTGCGCAGGATTTACCTGCACAGGCTGGCTAGTTTAGTCATAGCTTATGCTCCGATGGCATTTCCGGTATAAAGCTGGTAGTATCGCCCTTTTTCTGCAATCAGCTGGTCATGGGTTCCGCGTTCAACAATGCGTCCCTGCTCCAGCACCATGATGCAGTCGGCATTTTTGACGGTAGAAAGCCGGTGCGCGATGACAAAGGTAGTACGCCCATGCATCAGGCCGTCCATGCCCTGTTGTACCAGCGTTTCTGTGCGGGTGTCGATGGAACTTGTCGCCTCATCGAGAATCAATACCGGCGGGTCGGCTACAGCAGCGCGGGCGATGGCCAAAAGCTGCCGCTGTCCCTGGCTCAAGTTAGCGCCGTCGCCGGTAAGGACTGTCTGGTATCCATCGGGCAGGCGGCGGATAAAGTCGTCCGCGTTGGCCAGTTTTGCCGCTGCGATACAGTCTTCATCGGTGGAATCCAGACGTCCATAGCGGATGTTATCCATGACAGTGCCGGTAAACAGATGGGTGTCCTGAAGTACCATTCCCAAAGAGCGGCGCAAGTCGGATTTTTTGATTTTATTGATGTTGATGCCGTCATAACGGATTTTACCGTCAGCGATGTCATAGAAACGGTTGATCAGGTTGGTAATCGTGGTTTTTCCAGCGCCGGTAGAGCCCACGAAAGCAATCTTCTGCCCAGGAGTTGCGTATAGTTTAATATTGTGCAGGACAATCTTTCCTTCCTCATAGCCGAAGTCCACATCGTGGAAAGTAATGTCGCCCTCCAGTTTCTTGTAGGTAATCGTGCCGTCTGCCTTATGGGGATGTTTCCAGGCCCATACGTTGGTGCGGTCTTTGGTCTCTGTCAGACTGCCGTCAGCATTTTCTTTCACATTGACCAGTTCCACATAGCCCTTGTCCGTTTCCGGCTGTTCATCCATCAAGTCAAAGATTCGCTGAGCACCGGCCATGGCCATGACAATGCTGTTAAGCTGCTGGCTGATCTGGCTTACCGGCTGGGTAGAATTTTTGTTCAGCGTCAGGAAGGAGACCAGGGTTCCAAGGGTTAAGCCAAGATAGCCGTTCAGAGCAAAAACAGCGCCGACAACAGCACAAAGCACATAGCTGACATTGCCAAGATTCACATTTACCGGCATACTGATGTTGGAAAAAGTATTGGCCTTATCCGCGCTTTCCCGCAGTTCATCGTTGAGTTTACGGAACTGTTCCAGGCTCTTGGACTCATGGCAGAACACCTTCACTACTTTCTGCCCGTCCATCATCTCCTTAATGTAAGCGTTGACTGCCCCCAGATCTTTTTGCTGACGGGCAAAATAAAGGGAGGATTTTGCGGCAATCTTGGAGGTGGCAAAAGCCATGACACCAATGACGGCCAAAGTAATGATGGTCAGGGGAATGTCCAGGATGAACATACTGACAAAAGAGGTCAGGATGGTTATGATGGAGTTGATAACCTGTGGGATGCTCTGACTCATCAGCTGGCGAAGGGTATCCACATCGTTGGTATAGACGGACATAATATCCCCATGAGCGTGGGTGTCAAAGTAGCGGATGGGCAGGGACTCCATGTGCTGGAATAATTCGACGCGCAGGTTTCGCATCGTGCCTTGGCTGACATTGACCATGATCCGGTTATAGCCATAGGCGCAGAGAATGCCAACTCCATAGGTAATTGCCATAGACACAAGAGCTGCCGCCAATTTAGAGTAATCCGGCGTCTGTGCCTGAGTCAGAGGCACGATGTAGTCATCAATCAAGCTCTGCATAAACAGAGTGCCCCGAAGTGTTGCAAGTGCGGATCCGAGGATACACACCACCACCATGAAGAAAGAAAACTTGTAGTCTTTCAGCATGTAGGCAAGCACTCGTCCCATAGCGCTAAGCTGCTGACGGACACTCATTTTGCTGTTTTTTTGTCTTGTCATATCTAAACACCACCCTTTCCATTCAGGACGGGCTGATCAAAATCTCCGCCGCCCTGGGTCTGCGCTTCGTAAATTTCACGGTAAATCGGATTGGTTTTCAAAAGATTTGCAAGGGTGTCAAATCCGCTGACGGTTCCGTTTTCCAGGACAAGAATACGGTCTGCATCCTGCACACTGGAGATCCTCTGTGCCACGATCAGCTTTGTGGTGCCTGGAATCTTTTTTGTAAAGGCTTCGCGGATCTTCGCATCGGTGGACGTATCCACGGCACTGGTGGAATCGTCCAAAATCAGAACCTTAGGTTTTTTCAAAAGAGCACGGGCGATACAAAGCCTCTGCTTCTGACCGCCGGAGACATTGCTGCCACCCTGATCGATCCAGGTGTTGTATCCGTCAGGAAAACGCTCAATAAATTCATCGGCACAAGCCAGATGACAAGCCTCAGCACACTCTTCCTCGGTAGCGTCCTCCTTGCCCCAGCGAAGATTATCTAAAATGGTACCGGAGAACAGCACATTCTTCTGAAGTACCACAGCTACCTGGTTTCTCAGCACTTCCATATCGTAAGAGCGGACATCCTCGCCTCCTACGCAGACGCTTCCGCTGTCCACATCATACAGACGGCTGATCAGGCTGACCAGACTGGACTTGCCGCATCCAGTGCCGCCAATAATACCGATCTTTTTGGCTGTGCAGGATCGGTCATATCGGGAGCCTCATTCAGAACTTCAGTGATCCGGCGTCCGCTGGCAGCGCTCATAGTAATCATCACAAAAATCATAGAGAGCATCATCAGGGACATCAATACGCTCATTACATAGCTGAACAGGCTGGTAAGATTGCCGGTGGACAAGTCGCCTGCTACGATGAAGTGTGCGCCAAACCAGGACACAGCCAAGATGCAGCCATAGACTACCAGCATCATTACCGGGTTGTTCAGGGCCAGGGTACTTTCTGCCTTGACGAAAAGACGGTAGAGTTTTTCCGCTGCTTTTTGGAACTTGCTGTTTTCGTAATCTTCCCGCACAAATGCTTTTACGACCCGTATAGCAGAGACATTTTCTTGTACGCTGGCGTTCAGATCGTCGTATTTACGGAATACTTCGTTGAATACCTTTGTGGTGCGGAGCATGATGAAAATCAGAGCTGCGGCCAAAATCACAATGGCCGCCAAAAAAATCGTACTTAGCTTTACGCTGATAAAAAAACACATGACCATGCTGCAGACCAGCATCAACGGAGCTCTGACAGCGATCCGCAAAATCATCTGATAGGCGTTCTGTACATTGGTCACATCGGTAGTCATACGGGTAACCAGACCGGCGGTACTGTACTTGTCGATATTGGAAAAGGCAAAGGTCTGTACTTTTTCGTAAATACCATCCCGCAAGTTGCAGGTCAGGCCGGAGGAGGCCTTTGCGGCATATCGTCCTGCCAGGATGCCGAACATCAGGCTCAAAAATGCCATGGCAAGCATAATGCCGCCATAAAAATAAACTTGATGAATATTTCCCGCTTCAATTCCCTTGTCAATGATTGAGGCGGTAACAAAGGGGATCAGCACTTCCATCAATACCTCTCCCGCTGTAAAAACCGGCGCAAGGATGGAAGCAGATTTGTATTGCGTTACCTGCGCCAACAGTGTTTTAATCATATGCTTTCCTCCAATTTCGTTTCCATTGATTTTTAGAGGCGGACCGTTCGGTCCCGGGCGTCCGCCTAAATAATATTATACGGCTTTCTTATTGAAAGTGAATTTAGAAAGTGTTAATATTGGAAAGAAAACCTTACTAATCAAAAGAGGTGATACAATGAATACGTTTCAGCTTTCCTGTTTCCTGGCTGTCGCGGAATATCTCAATTTTGCACAGGCAGCCAAGCAGCTGCATGTGACACATCCGGCGGTCAGTCAGCAGATTCAGTCACTGGAAAAGGAATTGAATGTAAAACTGTTTCAGCGCACGACACGGTCTGTCAAACTGACAGATGAAGGCAAAGTATTTTTGTGGGACGCCAAACAGATCGTGGCGATTTCGGACCGGGCAAAAAAGCGATTTGGTGGTGTGGCAGGAGGAAACATCGAAACCCTTTCAATCGGGTGCTACAATTTCCCTTGTATGTTTTTGCTGGCTGATACACTGGAAACGCTGCGTACAATCCGCCCTGAGCTGCATCCTCGGCTTCAGGAAATTCCATTCCAGCATATTTACCGGATGTTGGAGGAGGGAGATCTGGACGCGGTCGTAGGATTCAAAGAGTCCGCAAATGTGAAGATCAATGCTCTCTACAAGGAAGTTGCAAAGGTTCCTATGGTGTGTATCTGTTCTGGAAGCCACTCTCTGGCCGGCCAAAAAGAATTACGTCTGTGTGATATAAAAGAAGAACGCTTCGTGCTGTTTGTACCGCCAAAAGGAATGCTTTCCATTGCCCAGACACAGGGGCAGCTCATGGGAGAACGTCCGCCTTCCGAATTTTATTTTTGCGAATCGGCAGAAGCGATTACCGTTCTTGTCAAAGCAGGATATGGGATCTCTGTCCTGCCGGATTTCCTGGTGCCGGATACGCCCCTGATTTCCAGAATTCCATTAAAAGATGTAGATCAGGTATCTTTTGGTATATACTACAAATCGTTGCAAGGGAATCCGGCATTGAAAGCATTTATACAGTGTGCAAAAGAAAACTTGACTGCCTTGGATATATAAAGAGAAAATATGGAGGAAAATTATGATGGAAGTTAGAGAATATTCGTCTTACAATGAAGAGGAAATTTTAACATTGTATTCCAGTGTAGGCTGGACTGCATACACAGACCATCCGGGTGTTTTAAAAAAAGGATTCGAAAACTCTCTCCTGATTCTGGCTGCATATGAAGATGACAAGCTTTTAGGAATTGTTCGTGTAGTTGGCGATGGGTATACGATTATTTTTATACAAGATCTTTTGGTTTTTCCGGAATATCAGAGAAAGGGAATTGGAACCGTGTTGGTACAACAGGTTTTGGAACGGTTCCGTCATGTCCGCCAAATAGAGTTGGCAACTGATAATACCCAGAAAACCATAAGATTTTACAAATCATTAGGTTTTCAGAATATGTCTGAAATTGGGTGCTGCGGATTTATAAAAATGTCAAGTGAAATGGATGGAGTATAAAGAGTTGACTTCTTCTGATTGGAAGATCAGAAGTGTGAATCAGTTTCGTATATACAGGAAAATGAAAAGAGGACAAGCAAGATGAATGACAGGGGACAAGAGGGAGATACTTGCAAAGAACGAAAAGATGGTATTCCATCTGTTCGTGAGGCCCGAGCACTGCTCGAAGAGGCAGGAAGGAGGAATCCGGGATCGTGGATCCGGCACAGCGAATACGCAGCCGAAGCGGCCGGGAAAATCGCGGCACAATGTGATGGTATAGATGAGGAAAAGGCTTATGTATGTGGATTGCTGCACGATATTGGGCGGCGGTTTGGCGTCGGCCACCTGTCACATGTCTATGATGGGTACCGTTACCTGATGGATCTTGGTTACGAGAAAGCTGCGAGGACGGCTCTTTCTCATTCTTTCAATCTGAAAAAAATAGAAGATTACATTGGAAAGTTTGACATATCAGAAGAAAAGCAGGAGACACTTAGAAGGATGCTGGAAACGATGGAGTACGACGATTATGATTATCTGATTCAGCTGTGTGATTCCATCGCTGTGGCGGACGGCATCGTGACGCTGGAAGAGCGGATGAACGATGTAAAGAGCAGATATGGTTATTACCCGCAGGAAAAATGGGACCGAAACATGGAATTGAAACAATATTTTGAGGAGAAGATGGGAAAAGAACTATATAGGTCTTGCAGCGATGGAAGACTGGATGAGAGCATTGGGTGCAGTGATGAACATCACAGAACTTGGCGCCAGTGAAGATATGCTGGAAAACTATGCGGATGTCACACTTCCTATGACAGGCGGATATAAGGCACTTAGCCGCAGCGAGATCATTGAAATATTTAAAGAGAGCCTGTAAAAACTACAAGTCCGGGGTGGCAAAGCCAGCCCGGACTTGTGATGTAAGCGGAATCTGTTTTTTCATTACTTCCAGTCGAAATTCTCTTTTCCGGCACCGATTTCAAAATGATATTTTACAATACCCAAATCTATTTTGGTGTAAAAGCCATTTCCCGCTTTTGC
The DNA here is from genome assembly GCF_019754295.1 of Sellimonas caecigallum. Classification (GTDB taxonomy): domain Bacteria; phylum Bacillota; class Clostridia; order Lachnospirales; family Lachnospiraceae; genus Sellimonas; species Sellimonas caecigallum. The sequence continues at coordinate 20,910 of NZ_VIRV01000005.1, read as the reverse complement.
AGATACCGTACTGCCATGGCAGGTAAGTGTAAATTTCTGTTGATTGATAGCTGTAGGGGCGAGGAGCGCTGCTTCGACCCCTGCTTTAAACCATCTAGGAGAATCAGAACGGATATTGCTTACAGCTTCCGCGGACTTTGATTTGCGTGCGGATCCCTGGCTTTTTCCGTATCCAAGCGAAATGACGACGGTCAGTTTTTCTCCCTTTCTGACTTCGTACGCACCGGAGACTTTCTTGTAAGTCATTGCAACCCAACAGGTGTTCAATCCAAGCTGCTGCGCTTTTAACACCAGTCTTTCGCCGTAATAACCGCAGAGTTCGTCAAGCCTGCTGCTTTTTGGACCGATCAATGCGATATAATTTGTGACACCGCTGAATTTTCCGTAATGAGCCATAAAACCGTCAAATGCCTTAGGCTCATTTTTCACAAGCTGGATGTGCAGATTTCCTTCTCGGTTACATGCATCTATTTCCGCCTGCAGCTCTGTCAGGATCTTTGTTTCGATCGGTCTGTCTGTATACTGGCGAACACTATGCCTGTTTTTCATTGCGTCCATTATTTCCATTAATATTTCCTCCACTTATCATTTTCTTCGCTTCTGTCTGGCAGATTTTCCATAATATGTTTTGCGTGGGTAAGCATTTGCAGAAGCTGATTCATTGCTTCCGTGTCTGCATCGAAATAATAATAGTTTTTTGTCCCTTCACGACGCATCTTGATAAGACCGGCATCTTTCAGGATTTGAAGATGGTGGGACACCGCGGGACGTGACAGATTTGTCTTTTCAGTAATTGCACCTACTCGAACGCCTCCGCATTCTCCCATTTGCATCATTTCCAATATGAGATGCTGACGGTTCTCATCGCCCAAAGCCAACAGTATCTTACGGCACTGTTTGAATTCAATCGCTAATTTTTTTATATCCTGCAAGTTCTCACACCTTTCGCTCATTTACTTAAACCATTATACCACAGCGCTCGGAAAAATGTTCGTTGGTAAAGAAAATCGAGACGAATGAAGGACAATTATCCTAGGCAGTTCTCTGGCAGTGCTGCAAAATGGCTTGGGCTATATTCCATCCTGAATCCTCAGATTTTATGGACGCGGCGGCATGTTTGTGGTAAAATGCGTGTAGTGGAATTTATCGGATGGAGAAAGATTCTCCAGCGAGTCCTGAATCGGACAAGAGAACATGACGATCACAGGGAGGAAAAAATGATTATAAAGCCAAGAGTAAAAAACTTTATTTGTACAACAGCACATCCGGACGGATGCAGACAAAATGTATATGAGCAGATTCAGTATGTAAAAAGCCAGCCGCAGACGAAGACAAAGAAAAGGACACTTGTCATCGGATGCTCTACGGGATATGGTCTTTCTTCCCGTATCTGTGCTGCCTGGGGAGACGACGCCCCGACGATCGGTGTCTGCTTTGAGCGTCCGGCATCCGGAAACCGGACGGCGACGGCAGGATGGTACAACACAGCTGCTTTTGAAGAATTTGCCAAAGAAGACGGAATTTATGCAAAGACGATCTGCGGGGATGCGTATTCCAAAGAGATCAAAGATGAGACAGCTAAGCTGATCAGCCAGGATCTGGGACAGATCGATCTTCTCGTATATTCTCTGGCAGCTCCACGCAGACAGATGCCGGACGGCACAGTGTATACTTCTGTGTTAAAGACAGTGGACGAGACATTTACAAGCAAGAGCCTGGATCTGGGGAAAAATATATTGACAGAAAAGACTGTGGAGCCAGCTACTCCGGAAGAAGTCGAGGCGACTGTCCGTGTGATGGGAGGAGAAGACTGGAAAGACTGGGTTAAGGCGCTGAAAGAGAAAGGACTCCTTTCCGAGAATTTCCGGACAGTTGCATACTCCTACATTGGACCGGAGATGACTTATCCGATCTACAATGACGGAACCATTGGACAGGCTAAAAAAGATCTTTACAATACAGCTGTCGAGATGGAAAAAGAAGGGGTTTCTGCATATGTGTCTGTGAACAAAGCGGTTGTGACGCAGTCAAGTTCCGCCATTCCGGTTGTGCCTCTGTACATGTCTATTTTATATAAAGTCATGAAAGAGAAAGGGCTCCACGAAGACACGATCCAGCAGATGTCACGTCTGTGGAACGGAGGACTTATCGAAGGAGAACCTAAGACAGATATCCCGGGAAGAATCCGCCTTGACGATTGGGAGATGCGTCCGGATGTTCAGGGAGAAGTGCAGGAATACTGGGACAAACTGACAGATGAAAATCTGAAAGAGTACGCAGATATCGACGGATACTGGGAAGAATTCTACCATCTGTTTGGATTTTCTTTTGACCATGTCGACTATGAGGCAGATACAGAAGCGGAGAGAGAAATCCCAAGTATCAGTAAATAAAAAACAGGTAGAAGATAGACAAAAAAGAGGACAGACGCGCTGTCCTCTTTTTGCGTTTTCGTTATGTGACAGGAAACTGCTTTTACAGGAGCAGATCCAGTACTTCAGACACGGTTTTGACTGGAATGATATCCAGTTTTTCACGGACTTCCTCTGCCACATCTTCCAGATCTTCCATATTGTCATACGGAATCAGTACCTTGCTGATGCCGGCACGCTGGGCGGCCATCAGTTTTTCCGGGAGTCCGCCGATAGGCAGGACGTTGCCGCGAAGGGAAACTTCCCCGGTCATGGCGTACTGAGGATCCACTGCTTTTCCGGTTACCAGAGAGGCAAGAGCAGTCACAATGGTAATGCCGGCAGAAGGCCCGTCTTTCGGGACGGCTCCGGCTGGAACGTGGACGTGAAGACTCTGGTTTTCCAACATCTTTGTCTCTTCCGGGAAAAGGGATTTCACGAGGCTTAGTGCAATCTGAACAGACTCTTTCATAACATCTCCGAGCTGTCCGGTAATCAGGAGCTGTCCTTTGCCTTCGGTTATCTTACTTTCAATAAAGAGAATCTCGCCTCCGGACATCGTCCAGGCAAGGCCGGTCACAACACCCGGAATGCCGACTTCCAGGCGGCGTTCGTGGTGGAGCTGGCTTCTGCCCAGGTAGTCACGAAGATTTTCCGGCGTGATATCAAGGCAGGCAGCTTCGTCTTTGACGAGTTTGACCGCCGCGGTCCGACAGAGGGTGTCGATCTGCTTTTTCAGGTTCCGGACACCGGATTCCATCGTATATTCTTCGATGATTTTGCGGATGGCATCATCCGTTACAGTAAGAATATCTGGACTGATACCTGTGGAGGACAGTGCTTTTGGCAGGAGATGCCTGCGCGCAATGTGATATTTTTCCACCGCAGTGTATCCAGGGAAGGAGATGACTTCCATACGGTTCAAAAGCGGTTCCGGGATCGTGTCCGTCGTGTTGGCTGTACAGACGAACAGTACGTTGGAGAGATCGTAAGGTACGTTCATATAGTGGTCGGTAAACGTACCGTTTTGTTCCGGATCCAGCACTTCCAGAAGAGCACTTGCCGGATCTCCGCCGTAATCTTTCGCCAGTTTATCTACCTCATCCAGCACCATGACAGGATTGGAAGCGCCGCTTCGTTTCATCCCTTCCATGATCCGTCCAGGCATGGCTCCGATGTATGTACGGCGATGTCCGCGGATCTCAGCTTCATCCCGGATACCACCCAGGCTGATGCGGACGTATGCGCGGTCGAGGGCACGTGCGATGCTCTGGCCGATACTTGTCTTTCCGGTTCCAGGAGCCCCGACAAAGAGCAGGATGGAACCAGACTGTTTTTTATTCAGAGCCATAACGGCAAGCTGCTGGATGATACGCTCTTTGACTTTCTTAAGACCGTAGTGATCTTCGTCGAGGATTTCCTCAGCCTTTTTCAGATCGATGGATGCGGCTTTCGGAGTCTTCCAGGAAAGTGATGTGACGAAATCCAGATAGTCATAAAGCATGCCGTATTCATGGCTTTCATTTCCTTCCTGGCGCATCCGGTTCAGGACTTTCTCTGCTTCCCGCCGGGCATCTTTGTTCATCCCGGAACGGGCGATCTTTTTCTCAAATTTCCTTACATCGGAGATATTCTCCGGATGCATGTCATCAAGCTCTCTCTGAAGATAATCGATCTGTTTTTTCAGTGCAGCTTCCCTGTAAAGCTGATTCTGGTCATCTTTCTGGGCAGCCTGGGCTTCATCAGACACTTTGATAAACTCGATCAGTTCGTTGACTGCCTTGATGATCAGTTCATCCCGCTCTCTGCGTGAATCGGCTGCTATGATGGCATATTTTTCATCTGCAGTCAAGTTCAGATAATCCGAGAGGGCGCACGCGGTATCATTTAGATTTTTGCGCTGAAGGAGAAATCCTCTTGCCCACAGACCCCACTGATAGTTCTGGACAAATTTCAGGAGAGTGGACCGCAGTCGGGAAAACGCTTCCTGCTCCTCTGCCTCAGAAATATCGACGTTCTCCGGACGGATGGAAGCGGAAGCGGTAATCGTGCCGTCTGTGATTTCCAGGTCCGAGATATCCACACGTTCCAGTGTGCGAACCTGGATGTTCTCATCTTCCCGGACAGCCTCCACTTTTGCGGAGACACCGATAGGATAGAAATCCGCAGCGGAAAAATCCTGATCTTCTTTATCATCTTTTAAAAACAAAAACAGAATCTCCGTGTTCGGTTCGATGGGCTCATCGGTCCAGCCAGAGAAGAAATCTTTTTTGAAAAAATAGGAAACTTCCGGTAATAGAAGTGTACTGTATAATGGTCGTATAATCATGTCTGCACCTCGCTTTATCAGCACTCTTATGAAATGAGTGCCAAAGAATAAACGAAAAAGACAGCGAATAAGAATATTATTCGCTTAATCATTTTCACAATATATTGTCATTAATGGAAAATTAGCACAAATCTGAAGAAGTGTCAATAGAAAATTCGCTTAACAGAAAAAGCATTTGATGTTAAAATGGAGAAAATTGCAGGAGGAAGATGGAAATGATTAGAAGATATGTATTTGGTAATATGATCGAGACAGAGGCCGTTTTGAATAAACCTGAAAAAAGCGAAGGACCGCTTCCATATCTGGAAGTAAGGGAAGAGAAGAAGTCATTTCTTTACCGGATGGATCCGGAAGAAAGGATCTACGGACTTGGAGAGAACGTGCGGGGCATCAATAAAAGAGGATGGATCTATGAGAGTAAGTGCAGCGACGACCCGGAGCACAGGGAGGATAAACATGCACTTTATGGAGCACACAATTTTTTTGTGGCGGATGGAAAAGAGCCGTTTGGTGTGTTCATCGACTACCCAGGTATCCTGACATTTGATGTTGGATATGAAAAAAGCGATGAACTTCGGATCACGGCGTCGGACTGGAACCTGGAAGTTTACATTATCACGGGAGAAAATGTGAAAGACATCGTAAAACAGTTCCGCCGCCTGATCGGGAGAAGCTATATCCCGCCGCTTTGGGCTTTTGGATATGGGCAGAGCAGATGGGGATATAAAAGTGCTGATGATGTGAGAGAAGTGGCCAGGAAGCACAGGGAACTTGGCATAGGACTGGACAGCATTTATCTGGATATCGACTACATGGAGCGGTTCAAAGATTTTACTGTCAATGAGGAGACATTCCCGGATTTTCCTGATTTTGTAAAAGAGATGGAAGAAGAACACATCCATCTTGTGCCGATCATCGATGCCGGAGTCAAAAAGGAGGAGGGCTACCCGGTCTATGAGGAGGGAATGGAGAAAGGATATTTCTGTAAAAAAGAGGACGGCACCGAGTTTGTGGCCGCCGTGTGGCCGGGCAAAGCGCTTTTCCCTGATATGTTAAATGAGGAGGCCAGACAGTGGTTCGGAAACTGGTATCGGTTCCTTTTGGATCAGGGGATCGAGGGATTCTGGAATGATATGAACGAACCGTCTATATTTTATACAGAAGACCGCCTGAGCGACGTCATGGAAAAGATTAAAGAGTACCAGGGGAAAAATCTGGATCTGAATACTTTTTTCGAATTCCAGGGGCTTGTGACCGGACTGTCCAACAATACGAATGATTACAAGTATTTTTATCATGAAAGGGACGGAGAAAAGATCCGTCACGACCGGGTTCACAATCTGTTTGGATTTGCCATGACAAGGGCGGCAGGAGAGGCGTTTGAACGTCTGGAGCCGGAAAAGAGGATTCTTATGTTCTCAAGATCTTCCTATATCGGAATGCATCGTTACGGGGGAATCTGGCAAGGAGACAATATGTCCTGGTGGTCCCATCTGCTTCTCAATATCCGGATGATGCCGTCATTAAATATGTGCGGCTTCCTGTATACGGGAGCGGATCTCGGAGGCTTTGGGGCGGACACGACGGAAGATCTGCTGCTTCGCTGGCTTGCCTTTGGCATTTTTACACCCCTTATGAGAAACCATTCCGCCATGGGAACCCGCAGACAGGAAGTCTATCAATTTGACCGCATCGAGGGATTCAGACATATCATCGGGCTTCGTTACAGACTGATCCCATATCTGTACAGTGAATATATGAAGGCGGCTGTCCGTGATGAGATGATGTTCCGGCCGCTTGCATTTGACTATCCGGAGGATCGATATGCGCTTGATGTGGAAGATCAGCTCCTGCTTGGCGAGGAGATTATGCTGGCGCCTGTCTATGAGCAGAATGCAAGGGGCAGATATGTGTATCTTCCGGAAGCTATGAAGATGGTCCGCTTCTGCCAGGACGGCATTCAAAAGGAGGAAATCCTTGAGGCTGGGCATCACTATGTAGAGATCCCGCTCACAGACGTGGTGTTCTTCATCCGGCCGGGACGTCTTGTCCCGCTTGCAGGGCCGGCTGTGTGCACGAAGGAGATTGACTTTGAAGATCTGACATATATTTCCTATGTGGAAAAGGGAGAAGCACTCTATGAATATTACCGGGATGACGGATACGAAAAAGATTACGATAATCCGGATCATATCACAGTCATCCGTGTACAGAAATAAAGGAAGGAAAAAAGATGACAAAGAAAAAACTGACACTTGAAGTGATCGAAAGACTGAAAAAAGAATACCCGGATGCCGAATGTACACTGGACTACAACGAAGCATGGAAACTTCTGATCAGTGTGCGGCTTGCGGCGCAGTGTACAGACGCCAGAGTCAATGTCGTAGTTCAGGATCTGTACGCAAAATATCCAACTTTGGAAGATGTGGCCGACGCGCCCGTGGAAAATATTGAGGCGATCATAAAACCATGTGGGCTAGGAAAAAGCAAGGCCAGGGATATCAGCGCGTGCATGAAGATTTTGAGAGATGAGTACGGCGGGAAAGTGCCGGACGATTTTGACGCACTTTTGAAGCTCCCTGGAGTAGGACGAAAAAGCGCGAATCTTATTATGGGAGACGTTTTCGGAAAGCCTGCTATCGTGACGGACACACACTGTATCCGTCTTGTCAACCGAATGGGGATCGTAGATGGGACCAAGGAACCGAAAAAAGTCGAGATGGAACTTTGGAAGCTTGTTCCTCCGGAGGAAGGGAACAGCTTTTGTCATCGTCTTGTATACCATGGACGGGAAGTCTGTACGGCCAGGACGAAACCGTACTGTGACAAATGCTGCCTGGCAGATATCTGCAAGAAAGCGGGAGTAGAATAAAAGAGAGGAGAATATGGTGTATCAGTATACAATTACCGAGTGGATTTTATTTTTCTTCATTTACAGTTTGATCGGATGGATATGGGAGTCCTGCTATGTATCTCTGAAAAAAAGAAGATGGGTCAACCGCGGATTTATCCACGGCCCATTACTTCCGATCTATGGGACGGGAGCCATCGTCGTGCTGCTCTTTACGATCCGGGTGCGTGACAATGCGTTTTTGATCTTTTTGCTTGGCATGATTGGGGCAACAGTCCTTGAATATGTTACCGGAGCCTGTATGGAGAGGCTTTTTCGGATGCGCTACTGGGACTACAGCAACCAGAAATACAATGTAAACGGGTATATTTGCCTGACGTCCTCTCTCGGATGGGGAGCGTTCTCTGTCCTTCTTGTGATGGGTATCCATGTGCCTGTGGAGAGAGCCGTCCTCTGGCTTCCACAGATGGCAGTGGATGTGGCGGCTGTCTTGCTGACTGTCATCTTCACGGCAGACTTTACTCAGTCCTTCAACGAAGCGATGGATCTAAAAGAAATCGTTGTCCGTCTGGCTCAGAAAGACGAGCGGATCCGAAGGCTCCAAAAAAGGGTGGAAGTTATCTCTGCTGTGGCGGAAGATGACTTCCAGCAGTATCAGACTCGGGTAGAAGAGAAAAAGGAAGAGCTCTTAAAATGGAAAGAACAGTTTGAACAGGAAATGCGAAATCTGGGAATGCATAAGGAAAAAGTATATCGCCATGCATTCAAAGTGCTGCACCGCAATCCTGGCACTGTCTCTAAAAAATATGCGGATGCTCTCAGACAGATACAGGAAATTTTAAAGAAAAGGAAATAATGAAAATTTTCAAATAGTTATTGACAACTTACTGAGGTTAGCTTATACTAATCTCGTAAAAAATAGAAAATATAACGTATGCATTTCGAAATAAATCATCTACAAATAAAGGAAATAAATTTACAAGGAGCGAGTCATATGAATCTGCTGGAAGCCAAAGAGGGAGAAGAATATATCATAAAAGAAATCATAACCGATGATGAAGAACTGAACGCTTTTTTGTTCTCCTTGGGATGTTACAGCGGCGAACCGATTACGGTAATTTCTCATTTAAAAGGGGGATGTGTAGTCTCCATTAAGGATGGACGTTATAATATTGATAGTGATCTGGCGCAAGCTATTTCCATATAAATATATTAAAAAGTAGTGAGCCAGATCACTATTTTTACGCAAATGTTAGTTGTGTCTAACTGTATTAAATTAGTTAATGCTAATTAGAAGAGAGAAGGAGGAGATTGCATTATGAGGATTGCTTTTGCGGGAAATCCTAACAGTGGAAAGACAACCATGTACAATGCTCTGACCGGCAGAAACGAACATGTCGGGAACTGGGCAGGTGTTACGGTTGAGAGAAAGGAAAGCACAATCAAAAAAAGTTATTACGATGGATTGGAGGAGATGATTGCGGTAGATTTGCCGGGAGCATATTCCATGTCACCATTTACCTCTGAAGAAAGCATTACGAGCGGATATGTAAAGAACGAAAAACCGGATGTGATCATCAATATCGTAGATGCCACAAATTTGAGCAGAAGCTTATTTTTTACCACACAGCTTTTAGAATTGGATATACCGGTTGTGGTTGCGCTAAATAAAAGTGATATCACTGAAAAGAAACAGACTCAGATCAATGAAAAACTTTTGGCCGAAAAACTGGGGTGTCCGGTAGTTAAGACGGTTTCAACAGAGTCTGGGCATGAAGGATTGAAAAAAGTTGTAAGCGAAGCGATATCTTTAAAAGGGAAACAGCAAAAAGCGCCATATGTACAGCCAGATATTAATCTGAAAAATAAAGCTGCTGTAGAAGCCGCTGACAGGAAACGTTTCGAATTTGTCAATGGTATTGTGAAACAGGTAGAAAAGAGGAAGGTCTATACAAAGGATAAAAATGTACAGGATAAAATTGACAGTGTGATTACCCATAAGATTATAGGCATCCCGATTTTTGCGGGGATTATCTTTTTGGTGTTCTACATATCCCAGACTACTTTAGGAACATGGATTGCAGACTGGCTTGTTGCCTGGATTGAAACTTTCCAGGGCTGGGTCGGAGGTCTGATGGAGAATACGAATCCGCTTCTGCAGGCACTCCTGGTAGAAGGCATTATTGGCGGTGTCGGCGCCGTTGTTGGGTTCCTCCCGCTGGTTATGGTTATGTATTTCCTGATCGCCTTGCTGGAAGATTGTGGATATATGGCGCGGGCAACTGTAGTGTTGGATCCGATTTTTAAACGGGTTGGACTTTCCGGCAAATCTGTGATACCGATGGTAATCGGTACAGGATGTGCAATTCCGGGCGTTATGGCATGCCGTACTATTCGGAATGAAAGGGAACGCAGAACTACGGCTATGCTGACCCCATTTATGCCTTGTGGGGCAAAGATACCAGTTATTGCTTTGTTTGCGGGAGCGTTTTTCGCAGATGCATGGTGGGTTTCTGCGACAATGTATCTGGTTGGTATTGTTCTCGTATTGTTAGGCGCATTGCTTGTTAAAAGAGTTACAGGTCAGAAGTATAGAAAATCATTTTTTATTATGGAACTTCCAGAGTACAAACTGCCGAGCCTCAAACGGGCATGCGTGTCTATGTTAGAACGCGGCAAGGCTTATATTGTAAAAGCCGGAACAATTATTCTGGTATGCAACACAGCAGTACAGATCATGCAGAGCTTTAACTGGCAGTTTCAGCTTGTGGAAGAAGGAGCGGAAAGTACGTCTATTTTAGCATCTATTGCCCATCCGTTTGCAATTTTATTTATTCCGCTTGGATTCGGGGTATGGCAGCTGGCCGCAGCTTCAGTGACAGGTTTCATAGCAAAAGAGAACGTGGTGGGTACTCTGGCAGTTGTTTATGGTGTTACAAATCTAATTGATACAGACGAACTGGCATTGGTTGGAAGTGGAAGTGAAGTTGCAACGATTATGGGGCTCACAAAAGTAGCAGCCTTAGCATACCTGATGTTCAATCTCTATACACCGCCATGCTTTGCAGCTCTTGGTGCAATGAATTCAGAAATGAAAAGCGGAAAGTGGCTGTTAGGAGGTATCTGCCTTCAGCTTGCGACGGGTTATACGGTAGCGTTTCTTGTATATCAGATCGGTACGTTGATCACAACAGGTTCTCTTGGCACAGCTTTTGTCCCAGGGTTGATAGCGGTAATAGTATTTGCTTTGATCATCCTGTGGAGAATACGTAAGTCTGATAAAGAATTTGCAGCACAGTATAGTTTACATTCTGCATAATTGTAAATGTGGTAAGGTATATGGCGGCGGGCAGAGCAGGATAGCTTTGTCTGCCGTTTGTCATTCGGGAGATGGATATATGGAAAATTTGATTGCTGTTTTTATTTTAATAGTAATTGTCGGAGGGGCAGGCACATATTTGATTAAAGCGAAAAGAAGCGGAGTGAAATGTATCGGATGCCCGGCAGGAGGAGCCTGCTCGGATAACAATAAAATAAAAAAGAAGAAACTGGAAGGACCCGTAATTGCAAAAAAGACCATTGTTATTTCAGGAATGCACTGTGCACATTGCGTGAAGAGTGTGACAGACAGTCTGAACCGGATAGATGGAGTCGCTGCCCGGGGCAATCTTTCCAAAGGCTGTGTGGAAATATTGCTTGACCGGGAAGTGGAAGAATGTGTTATGATTAGTGCAGTGGAAAAGGAAGGATTTTCAGTTGATTCGATTCGGAGCTAGTACTTCAAAATCTGTTAAAAAGCTAAAACCAAGGAGAGATAGAAGGAGGGGGCAGATGATCGGTGATATTTTGGATGTTCTCATCCTTGTACTGATCATTGGATATTGCGCGTTTATTATTTATAAACATCAGAAAGATAAAAAGAGTGGAAAAGGCGGATGCTCCGGGTGCAGCGGATGCCAAAGCTGTGGTGGAAACTGTTCCTTAAACGGAGGCTGTTCCTCTCATGGAAAAAGATAGAAAGGCTGATATCAAAAATAAAAAAGTTTGATTCAGGAAAAAATCAGTACGGGAAGGAAATATCATGGCTGACATTATCATATTGCTGATCGTTCTTGTCGTCATTATATTTGCGGTAAAAGGGACGATCAAACATTTCAAAGGCGAAGGCCCGTGCTGCGGAGGCGGCGGAAAAGGGCTTGTTGATTCGACGAAAAAAACGTTGGAACATCCGGAAATCGGGGAAAAAACGGTAAAGATTTCCGGAATGCACTGCGACCATTGTGTCAGCAGCGTGACGGCAGCTATCAACAAGATTGACGGAGCTGTGGCAAAAGTAAATCTGAAAAAAGAAGAGGCAGTCGTTTCCTACGACCGCCAGATTTCGGACGATGAAATCCGAAACGCTGTGGAAGATGCAGGGTTTACGGTAGTATCTATCTGCTAGCAGATCAGAGGGCAGAAGGCCAGGATGAGCCTTCTGCCATTTTTGCGCGATAAGACTGGCAAGCAGCCGCCATGCTTTCCCTATTCGATTCCCTCCATTCCATTTGCAGGGGAAATATGCTATGATAGGGATGTTATAAAACGGTATTAGACAGAATGATGATACAGGAGATCAAAGAGTATGAGTTTTGCAGTTGTTATATTAAAAAAGGGAGAAGGAAGGATGTTGAAAGCCGGCGGCGCATGGATTTTTGACAATGAGATTGCGCACGTTCTTGGAACATATGAAGACGGAGATATCGTCATTGTAAAAGATTTTGACGGATTTGCCATGGGGCGAGGGTTTATCAACAGAAATTCCAAAATACGGGTGCGGATGCTGACGAGAAATGCAGACCAGGAAATCGACGAGGCATTTTTCAGAAGACGCCTTGCCGACGCCTGGGAATACCGGAAAAAGACAGTGGACACTGGAAGCTGCCGGATCGTCTTCGGGGAAGCAGACTTCCTTCCGGGCATGGTCATAGACAAGTTTTCGGATGTTCTCGTATTTCAGGCGCTGGCTCTTGGAATGGACCGATACAAAGAGCTTCTGATCCGGCTTTTGAAAGAAATCCTTTTGGAAGACGGGATACATATACGGGGCGTGTATGAGCGCAGCGACGCCAAGGAAAGAGAAAAAGAAGGACTGAAAAAAGTAAAAGGATTTTTCGGAGATGAGTTTGACACGAACGTACTGATCGAGGAAAACGGGGTAAAATATATTGTAGATGTGAAAGACGGACAAAAGACAGGATTTTTCCTGGATCAGAAATATAATCGTCTTGCGATCCAGAGGTTATGCAAAGACGCGCGTGTCCTGGATTGCTTTACCCATACCGGTTCTTTTGCCCTGAACGCTGGTATTGCAGGGGCAAAAAGCGTTTTGGGTGTGGATGCGTCGGATCTGGCGGTGGAGCAGGCTCGGAAAAATGCAGAGCTAAACGGTCTGGAAAAGAGCGTGTCATTTCTGAGCGCCGATGTATTTGAGCTTCTGCCGGAACTGGAGAAACAAGGCGAACAGTACGACGTCGTCATCCTGGACCCGCCGGCTTTCACGAAATCAAGAAGTTCGGTCAAAAATGCTGTGAAAGGATATCGGGAGATCAACATGAGGGGGATGAAGCTCGTAAAAGACGGGGGCTATCTTGTTACCTGCTCCTGCTCTCATTTTATGGATTATGAGCTGTTTACAAAGACGATCGCGCAGGCCGCTAAAAGCGTCCACTGTCGGCTCAGACAGGTGGAATTCCGGACACAGGCACCGGACCATCCGATCCTCTGGGCGGCGGATGAATCGTATTATCTGAAGTTTTACATCTTCCAGGTATGCAAAGAAAAATAAAAGGAGCGAGGAATATGTATCGCATTTTTAACAAGGAATTGACTGTGGAGATCACAGCACAGGGAGCGGAGATGAAATCGCTGAAGGATAACTCTACAGGAGTGGAATATCTCTGGCAGGGAGATCCGAAGTACTGGAAACGGACATCTCCGGTCCTGTTTCCGCTGGTAGGAAATTACAAAAACAAGGAAAGTATTTATAAAGGGCAGACATACACCATGTCCCAGCACGGATTCGCACGGGATATGGAGTTTGATCTTGTATCTCAGACAGAAAATGAGATCTGGTTTTCTTTAAAGGACACGGAAGAAACAAAGAAAGTATACCCGTTTTCTTTCTGCCTGTCCGTAGGATACCGTTTGGAAGGAAGAAAGGTACGGGTTCTGTGGAAAGTGGAGAATATCAATGAAGAGACGATGTACTTCTCCATCGGAGGACATCCGGCATTTCAGTGTCCGGTAAATGGAAAAGGAGAACAGACGGACTACAGCATCTGTTTTGATACCGACCAGATGCTGACCAGCAGCGTCATCGGGGAAGGCGGCCTTCTCACGGAGAAGAAAGCGCTGTATCCGCTGGAGAACCGAAAGATGCGGATCACAAAAGATCTGTTTTCTCAGGACGCGCTTGTTATAGAAGGGAATCAGGCCCACCAGGCGGCTCTGGAAGATCCGGACGGAAAAGCATATGTGAAGGTGGACTTTGAAGCGCCGCTTTTTGGCATCTGGGCGCCGAAAGGCGGAGAGGCGCCGTTTGTCTGCATCGAACCGTGGTATGGAAGATGTGACAGAGCAGATTTTGATAAAAAGCTGGAAGAGCGTGAGTGGGGAAATGCCCTTGCGCCGGGGCAGGTCTTTGACGCATCCTACACGATCACTCTGGCATAAGTATTTCATGAGAACGTTCCAAGTCAGATACCTTCCAGATTGAAAGGCGGGGTATATTCTTCTTTGGCGCTTGATTTTTCCTGCATATATCCTTCGGTAAGACCAAGAGAAATGGCAGTGTCAAGCACTTTCCTATATTCGTATGTCGTGATGCGGCGGTTGATCTCCGGATATTGGTCCGCTTTGTAAAATGGTGTATACTGGCTTAAGAGACTAAGAAGATAAGAACCTTTTTTCAAGTGTTTTTCCATCCAGTGAAGAAGCTGGATGGAATCTTCTTTTTGTCCGGGAAGTACCATGTGACGGATGATGACGCCTTGCTTCATGACATTGCGTTCGTCAAAGACAGGCGCTCCGGTCTGCCGGATCATTTCCTGAATGGCAGCAGAGGCGTGGGAAAAGTAGTCTTTTGCCTGAGAATAGCGAAGGGCAGTCTCATTGCTTCGGTATTTCAGATCCGGCAGATAGATGTCCACGAAGCCTTCCATCATCCGAAGCGTCTCCACGCGCTCATAGCCGCCGCAGTTGTAGACGACAGGGATGGTAAGGTCGTCTTTTATCCGGGAAAGTGCACAGAGGATAGATGGGAGATATTGGGTGGCAGTCACGAGACTGATGTTTTCTGCCCCTTGTTCCTGGAGGGAGAGGAAGATTTCGGACAGCCGTTCCGGGGAAACCTCCTTTCCCACTTTTCCTGAGCTGACAGGATAATTCTGGCAGAAACAGCAGCGAAGTGTGCAGCCGCTGAAAAAGACGGTGCCACTGCCTCCGGTACCGCTGATGCAAGGTTCCTCCCAAAAATGGAGAGCGGCTCTTGCAGCCCGTATAGAAGTACCGCAGCCGCAAAATCCCGGTCGGGAAGTCCGGTCGGCATGACACATACGGGGGCAGAGGACACAGTCTTTGTAAAGGGCTTCTGTATCGTAGCATGCGCCATTAAAATCAGATAAAAGAGAGGACATCATTACGCACCTTCCTGTCCGATCGTTCCGTCAAGGATCTGTTCCAGAATCTTTTCCACGGAATCTGTTCTGTGTGTGGCATAAGTCTCCACTCCGGCGGCACAGTCGGACATGGCATAGCTTGTGCCGGCAAACTGCAGCATTTCTACATCGTTAAACTGATCTCCAAAGGCAGCGCACTCTTCACGGGAGATGCCAAAATGATCTGCAAGCCCGGCGAGAGCGGTCCCTTTGTTTGCGTTCGGAGCGATAAAGTCAAACCAGATATTGCCGGATGTGACGATCTTGATGCGGTCTGCGTACTTTTCGGTAAAGTAGCCCATGGAACGGTAAGCGCCGTCAAAATTGCAGATGGCCACTTTGAGGCAGGTGTCCGGAATGAGAGTCAGGTCGTCGGCTAGTATGGTGTCATATCCAACGTGGTTTTTCACATGGTCATACAGGCGTTCATTTCCTTTTTCTACATAACAGTGATCCTTGCAGGAAAAAAGAAGGGAACAGTCAGGCTGTTTCCTTGCGTCCAAAACGATTTCGTTGACAAGATCCCGGTCAATATTCCCTGAAGAGAGGATGGCATTTTCATGCACACAGAGGGATCCGTTTTCCGCTATGTAGGAAATATCGTCGCGGACTGGGCCAAAGAGACGGTACAGGTTGGCATACTGTCTCCCGCTTGCGGCTGCAAAGCGGATGCCTTGCTGTTTTAATGCGTCTATCAGTTCAAAAAGTCTCGGATTGAGGTCCTGGGCGCCGTTTTTGAGAAGGGTGCCGTCCAGGTCGCTTGCAATCAGTCGTATCATAATCTTCCTCCTGGATTTATCATTAAAGTCAGATTCATTATATTTCCGGACGGGGAGTTTGTAAAGGCGAAAGGGAAATCTTCGGGCGAAGAAGGTTGTAAAATAGTAAGGAAACAATTATAATAAGACATACAGACATCTATTATAATTGCAAGAAGGAAGGGAAAAGCCATGAAAATAGGATTAGGAAACGATCATTCAGCGGTAGAGATGAAGCGGCAGGTCGCAGAATATCTGAAAGAAAAAGGATATGAAGTCGTAAATTACGGCACAGATTCTGAGGAGAGCTGCGATTATCCGGTATATGGAGAGAAAGTGGGACGGGCTGTCGCATCCGGGGAAGTAGATTTGGGGATCATCATCTGCGGAACTGGGCTTGGAATTTCACTGGCAGCCAACAAAGTCAGAGGAATCCGTGCGGTCGTGTGCAGCGAGCCATACACGGCGAGACTTTCCAGACAGCATAACAATGCCAATGTGCTGGCATTTGGGGCGAGAGTGATCGGAATCGAGCTGGCAAAGATGATCATAGATGAATTCCTTGGCACAGAGTTCGAGGGAGGACGCCATCAGAGAAGAGTCGACATGATCATGGATATAGAAAACAAAGAAAGATAAACTATTTATATTAAGGAGGAAAAGAAAATGTATGCAGTATTTGACGACAGTCTGGTAACAGGAAACGAAATGATCGATGGGCAGCACAAAGAGCTGATCGAAAAGATTGCATCCCTTGAGGAAGCATGCGAGACGAATCAGGACAAGGCGACAGCAGTGAAGCTTCTGAATTATCTGGCAGATTACACAGATTTTCATTTTGCGGAAGAAGAAAAACTGCAGGAAGAGATTGCATATCCTGGTATCGAAGAACATAAAGCAAAACATGCAGAGTTCAAAAAAGCGGTAGAAGAGCTCCACGAAATGCTGGAAGAAGACGAAGGTCCGACAGATGCGTTTGTG
The DNA here is from genome assembly GCF_019754295.1 of Sellimonas caecigallum. GTDB lineage: Bacteria > Bacillota > Clostridia > Lachnospirales > Lachnospiraceae > Sellimonas > Sellimonas caecigallum. The sequence continues at coordinate 3,883 of NZ_VIRV01000005.1, read as the reverse complement.
GCACAGCTCAATGAAAAAGTGACAGACTGGCTTTTCCATCATATTAAGGGATTTGACCGTTCCGTGGCAGAGTATAAAAATATGAGAAAGAACAGCGAGATCCTGTAAGAGTGTCAAAGAGGAGGGTACCGGCAGCAGAGGAGCTTACCGGTACCTTCTTTTGGTTGGAGGATGATCCGGAGACAGTATGAAATAAGGAACCACTCTTCTGTATAAAAAAAGGGAACACGTGTACATTAAAAGAAGGAGGAGAAGAAATGGACAAGACAGCAGAACGATTTCTGAAAGACTATGAGTATTTTGAAGAAAAGACAAATGAATTTTATGAAGGGGTGCTTCCGAGAAATGAGTACAAAGGAATCTCCGGAGGATTTGGAAGTTATGCGGAGAAAAGCGGAGAATCGGGAATGCTGCGGATCCGGATACCGGGTGGTCAGCTCACAAAAGAACGATTTCGCTTTTTGATGGAAATGAAGGACGTCTACCATATCCCAATGATGAAATTCACAACCTGTGAGACGATCCAGCTTCACAACCTGCAGGCGTGGGAGATATGCTCCATCGCGGCGGAAGCATTGGAAAATGGGATTATCTGCAGAGGAGGCGGAGGGGATTTTCCGAGAAATGTCATGGTATCCCCCTTGACAGGTGTGGATCCGGACGAAACTTTTGATGTAATGCCTTACGCAAAAGCCATGTCCGATTATCTGCTCTCTTTTATCGGAAAAGTTACACTCCCGAGAAAACTGAAGGTCTGCTTTTCCAATAACAAGGACAATGTGGTGCATGCCACATACCGGGATCTGGGATTTGTGGCAAACAGCGACCGAACATTTGACGTGTACATTGCGGGAGGACTTGGATTAAAGCCGAAACTTGGCGTGTGTGTGGCAGAGCACATTTGTCCGGAGGAAGTCCTGTACTACGCAAAAGCGATGGTAGATCTTTTTGTGGAGCATGGAAACTATAAAGTGCGTTCCCAGGCGCGGACGCGTTTCATGCAGGATACGCTCGGAAGGGAAGGTCTGAAAGAGAAATATCTGGAAAAACTTCAGGAAGCGAAAGCAGGGGATGATCTTAGAATCTGTCCGGAAGAAACGATCATCCGCAAGACCGGAAAAGGCGAGATCGTACACAAGAGGGTAATTCCACAAAAGCAGGAAGGATTGTATGCCGTTTCCTACCATCCAATCGGAGGTGTGCCGGACCTGAAAGTAATGCAGAACCTTTACTATGCCATCAAAGAGATGGAGGAGGCAGAAGTACGACTCTCCACAGATGAGACAGCTTATATCATCAATCTCACGGCGGAGGAAGCCGGAAAAGTATTGGAAATCACAAAAGGCGGGGCAGAGACATGTTTTGAACATTCTGTCGCATGCATTGGAGCAAAAGTCTGCCAGCACGGTCTGCGAGACTCACAGGATCTGCTGCGAAAATGCGTGGAGGCGGTGCGGGAAGCAAACATCCCCGACGGGGCGCTTCCATCCGTCCACATCTCCGGATGTCCGTCATCCTGTGGTACGCATCAGACGGCCGCCATCGGATTTCAGGGCGGAGCCAAAAAAGAAGACGGAGAGATGGTTCCTGCCTTTACTGTCTATCTGAACGGGTGCAGTCTTCAGGGACAAGAAACGATCAGCCAGTCTTCCGGCATGATGCTGAAAAGAAATATACCGAAGTTTTTGACAGAGCTTGGGAAAACGGTGGAAAACTCCGGAAAAACTTACGAAGAATGGGTAAAAGAGCATTCTGAGGATGTCAAGGCCATAGCAGAAAAATATTTGTAAACAAAAAAGCCAGGTGCATTTCGTACCTGGCTTTTGTTAAATGAAAAAAACGGTTATTCTTCTTCCGGATCAGGGGAGTCCGATTTTGACACAAGTGCTGAATGGATCTTTCGCCGGGAAATGGAATCCACATGGATATGAAGCCCACAGGCGTCCACATCAACGGTCGTACCGTCTTTTGGGATCCGCTTCAGGTGGCTGAAGACCATTCCGCCAAGGGTCGTGTAATCTGTAGACTCCGGCAGGTCGATATCGAGCTTTTCTCCGATATCTTCCACGGAAGTCATTCCGGAGATTCGCCAGAGATTCTCCCCTACCTGTTGTATTTCTTCCGGTTCATCCTCATCAAACTCGTCGTAAATATTTCCGAAGATTTCTTCCATCAAATCCTCCAGTGTCACAATACCAGACGTATCCCCGTACTCGTTTACCACTACCGCGAAGTGGATGTTTTTCTGCTGCATATCTTTGAAAAGAGTGGAGGCATGTACTGTCTCCGGGATAAAATAAGCAGGCCTTAAAAGCTCTTCCAGATGAATTTCAGCAGCGCCGGTTTCCGTATGATTCCGATCGGAAAGCTTCAAAAGAAAATCACGGGCATACAGGATGCCGATGATATCGTCGCGGTTTTCCCGGTACACAGGAAAACGGGAAAGCCCGGTTTCCTGGATAAGCTTTGTTATTTCCTCTACAGAAGATTCCGCATCGATTGCTTCGATATCAGATTCGTGAGTCATACAGTTGCGGACTATCGTATCGTCAAACTCCAGCACATTCTGGATCCATTCCTTTTCACTGCTGTCGATCGTTCCCTTTTCTTCCCCGAGTTCTACCATCATGCGGATTTCGTCCTCCGTCACAGACTCCTCCTCAGCTTCCGTCTTCATACCGAACAGACGAAGCACAATATTGGTGGAAAATGATAAAAAGGCGATGGCCGGACGCATGACAACAGATACGAAAGACACAACTCCGTAGACGAGGCGTGCAGTTTCCATTGATTTTTGCATGGCGATCCTTTTCGGAACAAGCTCCCCTAAAATTAATGTAAAGTACGACAAAATGATCGTGATGAGCACGACGGAAATCGTGCTGAGCGTTCCAAGCGGAATGGCTGTAAATCCAAGACGATAGTAGATGAAATCAACCATATAGCCGGAAAAATTGTCGGCGGCGAAGGCACTGCCGAGAAAACCGGCCAAGGTAATACCGATCTGGATGGTAGAGAGGAAACCGGAAGGCTCTTCTACCAGCTTCAGGAGCTTCCCGGATGTTTTGTCTCCCTCTTCCGCAGCGTGGCGGAGTTTGGTGGCATTGAGGGAGATAACGGCAATTTCTGCCGCCGCAAAAAATGCATTGAGAAAAATTAAAACTGCCTGTAATAATAATTGTGGTCCTATTGAGTTCAAAATTGATTCTCCTTTATTCATTATTTTTGTAAAATCTTATTTCGCTGTGTTCTGAGATAAAAGTGGAAAGACAGATTGTCTGCCGTATGTTCGATTTACCTCCGAAGCCGTATAAAAATACGCAAAAAGGCATAGCCCGCTGTCCCATGGAACGGCAGACTATACCTTATATCCGTATCTATATGAGATTTTACAAAATTATGATGCTCAGAATCACTGTCGCTTGAGTCGTCCATAAAATTGTCTTTTCATCCTTTCTAAAATAGTTGCATCTATGTGCACTGTCTTGATTATATCGGAGCGGAAACCTTTTGTCAAGGGGTTATGACATCATGACAAGGCGAGCCACGGCGATGGGATCATCTTCCGCAAAACCTTGTGCACAGTAGAGGATCGTGTGGATATATTCTGTGTCCAGACAAAGTTTTTCCGCGATTCCGGCGATATCAAGCCCCTGGGAATAGATATCCAGCACGCGCTGCACGTCAGAAACAACTTTGGCAAGTTCCGGATCCTCAAAATCTGTTGGAGAAGAAGAGTGTTCTTCCTCCGGAATCATAAAATCCTCCAGGCGAAGTTCTTTTTGCTCCGCGTTTTCTGTATAAAAATCATCAGACAGTTCCCAGTCTGATGCGTCAAAAGAATTCGGTAAATCTGACATTTGGAAAACCTCCTTTAAAAATA
>NZ_VIRV01000049.1 GCF_019754295.1 Sellimonas caecigallum | reverse complement strand
AATGGAGCTAACTATATAAAAATCAAGTAGTTTTTTAAAAACATTGAATTTTAGTTAGTAAAAGTATGTACTTTGAAAATATGTGAATCATTATGGATTTTGTGGCACAACAAATAGACCTTCTAAAGAAGGCTCATTGTAATAAGCTGGGTTGTAATGATAGCTATATCAGTAATGCAGGATCAAAACTCTGTCCGGTACTTAAAAGATGATAGATGACTCTTAAAAGTTTTCTGATACAGTGACCCTGAGCACATCTGTGACCTTTGCCTTCGGCTAACTTTTTGCTGTAATAAGCAGTGAAGACCCTGTTGTGATGGATAACCGGCAAGATAATCTGATACAGTGTTTTTCTCAGATACCGGGAACCTTTCTTGGTGATTGCAGTATGCCGGGCGAGAAACTGACTGGATTCATAGTGATATGGGGCGACACCGGCAAATTTAATGATTTGAGATGCTTTCGTATAGTTGCAAATATCTCCCAATTCCGCTAAAATAGAAGTACCAGAGAAGTGTGAAATTCCTGGTATGGAGAGGATAGGAGAGTTGTTTTGCAGGGAGAACTCTTCTATCTTTTTGTCTATTTCAGAAAGTTGTTCTTCTATCATTTCAATCTGACAGACAAGATGTCTGATCTGAATTTCTTCAGCAACAGAAGAGATGCCGACAGAAGCCTTGGCTGTTGTTTTCAGCTGTTCGGCAGACAGTTGGATTCGTTTTCCGCGTCCCTCATATTCAAAACATTTCCGGATGATCCGGATATCGGAGTTTGCAATCTTTTCAGCAGAAGCAAATGTTTTTAAAACATTCATGTAAACAATGCCATACTTTGAACGGAATAAGGAATTCAATTCGGGGAATACGATATCAATGCATTTCTGAAGCCGGTTTTTGTAGATGTTTAATTCCTCTTTCAGGTTGTGATGATGGCGTGTCAGCTGCTTTTGTTCATAAAGGTCGAAACGGTTTACTTTTGTAATGCGATAAGGCTTTTTACGCTGATTCGAGCCGATGACATCACAAATGGTAAGAGAATCCAGGGGATCGTTTTTGGTAATGCCGCCCTGAAGTTTTCTGGTAAGGTCAGTAGTGGTTGGGTTGATCAGAGCAACCGTATAGTGCCTGTCAAGAAGATATTTGAGTAAGGCAAAGTGATAATGCCCGGTATCTTCCATGCCAATAAGAAGCTGTGATTTGGCATAGCTGCTTAGTTTTCCGATGAGTGACAAGAAACCTTCTTGATTGTTATGAAAAACAGAAGGATTTGAAAGTATTTTACCGGTTTGTTTGTCAATGATGGAGAAGATGTGTTGATGTTTGCCAATGTCAATTCCGACTAAAATCATGATAATACATTCCTTTCGTAAAAAATATGTAATGTGTTATCCACAGCACTTACTTCGTAAAACCTGGTACAAGATAGGAATTCAAGACTCATCTAACTAATCATTATTTAGAAATAAGGTGTGGTAAGAACCTCCATAAAGTAGTCAAAGCCACAGGATAAAAAATACAAATCCACATCACATATTTACATCATACAAATATAGAATACCGTAATCAACCACGGATGAAAAGGTTGATAGAAAGGAGAAGGTATATTTGTAAGTGACCGTTAGATGAGTCAATTACAATATACCAGGAA
>NZ_VIRV01000048.1 GCF_019754295.1 Sellimonas caecigallum | reverse complement strand
AATAGGGTAGAGGGAGAGTAAAATCTCGCCCCTCCCGTTGAACCGTACGTACGGGTCTCGTATACGGCTCTACAACTTATATTCCAACTTTTACTAAGTAATAGGATAAAGGATTGAGCAGTCCAGCTCCGTCTTTTATCCTGTTTTCAAGTAAATCTTTACTGATTATGAAATTCACTACGTTCATTCCACTTCTTCTGTACCACCCTAGCCTTGAATTTGCCACTTTATAGATTTCTTCACGGCTAAAACCATTATGATTCTTCCAGTTTAAGTAACTCAGATTCCTGTAGACGGTTTTCGGCTTCTTCCACTGCTTCATGACGATTACTCTTATCTTGTGCCGCAGCCATTCCCCAAACTTCTCCATATACTCTTTCATCAGCCCAATCCGAAAGTAATTAATCCATCCTCTTACCATTTCATTAACGCGTTTGATTGTAGCCGCCAGAGGTCTTGCGACTGCTCTGCCTCTTTTCAGATATTCACTCAGTTTCTTTTTGAGTTTCTTTTTCTTTTCCGTAGTGGGTTTTACTTTCCATTCTCCACCATTCTTCAGAAATGTGAATCCCAGATATTTACTCCGTGTCGGTCTGACAACTTTCGTTTTGGTTGCATTTACTTTCAGGAATAGTTTCCTTTCCAACCAGTTACTTATGGATTTCATTACCCGGTTGGCTGCCATTTCACTTTTTGTAAATATCAGCACATCGTCTGCATACCTCGTAAACCGGAGCCCTCTGTATTCCAGTTCTTTGTCCAACTTATCAAGATACACATTTGAACATACGACGGAAAGCGGACCCCCTTGCGGCACGCCCGTGATTGTCGCTTTCTCCAACCCGTTTTCCATTACTCCTGCTTTCAGATATTTCCGAATCAGATTTAATGTGGTACTGTCATTTACCTGTTCCCTTAGTATCTGAATTAGTTTGTCATGATTTACCTTATCGAAAAACTGTTCTATATCTATATCTACTACCCATTCATACCCTTCATTCAAGTATTCCAGTGCCTGTCTGATGGCATCATGGCAACTTCTTCCCGGTCTGAACCCGTAGCTGTAGTCACTGAATATTTTCTCGTAAATATCAGATATAGGCTGTGATATTGCCTGCTGGATTGTTCGGTCTAGCGCCGTCGGTATCCCTAACGGTCTTTTCTTTCCGTTGTCTTTTGGAATGAATACTCTTCGGACTGGCTTCGGTATATAGGTTCTGTTTCTGAGAGACGTTATGATTTTCTCCCGGTTCTCTCTTATATAGTTCCCCAACTCCTCTACCGTAACTCCGTCAACGCCACCCGTGCCTTTATTGGCAACTACCTTTTTATAGGCTCTGTTCAGGTTTTCTTTTGTTAAAATCACTTCTATTAATTCCATCGTTGTTACTCCTCTGACCTATCTCAAGATTCATACATATCGCCCCTCTAGGTATAGACAGTATTCCTCGGTTACGTTCCTACTTTTCCTGTCCACCCGATTTCCGGCTCATGTATTATTTTAAACATAGCGATTCGTACTATAAATCGTTTCCGTCCTTCGGCTATATTCCCACTGGGGCTTCGCCTACTATGACATCATCTGACTCCCTCTCCAAACCTTTTTCGACCATACCTCCCGGTATGTGAGTAGGGTCTCCCGAGGTAAGAC
>NZ_VIRV01000047.1 GCF_019754295.1 Sellimonas caecigallum | reverse complement strand
TGATATGCTCCCCTTTAGGTAGACAGTTGAAATAATAAAACTGTTTATCTGGAGGGGAGTTTTATTATGCCTAGAGGAATATTACCAGAAGTGAAGCTGCAGGCTGTAAAAGATTACATTTCAGGAAACGGATCCTATCTATCACACGCCAGCGAACTTGGAGTGGGTAAAACCGTTTTTAGAAGATGGGTTGACAAGTATAAAGCATTCGGAGAATCCGCTTTCCTCAGAACAGGTCACAATCAATCTTATTCGGCCTCCTTTAAAAAAGATGTTGTTGAAGCGTATCTAAACGGAGAAGGATCTTACAGGGAACTGGCGGTTACCTATAACATTCCTTCCGAAAATACGATCGGACAGTGGGTTTTGAAGTATAATGGACATGAGAAGCTAAAAGCTTCCGGAACAGGAGGAAATGCTATCATGACCAAAGGGAAAAAAACCACCTTCGATGAACGGGTTGAAATCGTGCAATACTGCATCGCCCATGATCATAATTATGCCAAGACATCAGAACAGTTTGGGATTTCTTACCAACAGGCACGTAATTATACGATAAAATACGAGAAACAGGGAGTGGAGGCTCTTCGTGACAGACGCGGAAAACGAAAACCAGAAGCGGAAATGTCAGAACTCGAAAAGCTGCGGGCAGAAAACCGGATCTTGCGGGCAGAAAAAGAACACGCACAAATGGAGGCGGACTTCCTAAAAAAACTTGCAGAAATCGAAAGGAGGCGGGGCTGAGCCGGCAGAGAAACAAACACATTTATCAGGTAATCAAAGAGGAACATGAAGAACACCATTATTCGATCCGGTCCTTGTGTAAACTTGGCGGCATTACAAGAGCGGCTTACTACAAATGGCTGAACCGTATAGAAACAGCAAATGACCGGCTGAACAAACAGATTTCTGACCGGTTGGAAGCAATCCATCAAGAACATCCTGACATGGGATATCGGAGATTGAATGACAAACTCCGTCACGATAATGGCATCAAAGTAAATGATAAGAGGATCCTGCGTATATGCAGGAAACAGCAAATAAGGTCAAACTTAAAATATCGTTATGACGGCTGTACCAGACCATCGAAAAATCCAGCTTTTATCGCAGAAAATATTTTAAACAGAGACTTTCATGCAGATAGTCTGAACAAGAAATGGGTAACTGATGTAACAGAGTTTAAGTATGGCACTTCATTTGACCATATCCATAAGCTATACCTGAGTGTGATTCTGGACTTATGTGATCATCGTCCGGTTGCATATGTGTTAAGCGATCACAATAACAATCAGCTTGTATTCGATACTTTCGATCTGGCAGTAAAGAACAATCCGGGAGCTCATCCAATCTTTCATAGTGACCGGGGATTCCAATATACCTCCCGTGTATTTCACCAAAAGCTGGTAGATGCGGGAATGATACAGAGCATGTCCCGAGTGGCGCACTGTACGGATAATGGACCTATGGAGGGATTCTGGGGGATACTAAAACGCGAAATGTATTATGGGAAGAAGTATCATACCAGAGAGGAGCTTGTACAAGCGATAACGGCATATATAGACTATTACATAAATGACCGCCCGCAAAGGGGCCTTGATGTATTAACACCGTTTGAATTTCATGAACGGTTATTAGCCGCATAAAAATATTGCCCGGCACAAACCGGGCAACACAAAAATTTTATATTTTTTTCATTGTCTACTTGACGGGTAGCACACCAG
>NZ_VIRV01000046.1 GCF_019754295.1 Sellimonas caecigallum | reverse complement strand
CGCTGGCGTTGAACTTTGAAAAGTAAATATTATCTAAAAAGTGAAAAATAGACATGCTGAAATAGACATAGCTGTCGCTATATCTGGAAAAATGCGATATAATAATCAAGGATCATGCTACTTCCAAAATCAACTTACGTAATGGAGATTCGAAAGGCAGATCCCATGCATCAAGATGTTGCAGCATCATGATGTGATAGAGGCGGCAGTACCACATCTTAGTAGAGCGGTGTCTGCCGCTTTCTAATTGAAAGTCTATTTTCTCACGTTTATTGGAACGTTCTGCCGAAGTCCGGGCATTGAATTCCTTTTTCCACTCCTTCGTGTCACGGGGCGGGAAGTTAATCAGTCTTGGGTTGTCTTTCATAGCCAGATGGACTGTCCTGCCATACTTGGAATCCGAGCAGGGATGTGTGCAGGAACAGCCGTATTTCCGGCTGGCCAGAGGACAGCGGAATTTCAGCCTCCCCTTGGAAGGCTCCGAACCGTCATGACGCATTTTTCTTCCCGCTTTACAAACGGGAACGCCATCTTCACCGATGGTAAGATCATTTTTATATTTTACTTTGACGCCTCGCTTTACATTCAGGTCGATAAAGGGCTGGATGTGGTTCTTGCGGCAGTAAATGTAATAAGGCATCGCATCATGAGCGGAATCCAGAATCCATTTGTTGATATGAAGTTCAGGAAGGAAAGCTCTCATCCGGAACCAGGTTTCCAGGAATCCATGGGAATCATGTTTTGAGGCAGGATTCAACAGAGGGAAAACAGGAAGGTCGCTTTCCGAGTGGGCAGCGACAAGCATATATAAGTCGTAACCGAAATAAAAGCGGTCTCTGGAAGAATCCCATCCAATATCGCAGTCAGGCTGGGAAAAGAAACGGTCACAGGAACAATCCGTGATTCCTTTTTCCGAACAGTTGCAGGCAGGATGCTTGCGCTCCCTTGCGGAAGTGACAACAGGAGTTCCGTCACCGGCGAGGGAAAGAGCGGAAGGATCAATCAGACCTTTAGCTATGGACTGACTCAGGAATTCCCGATGATAGATCTTAAACAGGGAAGAATAGGGCTGGTCATCTAATACAAAAGAGGTTGTTTCCAACTGCTCCAGTAACTGATCAACGGAAACCTTTTCGACAGGTTCGGCTTTCGTACCTTTATGAGCAGGCTTTTTAATCCTTTTGTCTTTTGCAGGACGCAAATGGGAAGACAGATTGGAATCTTCAGAATCCCAAAGTCGGCTGAGGAAATCATAAAAGGTACCGACGCCGGGAGTATCGCCGAATTCAAAACCGCTGAGGATTGCATAAAGGGGATTGATCTTCAACTGAGCAGCCCAGTCTGTCAGGGAATGGACCTTGAAATCAATAGACAGCAGATAAGAGCGCTGCATACAGGAAGGGGTTCTAGGCTTAGGGCCAAAGACAGAGTATTTCGAACGTAGAAGTTCATCCGTATAAGAAAGATCAAGATTCCAGAAACGTTCGATGATATCCCAGGTAGCCCGTGAAAAGGCATCTGGATCCGGATAATATTTACGAAGATTTGTAACAACAAAGTTTTGATAGGCGGCATGCCCGCCAGGATTAACAGGTAACAAAAAAATCGCCTCCAGTCGAAAGAAATAAAATATATTCAATCGGCTTCGCCGCAAATTTTGGGCGATTTGTCAAGTGTTTTTGGCAAAAAAAGTGGGGGATTTTAATAAAAAAGGAATCCAA
>NZ_VIRV01000044.1 GCF_019754295.1 Sellimonas caecigallum | reverse complement strand
TATGATGTTAAGGTCGAAACTATATATTAGTTGCGCTCTGTACCTATAGTACCTTGAAAAATTCATATTTTGTAGTATTATGCTGGGCTTTCTGGCATATGTGTCTGATATTTCCTCCCTTGGCTTATGCAAGTACTGGATTTTGGGCATAGTTTCCCAGACCCTTCACATAGTTGAAGAGCTTTCGGAAATTTAGTGCTGCTATCTTCGAACCGAAAAAGAACTTGCCACGTTGTTTTCCACGAGGCATCTTTTCCAGATGGTAATTCCTGCGGATATTTGACGGTACAGTCTCTACTCCATTACGGAGTCTTTCATAGTTTTTAAATTCTTCACTGCTCACCTTCCGCTGGATCTTCGCACGTTCATGTGCCGCTTTGGATGTTACTATTTTGGCAACCCGCTTAAAGATCTTCGGTTTGCATTGGTCCTGGTACGGGCAGTTGGCACACTGCTCATGCAGAAAGGAAACGGCGCACTGCCTGCTCTGCTTCATATAGGAGCAGCTTTTCGGCGCATAACCTGCCGGACACCGGAGGACTTTTGTTCCTTCTTCGTTGAATTCAAAATCAGCAAGGATGTCCGGGGCGGATTTCCCCGTCAGGCTTGTGGTGATCAGTTCTACATTCTTCTCCGATGCGAGCTGCGTGTTTTCTGTCCCGCTGTATGCGCCATCCGTAATTATGACTGTCCGCTCTTCCTGTTTCTCCATCTGCTCAAGATGTTCCTGGAGAAACTGGCTGTCACTGTGATTGTTCTGGTCATATTGATAATCCGTTACAACGGAACCATCCTTACCTACGGATTCCTCAAGGTTGGCTGTATATCCCCGATGCTCTTTTCCGGCTTTGCTCCGGAATGTAGCCTCCGGATCAGAAGGATTCTGCATCATGGATGAGTTCATACCGCCGTCTTCTTTTGTGCGGAGCCTGCGGGTTCCATTTTCAACAACCGTCTGTTCAGACAGGCATCTGACAAACAGATCATACTCTGTTGAATCCTGATACTCAGACTCACATAAGGTAAGAAGTTTATCGGCATCCGCAAGAAGCTGCTTTAATCGTTCCTCTGCATTCGTACTTCTCTGGTGATAGATCACTCTGTTGAAATCATTCGGATCTGTGTAGTGCTTCAGATCCTCCGGCAGAGCAGAAGCATTTGCCTTATTCATAGAAACTGCCAGCTTTGAAATACAAGTATATATCAGTTCCATCCGGCTGAGTTTACGGATGTTGGATTCGATCATCATGGAATCCATACGCCGGATCTTCCCGCTGATCCTCATTAGTTTTGCAATGGAAGCGCTCAGGTCTTTTACGCAGTCATGGTAAAGATCCTTGTTATGAAGTGTTTCGTAATCATAGCACCGCCTGCGGAAACGGCTCAGCGTCTTGTCACTCAGCGGCTGCTCTTCGAAACTCGTTGTGTGCAGGGCATACTGGAGCCGAAAATCCAACATAAGATTTTCAACCATTTCATCATCCGAGTAATCAAAAAGCTCTTTGATAATGAGCGCGCCAACGATTACGTTTACCGGGGTATTCGGTCTGGATGCCTTATTACTGTATAAGACAGAAAAGCGCTTTTCATCAATGGCAGGGAATATTTCATCAGCAAAAACTTTTGCCCAGGATTTTCCCAGTGCTTTCTGTTCCCTGTCGGTTAAGCCGGAAAAACTATCTGTAAATGATATTTGCTGGTAAGAATTTTCTTTGAATGACATAGAGATTACCTTCTTTTTTTAGGATATCTCTATTATACAGCAAGTGAGGCGTTTCAGCTTGTGTTTACTACAAAATATATGAACTTTTCAAGGTGCTATAGACAGGCTTTTGGCCCCAACATCAT
>NZ_VIRV01000043.1 GCF_019754295.1 Sellimonas caecigallum | reverse complement strand
TGTGCGTGGTAAGGTAATTTTACAGCCACAGGGTAAGGAGTTTTTTACATGACGCGGTAAGAACTTTTTTACATCATGCGGTAACGACTTTTTTACATGAGATGGTAAGAAGTTCTTTACACTGTACGGTAATCACTTTTTTACATCCCCTGCGGCGAGTTTTATCACAGGAGGAGTCAGCAGTTCATCCGATTTTGTATACTGTAAGCAGTACACAAGAGAGGAGACCTTTATGCTGACAAAAACAAAAATGCAGGAAATACAGGATTTAAAACTACAAGGTTACACAAAAGCTGATATTATCAGGTACTATGAAGCGCAGGGGCGCAAGCCTCCCAGCCGCCCCACGATCAGTAAGTATTATGACATGGATGTAATCCCGGATGATCCAGGCGCTAAGCTTGCAAAACCAAAAACATTTGACGCGGAGCCTTTCCGCAGCACGATTATCAGAATCCTTGAGACGAACAGTGGAAAAAGTTTCTGTATGTCATCTGTTTACGATGTCCTGGAAGAAAAATTCATCGAAAACGGAGCGTATGAAAAACTTCCCGGGAACCAGCAGACACTCCGCAACTATGTCCACTATCTTGAGGATTCCGGACAGATCAACAGGGAACCGGAGCATCATCGTATCTATGATTATGTTTTTGACATCCCGCCCGGAGAACAGATGCTCATCGACTTCGGTGCGGAGACTCTCTCAAAAACAACGCACATCCATTTCATCTGCCTTTTGCTGCGTTACAGTCGTTTTTTATGCGTCTATGCACAGGATCACAAGTATAACTCGGAAGAGGCCTGTAAGGCGATCTATCGTAGTTTCTGCAGACTTGGAGGGCGTCCTAAGGAACTGGTCATCGATCAGGACGCCGTGTTTGTCGCCAGTGAAACCTATGGTGAAGTCATCAAGACCAGGACCTTTGAAGATTTCTGTACAGAACAGGATATCCGGCTCTGGGTGTGTAATAAGGCGGACCCGGAAAGCAAGGGACCTATCGAAAACTCTGTCGGGTTCGTGAAGAAAAACTTCTTCAGTGCGCGGAAGGTCACCTGTATTGATGATGTGTGGCGTTCCCTTCCCGGATGGCTGGAACGCAAAAACCAGCGGATCCACCGTTCCACCTTACGGGTTCCAAAAGCAGTCTACGACAGCGTTGAAAAGTCAGCCATGCGGCCTCTTCTTCCATCCGTGTATGAAACATCTCCGAATACGTTCCGCACTTATGAAATCGCAGCATTGCCTTACGTCCTGTATAAATCATGCAGGTATTCGGTTCCCCGTGATTATGCGTTCAAAACAGTACGGTTCAAAGTTGTCAGTGGCAAAATCCACATTTATGATGACCAGCTGAACTATATCTGTTCTCATAATCTCAGCGAGAGGAAAGGAAGTGTCAATCAGCTCCCGGAACACCGGAAACAGGACTCCGGAGACTGGATCGAGATCATGGAACGTCTCCGCGGGAAATGGAACTGCTATGACTTCCAGCACTTCATCAATGGTGTAAAAAAGGAAAATCCACGGCATATCTCCAAACAGCTTCGGGCAATTGAACAGTTCCTTGATTCTGAGAATCCGGATAAATCCCTGGTAGCACAGGTAATGAAGGAGTGCTGCCAGAAATACCGGTATCAGTTCTCACAGTTTAAAGTTGTTTACAGCCTTGCAAAAGCCGGCCGGGAACTGACATCAGATGACTGTCGCGCCCAAGTCCCATCCGGTAATGTCAGCTATACAGATCTCTCTGTTTATGCGAAAGCATTTCAGGAACGCATAGAACGGAAGGAGGCTGCTATTCAATGAACCGTGAAATCTTAAAAAGTATGGATACCGGTCATATCCCCGTACAGCGGCTCACAGCGTTGCTTGAAACATTTACCTTAAAGCACGCGGCGCGAATGCTTCCGGATCTTCTGGAAACTGCAGACCTGCAGGACTCTTCCTGCAGGGAATTCCTTCTGGCTGTTCTCGAGACCGAAGTCAAAGGTCGGAATGAACGGCGTCGGAAACGTAACTATTCCGCAGCGCATTTTCCACCAAATATCCGACCATTGGAAGAGTTTGATCCGGAAGAGCTGGAGTCAGGTATTACCCACGCGCAGCTCTCCGTATTGAAAGAATTATCCTGGCTGGACAACTGCGGAAACCTTGTCTTTGCGGGGCCTCCGGGCCTCGGCAAGACCATGATTGCCTGTGGTCTTGGTCTACAGGCTGTCAACAGTGGCTATACTGTATGTTTTGAGAAGATGACCAACCTGATTAAGATTCTCGACACCGCAGAAACAGAGCGCGCAGCCGGATTTCGACTCAAAAATATCAAGAAAGCACAGCTTGTCATCATTGATGAGATCGGCTATACACCGATAAGCCGCGGACAGGCA
>NZ_VIRV01000042.1 GCF_019754295.1 Sellimonas caecigallum | reverse complement strand
TGCAAATTCCAGTCGATCGGTGCGTTCATTTCAGAATTAGCGGTGCACCTATTCTGAAATAGCGGTGCACTGATTCCATTCTAAACGGTGCGCTTTCTTTTATAATGAACAATGAAACTCGTTCATTACAAGTTGAGAAAGGAGCACCAAATGCAAAAATACTCAACAATCATTGGTGTGATTGAATTACGCCAAAGCGGTATTGGATACCGCACTACCAAGAAGCGGTACAACATAGGAAACAGTACCGTAACACTTATTATGAACCGCTTTCATGAACTGGGGCTTCCCCTGGAGGAGTTGAAAGCAATGCCGCCGAAGAAAGTCGAGGAGGCTTTCTATCCGCCAGAGAATCTCCGCCGTGCTGAAAAGGAATTGCCAGATTTCTTTCAGATCCATCAGCGTATGATGGCGATGGCGACTCCCGATCTTGCATTCCAGTGGCTGGAATACAAGAAAGAGCATCCGAATGGCTATCAACTGTCACAGTTCTATAAGCTCTACAGAGATTTCCTGAGAGAAAATTTGGGACAGAATTCTGTATCTATGCCTGTTGAACGGATCCCGGGAGAGCGGATGTATATCGACTGGATCGGCGATCAGCCTGAACTACTGACGGATCCTGCAACCGGCGAGATACACAAAGTTCATGTGTTCGCTACGACGCTTGGCTTCAGCAGCCGTGTATATGCAGAAGTATTCCTTGATGAGAGGCTGCCAAGTTTTATTACCGGCGTTGTCCACGCACTGGAATACTATGGGGCTGTTCCGAAATATCTTGTTCCAGACAACCTGAAGACCGCGATTTCTAAGCACTCAAAGGACGAATTGATCCTGAATTCAGCTTTTTCAGATCTGGAGGATTTCTACGATACGATTGTACTGCCTCCACCGCCGCGCAAGCCGAAAGGGAAACCGACGATAGAAAACCACGTCCGTTTTTTGGAGACACATTTAATCGAGCGCTTAAAAGAAAACATATTTACAAGTCTCGATTCCCTGAACAAAGAAACCCAAAAGATAATAGCGGCAATCAATCAAGCGGATTTCCGGAATAAAAATGATATCCGCAGGACACGGGAGTATGCCTTCCAGACCTACGACAAGCCCAAAATGAAGCCTCTTCCATCGGGCAGCTTTACGACTTGTGATTATAAATATTTTCTGCGTATACCAGATAATTACCACCTTGAATATGACAGCCACTATTACTCTGTATTGTATACGTATCACGGAAAACCTGCAATGTTCAAAGCTACAATGAGTGAGATAAGGATCTGTGATGAGAATAACAGGCTTTTATGTAAGCATGTACGCTCCTATAAGGATTTTCCGCGTTATATCACAGACGACAGTCATATGCCCCCGGAACACCTGTATTACAAGGAACTGAATGCACATGACGGGGCGTATTACCGCAGATGGGCATCCGTTTATGGAGAATCCATGGTTACGCTCATTGACCGTATTCTCCGCAGCGTGAAGCATGAAGAACAGACATACAACAGCTGCAAGGGGATTCTGCATATGTGCAATGATGTCCCACGTCATATCGCTGCGGAAGCAGCCCAGATTTGTATTGATGCATCCGCATGCAAGTACACTTACTTCAAGAAAGCCCTTAGCCGTCTGGTTAACCACGAACCGACAGGAAAGAGCGCAGCCGGACACCTTCCGGAACATGAAAACATCAGAGGGAGGGACTGCTATCAATGAATGAGAATCTTTCCCTTACTCATGAGGAACTCCTGATCTGTGAACGTTTGCGTTCCCTGAGGATGTCCGGAATGGCAGATGCATTTGAAAGCCAGATGCTGGATCCGAATGCCGATCTGGCGCCCTTCATTGAACGGTTCACGGAGATTGTAAACCATGAATGGCAGATACGATACGACAAAAAGTTTAAACGCTATCTGAAACAGGCACATCTGCGCTATCCGGATGCTGATCTGGATGAAACCATTTATGATCCCGCAAGAAAACTGGACACAACTGCGATTGAGCGGCTGGCAACCTGCCATTGGATTGATGAAGGCAAGAATCTCCTGATTACCGGCATGACAAGTAGCGGGAAAACACACCTGAGCAATGCCTTGTGTATCTCTGCTCTTCGCCAGCTGAAGACGGTACGATATATCCGGGCAAACACGCTCATGCTTGAACTGGAGCAGGCTAGGCTGAAGTCAACCTATCTGGAATACGTTACCGCACTGTCCAAACTTGATCTGCTTGCGATTGATGACTTTGGTCTCATGGAGCTGGATCTGGATAAATGCCGAGATCTCTTCGAAGTGATCGACGGACGGGATGGACGCAGATCTACAATCATCATTTCACAGTTTCCGATCAAGTCATGGTTTGATCTGTTCCGGGAACACACTTATGCAGATGCCTGCCTTGCACGCATTACAGACAAACGACATAGTTATAGGCTCGAAATGAATGGCATCAGTATGCGCGTAGCTGAGAAATAAGCATCTGTCATCAGAGGGATGATGCTCCGCACCGTTTAAAATGGACTGAGCGCACCGTTGGTGCGGAGCATATGCCCCCTTTTACTGGAATTTGCA
>NZ_VIRV01000041.1 GCF_019754295.1 Sellimonas caecigallum | reverse complement strand
TCCAGTTGGTTATGCTAGAAAGAGCGCAGGGTGGATGCCTTGGCACTAAGAGCCGATGAAAGACGTGATAAGCTGCGAAAAGCTTCGGGGAGGAGCAAATATCCAACGATCCGGAGATTTCTGAATGGGGAAACCCACATGAGGAAACCTCATGTATCCATAACTGAATCCATAGGTTATGGAGGGGAACCCGGTGAACTGAAACATCTAAGTAGCCGGAGGAAGAGAAAGAAACATCGATTCCGGGAGTAGCGGCGAGCGAAACCGGAAGAGCCCAAACCAGCGTGCGTGCATGCTGGGGTTCGGACCGCGGAAGTGATCCAACGAGTTTAGCAGAATGGTTTTGGGAAAGCCAGCCAGAGAGGGTGAAAGCCCCGTAAGCGAAAGACGAGTTGGCACGGCGGGATCCAGAGTACTACGAGACACGAGAAACCTTGTAGGAAGGAGCGGGGACCACCCCGTAAGGCTAAATACTCCTTAGTGACCGATAGCGCATAGTACTGTGAAGGAAAGGTGAAAAGGACCCCGGGAGGGGAGTGAAAGAGAACCTGAAACCCTGTGTTTACAAGCTGTGGAACATCTATAGAGAGATGGACCGCGTACTTTTTGTAGAACGGTCCGGCGAGTTACGCTGGCTGGCGAGGTTAAGGACTGAAGGTCCGGAGCCGAAGGGAAACCAAGTCTGAACAGGGCGAGAAAGTCAGTCAGAGTAGACCCGAAACCGGGTGATCTATCCATGTCCAGGTTGAAGTTGCCGTAAAAGGCAATGGAGGACCGAACCCACATCCGTTGAAAAGGGTGGGGATGAGGTGTGGATAGGGGAGAAATTCCAATCGAACCCGGAGATAGCTGGTTCTCCTCGAAATAGCTTTAGGGCTAGCCTCGATAGAGTCTGATGGAGGTAGAGCACTGAATTTCCTAGGGGGCGTCAAAGCTTACCGAAGAATATCAAACTCCGAATGCCATTGAGATGCTTATCGGGAGTCAGACTACACGAGATAAGTTGGGTAGTCAAAAGGGAAAGAGCCCAGACCTGCAGCTAAGGTCCCAAAGTGTGTGTTAAGTGGAAAAGGATGTGGGATTTCGAAGACAACTAGGATGTTGGCTTAGAAGCAGCCATCCATTAAAAGAGTGCGTAATAGCTCACTAGTCGAGAGGTCCTGCGCCGAAAATGTCCGGGGCTGAAACACACCACCGAAGCTCAGGAATGCGGGGTTATTGAACTTGTTCAATAACATACACCCGCATTGGTAGAGGAGCATTGCATACGGGAAGAAGCAGTACCGGAAGGAGCTGTGGACTGTATGGAAGAGAGAATGCCGGAATGAGTAGCGAGAGGAAGGTGGGAATCCTTCCGGCCGAATATCTAAGGTTTCCAGGGTAAAGCTGATCTGCCCTGGGTAAGTCGGGGCCTAAGGCGAGGCCGAGAGGCGTAGTCGATGGACAACAGGTAGAGATTCCTGTACTACGATATGACAGAACTGTGGGGACGCAGAAAGAGAGCGCGAGCCGGGAATGGAAAGACCGGTGCAAGCGAGGTACCAGTCTGGCAGGCAAATCCGCCAGGCAATGGGAAGACGTGATGCGGAGTGAACTAGAAGTAACGAAGCGCGTGAGCTGGCTGCCAAGAAAAGCCGCTATTGTTCATATCGTACCCGTACCGTAAACCGACACAGGTGGATGAGGAGAGAATCCTAAGGCCGACGGGAGAAGCATTGTTAAGGAACTCGGCAAAATGACTCCGTAACTTCGGGAGAAGGAGTGCCAGTGAGAGCTGGCCGCAGAGAATAGGCCCAAGCAACTGTTTAGCAAAAACACAGGTCTATGCAAAACCGAAAGGTGAGGTATATGGGCTGACGCCTGCCCGGTGCTGGAAGGTTAAGGGGAGAGGTTAGCGCAAGCGAAGCTTTGAACTTAAGCCCCAGTAAACGGCGGCCGTAACTATAACGGTCCTAAGGTAGCGAAATTCCTTGTCGGGTAAGTTCCGACCCGCACGAAAGGCGTAATGATTTGGGCACTGTCTCGACAATGCACCCGGTGAAATTGAAGTACCAGTGAAGATGCTGGTTACCTGCGCCAGGACGGAAAGACCCCATGGAGCTTTACTCCAGCTTGATACTGGGACTCGGTATTGCATGTACAGGATAGGTGGGAGGCGAAGAATTGGAGACGCCAGTCTCCAAGGAGCCGCTGTTGGGATACCACCCTTGCGGTATTGGGTTTCTAACCAGCAGCCGTGAACCGGCTGGGGGACAATGTCAGGTGGGGAGTTTGACTGGGGCGGTCGCCTCCGAAAGGGTATCGGAGGCGCTCAAAGGTTCCCTCAGAATGGTCGGAAACCATTCGAAGAGTGCAAAGGCAGAAGGGAGCTTGACTGCGACACCGACGGGTGGAGCAGGTACGAAAGTAGGACTTAGTGATCCGGTGGTATAAAGTGGGATTGCCATCGCTCAACGGATAAAAGCTACCCTGGGGATAACAGGCTTATCACTCCCAAGAGTTCACATCGACGGAGTGGTTTGGCACCTCGATGTCGGCTCATCGCATCCTGGGGCTGAAGTAGGTCCCAAGGGTTGGGCTGTTCGCCCATTAAAGCGGTACGCGAGCTGGGTTCAGAACGTCGTGAGACAGTTCGGTCCCTATCCGGCGTGGGCGTAGGATATTTGAGAGGAGCTGTCCTTAGTACGAGAGGACCGGGATGGACCGGCCGCTGGTGTACCTGTTGCATTACCAAGTGCATGGCAGGGTAGCCAAGCCGGGAAGGGATAAACGCTGAAGGCATCTAAGCGTGAAGCCCCCCTCAAGATGAGATATCCCATGCGAAAGCAGTAAGACCCCTTGAAGACGACGAGGTAGATAGGGCAGAGGTGGAAGTGTGGCAACACATGGAGCTGACTGTCACTAATAGGTCGAGGGCATAACCAAGGAATGGTGGATAGGAAGAAGGATGA
>NZ_VIRV01000040.1 GCF_019754295.1 Sellimonas caecigallum | reverse complement strand
GCCGTGCTGCTTATATTGTACTGGGAGTTACCGTGGAAGGCTATAAGGAGATCCTCAGTATTACTGTGGGAGCGAATGAAACCAGTAAATTCTGGCTTGGAATGCTCAACGACCTGAAAAATCGTGGTGTGCAGGATGTGCTGTTTTTCTGCGTAGACGGCCTCCCCGGATTTAAAGATGCAATCCAGGCCGTTTTCCCACAGGCACAGATCCAGCGCTGTGTAATCCATATGCTGCGCAATTCTTTTAAATATGTGAATTATAACGATCTGAAGAAGTTTTCTGCAGACTTCAAGGCTGTGTATAACGCACCCAATGAATCCGCAGCTCTTTCGGAATTGGAAACGATTAAGGAAAAATGGGGGAAGAAATATCCCTATGCGATCAGCAACTGGGAAAACAACTGGGAAGATGTAAGTTCTTTTTTTCAGTTTTCCGGAGATATCCGCAGAATTATGTATACAACAAATATCATAGAAGGACTGAACCGTCAATACAGGAAAGTTACAAAAACAAAGAGTGTGTTTCCAAGTGATACCGCTCTTGAAAAGATGCTGTTTCTTGCAAGTAGAAATGTAACAAAGAAGTGGACTCAGCGTTATCGGAACTGGGATCAGGTGTTGAACCAACTGATCATTTTATACGATGAAAGACTGACAGCATACCTGTAAACAGAAAACAGGAGTGGATGTAAACACATCCAGCTCCTGTTTTCACCTTATCCCTTCGGCATTTATAGTATTCCCAGAAAATCCCAGCTTATTCCCGAGGCCGGGTGTGGGCAGAGCCCACGAAAAGGGATTGCTGATGCCGTTATTTGTGCTGCAAAAAATCATAAAATTCATGTATAACCTGAGTCGAATGGGCAATACTATTATCAGATAAATAATTCGACAGCAAAAAACCAGAAATTTGGACAATACAATTATACATATCTGGTTCTTATCAAAGAAGATTTTCCCCATAGACACAGAAAATTTTACGCCCTCTATTATAAGCGATTTTGCTTAGAATTTCAAGATACCAAGCAAAGCTTCCCATCTCTCCGCAAAATTTATTTGCGAATGGTCACAATTAAGTCCTTAACATCTATTAAGATTTCCTGTTTGCATTTTGGGCAGTAAAGAGGAAAATTTTTGATTTCCATATCCTTTCTTATTTTAACACGAGTTTTATTTTGGCATATATGACACAACAACCACTGTATATTTTCAGCCATAATTTTATTTACCTATCTTGTTCTAATATCAATGACAATTTTAAGGAAATATTGCCCTTATCTCGTCAACCTATTGAACTTCCAATTAAGAACAATCAAACCGAGGATAAGTATTAGCGGAAATGCAGTTGCAACAAGTAGTCCTATTTTAAGATTACCACCAGCCATATCGGAAATGCTGCCAACCATTGCAGGGCTTACGGTCGCACCTAAATCTCCAGCCAAAGCTAAAAGTGCGAACATAGCGGTACCGCCTCTTGGGCACTTCTGGGAAGAAATGCTGATAGTGCCCGGCCACATAATGCCAACCGAAATGCCGCAAAATGCACAGCCTGCCAGCCCAATAGTCGGTAAAGAGGACAGAGATGCCATCAAGTAGCAGATCACACATAACATGCCGCACGCCAACATAGTCCTGGTCAAGTCCAGCTTCTCACTCATTTTTCCATATAGAGTTCGGGATATTCCCATAAACACTGCAAATAAGCAGGGACCTGCCAGATCACCCACAGTTTTAGAAACACCCATTGCCGACTCTGTGAATGCGGATGCCCATTGCGCCATAGCTGCTTCGGATGCACCGGAGCATACCATAAGCAGTATCAGCAACCAAAACAGTGGTAATCTATGTAGCTGACTGGGACGCATACTCTCGCCATCATCTATCAACCGTTCAATAGGACAGGTAATAAAATTGAAAGCATTATATAACGGCACCACTGCCCAAATCAATGTAAGTATTTTCCAGTTTTCTACGCCAAATACTGTAAAAAAGAGCGTCGAGCCCAAAATCACACCCACTGCACCCCAACAGTAAAAAGAGTGCAACAAACTCATCATACCTTCTTTATTTTCAAAGGGGCAGGCTTCGACAATAGGACTTACTAATACTTCAATAAGACCACTACCCATAGCATAAAGTACTACTGCAATTAAAATTCCTAAAAATGGGCCAGGAAGTAGTTCCGGCAGAATAGCCAGTAAAACAAGACCTACCGCAGACAGCACCTGCGATGATACTACGCAGATGCGGTATCCTATTTTATCCACAAATTTAGTGGCTGCGAAATCAATTAGAAATTGTGTTAAATAGAATGTAAGCGGAATCAGCGCAATCTTTTCCAGTCCAATCCCATAGGTATTCTTGAATGTTAAAAACAAGAGTGGTGTGAAGTTCGCAGATATAGCTTGGGTAACAAAGCCGAGATAGCAAGCTATAAGAGTTTTTTTGTAGTTCTTTTGCCTGGTCATGACTACTCCTTTATGGTTAATGTAATATTATACTTGAATTGATTATATCATCATAATCAAGCTTAATAAAGACACAGAAAACCCAAATATAAGCACTATTTACCCAAAGTGCGGGTTTGACTGGGTGTATATCCATAGGTTTGCTTAAATTGGCGGCTGAAATAATTTACAGAATTAAAGCCGCAGGAATAGCTGATCTCCCGAAGTGTCAGCGTCACATCATTAAGCATACTGTGTGCAATTTGAAGCCGGTATTGAATAAGTGCGTCTATAGGTGAACATCCCATATATGTGTTAAAACAACGACCTGCTTCGCTGCGACTGATATTGGCAGAATCGGCAATATCTTCGAGTGTGACAGCTTCAGCATAATGCTCGTAGATATATGAGAGCATCTTTTGGATGCGTATTTGGGCATTGATTTGTATGCGTGTAGTTTCGAATTTAGGCAAATCTTCAAAATTCGAGAATATATATTCAAATATACCGCTAAGTTCACGTTGAACAGCCATTTCGTAACATTGGCTTTGTTCATACATCTGACAGTAAATATTTTTCACTGAACAATTTACCTCGTTATGCCAACCATTTTTATGTTTAAACACGATAAAAGGTAATGTATCACAGCAAGCTATGGGATGAATATATTTTTTGTAGATTGCACTGGTTTCAGGTGCAATCACAGCACCGGAAAAGACGATGTTTGGCATCGGATCAGGAACATCGCCGGACAACTGCTTTATTCCATGCAGCATATTTCTGTTAACAAATATGCTGTCACCTACCTCCAGTATGATGTGTTGCCTGCCAACTTGAAAGTCCAAGACACCACTTACCGCAGTGGCAATTTCAAAGTCATGATGCCAGTGTAAAGGACCAGCCCAGTTTGGCAGTGTGGCCAGTTCATCATGAAAATAGGAGATAGGAAAGACTGTACCGTCATGCGGTATTTGTTCTCGTAGTTGATGATCAAGTATTATCGGCATTATTCGTCACTCCAAGGTAAAGGGTTGCTATTTGTTCCTAAATATATATTGTACCAAGTCGCTG
>NZ_VIRV01000004.1 GCF_019754295.1 Sellimonas caecigallum | reverse complement strand
AGAGAGATCTGTAGCTTATATGTGGTTTTGAAGGTATATTGAAAATATTTTATATTTAGAGGACAGAAGAAATTCTGTTCTTTTTTTGTATAAGTATAAAAGGGAAAACATCTTTTCCTGTTTTTTGTATGGTCGCTAAAATTGTAACGCATGTATTGTAATCCAGCACAGTAGGGGATGGCAGAGAAAACAATTGCTGCTTGACAGTGAGAATAAGGGTATGATATACTTTAAAAGCAGTCAATTTGCAGACAAAGGGGATTGGTCAAATGGTATGACAGGAGTCTCCAAAACTCTTAGCGGGAGTTCGATTCTCTCATCCCCTGTTAAAAAAGCTCAGTTTTACTGAGCTTTTTTATTTTGAGTTCAAATGAATGTTTCGTGATATTTGATCAATCTCTGGAAGAGTGTGAAAAGTTATGTTATAATCGTTTCTGCTGAGTGCAAATTTTTATATTGACGAAAAGAACGAATAAGGGGTAGCTATGGAATTCAGAGATTTAAACAAAGATATGATCGTTTTTTCGTACAGGATCAGTCCTGATTTTGGGAAAGAAGGGGATAACGGAGGATTTTTGCTGGAGCTGAGAGGGAATGGAAATCTGAGATTTGCCAGATACAAATTGTTTGATGAAATCAGCTTGTTAAAGATTTTTAAGCTGAACAGGGAAGAGACGAAGGAGATATTTGACCTTTTGGATCGCACAGAGAAAGTATGGAGTGATATTCCTGAAGAGCTCGACAATCATCTGGAGTGTATTCCCGGGTATAGTAATGAATTCGTTTTCCTGAACTGGAAGAGAATTGAGGCACACAATATAAAGAAAACGTGGATGCCTGGAATGATCATCAAAGAGAGAAAATACTATAAAGAAAATAAAGAGAATATGCGTTACGAAAATCAGGTTATTGAGATTTTTGAAGAAATAAGCAGGATACTGAAGAAAAAGCATATAGACCTGGGACTTCGGCAATGTGTGATTGACGATACATGCAGAGTGAAGGTTAGATGGATTGATAAGACAAAGAGATAGAAAGCAAAGCAGCGGACAGAGGTCAAAGAGAAAGAGCTCTGTCCGCATTTTATTTTGAAGACGCCATTGGAATGAAGAGAAATTAGTTAGTTGAATAATTAAAAATTCGTAAAATATGTGAGAAAAATGTGAAATAAAGAAATATGTATTGACATTCTTTGTGCACAATAATAGACTATTGATTAGTTAACTAACTAATGAAAGGAGATGCGAAATGGATTGCAATACAAAGGATGTTCCGATACAGTTTTTGCTTTGGCAAATTTTGAACGCACAAAGGCAAAAGGCGATACAGTGGCTGGAAAATGTAGATATGAAGCCAGGGCAGGCAGGATGTCTGTTCATTTTGTCAAAATACGGCACGCTGTCTCAGAAGGAGATTGCAGAAAAACTTGGCGTCAAGCCCCCTTCCATGACAGTGCTTCTTAGAAAGTTGGAGAAGAAAAATTTTGTCATACGAATGCAGGACGAAAATGATCAGAGAATATCCAGGATCTATCTCACAGAAGAAGGAAAAGCATACATCGACCAGATAAAAGAGATGATGAGGGAGATGGATCGAGAGATGTTCGAGGGGATTCTTCCGGAGGAGAAGATGCTGTTTCGCAGACTATTGATACAGATTCGTGAAAATTTGATATCAAAGGAAGGACTGCAGGACTACGAAGCCCAAATGAAGAAGGAATGTATTTCAGATTGGAGCAGATAGTAGAAAAGACAGGAATAAAGGAGACATTATGGGAAAACTATTCAAATATCTGAAAAAGCATGCCGGGATAGCTCTGGTCATTGTGTGTGTATTGTTTATACAGGCATTTTGTGATTTATCGCTCCCGTCATATACATCTGACATTGTAAATATCGGTATTCAGCAAAACGGGATTGACACATCTGTCCCTGAGCAGATTGCAAAAGAAGACCTGGAGAAACTGCTGCTGTTGATTCCTCAGGAAGATACAGAGAAGGTAACAGACGCATACCGAGAAGGGACGGAATCGGATTTAAAGACGGAAAAAGACTTCTTTGTGTTAAAAGATTCCGTAAAGAATTCGGAGGAGAAAATCGAAAATCTGACTGATATCATGGGAAGACCGATGCTTCTGGCGGAAGGGTTCGACCAGGACAGCAAAGAGATAGAGGTTATGAAAGAGCAGATCACAGCGCAGCTTCCGCAGAGAATGCTTCCGGAAGATGCAGATATGTTCGACATTCTGGCGGTTATGCCGCAGGAGCAAAGAGAAGCCATGGTTTCCGAAATGGAGAAACAGATGGATAATGTTCCGGATACAATGCTTGACCAGGCAGCTGTATTATATGTGAAGAGCGCTTATCAGAATTTAGGAATGGATATGAACCGGATTCAGACAAACTATATCCTTGTAACAGGGGGGAAGATGCTGGCGCTTGCTTTTCTTGGACTGCTTGCCAGCGTGACAGTGGGACTTCTGGCCTCCAGGACCGCAGCGGCTGTCGGACGGGATCTGAGACGTGATGTCTTTACAAAAGTAGTTGGATTTTCAAGTGGGGAGTTTGACAAATTTTCGACGGCATCACTGATTACAAGAAGTACGAATGATATCCAGCAGATCCAGATGGTTATGGTCATGATGCTTAGGATGGTATTATATGCACCGATTATAGCAATCGGAGGTATCTATAAAGTCGTTCATACAAATGTTTCCATGACATGGATTATCGGGCTGGCAGTTGTGCTTATTTTTGCCATTGTCATGATTCTGTTCGCATGCGCGATGCCGAAATTCCGGATACTGCAAAAGTTGGTGGACCGCCTGAACCTTGTTACGAGAGAAATTCTTACAGGACTTTCTGTTATCCGGGCTTTCAGTACGGAGCAATATGAGGAAAAGCGGTTTGATGTGGCAAATAGAGATCTTACGAAAACAAATCTTTTTGTAAACAGAGCGATGACGTTTATGATGCCTGCCATGATGCTTGTCATGAATGGTGTGAGTGTCTTGATCGTGTGGACTGGAGCCCATGGTATTGATACAGGGGAAATGCAGGTAGGGGATATGATGGCTTTTATCCAGTATACAATGCAGATTATCATGGCATTTCTTATGATCTGTATGATTTCTATCATGCTGCCAAGGGCAGCGGTTGCAGCAGACCGTGTGGATGAAGTTATCACGAGTGATACTGCAATTCATGATCCGAAAAAACCGGAGCACTTTGACAGGACAGGAAAAGGGGTTGTCGAATTTGACCATGTCAGTTTCCGTTATCCGGGAGCCGGAAAGGATGTGCTGCACGAGATCCATTTTACGGCCGAACCGGGAAAAACTACTGCTATCATCGGAAGTACAGGAAGCGGTAAGTCGACACTTGTCAATCTGATACCAAGATTTTACGATGTGACGGAAGGACAGATCAGGATTGACGGAATGGATATCAGACAGGTATCGCAGCATGAATTGAGAGATAAGCTTGGCTTTGTACCGCAAAAGGGCGTTCTCTTTTCTGGTACCATCGCATCGAATATCGGTTACAGCAATCCGGATATGTCAAAGGAGAGAATCCAGGAGGCAGCGCAGATTGCTCAGGCGGAAGCGTTTATTGAAGAAAAACCAAAACAGTATGACAGCCCGATTTCACAGGGTGGAGGAAATGTCTCCGGAGGACAGAAGCAGAGACTTTCTATCGCAAGGGCAATTGCAAAACATCCGGATATTTTCATTTTTGACGATAGCTTTTCTGCCCTTGACTATAAAACGGATACCGTCCTTCGAAAGGCATTAAAAGAAAAGACAAAGGACAGTACAGTCATCATTGTAGCTCAGCGTATCAGCACGATCCTACACGCAGAACAGATTATTGTTCTGGACGAAGGGGAGATAGCAGGAATTGGCACACATGAAGAATTGCTTCAGACATGTGACGCATATTATCAGATTGCATCTTCACAGCTTTCACAGGCAGAACTGGAAAAGGCGATGAAGACAGGCGGAAAGGAGGAAGATGCACATGAGTAGACATGGAAGACCTATGGGGGCTGGAGAGAAGGCCAAAGACTTTAAAGGGACAATGAAAAAACTCTTGAAGTATATCGGCAGATACAAGATTGCTATAGTATTTGTCATGATTTTTGCTGTCGGAAGTACAGTATTTAATATCGTAGGGCCAAAGATCCTTGGAAAAGCGACAACGGAAATCTTTACCGGACTTGTAGGAAAGGTATCTGGAGGAAAGGGAATTGATTTCGGTAAGATTGGGGTAATTCTTCTTACTTTAATGGGACTTTATGTAATCAGCGCCCTGTTCTCCCTTGTACAGGGATTTATTATGACAGGAGTCACGCAGAAACTGACTTACCGTATGCGCAAAGAAATCTCAGAAAAGATCAACCGTATGCCGATGAATTATTTTGACACGAGGACACATGGGGAAGTGCTTTCCAGGATAACGAACGATGTGGATACGCTAAGTCAGAGTCTGAATCAAAGTGTGACCCAGATGATTACCTCTGTCACGATGCTTATCGGAGTGCTCATCATGATGCTGAGTATCAGTCCGCTCATGACGCTTGTGGCGCTTTTGATTCTGCCGTTGTCGGTATTCCTGATTTCTATTATAGTAAAGCACTCTCAGAGGTATTTCCGCAATCAGCAGGAATATCTGGGACATGTAAACGGCCAGGTAGAAGAAGTGTACAGCGGACATAATATTGTAAAAGTATTCAATAAAGAAGAAGATGTTCTGAAAGAATTCAATAAGATGAACGATACATTGTATCAGTCTGCATGGAAATCTCAGTTTTTTTCAGGGATGATGATGCCGATCATGCAGTTTGTCGGTAATCTTGGATATGTGGGAGTGACGATACTTGGCGGCTATCTTGCCATCAAGCAGACCATCGAAGTGGGGGATATCCAGTCGTTTATTCAGTATGTCCGCAGCTTTACCCAGCCAATCCAGCAGGTGGCTCAGGTGGCAAATATGCTGCAGGCCACGGCGGCAGCTTCCGAACGTGTCTTTGAATTCCTGGAAGAAGAGGAAGAAGAGCAGTTTGCAGAACATCCGGTATCCGTGGAAGGATTGAAAGGGAATGTAGAATTCCGCCATGTAAAATTTGGCTATCATCCGGACAATATCATTATTAAAGACTTCTCCACAAATGTGACAGAAGGGCAGAAGATAGCGATTGTCGGCCCAACAGGGGCAGGAAAGACGACATTGATCAAGCTTTTAATGCGGTTTTATGATGTGAATGAAGGAGAGATCCTTGTGGATGGCCACAATGTAAAAGATTTTAATCGGAGTGAACTAAGACATATGTTCGGCATGGTTCTCCAGGATACATGGCTATTTAACGGATCGATCCGAGATAATATCCGCTACGGAAAGCTGGATGCTACAGATGAGGAGATCATAGAGGCCGCAAAAGCAGCTCATGCCCATCATTTTATCCAGACGCTCCCGAGTGGCTATGATATGGAGCTGAATGAAGAAGCAAGCAACGTATCTCAGGGACAAAAACAGCTTCTTACGATTGCCAGAGCCATTCTTGCGGATCCGAAGATTCTGATCCTGGATGAAGCAACAAGTTCTGTTGATACAAGGACGGAAGTGTTGATCCAGAAAGCCATGGATAACCTGATGAAGGGAAGAACAAGTTTTATAATTGCACACAGGCTTTCCACGATACGGGATGCGGACCAGATTCTTGTCCTCAAAGATGGAGATATCGTAGAACAGGGAAAACATGAAGAACTGTTGGAAAAGGGCGGATTTTATGCAGATTTGTACAATTCGCAGTTTGATGACGGAAGTGGGGAAATGGCTTCCTGAAAAAAGAGTTTTTCTTGACAGAAAACTGCCACGTCTGAGATCTTGAGATCTCGGATGTGGCAGTTCTTTTTTACCAGTTAAAATTAATAGTAAAGAGGTTTGTTTTCATATTTTGCTTCGCTTGTAAGCTGGATTCCAAGTTTCTTGAACAGTTTGATGTCTACGGATGAAAGCATGACGGACGTGTGAGCCTGGCACCCTTTCAGCTTCGGGATCTGCTCCATGGCAATCTGTGCGACCTGATTTGTCGCAGTGGACATGGAGAGAGCGATCAGTACTTCATCGATGTGAAGGCGCGGATTTTTCCCACCCAGATATCTGGTTTTGACTGTCTGGATCGGCTCGATGGCCGCAGGGGAAATCACATGCAGCTCATGATCAATTCCAGCCAGCTCTTTCAGAGCGTTTAAGATCAGTGCTGCAGATGGGCCTAAGAGATTGGATGTCTTTCCAGTTACAATCCTTCCATCCGGCAGTTCCAGCGCGGCAGCAGGTCCTTCTGTCTCTTCTGCGCGTGCAAGAGCTACATCGACTACTGCACGGTCATGGGTTGTCACTTTTGCCTGTTTCATGAGAAGTTCAAGTTTAAAGACTTCAGTATCCGGGATGTTTCCCCTTAAGAAGTCACATTTTGCCTGGTAATAGCGCCGGATGATTTCCTGGCGGGATGCTTCCTGACAGACTTCGTCGTCACAGATACAGTTTCCAGCCATATTGACTCCCATATCTGTTGGAGATTTATATGGGCTGCTTCCGAAGATCTGTTCAAACATGGCATTCAACACAGGGAAGATCTCCACATCGCGGTTGTAGTTGACGGTTGTCTTACCATACGCTTCCAGGTGGAACGGGTCGATCATATTGACATCGTTCAGATCAGCAGTCGCTGCTTCGTATGCCAGATTGACCGGGTGCTTTAACGGAATATTCCAGATCGGGAATGTTTCAAATTTGGCATATCCGGCGCGGATTCCACGCTTGTTTTCATGATAAAGCTGGGAAAGGCATGTGGCCATCTTTCCGCTTCCAGGTCCAGGGGCAGTGATTACTACAAGAGGCTTTGTCGTCTCGATGTAATCATTCTTTCCATATCCTTCATCGCTCACGATATGTGGGATATTGGAAGGATAGCCCTCTATGACGTAGTGTGTGTAGACACGGATCCCCATATTTTCAAGACGGTTTTTAAAAAGATCAGCGCTGTTTTGGCCGCTGTATTGTGTGATGACAACACTTCCCACATACAGGCCGTTCTCTTCAAAAGCGGATTTCAGGCGGAGTACATCCACATCGTATGTGATGCCGAGATCTCCTCTGATTTTGTTTTTCTCAATATCCGCAGCGCTGATGACGATGACGATTTCAGCTGTGTCAGAGAGCTGCTTTAAGAGACGGAGTTTACTGTCCGGCTGAAATCCAGGCAGTACACGGGCTGCATGGTAGTCGTCAAAAAGCTTTCCGCCAAATTCAAGGTACAGTTTGTTGTCGAAATGACCAATTCGCTCACGGATATGCTCGGACTGCATGTGAAGGTATTTGTCATTATCAAATCCTATTTTCATAAATCAACCAATCCTTTGTATAAATTTTGAATGTTTTAGTAAAAGTGTGCAGGAAAAAGTACATACACACCCTAAACAGAGAATCGGGCAGAAAATCTGCCCGGTTACCGATTTTAGGCTACTCGTTTAGTATACTACAAATACCGTGTTTTTTACAATATTTTCATAATCTTTTTATTGATTTGTATGGTAATGCTCCTTATAATAAAGAAGATAGTATGTAGGAGGATAAGAATGGATAACCAGAACAATAATAAAAACAACAGGCAGAATTATGGAATTATCATTATAACGACGATCGTTGCCGCTGTTTTCGTTATGATTTTATATCAGTTCATGCAGGACACCCCTTCTCAGGAGATTTCATATACAAAATTTATGGAAATGGTCAAGGCGGGAGAGGTAAAGGAAGTAACATTTGAGTCTGATAAAATTCGTATCACACCGAAGACAGAGGCAGAGAAGCAAAAAGAAGATAGCGGAGAAGAAGGCAGCCAGAGTCAGGATGAATGGGGATGGCTTCCGCAGCTCAGCTCTTCTGCACAGGTGGAATACTACACCGGTATCGTAGATGATCCGGATATGTATAAGAAATTGGAGGATGCAGGAGTCATCGTAAAGACGGAGATACCGGATTCCAGATCGATGATGCTTTTGAATCTTCTGTTTAGTTTTGTTCTTCCGTTTGTGCTTATTTTTGCAGGACTTAGTTTCTTTATGAGACGGATTTCCAAAAGCAGCGGCGGAATGATGGGGATTGGAAAAAGCAATGCAAAGATGTATGTGGAAAAGACGACCGGAGTGTCATTTAGGGATGTGGCAGGTCAGGATGAAGCCAAAGAGTCTCTCCAGGAAGTTGTGGATTTTCTTCACAATCCGGGAAAATATACAGGTGTCGGGGCCAAGCTCCCAAAAGGGGCGCTTCTTGTAGGGCCTCCGGGAACAGGAAAAACACTTCTCGCGAAAGCTGTAGCTGGAGAAGCCAATGTCCCTTTCTTTTCTCTGTCCGGATCCGCTTTTGTGGAAATGTATGTAGGTGTCGGTGCATCACGTGTGCGTGATCTGTTTAAGCAGGCGCAGCAAATGGCGCCGTGCATTATCTTCATTGATGAGATTGACGCTATCGGTAAGAGTCGTGATTCGCAGCTTGGAGGAAACGATGAACGGGAACAGACACTGAATCAGCTTCTGGCAGAGATGGATGGATTTGATACAAATAAAGGACTGCTTCTTTTGGCGGCAACCAACCGTCCTGAGATCCTGGATCCAGCGTTGCTCAGACCAGGGCGTTTTGACCGGAGGATCATTGTAGAGCGTCCGGATTTAAAAGGACGGGTAGATATCTTAAAAGTACATGCAAAAGACGTTCGGATGGACGAGACAGTCAATCTTGATGAAATTGCTCTGGCAACAAGCGGTGCTGTCGGATCCGATCTGGCCAATATGATCAATGAGGCGGCCATCAATGCCGTAAAACATGGAAGGATGGCTGTATCTCAGTCAGACTTGTTTGAAGCGGTGGAAGTGGTGCTTGTTGGAAAAGAGAAGAAAGACCGGATCATGAGTCAGGAAGAAAGAAGGATTGTCTCATACCATGAGGTAGGGCATGCTCTTGTGAGCGCGCTGCAGAAAGATTCTGAACCGGTACAGAAGATCACGATTGTGCCGCGTACGATGGGAGCTCTCGGATATGTCATGCAGACACCGGAAGAGGAAAAATTCCTGAATACAAAGAAAGAGCTGGAAGCTATGCTGGTAGGTCTTCTGGCAGGGCGTGCCGCTGAAGAGATCGTGTTCGATACGATCACAACAGGGGCATCAAACGATATTGAGAAAGCAACAAAAATTGCAAGATCAATGATCACACAGTACGGTATGTCGGAAAAATTCGGTCTGATCGGACTGGAATCTATCCAGAACCGTTATCTGGATGGCAGGGCTGTCATGAACTGTGGAGAAGGGACAGCAGCGGAGATCGATGCGGAAGTAATGCAGATGCTGAAAGCTGCATATGAAGAAGCAAAGCGTATTCTGAAGGAAAACAGGGAAGCGCTTGATAAGATCGCTGCATTTCTGATTGAGAAAGAGACCATCACAGGAAAAGAATTCATGCAGATTCTGCACGAAGTGAAAGGTATTACGGAGGATGCTGAGCCATCGCGAAAGGAAGAGCGCATTGCCATGAAACCGACAGAAGAATATGCAATCAAAGAAAAGGCGGAAGACTTGGATTTATCTGAAGAGAAGCCTTTGGAACAATAGACGATACAGCACAGCGTATGGGAAAACCGTACGCTGTGCTTCTTTTCCATTCCCGATACAAGGAGGCAAGAAATGTTTGTAATTGAAGAAGAATTAAAAAAACTGCCGGCCAGGCCGGGAGTTTATCTGATGCATGATGAAAAGGATGAGATCATCTACGTGGGAAAGGCCGTCAGTTTGAAGAACAGAGTACGACAGTATTTTCAGACAAGCAGGAACAAAGGAATCAAGATCGAGCAGATGGTCACGCATATCCGCAGATTTGAATATATTGTCACGGATTCAGAGCTGGAAGCGCTTGTACTGGAGTGTAATCTGATCAAAGAACACCGTCCTAAATACAATACGATGCTCATGGACGACAAGACATATCCCTTTATCAAAGTGACAGTTCAGGAACCTTTCCCGAGGATCATGATGGTAAGAAAACAGGCAAAGGACAAGGCAAGGTATTTCGGGCCTTTCACGAGTTCACAGGCAGTAAAGGATATCATCGAGCTGGTAAGAAAACTGTACTTTCTGCGTACCTGCAACAGGAATCTGCCCCGGGATATCGGAAAGGAGCGGCCATGTCTGAATTATCACATCAAACAGTGTAAAGCGCCATGCCAGGGCTATGTATCTCAGGAAGAATACCGAAGAGCTATCGACGAGGTTGTAAAGTTTCTTTCCGGACACTACGACGGGATTCTGAAAGAACTGGAGGAGAAGATGATGGAGGCATCGGAAAAGATGGAGTTCGAAAAGGCCATCGAATACCGTGAGCTGATCGCGAGTGTCCATAAGATTTCAGAAAAACAGAAGATCACAGATGCCGGAAAAATCGGAGAAGACAGAGATGTGCTTGCTGTGGCGCGGGAAGGAGAGGACGCGATCGTCCAGGTATTCTTTATCCGTGGAGGAAGGCTGATCGGAAGAGACCACTTTTATCTCCGGGTGGATCCGGATGAGTCAAAGGCTTCCATCATGGGAAGTTTTATCAAACAGTTTTATGCCGGTACACCGTACATTCCAAGGGAACTGATGGTTCAGTATGAACTGGAAGAACAGTCTCTTCTGGAAGAATGGCTGACCGGACGAAGGGGACATAAAGTAACGTTTACTGTCCCGAAAAAAGGGGATAAGGAAAAACTCGTGGAGCTGGCCGAAAGAAATGCCGGGATGGTTCTGGCGAAGGACAAGGAACGATTGATCCGTGAGGCGGCAAGAACAACCGGAGCTGTGCGGGAACTGGAAAAGATCATCGGTATCAGCGGTGTGCGCAGGATGGAAGCATTTGACATTTCAAACACAAATGGATTCAACTCTGTGGGATCTATGGTCGTCTACGAAGACGGAAAGCCCAAAAGAAGCGATTACCGAAAATTTAAGATCAAAGGTGTGCAGGGAGCGGACGATTACGCCAGCATGCGGGAAGTGCTGACGAGAAGATTCAGCCATGGGCTGAAAGGGAAAGATCACGGAAAAGACTTTGACAGCTTTACACTTTTCCCGGATCTGATCCTCATGGATGGAGGAAAAGGGCAAGTTCACATTGCGGAGGAAGTGCTAAACGAACTTCGGATCCATATCCCGGTCTGCGGGATGGTAAAGGACGACAGACACAGGACGAGAGGGCTTTTTTATCATGACCAGGAACTCCCTATCGATACAGCATCCGAGGCATTTAAGCTGATCACAAGGATCCAGGATGAAGCGCACCGATTTGCTATCGAATTTCACAGAAAGCTTAGGACGCAGGGACAGGTACATTCTATTTTGGATGACATTCCGGGTGTGGGGCCAAAACGAAGAAAAGATCTTATGAAACATTTTCAGAATCTGGAGGCAATCAAAAATGCAGATTTGGAAGAGCTGAAGAAACTTCCATCGATGAATGAAAAATCTGCCAGAGACGTGTACAATTTTTTTCACTGATATGGTATACTGTTTTTATGATTGTTGGATCAGCAGTAAACTTTGAAAAGGAGAAACAAATATGGGGGTAAAACTGGAAAAAGTAATCGAGAAAATGGAGTTAAAGAATCTGACACCGGAGCTGGATCTGGCATCAGCGGAAATTCAGGTGCCGGATATCAACAGGCCGGCTTTGCAGCTTGCAGGGTTCTTCGACCATTTTGATTCGGAGCGTGTTCAGATTGTCGGATACGTAGAGTACACATATTTGGAGACTCTTTCGGAAGAAAGAAAAGAGGAAGTGTATGCACAGCTTCTCTCTTATGGAATACCTTGCATTATTTTCTGCAGGAATCTGGAACCGGATGAAATATTCTTGAAGAAGGCGAATGAGCTGAATGTTCCGATCTTTCAGACAGAGAAAGAAACATCGGACTTTTCCGCAGAGATCATCCGCTGGCTCAATGTGCAGCTTGCGCCATGCATTTCCATCCACGGGGTGCTCGTGGACGTATACGGTGTTGGAGTGTTGATCATGGGAGAAAGCGGTATAGGGAAAAGTGAAGCCGCACTGGAGCTGATCAAAAGAGGACACCGTCTTGTAACGGACGATGTGGTTGAGATCCGGAAAGTAAGCGATGACACTCTTGTGGGGACAGCTCCGGATATCACAAGACACTTTATTGAGCTGAGAGGCATCGGTATTGTGGATGTGAAGACACTGTTTGGTGTGCAGAGCGTCAAAGAAACACAGTCTATTGACCTTGTGATCAATATGGAAGAATGGGACAAGAATAAAGAATATGACCGCCTTGGACTGAAAGAAGAGTATACGGAGTTCCTTGGAAATAAAGTTGTTTGTCATTCCATACCGATCCGGCCGGGAAGAAATCTGGCCATTATCGTGGAATCTGCTTCCGTAAACCACAGACAGAAACAGATGGGTTACAATGCAGCAGAAGAATTATACAGAAGAGTACAGGAAAGCCTGTCAAAATAAAAGGAAGGAAGAAGAAAAATGAAATATTGTTTTGGTGTAGATATTGGAGGAACAAGTGTAAAGATCGGTCTGTTCTGTGAGGATGGAAGAGTCATAGATAAATGGGAGATCAAGACGAGAACCGAAAAAGAAGGCGTGAATATTCTTCCAGACATTGCAGCTTCACTCAAGAAAAAAATGGAAGAGAAGAAGATGCAAAAGGAAGAAATCGTAGGTATCGGGATGGGAGTTCCGGCTCCAATCACGGAAGAAGGCATCGTAAATGGAACAGCCAACCTCGGATGGGGTTATAAAAATGTCAAAGAAGAGATGGAACAGCTTACCGGTATCTATACAGCGACAGGAAATGATGCCAATGTAGCAGCACTTGGCGAGATGTGGCTTGGCGGAGGGCGTGGCCATAAAAACATGATCATGGTCACACTTGGAACCGGCGTCGGGGGCGGTATCATCATCAACGGAAAGATCCTCACAGGGGAACACGGGGCAGGAGGCGAGATTGGCCATCTCTGTGTGAATTATGATGAGAAGGAACAGTGCGGATGCGGAAGCTTCGGATGTCTTGAACAGTACGCCTCTGCGACAGGAATCACACGTCTGGCGAAGAAAAAACTGGCAGAGACATCGGAAAAAACTATTCTCAGAAATGGTCCGGTCAATGCAAAGACAGTATTTGACGCAGTAAAAGAGGGCGACGCGGTTGCAAAAGATATTGCTGCAGAGTTCGGAAGATATCTCGGATATGCCCTCGCAAATCTGGCTGTAGCGACAGATCCTGCAGTCTTTGTGATCGGCGGAGGAGTATCCAAAGCCGGAAAAGTACTGCTTCCGTTTGTTGAGAAGCCGTATAAGGAGAGAGCATTCTTTGCCAATGCAAACACAGAGTTTGCCCTGGCAGAGCTTGGGAACGATGCAGGTATTTGTGGAGCCGCCAAACTGGTGCTTGGCTAGATAACAGGATAATTAAGAAATAGAAATCAAAAGAAGCACTTCTCGAAAAGGGAAGTGCTTCTTTTGATTTTTAAGGTGTCGGTGTAGTTCCACCTCCGGATGGCGGTGTAGTGCCTCCGGTGTTGCCGGAACCACCACCGTTATTTCCTCCGGAACTGCCGCTGTTTCCATCTCCGGACGGCGGGGGAGTGCTTCCGGTGTTCCCACCGTTGGAATCAGAGCCTCCGGAATTTTCAGAATCCCCTGTAGAAGGGGTATCCGTGGAAGAACCGGAATTGCCGCTGTTTTCGGAATCCGTGTTTTCTCCTGTTTCGCCGTCGGTGTTTTCCTCATCCTCGTTTTCCGCTTCATTTTCAGTGACATGTCCGGAACAACTTTCCGTAGGTGCAGTTCCTTTATCAAAGTATTCAGTAATAGACGGACAGGAACCGGAAACGGCAAGTTTTCCTGTCTGTGAACAGATCGTTTTCTGGACGATGGAATCCGGAATTTCGAATTCTGTGTAGGTAAGTCCTTTTGTATCATTGATTTGATCCATGATCTGTTTCCACATCTTCAGATGATAGTCCCACTCACTGTCTCCCAGCGGTTTATTGTCATCGTAACCCGTCCAGATCGTACATGTGTAGTATGGAGTGTAGCCCGCCATCCAGAGATCCACATTGTTGGTGGTTGTACCTGTCTTTCCGGCAGCAGCCATGTTGGAAAGTTCTGCAGGCGTACCTGTTCCTTTTTTAATGACATCTTCCATCGCGCTTGTGAGAAGATAAGCAGTGGATTCTTTGATGACTGTAGATGTCTTCTGTTTTTCTGTACGGTCGATCAGGACATTGCCATCATGATCAAGAATTTTTGTGTACATGATCGGCTCTCTGTATACGCCGCCGTTTGCGATAGCAGCATAGGCAGCACACATTTCATAATTGTAGACACCGTCGGTAATTCCGCCCAGAGCAGTAGACTGCTGGATATCCGTGTATACTTTTCCGTTGTCTTCTGTGCGGCTCTCCACTATAGTGGAAAGGCCAAATTTCTGCAAATAGTCAAAGCCAAGCTGAGGAGTAATCTCTGTAAGCATTTTAACTGCACAGATATTGGCAGAATCTTCGATTGCCACACGCATGGTCATGTCGCCGCGGTAGTAATCGCCCCACCAGTTGGATACAGGAGTTCCGTCAGCATAGTTATAAGGCTCGTCCCGGATGACAGTTGCCAGTGTCTTGCCTGAGGCATCGAGAGCAGGTGCATAGGTAGACAGAATCTTGAAACAGGATCCAGGCTGGCGCTTGGAACCTGTGTAAGCCCGATTCAGACTCATACTGGAAGACTTCGCTCCACGCCCGCCGACCATTGCCTTGATCTCTCCTGTTTTTTGATCAATGACAGTAACAGATGCCTGCGGCTGAGGGGAGAGTGTGATCTTCTCATCGAAGGTGTCTCCTTCTTTGGCGATGGATGCCTTGAATTCTTCGATTGTCTGCCTTGCAGCTTCTTCAGAAGAGAAAGTAAGGCCGTATTTTACATTATCATGTTCCTGGCGGAATTTTTTGATATGGCCGGAACTGTAGTTATCCTGAGTACCGTCTGTGTGTGTTACAGTAAGGAGATAGGAAAGGCCGTATTCGATTTTCCATGGATAATTGGAATCATCGTTGATAACCTGGTCGCAGATCCCCTGGATTTCCAGATCCTGTGTGGAATAAATACTCAGACCGCCTTTGTACAGGGTGTTGTAAGCCTGCGTTTCGCTGTATCCAGGTCCGACTTCCGGATTTTCCAGATCATCCAGAATTTGCTGGATCACAGCATCGACGAAATAGCTCTGAGGGTTTGAGTCAGTGATTGTCGTATTGACATTCTGAATTCTGGAGTACACGTCATCTTTCAGCGCCTCGTCATATTCAGACTGAGAAATATAACCTTGTTCCAACATGTTTTTCAGAACCAGTTTACGTCTTTCAGAATTGTGGTCTGGATTGGTAATAGGGTTATAATAACTTGGACGCTGTGTGACTGCCGCGATAACAGAACATTCAGAAAGAGTAAGCTGTGACACGTCTTTGTTGAAGTAGCGTCTGGATGCAGCTTGAACACCAAGTGTGTTTTGACCGAGGTTGATTGTGTTGAGATAGTTTTCCATGATTTCATTTTTGGACATCTGTTTTTCAAGTTTCAGAGCCAGATACTGTTCCTGAATTTTTCTCTCCACTTTGTCCATAAAGGAGTCCTCGGACATGAAGTCGAAAATATTGTTTTTTATAAGCTGCTGCGTAAGAGTAGATGCACCTTGGGAAAAATCTCCTGTTGTAATGCCGATAAAGCCAGCTCGGATAATCCCTTTTGGGTCGATTCCGTTATGTTCATAAAAACGCTCGTCCTCAATGGCGACAAATGCGTGCTGAAGATCCTTCGGAATCTGGTCGATGGTCTTATAGACACGATTTGATCCGGCGGACGTGAGCCGCTCTGTTTCTGTCTTTCCGTCTGATGCATAAATGAAAGAGGTATATCCCGTCGGCTTTACATCTTCCGGAGTGATGTCCGGTGCATCGTCAATCACTTTTTTGACGAAGATGCCTCCGCCGACACATCCTGCTATAAAAAGCACAAGGAGCAGAAGGAGTACGCTTTTAAAGATGCGAACGCCAACTCGCTTTTTTTTCTTTGTAGATTTTGAGGTAATGTCCTTTCGTTTTTGAGCAGCTTTTTTTCTACCATAGTTCATGAGCATATGCCTCCTTTTATACCAGTATATTATAACAAACTTCAATATTGAAATAAAGAAAAAAATCCAATCTTCAGCTTCCTGTCGTAAAAACTTAAGAAAATGTTTTGAAAATATTTAAATTACTGTTATAGTAGAGAAGGGAATATTTTTCAGGAGGCAAGGAAGAATAAGTATGTTGATGGAATATAAAACTGTACTGGACGGAAAAGAGGGAGAAATTGTTGAAAAAAAATCAAGATTTATTGGAGCCGTACAGCATATTGAGACAGAGGATGAGGCGCTGGCATTTATAGAATCAGTACGGAAGAAGCACTACAATGCAAGGCATCACTGTTTTGCTTATGTACTGAAAGAGGAACCGGTGCTGAAACGATTCAGCGATGATGGAGAACCACAAGGGACGGCAGGGAAACCGATTCTTGATGTTCTGTGCGGAGCTGGACTTTTCAATACCGTTATAGTGGTTACCAGATATTTTGGAGGAACCCTTCTGGGAACAGGAGGGTTGGTAAGGGCCTATACGCAGGCAGCCAGAGAAGGACTTGCCAACAGTAGTATTATTACCAGAAAATATGCTTCTAAACTGGAAATCAGGACAGATTATACTGGACTTGGGAAGATTCAGTATCTCCTGGCACAGGCAGGGATTCAGATATTGGACACAACGTACACGGATGCTGTATCTATGATTTGTCTTGTCCCAGAGGATGAAAAAGGACATCTCGAGGCAGAACTGACAGAACAGACAAATGGAAAAGTGGTAATGGAGTGGGGAGAGTCCTGCTATTTTGCAGAGGCAGAAGACAGGCTCTTGCTATTCGAATCGTAAAAAGAAGAGATTTTCAGACACAAAAATATCCCCCAGTCTACAAAGGCTGGGGGATTTGAAATTTATTGATATTCCGGTTCGATCAAACCGTAGGTATTATTTTTTCTCTTGTATACGACATTTACCTGATCAGTTTCTGCATTCGTAAATACAAAGAAGTTGTGTCCGAGAAGCTCCATCTGGATGCATGCATCTTCAGGGAACATTGGTTTGATACCGAAACGTTTTGTGCGGATGATATGGATAGAATCGTCCTCTACGCTGCCATGTTCTGTATCTTCAAAGAAAGATTTACTGAAATCTACACCTGCCTGGTGTTTGGCAACCAGTTTGTTTTTGTATTTTCTCAGCTGGCGCTCGATAATTTCTTCTACAAGATCAATGGATACATACATATCGCTGCTGGATTCCTCTGAGCGGATGATATTTCCTTTTACCGGGATCGTAACTTCGATCTTCTGTTCCTCCTTTTCTACGCTCAAGGTAACATTGACCTCAGTATCAGGAGTAAAATATCTTTCCAGTTTTCCTAGTTTATGCTCGATGGTATCCTTCAATGCAGGTGTAACATCAATGTTTTTTCCTCTGATATTAAATTTCATAAGCCCAACTCCTTTACCAGTTATTCCTGTCCTTATTATACTACGACAGACGTGGACATGCAATGATAAATATCGAAAAAAAGTGTGAACACAAATAAGTTAACTGATAAAAGGAGATATCAAACAAAAATAAATAAAAAATATGTCAAACTTACCGACGCTCTTTTCTTTTTAAAAATGCTTGAAAAAGGAAAGGATAGCCCGCAATAATCCAGAGTACAAGCAGAAAATACTCTGCAGATTTAAATATCATACCTAATCCTGCAAGGAGCGACAGCCCGTTTTTTAGGAGGAGTGCACTGAACAGCCCCAGGAGGAGCTTTGGAATCTGAAAAGTCCACCGCGGAGTTTCAGGGGAGAAACGGATATACGTTTTTTCCAGAAAGAAGCCAACAGCAAATCCAAGTCCGGCGCCGCCCGCTTTGAGACAGTCCGAAGCATATTTTTCCGGCAGGGAAAAAACAAAAAGCTGGATTATTGTATAGAGGATGACTAAAATGGAGATGACACCAAGAATAAGCGAAAGAGTGCGAACTTTTCGCGGGTGCTCCAGGATCTGGTCTTTATATTTCCAGATCAGGACGGAAAAAAACAGGGAAACTCCCATGGATACAAGGACGTCTTTTGGTGTGTGTACCCCCAGATACATTCTGGAAAAACCGATGAGCAAAAATGCGGCGGTAAATAAAAGCTTGAGCACTGTTTTTTTTGCGCGAAGGGCGAGCGGAGCAAAAAGGCAAGTACCGCCCTGGGTATGGCCGCTTGGAAAAGAGTAGCCTGTGGCAGCAGGGACTGCACTTTTGACCGGGGCAAACTCCGGATCAAGGATCCACGGGCGCGGGATACGAAAGGTAATTTTCAATGCCTGGACGCAAAGTCCCGCAGAGAAATATGTGAGTGCCAGCTGGTAGGCAAACGATTTGTCCAGACACCAGTAAAAAATGCAGATCACAGCAACAAGTAGCATCTCTTGTCCAAAATAGGTAACGAACTGGAAAAATTCGTTACCTATTGGAGTGCGGATGCCTTCCAGAAAATATAAAAATTCCATTTAGGACACCTCTTTATTTTTTGTTATTTTCCCGTTTGCGGAGACGTGCATCCAGGATTTTCTTACGGATACGAAGGCTTTTCGGCGTTACTTCCAGAAGCTCATCTGTGTCGATGAAGTCCAGAGCCTCCTCCAGACTTAAGATTCTTGGAGGCGAGAGACGCAGAGCTTCGTCTGAGCCGGAAGCACGGGTATTTGTCAGATGTTTGGCCTTGCAGACGTTCAGTTCGATATCGTCAGTTTTCGCATTTTGTCCAACGACCATTCCGGAATACACGCGTTCGCCAGGCCCGATGAAAAGTGTACCGCGTTCCTGGGCGCTGAACAAACCGTATGTCAAGGCTTCGCCAGTCTCAAAAGCGATGAGAGATCCATTTTTGCGATACTGGATATCGCCCTTATATGGGGCATATCCGTCAAAGGAAGTGTTCATGATCCCGTTCCCTTTTGTGTCGGTTAGGAAATCACCGCGGTATCCGATGAGTCCTCTGGATGGGATAGAAAATTCCAGTCTTGTGTACGCCCCGTTCGACATTCCCATATTTTGGAGCTCACCTTTTCGCTGGCTCAGTTTATCGATGACAACACCGGTAAATTCATCCGGCACATCGATATAGACAAGCTCCATTGGTTCAAGGAGTTTTCCGTTTTCATCATGCTTGTAAAGGACTTCAGCCTTGCTGACTGCAAATTCATAGCCTTCCCGGCGCATATTTTCAACGAGGACGGACAGGTGGAGTTCTCCTCGTCCGGACACTTTGAAGCTGTCCATGTCATCCGTGTCTTCCACCCGGAGGCTGACGTCCGTGTTGAGTTCTCGGAAAAGACGGTCTCGGAGATGGCGGGACGTCACGAATTTTCCTTCCTGTCCGGCAAACGGGCTGTCGTTTACCTTGAACTGCATGGAGATGGTCGGCTCGGAAATCTTCTGGAACGGGATTGGATTCGGAGCATCGGAGGAGCAGATCGTATCCCCGATGGCGATATCTGAAATTCCGGAGATGGCGACGATAGAGCCAACGCCAGCTTCTTTTACCTCCACTTTGTTCAGACCGTCAAACTCATACAGTTTGCTGATCTTGACTTTCCGCTGTTTGTCAGGTTCGTGATGGTTTACAACAATGGCTTCCTGGTTGACGCAGAGCGTTCCATTGTCTACCTTTCCTACGCCGATCCGACCTACATATTCGTTGTAATCGATTGTACTGATCAGCACCTGGGTAGGGGCATCCGGATCACCTTCCGGAGCAGGAATGTATTCCAGGATCGTCTCAAAAAGAGGCGTCATATTCTGCGGACTGTCATCAAGCTCAAGGATCGCATATCCTGCTTTGGCGGAAGCGTATACGAACGGACAGTCAAGCTGTTCGTCGCTTGCATCCAGGTCCATAAAAAGCTCCAGGGTTTCGTCTATCACATCATCCGGGCGGGCTTCCGGACGGTCGATCTTATTGATGCAGACGATAACAGGGAGTTTGAGCTCAAGCGCTTTCTTAAGGACAAACTTTGTCTGCGGCATCGGGCCTTCGAAAGCATCTACGACGAGGATGACCCCGTTTACCATTTTCAGGACACGCTCCACTTCGCCTCCAAAATCTGCATGTCCTGGGGTATCGATGATGTTGATTTTTGTGTTTTTGTAGTAAACAGCTGTGTTTTTGGAAAGGATCGTGATTCCACGTTCCCGTTCGATGTCGTTAGAGTCCATCACACGCTCTTCTACTTCCTGATTTTCGCGGAACACTCCGCTTTGCTTCAGGAGTTCATCCACGAGGGTAGTCTTTCCGTGATCCACATGGGCAATGATGGCAATATTGCGGATATCTTCGCGTTTTATTTTCATATAGTAAATTCCTTCTTTCTACTTATATAATGAAGCAACTAGTATAGTCTACCATATTTTGCG
Source organism: Sellimonas caecigallum (assembly GCF_019754295.1). Lineage (GTDB taxonomy): Bacteria > Bacillota > Clostridia > Lachnospirales > Lachnospiraceae > Sellimonas > Sellimonas caecigallum. The sequence continues at coordinate 115,977 of NZ_VIRV01000004.1, read as the reverse complement.
GAATTTACAAGCACTTCTCGAAAGAATATCGTATTCTGTCGAGCGAAAAAGCTGGAAAATATGTGGAAGCAGGAATATCCTTTCATAGAGGGGCATAAAGTATTAAAGATAAAAAACTACGTATCAGAGGAAGGGAGAATTACATTTCATGTCAGATAAGATCATTGAAAACAACCAGGTAACGATCATGGGAGAGGTGGCAACGACATTTGAATTCAGCCACGAAGTGTTTGGAGAAGGCTTTTACACAATGGAGGTGCTCGTAAAGCGGCTGAGCAATTCGCAGGACCGCATCCCGGTCATGATTTCGGAAAGGCTCATCGATGTGACACAGGATTATGTGGGAGAGTACATTATCGTTCAGGGACAATTCCGCTCCTATAATCGTCACGAAGAACAGAAAAATCGCCTTGTACTTTCCGTATTTGCGAGGGAAGTCTCATTTGTTGAGGATGACGAGGAGATGGACGGTGTTAAGACAAACAGCATTTTCCTTGATGGGTATATCTGTAAGGAGCCGGTCTACCGGAAGACACCTCTTGGGAGAGAAATCGCGGACCTTTTGCTGGCGGTCAATCGTCCATACGGAAAATCCGATTACATCCCATGTATCTGCTGGGGAAGAAACGCGAGATTTGCATCTTCGTTTGCGGTAGGCGAACATGTACACATTCTGGGGAGAGTGCAGAGCAGAGAGTATATAAAGAAACTCTCAGAGACAGAGACAGAGAGGCGTACGGCTTATGAAGTGTCTGTAAGTAAGCTGGAATGTCAAAATGACTAGCAGCAGGATCGAAAAAGAGAAAATAGACATCAGAACTGTGATTGACACAGATACCGAATAGTGTTACACTTTTATAATAACGATTTAATGTTATACAGTGTGAAAAAGCAAAGAAATATTTGGAGGTAGCCAGCATGTCTATTTTTACAGGTTCAGGAGTAGCTATTGTGACCCCATTTTTACCGGACGGGTCGATTCATTATGATAAACTGGATGAGTTGATTGAATATCATATTGCCAATAAGACAGATGCTATCATCATCTGCGGAACGACCGGAGAGTCTTCCACACTCACGGAGGAAGAACACATGGAGTGTATCCGGTTTACGATCCAGCAGGCAAAGAAGCGGATTCCGATCATTGCCGGAACAGGATCCAATGCCACATTTACGACGATCGAAATGTCAAGAGAGGCAGCAGAGTACGGGGCAGACGGCCTTTTGCTTGTGACACCTTACTATAATAAAGCAACACAGAAAGGGCTGATTGCACACTACAAAGCGGTAGCTGCGGAGGCAAAAGCGCCGATCATTCTGTATAGTGTGGCAAGCCGTACAGGACTCAATATCACACCGGAGACGGCAGCAGAACTGGCCAAAGTGGAAAATATCGTAGGGATCAAGGAAGCTTCCGGCAATATCTCACAGATTGCCAAAATCATGAATCTGACGGATGGAAAACTGGATCTCTATTCCGGAAACGACGATCAGATTGTTCCGCTTTTATCACTTGGCGGGAAAGGTGTCATCTCTGTGCTTGCTAATATTGCACCGGAGTACACCCATAATATGTGTGCAAAGTTCTTTGAGGGGGATATTAAAGGCAGCTGTCAGATGCAGTTGGATGCCATCCCGCTGATCGACAAGCTTTTCTGCGAAGTCAATCCGATTCCGATCAAGACGGCGATGAATTTGATGGGGAAAGAAGTGGGAGAACTGAAAATGCCTCTTACTCCTATGGAAGAAGATCACAAAAAAGCGCTGGCAGAAGAAATGAAAAAGTTCGGCCTGAAGCTGGCATAGAAAAAGCCAGGGCCGGTGTTGAAAAAGAGGGAGCTGTCTTTACGGCGCCCTCTTTGCAGTATCAATCAAAACGGGTAAAGGAGAGAACAAAAGATGGTAAAAATTATTATGCATGGATGCAACGGAAAGATGGGACAGGTCATCACAAGACTTGTGGCGGAAGATGAAGGGGCTGTAATCGTCGCCGGCATTGACACATATACAGGGATTGAAAATCCGTATCCGGTATACAAAAGCCTGGAAGAATGTGAAGAAGAGGCGGACGTAGTCATTGATTTTTCTAATGCGAAGGCAGTGGATGGCCTTCTGAACATGTGTGCTGATCGGAAGCTTCCGGTAGTACTCTGTACGACAGGGCTTTCGGAAGAGCAGATTGCCCTTGTGGAAGAGACGGCAAAGAAGACAGCGGTGCTCAAGTCGGCAAACATGTCACTTGGCATCAATCTGTTGCTGAAGCTTTTGAAAGAGGCGGCCAAAGTACTTGCCCCGGCAGGATATGATATGGAAATAGTGGAAAAACACCACAACAAAAAAGTCGACGCGCCAAGCGGGACTGCACTTGCTCTTGCAGATTCTTTGAATGAAGCAGCAGGCGGCGTCTATGAATATAAATACGACAGAAGCAGCGAACGCGTGGCAAGAGATAAAAAAGAAATCGGCATATCAGCAGTGCGCGGCGGTACGATCGTTGGAGAGCACGAAGTACTTTTTGCAGGGGAAGACGAAGTGATCGAATTTTGCCATACTGCATATTCCAAAGCAGTGTTCGGAAAAGGAGCTCTGGAAGCGGCAAAGTTTCTGGCGGGAAAAGAAGCGGGCAAATACGATATGAGCGATGTGATACAGTTTTAGAACGTATAAATTTCAGCTTTCTGTAAATAGTAAAGATTGTCCAGAATATTTACAGAAAGGATGACAGATTATGAAACAATGGAAAAAAGCAGTCCTTGTTGTATTATGTGTCGGTATGCTTGGAAGTATGACAGCATGTGCAGGAAAAAACAGAGTCAATGATGCAACAGGAGGAACAAATACAGGGGATACCCTGGACAAAGACCTGAAGGAGGGAGCAGACACCCTGGAAGATGGGGCAGAAAATCTCAAAGACGACGTGGAAGACGGAGCGCGTGATGTCAAGGACGGTGTGGAAGACATGCTGGACGGAGACGATACAGACAACAATAACGCTGTGCGGGAACAGGATACAAACAGAAAGTAAGAGGGCGAAAGCTCTCTTACTTTTTTTGAGGTGGGCAAACGGGTTTCTGCAGTTGACGGGATTGTGTTTCTGTGGTATGGTAGTACAATAAATTGACGTGGTAGTGTAGGAAAGCGAGGTGGAACGGATGAAGTTTCGTCCGTGTATCGATATCCATAATGGTGCAGTGAAACAGATTGTAGGAGGAACTCTTTCCGACCAGAGAGGCGAGGCCAGCACAAACTATATCTCAGAAAAAGATGCGGCATGGTATGCCGGTAAATACAGAAAAGACGGGCTGTACGGAGGGCATGTGATCCTTCTGAATCCGCCTTCCTCCATCTCCTATGCGGAGACGAAAAGACAGGCGCTGGAAGCATTGAGGGAATTTCCTGGCGGGCTTCAGGTTGGAGGAGGGATCACAGCAGAAAACGCTGAGGAATATCTGGATGCGGGAGCCAGCCATGTGATCGTGACATCCTGGGTCTTCAGAGAGGGAAAGATACTCTGGGGCCGCCTGGAAGAGCTGAAAGCTGTCGTTGGGAAAGGGCGGATTGTGCTGGATGTAAGCTGTCGGAAAAAGGATGGGAAATATCTTGTGGTAACAGATCGATGGCAGAAATTTACCGAGACGGAAGTAAACGGCGAGCTCCTGCAAAGTTTGTCAGGATACTGCGATGAGTTCCTAGTTCATGGAGTGGATGTGGAAGGGAAGGCATCAGGGGTAGACGAAGAGCTTGTCCGTATTCTTGGAATGTGGGCGGAAAAAGGAAAAATGCCGGTCACATATGCAGGGGGCATTTCCTCCGAGGAGGATCTTCAGATTCTTATGGGGGCAGGCAGAAATAAGATTGATTTTACGGTCGGGAGTGCACTGGATCTTTTTGGAGGTTCACTTTCCTACAAAAATCTTGTTGAAAAATATGGGAGATGACTAAGGCCAAAGGTATGAACATGTTGGAAAGAGTTTGTGAACACTTTATAAATTTGTTGAACAAGCCAGGATATAGTGATAGAATGGAGAATAGGTTAATTTTAAGAATCAATAAGGAGCAGTAAAAATATGGGATTTTTACAAAAAATGTTTGGTACTCACAGCCAGCATGAGCTGAAAAGAATTTATCCAATCGTAGATCATATCGAAGCTTTGGAGCCAGAGATGCAGAAGCTTTCCGACGAAGAACTCAGAGGAAAGACAAAGGAATATAAGGAGCGGTATGCAAATGGAGAGTCGCTTGACAGCCTTCTCCCGGAAGCGTTTGCGACGGTAAGAGAAGCTGCGTTCCGTTCTATCGGAATGAAACATTACCGCGTACAGCTGATCGGAGGGATCATCCTTCATCAGGGACGTATTGCAGAAATGAAAACAGGTGAAGGTAAGACGCTTGTCTCCACACTTCCGGCTTACCTCAATGCCCTGACAGGCGAAGGTGTGAATATCGTCACGGTCAATGACTATCTGGCAAAACGTGATGCCGAGTGGATGGGAAAAGTACATGAATTTCTCGGACTTAAAGTAGGGGTTGTATTAAACAGCATGGACAATGACGAGAGAAGAGCAGCGTACAACTGTGATATCACTTATGTCACAAACAATGAACTTGGATTTGACTATCTGAGAGACAATATGGTCATCTACAAAGAACAGCTTGTACAGAGAGGGCTGAAATATGCCATCATCGATGAGGTGGACTCTGTTCTGATCGATGAAGCCAGAACACCTCTAATTATTTCAGGCCAGAGCAGCAAGTCCACACGCCTTTATGAGGCCTGCGACATTCTTGCAAAACAGCTGGAAAAAGGCGAAGCCAGCGGAGAATTTTCCAAGATGAATGCCATTTTGGGAGAGGAAATCACAGAGACCGGAGATTTTATTGTCAATGAAAAAGAGAAAGCCATCAACCTCACAGAAGACGGTGTGAAGAAAGTAGAGAACTTCTTCCATATCGACAATCTTGCAGATCCGGAAAATCTGGAGATCCAGCATAATATCATCCTTGCCCTCAGAGCTCACAACCTGATGTTCCGAGATAAGGATTATGTAATAAAAGATAACGAAGTTTTGATCGTGGACGAGTTTACAGGACGTATCATGCCGGGACGCCGTTATTCCGACGGACTGCATCAGGCTATCGAAGCAAAGGAACATGTGAAAGTAAACAGAGAGAGCAAGACACTTGCGACCATCACATTCCAGAACTTCTTTAATAAATTTGAGAAAAAATGTGGGATGACAGGTACAGCTCTCACAGAAGAAAAAGAATTCCGTGACATTTACGGAATGGACGTTGTGGAAATCCCTACCAACAAACCAGTCATCCGTGAGGATATGGATGATGCGGTTTATAAAACGAAAAAAGAGAAATTCAATGCCGTTTGCGATGCCATTGAAGAGGCCCACGCAAAAGGACAGCCGGTTCTTGTCGGCACGATTACCATTGAGACATCCGAACTTTTGAGCAAGATGCTCACAAGGAGGGGAATCAAGCATAATGTTCTCAACGCCAAGTTCCATGAGCTGGAGGCGGAAATCGTTGCACAGGCGGGACAGCACGGGGCGGTAACGATCGCTACTAACATGGCTGGACGTGGTACAGATATCAAACTTGATGAAGATGCAAAAAATGCAGGCGGGTTAAAGATCATCGGAACAGAGCGGCATGAGTCAAGACGTATCGATAATCAGCTCCGCGGGCGTTCCGGACGTCAGGGAGATCCGGGAGAATCCCGTTTCTATATTTCTCTGGAAGACGATCTTATGCGGCTGTTCGGATCTGAAAAACTGATGTCCGTATTCAATACGCTCGGTGTGGCAGACGGGGAACAGATCGAACACAAGATGCTCTCCAATGCCATTGAGAAAGCGCAGAAAAAGATTGAGTTTAACAACTACGGAATCCGTAAAAATCTTCTCGAATACGATCAGGTTATGAATGAACAGAGAGAAATCATCTACGAAGAGAGAAGAAAAGTGCTGGATGGAGAGAGTATGAGGGATTCTGTATATCATATGATCACAGAATATGTGGAAGACGCAGTGGACAGACACGCATCCTCTGAACAGGCATATGATGAATGGGATCTTGCAGGACTTGACGTGGAACTTCACGAGACGATCCCGGCACTTCCGGCTGTCACGGAAGAGACAGTCAAAAACATGGAGCAGAAAGAACTGAAACATATGCTGAAAGAGCGGGCCGTAAAAGCATATGAGGAAAAAGAAGCGGAATTCCCGGAAGCGGAACATCTTCGGGAAGTAGAACGAGTGGTACTTCTCCGCGCTATCGATGCCAAGTGGATGGATCACATCGACGATATGGATCAGCTTCGTCAGGGAATCGGTCTTCAGGCGTATGGTCAAAGAGATCCGTTGGTAGAATATAAAATGCTCGGATATAATATGTTCGGCGAGATGACAAAAGCGATTGAGACAGATACGATTCGTATCTTGTTCCACATCAAGATTGAACAGAAAGTGGAAAGAGAACAGGTTGTACAGGTAACTGGGACAAACAAAGACGACACTTCTGTACGGGCGCCGAAGACTCGTACCGAGAAAAAGGTATATCCGAACGATCCATGTCCGTGCGGAAGCGGACTGAAATACAAACAGTGCTGCGGAAGAAAGAAATAGAAGAAGCTGGTAAGACAGCAGCGGCAGCAAAATATTGAAAGAGGTGAAAGAATGGTAGAACTGGAACAGCTCAGATTAGATCTGCAGGCATTCAGTGAACCTCTCAGGGAAGTAAGGGATTCACTTTGACCTGCCAGCCAAAGAACAACGGGTAGAAGAGCTGGAAAGAAAGATGGAAGAACCGGATTTCTGGGAAGATCCGGAATATTCCAAAAAAGTAATGCAGGAACTGAAAGGTCTGAAGAATACGCTTGAGACTGCGAAGGAACTCGAAGATCGCTATGAGGAGACAGAGATCCTTCTGGATATGGCTTCCGAGGAAAATGACGAAAGTCTGATTCCGGAGATAAGAAGGAATCTAAAGAAACTGGAAAATAAGATTGAGGATGTCAGGATAGGAACATTGCTTTCAGGGGAATACGACCGCTGCGATGCTATTGTGACCCTCCATGCGGGGGCTGGCGGAACAGAGGCGTGCGACTGGAATCAGATGCTCTACCGGATGTATTCCAGATTTATTGAACGTCATGGATTTACGCTGGAAGTACTGGATTATCTCGACGGAGATATTGCCGGCATCAAGAATGTGACTTTTGAAGTCCACGGAGAAAACGCGTATGGATATCTGAAGTCAGAAAAAGGGGTACACCGCCTTGTGCGGGTTTCCCCATTTAATTCCGCCGGAAAACGGCAGACTTCTTTCGCATCCTGCGACGTGATTCCGGACATCGATACGGACATCGATATCGAGATCAGTGAGGACGAGCTGAAGATCGACACATACCGGTCAAGCGGTGCGGGAGGACAGCATATTAATAAGACGTCTTCCGCTGTCCGGATCACGCATCTCCCAACAGGAATCGTCGTGCAGTGTCAGAATGAGCGGTCTCAGCATCACAATAAAGACAAAGCGATGCAGATGCTGAAGTCAAAGCTTTACTTGTTAAAACAGCAGGAACAGGAAGAAAAGATGTCGGGAATACGGGGAGAGGTAAAGGATATCGGATTTGGAAATCAGATCAGATCCTATGTTATGCATCCGTACAGTCTTGTAAAGGATCACAGGACGAACGAGGAGGTCAGCAATGTAGGGGCAGTGATGGACGGCGAAATCGACGGCTTCATCAATGCCTATCTGAAACAGGAGAGACTAAATGGATAAGACAAAATATTATGTGCTGAATAGAAAAGCGGTTCCGGACGTGCTTTTAAAAGTTGTGGAAGTAAAACATCTTTTGGCGACACAGAGGGGGATGACTATCGGGGAAGCGGCAGAAAAAGTTGGAATCAGCAGAAGTTCTTTTTATAAATATAAAGATGACATTTTCCCGTTTCATGAAAATGAAAAAGGGCAGACGATCACGCTTGTCTTGCAAATGGATGATGTGCCGGGGCTTTTATCAGAGATACTGCACGAGGCGGCAGAATATAAGACCAATATCCTGACGATTCATCAGAGTATTCCGCTGAATGGAGTGGCTACGCTCACAATGAGCGTGGAAGTACTCCAGACGACAGGAAATCTGTCGGAGATGGTTGCAAAGATAGAGGAACATGAGGGAGTACATTATCTGAAGATTGTAGGGAGGGAATAAACAGATGGTAAATGTTGCAGTACTTGGCTACGGAACAGTTGGGTCGGGAGTTGTGGAAGTCTTTCGGCTGAATCAGAGCCGGATCGATAAGTGTGCAGGCACGGAAGTGCGGCTCAAATATGTGCTGGATCTTCGGGATTTTCCGGGGGATCCTGTGCAGGATATTATTATCCATGATTTTGAAAAGATCGTGGGAGACGAAGAAGTGGACGTCGTGGTAGAAGTCATGGGAGGGATCGAACCAGCCTACACGTTCGTAAAAAGATGCCTGGAAGCCGGTAAGAACGTAGTTACATCCAACAAAGCGCTTGTGGCGGCACATGGTTCTGAACTCCTTGAGCTTGCTCAGAAAAAGAATGTAAATTATCTCTTTGAGGCCAGCGTTGGCGGAGGAATACCGATTATCCGGCCGCTCAACACGTCGCTCACTGGGGATGAGATCGAGGAAATTACCGGCATATTGAACGGTACGACGAACTATATGATGACAAAGATGTTTTATGAAGGTGCGGATTACGATGCTGTGCTGAAGGAAGCGCAGGCCAACGGTTTTGCAGAGCGCAATCCGGAGGCGGATGTGGAAGGGTACGATGCCTGCAGAAAGATTGCAATTTTGACTTCCATTGTATCAGGGCAGCAGGTTGACTTTGAGGACATCTATACAGAAGGCATCACGAATATCACGAAAGAAGATATGAAGTATGCACGAGAAATGGGAATGGTCATTAAACTTCTGGCTATGATGAAAAGAGACAGGGAAAAGGTTGAAGCCATCGTGGCGCCGTTCCTTCTTCCGCTGGAGCACCCTCTTGCAAGTGTCAACGGAGTATTCAATGCCATCTTTGTACATGGAAATGCTCTTGGAGACGCGATGTTCTATGGAAGCGGTGCCGGGAAGATGCCGACAGCCAGTGCGGTTGTCGCTGATATCGTGGATGCAGCAAAAAACAGACATAAAAATCTTTCGAGGTATTGGACCGGACAGAAGCTTACGCTGGCAGATCGGATGGAGGTAAAAAGGCGATATTTTGTGCGCATGTCCGGATGCAGAGAAGACATGCAGGCGTCCGTGGAAGAGAGTTTTGGACATGTAGATTATGTGACTGTGGAAGGTTTGGATGGAGAGTTTGGCTTTACAACAGACGTTCTCACAGAAGGAAAGATGAAGACAGCATCGTCGAAATTTGACAACATTATTCATATGCTCCGTATGGATGAATAAAATAGAGCAGATGTAAGTTGATTGAAAGGAATGATGCGGATGAAATATATCGTTATCTTGGGGGACGGCATGGCAGGAAATCCTCTTGCTCAACTCGATGGAAGAACGACGCTGGAGGCTTCACACACTCCGGTTATGGATGAACTGGCGAAACAGGCGGAAATCGGTCTCGTGTCCATGGTGCCGGAAGGGATGGCGCCGGGAAGCGATACTGCCAATTTGTCTGTTCTTGGGTATGACCCGAAAAAATACTATACAGGCAGATCTCCGCTGGAAGCGTTCAGTATCGGGGTAGATATGGGAGCGGAGGACGTTTCGTTCCGCTGCAATCTGGTAACTCTTTCGGAAGAAGAAGGAATTCCGTATGAGGAGCGAAGGATTCTGGACCACAGTTCAGATGAGATCAGCACTGAAGACGCAGGAATCCTCCTGGAAGATCTGAAAAAAGAGCTTCTGGGCGAGGCGATAGATGTGGGAAATGCGTTTGAATTTTACAGAGGAACGAGTTACCGGCATCTTTTTATATGGAAGAATGGGAAAATTTTGGAACTGATTCCTCCCCATGACATCCTTACAAAGAAGATTGGAGAATTTCTTCCTAAGGAAGAGATCTTAACTGAGATGATGAGGAAAAGCTATGATATCCTGGAACAACATCCGCTCAACAAAAAGAGAAGAAGTCAGGGCCTTCGCCCTGCCAATTCCATTTGGTTCTGGGGAGCAGGCACACGCCCTGAACTTCCGGAATTTGAAACGAAAACAGGGAAAAAAGGTGTGATGATTTCTGCCGTGGATCTGCTGAAGGGGATTGCGGTAGGTACGAAGATGAAAAATGTTCACGTGGAAGGAGCAAATGGAGGGCTTCATACAAACTATGAAGGAAAGGCGGAGAAAGCGGTCGAAGCCTTGTTGAAAGACGGATATGATTTTGCATATATCCATGTGGAAGCACCGGATGAGATGGGACATCAGGGAAATGCCGGAGACAAGATCCTGGCGATTGAGAATTTGGACAGGAAAGTTGTGAAGGTCGTCAAGGAAAGAATGGATGTATCAGGGGAACCGTACCGGATGCTGATTCTTCCGGATCATCCGACTCCGATCGCAGTTCGGACCCATACGTCCGATCCGGTGCCTTACCTTTTGTACGACAGTACAAAGAAAAATCAGCAAGGTGCGGAAAGATACTGTGAGAGGACTGGGCGGTGTTCCGGCACTTGGCTGAGAGAAGGCTATCGCCTGATCGGACATTTATTTGAAGACTAGGAGGAAATTATGCTGATAGTAAAGAAATTCGGAGGAAGCTCTGTGGCAAACAGAGAACGGATCTTCAATGTGGCAAGGCGCTGCATTGAAGATTACAAAAAGGGAAATGATATCGTAGTCGTACTTTCAGCTATGGGAGATACAACAGATGAACTTTTGGAGCTGGCAAGATCCATCAACCCAAACGCACCGAAAAGGGAACTGGATATGCTCCTTACGACGGGGGAACAGGTATCAGTATCATTGATGGCAATGGCGATGCATGAGATGGACATCCCGGCCATCTCTCTCAATGCATTCCAGGTCAGAATGCATTCGACAGCTCGTTACGGCAATGCGAGGTTTAAACGGATTGATACAGACAGAATATTCCATGAACTGGAAGAGAGAAAGATTGTCATTGTGACGGGATTCCAGGCAGTCAATAAATACGATGACTATGCGACGCTCGGAAGGGGAGGGTCTGATACGACAGCAGTTGCCCTTGCGGCTGCGCTTCATGCTGATAAGTGTGAGATTTATACGGATGTGGACGGGGTCTACACAGCAGATCCCCGGATTGTAAAAAATGCCCGAAAAATCGATGAGATCATGTATGATGAAATGCTGGAGCTTGCCACTTCCGGGGCGAAGGTGCTTCACAACCGATCAGTGGAAATGGCGAAAAAATATGGGGTGGAGCTGGTAGTACGTTCCAGCCTTACATCAGAGGAAGGTACCGTAGTCAAGGAGGTAGTAAAAATGGAAAAAATGTTAATTACCGGTGTGGCAGCCGACAGAAATACAGCTAGAATCTCTGCCATGGGAGTGGCAGATAAACCGGGGATCGCATTTAAGATCTTTAATACCCTGGCCAAAAGAAACATCAACGTGGACATTATCCTTCAGTCGGTAGGTCGTGACGGGACAAAAGATATTTCCTTTACCGTATCGGAAGATGATCTGAAAGAGACGTTGCAGATTCTGGAAGAGAAAAAAGAAGCCCTCACGATCAAAGAGGTCACATACAACACAAACGTGTCAAAAGTCTCTATCGTAGGGGCTGGAATGCTGAGTAATCCAGGGGTTGCGGCAAAGATGTTTGAGTCTTTGTTTAACTCGAATATAAATATCAACATGATTTCTACATCTGAAATCCGCATCACAGTTCTGATCGATGAAAAAGATACAGATAAAGCGATGGTTGCAATCCATGACGGATTTGGACTGAACGATTAAAAGACGGGGGAATTTACCGCAATAAAAAGAATCCTGGAAAACCAGGATTCTTTTTTACTTTATAGGAAATTCCGGTTTTGGATAAGGAAAAAAAGAAGCCCTGCTGATCGAACATATGTTAGAACAGCAGAGAAATGAACATGACAACAGGACGATGGTTAGAGTTTAGAAGATATAAAAACCTTCTTCTCCAAACAGATCGTCAAAAGGGTCGTCTTCATTTAGAAAATAGTCCATATCCAGAAGGTCATCCTCGCTCATTTGGCGAATGTCCTCAGATGTCATCCCTTCCGGTGGATTTTCTATATATTTTTTGCGCAGTTCCTCTGTATTTAAGCTCATGGTAATCGTCCTCCTTTGAGAGGATTATATCACAACAATGCTATGCAGAGGAACGCATTCCACGAGATTTGGACATGGCTTTCTCGTACAGTTCTTCGAGAGGTACGCGCTTGTGGTTGTAATAGAGCTCAAGAAGCTCCATTTTATGATTACAATTCGGACAATGCAGAGGGTCATAACCGAAGGAGAGGAGGATGCAAGTCCTCCATTGAGTGAAACTGCGGTAGATCCTGTGTTTTTCTTTTGAAATGACACGGTGCAGTTTCGAATCCATCTTGCGATGTCTTGCATACAGACCGCCGTAGCGGATCATTTTAAAATGTTTTTCCGGGATGTGACGGATGAGACGTTTGATGAAATCCATGACAGGTAAGGTTTCTTCCACATACTGATCATCTTCATGGCGGTTATAGTGGAAAGTAACGGTATCTCCATCATAGCGGTCAATCCTGGAGGTAGCGATAACGGGTCTGCCAAGGTAGCGCCCAATGTATTTCGCAACGACATTGGGATCACAAAGATTGGGTTTGGCATGGACATAAAAGCCCTGTTTATGCCGGGTGTAACATTGGGCTTTCACTTTTTTGAAAGAGGGACCGATCCTGTCTTCCAGTTCATTGAGCAGAGCGGTGCGGAACGCATTACGGAGATAGTTATAGTTGAAATGTTTGACATGACGCCAGAAGCCGTCATCACTGTAACCGCCTTCAGAAAGAAGACAGTGGATGTGAGGATTCCACTTAAGATCTCTGCCAAAAGTATGGAGGACCATGATATATCCGGGAGTGAAATGTTTGGCGCGGTTGAGCTTGAAAAACATACGGGAAATGACACTGGAGACGGAATGGAAGAGACAGTTCAGGAGAGAGCGATCCTGAAGAAAAAAGTTGCGGAGATTCTCATCAATGGTAAAAACACAATGACGGTGCTGGACATTGACGAGCTTAAAGGACATGCTGGTAGTGCGCTCCATGGCATATTTATTGCCACAGGTGGGACAAAAGCGGCTGTGACAGCGAAAAGGGACAAACTTGAGGTTCCCACAGTGAGTGCAGGCGTACATAGCACCGCCAAAAGAAGGAACGCCGCAGTTGATCATCTTATCGATATTTTCCACCTCAGTATTTCTAGGATGGAGAGTATATAAAATTTCTTCATAATGGTCAAGAAAGATTTTTTGTAAGACATTCATAAGACTATTATGCAGGAAAACGTAACAAAAGGAAACCCCTAACCCCTCATGATTGAGGGGCAGGGGAGTTGAATAGGCGAAGCCTATTTTTTATTACGGTTCCAGATCAAGAAACCGTTTTATGATTCTTTGGTCGTCGACACTGCGCTTTCGGTAGCCCATGATCAGTTCAAGCTCCTCCTGGCTTACAAAAACAGAATGATTGGTTACAGGATCTTTCACTTCCGCGTAAGGGAGAAAAGTCTCGCGGATCTGACTGCTGCCAGGATTTCCAAGGATAAGCTCATCCAATGTGATTTTATAAAATTCAGAAAAATAGATGAGTGTTGTCAAGTCTGGCTCGCGTACAGCGCGCTCGTAATTAGAGTATGCCTGCCTGGAGATATTCAGCATACGGCTTACATCGACCTGTGTTAAATTGTGTTTTTCACGAAGTGTCTTAAGATTCTTTGCAAGCTGTAAATTCGCCATAGCATACCTCCAATTTTTAGAAATAGTATAACAATTTCTGTGAAAAATTGTCGGATATGTGACGAATCATAGCAAAATAAACAAAAGAAACAGAACGTTGCCTCTACGGAAGCTGGCTCAATGTACTGTTGTGATATAAAGGAGAAAAGGTAACGTCTTCCCCAAACCAGGACGGTGGGGTAAAAACATCCGCCATCTCTTTTGTTGGAAACTCTACTTCTACAATGATGAGAGGTGCAAGATCATCCTGAAAGACATCAAGCTCTGCGGTAAGCCCATCCTCCAAAGGAATCAGATACCTGCGTTTCGAGATGAGACGGCCGTCAATCTTGGTTTTGAGATGTTCATAGGATGACTGCGTAAGGGGAAGATTGTACTCCTCCCGCACCATCATACCGCTTGATTTATAAGTCAGGATAAAGTCGTTATCCGAGCGGCGAATCCTGACAACCGGGCTGGTGGAGAGATACCCTTGTTCCATTTCGTGGTACGGACATTTTTCCAGATCGAATGGAAGTAAAGAAAGGTCCTGGATAGTATATTTGCGTTCGATTTCCATAAATAGCCTCCTTATAATAGCAAATTGGCTCCTACAGTGTAGATTATAAGGTAAGGAGTAGGGCACGACAAGCAAAAATCCTGCAAATATTGCAATTTTGTAAGGAGTCTGCTAGAATCAAGTCAGTTCAGGAAAGGAGGATCACAGATTGAAAAAAGCATGTGTATTTTTTGCAGACGGAACGGAAGAAGTAGAAGGCCTTATGGCTGTTGATATGTTAAGAAGAGGCGGAGTGGATGTGACGACCGTTTCCGTGATGGGAAGACCGTGGATTCTTTCTTCTCACGGGATAGAAATGAAGACGGATCAGGTGTTTGAGGATATGGACTTTGAAGATCAGGATCTTCTCGTCTTGCCTGGCGGACTGCCGGGAGCGGATCATCTCCGCAGGCATAGTGGACTTTGTAAAATACTGAGAAGATTCAATGAAGAGAAAAAATATGTGGCAGCGATTTGTGCGGCGCCGGGTATCTTGGCAGAACTTGGGTTTCTGGACGGGAAAAAGGCTACATGCCACACGTGCAGGAGAGAGCTTCTCAAGGAGAAAGGAGCTATCTGTCAAAATGCACCTGTTGTCTGTGACGGAAAGATTATTACAGGGAGCGGAGTCGGTGGAGCACTCGATTTTTCATTAAGACTTGTAGAAATTCTAAGCGGAAAAGAAAAGGCGGATGAGATCAGACAAGCCATCCTGTATACGACATAGAAGGATGAAAAAGAAAAGACATCAGGAGGTGTCCATGACAAAAAAAACAAGAATTTTCTCAGTTATCCTCGCGTTTTTTCTGTTTTTGTCAGCATGTGGCGGAGATTTCGACGCTGCGGGATATGTCCGAGCAGTTCTGGACGAGCGGTTCCAGGGAGAATTCGCTGACGCGGCAAGAATCATGGGAGTATCGGAGTATGAGATCAAACAGGATTACGAAAGCAATGTGGAAAACTTTGTCTTGTCTTATCTGACAGAGGGATATGAAGAGGTAAGCGATTACACGGTGTATGAATATGTGGTGTTGGTAAAGGAGATTTTTTCCGTTATGAAATATGATGTGAAGAAATCGGAGAAAACGGGAGACAAAGAATACGATGTGTCCGTGGAAATCCAACCGGTTGATATCTTCCCAACCTATGTGGAAAAATTGAAGGAACTGTCCGAGGACATCGAGAAAAGTGCGCAAAATGGCGGATACGAGGGGACAGAGGAAGAAATCCAGTCACAGATGCAGAACGACTATCTCTATCAGGCTTATTCTCTTCTGGAGGAGTGTTATCTGAACATGAAATATTTGGGAAAAGAGACAGTTATTCTCAGAGTGACCGGAGACAGCAGCAATGTTTACTCTGTGGATGAAAAGGATTTCACGAAACTGACAGAGCGGCTTCTTGGTATTGATGAATTAAACCAGTAGAAAGAGGGATTTCTGTGCCGGAAAATAGGAAAAACGTGATGTAAGGGCTGGAAATCTTGAGAGTTATATGATATACTCATGAAATGAGTGTAATGTAGATAAGTCTGCCGACTTTTCGCATATACGACAAGAATTAGGAGGAAATGTAAATGAGTTTACAAGTAGAGAAACTGGAACACAATATGGCGAAACTTACCATTGAAGTTTCCGCTGAAGAACTGGAAAAAGCACTCCAGGGAGCATATCTGAAACAGAAAAAGAACATCAGTATCCCGGGATTCCGAAAAGGGAAAGTGCCGCGCCAGATGATCGAAAAGATGTATGGACCGGAAGTATTCTATGATGATGCAGCAAATAAGCTGATCCCGGATGCATACGGAAAAGTGTACGATGAGGAAGGGCTGGATATCGTGTCTCAGCCGAAGATCGATATCGTGCAGATCGAAAAGGGCAAACCGTTCATTTTCACAGCTGAAGTTGCTCTGAAACCGGAAGTAACATTAGGCGAATACAAAGGATTAAAAGTGGAAAAGATCTCTAACCGTGTGACACAGAAAGAGATCGATGCAAAACTTGCTGAAGAACAGGAAAAGAATGCAAGAACAGTATCTGTGACAGACCGTCCGGTTCAGGACAAAGACGAAATCGTTTTTGATTTCGAAGGATTTGTTGACGGAGAGGCGTTCGAAGGCGGAAAAGGAGAAAACTACCCGCTGACGATCGGATCCGGAGCATTTATCCCTGGATTCGAAGAACAGCTCATCGGAGCAAACCTGGAGGAAGAAAAAGAAGTACAGGTTAAATTCCCGGAAGAATACCATGCAGCAGAGCTTGCAGGAAAAGAAGCTGTGTTCAAATGTACAGTACACGAGATCAAGACAAAAGAGCTTCCGGAACTGGATGACGAGTTCGCATCAGAGATTTCTGAGTTCGATACACTGGATGCACTCAAGGCAGACATAAAAGCAAAGATCAAAGAACAGAAGATCGCTGAAGGAAAGAGAAAGCAGGAAGACAAAGCGGTAGAAGAAGCTGTTGCAAATGCACAGATGGACATTCCGGATGCAATGATCGATACAGAAGTAAGACAGATGGCAAATGACTTCGCGCAGAGACTGAGCCAGCAGGGACTTTCTGTAGAACAGTACTTCCAGTTCACAGGAATGACAGCAGAAAAGATGCAGGAAGAATTAAAGCCGCAGGCATTAAAGAGAATCCAGACAAGACTTGTTCTGGAAGCAATCGTGAAGGCGGAAAACATCGTGATCAGCGATGAAAAGCTTGACGAAGAAATCCAGAAGATGGCAGATGCTTACAAGATGGAAGCTGACAAGCTGAAAGAATTTATGGGAGAAAAGGAAAAAGAACAGATGAAGCTGGACATGGCTGTTCAGGAAGCTGTTACATTCCTTACAGATAATGCGGTAGAAGAATAAGAGGCAAATATAAGGAGGCATATTACATGAGTTTAGTACCTTATGTCATTGAACAGACAAGCCGCGGAGAACGGTCCTATGATATTTATTCAAGACTTTTGAAAGACAGGATCATTTTCCTGGACGGAGAAGTGAACGATGCTTCTGCGAGTGTGATCGTAGCTCAGCTTCTGTTTCTGGAGGCGGAAGATCCAGGCAAAGACATCAATCTGTACATCAACAGTCCAGGAGGTTCTGTGACAGCAGGCCTTGCTATATATGATACGATGCAGTACATTAAATGTGATGTGTCCACGATCTGTATTGGCATGGCTGCAAGTATGGGCTCTTTCCTGCTGTCCGGCGGGACAAAAGGAAAAAGACTGGCGCTTCCGAATGCGGAGATCATGATCCATCAGCCGCTCGGCGGTGCACAGGGACAGGCGACAGAGATCCAGATTGCAGCGGAACATATTCTGAAAACCCGCCGGAAACTCAATGAGATTCTGGCAGCAAATACAGGGCAGACATTGGAGACCATCGAAAAAGATACAGACAGAGATAACTTTATGTCTGCAGAGGCAGCAAAGGAATACGGTTTAATTGATGAGGTCATCACGAGCCGGTAAAAGAAACAGGGGCTGTCCCCGGATGGGGCATCCCCTTTCCGTGTTTCTGATTAAGAAGTTCAGAAAACCGGGAAGTATAATAGATGAGGTGCGAGAATGGCTTTAAAAGAAGATGTAGTGAGATGTTCCTTCTGTAACAAGACGCAGTCCCAGGTCAGAAAATTGATCGCAGGCCCGAATGGAGCTTATATTTGTGATGAGTGTATCGAGATCTGCGCTGAGATTATAGAAGAAGAATTCGAGTATGAAAATGAAAACAGCGGGCTTGCAGATATCAATCTGCTAAAGCCGGAGGAAATAAAAAGTTTCCTGGATGATTATGTGATCGGACAGGAAGAAGCCAAGAAAGTACTTTCCGTAGCTGTTTATAACCATTACAAACGGATAAAAGCGGAGAAAGACCTTGGCGTGGAACTGCAGAAAAGCAATATTCTGATGCTCGGACCAACCGGAAGCGGAAAGACATTGCTTGCGCAGACGCTTGCAAAAGTACTGAATGTACCGTTTGCCATCGCGGACGCCACAACACTTACAGAGGCCGGGTATGTCGGGGAAGATGTAGAAAACATTCTTCTCAAGATCATTCAGGCGGCGGACGGAGATATTGAAAAGGCAGAGTATGGTATTATTTATATAGATGAGATTGACAAGATCACGAGAAAGTCTGAAAACCCATCCATAACAAGGGATGTATCTGGAGAAGGTGTGCAGCAGGCTCTCCTGAAGATTGTAGAGGGGACGATTGCTTCTGTTCCTCCTCAGGGAGGCAGAAAACATCCGCATCAGGAACTGTATCAGATCGATACGTCCAATATCCTGTTCATATGCGGAGGTGCTTTCGAAGGGATTGATAAGATCATCGAAAAGCGGATCGATCAGAAATCTATTGGATTCAACGCAGACATTGCTTCCAAACACGAAGACAATCTTGATCGGCTTTTGAATCAGGTTCTTCCTCAAGATCTTGTAAAATACGGGTTGATTCCGGAGTTCGTGGGCCGTGTACCTGTCGTTGTGGCTCTCGAATCCCTGGATCGTGACGCCCTGATCAAGATATTGACAGAGCCAAAGAGTGCCATTGTGAAGCAGTATCAGAAACTTCTCGAGCTTGATGGCGTAGATCTGAAATTTGATACGGCTGCCCTCGAGGCGATCGCAGACCGCTCAATTGCACGGAAGACAGGGGCAAGAGGGCTGCGTGCTATCATGGAAAATATTATGATGGACATCATGTATAGGGCACCGTCAGATGAGAGCCTGAAAACCTGCATCATCACAAAAGAAGTTGTGGATGGAACGGGGCTTCCAAAGACGGAGCATATAGAGACAGAATCTGAAAGTGCATAACAAGTCTGTACAGACAGCAGACTACGCGAAGGAGTGCAGGTAAGTGTTTACCTGCACTTGCTCGCTTTATATGGAGGAAAATATGACAGAATACAAGAGACAAATACCAATGATACCATTGAGAGGGCTGACGGTCGTTCCTGGTATGGTAGCACAGTTTGATATCGGCAGAGAAAAATCCGCTCAGGGAATAAAAAATGCGATGCTGAATGACCAGCAGATCTTTCTCGTCCGTCAAAAGGATGAAGAGATGGAAGAGCCGGTTATCAAGGATATGTACAGGGCAGGGGTTCTCGCCGAAGTAAAACAGATCGAACACAAATCAGGCAGCTCACTGCGCGTCATGGTGTACGGCAAAAAAAGAGGAATTTTGAGCGCGATGCATGATTTGGGGGAATTTTGGGAAGCGGAAATCTCTTTTCCGGAAGAGGAAAGGCCGGAATTGCCGGATGATATCACAGAAGAAGGGATGAAAGAGGTCCTTATCCATTGCCTGGAAGAGTACAGAGAAAAGACAAGACAGATTCCTCTTGGCATTATGATGGAGATCGAAAAGACAGAGGATGTCTATCAGATGGTGGATGAGATTGCGGCAAACGTACATTTTTCTCCTGATGAACTGCAGGAGATTCTCGATGGTAAAGAGCCATTGGAGAGGTATTACCTCGTGGCGTCCAAGCTTGAAGAGAAAGCGAAGGAAGTTGATATTCGTGATGAGATTGACCGCAATGTAAAGGAGCGCATCGATAAGAACCAGAGAGAATATATCTTGCGGGAACAGATGAAGTATATCCGGGAAGAGCTGGGAGAGGACGGGCCTCTTTCTGATGCGGAAGAATTTGAGAGACAGGCAGAAAGCCTGGAAGCCCCGAAAGAAATAAAAGAGAAGATAGAAAAAGAGATCAGGCGTTTCCGTAATATCGGAAATAATCCGTCCGAATCGGGGGTTATCCGTACATATATTGAGACGATGCTGGAGATGCCGTGGGACAAAAAGGCCCCGGAATACACAGATATCGACCACGCGAAAGAAGTTATGGAGGCAGAACATTATGGATTGTGGGAGGTAAAGGAGCGGGTGCTGGATTACTTGGCTGTTCACAGTCTTACAAAGCAGAGTGGAACGCCGATTCTTTGTCTGGCAGGTCCTCCTGGTACAGGAAAGACGTCTATCGCCCAATCTCTTGCCGAGGCGCTGAAAAGGCCGTATGTACGCATTTCGCTTGGGGGAATCCGTGATGAAGCAGAAATACGAGGACACCGCAAAACGTATGTTGGGGCGATGCCGGGCAGAATTGCCGATGGAATCCGAAAGGCAGGAGTGAAAAATCCAGTGCTTCTCCTGGATGAGATAGACAAAGTCAGCACAGATTACAGAGGAGATACTTTTTCCGCACTTTTGGAAGTGTTGGATGGAGAACAGAATAAAAAATTTCGTGATCACTACCTCGAAGTATCTTTAGATCTTTCGGAAGTCGTCTTCGTGACAACAGCCAACACACTCCAGACGATTCCGAGACCGCTTCTTGACAGAATGGAAGTGATCCAGGTATCCAGCTATACGGAAAATGAAAAATTTCATATTGCAAAAGAACATCTGCTTGAAAAACAGATTGAAGGCCATGGACTTTCCGGAGGGCTTCTGTCTGTCTCAGATGGCGCGCTTCGCAGAATGATACGATATTATACGAAAGAGGCAGGTGTCCGAAATCTGGAGAGAACATTGAGTGATGTGTGCAGGAAAGCGGCAAGGGAAATATTGGAGACAAAGAAAAAGAGCATTCGAGTTACAGAGCGGAATCTTTCTAAATATCTCGGAAAAGAAAAATACAGGTACCAGATGGCCAATGAGAAAGATGAAGTGGGAATTGTGCGGGGACTTGCATGGACAAGTGTTGGCGGCGATACCCTTCAGATAGAAGTCAATGTTCTCCCAGGAAAAGGAAAACTGATGCTGACAGGACAGATGGGGGATGTGATGAAAGAATCAGCCCAGACAGGGATCAGTTATATTCGTTCAGTCAGTGGAGAATATGGTATCCCGGAAGACTTTTTTGAGGAACATGATATTCATGTGCATATTCCGGAAGGAGCTGTTCCAAAAGACGGACCATCGGCAGGGATCACGATGGCGACCGCGATTCTTTCCGCAGTTGCAGATATCAAAGTAAGGGCAGATGTGGCGATGACAGGCGAGATCACGCTTCGTGGCAGAGTACTTCCGATCGGCGGGCTGAAAGAAAAGCTCCTGGCGGCAAAAAATGCAGGAATGAAACGAGTGATTGTCCCAGCAGAAAACGAGAAGGATGTGGAAGAGATTTCCCAGGAAATTACGAAAGGACTGGACATTAAGTATGTCTTCCGGATGGAAGAAGTGCTGCGGTACAGTCTTGTTCAGAAATAGTAAGGAGGAAAAAAATGGTCATAAAGAATGTTGAGCTTGAGACGGTATGCGGAATCACAAGCAGACTCCCAGAAAACGAAAAACCGGAGATTGCATTTGCAGGGAAATCAAACGTAGGGAAGTCTTCTCTCATCAATGCGCTCATGAACAGAAAATCTCTGGCCAGGATTTCAGCAACACCAGGAAAAACCCAGACGATCAACTTTTACAACATCAATCAGGAGCTTTACCTTGTAGACCTGCCAGGATATGGATATGCCAAAGTATCCGAAAAGGAGAAGATCGCGTGGGGCAAGATGATTGAACGTTACTTGCATGAGTCGAAACAATTGAGAGCAGTCTTCCTCCTGATCGACATCCGGCATGATCCGTCAGCCAATGACAAGATGATGTATGAGTGGATTTTGAATCAGGGATATCAGCCGGTTATCATTGCCACAAAACTGGACAAAATAAAGAAAAGCCAGATACAAAAGCAGCTTAAGGTTCTCAGACAAGGCCTGGGGCTTGTAAACGGCACTACCATTATACCGTTCTCTGCACAGACAAAACAGGGAAGAGATGAAATCTGGCAGTTTGTTGACAGAGAAGTGTTTGGAAAAGAGGACGGGGAGGAATAACCGTATGGAACCGGAGAAAAAGAAAGAGGGAGAAAGACCTTATTGGAAAGTTGCTGCCAGCTTGTTTTTCAGTTTGCTTGGAACAGTTTTATTCCTTGTGATCGGCATCAAGGCACTGACATATTTTATGCCATTTGTGATTGGATGGTTTATTGCCTTTCTGGCATATCCGCTTGCCGGATGGCTCGAGAGAAGGCTGAAGATCAAGAAAAAGCTTGGATCGGCTCTTATCATGATCTTTGCAATCGGAGCAGTGGCAGGACTTGGATATTGGGGCGTGAGCAAGCTTGTCCGGGAAATTCAGATGGTAATCAGCAATGCACCGGATCTTTACCAGGATTTGGAAATTGGACTTAGGGAGATTGGAGATAAATTCCAGGGAATCTACCGTATGCTGCCGGAAGGTGTGCAGACGGGCTGGAACTCCCTTGTGTCAAACATGGACGAGGAGATCGGCAAGCTGATCGGAAGTATAGGAAATCCGGCTATGCAAGTGACAGGGAATGTGGTAAAGAGGATTCCCAGTATTCTGGTTGCAGTTATCGTGACGCTTGTAGCTGCCTATTTCTTTATCGCCCAGCGTGAGGAGGTTATCCAGTGGAGCAAAAAAATCGCTCCAAAGGCTGTACAGGAAAGAATGTCTATGGTAATTTACAATTTAAAGTACGCTGTGGGAGGATATTTTAAGGCCCAGTTTAAGATCATGGCAGTTGTAGGACTGATATTGCTGGCCGGATTTTTTATCCTGAAAGTGGAGTATGCTCTTCTCTTGGCAGTGCTGATCGCCTTTCTGGACTTTCTTCCTTTTTTTGGTACAGGGACAGCTCTGATCCCGTGGGCGCTTTATCAGATATTTACAAGTGACTACAGGGAAGCCATCGGACTTTTTATCCTTTATGGCGTGACACAGCTTGTCAGGCAGATCATACAGCCGAAACTGGTTGGGGACAGTGTTGGACTCAACCCGCTTGTCACGCTCTTTCTCCTGTACTTTGGATATAAGCTGGGAGGGCTGCTTGGAATGATACTGGCTGTTCCGATCGGTATGATCCTTATCAATCTTTACAAAGCAGGAGCTTTCGACTACATTCTTGATGATGTAAAGGTTTTGGCAAAGGGGATTGCAAAGCTGCAGGAATAAGAAATAAAAAAGTTTCTATTTATAAAAATATATTTCTATAAAAATAATAATATATCTTAAGAAAGCTTTGATATCAAATAGTAAGGAGAGTAAATATGCCTAAAGTACAGATGACCACGCTTGGATATATTGAAAAGGACGATTCTTATCTGATGCTGCACCGGGTAAAGAAAAAAAATGACGTCAATCAAGATAAATGGATTGGTATCGGCGGAAAATTTGAGTACGGTGAAAGCCCGGAGGAATGTCTTATCCGGGAAGCCAAAGAAGAGACCGGACTTTTGATAACTTCATGGAAATTCCGTGGAATTTTGACATTCATCTGTGACAAGCAGGATCCGGAGTATATCTGCCTGTACACGGCAGATAAATTTGAAGGGGAATTGAAAGAATGTGGAGAAGGCACTCTGGAGTGGATTCGGAAAGAAGAGGTTTTGAATCTGAATCTCTGGGAAGGAGATAAGATCTTTTTCAATCTTATCGCGAAAGACGCACCTTTCTTTTCCCTGAAGCTCGCGTATGAGAATGACAGTTTGAAAGAAGCTGTGCTTGACGGGAAAAAAGTGCTTGTAGCCCGCTGAAAAGTGTGATATGCTAAAAAAACTTCCACCTGTCTTATCAGGAGAGGACAATAATGATTCTGTAATTAAGAAAAGAAAAATGAGAAATGATAGAGGCGCGGTTTTCATCAGTATGTTTTGCTTCAGACGGACCATCTGCAAAACAGAAAGGGGAAACTGCCGAAGACAGATTTCGAGGCCGTGAGAAAGCTGTCTGGGCCGCTCGCAGAATATGCGGCGGACTGTCACGGATGTGGAGCGCTATCATAGGCTTGGATCGTAATGAAGCCGTGAGTGTGTCTTTCTGCATGCTCACGGCTTTTTGAATGATGTCATACAGAAAGTGCAGCAGGGAGGTGGGGAGTTAAAGTGGGAAAATCCACTTTGTTTTCAAAAACAGACTTCAAAAGAGAATGGGAGGAGAAAAGAAGATGAGAAAAACTAAAAGAAGAGTTTTAGGCAGCCTGTTTTTGCTTTTTATGATGACAGCGGCTTTTTCCGTGACAGTTTTTGCAGGCGATGGAGAAACTGTAAAGCCGGATATGTATGCGACGTTTTGGTCACTTATTCCGCCGGTGGTAGCGATCGGACTAGCCCTGATCACGAAAGAGGTGTACAGTTCCCTTTTTATTGGGATCCTAGTGGGCGGTATTTTTGCTGCGGACTTCAGTTTTGAAGGAACAGTCAAACATGTGCTGGATGGGGGGATCGTCAAAGTATTAACGGATTCGGCCAACGTGGGAATTCTGGTATTCCTTGTGATCCTCGGCGTCATCGTCAGCATGATGAACAAAGCCGGAGGATCCGCCGCATTTGGCGAATGGGCAGGAGGAAAGATCAAAGGGAGAGTGGGCGCGCAGCTCGTCACAATTATTTTGGGAGTCCTGATCTTTATCGACGACTATTTTAACTGTCTGACAGTTGGGAGCGTGATGCGTCCGGTCACAGACCGACATAATATTTCCAGAGCTAAGCTTGCCTATCTGATCGATTCTACAGCGGCTCCGGTCTGCATTATCGCCCCGATCTCTTCCTGGGCAGCTGCAGTATCCAGCTACGTCGAAGGAAAAGATGGCTTTGCTATCTTTATTCAGGCGATCCCGTACAATTTTTATGCCCTCCTTACAATTGTAATGATGGTAGCGATCACAGTCATGAAAATAGAGTACGGACCGATGCGTATGCATGAGCTGAATGCGGTTAAAGGTGATATCTACACGACTCCGGATCGTCCTTATGCGGATGCTGAATCCGAGAAGAAGGAAAATGTAAAAGGGAAAGTGATAGATCTTGTGTTCCCGGTTCTGGCCCTTGTAGTTTGCTGTGTCATCGGAATGATATACACAGGCGGATTTTTCAGCGGGACAGATTTTGTGACGGCATTTTCACAGTGCGTTGCTTCGGAAGGACTTGCTATTGGAAGCTTCTTTGGACTGATCATTACGATTGCCCTTTATTCAGTCCGCCGGGTGCTTCGTTTCCGGGAATGTATGGACTGTATCCCGGACGGATTCAGAGCCATGGTTCCAGCCATTTTGATACTCACATTTGCATGGTCTCTAAAGGCTATGACAGATACTCTGGGGGCGGATGTATTTGTGTCTGAACTTGTCAAGTCATCGGCGGGAGGATTCATGAATTTTCTGCCGGCCATTATTTTCCTGATCGGGTGCTTCCTGGCATTTGCAACAGGGACAAGCTGGGGGACATTTGGCATCCTGATCCCGATTGTTGTAGCGGTGTTTGAAAATTCCAATCCAACGTTGATGATCATTTCTATATCAGCATGTATGGCAGGAGCTGTGTGCGGAGATCACTGTTCTCCGATTTCGGACACAACAATCATGTCTTCGGCAGGGGCACAGTGCAACCATGTAAATCATGTTTCCACCCAGCTCCCATATGCTGTCACGGTCGCATCTGTCAGCTTTGTGACTTATATCATTGCCGGATTTGTGCAGACAGCATGGATCGCACTGCCGGCAGGGATCATCCTGATGATGCTCGTATTGTTGGTAATACGGAAAAAATATGGGAAAGTAGAAGAATAGAAAATACAACTTGGAGTGATATCTGTCCTCATTTTCCAGCATTTGTACGAAAACGGTCATATTGCACAGGAATTCTTGCTGAGAGAGAACAGGAAATGGTATAATAACACAAAAGTGCAGACTAGAAGGAGGAAGGAAAATGAGCGTGGATATCAGCAGGATAAAAAACATCATTGAATCGGGAAAGGCAGTTCTTGGGATCGAGCTTGGTTCTACAAGAATCAAGGCCGTTTTGATCGATGACTGCAATGCTCCGATAGCATCCGGAAGCCATGAGTGGGAAAACAGATATGAGAACGGTGTCTGGACATATTCTTTGGACGATATCTGGAATGGTGTGCAGGCAAGCTATCGGGATATGGTTCAGGATGTCAAAGAAAAGTACGGCGTGGATGTGCACAGGCTTGGGGCAATCGGATTCAGCGGCATGATGCACGGCTATATGGCATTTGATAAGGACAACAATCTCCTTGTGCCGTTCCGTACATGGAGAAATACGATAACGGAAGAGGCATCAGAAAAGCTGACAGCGCTTTTCAGCTACCATATCCCGCAGAGATGGAGCATCGCGCACCTGTACCAGGCAATGCTAAATGGCGAAGAACACGTAAAAAATGTGACGTTCTTTACCACACTGGCAGGATACATCCACTGGAAACTGACAGGGCAGAAAGTGCTCGGAGTAGGGGAAGCATCCGGAATGTTTCCGATTGATATCGAAACCGGCCGGTTCAATAAAACGATGATCGCACAGTTTGATGAAGCTGCAAAACAAAAAGGATACGACATGCATCTTGCAGAGCTGCTTCCGGATGTGAAGACGGCAGGGGAAGAGGCAGGTATCCTCACGGAAGAAGGAGCAAGACTTCTTGATCCGACAGGAACTCTTGAGGCCGGGATTCCGATGTGCCCGCCGGAAGGCGACGCCGGTACAGGTATGGCTGCAACAAACAGTGTAGCCCGAAGGACAGGAAATGTGTCTGCCGGGACAAGCGTTTTTGCTATGGTGGTGCTGGAAAAAGAACTGTCTTCCGTGTATCCTGAGATTGATCTTGTGACAACTCCGTCAGGAGATCTTGTGGCCATGGTACACTGCAACAACTGCACATCCGATCTGAATGCATGGGTAAATGTGTTCCGTGAGTTTATGGATGCATTCGGAATCAAGGCCGATATGAACGAACTTTATGGAACTCTTTACAGAAAAGCCCTTGAGGGAGAGAAGGATTGCGGAGGACTTCTTGCGTACAACTACTTCTCGGGCGAACATATCACAGGGTTTGAAGAAGGAAGACCTCTTTTTGTGAGAACACCGGACAGCCATTTTAACCTCGCAAATTTTATGAGAGTACACTTGTATACTGCCCTTGGAGCCTTGAAAGTAGGTATGGACATCCTTCTGAAAAAAGAAGGTGTAAAGCTTGATAAGATCTATGGACATGGGGGACTTTTCAAGACGAAAGGCGTAGGTCAGAAGATTATGGCGGGTGCCATCGATGTCCCTGTTTCTGTCATGGAGACAGCGGGTGAAGGAGGAGCATGGGGTATCGCCCTTCTTGCCTCTTATATGATACAGAAAGCAGAAGGAGAAAGCCTGGATCATTATCTGAACGAGAAAGTTTTTGCAGGCGAGACAGGAGAAGAAATGCAGCCGGACAAAGAAGACGTGGACGGATTCGATGCATTTATCGAACGTTACAAAGAAGGGTTCGCTATTGAGCGGGCAGCGGTGGATCATCTGAAATAGCTGGAAAAAACAGAGATAAAAATGAAATGAAAGAAAAAAGTGTGTTTTCGTTATATGAAAATGCACTTTTTTTCTTTTGGTAAAAATGAATGCAGAAAATATGTATGAAGTGAGACGATAAAAAACAATACAACTTCAGAAATACAGACAAAAGGTCAAAGACAAATTTGGATAAGACTCCAACTTGTATTAACAGGTGTTATGGGATATAGTTTAAATATAAGGAAAGAGAGGCTGAGAAGTGGATGCAGAAGAAATATGAAGAGGTCGTGGCATGGATCAAAGGAGAGATGCACGCGGGACGGCTGAAACAAGGGGACAAACTCCCATCAGAGAGTGTGCTGCAGAAACAATTTTCCGTTAGCCGGCAGACAGTAAGGAGAGCGCTTGCTGTTCTGGAAGAAGAGAAGATCACGAGAAGTATAAGGGGAAGCGGAACGTATATTGAGATCCGGAGAAAACAGAAGCAGGAGACGATGCGCATCGCGGTCATGTGTACTTATCTGGACATCTATATCTTTCCATTGATCGTAAAAGAGATGGAAAAAGTCATTTCCGATGCAGGCTATACGCTTCAGATTGCCGCCACGAACAATGCGATTGAAAAAGAAAGGATGATCCTCAAAAGCTTCATCAAGGATAAATCCATCGACGGGCTGATAGCAGAGACGACAAAGAGCGGAATTCCGAATCCGAATCTTGCATTGTACCAGGAGCTGGAACAGATGGGAATTCCGGTTATCTTTATCAATAGCTTCTACAAGGAACTTCGGATCCCTCATGTGAGCCTCAATGACAAGATGGCCGGAAAGATGGTCACACAGCACCTCCTGGATTGCGGACATATGAAAATTGCGGGCATTTTCAAGGCGGACGATGGTCAGGGACATGCGCGGTATGCCGGATATGTCGAAGCTCTTATGGAGGCAGATATCAAAGTCAAAGGGAAACAGATTATATGGATCGATTCCGATGAGTTGGAAGGTATGAGAGAAGACTGTGGAAGGATTTTGCGAAGGATCCGAAACTGTACTGCCTGTGTCTGCTATAACGACGAGGTGGCGAATAAACTCGTGGGAATCTGTATGGAACAGGGAATCCGGATACCTGAAGACTTGTCTATTGCCGGGATTGATAACTCCGATCTCGCACGATTCTGTGAGATTCCGTTTACCTCAGCGGAAAATCCGATCCGTGAGCTTGGAAAAGTGGCAGGAGAAAAGATACTTGAAAGGATCCGCGGCAATGAAGGCGTGGAATCAGTGGAACTAAAGCCGAAACTGATCATGAGAAATTCGGTAAAGGTCATCACAAATATCTGAAAAGGAGGAGACGAAAGAATGCTGGAACAGTTAAAAAGGGAAGTATATGAAGCAAATATGCTTTTGCCAAAGTATGGTCTTGTGACATTTACGTGGGGGAATGTAAGCGGGATCGACAGAGAGAGCGGACTGTTCGTGATCAAGCCAAGCGGTGTGGATTACGACAAACTGACATGGGAAGACATGGTAGTGCTGGATCTGGACGGAAATCAGGTGGAAGGTACAATGCGCCCATCATCCGATACACCGACCCATCTGGAACTTTACAGAAATTTTCCGGACATGGGTGGGATCGTACATACACATTCGCCGTGGGCGACAAGCTGGGCTCAGGCTGGCAGAGGGATCCCGTGTTATGGAACGACCCATGCGGACTATATGTACGGTGAAATTCCGTGTGTGAGAAATCTCACGAAAGAAGAGATCGAAGAGGCGTATGAAAAAAATACAGGAGTGTTGATCGCAGAACATTTTAAAGACAAAGAGTACATGGCAATGCCGGCAGTGCTGTGCAAAAATCATGGCCCATTCACATGGGGAAAAGATGCACATGAGGCGGTGCACAACGCAGTTGTCCTGGAAGAGGTGGCGAAGATGGCGGCAAGATGTGAGATGATCAATCCGGAAGTTCAGCCGGCACCGCAGGAGCTTCAGGACAAACATTATTACAGAAAGCACGGAGCAGGCGCATATTACGGACAAAAATAAAAATGATATATCATAAAGGAGGAGAAACGATATGTTAAAGAGAAAAGATTACAAGTTTTGGTTCTGTACAGGATCACAGGATCTGTATGGAGATGAATGCCTTGCACATGTGGCAGAACATTCTCAGAAGATTGTGGAAGCACTAAATGCATCCGGAGTACTTCCGTTTGAGATCATCTGGAAACCGACGCTGATTACAAATGAACTCATCAGAAAGACTTTCAACGAAGCAAACACAGATGAAACATGTGCGGGCGTTATCACATGGATGCACACATTTTCCCCTGCAAAATCCTGGATCTTAGGACTTCAGGAATACAGAAAACCGCTGCTTCATCTGCATACACAGTTCAACAAGGAGATCCCGTATGATACGATCGATATGGATTTCATGAATGAAAATCAGTCTGCACATGGCGGACGTGAATTTGGACATATCTTTACACGTATGGATATCGAGAGAAAAGTCATTGTTGGACACTGGTCTGATGTGAAAGTACAGGAAAAGATTGCATCCTGGATGCGGACAGCTATCGGTGTCATTGAAAGCAGCCATGTTCGTGTCATGAGAGTCGCAGACAATATGCGAAATGTGGCTGTAACAGATGGCGATAAAGTGGAAGCACAGATCAAATTCGGATGGGAAGTGGATGCATATCCGGTCAATGAGATCGCAGAAGCAGTTCAGGATGTAAGTGAGGGGGACGTAAATGCCCTTGTGGAAGAATATTATGACAAATATGATATCCTCCTGGAAGGAAGAGATCCGGAAGAATTTAAAAAGCACGTGGCAGTGCAGGCACAGATTGAAATCGGATTTGAACGTTTCCTGGAAGAAAAGAACTATCAGGCTATCGTCACACATTTCGGAGATCTTGGCAGTCTGAAGCAGCTCCCGGGACTGGCAATCCAGAGACTGATGGAAAAAGGATACGGATTCGGAGGAGAAGGAGACTGGAAGACAGCAGCTATGGTCCGTATCATGAAGATCATGACAGAAGGAATGAAGGACGCCAAAGGAACATCTTTCATGGAAGATTATACATATAATCTTGTCCCTGGAAAAGAAGGAATCCTGCAGGCACATATGCTGGAAGTTTGTCCGTCCATTTCGGAAGGACCGATCGGCATCAAAGTAAATCCGCTGTCTATGGGAGACAGAGAAGACCCGGCAAGACTTGTATTTACATCAAAAGAAGGACCGGCCATCGCGACATCCCTGATCGACCTGGGAGACAGATTCCGCCTCATCATCAACGATGTGAACTGCAAGAAGACTGAAAAACCGATGCCGAAACTTCCTGTAGCAACTGCATTCTGGACACCGGAACCGAATCTTGAGACAGGGGCAGAAGCATGGATCTTAAGCGGAGGTGCTCATCACACGGCATTTTCATATGACCTGACATCAGAACAGATGGGAGACTGGGCTGCTATGATGGGAATCGAAGCGGTATATATCGACAAAGATACAACGATCCGCAATCTGAAGAACGAACTTCGCTGGAACAGCGTTGCATATCGCAAATAGATCGGAAAATCAACAGAAAGTCCTGCAATGCAGCATCGCTGCGGTGCAGGACTTTCTCCTTTTCATAAAAAGGATTTTGATGTAAAATGAAAAGAGAACAGTGGAAGAAAGGACTGCCGGCAAGGCAGAAGGTTGCAGACATGAAAAAAACAGAATTTGGAAACACAGCTTCCGGAAAAAAAGCTGTACTTTACACGCTGGAAAATGAAAATGGAATGAGGATTTCCGTGACAGATCTTGGGGCTGCCCTTGTGAATGTTATCGTAAAAGACAAGAACGGAGAAGAAAAAGATGTCGTTCTCGGATACGATGACGCCCAGGGATATGAGGCGGGGACGTCATTTTTAGGGGCTATTGTAGGAAGAAATGCCAACCGGATCGCAGATGCGGCTTTTGAACTGAACGGAAAGAGATATGAGCTTGCAGAAAATGAGAATGGAAACAATCTGCACAGCGGACCGGATTTTTATAATAAGAGACTGTGGGAAGTGAAAAAAGAAAATTCTCATTCGGTTACGTTTGCGCTTTTTAGTCCTGACAAAGACCAGGGATTTCCTGGAGATCTTCGGATGGAAGTTACATATACGCTCACGGAGGACAACGAAGTGAAAATCTCCTACCGTGGCGTGACGTCTGAAGATACGATCATCAACATGACAAATCACAGCTATTTCAACTTGAATGGCGAAGGAATGGAAGATGTAACGAACCATGAAGTGTGGATTGATGCTGATTTTGTCACGAAAATCAGTGCGTCCCTGATTCCGACAGGGGAAAAAATTTCTGTGGATGGAACACCGATGGATTTCAGGGAAAAGAAAGCGATTGGCTGCGGTATTGATGAGCAGGATGAACAGCTTAGCTTTGGAGGAGGTTATGACCACAACTGGTGTCTGAACAACCGGGGAAAATATAAAAAAGTGGCGGAAGCGACATCTCCGGTAACAGGAATCACGATGGAAGTTTTTACGGATCTTCCGGGAATGCAGATGTATACAAGCAATGCTTTGGAGGAATCTTGCGGAAAAGGGAAAAAGCCGTACGGAAAGCATGCGGCAGTCTGTTTTGAAACACAGTACTATCCGGATGCCATCCATCATGAAAATTTTGAGGCGCCGATCTGCAAGACCGGAGAAGTCTACGAGACGACAACTTCATACAGATTCACGTCGGAAAGATGATGATGCGTTTTCTTGCATTTTAAGAAAAATGTGATATAATATTGTGCAGCTAGTTTGGTAAGACATGGGAATGTGTAAATTTTAGAGACAAACATTCAGTATCAGGAGGATTATCTATCATGGCAAGGAAAAGAGCATTGGCTAAGGTAACTGCAAAAGCAGAAGCAGCAAAAGCAGAAATGCACGAAGCTGCACAAGAAGTAAAGGCAGCAGTGGAAGAAAAGAAAGAAGAAGTAGAAGCTGCTGCAGAAGAAAAAAAAGAAGAAAAGACGGCAAAGAAACCGGGCAGAAAACCGGCCAAAAAAGAAATTAAAGTAAAAACATATGTTCAGTATTTCGGAAAAGAAGTAGAACAAAAGGAAATGATCGCAGCAGTGAAGAAAGACTGGACAAAGGCATCCGGGAAAAAGGTCGGAGATATCAAAGAGATCAATCTTTATGTAAAACCGGAAGAAGCGGCAGTTTACTATGTGGTAAACGGAACCGATTCCGGAAAGGTTGCATTTTAATATCGGAAAAAAATATGGAAAAAGCGCTGTATGGCCCATGTGCGGGGATACAGTGCTTTTTTTGGCATTGCGGATATCAGAGATTTGTATTACAATGATTTTACAGGATTAAAGCAGAAAAGCACAAAGGAGAGATGCGCATGGATTATATAACACAGACTGTGGAGAATATCGGACAACGGATTTTTGAGACAGAGATACAAGATTTTTCTCTTATTGGCTGGATATCAGAAAGGGGCATACCGGTTGGAGCTGTACTGGGTGCAGTGGCGCTCCTAATGTTGTTTGCAGGGGCAAAGTGCAGGAGAGTTTTGTTTGGAATCCAGGGACTGGTTGTCGGGATAGCAGGAGGATTTACAGCTGGCTGGTTCCTTGGGCTTGATGGTATGAGCCTTCTGGGAGTGAGCGCTGCTGTGGGAATCGTGCTGTGCGTTCTCGAGGCAGTATTCCTGAGATTTGGAGCATTTTTCTTTGCAGTGTGTACGGCAGCAGGAAGCGTCGTTCTGCTCGTCCCTGATCCATCCTGGATCGTATGGGCCATCGGGGGAGCAGTCGGCATCGTCTTTGGGATCCTGACTGCGGTGTTTTTAAATCCACTTATTATACCGGTTACAGGAATCGCTGGCAGTGTGATGGGGGGAGCGGCCCTCACGGCTTTCATCGATCCATCAAACAGGATAGTTTTATATTTGTCCTGTCTTGTTTTGGCGATAGTTGGGATTACAGTTCAGTACATCGTGGAATACAGAAAGATTGCCAGAATTGAAAGAAAAAGGGCAGGAGAGATTCGGAAGAAAAAATCTGTAGAGTCTGAGATCGAGAGTGCAAGAAGCGTTTTGGATATTGATGAAGAGACAGAAACGCAAGAGTAGATGAAAATTGAGAAAAAAGAGAATCGCATTGCTAGTTTTCTGGCAAAAGGGTATAATAAGCCTATAGTAAAGGGGGCTTGTATATGAAGATAGATATGCATTGTCATGTAAAAGAAGGTTCGATCGACAGCAAGGTGGGGCTGGAAGAATATATCGAGAAACTGATGGACAACGGTTTTGACGGGATGGTAATCACAGACCACGATACGTACAATGGCTACCGTTACTGGAAACAAGAGATCAAAGGAAAGAAATACGAAAAATTTGCTGTGTTTAAAGGCATAGAGTATGATACGCGCGACGCGGGACATTTTCTTGTCATTATGCCGGAGGGAAGGAAAATGAGGCTTTTGGAAATGCGGGGAATGCCTCTGGCGATGCTTATCGATCTCGTACACAAAAACGGAGGAATTCTTGGACCTGCTCATCCATGCGGGGAGAAGTATTTAAGTTTTACGAACACAAAACGGTTTTACAAATCTCCGGAGTTGATCAAGAGGTTTGATTTTGTGGAAGTGTTCAATGCGTGCGAGTCGATGGAATCCAACACCGGGGCGGTAAAGTTCGCAAAAAAATACGGAAAACCGGGGACCGGAGGAAGTGATGCCCATAAGATAGAGTGCGTGAGTACGGCGTACACGCTGATCGATGGATATGCCACTTGTGAGACGGAACTGATCGATTTGATCAGGAAAGGAAAGATCATGGAAGCCGGAGGCAGATTTTACGAAAAGACGGTAAAAGACAAGATCGGAAAAGTAAATAAGCTGCTCGTATACAGCTTCTGGTTTTATAATAAGGGCGGTGAGCTTCTGAAAAGAAGAAGCCGTCACAAAAAGATGAAAGTGGAAAGTCCGATCGACCCGATCGATCCGATAGAGATTCCGTATCTCAGAGAAGCGAAAAAAGAAAAAATGCAAAGATGATCAGCTGGAAAGGAGCAGAAATGGGATACCAAGGATTAATCAAAAAACAGAAAGAGTTTTTTAAGACAGGAAAGACAAAAAAGACAGCGTTCCGTCTCTTTTATCTGAGAAAGCTTTTGAGATGGATAGATGAAAATGAATCCCATATCATTCGTGCTCTGAATCAGGATCTTGGAAAATCTGAGACAGAGGGTTATATGACCGAGATAGGCATGGTCAAGGAAGAGATTCGGCACACAATGCGGCATCTTGCATCCTGGGCAAAACCAAGATATGTAAAGACCCCTGCCAGTCAGTTCCCTTCCACCTCTTTTATCTACAGAGAACCGTATGGTGTTGTCTTGATCATGGCGCCGTGGAACTATCCGTTTCAGCTTACCATGGCTCCTCTGATCGGAGCGATAGCCGCCGGGAACTGCGCGGTATTAAAACCGTCGGCATATTCGGTGCGTACATCGGAGATCATAAAGAGGATGATAAAAGAAGTGTTTCCATCCTGCTATGTGACTGTGATCACAGGAGGGCGGGAAGAAAATGAAGCGCTCCTGAATGAGAAGTTTGACTATATATTCTTTACCGGAAGTCCCAGAGTGGGGAAATCCGTGATGGAGAAAGCAGCGAGGTATTTAACTCCGGTAAGTCTGGAGCTTGGGGGAAAGAGCCCGTGTATTGTGGATGAGACGGCAGACCTGAAGATGGCTGCCAAGAGGATCGTCTGGGGAAAATTTCTGAATTCCGGACAGACATGCGTGTCACCGGATTATCTGCTCGTGCAGCACAGTGTGAAAAGAAAACTTTTGCATTATATGAAAAGGCAGATACAGAAAATGTACGGGATGGATCCGATTTCCAACCCGGAATATCCAACAATCATCAATCAGAGACATTTTCGAAGAGTATGCGGTCTCATCAATCCGGATAAAGTCGTATACGGAGGAAAATCCGACAGATCCGCTCTCAAGATTGAACCTACTATCATGGACGGTGTCACATGGGATGATGCAGTCATGAAAGAAGAGATATTCGGTCCCGTGCTGCCGGTAATGACATACTATGATCTGAAAGAAGCAGCTGCGGTTATCGATGCACAGCCGAAACCGCTGGCGCTTTATCTGTTTACCAAGGACAAAAAGAAAGAGGCGTACATTGTGAGACGGCTTTCTTACGGAGGAGGCTGCATCAATGATACGGTCGTACATCTGGCGACCCCTTATCTTCCATTTGGAGGTGTCGGACAGTCCGGCATGGGGAAATATCATGGAAAGGCAAGTTTTGATACCTTTACGCATGAGAAGAGTATTTTAAAGAAGTCTCTTCGGGTAGATCTTCCATTCCGGTATCCGCCATTTAAAAAGCATCTGAAGATCATAAAAAAATTTCTGTGAAGAAATAACCGAAAAAAGTAAGAAAAAGCGGGGAGTCCCTTACAAAGTTGGGGCTCCCCGCTAATGTGTGGAATTTGTTTTTTTGAAAATATGTGTCAGAAGAGCAAAAGTCCGATATGGTAGACAAGGAAGGCAAATACCCAGGCAGTCACAAGCTGGAAAGCTGCAAAAGCGATGGTAATACGCATCTTCCCCACTTCCCGGTGGATGGTGGCCATTGTCGCCATACATGGCACATACAGAAGACAAAATACCATAAGTGCATAGGCATTGATGGCTGTAAAGCCCATGGATCCGAGCACCTCTACCATGGAACTCATTCCGGCAGCAGTAGTAATATTGGCGATTCCAAACAGTACGCTGCAGCTTGAGACAACCACTTCTTTTGCGGCGATACCCGAGATTAAAGCTACAATAATCTGCCAGTATCCGAGACCCACAGGGGCAAAAACCGGCTCGATCGCCTTGCCGATGATGGAGCCGAAACTTTCAGAAATATCGGACACCACACCGTGAGGACCGAGATTCATGATGCCCCACATGACAATGGATGCGATGAAGATGACGGTGCCGGCTTTGGAAAGATAATCTTTGACCTTTTCCCACACATAGATGAAAATGGTGTGCGCGTTCGGCGATTTATATTCCGGGAGCTCGATGAGGAGCGTCTGTTCTGCTTTGCTTCCATCAAGTTTCGATACGATAAAAGAGACTGCGATAGCCACAACGATGCCCAGAAGATACAGTGAGTAGCAGACGAGCATCTTATATTTTCCAAAAAACATGGATGAAAACAATACATAAATAGGAAGTCTTGCGCTGCATGACATAAACGGTGTTACAAGGATCGTCTTAAGACGGTCTTTTGGATGTTCCAGTGCGCGGGAAGCCATGACTGCAGGGACAGAGCAGCCGAATCCCAGAAGCAGCGGAATGAAAGCGCGCCCGGAAAGACCCAGGTGTCCCATCAGATCGTCCATGACATATGCGACACGTGACATATATCCACTGTCTTCCAGAAAAGCCAGCGCCAGGAACAGGATGAAGATGTTGGGGAGGAAGGTCAGGATCCCGCCTACTCCGGAAATGATCCCATCCACCACAAGAGACTGCAGGAGCGGGTTTGTACCGGCGGAAGAAAGCGCTCCGGAGACAAGGTCTGAGAACCATACAAGCCCAAGTTCAAAATATCCTTTCATCCAGTCTCCTACTGTGAAGGTAACAAAGAAAACAAAGGCCATGATTGCAAGAAAGATCGGAAGTCCAAGATATTTATCCGTCATGTAACGGTCAATCCTGTCTGTGGAAGCTGCCTTTGCGTCTTTGTTCACAAGCACTTCCTGGATGATTTCTTCTATAAAGTCATACTTCTGATTGATGATATCTTTCTCATAGCTTCGGTCTGCGATCCCGCTCAAGTCTACAGGATGTTGTTTCATGACGGTCTCGTCGTGTTCGAGAAGCTTGATGGCGTGCCATCTTTTGTTTGGCAGATCCGGATTTTCGGCAGTGAGCCGGTCGATGAGGATATCAATCTTGTCCTCTATCATGTCATCGTAAACCATGGCGTATTCATTGTGATGATTGTGCCTGTGTGAGGACTGCTGTTCTTTCTCCGCGTGATGATGGATCAGCGGATCCTGACCGGTCAGCCCTTCGTGGTGCAGGACGGCATGAAGCAGGATAGAAAGACCGGTCTTTTTTCTCGCGGAAACCGGGATACATGGTATGCCAAGCATTTCCGGGAGGCGGTGCAGATCGATCTCCATGCCGCGTTCTTCCACGATATCCATCATGTTGAGTGCAAGGATGACCGGCTTTCCAAGCTCGATGAGCTGCAAAGTCAGATACAGGTTGCGTTCCAGGGAGGAAGCGTCCGCCACATCGATGATGACATCGATATCGCTGCTCATGATGCATTCCCGGGAAACGGTCTCTTCCATCGTGTAGGAAGTTAAGCTGTAAATTCCAGGAAGGTCTGTAAGCTTGATTTTCTGTCCTTCGTATTCTGTCATTCCCTCTTTTTTTTCCACTGTCACGCCAGGCCAGTTTGCAACTTTGAGATTTGCCCCGGTGTAGGCGTTGAAGAGGGTTGTCTTTCCGCAGTTTGGATTTCCGATAAAACCAACGTTTACTGTTTTGGAGTTTGGCATGATACATTTTCCTCCACATCGATATGTTCGGCGATCCTTCTGCCGAGAGCAAAACGTGTGCCGCGGAAACGCACCGTCATAGCTCCCTTCTTGTCATTGTTCAATATCGTAACCGGCGCGCCTTCTGTAAGTCCAAGTGCTTCCAGGCGGCGCTCAAGGGCAAGCTCGAGACGAATGGATTTTACTGTGTAGGTCTGTCGGTTTTTTCCCATTTTCAGATTCATTTCTCTCCTCCTTTGCAAGTGTGCGGCCGGCAGTCTGTCGGAATATGTATAAACCGTGCCGAACTTTGCCGCACTTTAATATTATATAATAAATAATCTGAAGCGTAAACAAAATTGTGAGACGTATACAGCAGGGAAAACCGAATGCGCTCTATTTTTTTCTTGCACATGAATACAGTAATGTGATAAAATATTTAGAAAAGTGACAGAGGAGGCGCGTACAATATGGGAATGACAATGACGCAGAAGATCCTTGCAGCGCATGCGGGACTTGAGTCTGTGGAGGCGGGACAGCTGATCGAAGCGAAATTGGATGTTGTAATGGCGAATGATATTACCGGGCCGATGGCAGTGCCTGTATTCAGAAAGATGGCCGATAAAGTGTTTGACAAAGACAAGGTAGTCCTTGTGCCAGATCATTTTACACCGAACAAGGATATCAAATCTGCCGAGAATTCCAAGTCAATCCGGGAATTTGCAAAAGAACAGGGACTGACCCACTATTATGAGATCGGACAGATGGGAATCGAGCATGCACTTCTCCCGGAAAAAGGAATTACAGTTGCGGGAGAGTGTATCATCGGTGCAGATTCACATACCTGTACATACGGAGCGCTTGGGGCATTCTCTACAGGCGTAGGGACGACAGACATCGCTACCGGCATGGCTATGGGAGAGCTGTGGTTTAAAGTGCCGTCTGCGATTCAGTTTGTGTTGAAAGGAAAACCTGGGAAATTTGTGAGCGGGAAAGATATCATCCTGCACATTATCGGAAAGATCGGGGTAGACGGAGCGCTCTACAAATCCATGGAATTTGTAGGAGAAGGACTTTCCAATCTTTCGATGGACGACCGGTTTACAATGGCAAATATGGCCATAGAAGCAGGTGCAAAGAATGGTATTTTCCTTGTGGATGAAAAGGCGGAAGCGTATATGAAAGAACATTCCGAAAAGGAATATAAGATCTATACTCCGGATGAAGATGCCATCTACGATGAAGTGATCGAGATCGATCTGGCGGAAGTAAGACCGACAGTGGCATTTCCGCATCTTCCGGGGAACGCTCACACGATCGATGAGATCGAGGAGATGGAACCGATCCGGATCGACCAGGTAGTCATCGGATCTTGTACGAACGGGCGGATGGAAGACATGAGAAGAGCGGCGGCTGTCCTGAAAGGACACAAAGTGCATCCGGATGTGAGAGTTATCGTGATTCCAGGGACACAGAAGATTTATAAAGAGTGTCTGAAAGAAGGAATCGCAGAAATCTTTGTAGATGCGGGATGTGCGTTCAGCACGCCGAGCTGCGGCCCTTGCATGGGCGGACATATGGGTGTTCTGGCGGCAGGAGAGAAATGTGTGTCCACTACAAACCGAAATTTTGTAGGAAGGATGGGACATGTGGACTCCCTGATCTATCTGGCCTCTCCGGAGACAGCGGCAGCGAGCGCCATCGCAGGATATATTGCAAATCCAGAGAAAGTAGGTGCATAGAAGATGAAAGCAAAAGGACATGTGTTTAAATACGGGGACAATGTAGATACAGACGTGATCATTCCGGCACGTTACCTGAATTCTTTTGATGCGAAAGAGTTGGCATCTCATGCCATGGTGGATATTGATCCGGAATTCGCAGGCAAAGTAAAGCCGGGCGATATCATTGTGGCGAGAAAGAACTTCGGATGCGGATCATCCAGAGAACATGCGCCGCTTTGCCTGAAGACAGCGGGTGTAAGCTGTATCATCGCGGAGACGTTCGCCAGAATCTTTTTCCGCAATTCCATCAACATCGGTCTGCCGATCATCGAGTGCAAAGAAGCGGCTATGGAAATTGAAGCCGGCGACGAGGTGGAGATCGATTTTGACAGCGGAAAGATTTATGACCGCACGAAAGGAACAGAGTACCAGGGACAGCCGTTTCCGGAATTCATGCAGAAGATCATCTCTGCGGGCGGCCTTGTCAGCTATACAAATGAAAAAGTAAAAAGCGGTTCAAACTAAATGATGGAAAACTACGAGGCGCAGCATTTATGAAGTGTTGCGCCTGTTTTCGACATAGAAGATAATTTACAGTGAAAGGGGAAACATTATGAATGAAAAACAGACAAAGGGGAATGCGGCAGCGCTCCTGCCAATCGGAGTATTCCTTGTCATATTTTTGGGATCCGGGTTTATCACGGGGGATTTCTACGCGATGCCTGCGATCCTTGCATTCCTGATCGCTCTGTTTGTGGCGTTTATCCAGGACAGAAAACATGATTTCAATCAAAAGATCCATATTATCGCACAGGGAGTGGGAGAGGACAATATCATTACGATGTGTCTGATCTTCCTCTGTGCGGGCGGATTTTCCGGAGCAGTGACGGCAGCCGGGGGAGCAGACAGTACAGTAAATCTGGGACTTTCTATTCTTCCGCCTAATATTGCAGTTGTGGGATTATTTTTGATCGGATGCTTTATTTCCGTCTCAATGGGAACGTCCATGGGGACGATCGCCGCGTTGGCTCCCATCGCCGTAGGTATCAGTGAGAAGACAGGATTTGCTCTTCCGATATGTATCGGAGCAGTCGTGTGCGGAGCGATGTTTGGAGACAATCTTTCCATGATTTCCGATACGACGATCGCGGCAGTCAAGACACAGGGATGTGAGATGAAGGACAAGTTCCGTGAGAATTTTCTTATTGTCCTTCCGGCAGCCATTGTCACAATCCTCATCTTTTTCGTCCTGACAGCAGGAGGGGAATATAAGGCCACAGAAGAGTTGTCTTACAATATCTGGAAAGTAATGCCGTATCTGGTCGTTTTAGTTGGCGCTCTGATCGGATTTAATGTATTTCTCGTTCTGATGACCGGTACTGTCCTGTCTTTGATCATCGGAGCCGTATCTGGATCCATCGCTTTGTCAGACCTGTTTCGGGTAGTGGCGCAGGGGGCGGACGGAACTGGCGGTATCATGGGGATGTATGATATCACGGTCATTTCCATCGTCGTAGCGTGTATCGTGTCGCTTGTAAAAGAAATGGGCGGGATCACATTTATACTGAACCTGATCCGCAAGAATATCCGCGGACAAAAGGGAGGAGAATTCGGGATTGCAGGTCTTGCTCTTCTTGTGGATATGTGTACGGCGAACAATACGGTGGCTATCGTCATGGCCGGCCCTATCGCAAAGGA
This sequence comes from Sellimonas caecigallum, assembly GCF_019754295.1. Taxonomy (GTDB): domain Bacteria; phylum Bacillota; class Clostridia; order Lachnospirales; family Lachnospiraceae; genus Sellimonas; species Sellimonas caecigallum. Next base: position 74,166 of record NZ_VIRV01000004.1, on the reverse strand, counting down.
GATCAGCCAGGAATTTGGGATCGACAAGAAGCGTTCCGCGTCTCTCCTGGATATTTTCACTTCCGTAGGGCAGGGGCTCATACCGTACGGAGCTCAGCTTCTGTCTGCAGCAACCCTGACACAGATTACACCGTTTGAGATCATGCCATATCTGTACTATCCGATTCTGATGGCGGTAAGCTCCGTCTTTTTCATCCTTTTCCGGAGAAGAAAAACGGAGATTTAGCATGATAAAGCGATAAAGCGATTGAATTCCAGCGAGGAATGTGGTATAATTCCCGACAAAATCGTGTGTTTGCTACGCATCAATGAGGAGGAGATGCTATGGAGTTGTTTTATAAAAGTACAAGAAATGAAAATGTGATGCTGACGGCATCGGAAGCGATACTGAAAGGGCTCTCCGACGAAGGAGGACTTTTTGTGCCGGACAGGATTCCGATACTTCCAGTGGGCATGGAAGAGTTAAAAGAGATGGATTACAGGGAGACTGCATACGTGGTCATGAAGCAATTTCTCACTGACTTCACAGAGGAAGAATTAAAAAGCTGTATTAAGAACGCATATGATGAAAAATTTGATACGGAGGAGATCGCGCCGCTTGCAAAAGTGGATGAGGTCTATTACCTGGAGTTGTTCCACGGTGCGACGATCGCCTTCAAAGATATGGCGCTTTCTATTCTTCCTCATCTTTTGACGACGGCGGCCAGAAAAAATAATGTCAAAAATGAGATCGTGATCCTTACAGCAACATCCGGAGACACAGGGAAGGCAGCCCTGGCGGGATTCGCTGATGTGGAAGGCACAAAGATCATCGTCTTTTATCCGAAGGACGGAGTCAGTGAAGTGCAAAAACTTCAGATGGTCACACAGAAGGGGGACAATACTGCAGTAGTAGCAATCCATGGAAACTTTGACCAGGCCCAGAGCGGTGTAAAGGCTATGTTTGAAGATAAAGAGATGAAGGAAAAGATGGAGAAAGCAGGATATCAGTTCTCCTCGGCTAATTCCATCAATGTGGGACGACTTGTACCGCAGATCGTCTACTACGTCTACGCCTACGCTAAACTTTTGAAAAACGGAGAAATCCAGGAAGGGGAAAAGATCAATGTGGTAGTTCCGACGGGCAATTTTGGCAATATTCTTGCAGCCTGGTTTGCCGGGCAGATGGGTATTCCGATTGCAAAGCTTATCTGCGCATCCAACGAAAACAAAGTGTTGTTTGACTTTTTTGATACCGGCGTCTATGACCGTAACCGGACATTCATTTTAACGGAATCGCCTTCTATGGATATTCTGATTTCCAGCAATCTGGAACGCCTGATCTATCTGGTTTCCGGAAGAAACACTGGAAAAAACAGAGAGCTGATGGAGGAATTAAAAGAAAAGGGCAGGTATGCCATCAGTGACAAGATGAAGGCAGAACTATCTGGTTTTGCTGCAGGATATGCCTCCGAAGAAGAGATGAGGCATGCCATCCATGATACGTACAGGAATACTGGATATGTATTGGATCCTCATACTGCCGTGGCGTCTGCGGTATATAAAAAATACCGGAAGGAAAGCGGGGACGAGACAAAGACGGTCATTGCTTCCACAGCAAGTCCATATAAATTTGCAAAAAGTGTTCTCCATGCAATCGATCCGGACAAATATGCCGGAAAAAGCGGACTCTCCCTGATGGACGACTTGAAAGAAGTGTCCATGACAGAGATTCCAAAGGCGGCGGAGGAGATACGCAATGCACCGATCCGTCACACGGCAGAATGTGATGTGTGCGATATGAAAAAAACAGTGGAAGAAATATTGGGATTGAGGTAATCATTTATGAACAGTTTTGATTTGATATGGGGAATCGTAGGAACGGTCTGTGGGATTTACTGTATCGTGGGATGGTACCGGATGGTAAAAAAAGGGATCATTTGTACGACTGTACTCCTTCCAAAGGATATCAATGTAAGAAAATGTAAAAATCAGGAAGAATACCGGAAAAAGGCTGCGCCGAAACTTTTGGTTCTAGGGATTGCACTTCTGATTGTCGGAATCTTTGATTTTGTGACAACGTATACGGAGACGAGAACAAATCTTGGAGTGTGGATTTCCCTTGGGATTCTGCTTATTGTTCTTATATGGTTTATGATCACTACTTCGAGGCTGCGAAAAGAATATTTTGATATGTAATGTATGGGGGCTCAACAGAGCTCCCTTTTGTTATCCACGTGGGTATTGCGTATTGTGGAGAGGAAGGGAAAAGGGTATAATGAAAATAAAAAGGGAGAAAACATATGGGGAAAGAATATCAAGAAAATGCTGCGGCAGCAGTCATTGAAGAAGTCAATAAGGCAGTCATAGGAAAAGAGGAATGTGTAACGAAGGTCATGGCGGCTATTTTGGCGGGAGGCCATGTATTGATTGAGGATATTCCGGGAGTCGGAAAGACAACCATGGCGATGGCTTTTTCAAAATGCATGGGGCTTGACAGAAACCGGGTACAGTTTACTCCCGATGTCCTTCCGGCGGATATCGTGGGATTTTCCCTGTATGACAAAATCACAGGAAAATTTACCTATCAGCCTGGAGCCGTCATGTGCAACTTGTTTCTGGCAGACGAGATCAACAGAACATCCCCAAAGACACAGTCTGCACTTCTGGAAGTGATGGAAGAAGGTACTGTAACGGTAGACCAGATTACAAGAAAAGTCCCGGATCCGTTCATTGTCATTGCTACAGAGAACCCATATGGTTCCGCGGGAACGCAGATGCTTCCGGAATCACAGCTTGACCGTTTCATGATCTGCATTTCTATGGGATATCCGGATATTCAGACAGAGATCGATATCGTGAAGGGGAATCAGAAAGGAAATCCGGTGGAACAGATCCGTCCTATCATCGGAAAACAGATGTTGATCGAAATGTGCAGTGAAGTGGAGGATATCTATATGCATGATGCGATCTATGACTATATCGGGAGGCTTATCGGTGCTACAAGAGAACATCCTATGGTTCGTATGGGGATAAGCCCTCGGGGAACCATTGCCCTTGCCAAAGTGACGAAGGCCATGGCATACCTGAGCGGAAGAGATTACTGTATTCCGCAGGACGTTGCCGAAATTTTCCCGAATGTGGCAGTCCACCGTATTTTTGTAAACGCCAAGGCAAGGGCCGTACAGATAACGTCACGGGATGTGATAAAGGAAGTCTTGGCAAAGACGGAGAAGCCGTCTGTGAGGAAAGGACACTGAATATGAAAAAGGCCGTATATTTCAGCATTATGCTTCTTACCGTTTATCTGAATCTTGTATATGAATGGGAAGAAGGGACTTCCGTTCTTTCCGTGGAGATTCTCTTCCTTTTGTTTCTGTATGGAACGGTGCGGTTATGGAAGGGGAAGATTGCTGTTCTGCCTGTGGGAGGATTTCAGATCGCAGAGGAAGGAGAGAATTTGGATATCCCCTTTATTGTAGAAAACAGGGGAAAGGTGCGTACACCGGATATCCGGTTCCGGATCAGAGGACAAAAATTTTTCGTAAACAGCCTGGGGAAAAGAAGAAAACAGACGGTTCTCTGTCCTTTCGAGGCGGAAGGGTGTGGCAGACAGATACTTTTGCCGGAAAAAATCTGTGCGGCGGACGCCCTTGGAATGTTCTGGATTCCCCTTCGGAAAGCAGAGAGGGAGGCTGCAGAAATCCGCGTAATACCGAAGTGTTACCCTGTGTTTGCAGAGATTACCAAGGCGACCCGAAATTTTCTTGTGGAAAGTGATGAGTACGACAAAGACCGGGGCGGGGACGATAGTTCCGAGGTGTTTGACGTCCGTTCTTATCGTCCGGGGGACAGGATTTCAAGAATTCACTGGAAGCTGAGCGCACGATCAGATGAGCTTTACATGAAGGAGTTCAGCTGTCCCATCGGCGCTTCGGTTATTCTCTTTCTTGGACGGAAAGATGAGGAAAAGGGAGAGGAGAATCAGCAGGACTTTCTCCGGATAGCCGTGTCGGCGGGACGGGCCATACTTGACGAGGAATGTTGGTTTTATACTGTCTGGAAGGAGAAGCGTACGGGCAGGTGGGTGCGCAGATTGATCAAAGACGAAGAAACGTATTATGAATGGCTTGTAGCGCTTGCAGGAGTCGGAGTGTCTGATTTTGACCGGATCGACGAGGAAGAGTACAGACACGAGTTTCACGAACCGTATCGATCGGCCCTCTTTGTTCAGGATAACCTGACCATCAGTGGGACGTTCCAGGAGGAAATCCGGTTCCAGCGGGACAAGGTAAAAGAAAAACTGGCAGAAACTGTACTGATTATTTAAGACAGGGGAAATATGAGTAAAAAGAGAAAAAAACAACAGACAACGATCCAGCAGGGGCTGATGAGCCTTTTTGCGGCCGCAGCTGCCGGCATGGCGTTGATTCGGGCGGTAGTCTCCGTGACCGGATTTTACTTTTTTGTTCCGGTCATCATGTTAGGGACTGTGATTGGGATGGCCGCCTGGCTTCCATATGTGCTGACAAGACAGAAGAAACTATGTATTCTGCTTGGAGTGGCTCCTTTTGCGGTAATATCTGTACTTTTGAGAGGAAAGCTATGGAACATCCTTGCAGATGGGATCGTTCTGCCGATTTTTGAAAGTATGGATACTTATTTTCGGAATAATATGTATCCGGCAAAAAAGGTGTCCGCTTTTGGGACGGTGGAAATGACTTTCGGAATATTGTTTCTCTGCCTTGCCATCCTGTGTTTACTGATGATTCTCTGGGGGTATCGGGGGCAAAAAGTGACCGGGATCCTTCTTGTGGGATGTATCTGCGCACTTCCGTTTTTGACAGGAAATACACTGGATGGAGCTGGAGCGCTGGCGGCGGGTCTTTCGGTGCTGTTCCTCGTCATGCCAGACCGGAAAAGGGCTGGCTGGTATGTGATAGTCACAGCTGCGGCTGCCGTCTTTGCGGGAATGTTTTTCCCGAGGATCGTGTTGGATCAGATATTTCAAAACCCGGTTCCGATCTGGGAATATGCAGAGTCTTTTGTTTACGGGGACACGGCGGCAGGAGGCGTGTCGGACGGTCGGCTTGGAGATGTGGAAGAAGTGAGAGAGAGCGGGAGAGATCAGCTGGAGATTGTCCTTTCAGAGTTTCCAGAGCAGACATTGTATCTTCGGGGATACGTCGGCGTAGTCTATGAAGATAATGAGTGGAAAAGAACCCGTGATACAGGAGGACTGGGGGAAAATGAGCTGGCCAGGCAGAGAGAAAGGGAGTTCACACGGGCTTCGGACAATGCGGGATATTATGGATGGCAGACGATGAAAACAGAGATCCGAAGGATTGGGGCAAACAGCAGATATGCATACATTCCGTATATCAGCAGAGGAGATCAGTCATACTATTATGATCTGTATGCAGAAGGGAATGCCTCAGACTACGAGGCGGACACTGTGCTTGTGCAGGAAGTGACAGATCTGGAATATTTCCCTTCTTTTGAAGATACAGGCGAGGATCAGGAGTATCTGGAAGCCATAAGAGATCTTTATACGGAAGTGCCAAAGGAGACGGAACAGCTTTTTGATGATATGGCAGGAAGCGTGTACGAGACAGATATTGTTTCCATGGCCGGAAATATCCGCGATCAGCTGGGAAATATGGCTATTTATACGAAAAGCCCGGGAAGGACGCCTAGAGGGGAAGATTTTCTTACATGGTTTGTGGAAAATCAGAAGGGCTACTGTGTCCATTTTGCATCCGCAGGAGTCATGCTGTTTCGCATCAATGATGTCCCTGCACGTTTTGTATCGGGGTATGTGGCCAGACCGGAACAGTTTGAAGAGACAGAGGACGGAACATACAAAGCGGTGCTTGACGACAGCATGGCACATGCATGGCCAGAAATCTATGTGGATGGACTTGGGTGGATGCCTGTGGAAGTGACTCCTTCTGCCGGGATACCTGCTGGAATATCGCAGGAGAATGGACAGGCCGAGACGCCGCAGGAGCCAGATACGCCATCGCCTCAGGACATACCGGAACAGCCTTCGGAAGTTCCTCAGACGGATCCGGCTGCCACATCGGAGGATGATCCGGGGCAGAATACGGAAAATCCTGGAAGCGGTATCTCTGTGCGGGAAAAAAGAAATCTGTATGCTTCATGCGGAATCGGGATTTTGCTTGTAGGAGTTGGTGCCGCAGCTGTTCTCCTTCGTGAGCGGAGGTGGCGAAAACTCAGGAAGAACCGGGACAAACAAGGACACTACCTAGATATATACAGATTCCTTTTCGATCTGCTTTCCTGGAAGCAAAAGGGGAAAGAACTTTCGGAAGACGTGCAGGAGACGGCTGAGATACTGGAAAAAATATATGGGATCCCACGGGAAGAAAGTGAGGTTGTTCTGGAAAAAGCCTACGAGATTGTTTTTGGAAATGGAAAAGCAAACCGACAGCAGCAGAGAAATCTCTGGAAAATATGTGAAAACGTCAGAAAGCAAATACAAAGAAATCTCAGCTTTTCGGAAAAGATTTCCTTTCTTTACAGGAAAGGATTTTAAATAAATATTGAAACATGTGGGATAATACGTTATAATAAATACAAACCTGAAATGTACGACAACTCTTGTAATTTTGAACCTACAATACTTTAAACGGGATTCCTATATCTCTGTAATATGTCAGGCCTCAGCTCGATTCAGTGGAAGACAGAAAAGCAGATGCGGTTGCCCACCTAGCAGACTGCTAGGAGTCAAAATACAGGAGCCGGCATTTTGGGGAATCTGCAAAAGATAAGGAGCAGTCGTTTTACGGCTGCTCTTTTCAGTATAGTGAAAATCATTTGGACAAAGACATATACAAAGTTTTCAAGTCATACATTAAGAGAAAAGAAACGGACAAGGTGCAAACGATGAGGAATAATTGGAACGGAAGATTTCTCTATTATTTTGGTGGGCTGATCCTGGCGCTTTTTTTCGTTGCGGGACTTATACATACAGTGACTGGAAATGCTACCGGGGCAGGGGAAGAGCAGAAGGTGCAGGAGAACAAAAAAGCGAGTGCGGACAAAAAGTCTTCTGAGAAAATGGAATCAAAAACAGAAACGGAAGATTCTATACGTGTTCTTCTGAAGACGAATGGATTTTTCGATGAAGTACATGCACAAATCACAGTATCCGCCAAGGAAGGTCTTGTACTCACAGGCGGAAAAGAGACGAAAAAGATAAATGCAGGGGAGAGCGCTTCGATCCGACCCGATGATGCGATGTTTCAAAACGGGACAATCCGGGTTGCTCCCGCTGCCGATGGGGACAAGATCGTGGTGGAAAGCCTCAAAAGAGGATATGGAACACCTTCCTACAGAGGAACGATGGAACTTTACAAAACTGCACAGGGTATTGCAGTTGTAAATGAGCTTTCCCTGGAAGAGTATTTATACGGGGTTGTTCCAAGCGAGATGCCTGCCTCATATGAGATGGAGGCATTGAAGACACAGGCTGTCTGTGCCAGAAGCTATGCATACTGCCATCTGCAGGGAGAGGCATATCCGCAATATCGGGCAAATGTGGACGACAGTACAGCGTACCAAGTGTACGGAAACTCAAAAGAGCAGGAAAAAACGATCCAGGCTGTGGACGCCACAAAAGGAGAATATTTGACTTTTAATGGGAAACCCGTGAAGGCCTACTATTTTTCTACATCCTGCGGTCACACAACAAATGTGGAAGCATGGGGCACGACTGTAGGAAAAGAAAATCAATATCTGAAAGGTTCCGAAATTTCAGAAAACGGCGAGTGCTACGAAAAAGCACTTCCCTGGTTTTCCTGGAGCTGCGATATCCCGCAAACAGTCCTATCCAATCTTTTTGGGTTGAATACAGGAAAAGATGTAGGGATGATCCAGAACATCGAAATTACAAAACGCGGAGAGGGCAATATTGCTCTGGAAATGAAAGTAACCGGCACAAAGGGAGAGCATACCGTAAAGACAGAAAATAAGATCCGTTCCTCTCTTGGAGGAAGCGGGTATGAGATCACAAGACAGGACGGATCCAAGGCCGCAGGTTCCCGGCTCCTGCCAAGTGCATTTTTTGAGATTACAAGACAAAACGATGTGTTCCATATCGAAGGAGGGGGATATGGACACGGGATCGGTATGAGCCAGAATGGTGCGAATGAGATGGCAAAAAGAGGAAAAGACTATAAAACGATACTTTCCCTGTTTTACAGCGGAGTGAAAATAGAAAACGAGTGAGGAGAGAAATGAAAAGGATATTCGGGACAATACGAAAAATACAGGGAAAAGTGATGAAGAGTCATCTGGGTGCATATGCGGCACAGTCCGCCTTCTTTTTTGTGCTGTCGCTGATTCCCTTCATACTGCTTTTGATGACTATGATACAGTTTACGCCCATTACGAGGACAAATATCAAAGATGCGATCGAACAGGTCCTTCCGCAATCCATCATTCCATTTATCATGTCCATAGTAAATGAAGTGTATAATCAGTCAAAAGCAATCATTCCGGTAACGCTTCTTGTGGCGCTTTGGTCAGCGGGACGGGGTGTGCTTGCTGTGACATCGGGACTGAACTGTATCTATGAAAGCAAGGAAACACGGAATTATTTTTATCTGAGACTTCGGTCTTCTGTCTACACAGTGTTGTTCTTGCTTGTGATCGTCCTGTGTCTGCTTCTTGCAGTGTTCGGAAATCGCATCAGTGTTTTTGTGCAGTTTCATGTGCCGGTCCTTATCAAAGCGATGGATTTCCTTATTCGGATCCGGACAATGCTCATGACAGGGGTAATGGTTGTTTTCTGTCTGCTTCTCTACCGTTTTTTGCCGGATATGAAAAAAAAGACGAAATGGAAACATCAGATACCGGGGGCAGTTTTTGCAGCGATCGGATGGCAGGTGCTGTCACTTGTCTTTTCCGTGTATCTGGATATTTTTCAGGGATTTTCCACGATGTATGGAAGTCTTACAACCATTGTTCTTGTCATGCTCTGGCTTTATTTCTGCATGTATGTGATCTTGCTTGGCGGAGCGTTTAACACTCTTATATACAAAGACAATGTGGACCTGGAACATCCGGAAAGTCAATAGCATATTTCTGTATTGGAAAGAGAAAAGGAAATTGACAGACAAAAGTAAACATGCTATAGTAAGCGTAAGCAATCGAAAGGGAGTAGCTGAACACCGGAAACGGTGGGTTTGAAATCGTCAATCGATGTCGAGAGACATCCGTATCAAATGAAATAGCAAGACTTTTATTGTGGCAGAAAGAGCGTCATGGTAAAGGTCTTTTTTATTTCTGAAACGGGAAGCTTCCAACCACAGATTTCATAGACCAGAATCCGTAAACTGTATCTTCTGTCACAGAAGATTGCGGAGAAAGAGAGGATAAGGATATGAAACAGAGAGAAAAAATGAGGAACACACAAATTATGAGAAGAGAGACACAAGAGGCCATACTTGCGGGGGAAGACGCTCTGGAGAGCCTTATCGCGGCGCAGGAGAGACTTTCAAGTGCAAAGAGCTGGGGCGTTTTTGACATGTTTGGCGGAGGGTTTATTGCAAGCATGGTAAAGCACTCGAAGATGAATGAGGCAGCGGAATTGATGGAGGAGGCCAAAGAAAGACTCCAGAGATTCCAAAGAGAGCTTTTTGACGTGGATGTACCTCAGGAGTTTCAGATGGAGATTAGTGGATTTTTGTCTTTTGCAGACTTTTTCTTCGATGGCATCGTGGCAGATTATCTCGTGCAGTCCAAGATCAATGATGCCAGAGAACAGGTTGATGACGCCATTGAAAGAGTCCGGAAAATTTTGGGAGATTTGAAAAAGTGGTAAAAAAGTTCGGTTTTTAACCTTGACAAAGCAGGAGTGTGCCGCTAGAATAAAAACGATATGAAAAAAGCTGAGAATGTGTAAGTAGGATGTCTGCTTCCAAAAGAGAGAGGGAATCACGGGCTGAAAGTTCCCTTTGGTTCAGCAAACAGACCGAATTTCCCACAGGAGCTTCATTTCTGAAAAAGGCGCAGGAGTGTCGAAAAGTAGGAAATGACGTCGAATGCACGTTACGCATACATGAGAGCCTGTAGATTTTGATAAGATACAGGAATCAGGGTGGTACCGCGGGTATAGTTTCCCCGTCCCTTTTCAGGGACGGGGTTTTTTATTTTATATGAAAGTCCCTGAGGACAGGAAACTGATATTTTTGCGGAAGACTTTGAGTATACGGGTCATCATCAAGAAGGAGGAGAATCATGAAAGAAAAGTTGCAGAGCATCAAAGAGGAAGCGCTCAGGCAGATACAGGAAGCAGATCTGCCGGAAAAACTGAATGATGTACGTGTGAAATTCCTTGGAAAAAAAGGAGAACTCACGGCTGTTTTAAAAGGAATGAAGGACGTGGCTGCCGAGGAACGTCCGAAAGTAGGACAGATGGTAAATGAAGTCCGCGCTGAGATCGAAGGGATACTGGAAGAGACGAAAAAGAAGATGGACGCAAAATTGCTGGAGGAGAGACTGAAGACAGAAGTCATCGATGTGACGCTCCCGTCCAAAAAGAATGTGGTAGGACACCGCCATCCGAATACGATCGCTCTGGAAGAAGTGGAAAACATCTTTGTGGGCATGGGATATGAAGTAGTGGAAGGGCCAGAGATCGAGTACGATCTGTATAATTTCGAAAAGCTCAATATCCCGGCGGATCACCCGGCAAAAGATGAGCAGGATACATTTTATATCAACAAGGACATTGTGCTGCGTACCCAGACATCTCCGGTGCAGGCACGTATTATGGAACAGGGAAAACTTCCGATCCGTATGATCGCACCGGGAAGGGTATTCCGTTCCGACGAAGTGGACGCGACGCATTCTCCTTCTTTCCACCAGATCGAAGGACTGGTCATTGACAAGAATGTTTCTTTTGCAGATCTGAAGGGAACACTGGAAGTCTTTGCCAAAGAACTGTTTGGACCGGATACGAAGACAAAGTTTCGGCCGCATCACTTCCCGTTCACAGAGCCAAGTGCTGAGGTAGACGTGACCTGTTTTAAATGCGGCGGAAAAGGATGCCGTTTCTGTAAAGGATCCGGATGGATCGAAATACTGGGATGCGGCATGGTACACCCGCACGTGCTGGAAATGTGCGGCATCGATCCGAATGAGTACAGTGGATTCGCATTTGGAGTAGGGCTTGAGAGAATCGCACTTTTGAAATACGAGATAGACGATATGAGACTTTTATACGAAAATGACATCAGATTCTTAAAGCAGTTCTAAGACAGTGGATTTAGGAGGAAAAATCAATGAATACATCATTATCATGGGTAAAGGCCTATGTTCCGGATCTGGACGTGACAGAGCAGGAGTATACAGATGCTATGACATTGTCCGGGACAAAGGTAGAAGGATATGAAAAACTGGATGCCGATCTTGACAAGATCGTCGTAGGTCAGATTAAAAAGATAGAGAGACATCCCGATGCAGATAAACTTGTTATCTGTCAGGTAGATATCGGAACAGAGACGATTCAGATCGTGACAGGGGCGCCAAACGTGGAGGAAGGACAGAAAGTTCCGGTTGTTCTCGACGGTGGACGTGTGGCAGGAGGCCATGACGGAAGCAAAACGGAAGGCGGCATTGAGATCAAGAAAGGCAAATTGAGAGGTGTGGAGAGCTTCGGTATGATGTGTTCCATCGAAGAGCTGGGATCTACGAGGGACATGTATCCGGAAGCTCCAGAAAATGGTATCTATATTTTTGAGGACGATGTAGAAGTCGGGGCGGACGCAGTGGAAGTCCTCGGTCTTCACGATGCGGTATTTGAGTATGAAATAACATCGAACCGTGTGGATTGTTTCAGCGTCATCGGGATTGCCAGGGAAGCGGCCGCTACGTTCAGAAAGGAATTCCATCCTCCTGTGGTAACAGAGACAGGCAATAATGAAGATGTCAACGATTACATCAAAGTTACTGTAGAAAATAAAGATCTTTGCCCGCGCTACTGTGCAAGGGTTGTAAAAAACATCAAGATCGGACCATCTCCGAAGTGGATGCAGAGAAGACTTGCGTCTGTAGGTATCCGTCCGATCAATAATCTGGTTGATATCACGAACTATGTCATGGAAGAATACGGACAGCCGATGCACGCATATGACCTGGATACGATCGCAAAGAGTGAGATCATCGTGAGAAATGCACAAGAAGGGGAAACCTTCGTGACGCTGGATGGACAGGAAAGACACCTGGATAAGGATGTGCTCATGATCTGCGACGGAGAGAAATCCATCGGTATCGCAGGAATCATGGGAGGAGAAAACTCCATGATCACAGACGATGTAAAGACAATGCTTTTCGAGGCGGCATGTTTCGACGGAACCAATATCCGAAAGTCCAGCAAACGTGTGGGACTCAGAACTGATGCGTCCGGAAAATTTGAAAAAGGGCTTGATCCGAACAATGCGAAGGCTGCTATCGACCGGGCATGCCAGCTTGTGGAAGAGATGGGCGCCGGGGAAGTTGTAGGCGGAACAGTGGATGTGTACAGTAAAGTGAAGGAACCGGTAAGAGTGGCATTTGACCCGGAAGCTATCAATACGCTTCTCGGAACAGATATACCGAAGGAAGAGATGCTCTCCTATTTCGAAAAGATCGGCCTTGCATATGATGAAGCGACAGGCGAGATTATCGCTCCGACTTACCGGCACGACATTTTCCGTATGGCGGATCTGGCAGAAGAAGTGGCAAGATTCTATGGTTATGACAATATCCCGACGACATTGCCGAAGGGAGAGTCTACAACAGGGAAGCTTTCCTACAAGCTTCGTATCGAAGGCGTTGCAAGAGACATCGCTGAATTCTGCGGATTTAGCCAGGGAATGACATACTCTTTTGAAAGTCCAAAAGTATTTGACAAGCTCCGGCTTGCCGAGGACGCTCCGGAAAGAAAAGCGATCCAGATCTTAAACCCGCTTGGAGAAGATTACAGCATCATGAGAACGATCTCTCTGAATGGTATGCTCACATCCCTTGCAACAAACTACAACAGAAGAAACAAAGATGTACGGCTCTATGAGCTTGGAAATATCTATCTCCCGCAGTCCCTTCCGCTTACGGAACTTCCGGAAGAGAGGATGCAGTTTACGCTTGGAATGTATGGGGAAGGGGACTTCTTCACAATGAAAGGAGTTGTGGAAGAATTCCTGGAAAAAGTCGGAATGCGTAAAAAAGAGACATACGATCCGAATGCCGGAAAACCATTCTTGCACCCAGGCCGTCAGGCAAATATTATTTATGACGGTACTGTTATTGGTTACCTGGGAGAAATCCATCCGCTCGTGGCAGAGACATACGGAATCGGCGGACGCGCGTACGTGGCAGTAATCGATATGCCGGAGATCGTATCCCGGGCAACATTCGACCGCAAATATGAAGGAATCGCCAAATTCCCTGCTGTGACACGAGACATCAGTATGGTAGTTCCAAAAGAAATCCTGGCAGGACAGATCGAAGAGATGATCGAGCAGAGAGGCGGGTCCATTCTGGAAAGCTATAAACTCTTCGACCTGTATGAAGGAGCACAGATCAAAGAAGGATACAAGTCAGTAGCATATTCCATCGTATTCCGTGCAAAAGACAGAACTCTCGAAGAGGCGGATGTCGCAAAAGCCATGAAAAAAATCTTAAACGGGCTGGAAAGCATGGGAATCGAATTGAGACAGTAAGAGGACGAAAACCATGATGAAAAAAGAGGACTTTTATTTCGATCTTCCGGAAGAACTGATCGCCCAGGATCCCCTGGAAGATCGCTCTGGATCGAGACTGCTTGTGTTAAATAAAGAAACCGGGGAAATCGCTCATCATGTGTTCCGGGATGTCATCGATTACCTGAACCCTGGGGACTGTCTTGTCATCAATGATACGAAAGTCATCCCGGCCAGGCTGATCGGATCAAAAGTGGGAACAGACGCAAAGATCGAGATCCTGCTTTTGAAGCGGAGAGAAAATGATGTGTGGGAGACACTTGTAAAGCCGGGAAAGAAGGCGAAGCCGGGTACGAAGATTCAATTTGGGGAAGGACTTCTTACGGGGGAAGTCATCGATGTGGTAGAAGAAGGAAACCGTCTGATACAGTTTACCTATGACGGGATCTTTGAAGAAATTCTGGACCAGCTTGGCCAGATGCCCCTTCCGCCGTATATCACACATCAGCTGAAGGATAAAAACAGATATCAGACGGTTTACGCAAAGCACAGCGGTTCGGCGGCAGCTCCGACGGCGGGACTTCACTTTACGCCGGAACTTCTGGAAGAGATTCAGAAAAAAGGAGTGCAGATAGCCCATGTGACGCTGCATGTGGGACTTGGAACATTCCGTCCGGTCAAGGTGGAAAATATCATGGAGCATCACATGCATTCGGAATTTTATCAGATTGAGGCTTCCGAGGCAGAGAAGATCAATCGGGCAAAGGAGGAAGGACATCGGGTTATCTGTGTAGGCACAACAAGCTGCCGGACAGTCGAATCGGCCGCCGGGGATGATGGGAAACTCAGAGAATGCAGCGGATGGACAGATATCTTCATCTATCCGGGATACAAATTTAAGATTCTGGACTGCCTGATCACAAATTTTCATCTCCCGGAATCCACATTGATCATGCTGGTCAGCGCACTGGCCGGGAGAGAGCATGTCCTTGGCGCCTACGAAGAGGCGGTAAAAGAAAAATATCGGTTCTTCAGCTTTGGGGATGCCATGCTGATCCAGTAGACAGAGGAAGGATTTCTATTCGGAAAAATTGCATAAAAAAGCGGCCGGCTGCAGTATGTTATGGGAGGTAAATGCAGCCGGCCCTTTTTGAGGGTTGGAAGGTTTACTTTTTGGTTTTAATAGTGTTAGAACTATTACACTATCTAATATAATGGATAAATGTGAAAGGAATATGTCTACAGAATAAAAGGATTATAAAAAAACAAAAGAAAATATTAAGAAAATATGTAAAAAAAAATTGCGCGTACTGGCTGGCCTTAGGAGTGGGCCGAAACGCGCAATCTTTTTTAACGTTCGATCGTGTATCCCCGTCCGCCCACATATTGGATGTTGTCGATGACAGTAAAAGCGGTCGGATCGATGGAGTAGATCATTTTTTTTACTTCACTGATCTTCCGGTAAGGAAGGACAGTGAGGACAACTTTTGTATTCTTGTGCATATATCCAGTCTCTGCATTCAGGAAAGTCACGCCGGTATCATATGTCTGAAGAAGCTCTGTGCGTATCTTTTCATATTGAGGGGAAAAGATCAGAAGCTGTACTTCGGATTTTCCAAATGTGATGACTTTGTTGATCATGATGCTGCAGCAGAGGATCACTACGATTCCGTATACAGTCTGAAGGATCGGTTTGGAGACTGCCTGAAAGAGAATGACCGTACAGTCACAAACATACATGACAACAGAAATCGGGACACCAAATTTTTTGTTCAGGACAACGCCGAGAATGTCAAACCCGCCGCTGGAACCGTTGGCACGGAGAATCATCCCGCTTCCTATGCCAAGAAGGCATCCGGCGATCAGACTGCTGAGGAAAGGATCCTTTGCAAGTTCTTGAAAAAGATGGATCTGGGAGAAGAACTCCAGAAGCAATGGAAAAAGAAAGGTCATGATCAGTGTCTTGAAAATGAATTCCTTTCCTGCAAAGATCCATCCAACAGCAAAAAGAAGGATATTGATGGAAAGGACGATCCAGGACAGGGGAAGGCGAATCACGGAATTTAAGATCACGGAAAGCCCGGTTACCCCACCGGCAACAAATTCCTGGGGCAGTACAAACAGCCCGAAAGCGGCAGCAGTCATGGCGCCGCCGAGAATAATCCATATATAAGATGCAAGTTTTTTCTTCATACTCTATTACCTCCGCATCTATTATAAAAAAATAAGCGTGCGCCACACTGTAATATATGCTACAATTAATGGGAAGATTAAAGCATAGGAGAGAAAAATGGTAAAGATTCCGGAAAAATATTTTTCTTATTTTAAAAAGGCAGGCACAGTAAAAGTGTACCGGAAAAGACAGATCATTTATTTGCAGAATGACTCTGCGGATGCATTGTATCTGATCTTGAGCGGTCGTGTGCGTGTATTCAATACAACTGTGACCGGAAAGGAGACGACACTGGAAATTGTGGAGAAAGGAAGGATTTTCGGAGAGTCTTCTTTTCTCGGGGAATACAGACGACCTACAACGGTGGAAGCGGTCAATACCGTAACGCTTGTCTCATGCAGCATTAAAAATCTGATCCCGATACTGAAAGAATCCGAAGAATTGATGATGCTTATGTTTCAGCATTTGAGCCAGACATGCGATTATCTGGCGAATAAGGTATACCGTCTTACCAATTATAACCGCTACCAGAGGATCGCAAATTTCCTTCTGGAAGAAACGGCCTGTTCAAATCCGGATAAAGATATTACAGAGGACGGGATTCCATATACCCATGAAGAAATCGCTGGACTTTTGGGACTCAGCAGAGTTACCGTGTCCAAAGTGTTGGCCTCTTTTATGGAAAAAGGCATGATAAAAAATGGATACCGCAAGATCCTGATTTTAGACAGACGGGCGCTCCAACAGGAATGTGAACGGAAAGAAAAAAATAAAGTGGCTGTATTCGAATGAATACACCACTTTTTTTCAACCAAAACGCTGCAGGAGGGTTTCGAACCCTCGTGCCCCGTAAAGGGCTAACGGTTTTCGAGACCGTTCCAATAAACCGCTCTGGCACTGCAGCTCGTCTGTATATTATAGCAAAATCAGGAAGAAAAGAAAAGACCTAAAATATAAAAAACAAAATTTGACTGTCGTACAAAGACAACTGTGCATGTATGCGAGAAAAAAACAAAGATGAAAGAAATGTTCGCCTGTCGCGGAAAAAACACTTGAAATTTCATAAAAGAACGTGTATTATGAAGGTAGAAATTATGCAGTTTGCAGAAAAGAACGGAGGAATACAAATGGGCGACAATATGATGTGGGCATTAGTAAAAGAGAAACCGGAAGCAGGACTTTGGATGAAGAGGGTACCGATCCCGGAAGTCGGACCAAATGATGTAAAAATCAAAATCCATAAAACAGCTATCTGCGGTACAGACGTACATATTTATCAGTGGAATGAATGGGCACAGCACACAATTCCAGTAGGACTTACAGCGGGACATGAATATGTCGGAGAAGTTGTAGAAGTAGGTCCGGGTGTACAGGGATTCAAGATTGGAGATCTCGTATCTGGCGAAGGACATATTACATGCGGAAAGTGCAGAAACTGTCTGGAAGGACACAAAGAAAACTGTAAAGATGCCAAGGGAGTCGGCGTCAACAGAAACGGAGCATTTGCGGAATATCTTGTAATTCCGGCATCCAATGTATGGCCGTGCAACCCGAATATCCCGGAAGAAATGTACGCAATCTTTGATCCATTTGGAAATGCAACACACACAGCTCTTTCTTATGATATGCTCGGAGAAGATGTACTGATCACTGGTGCTGGCCCGATTGGCATCATGGCAGCAGCTATCGCAAAATTCTCCGGTGCAAGACACGTTGTGATCACAGATCTGAACCAGTACCGTCTGGATCTTGCAAAGAAACTTGGTGCAACAAGGACAGTCAACTTAAAAGAAGAAAAATTGACAGATGTGATGAAAGAGATTGGGATGACAGAAGGCTTCGATGTTGGGCTTGAGATGTCCGGAAGCCCGGCAGGACTTTCCGACATGATCCATAATATGAAACACGGCGGAAAGATTGCTCTTTTAGGTCTTCAGGGGACAGAGACAAAAGTAGATCTTGAAACAGTGATCTTCAACGGACTGAATATCCGTGGTATTTACGGAAGAAAAGTATGGGATACATGGTACAAGATGTCCACAATGGTACAGGCAGGGCTTGACATCTCCCCGATCATCACACACCGTTTTGATATCAAAGATTATCAGAAGGGATTCGACGCGATGATCTCCGGAAATTCAGGAAAAGTCGTACTTGACTGGTCTCATATCAATGATTAGAAGAAAGGAAGAATGATTGCCATGGCACGTAAAAATGATATCTTAAGCATTTATGCAAAAACAGTAGAAGAAATCAAAGAAGCAGGCCTTTTTAAAGGAGAAGCGCCTATCTTTTCCCCACAGGGAGCAAAGGTAAAACTGGAAGACGGAAGAGAATATCTCAACATGTGTGCAAATAACTATCTTGGACTTGGCGACAACCAGAGACTGATCGACGCTGCAAAACGTACATATGATGAAAGAGGATACGGTGTTGCATCTGTTCGTTTCATCTGCGGAACACAGGATATCCATAAGAAACTGGAAAAGAAAATTTCTGATTTCCTTGGAACAGACGATACAATTCTCTATTCTTCCTGCTTTGATGCAAACGGCGGATTGTTTGAAACGATCTTAAAAGCAGAAGATGCTGTAATCAGTGATGAGCTGAACCATGCATCCATTATCGATGGTGTCCGTCTGTGCAAAGCAAAACGGTATCGCTATAAAAATAATAATATGGAAGATCTGGAAGCAAAACTGAAAGAGGCAGATGAAGCTGGGGCAAGAATCAAACTCATCGCAACAGACGGTGTGTTCTCTATGGACGGTATCATCGCAAATCTGAAGGGAATCTGTGATCTTGCAGACAAATACAACGCACTTGTCATGGTAGATGACAGCCATGCAGTTGGATTTGTCGGAAAGAAAGGACGCGGTACAGCAGAATACTGCGGAGTAGAAGGACGCGTGGACATCATCACAGGAACGCTTGGAAAAGCGCTGGGCGGAGCTTCCGGCGGATATACATCCGGACGTCAGGAAATTATCGATCTGCTTCGTCAGCAGAGCCGTCCATACTTGTTCTCCAATTCCCTTGCTCCGGCTATCGCAGGTGCAAGTATCGAACTGTTCGATATGCTCAGTGAAAGCACAGAACTGAGAGATCATCTGGAAGAAGTGACAGCATACTATCGTAAGAAACTGGACGACAATGGATTTGATGTGATTCCAGGAACTCATCCATGTGTACCGGTAATGATCTATGATGAAAAAACAGCGGCAGAATTTGCAAAACGTATGATGGAAAAAGGCGTTTATGTCGTTGCATTCTCCTATCCGGTTGTACCGAAGGGAAAAGCAAGAATCCGTACACAGGTTTGTGCAAGCCACACAAAAGAAGACATCGATTTTATCGTAAAATGTTTTATCGAAGTCAGAGAAGAAATGGGATTAAACAAATAATTATAGGTAGCCATGATAAAGAGAAAGAGCCGTTTTCATAACGGTTCTTTCTCTTTTTGTGTAAATATAAGAGGATGATGACAAAATTACTGAAAATGGAAAGTGGTTTTTGTGCATATTTTTGTCACTAATTTAACAAAAAAGTAGGAATGTAAAAAATAGTAGTATAACAATTGTGCAAAAAGACGGACATGTATAGATTGTAAAAAGGATAGATATATACAACTTCACAAAAAAAAGATAACAAATTGTGTGCAACACTGGCACTATAAATAAAAAAGAATTGACAATATAATAAAAAGCGTGTAATATTTGTATATAAAATAAAAGAAGGAACACGAAAAAATATGCAAAGTGAATAAAAACGGTTTCTTCTTTCGGAATGTAGGTCAACGCCGGCAGATCGTACATATCCTGGAACGAGAATGTGAGAATGGACAAGGAGGACGTTACATTATGAAAAAGAAAATGCTTGCACTTGTGATGACAGCAGCGATGGTATTTTCCATGGCAGCCTGCGGCGAAAAGAAAGACAGTGGCAAAGAAGCTACTTCTGGAACTGTAGAGACAGGCGAACAGGCGGAATCAAACGGAATGAAAGTTGGTATCGCAATGCCTACTCAGTCATCCGAGCGCTGGATCAATGACGGAAACAACATGAAAAAGCTCCTGGAATCAAAAGGATATGAAGTAACACTTCAGTACGCTGAAGACGATCCGCAGGCTCAGGTATCTCAGATTGAGAACATGATCACACAGCAGGTAGACGCGCTCGTGATCGCAGCCGTTGACGGCGACTCTCTTGCAAGTGTATGCGGACAGGCAAAAGCAAATGATATCCCGATTATTTCTTATGACCGTCTGATTATGAATACAGATGCGATCAGCTACTATGCAACATTCGATAACAAAGGTGTCGGTGTAAAGATCGGCGAATATATTAAAGAAAAGAAAGATCTGGATGCAGCAAAAGCAGCAGGCGAATCCTACACGATCGAATTCTTCATGGGATCTCCGGATGATAACAATGCGAAGTTCTTATACAATGGTATCATGGAAGTACTGCAGCCGTATCTGGATGACGGAACACTTGTATGTAAGACAGGAAGAACTTCCTTCGATGATACATGTATCCTCAGATGGTCTCAGGAGACAGCTCAGCAGTGGTGTGAAAACTACCTGTCTGCTCAGTACGCAGACGAAAAACTTGATATCGCATGTTCCGCATTCGACGGATTCTCCTACGGTATCAAAGCTGCTCTTACATCAGCAGGTTACACAGCAGAAGACTGGCCGCTTGTAACAGGACAGGATGCGGAACTGATGGCTGTTAAGAATATCGTAGCAGGTACACAGACAATGTCTATCTACAAAGATACACGTCTCCTGGCTGAAAAAGCTGGAACAATGGTAGACGCAGTGCTTCAGGACAAAGAACCTGAAATCAACGATACAGAACAGTATGATAACGGAAAACTGGTTGTTCCGACTTATATGTGTGAACCACAGCCAGTTGACAAAGACAACTACAAAGAACTTCTGATCGACGGCGAATACTACACAGAAGAACAGATCAACGAAAAATAATTATGTAATATAATATAGTGCATAAGTAAGCTTACAAAGGCGGCGTATTGATCGCCGCCTTTTGAATGAAGATGAAAAACAGGAAAGGAGTGAGGGCGGATGTCAGATGTTATTCTGGAAATGAATCACATTACAAAAAAGTTTTCCGGAGTAAAAGCGCTTGACGATGTCAATCTCAAAGTAAAGCGGGGAGAGATCCACGCGCTTTGCGGCGAAAATGGAGCAGGAAAATCCACACTGATGAACGTGCTCTCCGGAGTGTATCCGTATGGTACATACGAAGGGGACATCATCTACAAGGGCGAGAAGTGCCAGTTCCACAAAATCAAAGACAGTGAACATAAGGGTATCGTTATTATTCATCAGGAATTAGCGTTAAGCCCATATCTGTCCATTGCGGAGAACGTGTTCATGAGCAATGAACAGACAACGGTAAAAGGTGTCATCGACTGGAAGAAAACAAGGCTGGATGCCAGAAAAATGCTGGAAAAGGTTGGACTGGAAGATGAGGATGTGGATGCTCCGATCAATTCCCTCGGAGTAGGAAAACAGCAGCTTGTAGAGATTGCCAAAGCTCTTGCAAAACAGGTAGACCTTCTCATTCTGGATGAGCCGACAGCGGCCCTGAATGACGAGGAAAGTGCGCAGCTTCTGGAGATCATGCTGAATCTGAAAAAACAAGGTGTAACTTGTATCATTATTTCCCACAAGCTCAATGAGATCAGTTATGTGGCGGATGCCATTACGATCATCCGCGACGGCCATACAATCGAGACACTTGTAAAAGGTAAGGATGAATTTTCTGAAGACCGTATCATCAAAGGAATGGTAGGACGTGAGCTTACCAACCGTTATCCGGAGAGAACAGACTGCAAGATCGGCGATGTCATCTTCGAAGTCAAGGACTGGAATGTATACAATCCGGAAGATGCCAGCCGCCAGATGCTCAAAAATATCAATCTCAAAGTAAGAGCGGGAGAAGTTGTAGGCCTTGCAGGACTTATGGGAGCAGGAAGAACGGAATTTGCCATGAGCGTGTTCGGACATTCTTACGGACAGAAGATCAGCGGAAAAGTTTTGATGCACGGAAAAGAAGTCAGCACAAAGACAGTAAGGGAAGCGATCAAGCATAAGATTGCCTATACGTCTGAAGACCGAAAGACATACGGTCTTGTGCTGATCGATGATATCAAACATAACATGACGATGGCAGCTCTTCGTGATCATTATTCCAAGCATGGAGTTGTAGATAAAAATGAGGAGATCGTGGCAGCGGAAGAGTACAGAAAGAGAATCAATGTAAAGACGAATTCTATCAATCAGCCGGTAGGCTCTTTATCCGGTGGAAACCAGCAGAAAGTCGTCCTTGCAAAATGGATGATGACGCTTCCGGATGTTCTGATTCTGGATGAACCTACACGTGGTATCGACGTAGGTGCAAAATACGAAATTTACTGTGTTATCAATGAACTTGCAAAGGCGGGGAAGGCCGTGATCGTCATTTCCTCCGAAATGCCGGAAGTCATCGGTACATGCGATCGTGTGTATGTGCTGAATGAAGGAAAGATCGCAGGTGAGTTGAGTAAGGCCGAGTTATCTCAGGAAAGAATCATGCAGTGTATCATGCAGGATAATAACAGGAAAGGGGAATAACGATGAATAAGAAGAAAACCGTGAATATCGATCTGAAGCAATACATGATGTTGATTGCTTTGATCGTAATCTTTATATTGTTTTATGTACTTTCAGGCGGCACCAATGCCAGCCCGACAAATATCAACAACCTGATCATGCAGAATGGTTACGTTGTCATTCTTGCAACAGGTATGCTCCTCTGCGTACTGACAGGTAACGTTGACCTTGGTGTAGGATCCGTGCTTGCCCTGGCAGGCGCTACAGCTGGTATCATGATGGTTGACTACGGCAGTTCCCCGGTTGTTGCGATCCTGGCAGCTCTGGCAGTTGGGCTTGTGGCAGGTGTCTTTGCAGGATTCTTTATCGCTTTCCTGGATATTCCGCCATTCGTAGTAACTCTGGCAACAATGCTTATGGGACGTGGTCTTACATATACGTTCCTTCAGGCTCAGACAAAAGGCCCTCTTCCGGATTCTTACGCACAGATCGGAAACGGGTTCCTTCCGACAGTTACGATCAACTTCGGAAGCGGTACGCTGGATCTTGTATGTATTGTGATTGCAGCGATTATTACAGTACTTTTGATTTTCTCTGAATTAAAGACGATCAAGACAAACAATAAATACGGATTTGCAAATATCAAAACATGGCAGCTCATTGTAAAAGATGCGATCGTCATCTTTATCGTATGGTTCTTCTTCTACAAACTTGGCAGCTACCATGGAATTCCGGTTCAGCTTGTTATCATGGCAGTGATCGTAGGAATCTATCACTTCATCACAAGCAGAACAGTTGCAGGACGTCAGATCTACGCACTTGGTGGTAACGCGAAGGCAGCACGCCTTTCCGGTATCAATACAAGAAAAGTATTCTTCTGGGTATATACAAACATGGGCGTGCTCGCAGCGGTTGCAGGTATCGTGTTATCCGCACGTAACGCTTCCGCGACACCGAAAGCCGGAGACGGTTTCGAGCTTGACGCCATCGGTTCCTGTTACATCGGTGGTGCAGCTGCAGCCGGTGGTGTAGGTACGATCATCGGAGCTGTTGTAGGTGCGTTTGTTATGGGTATTCTGAATAACGGTATGTCCCTGATGGGTATGTCTACAGACTTCCAGAAGGTAGTAAAAGGTATCGTTCTTCTCGGAGCTGTTACATTTGACGTACTTTCTCACAGAAAGAAAAACTAATAAAAAGAAGGAACTAAGATGCCGGTTTTTGCCGGCATCTTTTGTTTTGCTGAAAAAATATTTTCCTTGTGGAAACCGCTTGCTTTTATAAAAAAAAGGAGTATAATGAGTTACGATTTCATAAATAAACTATTAAAAAAATATAAACAAAACTGGAGGAACTATGAATATCATTATTGTAGGAGCTGGAAAGGTCGGCACAACGATTGCCGAGCAATTGAGTTCTGAAAACCATAATATTACGATCATTGACCTGAATCAGAAAAAAGTAGAGGAAGCGGCGGAAGACTTTGATATCCTTGGGGTTGTCGGAAACGGTGCCAGTTACCAGGTGCAGATGGAAGCCGGCGTGAAAGATGCAGATCTTCTGATCGCAGTCACAGGTGCGGATGAGCTGAATCTTCTGTGCTGCCTGATTGCAAAGAAGGCCGGAAAGTGCCAGACTGTAGCAAGAGTGCGAAACCCTATGTACAGCAGAGAAGTCAATTTTATCAAGAGACAGATGGGGCTTTCTGTAGTGATCAATCCAGAGCTGACCGCTGCGCTTGAGATATCCAAGCTTCTACGACTTCCTTATGCAAAGAAGGTAGATACTTTTGCAAGGGGAAGGGTAGAGATGATCAAATTCCGTATCCATCCGGAACTTCATGTGGGAGGACTGAAGATTTCGGATATCCCGCAGAAGATGAAATGCGACGTCATGATCTGTGCGATTGAAAGAAAAGGTCAGGTTATCATTCCAGGCGGAGACGTTGCCTTGGAAGACAACGATCTGGTATCCATGATGGCGGTTCCGAAAGAAACTGCCAGATTCTTTAAGAAAATCGGAATCAAGACACATCAGGTTAAAAGTACGCTGATCGTAGGCGGCGGAACGATCGCATATTATCTTGCGAAACAGCTCCTTGAGATGAGGGTGGAAGTGCGTATCATCGAACAGAGAAAAGAAAGATGCGAGGAGCTAAGTGAGCTGCTTCCAGAAGCTACGATACTTCAGGGAGACGGAACGGACAAGGAACTTCTTCTGGAAGAAGGACTCAAGCATACGGAAGCATTCGTGGCTCTTACCAATATGGATGAAGAAAATCTTATGCTTGCCATGCTTGCAAGAAAGTATTCAGATGCAAAGCAGATTGCAAAAGTAAACAGGATCCATTTTGAAGAAGTCATCGACGATCTGGATATCGACAGTGTGATCTATCCCAAAAATCTGACGGCCGATCATATTACGAGATATACGAGGGCAATGCAGAATTCCATGGGGAGCAATGTGGAGACATTGTATAAGATTCTTGACGGGAAAGCAGAAGCTCTGGAATTTGTCATCCGGGAGGAATCAAAGGTAACCGGGTATCCGCTCGCGGAGCTGCGCTTAAAGGACAACCTTCTTGTATGTTACATCAGCCGGAATGGAAAACTGAAGATTGCCCGTGGACAGGACGATCTTCGCGTAGGGGATTCCGTGATCGTTGTAACGACTCACAAGGGACTGGACGATATCACAGATATTCTGGAAAGAGCATAAGAGAAAGGCTTGCAAAGGAGAAAAAATCATGAATTATTCTATGGTGCTTTACATTGTGGGATGGATTTTAAATTTTGAGGCTGGATTTATGCTGCTGCCTGGGCTGGTATCTGTAATCTACCAGGAAAAGGCTGGCTTGACGTTTCTGGCCGCGATCGCCATTGCGTTGGCATTCGGGATACCGCTTGTGATACGAAAACCGAAGAATAAAGACTTTTATATGAAGGAAGGATTTGTGTCTGTAGCCCTGAGCTGGATTGTGATGAGTATTGTAGGGGCGATCCCATTTATGCTGAGCGGCGCTATCACAAATCCCGTCAGCGCTTTTTTTGAGACGGTTTCCGGATTTACGACGACAGGAGCCAGTGTATTGTCAGATGTGGAAAGTCTTCCGCGGTGTATTTTGTTCTGGAGGAGCTTTACCCACTGGATCGGAGGTATGGGTGTCCTTGTATTTATCATGGCGGTTCTGCCTCTGAGCGGCGGAAGAAATATCAACCTTCTCAAAGCGGAAAGTCCAGGGCCATCTGTTAATAAGATGACGCCAAGGCTCAGGACAACAGCGGCGGCTCTTTATAAGATTTATATTGTCATGACGATTTTGGAGATCATTTTCCTTTTGATCGGGAAAATGCCGCTTTTTGATGCGTTGACGCTTACCTTCGGAACTGCGGGTACAGGGGGATTTGGCGTTAAGAACGACAGTTTAGCAAGCTATTCGCCGTATTTACAGAATGTGGTAACGATCTTTATGATCTCGTTTGGCGTCAATTTTAATGTGTACTTTCTGATCTGGATGAAAAAGCCTCTGGAAGCTTTGAAATGCGAAGAGATCCGTTATTATTTTGGTATCATCGCCGCATCCATCGCAACGATCTTTATACATATCAGATCATTTTACGAGACGACAGAAGAGGCGCTGCGCCATGCGGCTTTCCAGGTCGGTTCCATTATCACAACGACGGGGTATGCTACGACGGACTTTAATCTGTGGTCAGAAGTGCCGCAGACAATCCTTGTCATGCTCATGTTTATCGGTGCATGTGCCGGCAGTACAGGAGGGGGAATCAAAGTATCGCGTTTAGTAATCCTGTTAAAGACGATCAAAAAAGAACTGTACCAGATCATCCATCCTTCCAGTGTTAAAAAAATTAAGATGGACGGACACCTGGTACAGCACGAAGTAGTCAGAGCGACGAACGTATTTCTCATCCTGTATGTGATTATCTTTGCTTTGTCCGTACTTCTTGTGGGATTTGACGGACATGATTTGGTAACCAACTTTACAGGCGTGGCGTCTGCATTGAATAATATTGGTCCAGGGCTTCAGCTCGTAGGACCTATGGGGAATTTTGGAGTTTTCAGCAGCGGTGCACAGTTTGTCCTCTCTTTGGATATGCTGGCAGGACGGCTGGAACTGTTTCCACTTCTGGTGCTTTTCATGCCAAAGACATGGAAAAAGTTTTAAGGATGGAACGGGCAGTGCTTTTTCAGGCATTGCCCGTTTTCTTCGTGAAAACTGCAAGAGATTTGCTCTGGAATCTCCATTTTCACGCCGGTCTTTTCTTCTGTAAATTTGGCAGCTTCCAAAATGGCAAGGAAAGAATCGCGCTTGCAGCATCTCGGACCTCCGTGTTCTCCGATGGATTTCAAAGCACGCGAAGACATCTGGTTGGAGAGTCCCCAAGAAGTGCCGCTTAAAGGAGTGGATCCTGAGAGGATGCTGAAATAGATACCAGTGCTGATTCCGGCTCCACATGAGCCCCAGAAGCCGCACACACCTCCCGGCACCTGTTTTCCACGTTCTTCCATGATCGAAAGCGCCTTAGGAAGATCCAGATTTCCTCCGGCGTTTTTGTATGCGGTCAGAAGGACAGCGCCAACAAGAACATGGTGTTCTGGACCGTGCATATAGATGAAAGGATCGGCCATGATTTTCTGTGCCAGAAAGATTGGATTTTTGGAAGTCTCGGACAGACAGACGGAGCGGATTGTCTGAAGCCCCTGGGCTTCATGGCATTCATCGCAGACAAAGTGCCCGTCCGCGCAGCAGGCGTTTGAAGGAAACAGACGGTGGCAAATGGAGCATTCCATAGTTTTAGCTGTCTCCTGGTAGATTAATTCTTTTCCGCATATGAGACAGGCGTTTACATTTCGGTTCATTCTATTTTTTCTTCCTTTCAGATTTTTAATACCGGCAGGTGGACAAAAGGATATCGATAGCATCCAGCAGCACGTCCTTTTCTTCCGGCAGATGTCCCTGTATCGTGTACATGTTAAGAACTGTCGTATCATGGAACATACAGTTTTTTACATAAAGATTTTGAAGGAGAATGCGCTCTTCCCAGAGCATTTCAGCATCGTTCATCATCTCAAAATGACCTTTCTTCGCATCCTGGTAAAGTGGGGTATCTTCCCAGAGTTTGAGCTTCAGACACCAGATATCGGAAGGATTGACACGGTTCAGGAGCCGAGCAGTCTCAAGGGCATGGAGTTTCGAGAACGTTCGGCCGCCAAGTCCCAGGATGATCGTTACGTAATATTCGATGCCCGCTTTTTTCAAGCGGTCCAGTTGGATGATCATGTCCATGGAGGTCACACCCTTGCGCTGTTCCAGAAGGATGGAGTCGCTGCCGCTTTCCAATCCGATATGGAGAGTGGTAAGCCCCATCCGGCGAAGGGAGGCGAGTTCCTCATCCGTCTTTCGAGCAATGTCGTCGATTCTCGAATACATGGCAAACTCGTGGATATTCGGCATGAACGTGTCGGTCATGTCGAAAATAGTGCTTAAAAGATCGTAGCTCATCACGAAAGCATTTTCTCCAAGGAGGAACAGACGATGGTCATTTGGGCGAAACTGTCCGAGAATGTACATGTTTCGGCGGATCTGTTCCATTGGGAGAATCTGAAATTGATCTTTGGCGAAATCGCAGAAACGGCATTTCCCGTAGCTGCATCCAAGCGCCACTTCTAGAGCGGCGCTCTTTTCTTCACTTGGAGGAAGATAGATCGTATCATGCGTATAAATCGAAGCAAAAAGTTCGTCGTTTGTCATGGGTCTGCCTCCTTTCATCAGACAGTAAGGCTTTTTAAAGATGCAAAAAATCCGGGATAGGATACATCCACACAGGAACTGTCAAGTATGTCTGTCACACCGTCCGAGGCCAGGGCTGCCACGGAAAACGCCATGGCGATACGGTGATCGAGATATGGATTGATCACTGTACCGTGCAACGCTTTTCCTCCGCGGATGATCATTCCATCCTCTGTCGGGGTAACATCGCCGCCCATCCGGGTAAGGTTTTCTGTGACTGTCCGAATCCGATCCGTCTCTTTTACTTTCAGTTCCGCGGCATCCCGGATGACGGTAGTTCCATCGGCGAAAGCTGCCAGAACAGCAATCATCGGGATCTCATCGATGAGAGTCGGGATCAGTCTTCCTTCCACGACAGTGCCATGGAGAGAACTGGATCTGACAAGGAGGTCGGCGGTCTGCTCCCCGCCCTCAGCAGTCTCATTCACATATGTGATATCGGCACCCATATCCTGACACACTTTCAGTATCCCAGCCCGGGTTGGATTTGTACCGACATTTTTGATAAGCAGTTCAGATCCCGGGACGAGAAGAGCAGCAGCGATAAAGTAGGCGGCCGACGAGATGTCGCCTGGTACATGAATCTTCTGCCCATAGAGCTCCTGACACGGGAGGATGGAAATCCTGGCCGAAGCATCCGCTGATATTTCTGTAGAAACGGAAGCGCCAAATTTACAGAGCATCAGTTCCGTGTGATTTCTGGAAAGCACAGGCTCTGTGACAGATGTCACGCCGTCTGCGTAAAGTCCCGCAAGAAGGATGGAGGATTTGACCTGGGCCGAAGCGACAGGGGAATGATAGGTAATCCCGTGCAGGGAATTTGTTCCATCGATGCGCAGAGGAGCGCAGCCGTCTCCGCGGATACTTTCAATCTTTGCACCCATCCGGGTAAGAGGGGTAATGATACGCCCCATAGGACGAGAGTTCAAAGAGTCGTCTCCGGATAAGACGGAGGTAAACGGCTGTGCGGAAAGAATACCTGATATGAGCCGCGTGGTTGTGCCGCTGTTTCCTACATCCAGATGGGATCCCGGGGCAGACAGTCCGCGCATCCCTTTTCCATGGACGATGAGACGCCCCTCTTCTTTTTGTTCAATATCAATTCCCATCTGCCGGAAACAGCCGATGGTAGAGAGACAGTCTGCCCCGTAGAGGAAGTTTGTGATTTCAGTTGTCCCTTTTGAAAGAGCACCGAACATCACACTTCTGTGGGAGATGGATTTATCTCCTGGTATCGTGATTTCGCCCCGCAGAGGAGCAGAATTCGTAAGCTGTGTCATAGTCTTTTTCCTTTTCCTTATTTTGATTTATGCGCGTTCATAGACGGTGTAGCGGTGCTTTCTCAACACCTGTGCTGCGTTCTTTTGAGCAGCCTCGTCATAAAATTCGATGCGCAGAACCCCTTCCTCGAATTCACGGTTGTGGACAATGCCGATATTCTTGATACTGATATTGTTGGAAGCAAGAATGGTGGCAATCGTAGCTACGACACCTGCTTCGTCGATGATATCACAGTATACGGCGAACATCTTTTTGATCGGTCCTGCGGAGATTTCAGGCACAGAATTTCTGTAATTTCTGGAAGAATCAAAAAAGCGATAGATTTCCTGAGCGTTTCCTTCGTCGATCATTTTCTTCGCTTCTTTAAGTGTCTCGATATAGCTCTCCAGGATGGAAGAGAGATTCTCCCGGTTGGACAAAAGGATGTGTTCCCACATGGTAGGGGAGGAAGATGCGATACGCGTGATGTCCTTAAAGCCTCCCGCGGCCAGCAGTTTCATCAGTTCATCCTTCGTGTCATGATCCTTCACAAAGTTGACAAGTCCGGATGCGATGACGTGGGGAAGATGGCTGATCGTCCCG
This sequence comes from Sellimonas caecigallum, assembly GCF_019754295.1. GTDB lineage: Bacteria > Bacillota > Clostridia > Lachnospirales > Lachnospiraceae > Sellimonas > Sellimonas caecigallum. The sequence goes on along the minus strand of NZ_VIRV01000004.1, from coordinate 44,007 downwards.
GTAATGTAATCGTGTGTCCGGCAGTCCAAAACAACAGGGAGTGCTTTCAGAGACTGTACAAAAGAGGCATATTCGGAAGCCTTTTTCTTCTGAGCATCCGAGGACGGGCTTATGATATAGTAGGCGTTCTCGATCAGGACCGCCTTGGAGTTGGCGTATCCGGATTTTTCAGAGCCTGTCATTGGATGCCCTCCGATAAAGAAGGTATCCAATCCAAGCTTTGCTGCGTCCTCGTGGATCGGAGTCTTTACACTTCCCACATCGGTTAACACCGTATTCTCAGAAAGAAACGGCTTGACCTGGCTTAGATATGCGGAATTGTGAATGACCGGTGTGCAGAGGAAAATGTAGCTGCAGTCCCGGAAGTTGTCGTCGATGACAGTGACGGCTGTGTCGACGACTGACTCCGCGGTTGCAAGGGCCAAAGTCTCTCTGTTTTTATCAAAAGCAACGATCTCAGAGCCGGGATAGTAGAGGCGAATTGCTTTTGCGATGGAACCTCCGATCAGTCCAAGACCGATAAATCCTATTTTCATAAGTTATATCCTCATCTTTCTTTAGTCATATAATTCTATTTTAAGAGATTTCAGTCTGTTTGTCAAAACTATTATGCGTTAAAGTGAGAAAGTATATTTGTTGTGAAAATTCTATAAAAGAGTTGTAAAATAACTAAGAATTTAGTACAATATACACATGGTTACTGTGAAAGGAGAAAAACAGTAAAATCAGAACTGAAAATTAAGGAGGCAGCACTATATGAAAGTTTACAGGACGGATGAGATCAGAAATGTGGTTTTATTAGGACATGGCGGATGCGGGAAGACGAGCCTTGTCGAAGCAATGGCTTATGTTTCCGGCGTGACAAACCGTATGGGAAAGATCAGCGATGGAAACACCATCAGCGATTTTGATAAAGAAGAACAGAAACGCGGCTTTTCTATCGGAACGAGCCTGATCCCGATCGAGTGGGAGAAAGCAAAGATCAATGTGCTGGATACACCAGGCTATTTTGACTTTGTGGGAGAAGTAGAAGAGGCAGTAAGCGCTGCGGATGCAGCAGTCATCGTTGTTTCCGGCAAGGCAGGAGTGGAAGTAGGAACGGAAAAGGCATGGGAACTGTGTGACAAGTATAATCTGCCGCGTATGGTCTATGTGACAGAGATGGATTTGGACGATGCAAGCTTCCGTCAGGTAGTAGAGACGTTAAGAGCGAAATATGGAAAAGTGATCGCGCCTCATTTCATGCCGATCCGTGAGAACGAAAAGCTCGTTGGATATGTAAATATCATCAAGAATGCAGGAAGAAGATATACGGGAATTGCGGAAAGAGAAGAGTGCGAGATTCCGGATTACTGTATGGATTATCTGCAGCAGTACAGGGATGCGCTGATGGAATCTGTGGCAGAGACAAGCGAGGAATTTCTGGACAGATATCTATCTGGAGAAGAGTTTTCTGTGGAAGAGATCCGCTCCGCTATGCGTACGGAAGTGATGGACGGAGACATTGTACCAGTAGCAATGGGATCCAGCGTGCAGGCACAAGGTGTTGCAAATCTCCTTTCTGATATTGTTCGTTTCTTCCCAAGCCCGGCAAATCGCGAATGCGTGGGAATGAACAGAAAGACAAATGCGATCTATGAAGCAAACTACGATTTTGCTAAGGCAAAAAGTGCATATGTATTCAAGACAATGGTGGATCCGTTTATCGGAAAATATTCATTCATAAAAGTGTGCTCCGGAGTAATCAAAGGCGATGACGTTCTATACAATTCCGACACAGATGCAGAGGCAAAACCGGGTAAGATCTACACAATGATAGGCAACAAGCCGATCGAAGTGAGCGAACTTTTTGCGGGGGACATCGGCGCCATTGCAAAACTTAACACGACAAAGACAGGGGATACCCTTTCCACAAAGAATACCCAGCTTGCATTCGCAAAGACAGAGTATTCAGTTCCATATACATACATGAAATATGTGACAAAAGCAAAGGGAGATGAAGACAAAGTTTCCCAGGCGCTTGCAAAGATGATGGCGGAGGATGTTACCTTGAAAGTCGTAAATGACACGGAAAACCGCCAGATTCTCCTCTACGGTATGGGAGATCAGCATCTGGAGATTGTTGCAAGCAAACTGGCATCCAGATATAAAGTGGATATCACACTGGAAAAACCGAAGGTGGCATTCCGTGAGACGATCCGCAAAAAATCCGATGTCGACTCCAAATATAAGAAACAGTCAGGCGGACACGGACAGTACGGACACGTAAAGATGACTTTCGAATCATCCGGAGATCTGGAAACACCGTACGTATTTGAAGAGACGGTTGTGGGCGGAGCTGTTCCAAAGAACTACTTCCCGGCAGTGGAAAAAGGTCTTCAGGAAGCTGTTGCGAAAGGGCCTCTGGCCGGATATCCGGTTGTGGGCATCAAGGCGGTTCTCTATGACGGATCTTATCATCCGGTAGATTCTTCCGAGATGGCATTTAAAACGGCTGCGATCCAGGCATTCAAGAAGGGTGTGATGGATGCAAGTCCGGTACTTCTTGAACCAATCGTATCCCTGAAAGTGACAGTGCCGGATGATTACACTGGAGATGTCATGGGAGATCTCAATAAGAGAAGAGGACGTGTGCTTGGCATGACACCGACCGCAGGAGGAAAACAGATCATTGAAGCGGATGTGCCGATGATGGAACTCTATGGTTACTGCACAAATCTCCGTTCCATGACAGGCGGACGCGGTAAATACGAATACACATTTGCAAGATACGAGCAGGCTCCGAATGATGTGCAGGAAAAAGAGATCGCGAAGAGAGCAGCTGAAGAATAATATCTGAATAAAAAAGAATGCAGATACGGTCAAACGGCAGGTTTTTTAGCCTGCCGTTTGGTATGCGTGAAAGGTCTCAGGAGGTTTTTGAAAGACTGTGGCAAGGGAGAAATATTTCGGACAAAATCATTGTAAAACGCAGTAAATGTGTTATGATATAGAAACAAAATATCTTTTGACACAACATCATAGCAACAAAAAAGGAGAAAAATGAAAATGAAAAAGGGAACAACAAAAGCAGTTGCAGTGATTTTCCTGATTCTGCTGGCGGGAATCTATTATTATGTCAAGCTTCCGGCCATCAATATCCACGCTGCGGGATTCTGGACTTTCCTGATCCTTGTGATCGCAGCCATCCTGGTCATCTACATTTTCCGGAGAAAACTGTTCAGAGGTCAGGAATTAAAAGAAAACAAAGTAGTAAAGGGACTTGTGGGACTGATCTTTGTAGTGGTGGCAGTATACCTTGTGGGAACACTCCTTTCTTCCCCGATCATCAATGCCAAGAAGTATCAGAAGCTTCTCACAGTGGAAAATGGAGATTTCACAAAAGATATCAAAGAACTTTCTTTTGATCAGATACCGATCCTTGACAAGGATTCAGCAAAACTTCTGGGAGATCGGAAGATGGGAAGCATGGTAGATATGGTTTCCCAGTTTGAAGTGGATGAACTGTACAGTCAGATCAACTACAAGGACAAACCGGTCAGAGTATCTCCGCTTCGGTATGCAAGCATTATCAAATGGTTTACAAACCAGTCCGAAGGAATCCCAGGTTATATCAGAATCGACATGGCGACGCAGACAACGGAACTTGTAAAGCTTGAGGAAGGCATCAAGTATTCCACAAGCGAGCATTTTAACCGTAACATATACCGTCATCTCAGATTCTCTTATCCGACATATATTTTTAATGAGCTGAGTTTTGAGATTGACGATGACGGAGTGCCATACTGGATTGCTCCGGTCAAGAAGTTCAATATCGGCCTCTTCGGGGGCGAGACGGTAGGGCGTGTCGTTCTCTGCAATGCGGTAACAGGGGAGACGGAAGACTATGCAATCGAGGACGTCCCGGAGTGGATCGACCATGCGTACGACGCAGATCTTCTGGTAGAACTCTACGATTATCACGGCACACTGAAACACGGATTTTTCAATAGCATTTTAAGTCAGAAAGATTGTCTCAAAACAACGGACGGATACAATTATCTGGCGATCGATGACGATGTGTGGGTATACACCGGGGTAACATCCGTCAACAAAGACCAGTCCAATGTCGGGTTTGTACTCATGAACCAGCGGACAATGGAGACAAAGTTCTACGAAGTGGAAGGAGCGACGGAAGCCTCCGCCATGTCCTCCGCCGAAGGACAGGTACAGAACCTGAAATACAAGGCAACCTTCCCTCTTCTTCTGAATATAGCAGGGGAACCGACATACTTTGTGGCTCTCAAAGACGACGCAGGGCTTGTGAAGAAATATGCCATGGTAAATGTGCAGAAATATCAGATCGTGGCTGTCGGAAATACGGTAAGTGAGTGCGAGACGAACTATCTGGGACTGATGGAACAAAATGGCATCCAGGTGGAAAGAGACAGTGTCAATGCTGAGAAGACGGAGACGATCAGCGGAAAGATAAGAAAGATCGCGCAAGGTGTTATTGACGGAGATTCCCACTTTTATCTGATGTTGGAAGGATCCGATGAGATTTTTGATGTCTCTGTCGTGGATTTCATTGACATTATTAAGTACGACGTGGGACAGGAAGTGACATTGGAATATAAAGAAGGAGAAAATGCAAACGTCGTTCTCTCGCTCAACGGAGAAAAGAAAGAGACAAAAAGCGATGATGCGCAGAATGAACAGCAGTAAAGCTTTTTCCGGATTGAATAAAGGAAAATAAAAAATGGTCAGGCCCCTCTGGATGAGGGGCCTGACCATTTTACTTCTTTTAGTTTAAAAGGGCACAATCAGTCAAATCAACATGGCTTAAGTCATTCTTGTCTGCACTGATACTTATGTAGAAATCGATGTTGAAATCTCTGGAGATTTTTTTCAGTTTTTCAATAAATTCCGGGATATCATCGAGTGATATATGTGCATGTTTTAAAATACCGTCGATAAAGATGGACTCAATGTCGTGGTTGGCGCTTGTCATGCCGTAGATGAAACCGAGATAAGCGTCGATATTATCGATAGCTTCGTAATCATCCATGCAGATTGCGCGGATGTCAAAGGATAAGCTATAGGTGTCCCGATGGCTCTTCTTTATGAAGAAGACATTTCCATCGCTTTCTTTTGATGCAGTGTTTGCAAGTGCAATCATCTGCTGTGTTTTTCCGGTGCCTTTCGGGCCTGTCAATAAATTAACCATATGCAAAATCTCCTTTTAACTATAAATTTTTCTGATGAAATGACTTGTGATTATTATACACCAAATGCGGGAATGAAACAACCTTTTTTGTCAAAATTAACAAAAACAAAGAAGAAAAGAATGACAATATAAAAAGAAGTTGCATAACAGATAAGAGGAGATGCCGGATGCCGGCGAGGAATGGGCAACAAAGTATGATGGGATTACTTGACAAATTGGGTCAATGCCGGTAAAATTATCAAGAATAAAAAGATATCAGATAAAAACGATAGAAGAGGAATAGTAAGAGAGAAAAGTCTTTCAGAGAGCTGTCGGACGGTGCGAGGCAGCAGACCGGAATCTCCCAACTCGCCTCGGAGTTCTTCTGGTGAAGGAATGAAGGAAGTAGCCGGAAGCGGGTTTTCCCGTTACAGAAAAAAAGGGCGTCTGTCCTGAGACAGGCGAATAAGAGTGGTACCGCGTAAGTCATTGCTTTCGTCTCTTGTACATACAAGTTTCTTGTATATGCAGAAGAGACGGAAGCATTTTTATTCTGCAGGAAAGTCAAAAGACTTTTTAGCAGGATTGGTTTTTATGGCAACAGAGATATAAGGAGGAAGAGATTATGTCAGTACCTTACAATCACAGAGCCATTGAGAAAAAATGGCGTCAGCACTGGGAAGAACACCCGGTCAATGTTCAGGAAGATGAAAGAGGAAAACATGAGAAATATTACTGTCTGGATATGTTCCCGTATCCGTCAGGAAATGGGCTTCATGTAGGGCATTGGAGAGGATATGTCATTTCAGACGTGTGGAGCCGTTACAAACTCCTTCAGGGATACTACATCATTCATCCGATGGGATGGGATGCATTCGGACTTCCGGCTGAAAACTACGCTATCAAAATGGGAGTTCATCCGGCAAAATCAACAGCAGAAAATGTAAAAAATATCAAACGGCAGATCAACGAGATCGCGGCTCTTTATGACTGGGACAGAGAAGTCAACACGACAGACCCGAATTTCTATAAGTGGACACAGTGGATCTTCGTTAAGATGTTTAAGGAAGGACTTGCATACGAGAAAGAATTCCCGATCAACTGGTGCCCTTCCTGTAAGACAGGACTTGCCAACGAGGAAGTCGTAAATGGAAAATGTGAGCGCTGCGGCACAGAAGTGACAAAGAAAAATCTGCGTCAGTGGATGCTGAAGATTACAAAGTACGCGGAAAGGCTCCTTGCAGATCTGGACAAACTGGACTGGCCGGAAAAGGTAAAGAAGATGCAGAGCGACTGGATCGGCAAATCCTACGGTGCGGAAGTAGATTTCCCAGTGGACGGACGCGAGGATAAGATTACTGTCTACACGACAAGACCGGATACTCTTTATGGAGCAACCTTCATGGTACTCGCCCCGGAACATGCACTTGCAAAAGAACTTGCGACTGACGAGACGAGAGAAGCGGTAGAAAAATACATTTACGATGCGTCCATGAAATCCAACGTGGATCGTCTTCAGGATAAGGAAAAGACCGGTGTGTTCACGGGAAGCTATGCAGTAAACCCGATGAACCAGAAGAAGATCCCGATCTGGCTTTCCGACTATGTACTTGCTGATTATGGTACCGGCGCCATCATGTGCGTGCCGGCTCATGATGACCGTGACTTTGCATTTGCAACAAAATTTGGCATTCCGATCATCCAGGTTATCGCAAAAGATGGAAAAGAGATCGAAAATATGACCGAAGCGTACACCGAAGCTGCCGGAACAATGATCAATTCCGGGGAATGGGACGGAATGGAATCTGCGGTCCTCAAAAAAGAAGCGCCGATGATGATCGAAGAGCGCGGTATCGGAAGAAAGACTGTGAACTACAAACTCCGCGACTGGGTATTCTCCCGCCAGCGTTACTGGGGAGAACCGATCCCGATCGTACACTGCCCGGACTGCGGTGCGGTACCGGTTCCGGAAGAAGAGCTTCCGCTGACACTTCCGGATGTGGATTCCTACGAACCGACAGGAACAGGAGAATCCCCGCTTGCAGCTATCGATTCCTGGGTCAATACGACATGTCCGGTCTGCGGAAAACCAGCCAAGAGAGAAACAAACACCATGCCTCAGTGGGCAGGTTCCTCCTGGTACTTCCTCCGCTACGTGGATCCGCACAACGATAAAGAACTTGTATCAAAAGAAAAAGCAGATGCGATGCTTCCGGTAGATATGTATATCGGAGGGGTGGAACATGCGGTACTGCATCTTCTGTACTCCCGTTTCTATACAAAGTTCCTGTACGACATCGGAGTTGTCGATTTCGACGAACCATTTACAAAATTGTTCAACCAGGGAATGATCACAGGAAAGAACGGAATCAAGATGAGCAAGTCCAAAGGAAATGTCGTTTCCCCGGATGCTCTCGTGAGAGATTACGGATGCGATTCTCTGAGAATGTATGAGCTTTTCGTAGGACCTCCGGAACTGGATGCAGAGTGGGACGACAGAGGAATCGACGGGGTATACCGTTTCCTCAACAAGCTTTGGAATCTTGTGATGGACAACAAAGAAAAAGGTGTGAAGCCGTCCAAAGAGATGATCAAACTTCGCAACAAGATGGTATACGATATCACAAGCCGTCTGGAAAGCTTCAGCCTCAATACAGTTATCTCCGGATTCATGGAATACAATAACAAGTTCATCGAGCTTGCAAAGAAAGAGGGCGGAATCGACAAAGAAACGCTTTCTACTATCGCAGTGCTCCTGGCGCCGTTTGCTCCGCATATGGGAGAAGAACTGTGGGAACAGCTGGGACATACAGGAAGCGTCTTCCACGCAGGATGGCCGACCTACGATGAAGAAGCCATGAAAGATGATGAGATCGAAGTGGCAGTGCAGATCAACGGAAAGACAAGAGCCGTTGTGACAATCTCTGCGGAAAGCACAAAAGAAGAAGCCATCGCAGCAGGAAAAGAAGCAATCAAAGAAAAACTGACCGGAAACATTGTAAAAGAAATTTATGTGCCGGGAAGGATTATCAATATTGTAATGAAATAAATAGAGCAAATATTTCAAAAATGCAATGAGAAATGGCGTAGGTAATAGAATTATTATCTGCGTCATTTTTTTGTTGTAAGAATAACTTTTTGAAAATTTTTAACATACATTTAACTGGCAAAAGAAATAGAGAATGGTAAAATTATTTTAGAAGAGATAGTGGATAGGGAGATTTTCATATGTTTTTGATAACGATAATTATTTTGGTAATTGTGGAAGTCATTGGCTTCTTTATTGCGAAAAGATATGAAATGAGCGAAAAAGTAGACAGAGGAATAGAAATTTGTTATTGGAAATTAAGTTATAGACGAAAATTTATTAGAACATTGTTGTTAATTCCTGTATCTATAATTATAATTGTTGGTTTTTTTAAGGAATTTGACATAAATGTTTTCACAGGAATAACAGGACTTGCAGCTTTTAGTATAATTCTTATTCAGGCTTTTTATAATTACAAGAAATGGAAGAATGAAATAGAGTAATAAAATTTGTTTGGTTAGTACGAAAGTAAGGTCAAGGAATAAGGCGAAGGCGATGCGCCGTAGGGGCGGCAGAAATCATCTCAAGCTTAATTTACTTGATAAAAAAATATCCAGCAGAATAATATAGAGCGAGTAAGCACGCCTTTTTTATAGAATTTTTCTATAGCTATATTTGGTTCTATTCGGTTATCTTGTATGATACAGAGGTATTATTTTGGATAATATTAACAAATCTAAAAAAAATTACAAAAAAGGGTTCATTTTTCTGTGAAATGTATTATACTTAAAGTTAGTGAAAAAAATGTCAGAAAGGGGATAATCATGGCAAAAATTACAGAAGGCTACATGCCGTATTTAGGTTATCAGACTTATTACAGAATTGTTGGGGAAAGAAAAAATAACGGAAAGGCACCTTTGATCTGTCTTCACGGAGGACCAGGGTCTACTCATAACTATTTCGAAGTATTAGATAACGTTGCAGATGAAGACGATCGTATGATCGTTATGTACGACCAGATTGGATGCGGAAATTCTTATCTGGATGGACATCCGGAACTTTGGAACCAGAAAGTATGGTTAGATGAGCTGGAAGCTCTGAGAAAACACCTTGACTTAGATGTATGTCATATCATCGGACAGTCCTGGGGCGGAATGATGCAGATCGCTTATGCAGTTGACTATGATCCGAAAGGTGTTAAGAGTTTCATCATTTCAAGCGGACATCCGAGCAGTTCTCTTTGGGAAAGAGAAGGTCTTCGCCGTATCAAAATGATGCCGCAGGATATGCAGGATGCAATTAATCACGCTCTTGAAACTGGCGATTTTACAGGAGAAGCTTACGATGCCGCAGTTGCAGAATATATGGATAGATATTGCAACTACTGGCTTGGAGAAGATGCTCCGGAATGCTGTACAAGACCGAAAAAATCCGGTTCTGAATCTTATGTTGAAGGATGGGGACCAAACGAGTTCGCACCGACAGGAACACTGAAAGATTTTGAATACATTGACAGACTTGAAGAAATCAAGATTCCTTCCCTGATCTGCAGCGGTATTTCCGATCTTTGCTCTCCGCTTGTAGCTAAGACAATGGCAGACAGAATCCCTAATTCCAAATGGATCCTTTGGGAACGTGCAAGACATACCTGCTTTGTTGACAGACACGATGATTACTGTGTAGAACTCATCAAATGGATGAATCAGCACGACTAATTTATCTGAACATATGAAATATAATAGGGGCGCCGCAAAATCATCTGAAGAGATGATGAAGCGGCGCCTTTGTTCTTGTCTGTAGAAGGTGCTTGTGATAGGATAGAAGAAAAATATAAGGATTTGCAGTCAGCTATGATCTGACTTTCCATAATAAAATCAATGGAGGATCATATGATTATGAAAAAAGTGCTTGTAACAGGCGGAACTGCGTTTGTAAGCAGATACATTGCGGAGTATTATGTTGGCAAAGGATTTCATGTCAGCGTGCTGAACAGAAACACAAAAGAACAGTCAAAGGGAGTTCATCTCATCGAAGCGGACAGATACCATCTGGGCAATCAGCTCTGTGATCTTCATTTTGATGTGGTAATTGACACAGGCTATACTTCAGAAGAAGTAAAACTGCTTCTGGATGCTCTTGGAAGTTACGATGATTACATTTTTATCAGTTCCAGCGCAGTATACCCAGACAATCTCCCGCAGCCATTTGCAGAAGAAACGCTTTTGGGAGAGAATACGTACTGGAGAAAATACGGAACCGACAAGATCGAAGCAGAAGCACTGCTGCAGAAAAAAGACCCGAACGCATACATTTTAAGGCCGCCGTATTTGTACGGACCGATGAATGATATATACAGAGAGGCCTTTGTGTTTGACTGTGCGCTGGCAGATCGTCCATTCTATCTGCCGGGAGATGGTAGTCTGAAACTGCAGTTTTTCCATATTCACGATCTGTGCAGATTTCTGGATTTCCTTCTGGAGCGAAAACCGGAGCAGCGCATTTTTAATGTGGGGAACGAGGAGATGATTTCTGTTCGGGACTGGGTTTCTCTTTGTTATAGAATTGTTGGGAAAAAAGCGGAATTTGTAAATGTCTATGAATCGGTAGAACAGAGGAATTATTTTAGCTTCTGCGAGTATGAATATCAGCTGGATGTTACCAGACAGTGCGGATTTATGAAGGACACAATACCACTGGAAGAGGGACTGAGGGATTCCTTTGAGTGGTACAGAGACCATCCGGATCAGGTACAGAAGAAACCGTTTATCGACTATATAGAACAGAACCTGGAATAGACAGATTTGCCATGGTCATACTTAAAGTGAAAAGATGTAAAAGGACGGGGAGGACATGCAGTACAAAATAGCAGTTTGCGATGATTCTGAGGTTGACAGACAATATATATCCGGCATGGTTGCCCGATGGGCGAAAGAGAATGGCTGCATGGTGCAGAACGATATGTTCGCTTCGGCGGAAAACTTTCTGTTCCGCTATGCAGAAAAGAAAGATTATGATATTTTGCTGCTTGATATTGAAATGGGGAAGATGGACGGCGTAACCATGGCGAAAAAGCTGCGCCAGGACAATGACACCATTCAGATCGTTTTCATTACCGGATATTCGGATTACATATCCGAAGGATATGAAGTTGCGGCGCTTCACTATTTGATGAAACCTGTAAAGGAGGAGAAGCTGTTTTCCGTCCTTGACAGAGCTGTGGAAAAGCTGGCAAAAAACGAGAAAGTTCTGTATTTTGATATTGGGGGCGAAATCGTCCGTGTCCCTGTATATCAAATCCGATATGCCGAGGTGTTTGGAAATTATGTGACCATCCATGCTTCTGAGGATTTGACTGTAAAAATGACATTGGGTAAACTGGAGAAGGAACTGGATGATCGGTTTTTCCGTGTCAGCCGTTCTGCAATCGTCAACCTTACACAGATCAGCCGAGTAACCAGGAAAGAAATCAGGCTGAGGGACGGGGGGGCTGTTTCTCTGCCCAGAGCCGCGTATGAAGCCGTGAACCGGGCAATCATAAATATGAGGTAAAACAGATGGGATTTTTTTCAAAGAAGATAGATAAAAAAGTTGCGTCGTATCAGCAGGAGCTGATGGAAACACACTATCAGGAAGTGGACAATATGTACCGGCAGATACGGGGCTGGCGGCACGACTACCGCAACCATATCCAGACGATGAAAGCGTATGCGGCTGCAGAGGATTGGGATGCCATAAAACGGTATCTGGATCTCCTGGACGAGGATCTGATGACTGTGGATACGGTTCTAAAGACCGGGAATCCGATGACGGACGCGATTCTCAATTCCAAAATCTCACTGGCAAAATCAAAGAATATTCAGATTGTGGCGGATGCCCATATTCCTCTGAAACTGAAATCATCAGAGATTGATTTGTGCTGTATCATCGGCAATCTGTTTGACAACGCCATTGAAGCCAGCGTAAAACTCCCGGAAGATCAGAGACTGATCCGGGTATATATGGATATGAAAAGCACGCAGCTTTATATTTCTTTTACGAACTTTACCGCCTCCAGGAAAATGAAAAAAGAAGGGAAGCTGTTTCGCAGTACAAAAGGCCAGGGGCACGGATTCGGACTTGCCCGTATCAATGCTATCGTGGAACGTCTGGATGGATATATCAGCTGCAACAGCGAGGATGGAGCGTTCACAACAGAAATATTGCTTCCGCAGACGTAAGTGTGTGCAGATCGTCCCCCGGAAACAATCATTCGTCCCCAGAGTGATCCGGGGACGATTTTTTATGATAAAATTTTTATCAGAAAGGGCGGTGGTTTTCGCGATGATAAAAAAAGCAAAAATGTCCAGGCCGAAATATCATATGGGTCAAAATACATGGTTTATGGTCAAAATCGCATGGACTTCGGGAGAAAAAAAGGTCATTGTTCTCAGTCTTCTTTCCGCAGTGCTTTCCGTGGCGCTCAACCTGGTAAATCTGTATGTGGCGCCTTCGATTCTTTCCGCGGTGGAAAGGCATGTCCCTGTTGGGGAGCTGATGTGGACAATCGGAGAATTTGTTCTTGGACTGATGTTCGTATCGGCGGCATCCGAATATGTGAATGTAAATACTCTGTACGGCAGAATCAGTGTGCGCCGTGAGATCGTAGCGAGACTCAACAGAAAAGCAGCGACCACGTCATATCCTAATCTGGACAACGACCAGTTCCGAAAACTGATGGCAAAATCAAGGGAGTGTGTGAAAATGAACAAGTCGGCGACAGAGGCTGTCTGGACGACGCTCACAACGCTGTCTGCCGATCTCCTTGGATTTTTGGTTTATATCAGTCTTCTGACTTCCGTGCAGCCGATTCTGGTTTTTATCATCATTTTGACTGCGGGTTCCAGCTATTTCATCGGAAATCATGTAAACGGATACGAATACCGCCATCGGGAGGAAGAAGCAGAATATGAAAGGCACATGACGTATCTTTCGGAACGCGCGAGAGATCTGAGCGCGGCAAAAGACATCCGCATTTTCGGACTGCGGTCCTGGTTTTCAGAACTGTATACAAAGGCGATGGACGCTTACACCAGCTTTCACAGAAGAGCACAGGGTGTATATATATGGGCAAAAATCGCGGATCTTGTTTTGACGTTTCTGCGCAATGCGGTTATATACTGGTACCTTGTCCGGATGGTAATAAAGGACGGACTGGATGTGGCGGAATTTCTCCTCTTCTTTACCGCGGCCAGCGGGTTTGGCGAATGGGTGTTTGGGATTCTAAGAGAGTTTCATATTTTATATAGACAGTCGCTTGACATTTCAACAGTCCGCGAATGCCTGGAATTTGACGAGCCGTTTACATTTGAGGCTGGAAGAACGCTCCGATCTGAGAGGGGAAGGAAATACGAGATTCGGCTGGAACATGTATCTTTCCGGTATCCAGGCGCTGACAAGAATACATTGACAGATATCAATCTCACGCTGCATCCCGGCGAAAGGCTCGCTGTCGTCGGACTCAATGGGGCAGGGAAAACGACGTTGGTTTATCTGATCTGCGGATTACTGGACCCTACCGAGGGCCGTGTATTGCTTGACGGAACAGATATAAGAGACTTTTGCCGCACAGACTACTATACGATGTTTTCCGCAGTATTTCAGAGTTTTTCCCTTTTGGCCGGAACGATTGCGGAAAATGTCGCTCAAAACGACCTGGAATTTGACAGAAAACGCGTGGAGGAATGTATCGAAAAGGCGGGCCTGCGGGCCAAAGTGGAATCTTTGCCGGATGGATATGACACTTATCTCAACCGGGAGGTATATGAAGGGGCAATCCTGCTTTCCGGCGGAGAAACACAGAGGCTTATGCTGGCCCGGGCCCTCTATAAAGATGCGCCTTTCATCGTGCTCGACGAGCCGACGGCAGCGCTTGATCCGATCGCGGAATCAGAGATTTATCAAAAATATAATGAGCTCACAAGAGGAAAATCATCCGTCTATATTTCACACCGTCTTGCGTCTACCCGTTTCTGTGACCGGATTATCATGATCGATGGCGCTGGGATCAGCGAGGAAGGAACACACGATGAACTCATGAAGCTGGGAGGCAAGTATGCGGATTTTTACGAAATGCAGAGCAAATATTACAGGGAAGGGGATGCGGATCATGGAGAAGAACAGCAAACTTAAATCATGGAGAGAAACGAGGACGCTTACCAGCCGCGCATTCCGGATCTTTTTCAAGCGCTATCCTCAGATGGTCATGTCTCGCCTGCTGAGCGTCATGTGGACGGCTCTTACGCCCTATGTCGGCATTTATCTTTCTGCGCTTGTGATCGACGAACTTGCGGGCAGCAGAAATATCCGGCGCCTGCAGGCTCTCGTTCTGCTTACGCTTCTTTCCGGCGCCTTTACGGCTCTTTGCTCGGCGTTTCTCGAAAAGTGGAAGGAGACACAGAATGCAGGATTGTGGTTGAAGGTAGAGCAGATTTTTGCGGAAAAACTTTTTGAGATGGACTATGGAAATCTGGATGAAACAAAAACTGCGGAGCTGCTCTCCACGATCCGGCAAAATCAGAATGGGGGCGGCTGGGGACTGTACAGGGTAATTGAGAACTATGAGACGCTGTGCTCTTCCCTGCTGACAATCATAGGGGGCTTTTCCACGACGATTGCTCTGTTTACAAGTCCGGTTCCGGAAAGTGCAGGAGCCTATACAATATGGAACCATCCTCTGTGCGTTGCCCTTGTGATCGCCGTTATGATTGTGATTACGTATACCGCGCCGGCGCTTTACAACAAAGCAGGAAGCTACTGGGCACGGAACGCAGATTCCATCAATTTCAGCAACCGCATGTTCAGCTTTTTTGGCTGGCTAGGCGATCGGAAAGAGATTGCCGCGGATGTGAGAGTGTACCGGCAGGACAAAATGTGCGAACGCTATAACCAAAAGAAAGACGATGCGTTTGGTTCCGGAGGTCAGTTTGCAGCATACAGCCGGGGTCCGGCCGGGTTGTACAGCGCGTTGTCTTCCGCAGTATCCGTACTTTTCACAGGCGTCGTATACACCTTCGTCTGTCTGAAAGCGTGGGCAGGAGCCTTTGGACCCGGCGCTGTCACACAATATGTCGTGTCTGCCACAAAAGTGGCAGGAGGTGTGTCCAGCCTGATCTCAATGCTTGGAAATATGCGGAATAACGCCTCTTTTTTGGAGCAGGTGTTTACGTTTCTTGATATTGAGAACCGTATGTATCAGGGCAGCCTGACCATCGAAAAACGCCGCGACCGGAAGTATGAAGTAGAGTTTCGCAACGTTTCTTTTCGATACCCCGGCAGTACATATGATGTGCTGCGCAACGTCAATATGAAATTTGAAATTGGGAAACGTCTTGCCGTGGTCGGCAGAAATGGAAGCGGAAAGACGACATTTATCAAGCTGCTCTGCAGACTTTATGATCCTACAGAAGGAGAAATTCTGCTGAACGGCATTGATATCCGAAAGTATAACTATGCGGAATATATGACGCTTTTTTCCGTTGTTTTCCAGGACTTTCAACTGTTTGCGCTGAAACTTGGGGAAAATGTCGCTTCCAAGGTTGACTATGACGAAGTGCGGGTGCTGGACTGTCTGGAAAAGGCAGGATTTACGGAAGATTTTTTCAAAATGCAAAAAGGAGTTGAGACGTATCTGTATAAAGACTATGAAAAAGACGGTGTGAATGTCTCCGGCGGCGAGGCGCAGAAAATCGCCATCGCCAGGGCGCTCTACAAGGATGCCCCTTTTATCATTCTCGATGAGCCTACCGCGGCGCTCGATCCTGTCGCCGAAGCGGAGATATACTTCAGGTTCAATGAGATTGCAGGGGACAAAACGTCTGTCTATATCAGCCATAGGCTTTCCTCCTGCAAATTTTGCGACAAGATCGTTGTGTTCCATGGAGGAGAGGTAATCCAGCAAGGTACGCATGATTCCCTGGTAGCAGAGGAAAACGGAGAATACTATAAACTGTGGCATACACAGGCGCAGTATTACACAGAATAAGAGGATTTTTACTACATTTGAAAATTGCCGGTAAGGAGGATGGAAATGATGAGAACGGAAGAAGAGATGATGCGGATGATCCGGGATACGGCCAGGAAGGATGACCGGATCCGGGCAGCTTATCTGGAAGGATCCAGGGCAAATCCGAAAGTTCCAAAAGATATGTTCCAGGATTATGATGTCGTGTACATCGTGGAGGAGACAGAGTCGTTCCAGAGAGACAAAAGCTGGATCGACCGTTTCGGGAAACGGCTCTATATGCAGTATCCGGAAGACAGGGAGGCACCTGAGGACAAGGCGCGATGCTACGGTTGGCTGATGCAGTTTGCGGACGGAAACCGGATGGATCTCCATGTCTGTACGAAAGAATATGCCAGAAGCCATCTGGAGCTTTACCGGGTGCTGGTGGACAAGGACGGGATTTTTGAAGAAAAAGAGATGCTGTCAGATGAAAGATACCGGGTACAAAGGCCGGATCAGGAAGAGTTCTCCGCCGTGTGCAATGAGTTCTGGTGGTGCCTCAACAATGTGGCAAAGGGAATGTGGAGAAGGGAGATCCCTTATGTGATGGAGATGCTTGATATGATCATCCGACCGATGCTGAGAACGATTTTGGAGTGGAAGATTGGTGTGGAGACTGAATTTTCTGTAAGCGCAGGGAAGTCTGGCAAATATATGGAGCAGTATCTGGATGAAGACACATACAGTCGATACTTGGAGACATACACAAGTGCAGGGATCTCAGATATTCAGACCGGTGTGGAGGAAATGTGCAGACTTTTCCACGAGACAGCCCTTTATGTAAGCGGAAAACTGGATTTGACGTACAATCTGGAGGAGGCAAAAAACAGCAGGGAATATCTCGAAGACATCCTGTCCCTCCCTTTGGATGCAGAGACGATCCTTCTGAGAAAAAAGTAGCAAAAAGGAGAAAGGAGAAAAAACATGGCAAAATTGAGAAAAATGTTGGGAGACATTCAATCCGATATATGCAAAGATCTCATGAAGCTTATTGAGACACAGAGTAAGCAGACACTGGCGTCCTGGGCGCTTTCTTACGCGGTGGAGGAGTATCTGCCCATTTACCAAAAAGAATACCCGGAAGATCGTATCCTTTCTGAAACAGCGGCGGTTTGCAGGCAATATCTGGGTGGAGAGCAGAAGCTTGCCCAGATCAAACCATATCTGAAAGAGGCGGCCCAGATTGCCAGGGAACTGGATGATATGCCGGCAGCTCAGGCAGCAGCCCGGGCAGTGGCGACAGCGTGTGCATCGGTGCAGACGCCGACGAACACACTGGGATTTTTGTTTTACGGAGCTGCGGCACAGGCGTATGCATCTCTTGGAACCAAGGAGTCCAAGGAAGTATATGAGGAGTGTGCGCAGAAAGAACTGGAAAAGGCGTATGCGGCTTTAAGAGAATGCGCAGTGGAAGAAGAGCCGAATCCGGTAAAGATCAAATGGAATTGCTGATTTTTCTGCAAAAAAGAAAGTGTTGCATTAATGCGTTAAAGTGTGATATACTGTCGGGCGGAGGAGATTTCGGCAGCATATGAAGGAAATCTCTTCTGAAGTAAAAAAGACAGGGGAAAAGAGATGAAAAAAAGAGAGACTTTTACGAGCGGGCTTGGATTTGTCATGGCCTGTATCGGTTCAGCTATCGGACTCGGAAATATATGGATGTTCCCGTATCGATTAGGTGCCTACGGCGGGGCTGCATTTCTCATACCGTATCTCTTCTTTGTGCTGGTGCTTGGAACGACAGGGCTTATGATCGAATTTTCTTTCGGGAGGCATTTCCAAGGCGGATCTATGTCCGGGATACGCAAAGTGTTCAAGGAGAGAAAAATGCGAGGAGGCTCCATTGTCGGAGCGCTTCCGGCCATCGGTCTTGCCGGTATCTTTGTGTTTTACAATATAGTGATAGGATGGATTTTGAAGTATCTTTTCATGAGCGTAAGCGGAGAGCTTGGAAAGATCAATGCGGATACTTATTTTGACGGGTTTGCAGGTACGGCATCTTCTATTCCGTGGGACATCCTGTCCATCATGCTGACAATTCTCATCATTTCATTTGGAGTGACAAAAGGGATTGAGCGGATAAGCAAGATCATTATGCCGGCTCTTTTTGTGATTTTTCTTTTGTTGGCGGTGCGTTCTTTGACGCTCCCTGGAGCGATGGATGGAGTGAGATTTCTGATGAAGCCGGACTGGTCACAGCTTGGTAAGGTGGATACATGGGTCATGGCTCTCGGACAGGCTTTTTTCACAGTGTCGCTCAATGGCTGTGGAATGGTTGTCTACGGAAGCTATCTGAAGAAAGAGTACAATATTCCGAAGCTTTCGCTCACAACAGCGATTCTCGACACAATGGCGGCAATCCTGGCATCCTTTGTGATTATGCCGGCTGTGTTTGCTTTTCAGCTGGATGTTAAGACAGGACCTCCGCTCCTCTTTATAACGATGCCGTCAATTTTTGAGAAGATGCCGGGGGGAAGTATCGTGGCTCCGGTCTTCTTTATCAGCCTTTTGTTTGCTTCTGTTTCATCGTCTATCAATATGCTGGAGGGAGTGACGGAGGCGGTGATCTCGAACACGAAGATCACAAGAAAGAGGGCAGCTATCCTGATCGGAGTGATACTGGGACTTGTATCCGTGCCACTGAATCTCAGTATGGCTGCATTTGACAGCTTTACGAATTTTATTACGATTCTGGTTTCGCCTTTGATGGTAATTCTTGTGCTCATCGTTTTCTTTTATCTCTATGACCAAAAGAAAGCAATTCAGGAGATCGGCGAAGGCGGAAACATAAAATTTGGAAAATGGTATGAGTATTTTGTAAAATATGTTTTCCTGATCATTACAGCTTTGGTTGTGATCTTAGGTGTTGTATATGGAGGAATCGGATAAAAAACTTGACAAACATCCGATGCAATTGTATACTTGTTACAGAAAAAATAAATTCTGATAGTGTGTTACTGAATGCAGGCATCAACTATCCTTCACAGATTACATCGTTCGGTGTAGTCTGTAAGGTAGTTGGTGTTTTTTTGTTTTAAAGGATGAAACATACTGTTGGATTTTGGAAGAGAAGAGAGGAGAAAAAAGATGAAAGACAAAATTTTTGGTGTTCTTCAGAGAATTGGACGAAGTTTTATGCTTCCGATCGCCATCCTTCCGGTGGCCGGTCTTTTGCTCGGTATCGGCAGTTCTCTCACGAACGCTACCACCATTGAGATGTATGGGCTGGAGTCGGTTCTTGGAGACGGGACGATTCTTCATGCTCTTTTTACCATCATGACAAGGGCAGGTAGCGCCATATTTGACAACCTGCCGATCATTTTCGCTGTAGGGGTGGCCATCGGTATGTCAAAAAAAGAGAAGGAAGTAGCAGCGCTTTCTGCTATGATCTCTTTTCTTGTCATGAACATTACTATCAACGCGCTTTTACAGATCGAAGGTACCGTTCTGGCAGACGGGACAGTTGCTGATGGTGTTCTGAGTGGTACAGTGGCAAGTGTACTTGGAATTCCAACCTTGCAGATGGGAGTGTTTGGCGGTATTATCGTAGGACTCGGAGTGGCGGCACTTCACAACAAATACTATAAGATCGTACTTCCAAATGCATTGTCCTTCTTTGGCGGCTCCAGGTTCGTGCCGATCATTTCTACAGTCGTTTATGTGGGAGTTGGGATCATCATGTATTTTGTTTGGCCCTTCGTGCAGAACGGAATCTACGCCCTTGGCGGCCTTGTCACGGGAACCGGATATGTGGGAACTCTGATTTTTGGTATCATCAAGCGTGCTCTGATTCCATTCGGACTCCATCATGTATTTTACTTGCCGTTCTGGCAGACAGCCGTTGGAGGAACGATGGAGATCGGCGGACAGCTGATCCAGGGCGGACAGAATATTTTCTTTGCGCAGCTGGCTGATCCGTCTACGATTCATTTCAGTGCAGATGCGACGAGATACTTTTCAGGAGAGTTCATTTTCATGATTTTTGGACTTCCGGGAGCAGCGCTTGCCATGTATCGTTGTGCAAAACCGGAAAAGAAGAAACAAGCAGGAGGACTCCTTTTATCTGCAGCCCTTACGTGTATGCTGACAGGTATCACGGAACCACTGGAATTTTCATTCCTGTTCGTAGCGCCGATTCTTTTTGTCGTGCAGGTTGTTTTGGCAGGTGCGGCTTATATGATCGCCCACATGCTGAATATTGCGGTAGGGCTTACGTTCTCCGGAGGTATACTGGATTTCTTTATGTTTGGTATTCTGCAGGGAAATGAAAAGACAAGCTGGCTTTTGATCATTCCGGTGGGGATCGTCTATTTTGTCCTTTACTATGTGATCTTCACAGTCCTGATCAAAAAGTTGAACCTCAAGACACCTGGACGAGAAGATGACGACGTAGAGACGAAGCTGTATACAAAGGCGGACTACAAAGCAAAACAAGGAAAGGCAGGAGGAAACGGGGAAGAGCGCGCCGAAGATGAGAGAAGCGTCCTCATTACTCAGGGACTAGGCGGAAAGAAAAATATTTCTGATGTGGACTGTTGTGCAACAAGACTTCGCTGTACAGTCGTGAAACCGGAGCTTGTGAACGAAGGCATCTTAAAGCAGACCGGTCCGTCAGGTATCGTTCGAAAAGGTCAGGGAATCCAGATCATTTACGGTCCGTCCGTGACGGTTATCAAATCCAATCTGGAAGATTATCTTGTTCACGCACCGAATGAAGAGTATGTGGCGGCAGAGAGATCAGAAGAAGCGGAAGTGCCGGCGAAAAAAGAGAAGGCCAAAGAGGAAAAAGAAGCGAAAGAGGCTTGCACAAAGAAAACCCTTTTCTCGCCGTTTAAAGGCAAGGCAGCGCCGATCACGGAAGCGCCGGATGAAGCATTTGCAGGAAAAATGATGGGCGATGGCTACATCGTATTCCCGGAAGAAGGAGTGGTTTATGCTCCGGAAGACAGCACGGTATCCTTCGTGTTCCCGACAAATCATGCCATCGGACTTACGACGGCGGACGGTGTAGAATATCTTCTGCACATTGGTGTGGATACAGTAAAACTGGAAGGAAAAGGATTCGAAACATTCGTAAAAGACGGAAATTTTGTAAAAAAGGGAGACAAACTTATGGCTTTTGATATAGAATATATAAAAGAGCATGCGAAATCCGAAGCTTGTATTGCCGTGTTTACAGGATTGACAGAAGGGGAAGAAGTTGTGATGAAGGCATCCGGTCATGTAGATGCGCAGGACGAAATTGCGGAAATCGTAAGCTGCCAATAATGGGAAGGTATCCAGCCTTCCCCTCAAAAGGAGCTTGGAGACGGATGTATCGGATCATCAAAGTTTTGAACAACAATGCTGTTCTGGCATGGAACAAAGAACGAAAAAAAGAACAGATCCTCCTTGGAAATGGGATCGGATTCGGCAAGAGGCCGGGGGAGGAGAGCGGACCTATAAAGGACGCCAAAGTTTATTCCTTAGTCACGAGAAGAACCCAGGTATCGGCTCTGAAAGTCGTAAACGGGATTCGGCCGGTATACCTGGAGGCAGCCGGGAAGATCCTGGATGAAGCGGAAACGGTGTTTGCAAAGGTGTGTCATGATAATCTTCTTCCGCTTGCGGATCATATTGCTCTGGCGGCAAAACGGGCGGAAGAGAAAAAGAGCATACCAAATCCATTCACACCGGACATCAAAGTTCTCTTTGAGGAAGAGTACCGGATTGCAAAGAAGGGCAGGGAAATCATAAGAGAGATGACAGGACAGGAGATCACGGACGATGAAGTGGGCTTTATCGCTCTTCATGTCCACTCAGCCCGTTCGGATGAAAAAGTATCGGAAACGCTGGAAAATACAAGGATCATCAATCAGAGTATCCGCATGATCGAAGAGTATTTCGGCATCAGACTGGAACAGGAATCTCTTGGATACAACCGGATGATGAGTCACATCTACTATATGCTGGCCAGGATTCGCAAAGGAGAACCGGTAAAGGCGGATCTGAATGAATTTGTAAAAGTGAAATACGAAAAAGAGTTTGAGTCGGCAGAAAAGATCTGCCAGTGGATCGCAGGGGAAATGAAAAAGGAAGTTCCAGAAGAAGAGATAGGGTTTCTGGCGATCCACATTTTACGGGTTGTAAATAAAGAGGTATAGCCATCTTGCGGCTATACCTCTTTTTTCTGACTTATCTAGATGATTTTTGTTGTCCACTTTGTGCAGTCCCACACTTCAGATACGACGTCACGGTAAAACTCCGGTTCATGACAGATGAGAAGGACGCTTCCGCGGTATTCCAGAAGTGCTTTTTTCAGCGCATCTTTGGCGTCCGTATCCAGATGGTTGGTCGGCTCGTCCAAAAGGAGAAGATTTGTCTCCCGGTTGATAAGCTTGCAGAGACGTACTTTCGCCTGTTCCCCTCCGCTTAGAACCCGTACCTGGCTTTCGATATGCTTTGTCGTAAGGCCGCACTTGGCCAGGGCAGAGCGCACCTCATACTGGGTAAAGGAAGGAAATTCCGCCCAGATCTCATCGATACAGGTGGCTTTGTTTTCTCCTTTTACTTCCTGCTCGAAATACCCGATCTGGAGATTTTCACCAAGTTCACAGCTCCCTTTCAGGGAAGGGATGAGTCCCAGGATGCTTTTCAGAAGGGTTGTCTTTCCGATACCATTTGCTCCTACAAGGGCGATCTTCTGTCCGCGCTCCATGGATATAGAGATCGGGCGGGAGAGCGGCTCATCGTATCCGATGACAAGATCCTTCGTCTCAAAGAGAAAACGTCCAGGTGTTTTCCCAACCTTAAAGTGGAATTCCGGTTTTGGGCGCTCTGCGGCAAGCTCGATGACTTCCATTTTGTCGAGCTTTTTCTGGCGGGACATAGCCATGTTCCTCGTGGAGACACGGGCTTTGTTGCGGGCCACGAAATCTTTAAGTTCGCTGATCTCCTGCTGCTGACGGCGGTAGGCAGCCTCAAGCTGCGCTTTCTTTACAGCATATACTTCCTCAAAATGAGTGTAATCGCCCACGTAGCGGTTCAGTTCCTGGTTTTCCATATGGTAGATGATGTTGACGACTTCATTCAAAAACGGGATGTCGTGGGAAATCAGGATGAAAGCGCTTTCATATTCCTGGAGATAGCGTTTCAGCCAGGCGATATGTTCTTCGTCCAGATAGTTGGTCGGCTCGTCCAGAAGAAGGATATCCGGTTTTTCAAGGAGAAGTTTTCCAAGCAGGATCTTTGTGCGCTGGCCCCCGCTTAAGTCGGTCACATCCCGGTCAAGGCCGATGTCCAAAAGTCCGAGAGCACGGGCTACTTCCTCCACCTTAGCGTCGATCACATAGAAATCATGCATCGCGAGCATATCCTGGATCGTGCCAAGTTCTTCCATCATTTCTGTCATCTCCTCTTCAGATGCAGTGCCAAGGGAATCGCAGATAACGTTCATCTTTTCTTCCAGCTGGAAAAGCCAGGAGAAAGCAGATTTCAGTACGTCCCGTATGGTCATCCCTTTTTCAAGAACAGTGTGCTGATCCAGATACCCGATACGGACATTCTTTGCCCACTCGATTTTCCCTTCATCCGGTGTAAGATGTCCGGTAACAATATTAAAAAAAGTAGATTTTCCCTCTCCGTTTGCGCCCACAAGCCCGATATGTTCTCCGCGCAGAAGGCGGAAAGAGACGTCGGAGAAGATGGCTCTGTCGCCAAATCCATGTGTGAGATGCTCTACGTTCAAAATACTCATGATAAATCAAACTCCTTTGTATGAATCAGAATCTCAGACTATTGTACAGGAAAAAAGAACGTTTGTCATTCTGTTTTTTCGGGAGAGGCAACAGCATTTTTTCGAAACCGTCTTCCTCCCCTCCGGGTGTGGCATGGAGAAGATGAATGTGGTAAAATCGTGATAGCGAAGATCATGAAAAGGAGGAAAACGATCGTGAAGATTGGTATCATTGGCGCGGGAAACATCGCGGGAACTATGGCAAAGACATTAAATGGAATGGAAGATGCAAAAGGCTATGCCGTGGCTTCCAGGAATCTTAAGAAAGCGCAGAAATTTGCCGGGGAAAACGGGTTTGAAAAGGCGTACGGCTCATACGAAGAGATGCTCCGGGATCCGGAAGTGGAGCTTGTCTATATAGCCACGCCCCACTCCCACCATTATGAACATATCAAGCTTTGTCTGGAACACAAAAAACCGGTGCTCTGCGAGAAAGCTTTCACAGCGAACGCTGCTCAGGCAGAAGAAGTCCTGAAAATATCAGAGGAAAAAAAGATCTTTGTAGGAGAAGCAATGTGGACGAGATTCCTTCCTTCCAGGACAATGATCGATGAGATCGTCAAAGGCAGAGAGATCGGAAAAGTACATATGATCACGGCGAACCTTGGATACAAGATCGATCACGTGGAGAGACTGCGCAAACCGGAGCTGGCAGGGGGAGCTCTTCTGGATGTGGGAATCTACCCTCTTTCCTTTATCCGGATGGTAACAGATGCCAAGATTCAGTCTGTGACTACATGCTGCACAAAGCTGGAGACAGGAGTAGACGCCCAGAATACAGCGGTCTTCCAGTTCAGTGACCGGTGCATAGCGTCCATGCACAGCAGTATGCTCGGAGGGACGGAGCAGGCCGGCATTGTCTACGGAGACAAAGGATATCTGATCGCGTGGAATATCAATAACGTGAACCGGATCCAGGTATACGACAATGCCAAAAGACTGGTACGGGAGATGACTGTCCCGGAACAGATCACGGGATTCGAGTACGAAGTGCGGGCAGCCATAAAGGCGATCCAGGAAGGAAGGACTGAATGCCCGCAGATGCCCCACAGTGAGACACTCTATATGATGCGGCAGATGGATGAGCTCCGGAAAACATGGGGAGTCGTCTATCCATTTGAGTCTTAGCACGAACACCGGGGAGTGAAAAATCCTGGATGCAGATGTCAGCAGGAGCCAAGGAAGAAGGAGAAGATGCGGCTCATTTTTTTGGAAGACAGATACATGCATTCCGGATGCCACTGTACGCCAAGCAGGAAAGGGTGGGAAGTCCCTTCGATGGATTCGGGCATACCGTCCGGAGCATAGGAACTGCATATGAGACCGGAGCCGGCTGTTTTTACTCCCTGATGGTGGAAACTGTTGACCCGGGCCGTCTCCCCAAGGATTTCCCTGATCAGGCTTCCTTCTTCAGTCCGGATCGTGTGGGCCGGCTCAGAACGGTATCTGGAAGGATAGCTGTGGTTGAAAAATGTCGGGTTTTCGGATAAATCCTGATAAATACTGCCCTGGCAGGCGATAGAGAGAATCTGCATCCCCTTGCAGATAGCGAGGGTTGGCTTTCGGGAATGTTCAAGCAGATCGGTCATAAATCGGAGCTGGAAGAGATCGAAAGAAAAATCAGTGTCTCCAAGATGTCCGGACGGCAGTTCTCGAAAGAGCAAAGGATTGATATCGCCGCCTCCGCAGAAGAGAAATCCGTCGAATTTTTTTTCGCATTCCCGGAAAAAGGAAGGCGGATAATCTTCGAAATAAGGGATGGAAAAAGGCATTCCGCCATGGTCGGCGACAGACTGGATGTATGGCAGACTTGTGAAAATCCGGTTTCGTTCCCGTGCGCAGACGACGATACCGATGGAAGGGCATTTCTGTTTCATATATCGATTCCTTTCCGCTTATATTAGACTATACTACCATATGAAAAGGAGCCTCCGCTTATGAATTTGATTGACATGCACTGTGATACCATCTATGAGATGCTTTCGGGAGAAACACCAAAGGACCTGCGAAAGAACAACCTGAAAGTAGATCTGGAAAAACTCAGGAAAGCGGGATCGGCTGCACAGTTTTTTGCCTGCTTTATCTGTATGGATGAATTTTTGGGAAAGTCCAGGTACGAGCAGGCCTATGAATATGTCCGTGTCATGGCATCCTGCCTGAAAAAACAGATCTGGATGTATCCAGAGGAGATCGCGTTTGCAGGAAACGGAAGAGACCTTGAGCGCAATCAGAGAGAAGGGAAGATTTCCGCGTTCCTCACATTGGAAGAAGGAGGTGTCATCCACGATGATTCCGCAAGGATCGAAGAACTCTGGCAGATGGGGATCCGTCTGATCACTCTGACATGGAATTACGAAAACTGCATGGGATATCCAAACAGCAAAGATCCGGATGTAATGGGAAAAGGATTGAAACCGTTTGGAATCTTTACGGTAGAGCGGATGAACGAGCTTGGTATGATCGTGGATGTGTCGCACTTGTCGGAAGGGGGATTCTGGGATGTGATCCGTTACAGCAGCAAACCGCCTGTGGCATCCCACTCTAATGCAAGAGCTATAAAAGAGCATCCAAGAAATCTTTCAGATGGACAGATCCGGGCGCTGTCGGAAAAGGGCGGGATCGCCGGTCTGAATTTTTACCAACACTTTTTGGGAAATACAGATGAATGCCGGATTGAAGAAATGGTTGCCCATGTAAAACATATGTTCCAAAAAGGCGGCGAGGACTTTGTGGCTATCGGGACCGACTTTGATGGATTCCACGGCGCTGCAAGGATGGAGATCGAGAATATCGGGGAGATAGACGTATTGAAAGAGGCGCTTTTAAAAAATGGGTTTACCGAACGTCAGGTAGAAAAAATATGGTATAGAAATGCAAAAAGAGTCATTGATGAAGTAATGTGAGGGTAGAAGAATGACACGAAAAAGGGGCGTTTTCGCCCCTTTTTATGCTTATTTATTCTTATTTGCTTCAGCCAGTTTCATAGCGCGCACTTTGAGCGGCAGTCCGAAAAGGTTGATGAAACCATCTGCGTCGTGATGGTCGTAAAGTTCTCCTGTCGTAAAGCTTGCGAGAGATTCGCTGTACAGAGAGTACGGGGATGTCGTGCCGGCTTTGATGATGTTGCCTTTGTAGAGTTTGAATTTGACTTCTCCTGTCACATATTCCTGTGTGGATTCTACAAATGCCTGTATTGCTTCGCGAAGCGGTGTAAACCATTTTCCTTCGTAGACAACTTGCGCCAGTTTATTTCCCATGTCTTTTTTAACTTCGTATGTAGCGCGGTCAAGAACAAGTTCTTCCAGCTGCTGGTGTGCTTCCATCAGGATTGTTCCGCCAGGTGTCTCGTACACACCGCGTGACTTCATGCCAACAACACGGTTTTCCACGATATCCACGATGCCGACCCCGTGCTTTCCGCCAAGCTTATTTAATTCAGTAATGATTTCGGAAACTTTCATCTCTTTTCCATTTAAGCTTTTTGGCACACCTTTTTCGAAAGTCATTGTCACATATTCCGGTTCATCCGGCGCTTTTTCCGGTGTCACTCCAAGGACGAGAAGATCGTCGTAGTTTGGCTCCACAGCCGGGTCTTCCAGTTCCAGCCCTTCATGGCTGATGTGCCATAAGTTACGGTCGCGGCTATAGCTGTGGCTTGCATCGAACGGAAGGTCGATACCGTGCTGCTTACAGTATTCGATTTCTTCTTCACGAGACTGCATTGTCCAGATATCTGTCATTCTCCAAGGAGCGATGATCTTCAGATCCGGAGCCAGAGCCTTGATGCCAAGTTCGAAACGGATCTGGTCATTTCCCTTTCCGGTAGCACCGTGGCAGATTGCTGTGGCGCCTTCTTTTCTTGCAACCTCCACCAATTTTTTTGCGATTCCCGGGCGGGCCATAGATGTGCCCAAAAGATATTTGTTTTCGTAGACTGCTCCGGCCTGTACACAAGGAACGATATAGTCGTCACAGAATTCATCGATGATGTTTTCAATGTATAATTTGGAAGCTCCGGATAATTTTGCACGTTCTTCCAGTCCGTCCAGTTCTTCGCCCTGACCGCAGTCGATGCAGCAGCAGATGACTTCATAATCAAAATTTTCCTTTAACCATGGGATGATCGCGGTTGTGTCCAGACCGCCTGAGTACGCAAGTACCACTTTTTCTTTCATAATCTATGTCCTCCTGAAAAATTGTTTTTGCAAATCACATGAGTTACTATACACCTTTCTACATAAATATGCAAGGAAAAAATAGAGAAAATATTATAAAATGCATATTACACAAAAAAATATGCAATTTACTGGAATAAATATACAAAAAATATGCGTAAATATACTTGCGAAAGAAAAAAACTGGTTGTATACTAAAAGCTACAAGGCTTTGAGTGACAAAGAGAAAGGAATAAAGTGTATGATTAGAGCAGGGATTATCGGTTCTACAGGATATGCAGGCGGCGAGCTTGTGAGGATCCTCATGGGACATAAAGATACGGAGATCAAATGGTATGGCTCCAGAAGTTATATAGATAAGAAGTACGCGGATGTCTACCAAAATATGTTTCAGATCGTGGACGACATCTGTAAAGACGATAATATGGAAGAGCTGGCAGATAAGGTGGATGTGATTTTTACTGCGACACCGCAAGGATTCTGCGCTTCTTTGCTGAATGAGAAGATTCTTTCCAAAACAAAGGTTGTTGACTTGAGCGCGGATTTCCGCATCAAGGATCAGCGGACGTACGAGCAGTGGTACAAGATCGAGCACAAGAGTCCGCAGTTTCTGGACGAAGCAGTATATGGGCTCTGTGAGATCAACAGGGAAAAGATAAAAGGGGCAAGGATTGTTGCCAATCCGGGCTGCTATCCGACTTGTTCCATTTTGTCCGTGTATCCTCTTGCAAAAGAAGGGATTATCGATATGAATACACTGATCATTGACGCCAAGTCCGGGACGTCAGGGGCGGGAAGAGGTGCCAAGGTAGATAACCTCTACTGCGAAGTTAATGAAAACATCAAGGCATACGGGGTGGCCGGACATCGCCACACACCGGAGATCGAGGAGCAGCTCACATATGCTTCCGGAGTACCAACCGTGCTGAATTTTACACCGCACCTTGTGCCGATGAACAGAGGGATCCTTGTGACAGGTTACGCATCACTGAAGAAAGAAGTGTCCTATGAAGAAGTAAAAGCAATATATGATGCTTATTATAAAAAGGAACAGTTTGTACGTGTTCTGGAAAAAGATGTCTGCCCTCAGACGAAATGGGTGGAGGGAAGCAACTACGTGGACGTGAACTTCAAGATCGATCCGAGGACAAGAAGGATCATCATGATGGGAGCCATGGACAATCTTGTGAAAGGAGCGGCAGGACAGGCGGTACAGAACATGAATCTCATGTTTGGCCTTCCGGAAAACGAAGGCCTCAATCTTGTTCCGATGTTCCCGTAAAGTAAAATAAAAAATGACAATTCGGGTAATGACAATCGAAGACTATGATCAGGTGTATGCACTTTGGAAAAGCATACACGGGTTTGGGATACGCAGTATTGACGACTCCAGGGATGGGGTAGAGCGGTTTTTGAAAAGGAATCCTACCACCAGCGTGGTGGCGGAGGCGGACGGAAAGATCGTGGGATGCATCCTTTGCGGACATGACGGACGGCGCGGCTGCTTTTACCACGTCTGTGTAGAAGAAGCTTATCGGAAACACGGCATCGGAAAACAGATGGTGGCCGTTTCCATGCATGCTCTGCGGGAAGAAGGCATAAATAAAGTATCCCTCATCGCATTTACGGAAAATGACATCGGCAATGCATTCTGGAATAAGATCGGATGGACAAAACGGGAAGATCTGAATTATTATGATTTTACACTGAATGAGGAGAATATTACGACATTTATCAAATAACAGGAGGAAGCGGAACATGAAAGTTGTAACAGGAGGAGTGACAAAAGCAAAAGGATTTGAAGCTGCCAGCACAGCGGCAAAGATCAAGTATCAGGACCGGACAGACATGGCGCTCATATACAGTGAAAAGCCTTGTGTGGCAGCAGGGACATTTACGACAAACGTCGTGAAAGCGGCGCCGGTCAAATGGGACAGAAAGATCGTGGAGAGCGGTCAGCCGGTCCACGCGGTTGTTGTAAATTCCGGAATTGCAAATGCCTGCACTGGCGCGGAAGGGATGGGATACTGTGAAGAGACTGCGAAGGCGGCAGGGGAAGCTCTTGGGATCCCGTCTGGAAGCGTCGTGCTTGGATCCACAGGAGTTATCGGAAAACAGCTCCCTATCGATCGCATCAAAGCAGGGGTAGGAGAACTTGTCAAAAAGAAAAATGACAGCCTTGAGAACGGCACGCTGGCGGCAAAAGCGATCATGACGACAGATACAAAAGAGAAGGAACTGGCAGTGGAGATCGAGATCGGAGACAAGACCGTTACCATCGGAGGGATGGCAAAAGGATCCGGAATGATCCACCCGAATATGTGCACAATGCTCAGTTTTATCACGACCGATGCAGTCATCGGAAAAGAAGCCCTTCAGAAGGCGCTGAGCCAGGATGTGGATGATACGTACAACATGATCTCTGTGGACGGCGACACCTCCACAAACGACACCGTGCTCCTTCTTGCCAACGGGGCTGCGGGCAATGAAGAGATCAAAGAAGGGACGGAGGATTTTGATACCTTCGCGGAAGCGCTCCACGAGATCAATGTGTATCTGGCAAAACGGATCGCAGGCGACGGGGAGGGGGCGACAGCCCTTTTTGAGGCGACGGTCGTTGGATGTGAATCAAAAGAACAGGCAAAGACACTGGCAAAATCCATCGTTTGCTCTAATCTGACGAAGACAGCCATCGCAGGACATGACGCAAACTGGGGACGTATCCTCTGTGCCATGGGATATTCCGGAGCATCCTTTGACCCGGAAAAAGTGGATCTGTATTTTGTGAGCAGCGCAGGTAAGATCCAGATCATTGAGAACGGCACAGCGGTGGCCTACAGCGAGGAAGATGCCACAAAGATTCTTTCTCAGCCGGAAGTCATCGCCCTTGCCGACATCAAGATGGGAGGGGAAAAAGCATCCGCCTGGGGATGCGACCTTACATATGACTATATAAAGATTAATGCAGACTACAGAAGTTAGGAGGTAATAGGGATGGATAAGAGTATGCAAAAATATCTGGACAAAGCCGAAGTGCTCATTGAGGCATTGCCATATATCCAGAGATTCAACCGGAAGATCATCGTTGTAAAATACGGAGGAAGCGCCATGTTGGATGAAGAACTGGAAAAACGGGTCATCCAGGATGTCGTTCTTCTGAAACTATGTGGTTTCAAACCGATCATTGTCCACGGCGGCGGCAAGGAGATCAGCAGATGGGTAAAGAAAGTTGGAAAGGAACCGAAGTTTGTGAATGGTTTCCGTGTGACAGATGAGGAGACGATGGAAATCGTTGAGATGGTTCTCTCCAAAGTCAACAAAAAGCTTGTACAGCTTGTAGAAGAACTTGGGATCAAAGCAATCGGTATCAGCGGACAGGACGGCGGTCTTTTGAAAGTGACAAGAAAATACGCAGACGGAGAGGATATCGGTTACGTGGGGACGGTATGCGACGTGGAGCCGAAGATCCTGTTTGATCTCATCGAGAAAGATTTTCTCCCGATTGTCTGCTCTGTAGGTCTGGACAACGATTTCCAGGCATACAATGTCAATGCGGACGAGGCTGCGTGCAAGATCGCAAGCGCGGTCAATGCGGAAAAGCTGGCGTTTTTAACGGATATTGAAGGTGTGTACAAAAATCCGGATGATCCGTCTACCCTCATTCCGGAACTTTCCGCGGAGGAAGCCCTTGGGCTGATCAGGGATGGATACATTGAAGGCGGTATGCTCCCAAAACTCAAAAGCTGCATCCATGCGCTGGAGAACGGGGTATCCCGTATCCATATCATGGATGGGCGTATTCCGCACTGTCTGCTTCTTGAAATCTTTACAAATAAAGGAATCGGAACAGCGATTCTGAACGATCAGGAGTGTCGATATTATCATGGATAATCAATATATGAAAGAGGTGCAGGATGCCATTGTACATACGTACAATCCTTTTCCAGTCGTGCTGGATCACGGAAAAGGGGCATATCTGTACGATGAGGAAGGGAATGCGTATCTGGATTTCGCGGCAGGTTACGCGGTGTGTTCCCTCGGATACGGAAACGAAGAGTGGAACCAGGCGCTGAAAGCGCAGATTGACAAGCTGTGTCATACGTCAAATCTATATTTTCACACGAGGACGAAGGAAGCGGCCCAAGCGTTGAAAAAACTGTCCGGAATGGATAGGATTTTCTTTACAAACAGCGGCGGGGAAGCAGTGGAAGGCGCTCTGAAGGCGGCGCGGAAATATGCATATACAAAAGGAACAGGACGCTATGAGTTTATAGCCATGGAAGAGTCCTTTCATGGGCGGAGTTTCGGTGCAGTGTCCGTGACCGGTCATGAAGCGTACAGAAAGCCTTTTGAGCCGCTTTTGTCCGGCGTTCGTTTTGCAAAGTACAATGACCTTAACAGTGTAAAAGAGCTTGTAAATGAAAAGACATGTGCCATTATCCTGGAACCTCTCCAGGGGGAGGGCGGTATCAATCTGGCAACGGAAGCATTTATGAAAGGCATCAGAAAGCTCTGTGATGACGAAGGAATCCTCATGATCTGCGATGAAGTCCAGTGTGGAATGGGACGCACAGGTTCTATGTTCGCGTGGCAGGAGTTCGGTGTAAGACCGGATATTTTGACAATGGCAAAGGCCATCGGAAACGGATTTCCGGTAGGAGCTTTCGCTATGACGGAAAAAGTGGCGGAATTTTCCCTTGCACCGGGAGATCACGGGACAACATACGGAGGAAACCCGCTTGCCTGCGCGGCTGTAGCAAAGACAGCAGAGATCTTTGAAAGGGAGGATATCCCCGCACATGTAAGGAAAGTAGGGACATATCTGGCAGAAAAGCTGGATGAGCTTGTGGACACATACAGCTGTGTCGTGAAACGAAAAGGAAAAGGACTCATGCAAGGAATTGAGATGACGGTACCAATCTCCGAAATCACAGGGAAAGCGCTGAAAAAAGGTCTGCTTGTGATTGGGGCTGGGAGCAATGTTCTGAGGTTTGTGCCGCCTCTCATCATTACAGAGAAAGAGGTAGACCGCATGATCACGATTCTGAAAGAGATTTTGGAATAAGACTGCATGCATAGAAACCCGGCATACTGGAAAGAATCATACTTCAAGAAGAAGGAAGGAGGATTCCAGTATGACCGGGTTTATTATTGCTTTGATATCAGGAGCTCTCATGAGTGTCCAGGGAGTATTCAACACACAGGTTACGAAAACAGCGGGAATGTGGGTCAGCAATATGTGGGTGCAGTTTTCCGCTTTTATCGTCTGTCTGTTCGTTTGGGCGGCCATGGGCAGGGAGCCTGTGGGAGAACTTTTGCACGTCCATCCAAGATACATGCTCCTTGGCGGAGCTATCGGAGCTGGCATTACTTGGACAGTCATTAGAAGCATGGATGCGCTTGGTCCTGCGAAAGCGGCGCTTCTGATTGTTATCGCACAGCTGATCGTGGCGTATCTCATAGAGCTGATGGGGCTTTTCGGTGTGGATAAACAGCCCTTTGAACTAAAAAAAGCGGCCGGGCTTTTGCTGGCTCTTGTGGGAATTGCGATTTTCCAATGGAAATAGAGTTGTAATTTAAAACAAAATTCGCTACAATAGAACTATCGCATAGAGGGGGCTTATCGTTCTGTACGATAAGGAGAAGTATGCAGAAAAAAAGAATACGGAAACTCTGTCTTGTGATACTTGTGGTATTGATCGGGATGATCGGATGCGGGAAAAAGGGAGGGGATTCCCTTCGGGAAATACCTGTATCCGACCAGGAGGAAACACCGGAAGAAGAGCAGCAAAAAGACGAAGCACAGGCGGACACAGACGATAAAAAAGAGGCGGAGGAAAATACAAAAGAGGAAAACCTTGTCGTGTATGTCTGCGGAGAAGTAAGGAAGCCGGGGGTCGTGGAGCTGCCAAACGGAAGCAGGATCTACGAAGCCATCGAAAAGGCGGGCGGTATGACGGAGAAAGCGTCAGCTTCTTATCTGAATCAGGCCGAGATCTTAAAAGACGGGGCAAAAGTTTACGTGCCGTCATCGGAGGAAGCGGATGCTCTAAGAGAAACAAAAGAAGATGCTGCTGGAAGTCAGGCAGGAGGACAAAAGGAAGAAGGAAAAGTCAACCTAAACGAAGCTTCCAGGGAAGAGCTCATGACGCTGCCGGGTGTCGGGGAGGCAAAGGCAGACAGCATTTTGTCTTACAGAGAAGAGAATGGAGGGTTTGATTCCATCGAAGAGATCATGGAAATATCCGGGATCAAGGAAGGAGTTTTCGAAAAAATGAAAGATAAGATTACAGTTTAGCGAGGGAGAAATATGGCAAAAAGGGTATTGGTCGTAGATGATGAAAAGTTGATCGTAAAAGGGATCCGTTTCAGTCTGGAACAGGACGGTATGGAAGTGGACTGCGCATATGACGGAGAGGAGGCGCTCGCCTGTGCGAGAGAGAATAACTATGATATGATCCTTTTGGATATCATGCTTCCGAAACTGGATGGTTTCGAAGTTTGTCAGCAGATCCGCGAGTTTTCAGATGTTCCGGTCGTCATGCTCACGGCAAAAGGAGACGATATGGACAAAATACTGGGGCTTGAGTACGGAGCAGACGACTACATCACAAAACCATTTAATATTCTGGAAGTAAAAGCCAGGATCAAAGCGATCATGCGCCGGACCGGGAAAAAAGACAGGGAAGCAGAAAATTCGAAAGTTATCAAAAAGGGAGATCTGAAACTGGACTGCGAAAGCAGGAGAGTCTTCTCAAAGGACCGGGAAATCAATCTCACGGCAAAAGAATTCGATCTTCTGGAACTTCTTGCACACAACCCGAACAAAGTGTATTCGAGGGAAGACCTTTTAAATCTTGTATGGGGATATGAGTACCCGGGAGATGCGCGCACGGTAGACGTACATATCCGAAGACTGCGTGAGAAGATCGAGGCAAATCCAAGCGATCCGAAATATGTTTATACGAAGTGGGGAGTTGGTTATTATTTTAGGGGGTAAGATCAAGATAAGACACCATCTGTTCAAAAGCCTCAGGCTGCTTTTGATGGTGATGATTATCATTTCAGGCATGATTCCATGTCTGATCATCAGGGGAGTGGTTTTGAAATCCAATGAAGGCCACATCGTATCGTTCAAGATGGCGGAGATTCAGAATCAATGCACAATACTAGGCAATCAGGCTTCTTCTTCCGGTCTTATGTCCGGGGGTGTGTCTGAGACATTTGACGCGGAGCTTACACAGTTTTCCAATATCTATAATGGGCGTGTTCTGGTTATCGACCGTTCTTATAAGATCGTGGATGACACATACGGGACCGACATCGGGAAAACAGTCATATCAGGAGATGTAGTGCGCTGTTTTGAAGGCGAAAGTATCAGCAGATACGATGACAAAAATAGCTACATAGAGATCACAACTCCTATTCAGGAGACCACCAGCGGAAAGACTGTCGGAGTTCTGCTTGCCAGTATTTCTACCGACAACATACTTTCTATCCAGGATAATCTGGAGCAGACGATCGATATCGTCGTGATCACGGCGCTTGTGGTGCTTGCTGTTTTGTCATTTTTTGCAAGTATGTATATCATGCGTCCGATGAACAGGATGACGAAGGCGGTGCAGAGTATGACGGAAAGCTACGATGAGGATTATCTGCACGAAGAGACGTTTGCCGAGACGAAACGTTTCTCTGAAGCGTTTAACAAGATGATCGAGAGATTTAAAGTCCTGGATGAATCGAGACAGGAGTTTGTTTCCAATGTCTCCCATGAACTGAAGACTCCCATCACTTCAATGAAAGTATTGGCGGATTCGCTGCTGGCGCAAGAGGAGGTGCCGGCGGAACTGTACCGGGAGTTTATGGCGGACATGTCGGAGGAAATCGAGCGGGAAAACAAGATCATCAACGATTTGCTCTCTCTTGTCAAGATGGATAAGACGACGACGGACATGAATATTGAAAATCTCAATATCAATGAAGTCGTGGAACGTATCTTAAAACGACTTCGTCCTATCGCGGAAAAGCAGAACATAGAAGTGCTTTTTGAATCTTTCCGCCCGGTGGAGGCAGAGATCGATGAGACGAAGTTTTCCCTGTGTGTCAGCAATCTTGTGGAGAACGCCATCAAGTATAACCATGAAAACGGATGGGTACATGTATCGCTCAACGCGGATCATAAGTTTTTTTATCTGAAGGTAACGGATTCTGGAATCGGGATTCCGAAAGAGGCACAGGAACACATTTTTGAACGCTTTTATCGGGTAGACAAATCTCACTCAAGGGAAATCGGCGGAACAGGTCTTGGACTTGCAATCGCGAGAAACTCAGTGATCATGCATCGTGGAGCCATCAAAGTATACAGTGAAGAGGGAGAGGGGACGACTTTTACTGTGCGGATGCCTCTGAAGTATGTAGCCAGTGCGAAGTAACAGGAGGAGGATATGAAGAGAGTTTTAGCAGTTATGCTTACCGTTTTGCTGGCAGCAGGCCTCCTGTTCGGATGCGGAAGAGGAGACAGAGTAAAGAAAAACGGTTTTGGGCTTTATTATCTGAATCGAGATAAGACAGAACTTGTAAAAGTTCCGTACGAAATCCAGTCGGAGGAAATGGAAGAGCAGATTTCGGAAGTCCTTGGCAAGTTGGTTTCCCCGGATGCAGACGCGGAAGACTACTATACGCCGTTTAAAAAAGGAGTTAAGATTGAGCAGGCAGTAATAGACGGAAAGCAGGTTCAGGTCCATTTCAATAAGAAATATAGCTCGCTGAAAAGTTCGGATGAGGTGCTTTTGAGAGCATCTGTCGTAAAGACGCTTGTTCAGATCAGCGGAGTTTCGTATGTGTCTTTCTTTGTGGGAGGCGAGCCGCTTATGGGAGCGGACAATAATCCGATAGGGCTTATGAGGGGCGAAGATTTTGTCCAGAATATCGGGTCTTCTCTCCACTCATACGAGACGGTAACGCTGACGCTCTATTTTGCCAACAAAAATGGGGACAAGCTTGTGGAAGAGACGGTAAGCAACGTCCGATATAATACGAATATCTCGATGGATCGGCTGATCCTCGAACAACTTTTAAAAGGGCCTGCGTCCTCGGACGCATACCCGACCGTACCTCAGAATGTCAAAATACTCAGCGTCTCGACGAAAGATCAGGTCTGCTATGTGAATTTTGACAAGGAACTCTTAAATGTCAAGACAAACGTAAAGCCGGAAGTGCTGATCTATTCCATCGTGAATTCCATAACGGCAGGAGGAAGCACAAGTCAGGTGCAGATCTCCATTAACGGGGAGAGTAATATCAATTTCGGAGAGAGCGTGAAACTTGACAAGCCGCTGTCCAGAAATCTGGATATTGTGGAAGGAGAAGAAAAAGAGTGAGAAAAAGACCGCTCATGACAGCGTGCATTCTTTTTCTGATGATAAGGTATATGATCTTTCTGGCGGGAGAAGAAGGAAATCTCCCGCCAGAAGTGTATTCCATGGAAGGAAAGAGCGTGTGCGTAACCGGAGTCATAGAGGAGAAAACCAGACGGGAGAAAGGCCCCACATGGTATATCCGCTCGGGGAAAAGCAGGTATGTCTTATATGACTCAAAAGAAAGAGATCTGAAGATTGGAAATTCTATCCAGGTAACAGGTGTCTTTTATCTATTTGACAAAGCGTCAAATCCAGGGGAATTTGATTCCCGTTCTTATTATCAGAGACAACAAATCTACGGAAGCATCATTCCGAAAACAATCAAATTGAAAGACGACAACATCATATACTGGAAAGAATGGCTCTTCCGGCTTCGGGAAAGTTGGAAAGAAGAACTTATACGCAGGCTGGGTCAGGACAAGGGCGCGGTTTTGTCAGGCATTTTGCTGGGAGATAAAAGCAGCATGGAGCCGGAGACGAAAGAGCTGTATCAGAAAAACGGGATCGCACATCTTCTGGCGGTTTCGGGGCTCCACGTCTCTTTTGTGGGCGTATTTGTATACAAGCGTGCGAGAAAGGCGGGGATACCTTTTGCTGCAGCGGCGGCAGCCGGTATGTCAGTGCTCCTCCCGTATGCGGTCATGACTGGATTTTCTGTGTCTGCCAGGAGAGCTGTCCTCATGTTTGCATGCCGCATGGGGGCGCAAGTGTCCGGAAGAGTCTACGATATGCCGACAAGCCTTGCACTTTCAGCCGCCGTGATATTGGGACTGGAACCTTTGTATCTCAAGGATGCAGGTTTCCTGTTGTCTTTTGGGGCGATCCTTGCTCTGTGGGGCGGGGGAGACATAACGCGAAGACAAAGAGAGAGGGCGGAGGAAAGGAGGGAAAAGAAGACGATATCGGAGCCTCTGAAAATGAAAAAGAAGCCGGGATTTTTGGCAAAAATCCGTGAGGCTGCGTGGTCTGGATTTTGCGTGCAAGCTCTGACATTTCCGGTACTTTTATCTTCCTACTACGAATTCCCGCTTTATTCCATCCTTATAAATATGTGGGTTATTCCGATGATGTCTGTTGTCATGGGAGCAGGACTTTTCGGGAGCATTCTCTGTGTCGTTTGTCCGTTTCTGGCAGATGTCCCGCTTGCTGCGGCAAAGGCGGTGCTGTCCTTCTATGAATGGAACTGTCAGATTATGCTGAAATTTCCGTTTGCAAGGGTAATTACAGGATGTCCTGCCTTGTGGCAGTCGGCACTGTATCTTCTGGTCATAATTCTTATCTTTTTCGGTGTAGCCAGATGGAAAAAGAAAATTCTTGTATCGATATTTCTGTTTGCCGGGATCATACTTCTTGGAAATTGGAAGACATTCGATTGCCGGATGGAAGTGACTGTGGTAGATGTAGGCCAGGGAGACGGGATCTTTATCAAAAGTCCGGGCAATAGGAACATCCTGATCGACGGGGGAAGCACAACCGAGGAAGAACTTGCAAAATATACGCTGGAACCCTTCCTTGAAAGCAGAGGAGTCGGAGAACTGGACTACGTCTTTGTATCCCATGGGGATGAAGACCATATAAGCGGGATACGGGATATGCTAAAACGCCAGGAAGTAGGGGTAAAGATCCACTGTCTGGTCCTGCCCGAAAAGCGGCTCTGGGATGAAGTGTTGCTAGAACTTGCCCGGGAAGCGGTCAGACAGAAAGTGGAGATAAAAGAAATCCGGGAAGGAGAGACTGTCTGGGACAAAAAGGGGATGGAGATCCGATGCGTCGGTCCGTCCTCATCCTACGACGGAGAAAAAGGAAATGCCGCATCCATGCTTCTCAAATTGACTTACGGGAACTTTTCCATGCTTTTTACCGGGGATATGGAAGGAGACGGGGAAGAGAGCTTTCTCGCAGATATGAAACGTCGGCAGACGTATTCCATCCTGAAAGTGGCCCACCATGGATCGAAGGGAGGAACGACGGATGAATTCCTGAAAAAGAATCATGCGGGATTGGCAGTGATCTCAGCCGGGCAGGGCAACCGGTATGGGCACCCGTCCAAGGAGACGGTAAAGCGGCTTGAAGAACAAAATATCCCATATCTTTGTACGAAAGAATGTGGAGCCATTACCGTCCGGACAGATGGGGAGACGATGACTGTAGAAAAATATTTGGGGGATCAGTAAAACATAAAACTACCTTCAGCGCTGGGTTTTCATCGCATTCAAAATAAGGGAAAAAGTCAGCTTGGCCATATGATGAGGACTTGCTTCATGCCCTCCGGACAGCCATGTCTTGATAAGTCCCACGCATCCGGACAGACAGAATGAGTAGGCGTATTTCAAATTTCCCATTTTATCAGGGAAGGTATCGCGAAGGACTTTCAGACTGTGCTCAGAAAGGAGCTCTTCGATTCTGTGGAGAAAGGAGATATCGCCGTTTTCTCCAAGAAGGGCTGAGCAGATCTCTTTGTTTGCTGCCAGTATAGAAAAGATATCCTCAATAAACGAAAAACTATTTTCCCCAAAAGGGCTGACAGGATGAGCGTGTATCGCTTCATCGATCTTTTGTACCAGTTCATCTTCAATCTGCTCCATCATGTCGTAGATGTCCCGGTAATGCAGGTAAAACGTGGAGCGGTTGATGTCTACCCTGTCCGTGAGCTCTTTTACCGTGATATCATTGATTCCTTTTTCTTCCAGAAGCTCCGCCAGACCTTTTCTTAGGCAGTCCTTCGTCTTTTTTACTCTTCGGTCAGTTGATGCCATAGTGTTGCCTCCTTATTATCATAAATACCATTATAAATCTAAAAAAATTATAAACAACAGACATGATATCCTGCAGATGTCGATTAATCATCAGGAAGTCCATGATCTGCTGGTTGTCTTTTCTTTTTTGTTTCAGTATAATTCATGCTGCGAAGAAAATCAACACAATGTCTATTAATAAACATATGTCTATTAATAGACATATGCATTGAAACAAAAGAAGGGAGATATTGGATATGATAAGACAGGAGTGGAAGAAACTTATACACAGCAAAATATTGATGCTGGTAGTTATTGCAGTCATTGCGATTCCATCTGTTTATACGACTTTGTTTCTTGGATCTATGTGGGATCCTTATGGGAAGGCAGATCAGCTGCCGGTGGCTGTAGTAAACAAAGACAGACCGGCTGTGTACGGGGAAGAGAAGCTGGAGATCGGAAAGAAATTGACTGAAGAACTGAAAAAAGACCGTTCTCTTGATTTCCGGTTTACCGATGAAAAGGCCGCACAAAAGTGGCTGGCGAATGGAGACTGCTACATGGTCATGACGATCCCGGAAGATTTCTCTGCCAATGCAGCCACACTTACACAGGAAACACCGAAAAAGATGGAGATTTTCTGCGAGACAAATCCGGGGACAAATTATATCGCTTCTAAGATGAGCGGGACGGCGATGAAAGAAATTAAAAGTTCTGTCCGAAAGGAAGTGACAAAGGTTTATGCCCAGGTGCTTTTTGACAGTATGCAGAAAGCAGAGAAAGGAATGAAACAGGCTTCAGAGGGGGCTGATAGCCTGGAAAAGGGGGCAGAAAAAGTTGTAGATGGAAATAATGTGCTCACACAGAATCTGGACAGACTTTGTGACAGTACACTGATGTTTCAGGAAGGAAGCGAAACTCTGGCGGAAGGTATCCGGCAATATACCGGTGGACTTAAGGAAGCAGAAAAAGGGGCGGTACAGCTGGAAGAAAATCTGGTACGTCTGTCCGGTGCGTACGGAGATCTTTCCCGTGGAGTGTCTGATTTACAAAACGGAACAGGAAAGCTAAAATCTGGTCTTCAGAGTGTGGTAGGAGAAGAATACGGAAATTCCACATCTCTGGCGGAAGGATCCAGGAAGATTTCGGAAGGCATGAAACAGATTTCCAAAGTTTTAAATCAGACTCCAGATACCGCGGCGATTTCTTCCCTGGCCGCAAAACTGCAAGGCATTTCGCAAGCTCTTGGGAATACCGCGGATTTTTCCAATCCGTCCGAGTTAAAGGAGAAGCTGGAAAATGCCCAGATAACGGGGGAAGTACAGACACTGGCAGAAATCGCAAAGGAGGCTGTCGATGCGGCAGAAAAGAATTACCAGGAAGGTAACAATATGGCAAAACAGATGAGGGATGCGGCGACTGCCCTCAGCAGTACAGCCAAACTGCTGGAAAATACAGCGGGAAGTCTTGAAGGAACACAACAGCTGAAAACCGCTGCAGAGATGCTCAGGCAGCAGTCAGAGATTCTGGCAGAAGGAGTGCAGGATTATACGGAAGGAGTCAACGCAGCTTCAGACGGAAGCGCAATCCTTTTTAATGGGATGAATACCTTCCAGGATTCGGCAGAACAGATCGGGCAGGGAATCGAGGCTATAAAACAAGGATCCGGCGCTCTTACAAAAGGAACTCAAAAATTGGCAGAAGCCGCTTTGACTATGACACCTGGGGCTGAACGTCTGGCAGATGGAGCAGGACAGATCGCAGACGGAGCGAACGCTCTTTTTGAAGGAAGCAGCAGTTTGGGAGAAGGGATGGGTACCATCCGGGAAGGAGCTGACATACTGGCGAAAAATCTGAAAGAGGGGACGCAGAAATTAGGAAGTATAAATACAGGAAGTTCTGTTGTCGATATGTTTGCAGCTCCCGTGGACACAAAGGAAACAGAGATGACAGTCATGCCGAACAATGGTCATGCCATGGCACCTTACATGATGTCGGTAGGGTTATGGGTAGGGTGCATCGCGTTCAGCCTCATGTATCCTCTGAACAGTTTCAGCGGGAAACTGCGCTCTGGGAGAGAATGGTGGTTCAGTAAGGCATCGGTACTTTATTTTGTGGCAGTCGCCCAGGCTATCGTTATGGTTCAGGCGCTGTACTTGTTTGACGGTTTCCGCCCTGTCAGGTGGGGACAGACGGTGCTGACGGCCTGTGTGGCATCGCTTGCATTTATGTCTGTCATGTATTTCTTTACCAGTTTTCTGGGAAAAGTGGGAAGTTTTCTGATGTTGATCTTTATGGTTGTGCAGCTTTCCGGGTCCGCAGGGACATATCCGGTGGAAGTATCTGGAGATTTTGTACCGCTGCTTCATCATTTTGTACCGTTTACTTACACAGTAAAGGCATTTCGAAGCACGATAAGCGGAGGAGAAAGTGTGACAGGATGTCTGATTTTTCTGGCCATCCTGTTCATGGCCTTCTCGCTCCTGGCTGCGGTGCAGTTTCGGATCCGTGCGGCAAAGCTCAAAAAGAATAAGCCGCTTTTGTCTGACTGGCTGGAAGAACACGGTCTAGCGTAGGGGAGAAGGAAAGCAAAAATTTCGGAATAAGTGTTTACGGAAAAAGCGGATCTATGCTAGAATAGCGGTATGAAAAGTTTGAATGAAGATTTGAAGACAGGACAATTAAAACAGGTGTATTTATTGTATGGCGAAGAGAGCTATCTAAAGAAACAGTATAAAGATAGGCTCTCTGAAGCTATGCTTCCGGGCGGGGATACGATGAATTACCGATATTATGAAGGGAAAGAGGCGGACGTAAAGGAGATCATCGATCTGGCGGAGACGATGCCTTTTTTTGCGCCGCGAAGACTCATTGTCATGGAAGATACCGGCTTTTTCAAATCGGCATCTCAGGCCCTTGCCGATTATATCAAAACGATGCCAGAGACGACGTATTTTGTTTTTGTGGAGAGTGAAGTGGACAAGAGAGGAAAGCTTTACAAAGCCGTCAAAGACAAAGGAAGAACGGTAGAGCTTGGCCGACAGGATGCCAATACGCTGCTTAGATGGGTTCTTGGAATGATCAAAAAAGAAGGAAAACAGATCAGCCAGTCTTCTGCCACATATTTTCTTGCCAAGGTGGGGGACGATATGGAGAATATCCACGGGGAACTGGAAAAACTTTTTTGTTATACCCTGGAAAAGCCAGAGATTACCATGGAAGATATCGAGGCAGTCTGCACAACTCACATCGACAATCAGATTTTTGACATGGTCAACGCTGTGGCTGAAAAAAAGCAGAGGATGGCTCTTAGTTATTATTATGATCTTCTGGCTTTGAAAGAGCCGCCTATGCGGATTTTATATCTCATGGCCAGGCAGTTTAGGATTCTCATGGAGACATGCGATCTCCTGAAAAGAGGATATGGGAAAAAAGAAATCGCCCAGAAAGTGAAAGTACCGCCTTTTGCTGTGGGAAAATATCTGGCGCAGGGGCAGCGTTTTACAGAAAAAGAGCTTCGCCGGATACTTGAGGATTGCGCCGGGACGGAGACGGATGTAAAGACAGGAAAGCTGTCCGATACCATGGCGGTAGAACTGCTTATCATACAATACACAAGCTGACTTTGCACACAAAGACAGAAAACGGAA
>NZ_VIRV01000039.1 GCF_019754295.1 Sellimonas caecigallum | reverse complement strand
CTCATACATGTGCCTTTGCAGGTCTGCAGTGCTCCTTCATACGGAATACCGGAATTCGGATTGTATTACCGAATTGTTTTGACTTTGTCATGGAACCACATTTTTCACACTCCATCCAGCCGTCAGTTTCTTCCAGATAGAGGTTGTGATTCACGTGTCCACATATGGGGCATTT
The DNA here is from genome assembly GCF_019754295.1 of Sellimonas caecigallum. Lineage (GTDB taxonomy): Bacteria > Bacillota > Clostridia > Lachnospirales > Lachnospiraceae > Sellimonas > Sellimonas caecigallum. The sequence continues at coordinate 3,875 of NZ_VIRV01000039.1, read as the reverse complement.
TACATCATACTGTTTCATCGGCTAACCCTCCTCAAAGTTACATCGTCTTGATCACATGACTTAGAACTCCCTGACAGATCAGTGTGCTGACCAGAATCTTTTTATCCGGATAAACCTCCTGGTTCATATACTCAAGAACAACTTTATTGGATTCCTTATCAATCCCTGCATAATGCTTCAGCGTGTTCTCATTGTTCTCATCCAGCGCAACCACGATATCTCCAAGCTTCGGCTCTGCATTCTTTCTGATGACAAGTGTGTCACCGGATTCAATGCCTGCATCCACCATGGAATCCCCTTTCGCCTTCAAAATATAAAAGGGTCCTTTACCAAAGATGGCTGTTGGAAGTGATGTCCGGTAAAGAAGGTTTGCTTCTTCCAGAGCGGGCTCACCACAGTTGATCTCACCGACAGCATCTACCTGTTCCGAATCAACCAGGATCTTATCCAGTTCCCGGACAGATACCTTTCCATCCTGATAACGGATCAGTCCCTGCCTGTCCATAGCTACGAGATAGGTGTAAGCGGTGCTACGCACAACCTCCATCGCATTGGCAATCTGCGTGATCGTCGGCATCGCACCAGCATTCTCCAGATAATATTCACTGATATACTGCTTTATCCTGTTCATTAGTTCGGGGTCCTTATGTCTCATAGAAGGATCCTCTCTTTCTAAGTTCTAATGCGAACAATTTGTTTTCGATAGGATTATTATAGAACATATGTTCTGTTACTGCAACATGTTTTTTGCAAAAAGAAAGGAGGTGTCGCCGCATGGCAACACCTCACATATCTTACTTCTCATTTTCAGGGAAAGCACAAAACTTTTTTTTGAATAGAATCTATCTTATCTAAGGAAAGACATTCTACTGCATCGCCAAGGATCTGCTGAACATCAGGATCTGAAATAGAGTAACCAATAAATATGATGGAATATTCGAGGACACGACCCTGATAGAGAACTCTTAGATTTCAATTCCATAAATTCGTTAGTCTTATGACTTCCACTGTTTCTTCTATTCCCTCCAAGTCAACTGGAGATTTTGAAACAAACACATATTTATAGCAATTCATTCCTGTTGCCTTTACCTGTTCGATTTCTTCTCGAACAATTGCCGTCGGAATCGTTTCTTTTCGGAATTTAACTTCATAAAAAACATATCCGTTTTCGTCCTGTGTTACAATATCAAATTCTCCGTTTCTTTTCTCTGCCGGGAGGTCATAGTAGTATTTTCCAATTTTCTCAATCACTGGAGAAATCTCTCCTGCCCTGTTCTTTCGGATCAAGTACTGCTTACAGATTTCTTCGAAATAATGCGGAATATAGAAGGATTCAAAATCCTCGCGGATATATTTCTCATAAAAAATCGACGGATCCATGATCTTTCTTTGCGAAGCATACCGGAAAATATACCGGTAATAAAATGCTGAAAGTGGATCACTGATATGGTAGCTTGCTTTTCTTTTATTTCCCTCATCATTAATCGGCGTTCTTTTCTCGACCACCTCCATCTTAGAGAGTTTATCAAGTACATCCACTAATGTCGGACCACTGGATACATGAGATTGATCGAGAATATCTTTATACTTGGTATATCCCCTGGACAAAGCTTCAAATACCTCGTTTGCGTTTGTAATTTTGGAGATTTCTGCGTTTAAGTACATGGAAACCTCATTTTCCAAACGCGCCTCTGGAGCCACCAAAAGTTCCAGCAGGTTCTCTTCAACAGAAATGGAATCATCCACTAAACGATTGTAATATGGGATACCTCCAAATACAGAATAAATCTTTATTCGGTCCTCCTCGGAAAATGCCGGATAAAACTCTGTAGACTCATAATAATCCATAGGCTTTAGGTTGATCGTAAGATCAATACGGCCATACAAAGGATTAGAAGGTTCCATCAGATTTCTCATGATTTCTACAAATGATCCTAAAATAATAAATGTGAGTTTTGCAGAGTCTCTGTATTTATCAATCATCGCCTGCAGTATGCTGTCCATTCCCTTGATGTTTTCTCTCAGATAAGGATATTCATCCAGAACAAAAATCATATTCTCTTCGCATGATCTTTGAAAGATGTACTCAAGAACCTCCTCTATGGATTGATATCCAAGTTTTGGAAGATGTAACTCTTCCGATAAAATATTGCAGATTCCCTGTGTGTTGCTTTCTTCTGCCACCTGCTTGCACTCATAATAAATGCTTTGGCACGTTGTACTTTTGAGAAGCTGCTTCACCAGCTCGCTTTTTCCTACTCGTCTTCGACCATAGATCAGGACGGTTTGCATCGCTTCCTCTTTATTAGTGTTGGCAATTGCTCGATTAAGCTTTCTCAGCTGTTCCTTTCTCCCAATGAATTTCATTTTATTCGGTCACCTCCGACTCGGTTTCGTTCGAATATATTATAACATGTTTTTGTGTTTTTTCAATTCTTATTCGGTTTGTTCCGACTCGATTTTATTCGAATAACTATTTTCAGATATAACGAACCATACACAACTATGAGCTATCTTTCAGATATGCGAAGGCACATGCCTAATATCTAGATACTTCTCTAATTTTCTCCTGCTTTCTATAGTTGATTAAGTGCCTTTTGAAGCATTTCTCTATATTCATTACGTGTTTCAATTGGACTCTCGATCACGATTTTCCCACCGGCTCCAAACACCCAGCGATAAAATGTAGGACCTGCACAGACCTTAACCGTTATCCGGAACTGCTCCTCACCAACGCTGCGAGTCTTGATTTTCATACCGAACTTATCTACCACAGCATTCATACAGCAGTTATCGCAGAGTAATGTCACGTCAACTGCTTCATCTGTAGAGAACATACGGAAGACTTCGGTTGTATATTTGGATACATCATAACCCTTCGGCTTCTTAACAGCCTTCTCGGTCAGCAGCTCCGGCTGTTTCTTGATACGGTCTACTCGATAGGTACGAACAGCTTCCCTCTCATCACAGTAACCGGTCAGATAGTAATAGTCGCCATCCCAGATCAAATCAAATGGGCTGACTGTATATGGCTTTCCATCGTTCCTGAGCACTTCCTTCTTCTTACCATTGAGCTCAGAGTAATAGAAAGAAATCTTCACGCCGGTATTGATGGCATCATTGATTGCATCCACAATGTAATAGCCTTTTTCATTCTCTGACTTCACACGACCGGTGATATGCACAGATCTCTTTAACTTATCTGCATTGGTCTCGCTGGTCAAAGAGATCAGCTTTTCAATCAGGCTCTCACTCTTCTTCTCCGTAATGAACTTGGAAGACTGCACTGCATCAATCAGAAGCTTTAACTCCGGCACAGAGAACTTACGGTCTGCCAGGTAATATTCCCAGGCGCGCTTACGCTCTCCGATAATCTCAAATCCAGCTGCTCTAAGCAAATCAATATCCTTTGGCACGGTGGTTCTATGCACAAGAATATGGTGCTGCTCCATCATGCGGTCAGTGATCTGCTTTGTGGAAAGGGTATGGTCCTCATCAGTCTGAGTCAGAAGCATCTGATAGAGATACAGGATGCGAAGTCTTGTATCGTTATCCTCCGCCTTTGGTTCAATCACTACTTCTGTTTTGGTTGCCTGATCAGCTAAAATAACATCAGCAATCACCTGCGCTGCAAGCTTAGATCCAAGCTCATTTGGATGGCAGCCATCCTCAGCAAAGATATACTGCTTATCAGCTTCCTCATAGAAGCGCTTGCCTACATCCGCAATCAATGCTTCGTTCTGATTGGCAGCCTCATGATAAGCATCATACATTTTCTGATACATCTCATCATAATCCATACCGAAGGATTCCAGCTGCTTGCCGCCCTTCTGATAAGCCCAGGTGGCATACAGAACCGGTACAGCTCCGTTGGA
>NZ_VIRV01000038.1 GCF_019754295.1 Sellimonas caecigallum | reverse complement strand
AATATGAAAAAGAAATACAGCACGTTGCCTGAATCAATGAAAAAGATGGAGATGTATGGATTTAATTGGATGGAGTTCGTTATCTCTGTACCCTCTCCACTCTACATAATGACTTCATATAAAAGCAATGGACAGCCTAACGCTTGTATGCAGTCATGGACAACATTTACGGGGGGAAAAAGTGGCTACTTTGCAATTGTTTCCGCTGTCAGCAAATATGGACATTTATATCAAACAATTCATGAAACAGGTGAAGCTGTCATCAATTTCATGTCTGCCGATTTGTATGATAAGTGTATGTCAACCTGTAAAAATAACAATTTTGAAATAGATGAAATTAAAGCCGCCGGTTTGACTTCGGTTAAAGCAGAAATGGTAAATGCTCCTCTGATTGATGAATGCTTTATGAATCTGGAATGTCGCTTCAAATGGGAGAAAGAAATTGTCGAGGGTGACGACTATGTTTTGGTGTGTCTCGAAATCGTTAGAGTACATATTGATGAAAGACATATGGATGAGAACGATCTTGGAAGGACGGGAGAAACGGGAATTCTTTACAATATTCATCATCCTATCAATCCTGAGAATTTCAATGGGACAGCCCATGATTATGTCGGTACTGTAAAAAAGATACGGGATTATAACGAGTATTGAGAGATGTGTTTTTGTGATATATAGGCGATACAATTCCTGTTTATCGAGCCATCCATCATCGGGCCAACCTGACCCGAATTTTCAAAACTGAATACCAGCCGCCCACCGGCGGCACCACCGAGCAGGAAATCTTGAAACAGGTTCCCTGCTCTTTTTATGCCCGGACACCGGGAGAAAGGAGGACATTACTTGCCATGCCCGCACTTTGATGTAAAAATCATCCAGCGCAGCAAGCGCCAGTCAGCCGTTGCGTCTGCCGCCTACCAGAGCGGGGAACGGCTGTTTTCCGAATACGACCAGAAACAGAAATACTATTCCCATAAAAGCGAAATCGTCCACACTGAAATCATGCTGCCGCCCCACGCCCCGCCGGAGTACGCAGACCGGAATACCTTGTGGAACGCCGCCGAAGCCATCGAAAAACAATGGAACTCCCAGCTTGCCCGGAGGTTCGTGCTTGCCATACCGAGGGAACTTCCCCGGTCACAGTACGCCGACCTTATCCGGGACTACTGCCGGGAGTTTTTCGTTTCCAAGGGCATGATTGCCGACTTCGCCATCCATGACAAGGGGGACGGAAATCCCCACGCCCACATCCTTCTTACCATGCGGGCGATGGATGAACAGGGCAAGTGGCTCCCTAAGAGCCGGAAAGTCTACGACCTTGACGAGAACGGCGAACGTATCCGGCTTGCGTCCGGCAGATGGAAAAGCCACAAGGAGGACACCGTGGACTGGAACGACCAGAAGTACGCCGAGATATGGCGGCAGGGCTGGGCTGACACGGCGAACCGCTATCTGGAAGCCATCGGCAGCCCGGAGCGCCTTGACCTTCGCTCCTATGCCCGACAGGGGATTGATAAAATCCCCACCGTCCACATGGGGCCAGCGGTCAGCCAGTTGGAGAAAAAGGGCATACAGACCAACATCGGCAACCTGAACCGGGACATCAAAGCCGCCAATTCCCTCATGCAGTCTATCCGGCAGATGGTACGCAGCTTAAAGGGCTGGCTGTCCGGCCTGAAAGAGAAAAAGGCGGCGCTGCTGGAAGCACTGGCACAGGCAAAGGAGCCGACCATCCCCGAACTGCTTTCCCGGTATCTGGATAAACGGAGCGAGGAACGTACCGGCTGGACTTCCAAGGGGAAGCTGAAAGGCACTGTTGGAGATTTCAACAAGGTCATGGAAGCCCTTGACTTCCTGCGGCAGAAAGAGATTTCCACCGTGGAGAGCCTTGACGCCTATCTGGATGAAGCCAGCGCACAGGCCGTTTCTATCCGTGAGGAAATCAGGCCGATGGAGAAACGTGTGAAAGAGATTGACCGGCTGCTTTTCCATATCGGGAACTTTGAAGCAAACAAGTCGGTTCATGCGAAATATGCCGCTATCCGCTGGAAGAAGCCCAAGGAGAAATTTGCCGCCGACCATAAAGCGGAACTGGACGCCTACAACGCTGCCCTGCGGTATTTCAAGGTTCATCTTGATGGGGCGAAGTACAGCACAAAGAAGCTGGCCGGGGAACAGGCACAGCTTTCAGAGAATATCGCTTCCAAGACGGAAGCGCTGACTGCCGTACAGGAGGATGTGAAAATTTTGCGGGATGTGCGCCACTGGCTCAATCAGGTTTTGCCATCCGAGCAGTACCGCCAGACCGCAGAGCCGGGAAAGAAACCGTCCATCCAGCAGGCAGTCAAAGGCCGGGAGCAGCGTATCCGGGAGGAACAGGCAGAGAAACGCCAGCAGCCCCGCCGCCAGCAAAAACAGGATATGGAACTTTAACCAATCAGGCGCTTGCCATTTTCCCCGTGAGAATGACAGGCGCTTTTTCTATTTTCAGGAGGATTTGCCTATTGAACGTATTTGAAGCCGTGAAGCAGTCTGTTACCACCCGGCAGGCCGCTGAGCATTACGGTATCCGGGTAGGAAGAAACGGGATGTGCGTCTGCCCCTTCCATGACGATAAAAACCCCAGCATGAAGGTTGACCGGCGCTTCCATTGCTTCGGCTGTCAGGCAGACGGGGATGTGATTGACTTTGTTTCCCGTCTGGAAAATGCCAGCCCAAAGGAAGCCGCCCTCATGCTGGCGCAGGACTTCTCCATCCCCTATGAGGACAGGGAGCCACCCGGCAGGAGCCGCCGCCCACAGCCCCGGCAGGAAAGCCCGGAGCAGCAATTCAAGCGTATGGAGCGATATTGTTTCCGGGTACTGTCCGACTATCACAATCTGCTGCGCCGCTGGAAGCGGGACTATGCCCCCAAGACACCGGAGGAAGAATGGCGCCCGCTTTTCGTGGAAGCCTTGCAGAAACAATCCCATGTGGAATATCTGCTGGATGTGCTGCTGTTCTCCGACATAGGGGAACGGGCTGCCCTGATTGCCAGCTACGGAAAGGAAGTGAGGAACCTTGAGCGGAGAATGGCAGACCTTGCCGCCAGAACTGCGGCAGGCCGTGACGGACACCATCGAAGCCGCACCCCCGCCCCGGAGCGTTGAGGAAGTAAAAGCCCTGCTGGAGGGCACCGAGAAAGGCGGCGTGCGGAACAGTATCCACAACTGCCTGACCGTGTTCCAGTATGACCCCGTCCTTTCCGGGGCGGTTGCGAAAAATCTCCTGACCGAGCGCATTGACCTTCTAAAGCCCATCGGCAGGAAACGCAGAACCGGCAGCAAGGCCATGACCGACACGGACATGAAGTATATCCGGCTGTATCTGGAAAAGACCTACGGCCTGACCAGCGAGAAAAAGATAGCAGACGCCGCCGATCTGGCCGCAGACGCCAACAGCTACCATCCCATCCGGGACTACCTGAACGGACTTGTCTGGGACGGGAAAGAGCGTATCCGCTACTGCCTGCGGCACTTTCTGGGAGCCGACACGGACAACTTCACCTTCCAATCACTGCGGCTGTTCCTGCTGGGAGCCATCCACCGGGCTTTCTGCCCCGGCTGTAAGTTTGAGGTCATGCTCTGTCTGGTTGGCGGTCAGGGAGCCGGGAAATCCACCTTCTTCCGGCTGCTGGCCGTAAAGGACGAGTGGTTTTCCGATGATTTGCGGAAGCTGGACGATGATAACGTGTACCGAAAGTTGCAAGGCCACTGGATAATTGAAATGTCAGAGATGATTGCCACCGCCAACGCCAAGAGCATAGAGGAAATCAAATCATTTTTAAGCCGCCAAAAGGAGGTCTATAAAATTCCCTACGAAACCCACCCGGAGGACAGGCTGCGGCAATGCGTGTTCGGCGGGACTTCCAATGCGCTGGACTTCCTGCCCCTTGACCGTTCCGGGAACCGGCGCTTCCTGCCGGTCATGGTCTACCCCGAACAGGCCGAGGTACACATTTTGGACGATGAAGCCGCTTCCAGAGCCTATATCGAACAGGTATGGGCGGAAGCCATGACAACCTACAAAAGCGGCGATTTTAAGCTGTCTTTTACGCCCGAAATGATACAGTACCTCAAAGAACACCAGCGGGATTTCATGCCGGAGGACACCAAGGCCGGGATGATACAGGCGTACCTTGACCGCTACACCGGCAGCGCCGTATGCTCCAAGCAGCTTTTCAAGGAAGCCCTGAACCATCCCCTTGACGAGCCGAAGCAATGGGAAATCCGGGAAGTCAACGACATCATGAACCACTGTATCACGGGATGGAAGTATTTCTCCAATCCCCGGATATTTGAGGGATACGGCAGACAGAAGGGCTGGGAACGGGAATCAAATCCAAAAGCGGCTGACGCTTTTGGAGTGGCAACGGGCGCTGACAACGGGCGTAAAAGAACGCCGGACGGATTTGTGGAAGTCCCGGAGCAGATGGAACTTCCTTTCTGAAAAATCCGGGGAAATCACAGCCGGTTGCCGACCCCGTTGCTATCCCGTTGCCGAGCCGGTTGCAGGGCATTAGCCCGGAAAAAGACTGTAACTGCGGGCTTTTCTCCCCTCTGACAACCAAAGCAACAGAAAAATAGAAGAAAAAGTAATAAATAACCTAACCGCCAGACAGAGATTGTTTTCGAGGTTTTTTGAAGCCCGTTGCCGGACTTCGTTGCCGACCCTCTCCTGTCTGGCTTATTTCATTTGCGCAGGCAACGAGCCAAGCGGATATGCTTGCATATCCATTTGGCGACTGCTGCGACAACGATAGTTATGGAGGTAACTGCCTATGAAAGAAGTCCCTATTTGGGAGAAGAGTAATCTAAGTCTGGAAGAAGCTGCGGCCTATTCTGGAATTGGTATCAATAAATTGCGTGACCTGACAAACGACCAGAATTGCCGGTTCGTTTTATGGGTAGGAAATAAACGCTTGATTAAACGCCGTCTGTTCGACCAGTACATTGAACAGGCTTATTCTATCTGAAATTTGTGATGTAAAAGGCGGCCTT
>NZ_VIRV01000037.1 GCF_019754295.1 Sellimonas caecigallum | reverse complement strand
GTAGTTAGTTTTTCTAACTATAAATTTTAAAAAATTGCGAAACAAGAATTCCGCATGATTTAAGTTTATCACAGTTCAAATGGTTCCTTCTACTCTGAATAGGTTAAAAATGCTCCATTTGGATTTTGAATTTTTATGAAACAATAGAAATAGGCTCTGCTCCTCACGATGAATGAGATCATTACTTCAACAAAACAATTTGCTTCACTTTTTAGAAGATGAACAAAATGATTTCTGCACCAAAACCAGTTCCATGAAGCATGGCAACCCTTTGAGGGAGAACCATCTTATTTGTGCTTTTGGCCATTGATATCATCTTCTCTTTTAAATAAACAGTGGTCAGCAATAACTAACCACTGTTTATTATATCGCCTATTTTGTTCTTCTCCAACTCTTTAACAGTAAAAATACTCCGTTCGACAATAGATTTCTATCTCTCTGATATTGTATATCCACTATAGTTTTAGATGTATCATCTTTACCATCTTAAATTGATCAGAAACTGCCATACTGACCTTTGTGGATAGCTTTAAGCCATTTTTAGGGATGTAACGATAGTATGGTTCCTCCGCAATCACCTTCACATTACCCCCGCTCTTTGCTGCCAGTTCTTCCGCTGAATCCACATAAAAGAGCATCTGTGCATCAGCATGGCCGACCTGTTTCATATATTTTTTCTTCATCATGGTCATGCCTCTTTTGTTCACCGTATCAAAAACAACTTCCATATTTCCAAATTGTCCAATCATACGCAGAAGGGCAATAACCTTATGTTCCTCAAAATAATGAAACAACCCGCCTGCAGTAACAAGAACAGGAGCATCAAGTACATCATTGCGAACTTTTATGATCCAGTCCTTCACAAAGGCATCCCCGGAAATATAAAATTCCCGCTCCGGTTCGGGAAGAAGACCCCGCCGGTATTCGATCACATGCGGCAGATCCACGGCATACCAGTGTGTCTTTCCGTTATCACATCGGTGATAGGTTGTCTCCAGACCACAGCCCAGCTGAACAATCACACCGTCCGGTCTGCGTTCCAGAAAAGACCGAATAATCCGATCCATATTAGCAGACCGGGAAGCAGAGGCCAAAAGGGTATACTGGTTCTGCATATTCTGTTCAATCAAGTCTAACGGCAGCCTATTTTTCAATTCCAATGCCTTTTTATCATATAAAATTTGCGAGCAATGCTCACTAGCATAAATTCTTCCCAGCATAGGGACAAACAGGGTATCCTCCACGACTCCTAACTTGGACATAGCCAAACCTCCTGTTTTGATACATTACTTTCTGCCGACAAGCAGCCGGGAAGACCCCAGCATCATCATGGCAGCCCGACGGTGGGAACCAAAAGCTTCCTGTGCAGTGTCAACGAGTCGTACTTCCTCATACCCCATATCTCGCAGTTTCTGCGCAAAACCTTCCATGTCACCGTACATCTTTGGTTTCATATCATCGTTGAGTGCAAAGACGCCGCCTTTTTTCAATACCCGCAGGCTTTCCAGCAGCAGTTTCTGCATATCAGCACCCATAACATTGTGATAGACATAGTTGCTGATGACTACATCAAAACTCTCATCAGGAAAATCCAGCTGCTTCGCATCACCGTGCTGAAATACACAGCGGGAAGCCACGCCCTCACTGGCAGCATTCTTCTCGCAGAGTGCTTTGCTGTAATTGTACACAGCGCCCCAGTAATCAACACCGATCACTTTTGCTTTCGGCCATGTCAGAGCTGAACGGATTGTCAATGCTCCGGAGCCGCAGCCTACTTCCAGAATCTTTCCCTCACCGTCATAGTCCAGATGAGAGAGAACGACTCGATGAACCTGTTCCATGATTCCGCCACCGCCAAAGGCATACTGCCGCCTGATCCATGTGATCCAGATCAGCAAAACCAAAAGTGCGATTGTGATAACAGTAAACAGAACACCAAGAACAGCGACATGTAATACATAAAAAGAGAGGACAGCCAGCACAGCGGCCAAAACTCCGATTCCGCCAATGATGTAAAAGACAGGGTTGGACATCCAGCTTCCATAGTCTTCTCCGTGGGTGCCAAGTCGGATATTTTCCTGCTTACAATGGTTCTTGTTCATTACATTTCCTCCTTCTTTACGCAAGTTTCCAATTCTGGCTTTCTGTCTGCAGTTTTACCATATGGGCATATACACCATTCTTTTCTTCTAGTTCCTGTGGCGATCCTTCTTCTGCCACGGTGCCATCAGAAAGGACAACGATCTTATCTGCCCCGGCTACGGTACGCATCCTGTGGGCGATAACCAGAACGGTTTTATCTGCAATCAGACGGGAAAGGGCTGTCTGTATCAGAGTTTCATTCTCCACATCCAGGGAAGCCGTGGCTTCATCCAAAAGAATGATCGGCGCATTTTTCAGAAATGCACGAGCAATAGAGATACGCTGGCGCTCTCCGCCGGAAAGTTCACAGCCATTTTCCCCGATATTGGTATGCCATCCATCCGGCAGTTTTTCCGCAAATTCATCCACATTGGCAAGTTTCGCAGCCGCAATGACCTGTTCATCTGTGGCGTCTTTGTTTCCGATTCGGATATTCTCCAGAATCGTATTGTCAAACAGTGTAACATCCTGAAATACGATGGAATACAGAGAAAGCAGTATTTCCGGGTCAATTCGGGATACATCCATGCCGCCCACGGTAATCTTTCCTCTGTGAATATCCCAGAATCTTGCAGCCAGCCGGGATACGGTTGTTTTTCCGCCGCCGGATGGGCCGACCAAAGCCGTAACCTCTCCCTGTTTTGCCGTAAAGGAAACATCTTTCAATACCGTTTCTCCGGTATTGTAGGCAAACCCAACATGGTCAAAGACAATATCATACCCCTGATTGGAAAGCCTGTCACTGCCTTGCTGGATCGGATGATCAAGAATCTCATTCATACGGGCAATGTTGGTTCGTGTACTGATGACTGCCGCAAGATTCTGGAGTGCGCCCTGCAAAGGGTCATATAAACGGGATACTACCAAAAGGAACATAAAGAATGTAAGCACGGAGAGGCTTCCCTGCATGAGCAGAACAGCTCCCACCAGCGCAACCGTTGCAATACCAAGCTTCAGTACCAGTGATGCGGAAACCACAAAAGCAGCAAGCCCAAATTCATTGAGGATGGAACGATGCTCCACGGCACGGATCTTCTTTTCCAGCCCCTTTAAATATGCCTGCTCCGCGTTGTTCGCTTTCAGGTCACGAACCGTTTCAATGCACTCCTGTATCCCGTCTGCGCAGGCCATCTTCACATCCATCGCTTTCTGATTCAGATTTTCCTGAATCTTTGCGGAAAATCCCACAATCGCAAAGGCAACCGGCAGAACCCATAAGGCAGCCAGTGCCATTTTCCAGTCCGTAAAGAGCAGACCGATGGAAATCAGAACTGTAGAAATGATCGAACCCGCAAGCTCAGGGATAAAATGTGAAAAGCTCTGTTCCAGGAAGGTACAGTCCGCCATAATGGTGCTGGTAAGATCGGCTAAATCCTTTTTCCCGAAAAAGGAAAGGGGAATCTTACGCAGATGCTCTGCAAGGGTAATGCGGCGGATACCGCTTTCTTTGTAAGTGGCAAAATAGGTCGCATTATATTGAAAGAAAGTGGTCAGCAGAATCAGGCCGATACACACCACGCAGCCTGCCACATAAAATGGAATTTTCCCACCGGGAACACCTCCGTTCATCAGATCGCTGACCATGTAATATAAAAGACCTACCGGAAACATCAAAGACAGATTCTGAAGGACACAGGCCAGGCAGCCTTTGATCAGGTCTTTTGCTCCCTGTTCAGACAGGGCATATTTTTTCTGCAGTTTTTTGATCATATCACTGCACCTCCTTTGTTACCTTCCATTGCACGGAAGTCTGGTAATTTTTCCACATACGGCTGAACATGCCGTCTTTTGCAAGCAATTCGCGGCTGTTGCCGCACTCGGCAACCTGTCCGTTGCAAATGACAAAAATCTGATCCACATTTGTTACGGTAGAAAGCCTGTGGGCAATCATAATCACGGTCTTTCCCTCGGAAAGTCTTGAGAAAGCAGCCTGTACGCGGCTTTCGTTATCCGGGTCAGCAAAGGCAGTGGCTTCATCCAGAATGATGATCGGTGCATTTTTCAGCATTACACGGGCAATGGCAATTCGCTGCTGCTCGCCGCCGGAAAGATAGAGACCCTTTGTACCGATAACCGTATCCACACCCTGTGGGAGTTTTTCCAGAATATCATCGCACTGTGCGTGATGTAGGGCAGCCAGAACTTCCTCACGGGTAGCTTCCGGTTTTCCCATACGCACATTTTCCAGAATGGATGCCTTGATCAGACGGCTGTTCTGAAATACGAAAGACACCGTGTTCATGAGTTCCTCTTTCGGGATGTCTTTCACATTAACACCACCGATTTTTACCATTCCGCTCTGGGGATCAAAGAATCGGGAAATCAGATTGGCAAGGGTTGTTTTTCCACCGCCGGATGGGCCTACAAAAGCTACCGTCTGCCCTGCAGGAATGGTCAGTGAAATATCTTTTAATACTTCTTTTTCTCCATCATAGCTGAAATGAACCGATTCCAGTTCCACGGAAGCGTTTTGAGGATGCTTTGGATGTTTCGTTTCCTCCAGAGGCTTCAAATGCAAAACGCTGTCAATTCTCTGTAAAGCGTCGTCTACGATCATGGCATTTTCACTTTGGAACATAATGCGTGTCAGTGTGACAGAAATAACCGGCGTAATAATGATATAGAAAATGAGATCCAGTAAGAAACCGGAAGTCACACCGTCTTGTGCAAGCAACAGTCCTCCGGCGATCAGTGTGGCAAAAACTCCGTTGATCGCAGCTGTATAGAACATCATCGGTGTCCGAAGCTGCTTGGTATAGGCGATCACCCATACTTTATAGCGGTCAATGGAGTCTTTAAACTTCTTAAAGGAAAAGATCGTCTGGCCAAATGTTTTTACGACCGGAATACCGCGGACATACTCTACCGCTTCGTTGGACATATCATCCAGCGCATTCTGGTATTCTTTCATCTTTTCCTGCATCTGCTTTCCGGTCATTGTCATCATGATCAGAAACCCCAGAACAACCGGAACAAGGCTCAACAGTCCCAGTCTCCAGTCAAATGCAAACAACAGCACCAAAAGACCACAGGGGGTTGCAATGGCATTGGCTCTGTCGGGAAGCTGATGAGCGAGATAGGTTTCGGTGGCTGCGCTGGATTCGTTGACGATTTTGCGCAGTTTTCCGCTGCCAAAACTTTCGGCAAACCCAAGAGGAAGCTTAACAATATGCTCCATGGTCTGGATACGCAGGTTTGTGGCAATACGAAATGCCCCTAAATGGGAACACATAAGCCCGGCTATGTAGACAAGCACCGCTAGGACTGCAAACAATACTGCCATCCATCCATTGCCGGTCAGGTTCTGTTCCTGGCCAAAATCTGGTGCCACCTCCAGTACTTCCTTTATCATTTTCCAGATGTAATAGAATGGCACCAGAGCAATGAGGGCACTGATGGCAGAAAGCACCCAGGAAGCATAGGTCAGGTACTTATGGCTGCCTGCAATTTCCAGCAGGCGTGATAAATTGGATTGTTTTTTCAAAAAAATTCCTCCTTTTCTTTGTGATAATCTCTCGGAATCTTAATCCCTTGATTTATAAGGGGG
>NZ_VIRV01000036.1 GCF_019754295.1 Sellimonas caecigallum | reverse complement strand
GACTTTTTTCGAAGCATCTTTCCCGTTCTCTCTGAACCAGAGGGATGGGAACATTCCCGGGAAGCCCGGTACTTAGCGGTTTGTCCCGCGGTGTTTATCAGCGGAACGTGTTATATCCTATCATCCCTCCTTATAAATGTCAACACCTTTTTTCTACTTTTTTTGATTTTTTTCGGAGAAGATGTTTTGCCGCATTGCAAGGTCTGATAACCGGAAAAGAGGTCTGAGCATTTCTGAAAAAAATCTCAGACCTGAATACACAAAACCGACTATCTGAAGTACGAAATTGCTTCTCCAACATTGCTGACTCCCACAATCTTCATTCCATCTATGTTTCCCACTGTTTCTTTTGATACTTCCGGGATCACGCACGTGTTAAACCCAAGTTTTTTTGCTTCCATCACTCGCTGTTTTGCCATGCTGACGGCCCTTACTTCGCCGCTTAAGCCAACTTCTCCAAAGACAACTGTGTGCTCGTCCACAGGCCTGTTTTGATAGCTTGATACAAGCGCCATCACGATACCAAGATCGATGGCAGGTTCATTCATCTTGATTCCTCCCGCAATATTGACATAAGCATCACAGTCTCCCAATGGCATACCGAGACGCTTTTCCAGTACTGCCATGAGAAGATTCACTCGATTATAATCTGTCCCTGCTGCCGTTCTTCTTGGCATTCCGAAATTTGTATGACAGACGAGGGCCTGGATTTCCAGAAGAATCGGACGGGTTCCTTCCATAGAACAGGCCACCACAGACCCGGAGGCGTTCTCCGGGCGTCCATTCAGCATAAATTCTGATGGATTCTTCACTTCTTTCAGACCATTTTCTCTCATCTCAAACACTCCGATTTCATTGGTCGATCCAAATCTGTTTTTGACGCCCCGCAAGATTCTGTAGGAAGCGTGCCTGTCTCCTTCAAAGTACAAAACCGTGTCCACCATATGTTCCAGTACTCTCGGGCCGGCCACCGTCCCTTCTTTTGTCACGTGTCCTACGATAAAAATGGTAATGCCGAGACCTTTTGCCAGGTGCATCAATGTATTCGTTGCTTCCCGCACCTGTGATACGCTTCCCGGCGCAGAACCAATTTCCTCACTGTACATGGTCTGAATAGAATCGATCACTACCATCCCTGGTTTCCGGTTCCTGATGACATCTTCCACGCTCTCAAGATTCGTCTCACAAAGAAGCTCCACATGTTCAGAAAATTCCCCCATCCGGTCCGCTCTCAGTTTGATCTGGCGTGCAGACTCTTCACCGGATATATACAAAACGGACTCTCCTTTTTGTCCAAGTGTCTGACACACTTGAAGAAGCAACGTCGATTTTCCGATACCCGGATCTCCTCCTACGAGAACAAGCGATCCCTTTACGATACCACCCCCAAGAACGCGGTCCAGTTCCTCCATAGCAGTCTTGATCCGATCCTCCCCCACTGTCTTCACATTCGAAAGGGAAAGTACTTCCGCCCTTTTTCGCTCTGCTTGTCCTACTGATTTTGTCGGAAGCGCTTTTTCTTCCACGAATGTATTCCATTCTTTGCAGGCCGGGCACTGACCAAGCCATTTTGCTTCTTCGTGTCCGCAGTTCTGACAGAAAAATACGGTTTTCTTCGTTTTTGCCATTGTTTTCTCCCTATCTATTCATTGTAATCAATCTGTTCTCAAGTACATTTATCTTGTTAAAATTTTTTACTATTTTATAATAATAGTACTGAAAATACAAGGTATATTGAAAGGATCTCAGAATGCATGGTATACTACTTTGGATTTCTTATCAGTTTGATGGAAAGCAAAAGATCCTGCGAACGCTTTACGGCATTAGCAGGATCTTTTTCATCTCACTTAAAACATATTTTTATGCTTTTACAATTTTGACACTTACTTCTGCACCGGCATTTAATTCTGCACTCACGCTGAGCTTTCCGCTGAGATTTGTCTTCATCTTTCCGACATTTGTGTCGTTCATATATACTGTATATTCTGTGCCAGCTTCCAGTTCCACTGTGAACTGGACGTCTTTTTCTCCTGATACGATAAATTCTAGCGTATCTTCTGTCGCTTTGAATTTTTCTACCGCTGTCCCTGGAACAGACTCATAGATTAACATCCCATTTTTCTCTAACTTTGTAATTTCAGCAAAAGTTTTTACTTTATATAAATCGCCCTGGAACTCAAAATTTTCCAGTTTTGTTTTGGAAGTCAGCGTGTAATCTCCAAAGCTCAGAGTCCCGTCGTTTTCTACTCGCAATAATTCTTTTACCGCAGCCATTTTGTAATCCTCCTAATGGTATTCTTTTGTTTTTTCATATTATATAATAACTGAATCTCTTTTGCCAGCTATTTTCTGTTTTGTAATAAAATTTATATCTTTTTTATATATTTTATCTCCTTATTGGCTTTCATTGATCTATCTTCTAATAATAAACAATGATTCAAAAAACATCTCCGCAGAAATCAAACAGGCTCTGAAGTCCCATTCCTGCGGAGATGTTTCTAATTGGATTTGTAAGATAAAAAGTGCTATCCTAAGTCCAGTGTCTTTAATTTTTCTACTGTATCATACATGATGGCAAGACATTTCCCAAACTCTTTCTCTGTGACAACCGAGAAATCGTCTCCTGGATATCTCGCGTCAAAATAAAAATCTGTAAGATATGCGAGTCCTATCGTATCAAGATCAAGATCCGGATACATCTCGTTCAGCCTGGAAGCGATCCGTTTCATATTATGCTTTCTGAGCAGATCAGACACGTCTTCGTCGACAAGAAGTTTATCCAGATAACCTTTCAGATATTTTTCTGCCACTTGCTGGCACTGTACTGCGAGCTGATTATAAAACTTGCTCCCGCTCTTTACTACCGATTCCAGATATTCCAGATCATTTTGCGCAATATCGATATAGGAATTTTTGATCATCCTCTTACCTCCAATATCAATTTCTTATCTCTGTCCAATTCCGCATGAAAAACAGAAGCTTCCACTTTTGTTTCTTCATTCATAAAGACGACATCCGTCCTGACTCCGTCTTTCTCCTCATCAAGTGTCCACCGAATATCTGCTGCCAGACCGCGATCCTGCAGTTTTTTCTCCGTGACAATGAGAATGTCGATATCGCTTGTGCTGCGTACTTCATTGCGAGCGCAGCTCCCAAACAGATACACTCTTTGCAATCCTGGAATTTGTTTTTCCAATATATATTTCAAATCCAAGTCTATCTTCCTTACAAACCTATCTGGTAGATTTGCATATACATCACGAAAAACTGTTGCCCTTTTCTCTGTTTTCATTAATGTTCTTCCTTATCCTGGACATTTACTTTCGTAAACTTTATCTGCTTTCTGGACATTCCCGCTTCCACTGTGTCTCCCCTCTTGATCTCACCGTTTAAGATCGCTTCTGTCATAGGATCTTCCAGTTCACTTTGAAGCGCACGGCGAAGCGGGCGGGCGCCGTATTTTCTGTCATTTCCTTTTTCTGCAATGGCCTTCTTCACAGAGTCACGGATTTTCAGCGTGATATCAAGCTGCTCTTTTGCCCGTTTGATGAGATCTTTGCAAAGAAGCCCTACAATCTGCTGCAGATCCTTTTCTGTCAGAGCATGGAAAACGATGATCTCATCGATTCGGTTCAAAAATTCCGGACGGAAAAGACGCTTAACCTCATCCATGACATTGGACTGCATTTTTTTGTAATCTTCTTTCTCGTCCTGAACCGCATTGAAACCGAGCCGTTTTGCATCCACAATAGCCTGTGCGCCTGCGTTGGACGTCATGATAATAACTGTATTAGAGAAATCGATCTTGCGTCCCTGAGAATCTGTGATATGTCCGTCGTCCAGAACCTGGAGCAGGATATTGAATACATCCGGGTGCGCTTTCTCTATCTCATCAAACAACACGACAGAATACGGATGTCTGCGGACTTTTTCACTGAGCTGGCCTCCATCTTCATGTCCCACATATCCCGGAGGGGATCCGATCATTTTGGAGACACTATGTTTCTCCATGTACTCGGACATATCGATCCGGATCATAGCTTCCTCGGCTCCGAAAAGAGCCTCCGCCAGAGCCTTGGAAAGTTCTGTCTTTCCCACTCCTGTAGGTCCGAGGAACAAAAATGATCCCACCGGCCGTGTCGGGTCTTTCAGGCCTACTCTTCCTCTTTTGACTGCCTTGGCCACAGCGGTTACTGCATCGTTCTGTCCAATGACTCGTTTGTGCAGCACCTGTTCCAGCTTTTTCAGTCTTTCGCTCTCTGTCTGAGCCAGCTTCTTGACTGGTATCTTTGTCCACTCTGCCACTACCTCGGCAATCTCATTGTCCGTAAGGACAGTGCTTTTATTTTTCTGCTGTCTTGCCATGCGTTTTTTGGCCTGATCAAGTTTTTTCTTTGTCTCTTCTCTCTCCCTCATCAAAAGGGAAGCTTCCGCCATCCTTCCTTCTTTCACGGCCAGTTCCAGTTCCTGCCCTGCCGACTTCCACAAACTTTCCAGCTTTTCTGCGGACTCCGGCACTTTGTATCCTTTCAGAGCAGCTTTGGAACATGCCTCATCGAGAACGTCGATGGCTTTATCCGGCAGGAAGCGGTCACTGATGTACCGGTCTGAGAGCATGACAGCTGCCTCCAGCGCTTCTTGGCTGATGACGACTTTGTGATGCTCCTCATACTTTTGCTTCAATCCTTGAAGGATCCGGATTGATTCTTCTTTGGAAGGCTCTTCTACCATGACAGGCTGAAATCTTCTTTCCAGTGCTGCATCCTTCTCGATATATTTTCTGTACTCGGTAATAGTCGTGGCTCCGATCAGCTGGATCTCCCCTCTTGCCAGCGATGGTTTCAGGATATTGGAGGCGTCCATGGCGCCTTCTGCACCTCCTGCCCCCACGACCGTGTGAAGCTCGTCCAGAAACAAAATGATGTTCCCTTCGGACTTTACCTCCGCCACGAGACGTTTCATCCTTTCTTCAAATTCTCCACGGTACTTGGATCCTGCAATAAGCGCTGCCAGATCAAGGGAGAGGATTCTCTTATCCTTCATCTTCTCCGGCACCGCCTCTTTCGCGATACGAGCAGCCACACCTTCAATGATAGCCGTCTTTCCGACTCCTGGCTCTCCGACCATACACGGGTTGTTCTTTGTCCTCCGGCTTAAGATCTGCATCAGCCTCGTCATCTCATCTTCTCGGCCGATGACCGGATCGAGATGTCCTTCTGCCGCCTGTTCTGTCAGATCGGTACAGTACTGCTCCAGAACACCCGCTTTATTGCCGTTTTCATTCTTTTCCATATATGCTTTCGGATTCTCTCCGATGGCAAACAGGATGTCCTGCAGCACTTTCTGCAGATTTACATTCAAAGTGATCAGAATTCTTGCCGCCACACACTCCACATCATGTACCACAGCAAGGAGCAGGTGCTCCGTCCCTATCTTTTTCGAGCGGAGTTTCTCCGCTTCCCCTGCGCTTTCTTCCAGTATAAAAAGAAGCCTTGGGCTTTCCTCCGGTGTCTTGCCGGATGTTTCCCCGACAGGAGATACAAGTTCCCCTACTACTTTTAATATCTCTTCTTTTCTCAGTCCATTCATTTCCAGAACCTGAGCCGCCACTCCTGAATACACCGTGCAAAGTCCAAGAAGCAGATGCTCCGTCCCGATGTAAGGATGCTTCAGCTCTTTCGCATAATTTTTCGCTGCTGTCAGCGTCTCCTTTGCCTGTTCTGTGTAATTTATTTCCATTCGTTTCCTCCTG
>NZ_VIRV01000035.1 GCF_019754295.1 Sellimonas caecigallum | reverse complement strand
TGCAGGATTCTTTTTTGTTTATCTGTCTTCGAGTTTTACATATTCTTTGTAAGGGGCAAGCGGCTTATATGCCGGACGGATGATCTTGTCCACATTCTTCAGCTCTTCCAGTCTGTGCGCACTCCATCCCACGATCCTCGCCGCGGCAAATATCGGCGTGTAAAGCGCCGGAGGAAGATCCAGCATACTGTATACGAGTCCGCTGTAGAAATCCACGTTTGCGTTGACCCCTTTGTAAATCTTTCGCTTTTCCCCGATAATGAGCGGAGCCATATGCTCTACCATTTCATAGAGATTGTATTCTTTTTCATATCCTTTTTCTTTCGCAAGCCGTTTTACAAAATCTTTGAAAATTTCCGCTCTTGGATCAGATACAGAATATACCGCATGACCCATACCATAGATCAAGCCTTTTTTATCAAACGCATCTTTGTCAAGAAGTCTTGTCAGATATGCTGCCACTTCTTCTTTGTCTGTCCAGTCTTTGACTACTTTTTTCATATCGTCGAACATCTGCACGACTTTTACATTGGCTCCGCCGTGCTTCGGTCCTTTCAGGGAAGCCATCGCCGCCGCCATCGTAGAGTATGTATCTGTCCCGGATGATGTGACAACATGAGTTGTAAATGTAGAGTTATTTCCGCCGCCGTGATCCATATGGAGAACGAGAGCCATATCCAGGATCCGTGCCTCAAGCTTCGTATACTTTCTGTCTTCTCTCAGCATCATCAGTATATTTTCCGCTGTGGACAGTTCCGGCTTCGGAGCGTAGATAAAGAGATCCTCTCCCATCTTGTAGTTGTATGCATGATACCCATATACCATGAGCATAGGGAACTGGCTGATCAGATTCAGGCACTGGCGAAGCACATTCTCTGTACTCGTATCATCTGCCTTGCTGTCATAGGAATACAGTTGAAGAATACTTCTCGAAATACTGTTCATCATATCCGGACTGGACGCCTTCATGATCACATCCCGAACAAAGTTTGGCGGCAGCACTCTTCTTTCCACAAGAAGATCATGAAAATCCGAAAGTTCCTTCTCTGTCGGCAAATCTCCGAATAAAAGCAAATAGGAAATTTCTTCAAATCCGTAGTGATCTGCAGCAAGAAAACCGTTTACAAGATCCTTGATATTGTATCCTCTGTAATAGAGTCTGCCAGGGCAAGGTACTTCTTTTCCGTCCACAATCTCCTTGGCACAGACATCCGAAATATTTGTAAGTCCCGCCAGTACGCCTTTTCCGTTCAGATCGCGAAGTCCTCTTTTTACTTCATATTTCGTGTACAGATCTTTTTCGATCTGGTTGTTTTTTTCACTTAACGCGGCGAGTTTTTTGATTTCCGGTGTGATGTCAAACAAAGCTTCTTGAACTGTTTTTACCATAGATGTTCCTCCTTTATCTTTTAATTTTCACTTGACGGAAAGTATGGTCTAAGTACCCCCGCCACATTACTCAGAGGCATAGTCTGCAGCCAGATATGTCCAGGTCCTGTTATAAGTGTATTGAAGATACCCTCTCCTCCAAATACCATATTTTTAATTCCCGACACTGTCTGGATATCCATACTGCAGGATGCGGTCATCGCTGCCAGATACCCAGTGTCCACAACGATACTCTGTCCCGGTTTCAGCTCATATTCCACTACATGGCCGTCAAACTCTGCAAATGCCGTCCCCTGACCGGACAGTCTCTGCATGATAAAACCTTCTCCTCCGAAGATCCCGGAGCCAAGTTTCTTCTGGAAATGGACGCTCAGTTCCACTCCCGCCTCCGCTGCCAGGAATGCACTCTTCTGGAAAATATAATCCTGCCCCGGACCGATCTCGAACGCTTTGATAGATCCCGGAAAGCTGGATGCAAACGCGATCAATCCAGTTCCGTTCTCTGCCGTGTATGTATTCTGGAAAATCGAATCTCCGGAAAACATCCTTCCAAGCGCTTTTCCAAAACCGCCTCTGGCGCCGGTATCCATCCTCATATTAGGAGACATCCAGCTCATGGAACCTCTTTCCGTGATCATCTGCTCTCCCTCTTCCAGATGACAGACAACTACAGGCAGTGTCTCTCCTTTGATTTCATAACGCATAACTTTCCCTCCTTTTTCTATGTGCTTTTATGTCAAATCGGATTTTCTTCCTTCTCCCATCAGATCACTGAGACGGGCGAATTCCTCCAGTGTAAGAGCCTCGCCGCGGATGCTGGATCCTCTTCCCAGTTTTTCGATCGCTTCCGCTATCTCTTCTTTTGTAAACGAAAGCTCCGGAGAATTGAAAAGACCATTTGCCAATGTCTTTCTCCGCTGATTGAAAGAAGCACGGATCAAGCGGAACATGAGCTTTTCATCCTTTACCTGCACAGGCATGACATCATGCCTCGTAAGCCGGATGACTGCCGATCCGACATTCGGTCTTGGCATAAAACAGTTCGGCGGAACATTCGCCACAATATACGGATCCGCATAAAACTGAACCGCCAGGGACAACGCCCCATAATCTTTTGTTCCCGGTCCTGCCTGCATGCGGGATGCCACTTCTTTTTGTACCATAACGGTAATACTGGAAAGCGGGACCTGACTTTCAAACAGTCCCATGATGATCGGTGTCGTGATATAATACGGAAGATTTGCAACTACTTTGATAGGCCGGCCGCCGTTTCTCTCTTCTGCCAGCTTTGCGATATCTACCTTCAGGATATCCTCGTTGATTACTGACGCGTTCGGAAAACCGGAAAGTGTATCCTCTAGAATCGGGATCAGCATTCTGTCGATCTCCACTGCCACAACTTCTCTGGCATATTTAGCCAGGTACTGTGTCATCGTTCCGATGCCCGGTCCGATCTCCAGAACAAAATCCTCTTTTGTGATCTCGGCCGCCCGGATAATCTTATCCAGAACATGTGTATCGATCAGGAAGTTCTGGCCGAACTTCTTCTGAAAATTAAAATTGTATTTCTGCAGCACCGCAATCGTATTCTGCGGATTCCCCAAAAATGGCTCTGTCATATGCATTTCCTCTCTTTACCTGTTCTAATCATTATACCACACTTTAGTTCTTCGCATTATTAAAAGAGTGTGAAAAATATATTAATTTTGCGTTCGCTTCTGTTTGGCGGATCACTTCCTCTTTCGATATCCCTTTCAGTTCAGCGATCGCTTCCGCCACATAGTGAATATTTCTGGAATCATTGCGTTTCCCACGGTTCGGCTCCGGCGCCATATATGGGCAGTCCGTCTCAAGAACGATCCGTTCAAGGGATATCGCTTTTACTGTCTCTTTCAACTTCTTCCCATTCTTAAACGTGACGACACCGCCAACGCCGATATAAAATCCCATCTTCACATACTCAAGGGCAAGTTCTTTTGAGTAAGAATAACAGTGTATAATCCCTTGAAGCCCTTTTGCATGCTGCCGCATGATCTCCATCGTATCTTCAGCGGCATCCCGGCTGTGAATATTGACCGGCATCCCCTTTTCTCTTGCAAGGTCAAGCTGACGGATAAACCAGTATTTCTGAGTCTCTCTGTCCTCCTTGTCCCAGTAGTAGTCCAGCCCGATCTCCCCTACTGCGCAGACTTTGTCCATGTCACAAAGACTGGAAAGCTTGGCAAATGTCTCTTCGTTTAATTCTCCGACCTCATCCGGGTGGACGCCGACGGCAGCATAGACGAAAGGATGCCTGCCTGCCAGATCGACCGCCCTTTGGCTGGATGCAAGTGACGCTCCGATCTCCATCACAGTACCTACCCCGGCATCCTTCATTTTACCCAGGAGGTCATCCCGATCCTGGTCAAACTGTTCATCGTTATAATGTGCGTGTGTATCAAAAATCATATGCTTCCTCCGTGAAATTCCTACAAGATGGTTGTATTATAAATAAAAACATACTATAATTCAAATAGAATATCAATAGGAGGGGCATCATATGAACGTATATGATAAAGTAAACAAGACAGAACTTACCGCTACAACAGACGAACTTGTCAAGTTGATGGCACCGGGCGGACGCCAGGTAGATTTGTATTTAAAAGAAAAAAAATCAGACGAAGACGGATACATGACATGGGATGTAGAACACTGGTCAAGCGTAGACGGAAAACGCTTCATCCGCTGCTATTCTCTGGAGGGACGTGTATTGAGCGAATCCACCGGTCATAACATCTACGACCTCAGGGCAGAATTTAAACCGGAAGAGGCTGAAAGAGTTGAGCTCAGCTAAAATTTCAGGAAACGAAGACGGGGCACCAAATCAGTCGCTTCGTCTTCTTTTTTCCCCAGATTTGCAACACGGAGGATACACGATATGTTAAAAGAAGAACTTCTGCAGGATGCGCTCCATTACGGGAAGGCATTTGTTCATATGGGGCAGACCGCCCAGTATATACCAGAGCTGAAAAATGTCAGCAAATATTATCTCGGGATCTGTACGATCGACATGGATGGCAATGTCCTGGAGGCGGGGGATACAAACATTCCTTTTACGATCCAGAGTATCTCCAAGCTGGTATCCCTGATCCTGGCAATCCGGGACTGCGGAGCTGATCATCTCTTCCACGACAAAGTCGGCGTGGAACCGACCGGGGACCCTTTCAATTCCATCGTAAAGCTGGAGACAAAGACACGCCCGTTTAATCCATTTATCAATGCCGGCGCTATTACTGTCGCAAGCTGTATCAGCGGGAAAGATTCCGATGAAAAATTCGGCCGCTTTCTGGACTTCATCCGAAAGCTCTGCCGAAACGAGGAGATCTCCCTCAACACTGCGGTATACGAATCGGAAAAACAGACCGGAGACCGAAACCGGGCGCTTGCTTACTATCTGAAAGCTTCGGGCATCCTGGAAGGCGACGTAGAAGAATGTCTCGACTTCTACTTCAAAATGTGCTCTGTCAACGTCACAGCACACGATATCGCCCATATGAGCCTTGTACTGGCAAACCACGGCGTCGATCCTGCATCCGGAGAAATCCTTATCGAAGCAAAAAGCGCCAAAGCAATCCGTGCTCTCATGCTGACATGCGGCATGTACGACGGATCCGGCGAATTTGCCATGTCCGTAGGCTTTCCGGCAAAGAGCGGTGTAGGCGGCGGGATCGCTGTTCCCCTTGTAAACCACATGGGAATCGGTGTCTTCGGTCCTGCACTGGACAGCAAAGGCAACAGCCTTGGAGGAATCAAGATGCTGGAGTATATCTCCAAAAGACTGGATTACTCTTTATTTTAAAATATACGGGGATAGGGCAGAACATATAAACGACCCTTTCCCCGAAATATGACCGATCTTTCATTTTCTATCTGCGTTTTCCATCAACCTTATGTGATTCAAATTTTTATTCAAAAGCAGGAATAATAAAGCTGTGAAGAATATGCCTGATAAATACAAAAATCCATTCGTATCGCTCATTGTGAGGAAATGAGTTCCAATAGCAATGCCGATGGAAGGAGACATCAAAATAAGCGTATCAATCCCTCCCAGTATTTTCCCGCGATTATCTGCATCAATTGTTGTAATGACATAACTAAACAACGGCTGCGTTAGCGAATCAAACATTCCATATATCAAGAAAATAAAACCTACCAGAAAAAGAGAGGATATTGGAATGCACAACATGCATGCTCCGCAGACTAACATTGCCAGTTTAAAGAGTCTGCTTACATAATGGCCAAATTGATTTACAATTATCAAACCGATGATTTCGCCTACGGCCATCATAGATTTTATAAGCCCAAGGGTAATGGAACTTTCTGATTGAACGGAAAACATGATCGGCAAAATATTAGGTACAAATCCATATGCCAGATTTAATAAAAACATAATAATAACTATGCTTCGAATCAATGAGCTCTGAAAAATGGAACGGTATGAAATTTTTATATCTTTTATGAAAGAAATCATCAAGGCTTTGCTGTTGCTACTTCTTTCTGCATGTCTGTCAGGATCACACAATCTGCTTATTAAAAAGGCACAGGTAAAAAAGCTGGCAGTATCTATTAAAAACATACCGCTTCCCGAAAACCAAGTAATCATCCATCCTGTCACTGCCGATCCAACAATATAAATTGTTCTGGCAAACATTGTCACAGTGGATTGAAACTTGATAAATATGGTTTTCTCAAATCTTTCTGCCGCATAAGTTGTATATGCAGATGCAAAGACCGTATTGCATATATCATTTAACAGTATGAAGAAAATGCAAAGACTGATATGCTGAATCGCAAAACCATAAAAACACCAAAACAAAAAAATAATTACTCCCGAAACACTGTTTGCTGCAATCATCAACTTCTTTTTATCAAATCGATCGATTATAATCCCAACGACAAGAGCTAAAATCCCCCGAAAAGCGAGAGACCCTCCTATCATATATGCAGCATTCATAATACTATCAGATTCAAATGTTACTTTCCAAACAATAAACAGATCGAACAACGTATCCCCCACATAACTAATCAGGATAGAAATTATGAGCGTTTGAAAATCATGATTTGTTATAAACTTTTTCTCCATAATACTCCAGCTTTTCGGCTGCCTCCTCCCGTTTCCGCAAAGGGTCAGCTGATTTCAGGTTATTTTTCCGGTCTGCGGAATGCCTCATATGATTCTTCTTCCCTCTTTGTTTCTTGCTGCCTTTCTGTTTCTTCCGTCTCTTTGTCTTGCTCTTCGGTCTGCTGCTCTGTTTGCTGATCAAACGGAACAATTTTTTTCATTTTTTCGCATTTACTCAAAATTCGGTATACGATGTCCACCCCATTCCAGAGCAGGATGAGACAAAGTGCAGGCTGCAATGTCAGCTTCATCCAGATTCTTGCACTCTGCAAAAGCTCATTGATTTCTAACCATCGGGTATAGTCTTCCGTCATAACAGAACTATAGTATACCTCCTCCGTGTTCATGAACATATAAGCATTTTCCATGGCCACATCTGCTGCCTGTAAAAAAATCAGCAGGACTCCTGCCACGCTAATGCTGATCATGATCCCTTTTACTGAAAGTTTCCCTAACATTCTTTTTCCCCCCTTCCGTCAAAAACAGCACTGCTGCCGACGCACACAAAACCACACCGCTCAAAATCCATGTTGCACGAATAGAAAATATCAATGCCAATTTGCCCATTACAATCATAGATACGTAATTGAAGATACATACAACCATGGAATGGAAAGACAGGACTGTGGCGCGATTTTCATTAGCTATTTCTCTGTTCAGCGCCGTTTCTCTCAGTGGATAGATAATTCCAAGCAAAAATTCAAATACGAGAATCCCCGCAAAAATCAGAAGAAATGTATTTTGAAATGCCAGGACGATAATACTCACTCCACAGACAACGGAAGCTGCAGCCATCGCCCGAACTGATCTTGTGCAAATTCGCTCTACCAACATGTTTCCTGCCAACATGGAAAAACGCATAAAGATCCACGCCAGTGCGATCAGCGTATAATTGATCCGTTCAAACCCATGCAATATCGGGGACCAGAATACAAAAACCGGGGACAGACAAAAAACAAGTACGCTGTTAAACAGGATAATCCTCCGAATATTCCTGTCTTTCACACAGTATCGCACACTCACAGAAATGATTCTTTTTAGTCCATCTGCCGCGTTTTTCATGCTCCTTTCTTTCATCCTTATCTCCTCTTCCTCTTGCATAAATACTGACGCTGTAACTGTATAGAGCACTGACGCCGCAAGAGCAGCGAGAAAAATCCCCTCCATCATCCAGTCTGCCACGATCCCTCCGGCAAGTCCTGCCACAATCATCATCGTGGAAATATATTTATTCTTTTTTACAAAAATCTGCTCACACTCTTTCTTTGACGTATATTTGATGATCCATGCGTCCAGTGTTCCCGATTCAAATGCACACGAAAGTCCCAGAAATATTTGTGCAAGGAAAAAGATCCCCAAGCTGTTTCCAATCAAAAACAATACGTTTGTCACACACAAAAGAATTCCGCTTAAAATAGTCGTTTTTCTGTACCCAAGAAAGTCGGATAATGCTCCTGCCGGAATCTCCATCAAAAATGTAATGATCAGTGATGTGGCAACGATCAGATTCGTCTCCATTGTATCCAGATTTTTATTATACAGAAAAAGAATAAACGTCGCTCCGGTAATCCCCGCGTAAAATTCAAATAGACAGTGAAGCGAAAGAAATACTCTTTTTGCCCTCATACCTTTCCCCCTCTCTCCCTGATTCCATTACCGTATTTACTTTTTTGCAAACAGAGCAAACCGATCGCAATATATTCTGCTAATTTCATTTTTAACAATGTTTTTTCCAATATTATACATTATCATGTTGTTTTTTTCATTATTTTTTATGAAATCTCATATTTTTATTATTCCATACAT
>NZ_VIRV01000034.1 GCF_019754295.1 Sellimonas caecigallum | reverse complement strand
AGTATTCCAATGCAATAGGGCATGCTTTCCAAAAATTCAGAGCACCCTTTCCCGGAAAAATAGTGCATATCTTTCCGGAGCAGAGTGCAGTTATTTAATTAGTATTCATCAGGAATAGCTATTCCATGTTCTGTAAGAAGTACCTGTAAACGGTCAATGTATTCTCTTAGATGCTGGATTTCTATCCAATTACCATGACACAGTTCATCAGCTTCCTCTAATTCGTGGCGAGTTATTTCATAATCCGTAAACTTGATGCATTTATGGTTTTTACTGAAAGCACAATAATCAGTCATTGGCAGCTCCTTTCCAGGAAGCGTTAATGCCATGACGTTCCCTCATAGATATGCGACCATCAATCATTACCTCATAGGAATTATGAATGATTCTGTCGATGATTGCTTCGCAAATAGTGGCATCACAGTCATTTCCAATGCGGCTGTACCAGCCTTTCGGTTCAAACTGTGTGCAGAAAATCACAGAGCCTTTTACACTACGGGCTTCAATGATTTCAAGAAGTTCCCGTGTCTGTTCCGTGGATACCGGACTTAACAGGAATTCATCCAAAATCAAAAGATCAATCTTCTGATATGCTTTGATTACTTTTTTCAGCGTGCCATCCCCATGTGCAACAGCCAGCTCATTCAATAAATCTGGCAGACGTACATAACGTACCTTGATAAAGTTTCTGCAGGCTGCGTTTCCAAGTGCACAGGCGATATATGTTTTTCCATTCCCAGATGCTCCTTTTAGAATGATATGATGATCATCAGATATATATCGGCAGGTGGAGAATTCCAACATCTGTCCTTTATCCAGATTTCGATCAGGATGATACTCTATATCTTCCATGCACGCATTGGGATAACGGAATTCAGCACTGCGAATAAGCTTTTGTAGCTTTGTGCTTTTTCGCTTCTCCCATTCTTTATCAACCAGCATGCCGAAGCGGTCTTCGAAAGATAATCCCTGATAGGTATCAGGATCCTTACACTGGCATTCAAAGGCATCTGACATTGCAGATAACCGCATATCATGCAGCTTGTCTATGGTTGACTGACGAATCATAAACGGTCACCTCCTTCATAGTAGGAGGCACCTCTGGTAATACCATACTTGGAGCTTTCTTTATTGGAGGCACTGGAAGAAGCCACTGCCACTTTGTCCTGGCCATTTTTCAAAATGGTACTGATATTTTTCAGGCTTGGACTTGGCGTGTAACTAAGCGCCTTGATACAGGCGTTTTCCAAACGTTCCGTACCATAACGATCCGCAAGTTTCATCAGTGATGCACAGGATTTATATCCCTGTTGCTCTACCTTATGCATATATAAAAAATGTTTTACTACAATGAGGGTGGAAGGGCCAACATTCATTCCCCAGTCCAGAAAACTGTCTGTGTTGTATTCTAGAAATTTTCTGTGGTTTTCAGGCATATGTTCCGGTACATAAATCGGTTCCGGAGAATATAATCTGCGCACATGCGACGCTATACGGTTGTTATGATAAAAAACTTCAATACTGTTTTCCGTAGCACGGATATCGACCTTCTTACCGATAAATTCATATGGAACAGAATACTTGCAATCTCCGATTTTTATGAGATAATCAGGTTGTATGGTGGCAGTTGACCAGACAGCCGTTTCATACGGGGAAGCAGGTAATGGCATGAGGAAGTCCTTTTCTTCTTCAATAAATGCAGACAACCGGCTTCCTTTCTTTTTCTGGAAAGGTTTTGCATTGAATTCTTCAAGCTTTTCATGGATGGCTTTATTGAGTTCATCAAAAGTGAAAAACTTCCGGTTCCTTAGTGCTGCAAGAATCCATGTTTCAAGAACTTTTACAGTACCCTCCGCATTCGGTTTACCTTTCTTATCGGTAATTACCGATAAGAAAGGCAAACCAACAGTTGAAAATCATGTGCGTTTCTTGGAGACGCATCTGGTAGAAGAATTAAAGAAAGATACTTATACCTCTCTGGAAGCTCTGAATGCTGCGGTCAAAAAGATCGTGGCAGACATCAACCAGCGTCCTTTCCAGAAAAAATCTGACATTAAGTTAAGAGAACCCGGCTCGGGATGCCAGTATCGATGGTGGTGCTGGTGTCTTGGGCTGGAATTTTTTATTTGAAAGGTGTCGTGTAGAGACGACAATACTATGATTCTCTCATTGTTATTGTTATGATTGTGGTTTATAATAAAAATAAAATATTGACGTACTGAGCTAATATTGACGTCCAGAAGCAGGGTTATAAATGACATCATGGAGTTCTTGGCTCTATGGTGTCTTTTTGTTATTTTGAGAATTTGCTTTTCAAAGGAGTTGAAATATATATGGTAAATGCGGAATTGCAGCATAATCCTTATCTGTTAGAGACAGAAGTGAAGTTTAATGGCCAGGAGCCAAAGATTAATAGCCAGATAGAGAAATACGAAAATAAATTGTTGGCTGACTGGGTAAGAGATGTTCCTAAAATGTTTTACGATGAAATGAACGGATACGATTTTGATCTATTCTTTTCGGGGACAGAATATGATTTTCAAAAGCTTCAACAGACTTTTATTTCTCTTGGAGTCACCCCTGACCAGGTAAGGCTTATTATGCGTAATGAGTTGGAAGACGCAGAAATAAAGCGTAATGAAATTAGGAATTTGATTGATTGGTTAAAAGAAAATAGGAACAGACAGTTTGATTTTGATGACTTTTATGATGCAAACAGGGGGCTGCTTGAAGAAACATTTTCATGCATCGTTATTCGAGGAAAAGACGAAGTGCCGGAAGATCTCACATTTACTCTTGAGAATGTGAAGAGTGTAGATGAAATAGCAGGTACAAATCTGACTTACGTTCCGGTTGTGTTTGTAATAGAAGCAGAAACAATTCAGCTTTTTAGAAATGATCTGCTTGCACTACTTGGAAGAAAAGAAGTTGAGCAAAACCAATTGTTTTTCTGTATATCGCCGGCAATGGATAAAGAATATGTAGTCCGCTTTATTAGTGATCTTGGGATAGAGGAACCACAGTTGATTTCCCGTATAGACGATGGAAATGTGGCTACATATATTAAAAATTATCCTATGGTAGCTTACGTTGGCGAAGTTATTCGTGTGTTCGAGAACGAAGTAAATACATTGGATGATCATTTGAAAGCAAAAAACGAGCAGAGTGCTATCGAAAATGCGGAAGTATACGAGCAGATTTCTGCATTAGAAGATGTAATCGAAAAGATTAAGGCATCAGATATGCGCTTTGTAGATCTTGATAATTATTCGGGAGGGAATCGTTTCAATGAGCTGAAGACTGAGCTGGAAGAAATGATCAGGAAATGGAAAAGTCGTAAGACAAAGGTTATTGGAGATGTTGAGATAGATCGTAATTCAACAGAGTATGAGCAAGAACTAGCCAGATATCTTGGTGAATTCTATAGGAAAGCAATCGAACATTTTGGATTTGAAAAGGAAAAAATTGAAAGAGAATTTAACGAGATATATCTGAGACAACCACTGGATTCAGAGTATAAGCCAGAAGGACTTGAGGTAACTATTCCAGATAATGTAGAGGTGAATGGAATTAAGTCAGCATTGCTGGAGTTGCAGGAAGAACGTTATGAAGAGAAGACAGACTTCTTAGATTTCTTCAAGGCAAAATCTTCAAATGAACCAAAAGAGCTTGTAAGGGTCGTGACCTGCTATTTAGAAAAATGGAGAGAAAAGGCTATTGAATTAATGATTCCTGTTGTAGAACAGTACATTTCTGAAAGCCAGGAAAATCTTAAAAGATACTATGATGAGCTTGCCGGGAAATACCATACAAAGTTGTCTGAATTACATGAGATTAAGGTGAATGAAAAAACCGGAATTGCATCTCAATTGTCAGAGGATGAAAGAATGCTGCAAGCAGATAATGATTGGTTGGTTGTGATTAAAGATCAGTTGGCAAGAATTGAAAGGGGTTAGTTTTTCATGACAACAGATTTGATAAAGTCGGGACAAAATATGATAGCAGAACCTGTTATCGCACTAGAAGACCGATTAGAAATTATAGATGAATATGTAAGAAAGAAATACCTTACGCGTCTTTCTGACATGCAGATTATGCCATTGGGAGAAATCACTCCATTGGAGGAAGACTTAATTAATAATGTCAGAATGTATCGAATTACAGAGATGGTCTATCAGAAAGATGAGTCTGTGATGGACAAGTTTACCACAGTGTTTAATACGCTGTCGACTTATAATGCATCTGTGTTTTTTCTGATTGATTCAGATGGAAAGCAGGCAAATTACTATCTCGGAGTAAGAAACAATGAAGCAAATGATTCTCCGAGAAAAAGATCAACAGTAACACTGGGGGATACTTTGAAACAGACCTTGATCGGTCATTTCCCTGGGGTGAAGATTGAAAATGAAGACCGAAAGAAAATTGCGGATCTTTCAGAAAAAATAAAGTCCTTAAATAATGTTGCATCTGTTAGCGTAGTGGGAAGTAGCAGACGAGATAAGGACCAGCCACAGAATGAATTTGCGCAGGGCATGGAAAAATTATGCCTAGCAATGAGTGGACGCCCTTATACAGCTGTAATCATTGCCGACAATAAGAATGCTTGGGATGTGCAGCAAATGAGAAAACAGTATCAGTCATTGTACACTGCTTTATCCCCATTACAGAAAGTGCAGTTTTCTGATTCAACCAGTGAAAGTGAATCGAGAAGTCAATCGTTTTCTGAGATGGATGGAAAGCAGAAGGCGGTTATGATTACAAATGCTGTTATTTCTATCGCTGGAACGGCTGCAGGGGTTGCTTTAGGTGCACAGGTGGGTGGTCAAATGGCAGGAGCAGCTGCTATGTTGGGTGGCCAGATAGGTGGTCAGGCAGGAGGCCAGATCAGCAGTTTTATTTCGTCCCTTGCTCCGGCAAAACAGATCAGTAAATCAACAACAACCGGCGTTACAACGACAGAGGAAAATAAGGCTGTAACAGATATGCTAGTTATGTTGGATGATGCTTTGAAGAAGATGAACGAGTATGATAGCTACGGATTGTGGAATGTTGCAGGATATTTCTTATCTGACGATATGTCTGCTTCTGAAATAGCAGCTAGCAATTATCGTTCTCTGATGAATGGTGACAATTATGGACGAGAAGTCTCTACAATCAATTCGTGGAGAAGCAAGGATAAGGGTATCGTTGGAGAATATAGAGACCTGACAACTTACTTATCCAGATTTGTTCATCCGATGTTTAATTATGGCGGTAATCTTATTGTTACTCCATCTACAAATATAAGCGGTAAAGAGTTAGGACTTCATTTGGGACTGCCACGTTCAACGGTTCCAGGGCTTCCTGTAATTGAGCATGCAGAGTTTGGTAAGGAAGTAAATACTTATCAGTTGTTTGAAAAAGAAACAAGTAATCGTCCGGAGGATAGAATTACATTAGGACGAGTATTTGATATGGGCTTAATCACAGATAAAATCGTAGAACTGAACAATAAGAGCCTTAATATGCATACATTTATTACTGGTTCTACAGGATCTGGAAAAAGTAATACTGTATATCAAATACTGATGGAATTAAGACAAGACCGAGTGCCATTTCTTGTAATTGAGCCAGCCAAGGGAGAGTACAAGGATGTGTTTGGCCATTTGTCTGATGTAAATGTGTTTTCTACCAATCCGGGAATTGCGCAGCTGATTAATATCAATCCGTTCAAATTTCCACGCTCCATTCATGTGTTGGAGCACATTGATGGTTTAGTAGAAATCTTCAGTGTATGTTGGCCTATGTATGATGCAATGCCAGCGTTTTTCAAAGATGCGATTCTGAAATCTTACGAAGCCGTAGGATGGGATTTGGGATCATCAACCTTTGAAGGTGAAGATGTGGCATATCCTGACTTTGAAGTGCTTGCCGAGCAGTTAGATAAGTTGATTATAAATTCTGATTATGCGGCAGAAATCAAGTCAAATTACAGAGGAGCCTTGCTTACCAGAGTAAAATCTTTAGCGGTAGGATTGAATAAATACATTTTTACAGAAGAACAGACTCCTTATGAGAAATTGTTCGATGAAAACTGTATTTTAGATATTAGCAGAGTCAAATCATCAGAGACTAAGGCGCTCCTCATGGGATTGATGGTATACATCCTCAATGAATATCGTGTGGATCGTAAAACAGAGAATAACAATGGTTTGCGTCATGTAACTGTTTTGGAAGAGGCACATAACTTATTGAAGAATACATCAGGCGGAGAGTCTGAGTTAATCGGAAAATCTGTTGAGATGATTACGAATACAATTGCTGAAATCCGTACATATGGTGAGGGATTTATTATTGTTGATCAGTCGCCATCTTCTGTTGATATTGCAGCAATTAAGAATACGAACACGAAGATTGTTCTCAGAACACCGGAAGCCAATGATCGTGAGGCAGTAGGTAGGTCTATTGGACTTTCAACAGCGCAGGTAAATGAAATAGCAAAATTACCAAGTGGTGTAGCGGTTGTTTATCAGAATAACTGGATCAGTCCAGTGCTTACCTTGGTAGATAAGGCAAAAGTAAAAGAAGTTGCTTATCAGTACGAAAATCCTGTGGTAATAAAAACTGCAAGAGAAGCAAGAACAGAATTACTTTGTATGTTGTTACAGCCTTGGATTAATAGAGAGCAATACCGAGGAAAAGCGTTAAGAAACGATTTGAAGGCTCTGGAGCTTTCAAAGAGAATTAAAGATCGTATTTCAACATGCATTGAGCAATATTTGTTCTTCCAGGGTAATATGATATGGAAAACAGAAGAGATTTCATCTCTGCAGGAGCTGATTAAAGCCTTGCTTGGTATCTCAGATGTAGAGTTTGAGGATATTATTATTACCGGAAACCCGGATGAACTCAGGGCATCAATCAGTCAGAAAACAATAGGATTAAGTTGTCAGGAAATAGAAGAAGTATGTTGTATTCTTACAATGGAAACAGGAAAGGATGGTGAATAGACATGGATGTGTTGGAACAAAATGCGTTTATGACAGAAGGTATCAACATCAGTGAAAAACTATCTGGTTTTCGTAAGAATTTTACAAGTGCGGTAGCACCAGAAAATGGAAGTTATGGCATCACAAGAATAGATAAAGGGAACGGTTTAGAGGCGTTTAGAGGAAAGACGCCATCTGGCCATCCGTTCATGGAGTACTATCAAGACGGAAAGCTTACAATGAGAAGAGAAAGTCTTGGTAATCATCAGCTGATGAAAACAAGCTATGATGATAAGGGTACTGCATATCTGAGAACAATAACTGAAGCAGGGAAGAGTGTAAATTATGAATTAACTCCAAATGCGACAATCACAAAAGGAAATTTTGTAGCGACAACTGATGCATATGGAAGAACAATATCAACCAAGGTAACGGATATTACTTTGAAGGATGGAGGATATCATTCTGTTTCTAAATTAAGAGACAGATTTTACTTAAAGGGTGATGAGGTTGGTCATGGTGTTCCTGATCAATTTGGGGGTCCTGCAAGCAAAGAGAATACATTTGCACAGGCGATGGAGGTAAATCGAGGAACTGGAAGTAAAGTTCGTCAGGTTGAAAATCTTGCAGCTCAGCTGAAGCAGGAAGGCCACACTGTAGATTATGAAATGAAAGCAAACTACAGTGGGACAAAGAATGGAAGACCGACATCTTTTGAGCCGCATATCACAGTTGATGGAGAGGAATATGTTCTGCCAGAGAATTTGAAAAAAATATATAATACAGCTGAAGAAACTACTGTACAGAAAGCGGTATTAGAAGCTAAGGAAAGATTTGGTACTGCAAACGAAGTAGGATTAAAATCGGGAGCTATAGCAGCTGGTATTACCTGTGCAATCTCAAGTGTAGATAATATTTCTGCTTGCATTAATGGCGAAATCTCTGGAGAAGAAGCTGCAGTAGAAATTGTAAAAGATACTGCAATAGCAGGTGGTGCAGCGTATGGAACTGCATTTGTTAGCACAGCAGTAGCAGAAACAATGAAGGGATCTTCAAAGGTGTTATTACAAAGAGTTGGTAAAAGTTGTTTACCAGCTGCGGCGGTTGTGTTTGCAGTGGATTCTGCTGATGCTGTAATTGATTTTGCGACAGGCGAAATTGATGGTGGGGAACTGGCTTTTGAACTTGGAGACAGTGCTGCTTCTGTTGCTGGAGGCTTCGCGGGCGGTGCTGCAGGGGCGAAGGTTGGCGCTGCGATAGGAACTGTAGTAGCTCCTGGAGTCGGAACTGCAGTTGGTGCAGTTGCAGGTGTTGTTGTTGGAGGAGTTGTAGGAACCGTTGTTGCTTCTGAAGCTTATGCGACAGCAGTCGAACTAGGAACTGAAGGAGCAGAGTACCTGGCAGAAAAAGCAGAAACACTTGCAAAGGATACGGTTGAACTCGTGAAAGAAAACATTCCAGAGAAGGTTGATGAGGTTAGAGATGCATTCAATGATTTTGCAAAGAACTGCAATCTGCCTTTTAGTGTGTAGTCGATTGATGTCTTTCTGGAAAATTGAATAAATACAGAAATAATGCAGAGGCTCTGGCTCATCAAGCCAGGGCCTCAAAGTGTCTATAGAGATGATTTATTCTTGGTGATTTCCGGTTTGTTTCGATCAAGAATGACATTCATATTGGCTTCAATATTGGACAGTTCTTTGTCGTTGTTAGCGTCGGGCGATTTTCACCATTCAGAGTCGGATTAAAAACGCCAATCTCAGTCAATTTAAAATCGCCAATGCATCATGTATGTTATTAACAGTTACGCATTTTTATACTCCGTATGTTTTGCGATACCAGCCTCAAGACCAAGTGTTTCCAGCTTGCGTCCCCGGTAACTGTCACCTTTGATCATAAATACAGTGGCGTCATCAAAAACCCGGTCTAAAGAACAAAGCAGCGTATCATCTTCGCTGAAATATTCGCCCCACTGGTTTGGTGTCTTGTTGCTGGTAAAAATCATGGTGCTGGGACCATCTTTATTATAGCGGCGGTCAATCACATCAAAGAACATACGGGTGTTCTCTTTATCGAACACACACCTGCCAATCTCATCAATGATCAGGCAGGAAGGCTTTACCAGCCCGTTGATGACAGCCCCCTCCCGGCCGTGTTTCCTTGCATCCGTCAACTTTTGGTTGAGTTCGCTTGCCCTTAAGAAATAAGTCTTATATCCTTTCAGGCAGCATTCCCGCCCAAAAGCCATGGCCAGATGAGTTTTGCCTACACCCTGCGGACCAATAAATGCCAGATTTTTTCCTGCATACAGAGCGGACAGAGAAGAGAGGTTCTTCAGTGACTGCACATGCTTTCCATGGAGCCGGCTGAAATCAAATCTTTCAAAGGTTTT
>NZ_VIRV01000033.1 GCF_019754295.1 Sellimonas caecigallum | reverse complement strand
AGAGAGATCTGTAACTTATATGTGGTTTTGAAGGTATATGGAAAAGACACCTGTGAAAGGTGTTTCTTTTCATATATCAGTAAGAAAAAGGATATAGGGGATTGGTCAAATGGTATGACAGGAGTCTCCAAAACTCTTAGCGGGAGTTCGATTCTCTCATCCCCTGTTTGAAAAGCTCAGTTTAACTGAGCTTTTTTGCTGTCCATGATTTTTATATGGAAGGCGAATGTCTTGTGCCGCGGCAGGGCAAACTTTTTCTGTGAAAGACGGAAGAAACGGGGAATTTATTATGATGGAAAAATTTCAATACGATGGAATCATCCATGAGATACCGGATAAAGGGGGAGCGTATGTGATTTTTCCCTGGGATATCCGGAAAATATTTGGAAAAGGCAGAGTAAAAGTACATGCAAAATTCGATGGTGTCCCTTATGATGGCAGTATTGTTAATATGGGGGTAAAAGATCCAGATGGAAATGTTTGTTATATCATTGGAATTCTGAAATCTATACGGACAAAACTCGGAAAGGGAGAAGGAGATTCGGTTCACATAGAGATAGAAGAGCGCTGATATAAAGAGAAGAAAAAGACCAGGACCGTGCAAGAAAACGGAACTGGTCTTTTTCTTCGGGATAAACAGGTGCTTTGATTAGAGTTCTGTCTCGTATTTCCAGTCTGCGATACCACCGAATTCATGGATGTTTGTGTACCCAAGTATGGCAAGCTTTTTAGCTGCGATGCGGCTTCTTTGACCGGACAGGCAGTAGACTAGAATTTTCTGATCTTTGTCCGGAAGCTCCGGTATTTCACGGTTTGTGATGGATGGATTTGGAAGATTTACAGCTCCTTTGATATGTCCGTTGGAATATTCTTCCGGATTTCTGACATCCAGCACAATAACGTTTGGTTCAGTATCCATAAGGTGTTTTGCTTCTTCCTGAGTAATATGTTTGTATTCCATAGAGTGTCATCCTTTCTTTGAGGGTTTCGTATGTGTATTTGCTGCGGAGCCATTTACAGCTCTTTTATATTATAATCAGTATATCACATTTCATAAAAAAATCTGTGACCATATCACGGACAGATGTAAAATCGAGAACAGGAGAGTGCTGCAAGGAATCCGGCATTGAAAGAGACTAAAGAACATGCTATACTTGTTTAGAATCGTTATGTTTTAAAAAACAGTACGGTATTTAAAAAGAGAACGGAGAATGAAGATGAAACTGATCAGGACGGAAGATGCGAAAGGATGCATCTTATGCCATGATATCACACAGATCATAAAAGATGAGAAAAAGGGACCGGTCTTTCGAAAGGGCCATGTGGTAACAGAAGAGGATATTCCAGTGCTTTTGAGTGTTGGAAAGGAGCATCTGTACGTATGGGAGAAGGAAGAAGGAATGCTCCATGAAGACGAAGGGGCGGAAATCCTGAGAAAGATCTGCCAGGGAGGAAGCGCCGAGGAGGCGGCATTTGATGGAGTTGAGAAGACATTTCGATATATGAAAGCGACGGAGGCAAAAGAAGGAAAGATCGAACTGATTTCTGATGTTGACGGGCTGTTCAAAGTCAATTCCGATGCGCTTCGTGCAGTCAACAGATTCGGACAGATGATGATCGCCACACGCCATGGGAATACGGAAGTAAAGGCTGGAGATAAACTTGCAGGGACAAGGATTATCCCTCTTGTGATCGAGGAAAAAAAGATGCAGGATGTCGAGAAAGCGGCCATGGAACTTACCGGTGGAGAACCTGTTTTGAAAATCCTGCCATTTCAGAAGAAAAAAGCGGCTGTTGTGACAACCGGAAGCGAAGTATATAAAGGAAGAATACGTGATACATTTACACCTGTTCTGTTTGAAAAACTGTCGAAGTATGATGTGGAAATTATTGGGCACAAAGTCTGTGACGATGACCATGAGATGGTTACGATGACGATTCAGCATTTTCTGGAACAAGGTGCAGACATCGTACTTTGCACTGGGGGAATGAGCGTAGATCCGGATGACAGGACACCGCTTGCCATCAAGAATACTGGTGCTGATATTGTGACATACGGTGCACCTGTGCTGCCGGGAGCGATGTTCATGTTGGCGTACACGAAAGAAAAGAAAGCGATACTCGGACTGCCGGGATGTGTAATGTACGCGAAAAGGACGATTTTCGACATTGTACTTCCACGGATCCTTGCAGATGATGACATTGCGAAAGAGGAGCTCGCTGATCTGGGAGAAGGAGGGCTTTGCCTTGGATGTCCTGTCTGTACGTATCCAAACTGTGGGTTCGGAAAATAATATCTGGAGGAGTATATGGAATTTACACATTTTGACAAAGAAGGAAATGCCGCCATGGTAGATGTGGGGGGAAAGGAAATAACAAGAAGAGAAGCGGTGGCAGAAGGATATATCGGTGTCTCCGAGACATGTTTCCAGATGATACAGGAGGGAAGCATGAAAAAGGGAGACGTGCTGGGGGTGGCACGAATTGCGGGGATTATGGGAGCTAAGAAGACAAGCGAGCTGATACCGCTTTGCCACACGCTGAATCTGACAAAAGTGTCGGTGGACTTTGACGAGGTGGGAAAAATGGATGGAAAGAATCCAAAGAAATGTTATATCCGCGCCAGATGCACCGCGCGATGTGAAGGGAAAACGGGAGTGGAGATGGAAGCACTGACAGGCGTTCAGATCGCACTTCTTACGATTTATGATATGTGTAAAGCGGTGGACAAAAGTATGGAGATGACAGATATCTCACTGCTTTATAAAGAAGGAGGAGCATCCGGAATATATGAACGAAAGAACGATTGATTACCTGAGGATTTCTATCACAGACAGGTGCAATCTCAGATGCAAGTACTGCATGCCTTCTGATATAGAAAGTTTGCCGATGCGAGAGATCTTGACATACGAAGAGATCGCAGAGATCGCAGAGGCAGCTTCTGAAAGTGGGATCCGGCATCTGCGTATTACGGGAGGCGAACCGCTTGTGAGAAAAGGATGTGCGGACTGTATCCGCATGTTGAAAAGCATCCCTGGGATTGAGACTGTGATGATGACTACAAATGGCATTTTGTTGAAACAGTTTCTTCCAAAACTTTTGGAAGCAGGTATTGATGGAGTGAATATCAGTCTGGACACCCTCGATAAAGAGAAGTATCGGGAGATAACGGGAACAGATGGTCTTGCCTTAGTTCTGGGGGCTGTGGAAGCATGTGTACAGTCAGGTGTCCGAACAAAAATTAACGTGGCGGCGGCTGAGGAGATCAACAAAGAAGAAATACCGGATCTTGTCAGGCTTGCGGAAAAAATGCCGGTAGACGTCCGTTTTATCGAAATGATGCCAATTGGATATGGAAAGCAATTTCAAAGCTTGGATAACAGGGCGATTTTGGAGAAGATCAGAGGGCTGTATCCAGAAATTTATCCTGCTGAACGAAAAGGAAAGGCTGGATTTGGACCGGCAGTATACTATCAGATACCGGGATTTGCCGGAAGAATCGGGTTTATCTCCGCCATGCACGGGAAGTTCTGCAAGGAATGCAATCGCCTGAGACTTACGAGTACTGGCCAGCTGAAATATTGTCTCTGCTATGATGACGCGGAAGATATGAAAAGCATCGTGCGAAGCGGGATGGATAAAGAGATGCGGAAAAAACGGATCCGACAGATTTTTCTGGAAGCAGGGAAGAAAAAACCTTCCGGACACTGTTTTGAGAATCCGGAGGACATCAGTGAAAATAAAAAGATGAGCCAGATTGGAGGATGACACAGATGGACAAAAAGAAAATCATCGGTACCGTAAAGGCGATTTGTATAAGTGAGAAACGGGGAACGGAAAAAAAACCGGTGCAGAAAGCTTTTTTTAGGAAGGACTACGGGATTGAAGGCGACGCACATGCCGGCAACTGGCATCGGCAGGTTAGTCTGCTAAGCTATGATAAAGTGCTGGAATTTAATCAAAGAGGCGCGGATGTTTCGGACGGCGCATTCGGAGAGAATCTTGTAGTAGAAGGCATCGATTTTCGTTCACTTCCGGTGGGGACGATCCTCACATGCGGGGATGTGGTGCTGAAGATGTCTCAGATTGGGAAAGAATGTCATACGCATTGTCAGATCTATCATCGGATGGGCGAGTGCATTATGCCGACGCAAGGTGTGTTTGCCGAAGTTCTCTCATCCGGTGTGATAAGGAAAGGCGATAGCATGACGGTCAGGATTCCTGATGGCACAGAGCCGTTCACTGCAGCTGTGATTACCATGAGTGACAAAGGAAGCTTGGGACTTCGAGAAGATAAGAGCGGACCAGCCATGGAGACGGCGCTTTTGGAGGCAGGATTCCGTGTGATAGAAAAGCAGATTCTTCCGGATGAGAAGGAAAGATTAAAAAAAGAGTTGATCCGGCTTTCTGACCAAAGACAGGTGGACCTGATTTTAACTTCAGGAGGTACTGGATTTTCCGAAAGAGACACGACACCGGAGGCCACATTGGAAGTGATGACAAGGAATGCACCTGGTATTGCAGAGGCAATCCGATATGAATCCATGAAATATACGAAGAGAGCCATGCTTTCCAGGGGAGTTTCTGTAATACGGGAAAAGACGCTCATCGTAAATCTCCCGGGAAGTCCCAAAGCGGTAAAGGAAAGTATGGAGATCATTTTGGACAGTGTTATCCATGGGCTTGGGATTTTAAAGGGAAGCG
This sequence comes from Sellimonas caecigallum, assembly GCF_019754295.1. Taxonomy (GTDB): domain Bacteria; phylum Bacillota; class Clostridia; order Lachnospirales; family Lachnospiraceae; genus Sellimonas; species Sellimonas caecigallum. The sequence goes on along the minus strand of NZ_VIRV01000033.1, from coordinate 7,937 downwards.
AGTCTGAATGCGGTAGATCGTAAAAAGGGTGTAAACAGAAGAAAAAGGCGGAAAAAAATGAAAAAAAAGATTTTGGCAGGGATGATTGCAGCGATTATGGTATTCTCTTTAGTTGGATGCCAGTCAGAGGAAAAGAAAGAGGAAACAGAAACAAAAAAAGAAGAGACAAAAGTGGAAGGGACTGTCACACTGGCAGCTGCAGCTTCGTTGGAGTACGCGTTTACGGAAAAGCTGATCCCGGAATTTGAAAAAGAATACCCGGATGTAAAAGTCGAGGGAGTTTATGATTCTTCCGGAAAGCTTCAGCAGCAGATTGAGGCAGGGCTCGGAGCAGATATTTTTTTCTCGGCGGCAGAAAAGCAGATGAACGAGCTGAATGATGAGGGTATGATCGACAGTGATACGATACTAAATATGCTGGAAAATAAGATCGTGCTCATTACCCCTTCTGTCTCGGACAAGACATTTGCTTCATTCGAAGATATAAAGAATGCAGGTACCGTTGCGCTGGGAGATACAGCCAGCGTTCCGGTGGGGCAGTACTCACAGGAAGCACTTACCTCTCTTGGACTGTGGGAGGAAGTGTCCGCGAAGGCAAGCTTCGGAACGAATGTGACGGAAGTGCTGAACTGGGTGGCAGAGGCATCTGCGGACTGCGGCATCGTTTACGCGACGGATGCAGCTACGACGGATAAAGTGAAAGTCGTGGCGGAAGCACCGGAAGGTTCTTTAAAATCACCGGTTCTCTATCCGGCGGCAATAACAAAAGATGCGCCTAACCCGGAAGCTGCGAAAGCATTTTATGATTTTATCACATCGGACGAAGCTTCGGAAGTGTTTGAATCTTACGGATTTTCAGACTACAGAGATGTAAAATAGGAGGCAAGTGAACAATGGACTTTTCTCCCGTATGGATTTCATTGAAAACAACCGCCTGTGCGTCTGCAGTTACGTTCGTGCTGGGAATTCTTGCGGCCTGGGCGGTCATGTTTATCAAAGGGAGGCGGCTGAAGGCGGTTGTGGACGGGATTTTGACGATCCCCCTTGTCCTGCCGCCTACAGTTGCGGGTTTTTTTCTTCTGTATTTGTTCGGTGCCCGCCGTCCGATCGGAAGCTTTGTTGAAGACGTGTTTGGATTTCGCATTGCCTTCTCCTGGTTTGCCACGGTGCTTGCTGCGGTCATAGTTTCTTTTCCGCTGATGTACCGATCGGCAAAAGCCGGGTTTGAACAGATCGATCAGAATATGATCGAGGAGGCTAAAATGATGGGACTTGGGAAATGGGGGATCCTGTGGAAGATTTTGTTTCCATGTACATTTCCGTCCATCCTGTCCGGAATGATCCTTTCCACTACACGGGGGCTTGGCGAGTACGGGGCCACCGCAATGCTGGCCGGGAATATCCCGGGGAAGACGAGGACGCTTCCGCTTGCAGTTTACTCCGAAGTGGCTGCAGGAAACATGGATCGTGCATGGATTTATGTGGCTGTGATTCTTGGGGTGGCATTTATTGCTGTGTGGATCATGAACATGACGGCAAAGGCGGACAGAGAGATCAAAATGTAGAGGAGGAGAGAAAAGATGGCAGAAGTGATACAGCCGGGGCTTCGGCTTACATTTCAAAAAGATGAGCGTTTTTTTGGGCCCGGTGTGGCAGAACTCCTGGAATATATTGAGGAAAGAGGTTCCATCCAGGCAGCGTGCGCCAAAATGGGAATGTCCTATTCCAAAGGATGGAAGATCATAAAGCGCGCAGAAAAGGAGCTTGGTTTTGCTTTTTTACATACACACAACGGAGGAGCACATGGCGGAAAGAGTGAACTGACTTGTGAAGGGAAAGAATTTCTGCTAAAATATCGGGGAATGGAAAACAGACTGAAGCAGGAGATGGAAAAACTGTTTTCACAATATTTCGGATAACGAAAACACAGGGGGATAAAAAGTGGAGCAAAAAGGAAAGTGGTTTGTGAGGGGGATCAAAGACGGGGTTCCCATCGGACTTGGTTATCTGGCGGTATCGTTTACACTGGGAATTGCATCGAGAAAGGCAGGACTTACCTCGATTCAGGCAGCCCTCATGTCGCTTACAAATCTGACATCAGCAGGCGAGTTTGCCGCGCTGTCTTTGATCACATCCCAAGCGGCATACGCGGAGATGGCGTTCACGCAGCTGATCATCAATCTTCGGTACTGTCTGATGTCCTGTGCGCTTTCACAGAAGATTGATCCGAGGGCGGGGATAGGGCACAGATTTCTTGTAGCCTTTGGCGTGACGGATGAGATTTTCGGAGTGTCCGTTGCCTCATCTGGAAGATTGAGTCCATTTTACTCTTACGGCATGATGTCTGCAGCAATTCCCGGATGGACGATCGGGACATATGTTGGAGTTGTATCGGGGGAAATCCTGCCGGACAGGGTGCTGAGCGCCATGAGCGTTGCTCTGTACGCAATGTTTATTGCGGTCATCATACCACCCTGCAAAGAAAACAGAATCATTGCCGGTATCATCGTGACCGCGATGGCGGCAAGCACGGCAATGGCGTATCTTCCCTGGGTAAGGGAGATATCGTCGGGAATGAGGATCATCATTCTGACTATCCTGATCGCGGGGGCTGCAGCGATACTTTTCCCGATAAAAGAGGGGGAAGAGGAGGAGAACGATGGAGCATAATATTTATATCTACATTCTTGTGATGGCGCTAGTTACCTACGGCATCCGGATGCTGCCGCTTACGCTCATACGGAAACAGATCAGACATAAAACAATCCGGTCTTTTTTATTTTATGTGCCGTATGTTACATTGGCAGTTATGACATTTCCAGCGATTTTGACGGCAACAGACTCTGTGTGGTCGGCGGCGCTGGGACTTTTGGCGGCCATCTTTTTGGCCTATCGTGGAAAAAGTCTGTTTCAGATAGCCTGCGGTGCATGTGCAGTTGTGTGGATCAGTGAAGTGATCATTTTCATGTAATGAAGAAGCGGAACATTGAGAAGTGTCCGTTTCTTTTTTTGATGTGTGGACAGCAGGACGAAGAGAGAGACCATTCTGCGCTGTGTGTTGCGGTTTTTAAGAGAGTTTGTTACAATAAACAGAGAAAGGAAAGAAACGGAGGAAGAGTGTAATGACCTATGATGAAATTTTGAAAGAAGCAAGAACCTGTATCGGGAACTATTGTAAGGCGTGTCCGGTATGTAATGGGCGTGCATGCAGAAATCAGATCCCGGGACCTGGGGCAAAAGGGGTTGGGGATACAGCTATCCGCAATTACGATAAATGGCAGGAAATCCGTGTCAATATGGATACGATCTGCGCTAATAAACCGGTAGATACATCACTGGAGATCTTCGGTCACACGATGAAATATCCATTTTTTGCAGGACCAGTAGGAGCAGTCAATCTCCACTACGGGGAGAAGTACAACGATCAGTCGTATAATGATGTCCTGGTTTCGGCCTGTGCAAAAGCCGGAATCGCTGCGTTTACCGGCGATGGCGTGGATGCAGATGTCATGAAATTTGCAACGGAGGCGATTGCCAAAGAAGGCGGAATGGGAATCCCGACGATCAAACCGTGGAACCTGGAAACGATTCAGGAAAAAATGAATCAGGCACAGAGTGCCAATGCATTTGCGGTGGCCATGGATATTGATGCTGCAGGACTGCCGTTTTTGAAAAATATGACCCCTCCGGCCGGAAGAAAATCCGTAGAAGAGCTTCATAAGATCGTGAGAATGACAAATGTGCCGTTTATCGTAAAAGGGGTAATGACGGTTCGCGGTGCACTGAAGGCAGAAGCAGCAGGGGCAGATGCTATCGTTGTATCCAATCACGGAGGAAGAGTGCTGGATCAGTGTCCGGCCACAGCGGAAGTGCTTTCGGAGATTGCAGACGCTGTAAAAGGAAAGATGAAGATATTTGTGGACGGAGGAATCCGTTCGGGTACAGATGTATTTAAGGCGCTGGCACTGGGAGCAGACGGCGTTCTGATCTGTCGTCCATTTGTGACGGCTGTATTCGGAGGCGGAGAAGAAGGCGTGAAAACATACATCGAGAAGATCGGAGCAGAGCTTGCCGATACGATGTCCATGTGCGGATCCGATTCTCTGAAAGAGATTACAAGAGATATGGTAAGATGCTAAGGCAAGGGGCGGAAAATCCATATGAGTAGAACAACGGTTATGACGAGCGGAAACATCTGGAAGCAGATTCTGTTTTTTTCGATTCCGCTCATTCTCGGAAACCTGCTCCAGCAGCTTTACAATACTGCGGATTCCATTATCGTGGGAAATTTTGTCGGGAGCGATGCGCTGGCGGCTGTGGGATCAAGCGGTTCACTGATCAACCTTCTGATCGCTTTCTGTATCGGTGCATCCGCTGGAGCCGGAGTCGTGATTGCACAGCATTATGGGGCTGGAGATGAAAAGGGAGTACAGACAGCAGTTCACACGACCATTGCCCTTGCCGTCATCGCCGGGGCAGTCATTATGGTTCTTGGCATCGTGGCAAGTCCGATTCTTCTGAAATGGATGGGAACTCCAGCCCAGGTAATGGATCAGTCTATTCTTTATCTGCGGATTTACTTTGGCGGATTGATATTCAATGTAATCTACAACATGTCAGCCGGGATTTTAAATGCGGTAGGAAACTCCAGAAGGTCGCTTGTCTACCTGGCAGTGGCATCCGTTTCTAATATTGTGTTGGATATGGTATTTGTCGTGTTTTTCAAGATGGGGGTAGCGGGTGTCGCTATCGCCACCGATATCAGCCAGGTTTTGTCCTGTATCTTTATTCTGCGGTTTCTTGTAAAAGTGGACGATCTTTACCACTTAAAAATGAAAGAGATCAGATGGAACGGGAAGATGGGGATGCGGATCATCAAGATTGGACTCCCGACAGGGATTCAGAATATGGTAATCTCTTTTTCAAATGTGCTTTTGCAGTCCAGCGTCAACACATTTGGGGCAAAGGCGATGGCAGGATTTGCGGCTTACATAAAAGTAGATGGATTTAATATACTTCCGGTCATGAGTTTTAGTATGGCAGCGACTACTTTTACAGGACAGAACATCGGGGCTGGAAGGATTGACCGGGTAAAGAAGGGAATGTGGGTCACGCTGGCCATGGGATTTGTGTATACGATCGTGACAGGGGTCCTGCTTCTTGCATTTTCTGATCAGATTATCGGAATCTTTACATCCGATGCAGATGTCGTCTATTATGGAACGCTGGCGATGTGGTATTTCTGTCCATTCTATTTTATTTTGAGTATTATGCACGAGATGGCTGGTACGATCCGTGGAACCGGAAAGACCGTGCCGCCAATGCTCATCATCCTGTTTTCGCTGTGTGTATGCAGAGTATTGTGGGTACAGTTTGTGGTTCCGTATTTTGAAACGATCCGAGGGGTATACTTGTGTTACCCAATATCCTGGGGAATCGGGGCAGTTCTGATGATTCTGTATGCATGGAAAGGAAAATGGATGCCGGAAGAGCTAAGAAAAAAACAGGAGGAATAAAGATGTTGCTATTTGTTGAATATCCAAAATGAACGACATGCAAAAAGGCCGGGAAATGGCTGGAAGAAAAAGGCGCAGAGTTTGAAAGGCGCCATATCATAGAACAGAATCCAACAAAGGAAGAATTAATGGAGTGGCATCAAAAAAGCGGTCTTCCGCTGAAGCGCTTTTTTAACACGAGCGGTATGAAATATAAGGAACTGGGACTCAAAGACAGACTTCCTCAGATGAGTGAGGAAGAACAGTATGAGCTGCTTGCCACAGACGGAATGCTCGTCAAGAGACCTCTTCTTGTTGGGGAAGACTTTACTATCCCTGGATTCAGAGAGAAAGATTGGATTGAGAAAATGAATAAGTAAAAGATAAATAATTCATTTTTAGTCAATTTTACCCTGTTTTTTTGATAATAAAGCTGTTATAATGAATCAACTGCTAAAAAAAATTCAAAAACAGGGGGATACTATGAATGATATTTTGTCAAAAGTAAATGATTTCCTTTATACGTATCCGCTTTTGTTCTTACTTGTAGGTACAGGAGTGTATTTTACTGTGCGGACAAAAGGGGTGCAGCTGCGTCTGCTTAAAGATGCACTCAAAGTGATCCTGGAAAAAGGAGAAGAAAAGGATGGAGTGAAGCAAGTTTCCTCCTTTCAGGCGTTGATGATCTCGACTGCTTCACGTGTGGGGACAGGAAATATCGCCGGCATCGCGACAGCTATCGCGGCAGGAGGTCCAGGATCTGTTTTCTGGATGTGGCTGATGGCACTGATCGGCGGTGCATCCGCATTTGTAGAGAGCACATTGGCACAGATCTACAAAGTGAAAGACGGAAAAGATTTTCGAGGCGGCCCGTCCTATTATATGGAAAAGGCTCTGAAAAAGAGATGGCTTGGCGTAGTCTTTTCCGTTCTTCTCATCATCTGTTTTGCATACGGTTTTAATGGACTTCAGTCCTACAATATGTCTTCTGCGCTGGAATATTATATCCCAGGGTACACGGACACGATTTATCCGGTCTTTGTGGGAGGTATTATAGCTGCAGCGACGGCGGCGGTCATCTTTGGAGGCGTCCACAGGATTGGCTTTATCACATCAGTCATCGTGCCGGTCATGGCCATGGGATATCTTCTTCTGGGAGCTTTTACGATCGTGACACATATTACAGTTCTTCCGGAAGTGTTCGGGATGATCTTACGAAGTGCTTTTGATTTTCGTGCCATGTTTGGCGGTATGGCCGGAAGTGCGGTAGTCATTGGTATCAAGAGGGGACTTTTTTCAAATGAAGCAGGGATGGGAAGCGCACCAAATGCGGCAGCCAGTGCTTCTGTCTCCCATCCGGCCAAACAGGGGATGGTGCAGGTTGTCTCCGTATTTATTGATACGATCCTGATCTGTTCGGCAACTGCGATGATGCTTCTCGTCTCAGGAGTGGAAGGAGTGCCGGCAAAACTGGATGGTATTCCGTTTGTCCAGGCAGCCATATCCGTCAATGTAGGAAGCTGGGGGATCCATTTTATCACATTTTCTATTTTTGCTTTTGCATTCAGCAGTTTGATCGGAAATTACTACTATGCAGAGTCCAATATAAAGTTTATAAAAGACAACAAAGTTCTTCTTGCTGGATTTCGCATCACATGCGTGCTTGCTGTCTTTTTCGGAGCACAGGCGGAGTTTTCTCTGATCTGGAATATTGCGGATATCACGATGGGATGTATGGCAGCAGTGAATATTGCGGCGATTCTCATGCTTGGGAAAATAGCATTCAAAGTGTTGAAAGATTATGAAAAGCAGCGTAAAATGGGAATTGATCCGGTATTTCGTCCCAAAAAACTGGGTATTATGGATACGGAATGCTGGAAGGAAGAATAGAAAAGGAAGTCTTGAAAATGAGGGAACAACTCACAGAGCATGATGTGGACAAGATCAAAGAGGAGATCGAGTACAGAAAGCTGGTAGTAAGAAAAGAGGCTATAGAAGCGGTAAAAGAGGCGAGAGCCCACGGCGATCTCAGCGAAAACTTTGAGTATCATGCGGCAAAGAAAGATAAAAACAGAAATGAGAGCCGGATTCGCTATCTGGAAAGGATGCTGAAAACGGCCAGGATTGTGGAGGACACTTCGAAAGAGGATGAAGCCGGATTAAACAATATGGTAGAAATCTATTTTGAGGAAGATGACGAGACTGATGTCTTCAAACTTGTCACATCCATCCGGGGAAATTCTCTGGACGGAAAGATCAGTATCGAGTCTCCTCTTGGGAAAGCCATATTGAAAAAACATGTGGGAGATCGAGTCACAGTAAAAGTGAGTGATGATTACAGCTATCACGTCGTTATCCGATCGATCCGGAAGACAACAGATGATGAAAATGACAAGATCAGGAGCTATTAAAGTTTGCACATACTGCGAAAAGAATCCGGCA
>NZ_VIRV01000032.1 GCF_019754295.1 Sellimonas caecigallum | reverse complement strand
ATTTTTTATTTTTTCTGTCTATCTGGACAGTTCCAGAAGCAGTTCTCTTACCACTTTACATGCCGTGGCAGTGGACGCCCCGCTTGTATCCATAGGCGGACACAGCTCGTTGACGTCGCATCCTTTTATGTCTGCGTCTTTGCAGACAGTGTGAATGGCATTTAAAAGTTCCATAAATGTCACTCCTCCGGCCTCCGGCGTCCCGGTTCCCGGAAAAACAGAAGGATCCAGCACATCCAGATCCACTGTCAGGTAGACTGGCTTTCCTTTGATCTGTCTGACTGCTTCCGCAAGTCCGGTAAAGTCAAATTTCTGAAGGGAAGTATGCCCCTCCTTTGCCCACTCAAACTCCCAGCGTTCGCCAGAACGGATTCCGAACTGGAAGATCCTTCCGTCTCCCAGAATATCCCAGCATCTGCGTATCACGCTGGCATGGGAAAGCTCTACTCCGAGATATTCATCCCGCAGATCCGTGTGCGCGTCAAAATGAATGATATGGAGATCCGGATATTTTTCCGCTATCGCCCGTATGCTCCCGAGAGTCACGAGATGCTCTCCCCCGATCATAAACGGAATCTTTCCGTCATCCAGTATGATCTTTGTTCGCTCTTCGATGGCTGAAAGCACCTTTTCAGAATCTCCTATAGGGAGTTCGATATCCCCGCTGTCAAAGTAATAATTATAATCCGTCATATCCTTGTCCTGATATGGACTGTATGTCTCCAGTCCATAGGATTCATTCCGGATAGCCTGGCTTGCAAACCGGGTGCCCGGGCGATAGGATGTGGTAGAATCAAACGGTGCCCCGAAAAGAACGATCCGGGCATCTTCGTATTCTGCGTCACATCCGATAAATGTCATTACGTTTTTATTCAACATCTCTTAACAACTCCTCCACATAAACCGGCAGCGCAAACACGCCGTAATGAAGTCTTGGTTCATAGTATCTTGTGCTGATTCCTCTAAGTTTCCATCCCACTCCGTTGAGATCGTTCAGCGGATGGTACTTTTTGGATGCAAATCCAAACAGCCAGTGTCCGGATGGATATGCCGGTATGTGCGCCTGATACACTTTGCAGATCGGGAATGTCTCCACAATCCTTTTGTGCATCCTCTGGCACTGAAACGCCTCTTCTTCATAGAATGGGCTCTCATTTTGGTTGATCATGATCCCATCATCACGCAGGGCATTGTAGCAGTTCCCATAAAATTCTTTCGTGAAAAGCCCTTCCCCTGGTCCGAACGGGTTCGGAGAATCGATGATGATCAGATCGTACTCCGATGTCCTGGATCGGATAAACCGAAGTCCGTCCTCATTGTAGATTTCCACCCTGCTGTCGTTGAGACTGCAGGCAATCTCCGGTATATATTTTCTGCACACTTCCACAAGCAGCGGATCCACTTCTACCACGTCGATCTTTTCCAGAGAGTCATACTTAATCAGTTCCCGGACAACGCCTCCGTCTCCTCCGCCGATGACAAGAACATTTTTTACGTCCGGATGGACAGCCATCGGCACATGGGTAATCATCTCATGATAGATAAATTCATCCTTTTCCGTCAGCATCAGATCCCCGTCGACAACAAGCACTTTGCCGAAATCTTCCGATTCCAGGACATCGATGCGCTGGAACTCGCTTTCTGCACTGAAAAGCTGCCGTTTGATACGCAATGAGAGCTTTACATTGTCAGTATGTTCATCAGAAAACCACATTTCCATCGTCTTATCTCTCCTTTAATACATTGAGTCGTTCGATCTTCTCGTCCTCAGGTCCTGTCATAGAACAGCCTTTTTCTTTTGCATACAATATATAATCTATGATTTTGTCCGTGATGGCTTCCCCAGGTGCCAGAATCGGAATTCCAGGAGGGTAGCACATGACGAACTCACTGCAGATCCGTCCCTTTGTCTCCCGTATTGGAAGGGATTCTTTCTCCGCATAGAAAGATTCCTGCGGTGTCAGGACAACGTCCGGCGCGATGTATTCCTGTGTGAGCATGCCGGTCTTGTCTTTCTGATAGCGCCGCTTGATGTCCGCAAGTGCACTTACCAGACGCTCTACCTCCTGCTTTCGGTCGCCGATGGAAAGGTATGCAAGAATATTTCCCAGATCGCCGAACTCGATCTGTATGTCGTATTCATCACGCAAGATATCATACACTTCAATTCCGGCAAGGCCGATATCCAGAGTATGCACGGAAAGTTTTGTCGTATCAAAATCAAAGATACTGTTTCCGTTGATCTTCTCCCCGGCAAAAGCGTAATAACCGCTGATCTGGTTGATCTCTTCTCTTGCATAACGGGCAAGCTCAGCCACTTTGGCAAACGCTTCCTTTCCACGAAGCGCCAGATTCCTTCTGGAAATATCAAGACTTGACAAAAGCAGGTAAGATCCGCTTGTCGTCTGAGTTAAGTTGATGATCTGTCTTACATATCCCGCATTCACATTTGGTCCAGTCAAAAGGAGAGAGCTTTGCGTTAAACTTCCTCCGGACTTGTGCATGCTCACAGACGCCATATCTGCTCCTGCCGCCATTGCGGACACCGGAAGCCCTTCCCCGAAATAGAAATGTGTTCCGTGCGCCTCATCCGCCAACACTTTCATTCCGTATTCGTGGGCGATCTTTACAATGCTCCTGAGGTCTGAACAGATCCCGTAATATGTCGGATTATTCACGAGTACCGCCACCGCGTCCGGATTCTCCCGGATGGCTTCTTCTACCTGGCTTAATTTCATGCCAAGGGAGATCCCAAGGTGCTGATCCACATCCGGATTGACATAGACCGGCTTTGCACCGCAAAGTACGAGAGCATTTATCACACTTCGATGTACATTTCGGGGCATGATGATCTTATCCCCCTTCTTGCAGCAGGAAAGAACCATACTCTGGACGGCGGATGTCGTCCCTCCTACCATCAGAAATGCATGTGCCGCCCCGAACGCTTCCGCTGCCAGCTCTTCCGCCTGTTTGATAACAGAAACCGGATGACAGAGGTTATCCAGGGGTTTCATGGAATTTACATCGATCCCCACACATTTGCTTCCCAGAAGCTCCACTAGTTCGGGATTTCCCCGGCCATGTTTGTGCCCCGGGACATCAAACGGAACGATCCGCATCTTTCGGAACCGTTCCAGCGCCTCATAGATCGGCGCATGCTTTTGTGCTGAAATATCCATCTTTCCTCTTCCTTTCTTCGTTTGTCTTTCCTTCTGCGCAGCGTCAGCTTTTGAAGGGCCGTCTTATTCTCCCGGGAAGTCACAAGGGCTCTCCGACAAAATAAAAAAAGACACAGGCACCGGCATCTTTGCATGCCGTCTGCTTGTGTCATTCTATTTCCGTCTGTTCTGTACGGATACGAATTCTGTCTTAAATCTTAAATTCAAATATATTCAAGACAAATCATGGGTTTAGAGTCTATATAGCAAATATTTTTACTTTTATTACTCTTATTGACCGTTTCACAAGTTGTAACATGCCTGTATGCATATTCGGTTATAAAGTAACCAACTTATAAAATTTGAGCTTCTAACTCAATCAATAATGCGGCTATCTGCCGCTTAAAAATATTTGCATGGAGAACTTCTGCCTACAGATCTGCCTTCCATACGTGCCTAGTTTAGCACATATGTCTTTCTTATACAAGAGAAATTTACAATCTTTGTCGATTTTTTCAAATCTGCTTTTTATTAAAACAGAACACCGCTCCGAGACAAAACAACAAGATCAACACTGCTGCCGTCACAGCAGCTCCGACAAAATCCCCTGGTTCAGTCCCGCCTGTAAGTATCGATATGGGGGCGAGAAGACGCAGAGGGATGATGTCTGACAGAGCCGGGATCATTTCCAGAAAATAGAACAGGATCACACTCCCTCCCACTGCTCCCAATACCGCAGCCTGACTGTTAAAGATGGAAGAGAAAAATAAAATGGCTGTGATCAGAAGAATACCGAAAAGATAGACATAGCCCGCTGCATGCCAAGGGTACCGTATCTCTGTGTTATCCCAGAAATATACTGTATAAGCAAGCGCTGTCCCATAAGACATCCAGTAGCAGACTGTCCATACTGTCAGCAGTACGCTTCCTTTTGCTCCTATGACTTTCCACCTTTTCATTCCTTTTGTCAGGATGTTGACAAACGTTCCTTTCTGATATTCGTTTGTCATTACAGAACTGAACACAAGTCCAAAGAGGATCAACGCCAATGGTGCATTTTTGTAAAACTGCTGCCAGGAACTGATGGCAGTGATCTCCATTGTTTTCATTGATATCCCTGCCTCGGAAAGGCTGTCGGAAAAGGCCTCCATGATAAACGGGGTCAGTTTGGCAAAAGCCGGAGCCATAATACCAAAAAGGAAAAAGACTGCAAGCATGATCCACCCTTTCCCGGAACGGTACAGTTCCAGAAATTCTTTTTTGACAAATGCCTTGTACTGTCTCATCTTCCTACTACCTCCATAAAAAGTCCCTCCAAAGTCAGCTCCCTCATTTCCACCCGCTTGGGGCAGATATGAGCGCTGGAAAGCGCTGTGAGAATTCGCTCCATCTCTTTTTCTGTCCCCTTTTCATAAACAATCTGTCTTTTTCCGGTACGCTTTCCGCCAGGATAATCTATCAGAAAACGTTCCGCTTCTTCTTCCCGGACAAAATCTACTTCCACTCCTTCCCCAGGGTGCAGATTGCGAATCTCAATCCGGCTCTGAATGAAGTGGTAATAGCGTCCCTCCGGCTTGACGATATGGAAATTGTATTTGCTCCGGCTTGTGTCAATGTCGGGGTTACTGGCGTATTGTTCTTTCTGTCTTTCGTGATGGGCTTCCAGCGGCCTTGCCGGGTTGCCCTTGTGCTTCTCAAACCGCAAAATTGCGTGTTGTGCCATTCTGCTCCTTTCCCCATTCCTTTCCTATCCGGGGTTTTCTACAGGGAAAATCCCGCCGGAATTATCTCTGATACGATAAGAATGGAATGGATATAAATCAGTCATTTTAATCTTTGTATTTCTATATACCGTCCGGTTTTCATACTTCAGGAGGGCGGTTTCCGTACTTCATGGGTACGGTTTTCAGTCCTCCGGTGTACCAGAACGGGATTTCTTAAAGTCGGTGTTTGGAACCGCTTCATAGGATTTTGGGAAAATGCGGTTGGGTTTTCCACAGCCCTGCTTCTGGATCTCCACCAGTCCGGTGTATTGCAGTTCCCGCAGGGTATTCACCGCTTTCTGCCGCCCACAATGGAGCAGTGTGACCACTTCACAGATAGGGTAATACAGGAAAATCCGTCCGCAGTCATCCGCCCACCCATTCTTGCGGGATAACTCTGTCCGGCGCAGGATAAAGGCGTACAGAACCTTTGCCTCGTTAGACAGGGGCTTGAATGTGGGGGCTTCAAAGAGAAAATTCGGGAGCCGGGTGAAGCTGAACGCCTTTTCCGGCTGATGAATGTAAATCGTGTTTGTCATATCGTGTTTTGTGGACGGTTAGAAGCCCGTTTTCCGGGGCGGGCGATACTTTATACCACCTGCCCCGGTTTGGGGCTTGCGGAGCCTGATAAATCAAGGCTTTTTTCGCTCCTAACTGTCCACAGCAGACCTCCTTTTCCGTTCACTTTCTGTTTTCTGCCGCCTGTGAACTCTGGCGGCACAGCCGGGGCAGTATTTTGCCCGGTTGGATTTGGGGACGAACACACCGCCGCAGACCACACAGCGTTTCAAGTCCTTATCCCGGAAAATCTCCGCTTCCAGCGTCCCGTCCAGCGGCAAGACCGCCCAGCGGAACCACTTACAGCAGACCGAGAAAGAAACTGTCTGCGGGCAGGTGCAGGTGTCCCCATCATCAAGGACAATGCAGTTGCCGTCCTCAAAGCAACAGCACTCCCGGCGTATCAGGCTGGCCGCTTGTTTCTTCTGTGCCGGTGTCATGCGGTAAAGGGAACCGTCCGGCCTGCGTTCCAGCGGCGGCAAGTCTTTATAGGGGTTATCTCTCATGCGTTCCCTCCATTTTGCTTTCCGTTGCCGTTCTCCCCGAAAAGTTTTCCTGCCTCGTCGTCGCAAGCTGCGTATCGTTCGTTTCACCGCAAGCGGAAAAACTCACTCGCTCCGCTGCTCCTCCTCTCCCCACAAAGCCATGCGGCTTTGCGGGGGCCCCGACAATAGCGGCGTGTTCCGGCGTTGGCACGCTCCCCATACTTCGGGACATTTTGTCCCGAAGTCCGGCTCCTTGCGGTGCTTCCCCAGCCGGGGTATCCCTTTTCGGACGGTCATTCTGTTTTCAAGGTGCTGTCCATCGATGAACTACCCTAAGTCTACACCTAAATGACCGCCCGTTCCGTATATCCGAAAGGTGGGAAATCGGCTTAAGAAACAGGCTATTTCCACGCTCTCGGAATTGTGGTAAAATAATAAGTACAGAGTGACAAATTGGAATTTGTATAGGAGATAACCTTATGAGAAAATTAAGCTCAGAAGCTGAAAAAATAATGATCGAACGTTTTGGAAAAGACACGGTGATTGCATTAGCAACGGTGGAACAAGAAATGCCATATGTGCGGAATGTAAATGCTTATTATGAGGATGGCTCATTTTATATTATTACATATGCACTTTCTAACAAAATAAAACAAATAGAAAAAAACCCAAATGTTGCAATAGCGAGTGACTGGTTTACTGCACATGGAAAGGGAAACAATTTAGGGTATTTTGGAAAAGAAGAAAATCGTATAATTGCTGAGAAACTGAAAATCGTTTTTGCCGAATGGATTGATAATGGGCATAATGATTTTGATGATGAAAACACCATAATTCTATGCGTGAAATTAACGGACGGACTGTTACTTTCACATGGAACAAGATATGAATTTTAAACTTCAAATCCTAATTTAACTATCTAATCTTCAAAAACCATTGATTTTTCAAGGCTTCACGCCTGTTTTCCGTTCAAACCTTATCTGTTTGCCCTTGTTTTTGCCCTTACGAGCCGAAACAAGGGCAACTTTTTATTCCCCGCCGACCACCTTATCCAGCAGCCTTGCGGAAGTGCGCTTCGCTTCCCTTGTAGAGTGAGCGTAAATGTTCATTGTGGTACTGACATCAGAGTGTCCGAGAAGTTCCTGCACATCTTTCGGCTTTGCGCCGCCGGACAACAGATTGCTTGTGTAGGTGTGGCGGAGCGTGTGGAAATGAAACTCCCCAAGCCCTTTCACTTTCTTCTTTGCCGCCCTGCACATAATCCCTACCGTACTCGGCGCTTCATACGCCCCGTCTGCTCTCAGGCAGACAAAGGAGATTTCCTTGTAATCCTCCGGGACTTCCTCTGTCCTTTGCAGGCTGTAAACCTCATAATAGGTGCGCCCTTTTTCCTTTACTTCTTTGTAGTAGTTCAGGTAATAAAGCTCCCCGTAGCGGAAACGGTTTTTGCGCTGTTCTGTTCTCGCCGCCCGCAGGATTGCCGCCAGCGTGTCGCAGAAATCAACGGTGCGGACTTTGCTTCGCTTTGTCGTTCCTACTTCGGTTGTGTGCCTTGTTCCGTTATAGCGCATACTGCGGCGTACTGTAAGATATTGTTCCTCAAGGTTAATATCCTGCCAAGTCAAGCCGCATACTTCCCCGATACGAAGTCCCGTGTAGTACGCTATCTGCACAGGCAGCAAGGCGGGATTGTCTTTTGCCTTGAGAAATTCCTCCAGCTTTTGGAACTGCTCATGGGTGATAGTAGGAATACTGGAAGTATCTTCCTCACTGTCCGAGAAAATATCCGTTTCCTGCTTCCTGCCCCTCAGCTTCACATACTGCATAGGGTTAAAGGTAATCAGTTTTTTCGGGAAAACCGCAAAGCGGAAGGAATTTTGCAGCACTGCCGAGAACAGGAGCATATACCCTTTGCTCATGGGCTTTGAAGTTGTCCCGTCCGGGTTTGTTCCACCGTAGCTCAGGAAATCAATGAACGCCTGCAAATGGTCGGCGGTCACGGTTTTCAGCTTGCGTTTGCCAATGGGATATTGCCTGATACGGTTGACCGTTCCCTGATAGGACATGACCGTCCCGTTGCTTAAGTTTCCGGGTTTCAGTTCTTCCTCTACCCACATATCCAGCATATCGCCTACCGTGATGTTTTCCGCTTTCCCGACAAACTGCTTTTCCTCGTAGTCCGCTATCGCTTTGCGGAGCATGGCTTCTGTCTCCGCCTTGCTCTCTGTGCCTGCAAACTCTTTCTGCACTTTTCTGCCGCTTTCATCTTCAATGTAAAAGCGTCCGTACCACTTTTTGCCTTTCTTTCTTACAGAACCTTTTGCCATAGATAAAAAACTCCTTTCTATCCGTGGCAATCGGGACTGTGACATATGGTGTGCGTAAAGTAATTGTGTCACTTCCGCCAGTGAAAGTCAACTGGCGTCTTTACTTGTCAAGGTGCCACGGAATTTTCTTTTTCGGAAAGCCTTTCTTCAGCTTCCTCCACTATCCCGAAAAGTGCGCCCATCGACATTCTTGTGCGCCCCTCATCGTGGATATGTAAAATCCCGTCTAAAAACCGTTTCATATCCTCAATCGGTACTTCCATCTTCTTGCGGTATACCTGTTCCATGATTGCCCCGGACTCTATGGCGTACCGTCCAAGAGACTCTTTCAGCCCCTTGTCCTTCGCCACACGGTCAACTTCCTCCATAGCGTCAGCAAAGTAGTAGGTCATAACCGTATACAGGTCAACCATCTTGCCGAGAAATGTCGTGAGAAGCTGCTGATGCGGCTCGCCCTTTACTGTATGGGAAAGTGTGTCCAGATACTTCTTGATGTGTTCCTCAATATCCCGCTGGCATAGAGTGTAGGTGTCATATTCCTTATCATCGGAAAGACCTGTCAGCCATTCGGGAGTAGTGAGCAACGCTTCCGCAAGACCGTTGATAACCATTGTGCGCTTCGGATCAACCCCGTCCGCTTCGTACCGCTGAATGGTGGATTTGTTCACGCCTACACGCCTGCCGAGTTCCGGCATGGTAATGTTTAACTCTGTGCGGCGTTCCTTAATCCGCCCACCGACCTGTTTTGCGGTGAATGTGGTTTCTTTTTTCAAGGTGTTCACCTCCTGACTGGTATCAGTATAACACGCCGATACTTATTTTGCAACCTTTATCTCAATAAAAGTTGTAAATAAACTATGAATGGTTGCAAAATAGGTTGACAAGAGATAGCAGAATAAGTATAATGATAAAACAGTAGTTGCAAAATGAGTATCCTAAAAAGGAGGTTGATAGAATGAGCGCAGTTAAAATGGGACTTACCATAGAGGAAGCCGCAGAATGTACGGGTATCGGCAGGAACACCATGCGGAAGCTGGTGGAATGGGGAAAGCTGCCCAATGTCAAAGGGCGAATATCGTATATTACAAGCCATGCAAGGCAGGAAAATCTCTATGCCACCTACCGCACCGCCGACAGCACCTTTTGGAGCAACCTTGCAAGGGAAAGCCAGCAGGAGTTTCAGCGCAGCGGCGCAGAGGGCAAATGTATCGAAGCAAGGGAACTGATTATCGCCTTGCCCGAAATCTATACGCAATACGAGCCGCAGCAGGTACTCACGGACTTTACAGAGGAGTTCCGCAGGCGGTACGGTGTGGAGTGCGTGTCCGCCCTCCACCACAACAAGCGCAAGACGAATTATCATATCCATCTGATTTTCAGCGAGAGGAAACTGCTCCCCGAACCTGATGTGAAGGTTGCTTCCCGCAGCGTGTTCTTTGACGAGACTGGAAAGCGTGTCCGCACCAAAAAGGAAATCACGGGGGAGGACGGGCAGATACGGAAAGACTGTACCGTCATCAAAAAAGGCGAGGTATACGAAAGCCATCTGTTTACTACCAAAGATACACGCTTTAAGGGAGAGCCTTTTCTCCGGGAGATAAAGGAAGTGTATACGGAACTTATCAACCGCCATATCTCTGATCCTGAGCAGCACTTAAAGGTATTTTATAAAAACAGTGTCTATCTGCCGACCAAGAAAATCGGCAAGAACAATCCCAAAGGGAACGAAATCAAAGCCGACAATGCCGCAAGACAGGAATGGAACAGGACAGCGGATATGGCGTTATTATCGGGTATCTCCGAAGCAAAGATTTTAGAAGTCAAGCGGACAGAGATACACGAAAAGGCGAGCCAGTCTATCAAAAGCAAATGCTGGCTTCCCAATCTGTTCCGCAGTATCGTCAGCAAGGCAAAGGACTTCCTGCAAAACCTAATCCGTGAACACGCTATGCCGCCGAAGCCTGTCCTTGAGATAGATATGGCAGAGTTCCGCCATATGCAAAACCTGATGATAAAGGCGCAGGATAAGGCGAAAGAAATCCGGCATTTGCAGGATACGGTACTTCCGAAACTGAAACAGCAGCTTACCAACACAAAAGGGATTTTCAAAAGTAAGGAGCGCAAGGCGCTCACAGAACAGATAAAGCGGACAGAAAAGGGAATCGCTGAAAAGCTGGATAGACTGCCCGATGTTCTGAAAGAGGACGGTTATCCCGATGTGCAGGCGTTCATGGCAACCTACCGCAAGGCGGAGGCTGTTGTGGAGCAGTACAACCGTGACCTTGCCGCATGGGAGCGGCAAGTCAGGGAAAAGCAGAAACCCGCCCAAAAAGAGCAGGCAAAGCCGCCTGAACGGGAGAGCGTATTGAAACGCCTGCGCCAGCTTCAGGTAGAGGGCAAGCAAAGAAACCAACCGAGACAGAGAAAGAAATCCTTTGACAGAGACAGCCGATAGGCGCGAAAAACCGCCGCTATGGTATTACCCATGCGGCGGCTTACATAGTTTGATTAGTGTTCCCGCTTTTGAATAACGGTTATCTGTAAATCCTTTGCGTTGATAAGTGTTTCCTGCTTGCATTTAGGGCAGTAGAGGGGAAAATTCTTTAATTCGGTATCTTCTCGTAATTGAAGGCGTGTTTTACTTTTACAGATAGGGCATAATAGCCATTCTATTCTCATTTTGATTTTTTATCAAAGGCGTTGGTAATTGCAACGATAGCAGGAAATATTACTGCCGCAACAACCCAAATTACCCAACTCTGCCCCCAATTATTTGATGATAGACTGTATCCTAAATAAATTGCTGTTGCAATTACCCAATATGCGATATATATAGCATCAGCAATAGACGGTTTTTCCTTGTTTTCTTTAGAATATTCGCCTTCCTGCAAAAGTTTTTCATAGCTCGCCCATATAATCCCCGTCTTGATAAAACAAATTACACCTACGCCTGCAATGAGAAAGGAAAGGGAAAGCATAATCATTAGAAATAGGTCGTTATCAGCGTCAATTATTTCTCCAGTAAAAAGAGGAATTAAGGCAGTAATACACAAACAAGTTCCTGCAATATTATTCTTTGTGTGCAAATCTTTGTATTTTGCTTTGCGTTCTTTAACCATTCCACTCACGCCATACTCGGTTTCAAACTTTTCTTTTTCCAAATATGCAAAGGGAGCGGTTTTGCTACCACTTGATATAAACATTACGGCGGCTATTGCTACAAAAATAATAAGAGCAATCATTCCAATTCCACCTGCAATATCTTCGCTCAAGCCGCCTGACGTACTTTCACTAATTGCACCCAATATCAAAAGAGCTATCGGAGATAAGATACACAAAAAAGCAGCATACGCTATTGTTTTAGCTGTCCTTGATTTTACAGAGAGAAAAGCATTTGCTTCCTCCATAGAGACACGCTTTAATGACGGCATATCATTGGACGAGTTGATATGCTCTGCTTGCTCAATTTCGTCTTTAAGTAAATAATCTGTACTTACTCCGAATAGTTCGGAAAGGCGTATCATTTTATCAAGGTCAGGAACAGATTGTGCTCCCTCCCATTTTGAAACAGATTGTCGTGTTACATTCATTTGTTCGGCTAACTCCTCTTGTGACCAGCCTGCTTTTTTTCGTAACAAAATAAGTTTATCGGCAAAAATCATAATTTTGTCCTCCTGTTAATGTGATTGTTATATTTATTTTAGCGATTGATAAAGTTGCTAACCACCAATCAGCACCATTCAATATGTCAACTGGCAGTTGCAACTGCCCAAAATCCTTTTTTACTTCTCGTTGTTCTTCTTTCTCCTATCTATCGGTTTCTTTGCATCTTTTGGTATGAGCCATACTCTGCTTAAACGTACAACACCCTCAATCCTGTTTTCAGAACATAGTGTCTGTATTCTTCGTTCTGAAATATCCCATTTAGTTGCAGCTTCCTGTACCGTCATATATTCAAACATAACAAACCTCCACATTATTAGTAGATATATTATACTCGGTCAAACGAACAATAGCAAGAAACGAATCGTGAGCACCACCACCCAAAAGAACAGCGGCAGAGATTTCTCCCTGCCGCCTTTGCCTTATGCAAAAATAATCTTCCTCTCCACAATCTCCCTTGCACACGCCCGTATGTTATTGAGCCGCCCTGTCCATTCTAAGGCGTTTTCTGCCTTTAACTGTTCCATAATACCTTGTGCCTGTTTCATCTGCTCTACCAACCGAAAGAACATCTCCTCCGTCTGCTTATCAATGTCGGCAAGGTAAGCGTTCAGCCTGCCGCTTGTGAGCAGATTAAGGTATGTAATCCTGCGGTATTCTTTCAAATACTGCAAGTGTCGCTGTCCCCATAAGCCGATAGGCTGTTCTTTTTCGGCTGGTAAAATAAGACAAGGAATATAATAATCTCCTTGCAGTTCATACCACAGATCATTTTTATCATCGTAAATATACTTGTCCATTGAAAAATCCTCCATTATAATATATTCG
>NZ_VIRV01000031.1 GCF_019754295.1 Sellimonas caecigallum | reverse complement strand
ATATGGCAGTTCATAGGACTTTATATGGTTATTTTGAATTCCGGTATATCCAATATCGGGAAAGAAATCTTTGAAATGGCCGAAATCGATGGGGCTACAGGTGCAAAGAAAATGTTTTACATAACGCTTCCATTGATAAAGTCAACCTTAATGGCTGCACTTTTGATGTGTATTTCCGGAAATATGAAAGTATTCAGCCAGATTCAGGTTATGACAAACGGAGGTCCTGGAAATGCGTCTATGGTTATGGCGCTCTATGCATATAAACGTTCCTTTACAATGAATGAAATTGGATACGGAAGTGCAATTTCTATCGCGATATTAGTTATCAGCTTGATTTTGATCGCTATTACAAGGCTGATATTTGTCAGCAAAAAGGAGGACTAATCATGGAAAAGGCAAAAATATTTAAATACAAGACAGAAAAGTTGATCGCAAATGTCTTTGTAATGATCTTTTCAATTACCTGTATCTATCCCATCATCTGGATGCTTTACTCATCTGTAAAGTCCAATCAGGAATTTAACAGAAATATTCTGTCGCTGCCAAAAGAGATTCATCTTGAAAATTTTGTCGAGGCGTGGCTGGGATATTACAGATTATGGACTCGGGAAATGGAACGAAGTTGGATTTGCGCTGATCACACTTCGCAATGGAAACCAGAAAAACCCGGAAAAGTATAAGAAAGTATATGCAGAAAAGCTTCTGATGCTGAAAGAAGGACAGCATTCTCCGATGCACTTCCACTGGAACAAATCAGAGGATATCATCAATCGAGGCGGAGGAACTTTGATCATCCATCTGTACAATGATAACGGAGACGGAGAACTGGATGATACAGATGTACTGGTCCATTCAGACGGACGGGAATACTATGTAAAGGCCGGGACAGGAGTCGAGCTCCAGCCAGGAGAAAGCATTACACTCTGGCCGCATCAGTATCATGATTTCGATGTGAAAACCGGAACCGGAGATGTTCTGATCGGCGAGGTTTCCATGTGCAACGACGATACAACGGACAATCGGTTCTATGAAGAAGTAGGCCGATTCCCGGAAATCGAAGAAGACGAAGAGCCATATAGACTTTTGTGCAACGAATACCCTCGCGGTTAAAAAAAGGATTATAAAACTCCCCACATTCTTTTGCTGAGAAAAAGAGTGTGGGGAGTTTTTATGTTGATCGATTGTCCATTTTAGCAAGTTTGCAAAACCCAACATTTGGACAAATTGTTCCGACATGGTAATCTGGATTTCATATAAAAAGAATGTATAATAAGGGATAAGAAAAAACAGGGAATCAAAAAAGGAGGAACGTGTGACATGCCGATCCGTTATCACGAAGCGACAAAGGAATTTCATTTATATAACGACAAAGTAAGTTACATTATAGCAGTCCTGAAAAATGGACATCTCGGACAGGTTTATTTTGGAGGAAAGCTGCATGACAGAGAGAGTTTCCAGCATTTGTTGGAATTTCGGCCGAGACCGATGTCTGTCTGCGTATACGAAGGGGATCTGACGTATTCTATGGAACATATCCGACAGGAGTATCCAGTGTATGGAGCTGGAGATATGCGATATCCCGCACTGGAGATTCTGCAGGGAAATGGCAGCAGAATCACGGATTTTGTATACAAAGGGCATCAGATTTATGATGGCAAACTTGTTCTTGAGGGGCTTCCGGCTACCTACACGGAAAATGAGGGGGAAGCGACGACGTTGGAGATCTATCTGGAAGACCAGCTGATCGAAACGAAGATCACGCTGTACTACACGATATTTGAGGCGTTTCCTGCCATTGCCCGCAGCGCCAAGATCCGATATGAAGGGAAAGACAGTGTGATCATAGATCGGGCTATGAGTATGAGTGTGGATCTGCCGGATATGGACTATGAGATGATCGAATTGACCGGTGCCTGGTCACGGGAGCGGGCAGTCAAGACGAGAAGGCTGGAGCATGGCGTCCAGGGAATCTACAGTATGAGAGGATTCAGCAGCCATCATTACAATCCTTTTCTTGCGCTGAAACGTCCTCAGACGACAGAAAGAAACGGGGAAGTATACGGGTTCAGCCTTGTGTACAGCGGAAACTTTCTGGCCCAGGCGGATGTAGATACGTACGATACGACGAGAGTGACAATGGGAATCCATCCGGATCGTTTTTCCTGGAAGCTGGAACACGGGGACAGTTTTCAGACTCCGGAGGCTGTGATGGTCTATTCGGAAAGCGGCCTCAATGGGATGAGTCAGACTTACCATCAGCTTTACCGGGAGCGGCTTGCAAGAGGGCCGTGGAGAGATCGTGTCCGCCCTATCCTTATCAACAACTGGGAAGGCACTTATTTTGATTTCAATGAAGAAAAGCTTCTTCATATCGCAGATACGGCAAAAGAACTGGGCGTGGAGATGTTTGTCCTGGACGATGGGTGGTTTGGAAATCGAGACGATGACAGACGGTCTCTTGGAGACTGGTATCCAAATGAAAGGAAGCTTCCGGAAGGGATCAAAGGTATCGCGCAAAAGATCGAGGCCAAAGGGCTGAAGTTTGGTCTGTGGTTCGAGCCGGAGATGGTCAATATGGACAGCGATCTCTACCGTACACATCCGGATTGGATCCTGGCTACGCCGGGAAGAAACATTTCTCACGGAAGAAATCAGTATGTATTGGATTTTTCAAGGGAAGAAGTGGTGGAGGCCATTTACGGACAGATGAAGAAGATTTTGAGCGAGGCTCCGATTTCCTATATTAAATGGGACATGAACCGGAGTATGTCGGAAGTGTATTCGGCTGTCGCGAAACCGGAAGAGCAAGGGAAAGTCATGCACAAGTATATTCTTGGGGTATACAGACTGTATGAAATGCTGATCCGGGAATTCCCGGACATTCTGTTTGAATCCTGCGCAAGCGGCGGAGCCAGATTTGATCCGGGAATGATGTACTATGCGCCGCAGTGCTGGACATCAGATGATACAGATGCAGTGGAGCGTCTGAAGATCCAGTATGGGACTTCTTTTGTGTATCCGGTAAGCAGTATGGGAGCACATGTATCTGCGGCTCCGAACCATCAGCTTCTCCGGAATACGTCTCTGGAAATGCGGGCAGGCGTGGCATATTTCGGAACATTTGGGTATGAGCTGGATCCGTGCAGCCTGTCTCAGGAGGAGAAGGATGAGATCCGGGAGCAGATCGCGTTTATGAAAAAGCATAGGAAACTGATCCAGTATGGGACTTTCTACCGTCTGGAAAGTCCGTTTGAAGGTAATACGGCAGCCTGGATGGCCGTGTCCGAAGATGGGCAGGAGGCTCTTGTCGGATATTACCGCATCCTGCAGCCGGTAAACGGGCCATACCGCAGGCTTCGCCTGGAGGGACTTTGTAAGGACAGGCTGTACCAGATAGAAGGAAAGGCGGAAGCTTTCTTTGGAGATGAATTGATGAAAGCAGGACTTGTTGTGTCGGATTCCGCCAGCGGGGAAAACAAAGAAAAATATAATGGAAAAAACGGAGACTTTCAGGCAAAAATCTATTATCTCAGCTCTGTGAAATAAAGTTTTTCGTCCTTATGGGGATCTTGGCGGCTGAGTCCGCCTTTTTCCCCCTTCTTTTCTTTTCGATAGAGGGTAGGGGAAAGCCCGGTTATTTTTTTGAATGCCTTTGTGAAGGCATAGTTTCCTGAATAACCACAGGAGCAGGCGATGTGCTGAATCGGGAGATCCGTATTTAAAAGGAGCTCAGTGGCCTTTGTGATCCGGTACTTCATGAGAAACTGCTGAGGAGAAAAGTGGACGGTCTTCACGAAAAGTTCTGTAAGGTAGCTGCGGTTGAGAGAGAGATAATCCGCAATCTCCTGGACGGATACAGGATTTTGATAATTTTTGTGGATATACGAGATAGCCTGATTCACGTACATATCCGCCATTGTTTCGTTTTTCCGGAGAGGAAGCGTCGTCTTTTTGATCAGCAGGGAAAGAAACTGGAGAAGTACCCCCTGGATATATACTTCGTTGTGATAACTGATTTTATTGTGGTCAAGGATGTCCAGAATGTAAGATTTTGCCTTTTTTGTATCCGGACAGGAAAAGATCGGGAGATCCTGCTGGATACCGATAAGCTCGAGAAATTCCGGAAGTCTTGGCCCGTCAATGGAAATCCACACATAAGTCCACGGATCTTCACGGTCAGCCTGATAAAAGGAAATCTTGCCGGGCTGGATAAGAAAACCCTGTCCGGCTTCTATCGGAAAGCTTTCTTCGCCGGAAAAGAAGGTGCCTTTACCTTCCGTACAGATGTGAAAAATATAGGAATCTCTTACTGCGGGACCATAAGAATAGAGAGGGGAACATTCCTGTATGCCGCAGAAAAGGGTGTAGATGTCGTGAAAGATGCTGTTGTCAAATTCAGAAAAAGAATAAAGAAAATCCATCGCTGTACCTCATTTTGATTTCATCATAAAATTACTTGCTGAAAATCAGTTGTGAAAAGCATAGCATGGGAAACGACAAAAGTAAACCGATCTTCCGCCGCTTCGATATTTTTCTAAAAAGAAGATTGCGAAAAGAAAACCTGCAAGGTAAAATGGAATGATGTGAGTCTGAAACAGAAAAGGGGAGGAGAACGATGCAGAATAATATGACAGCAGGAAGTCCGGCGAAACTGATCTTCCAGTTTACGGTTCCGGTCTTCATCGGAAATGTATTTCAGCAGTTTTACAGTATGGTGGATGCGGTCATTGTAGGGAAATTTGTGGGGACGAAGGCACTTGCCGGCGTCGGAGCCACCGGGACGATCAATTTTCTTATCATCGGTTTTTTGATCGGAATGACGGCAGGATTTACCGTACTTACCGCACAGCGGTTTGGAGCAGGGGATATGGACGCCATGAGAAAAACGGTGGCGTCGGCGGCAATCCTGTCTATTATCATGTCAGTCATCATTACCGCGGTAAGCATGCTGGGGATGCGAAGTCTTTTGATTTTTATGAACACACCAGACGATATTTTTGAACATGCATACGGGTATATCATGATTATCTGTGCGGGAATCTTTGCGCAGGTGCTATATAATCTGCTATCCAGTATTTTGAGAGCTCTGGGAAACAGTAAGACACCGCTTTACTTTCTGATTTTGGCAGCTCTTTTGAATATTGTACTGGACTTAGTGTTTATCATTGTCTTTCATATGGGAGCCGCAGGGGCGGCCTATGCGACCGTCATTTCCCAGGGGGTATCCGGAGCTGCATGTCTGATCTATATCAAACTGAAAGTGCCGGTTTTGCATCTGAAAAGGGAAGACTGGAAGATGGATCCACATCTTCTGAAAATCCAGATGGGTATCGGTTTTCCTATGGCTCTCCAGTATTCGATCACGGCGATCGGAGCTATGATGGTACAGTCTGCTTTAAATCTGCTTGGGTCCACGGCTGTGGCGGCGTTTACTGCGGCAAGCAAGATCGAGCAGATCGTGACCCAGGCTTATGTGGCTCTGGGAACAGCCATGGCGACATACAGTGCCCAAAATATGGGTGCCGGCAATGTCCGGAGGATCCGAAAGGGATTTCGTGCCGGTACATGGATCGGGGCAGTTTATTCCGTGATCGTTGGTATATTGCTTGTGTTGTTTGGACATTACCTGACTTATCTCTTTGTGGAAGCGGCAGATGTACCGACAGTCATAGGACAGGTACGGATCTACCTGATCTGTGTGGCAGTATTCTTTATCCCTCTTACGGTGGTCAACCTGTACCGGAATGGAATACAGGGGATGGGATATGGAATCCTTCCGATGATGGCGGGAGTCGCAGAGCTGATTGGAAGAGGAGTCGTGGCGGTCATAGCTTCGAGAAAGCACAGCTATGTGGGCGCGTGTCTTGCAAGTCCGATGGCCTGGGTGCTGGCCGGCGGCCTGCTTTTGATCATGTATTTCTGGATCATGCGGAATCTTGAACAGACAATGGGAAATTAGGAGCATAGACAAGAGCTGTCTGTGCGTATAATAAAGGGATGATAGGATTTGGGGGAATAGATGAAGTTTCTTTTATTCTTGTCCGAATGCATCGTCCCTTTTTTGATTTTTATCGTGGTCGCCTATGGAATGATGGAGAGAGTTCACGTATACGAGTCGTTTATCGGGGGCGCAAAAAGCGGATTTCGGACAGTAATCGGCATCATGCCGACACTCATAGGTCTGATGGTAGCGGTGGGGATTCTGAGAGCATCCGGGTTTCTCGATTTTGTGGCCCAAGGGATCGGAAAAGTTTCCGACAGGATCGGATTTCCAGGCGAACTCGTACCGCTTTCGGTCGTCAAGATGTTTTCATCGTCGGCGGCAAACGGACTCTTGATCGATCTATACAAAGAATTCGGCACGGATTCCTACATAGGACGGATCGCATCCATATCGATGGCTTGTACGGAGACAATCTTTTATACGATGTCGGTATACTTTATGACCGCCAGAATAAAAAAGACGAGGTATACACTGGCAGGTGCTCTCATTGCCACACTGGCAGGTCTTGCCGCCAGTGTATGGCTGGCGGGGATGATGTGATGCTGGAATTAGAAAAAGCTTTTAGAAAAATGAAAAAAGGGATAGACTTTTCTTCAGATATGAGTTATACTTATATCAAATAAAAACAGTAACTCTTACTGTTTTTTGAGAGAAGAAAGGAGAAATGTAAAATGCAGAAATATGTATGTGAACCATGCGGATATGTATATGACCCGGAAATCGGAGATCCAGACGGAGGAATCGCACCAGGTACAGCTTTTGAGGATATACCGGAAGATTGGGTATGCCCGATCTGCGGAATGGGAAAAGATGTATTTGTTCCGGAAGAATAATAGATGAATGAAAAAACCGGCTGTCTTTTGAGATCCAGTTTGATGGAAGGATCCCAGAGACGGCCGGTCTTTTTATTTGACAGAAAGGTTTTCGAAACTCTTTCTTACGGATTGCCGTGCAGTACATATTCCCGCAGAATGGAAAACAGAACAGGGCCGGCGTCCAGCACCTGTTTGTGAAATCTCTTTTGTGTGAATTCGTTTCCCCAGAGATGGAGAGCTTCTTTTTTTAACTCCAGAAATTCCAGATAGCCGAAGTAGTATTTCGGGTAATTGGCAGGATCAGACAGGATGAGCTGGTAGATTTCGGATATAGCATTTTGATCCGTAATGCCGTAATCGCTGAAAAATGCATCTGTCTCTTCCAAAGACCAACCTTTGTAATGGATGCCAATGTCCGCAAGGGCGTAAAGCCCAAGGATGATCGAGGCGTTTTTCTGCTGGATGACAGAGGTCTCTTTTGCAATTGGGGCATAGTAGTAAGAGATCATCTCAGTATAAGTGGCCCAGCCTTCCACATAGCCCCCAAAGTCCAGTATGGAGCGAAGGGGAGGAGGATCCTGGCTCAGAAAATAGGTCGTCTGATACATATGTCCGGGATATCCTTCATGCGCCAAAGTCGTAAAGAGAGGAAGTCCTTCCATGGTGCTCTTCGGGTTAATGTATATCGTATTTTGCTTTTCATTGTCTATGGGCGGAGTGAGATAAAAGGCAGGGCTTAGATAGTCCTGCATGGAGAGCGGAACTTCTTTTACGGAGAATGGGATGTCGGGGATATCCGGGAAGGAGGCCGACATCTGTTGTTTTAAATCCAGAAGAATGGATTCCGCGGACGAGTCTTTTAAAATGACTTCCCCTGCAGTGCCGGAAGCTGGAAGCGCCTGCTTCAGCTCTTTCATATCCTGGATGATCTGGGAGGAGGCAAGTTTGACAAGTTCGTTTACGGAACGGTCGGATCCGGTTTCACGCTTTAGGATTGCCTCGTAACAAGATTTCCCTTCGGGCAGGCTGCAAAGCCCCTTTTGTGTACTTCCAGTGCCTTTGCATTTTTCCAGAGATGAAGCGAGAGATTCATAAGCAGGGAAAACCTGGGTTTCTATCAGATCCCGGTTTTTGGAAGTGTAAAGGGCACGCTCGCTGTCTGTGAGCTGATCCATGGCATCCAGCCGCTCCTCAAAAGAAGTATAGAGATAATGTGCATCGCCTAGAGAAACGAAATCCCGGCATTCTTTGATGACCTGATCGGCGCAGGCGTCCGACATGAAGAGACCTGCGTCGGACTTTGCCTGTTCAAACTCTGAAAGGGAAGTAAAGTATTCCTGCATCGTGGAGAGAAGAGCCAGGTATGTATCAATGTCCGTCGTTGTCTGAAAGGAGAATTCGGAGAGAAGGACAGGAAGCTGTGCCTGGATACCGGTAATAGGGCTTAAAGGCTCCTCATAGAGAAGATAAGGAGCGCATTCCAGATTTGTCTTCAGATACGACTCCAAAGCCAGGTACGTCAGCTGATTCTTTTCGGACAGATGATCGAAAGAAAAACGCCGCAGAGCGGCGAGCATATTTTCCATGGATGCGGCAGCAGAGTCTGGATTTGAAGGGAAGGATCCCAAAGTAACCGGGGCATCCAGAATGCCGTAGGCTTCCGGATTTTGAAGCGAATAGTGCAGGCTGATGGTATCGGAGGAAACTTCCTGGCGAAATAAGGTTTCCGTAAAGGCAGTAAACTGTTCATTCTCCGACTTGGATGTAAGGCTTCTGGAAAAGAAAGAATCAGGATCCGAAGATGGAGGCAGTGTACGATAAAGAAAGATGCCTGCCGCCAGAATGAGAATGAGCGCCGGGATAAGCAGCAGGCGTCGTTTCTTTGGAGGAAGGTCTGGGAAGAATGAAAAATGCTTCATGACATGCTCCTGATGGAATTTAACACATTATATGAAAGGGGAAAATACCTCATGCCCATATAACAGAATCTTTTTACAAGGAACAGATGCAAAAAAAGGAAAAGGACGGTATAATGAATTATAAATGGAAAAAAGAGAAGGACAGGAGAGTAGGAAATTATGAACTATATCATCACAACAGATTCAAACTCAGATGTCCCTTCAGATTATCTGGAGGAGAATCACATTCCGGTCATCCCTCAGTACTATGCATTTGGAGATACGGTATATGGGGACGAGCTCAACATGGCTCCAGCGGAGTTTTATGCGACGATGAGAAAAGGCGAGCTGCCGAAGTCTATGGCAAACAATCCAGCAGTGATCCGGGAGAAATTTGAGGCGATCTTAAAAGAAGAGAAAGACATTCTGCACATCGCATTTTCCAGTGCTTTGAGTGGGAGCTGCGATAATGTGATGGTCGCGGCAAGGGAATTGATGGAAGAATACCCAGGCAGGACGATCCAGGTATTTGATTCTCTGAATGCTTCCATTGGGGAAGGAGTGTCTGTATATCGGGCGACAGAACTTTACAGGCAGGGAAAGAGCATGCAGGAAGTGTATGATATCCTGATGGAAGAAAGAAGCCATGTGAATGTATGGTTTACGGTAGATGATCTGCATCATCTCCAGAGAGGAGGAAGAGTCTCAAAGACGACGGCTCTTGTCGGCAGTATGATCAATATCAAGCCGCTGCTTCGTATAACATCTTCCGGGGAACTGAAATCAGACGGCACAGTCAGGGGAAGAAAAAAAGCGCTGAAAACACTTGTAAGCAACATGGAAAGCGCGCTGGATCTGGAACATTATGGAAAAGACCGAATTGTAGGGATTGTGCATGGGGACTGTATGGAAGACGCCCTTTCTGTCAAGATGATGATCCAGGAGATGGGATTTGAACAGATCATCGTCAACGACGTAAGCCCAAGTATCGGTACACACGCAGGGCCCGGCGTTGTGGGGCTCATATTTTACGGAAAAGAAGTAAAAGAATAGGAATTTGAGAAGTGCCGCCTTGACATTTAAAATTTCCTATGCTACGATTTTGGTTACATAAGGAATATATTATAACGCATCGACGGAGAGAGTAGGTATGTCGGAATCTTTCAGAGAATTCCCCCGCAGGCTGAAAGGGGATAGAGAAAGGCTTGCCAAAGATGGCTCCTGAGCGGCATGGATGAACACAGAGGACTGTGATAAGTCATGATGGGTCCGCCCGTTACAGCGGAGAGTATAGACCGTTCCAATTGAACACGGATGAGTTTGTACTTACAGAGGTTCGTCCCGTGAGGGACGGATGAATGGAAGTGGTAACGCGGATTCGCCTTCCCGGACAGATGTCCGGGAAGGTTTTTTATGTCATAGAAAACTTCGTTTCTATGACATAAAAAACGCTCTGCGAGGATCGCACTGCGGCGAAGCGGAAGATGTCGCTGGAGCGACCCGCCGCAGGCGGCGAAGCCTGCCAAGCAGGCTTTTTTATTCTATAGGAGAGTTGAAGTAGGCTTGACCGCTTTGTTTTTCTATAGAAAAGTACTTTTGGAAGGAAAAGGAGAGAAAAACATGTGCAGCAATTGTAAGGAAAAAGAAAAGTATTATATCACAACGGCGATCGCCTACACATCAGGCAAACCGCATATTGGAAATACGTATGAGTTCGTACTTGCTGACGCTATCGCAAGATACAAAAGAAGCAAAGGATATGACGTATACTTCCAGACGGGAACAGACGAGCATGGTCAGAAAATCGAATTGAAAGCGGAAGAAGCAGGAGTTACACCAAAGGAATTTGTGGATAAAGTAGCGGCAGAAGTAAAAGGCATTGCCGATATGATGAACACATCTTACGATCATTTTATCCGTACGACAGACACTTACCATGAAGAACAGGTACAGAAAATTTTCAAAAAACTTTATGAAAAAGGGGATATCTACAAAGGATACTACGAAGGAATGTACTGTACACCTTGTGAATCTTTCTTTAC
Organism: Sellimonas caecigallum; assembly: GCF_019754295.1. Classification (GTDB taxonomy): domain Bacteria; phylum Bacillota; class Clostridia; order Lachnospirales; family Lachnospiraceae; genus Sellimonas; species Sellimonas caecigallum. The sequence goes on along the minus strand of NZ_VIRV01000031.1, from coordinate 2,363 downwards.
GGAATCCCAGCTTGTGGATGGCAAATGTCCGGACTGCGGACGCCCGTGCACACCGGCAAAAGAAGAGGCCTATTTCTTTAAGATGAGCAAATATGCAGATCGCCTGATCCAGCATATCAATGAACATCCGGAATTCATCCAGCCGGTAGCCCGCAAAAATGAGATGATGAACAACTTCCTTCTCCCAGGTCTCCAGGATCTCTGTGTCTCCAGAACATCATTTAAGTGGGGAATCCCGGTAGACTTCGACCCGAAACACGTTGTGTACGTATGGCTTGATGCCCTCACAAACTATATCACAGGAATCGGATACAATGCAGACGGAGAAAGCCAGGACCTTTTCAACAAAAACTGGCCGGCAGACCTTCATCTGATCGGAAAAGACATCATCCGTTTCCATACGATCTACTGGCCGATCTTCCTGATGGCTCTTGACCTGCCGCTTCCGAAGCAGGTGTTCGGTCATCCGTGGCTTCTCCAGGGAGACGGAAAGATGAGTAAATCCAAAGGCAACGTTATCTATGCAGATGAACTGGTGGATATGTTTGGAGTGGATGCGGTACGCTACTTCGTACTGCACGAAATGCCGTTTGACAATGATGGTGTCATCACATGGGAACTGATGGTAGAGAGAATGAACTCAGACCTGGCAAATACACTCGGAAACCTTGTAAACCGTACAGTATCCATGACAAATAAATATTTTGGCGGAACAGTTGCGGACAAGGGAGTAAGGGAAGAAGTAGATGACGACCTGAAGGCAGTTACAGAAGAGACAGAAGGAAAGGTTGACGCAAAGATGGATCATCTTCGCGTGGCAGATGCCATCACAGAAATCTTCAATCTCTTCAAACGCTGCAACAAATATATCGACGAGACAATGCCGTGGGCGCTTGCAAAAGAAGAAGACAAAAAAGACAGACTGGAGACAGTTCTTTTCAATCTCATAACAAGTATTTCAGAAGGAGCAAGACTTCTGGCGCCATATATGCCGGAGACATCCGAAAAGATCTTGGCTCAGCTTGGAGAAGGCCATGTGACAGAGAAGCCGGAGATCCTGTTTGCGAGACGTGATCTGAAAGAAGTGATGGAAGAAGTAGAAAAACTGCATCCAGTACAGAAAGAAGAAGAAACAAAAGAGGAAGGTCCGGTCATCGACATCGAAGCAAAACCGGAGATTTCCTACGAAGATTTTATGAAGATGCAGTTCCAGGTAGGCGAGATCATCAAATGTGAGGAAGTGCCGAAGTCTAAAAAGCTTCTCTGCTCACAGGTAAAGATCGGAAGCCAGGTAAAACAGATTGTATCCGGAATTAAGAAATGGTACACGCCAGAAGAGATGGTCGGAAAGAAAGTCATGGTGCTTGTCAACTTAAAACCGGCGAAGCTTGCAGGTGTACTCTCAGAAGGAATGATCCTCTGCGCAGAAGATGAAAAAGGCGATATCGTCCTGATGCAGCCGGAAAAAGACGTTCCGGCCGGAGCAGAGATCTGTTAAGAAAGAAATATGCATATATTTGTAAGAAGGTGTCGCAAAATCAATGTCAATAAGTTAAGGACATTGTAAGAGACTCCCTTATGAAATTTCAAATGGCTGAGAGCAAGAATTTGTGCTTTCAGCCATTCATTGGGATAAAGAATTATGGCGTCTATGAGTATCTTTATCTTCCGGGTTATGAGCAATGGCTAAATCAGAGCCATCACAAGCAAGCAGATGATATCCACGGTACGTACCCATGGATGTGAAAGAAACCTTACGGTTGTGGGAAAAATCTTTTCCCTCTTGAAACAACGGGTCAGGTTTTGCTGGGGTGCTTTGACACTCCCGGCAGCCCCGGTCAATACGATATGTCCCGGTTTTGGAATCTGTTGTAATCTGACCGATCTGAATCATCTTTTCCATGACATTCATAAATAATCAAACTAATGATAACCAATTATTGCAACTAATTTCGATCCCTGTGTGACATAGGCAATATTCCTTCTTAATTCTTTTAGGTCCTCAATTGCTTCCAGCTGAAGAGAGTTTAATTCAACCTGATCTGAATTGAAGAATACTTTATATCTCTCAGAACAAATACCATCAAGAGCATTAAAAAAAAGACTTTCTATTTCGTTTAAAGAAATTACCTCACAAGGTAAATACCCAAAAATGTCTGTAACCTTATAATTTGCAGATTCCATTTCTACCTCTCTACTACTTCTTGTGCCGATCCAAAATAGGCAGTATCTCCGGCTATTGTAGTCATTATTACATTAGTATGTAGCATTACCGGTGTCAACTCCTTCTTTCAAACTTCGGCTTGTGTTTCTTGAGCCATTAAGATAACCCGTAAACGATTTATTGTAATATGTTTTATAAA
>NZ_VIRV01000030.1 GCF_019754295.1 Sellimonas caecigallum | reverse complement strand
ATAATAAGCAGGGCGGAGTTTGTTCTCACACCCTGCTTTGTGATTATCATGAATTAATCAAAGATCTTCTTCACTTTTTCTTTCAGCCTGTCCATACGCCTCTAAACCGCCTTTTCGGTAATCTTCAGATACCTGGCTATTTCATGCGTGCTGTACCCCTGGATCTTCATCAGAACGATCTGAAGGGTAAGCCTGTCCACTGTAATCAGTACATGATACAATTCCTGATTTTCAATATGATCCAGGAAATCCTGTACTGTTTTCGGTTCTGGCTGATCGGTGGATGCTGCTACGGTATCCAGATATGTACCTGTTTCCTGCACACGCTCATAATATCGTCTGTCTGAATTAAATGCCTGACGGTCATAGAGACGGATTTCTTCGATCATATCTTCGGAAACACCGCTGTCTCTTAAAATCTTTTCTTCTTTCTCTTTCCAGAGCTTCCATTTGCGCTCTGCTTTTCCATGGTTATACGCCATCTTCCTTACCTCCAATCTGATTTGTTTGAACATTCAGATTGGAAAGGGCGGAGAACGGCAGCCGATACCGGAAGAAGGCTTATCCCTTTTCCCGACAAATATCGACAAACAAAAAACCGCAAAGGCTGTTAAACCTTTGCGGCATTGAGAAAAATAAGAACTATGTTGTAGAGCTAAAACTTCTACATTAGGGGCGTGAGAGTGCCACCAGCAGCAGAAGATTTTTTGAGAGGCTATCTTCATTCCTGTATGAAATTATGTAGGTAGTTGCTGCTTTTGATAAGCAGCGGGGCGGTTGAAGCAGACCAGCACATAAAAAATCCCTCCAAACCCAAAACGGGTTCAGAGGGAAGATGCGTAATAAGGCATGATGAATCCGCCCACCGAAACACCGTTTTTTTTATTCGGTGGGCTTGTCCTTTATCTCTTTTGACAGGGCAGAAATCTCGTTTTCCTGCTTTCTAAAGGCGGCTTCTTTCAACCGTTCAAAACTTTCATTACTGATCACATGTTCTATCCGGCAAGCATCTACTTCTGCAGTTTCAGGATCAACATCTGCTGCGATAAGTTGTTCCGTAAAGAAGCAATGGCGCTCATAGATTTTTTCGGCAACCTCGCGGCCTACATCGGTCAAATGGAGAAAGTGATCTTCATCCATTGTGAGAAAGCCGCCGTCTTTCAGGGTGTTGACCGCCACACAAACACTCGGTTTTGACACTCCCATGTGCCGGGCAACATCTACGGAGCGCACCATACCCATCTTCTTATGGAGAACAAGGATGGTTTCCAGATAATCCTCCCCGGACGCATGAAGTTTCATCGCTACCTCCTTTACTGAGCCAGTTTCCAGCCGATGGCCTCCTGTCTGGCCGTCACAAAGTCGGCATACAAGCCCTTCTGCTGGATCAGCTCCGCATGAGTACCGCTCTGGACAATGTGAGCATTGTTTAACACGAGGATTTGGTCAGCGCTGCGAACGGTTTTCAGGCGATGGGCAATCATAATAATGGTCTTATCATGAGTCAGTGCCTCGATAGCTCGCTGCAATTCGTCCTCATTCTCCGGGTCAACGCTGCTAGTTGCCTCGTCCAAAATAATGATAGGCGCATTTTTCAGCATGGCGCGGGCGATGGAGATGCGCTGCTTTTCACCACCAGACAAAGTGCCGCCGCCCTCGCCGATCACAGTATCATAACCCTCCGGCAGAGCAGAAATAAAGTCATGGCAGCAAGCCTTTTTCGCTGCTTCAACCACCTGCTCATGGGTGGCGTCCGGGCAGCCAAACTTGATATTATTTTCAATCGTATCTGCAAACAGGTACACGCTCTGGAACACCATCGAGATATTCTTCATCAGACTGTCCAGTTTGAAATCCCGTACATCTGTACCGCCTATGGTAATCTTTCCGGCGTTCACATCCCAAAAACGGGCAATCAGGTTGCACATCGTTGTCTTACCTGCCCCGGAAGGGCCAATAATAGCCGTAGTCGTTTTTTCGGGAATGGTAAAGCTGACCTGATCCAGTATCTTGCGGTCTGCATACAAAAAATCCACCTTGTCAAACACGATCTTGCTGGACTTCGGCGTAATGTCCGTGCCCTTCTCGTCCATCACCGGCGTATCGTCAATGGAATTTGCCGTATCCATTGAGGCCGCCAGCATTTGGAGCAGAGAAGCCATGTTCCCGGCATTCTCCAAGTCGTTAAACACCATGAAAGAAGCAATCACCAAAATCAGACCGTAGGCCAACGGCAGGGAGCCGTCCAACCAGAACCAGACCGAGGACAAAAGCAGCAAGTCGCTGAACACTCGGACAACGGCCTGTTTGACAGCGTCATAGGGGACACTGGCTTTTGTTAATTTCAGATTGTCACTTCCGATGGGCTGATCTCACGGATACTCCAGTCATTGCCGCACACATAGTAGTCTGTGGTAAACTGTCCGTTTCCGTCGGTGGTGTAAGTGTCGATCAGCTCCTCGCTCTTATAAATGCCATAAACTGCACCGGCAAGGGAAGCATCCCCCTGGGCTGTCCCGGTTTCAGCGTCTGTCTTTGTGACAGTTACATTGAATTTTTTAAGGATGTTGGTAAAGCTGCGCTCTGTAACCTTGTTCCATTCCACCGGAGCGGTCTGGCTTGCCGGAACCACATAGCGGATGGCGGTATCTATTTCCTCAAGAACATACGGGGTATCACCGCTGATCAGAATATTTTCAAATTTTGCCACACCCTCGGCATCGGTTACAGCATACTCATCTACCGGCAAGCCGCTTAACGATGTTCCGTAGAGGTGGAACGTCACGCCCTCAACCAGACTGTCCTCGGAAGTTTTTACAACCTCAAGGCTTCCTCTTTTCAGCGTATTGTTGAAGTTAACTGTGGTGGCCTTGCCGCCGATCAGTGTAATAGTCTGGGTTTCCTGCGGCTCATACTTGTCAATGGACTGTTCCGTAATGGTGTAAGTGCCGGGGAACAATCCCTCCACAGTCAGATTGCCGTTTTCGTCTGTGGTAACAGTTTTGTTGAAGTTCTCGCCCTTGATCGTAAAGGAAATACCTTCAACAACGCCGTCCTCAGAAGTCTTGTTCAGTGCGATTGTACCGGTAGGTGTCTCCACATTCAGATATGCTTTTACTGCATCTGCATTTTCCACACCGGTCACAACATCCTGCAGGCTGGGATCACCATAGGCGATCAGTTTTGCGCTGCTGCTGACCGTTGGCACATTGCTTCTTGTGGCGGTGATTCTTACAGAACCGTCAAAGGCTGTTTCGGATGTGATCGTCAGCTTGTTGCCGGATTTGGACACACTCACTTTACTGTCGGATGTGGCAAAGGAATAGTCTGCAAGGACACCATTGTTATCCGTCAGTGTCATGGTGTATTTCCCGTCCTGATAGGAAAGTTCCTTTGTGATGTCATCCGCACCACCCGACGTAAAACTCGGAATGGTATTGTGTTTGGACAGCAGAGAAACGATCTGGTTATACACCTCGGCAGCACCGCTGTTTGGATAATTGGAACCAAAGTGCAGGCTATACGCTTTCTGACTTGTCTGCTGGTAAGATCCTGTGGACTCACGGCATCCCGTCACAAATTCCCAAACAAGAGTCTGTGTGGCAAGCCATTTCTCATCATCACTTCCCGAAAGATGACTGCGGTTTCCCTGATAGCCATAGAGCAGGGCAAGTCCTACTGCCTTTTTCTGGCTGAAAGAAAGGGCATTCCATGTCTGGGAAGAATTTTTCTTCAGGGTATTGCCTGTTTTCAGCGGTACACCCGGCTGAATGCAGAACGCATTATCGCCGTCTACATACATACGGTACTTGTAACTGCCTGTTCCGCCTGCGGTATAACCGTCAAACACTGCACTGGAGTTATAGCGCATGGCATTTCCGTTCCTGTCATAAGTGAAGTCAAAGGAAATCGTGCCAATATCTCCCGCAGCAAATGCTGTTGTCGCTGGCAGCACAGAGAAGGTTGTGACCGCAGCCATGACAAGGGCCGCAGCCTTTTTGAATAATTTGGGGAATTTCATACATTACCTCCTACTTTTTGTTTGTGAGTTTCTTTACTAACCGAAAAAAGCAGTCTATAACGACTGCCAATTTTTTTCTTTCGGATAGTTTTGGTAGTAATTAGGGGGTGAGGTGTGGAGAGGGGGAAAGCGAAAATTTGGCTATCCACACCAACAGGCAGACCTCGCCCTCGATGTGTGGCTATCGTTCCCGGTCTTTGTTTCGCTGCAGGTAGCGATTGTAAAATTCCAGCGCCTTGACAACAAAATCCGATTCCCTGCCTCTGGGAACGCTCTTGGGAATGAGCTTGGTAATCCGTTCATCACGGAAAGCAGGTTTTTCCCTCTGGTTTGGCTTTTCTTCCTGCATGATCGACTGGATAACCTCATCTGTGAGTTTTCCGTCCTGCATGAACTTTTTCATTTTGATAGCCTGTGCAAGTGACGGAGTCGCATCGTTATACTGCATGGCTTCCAGAAGGGAATACTGCTGTTCATCGGACAGATAAGAGATTTCTACCGCCGGGCGAAAAGCAATCTGCCGTTCATCTACCATCTGCAAGATTTCAGGAACAAGCTCGGTCAAGCGGATATACCTTTGGATTTGATTGCGGCTTTCTCCAACTTTTTCAGCTAACTCTGCATCAGAACGTAACTTTGTCCCCACTGGGGACGAAGTTAAATCCCTTCTTTGGCCCTGTCTGTTCATTACTTCCAGACGCATTTTATAGGCAAAGGCTTTCTCACTTGGTAAGATCGTTGATCTTTGCAGATTGGACTCGACCATCACAATAATGGCTTCGTCACGGGTCAGCTCCTTCACCTCGCATTTCAGAGTTTCAAGACCAGCAATTTCACATGCCTTTTTGCGCCTGTGGCCGCTGATAAGCTCATACCGCCCATCCTCTTTCAGTCGGTCATTTTTTGCGGACAGTTCATACATGCTATCCTTTTCTGTTCTCTGCTCCTGCGTTTGCTCTCGTTTGATTTCTCCCTCCGTATCTTCTTGGCACAAGCAGGACAATACCTTGATGCACCAGAGCCCGGGACATATTCAACGCCGCACACCGTACAATTTTTAGCGGGCATTGCTGCCCACCGTTTTGTAGGTATGATATGTAATTCATCGACAAAGCCGATGAATTTATAGTAAATCTTGATTTCCTGCTTCACTGTTCCGTCTGCCATCTTCTCACGCTCCGAAACAAGTATCTTGTCTATGAGTGCGTTTATAACTGTTGCATCCAGTTCTTTTAAGCCTTGATAATTTCGGATAAGGGCGAGGAAGTCACGGATTCCCCGTGATTTCTCGTAGCTTTCATTAAGAGTTTCCGTCACCTCTTTCAGCCTTGCTTCAATTTCAAGCTGCTCTTTCTGGTATTTCCCCGACATCATCTCAAAATTCCGCTCGGTAATACGCTCCATGACCTTATCCTCGTAGAGAGAGGAAAACAGCCTGTCCAGTTCCGCAAGGCGTTTGTTCAGCTTCTTACGTTCTTTCTCTAATGCTTTCGCCCTGCTCTGGTCTGTTTCCGTGAGCCGCTTTTCTATGGCCCTGACCGCCTTTTCATCATTCACTGCCATATCCGCAAAACAGTTGATGTCGGCAAGAACGGCATTGAATAAATCCCTTGCTTCTATATTGTGGGCACTACACTCGCTTCTTCCGTTTCTTGCATAATTATTACATGAATACTGTACACAGTCGATAATCTCTGGGCGTTTCCTCCTGTGTACGTTCATTGCCCGCAGAGCACATCCGCAGTCCACACACTTGATAACGCCTGCAAAAATATTTACAAATCCTCCCTTGTTCTGTGGAAGCCTACGACTTGTAATAAGCTGTTGGACAATATCAAATTCCTCCTGCGTGACTATTCCCTCATGGGTATTGGGTATCACTTCCCATTCTTCGGGCAGCTTAGAGGGGCGTTTCTTGCTTTTCATATTGGCGGCAATCCGTTTGTAGCCTACAAGATTTCCCGCATATATCGGGCTTCTTAAAATGCTCCTCACGCTGTTCCCACTCCAAATATAGCGTTTGTCCTCGTTCCCCTCAAAATGACGTTCAAAGCCTGTTTCGCCACGCTCCGCCGCATAAGCGGCAGGGCGTAGGATATGCTGTTTATTAAGATGTCTGCAAATTTTGGCAACTCCATTCCCTTTTAATGCAAGGTCGAATATCTCTTTTACAACATGTGCCACTTTATCATCTATCAGCAGATGGTTGTGGTCGGCAGGGTCTTTGATATAGCCATAAGGGGCGGTAGTTCCCATGAATTTCCCCTGTTGAAACCTCGCCCGATATGCCGATTTTATCTTAACAGATATGTCAGCGGCATACATTTCGTTTAAAATGTTGCGGAAAGGCGTGATGTCCATAGCAGATTTATTCAAGGTATCTACGCCGTCATTGACCGCTATATACCTCACGTTATGCTCTGGGAAGAAAACTTCCAGATATAACCCACAATCAAGATAGTTTCTCCCCAGACGGGATAAATCTTTCGTAATCACGCAGTTTATCAGACCGCTTTCAATGTCTTTTATCATATTCTGGAAACTTGGTCTTTGGAAATTTGTACCAGAATAACCATCGTCCACATACGTTTTTGCTATGTGCCATCCCTGCTTTTTCACATAATCCGTGAGGATGGATTTCTGTGTCGCAATGCTCGCACTCTCGTTATCCGTACCATCGTCTTTAGATAAGCGGCAATAAATGCCGACTAAATAGATTTTCTTTTCTTCTTTGATTCCTGCCATACTGTAAAACCTCCGTATCTGTCCTATCTGTTTTCATGTCCCATTGCGTACATTCTAAGCGGACAGCCCCTCATTGTCGAAGGTGTCGCCCTCGGCAATCTTCTTCCGAATATCCTCGGAGATAATCGGGACAAACGCTTCTGTAACGGTCTGTGTGCCGACATATTCACGGCTGATTATCATCTGCACTGGTGCTTTTGGCACGATACGCTTTCTCTTTTTATCTGCTTTCTTATCCTCGCCCATACTTAAATCTTCCTTTCCAGACAGGGCAGGGAAGAGTTTGGAAATGTCCCCGCCCTGCCAATCAGATACCATTAATCCTCGCTGTTTAATTCTTTCTGTAATGCTTTAAGGAGTGCCGCCGCTTCATCAGCGTTCAGCGTGATTCCCTTGCCGCACTTTTCACGGTTCGGGGAAAAGCTGCGGATGTCATACTTCGGCTCTTTCCCATTCCATGAAATGAGATTGATTTCCTTTGTGTAGCCACTGTCGCCCGTAGACAATACTGCGATTTCCTTTACGATTTCATACTGGATTTCTCTCATTCTCCATACCTCAACTCTCTGTATTTACTTCCCGAAAAAAGAAGATTAGCGGCTGTCACGGTTGCGTTTCCTCTGCAACTCACGCTCCAAAAGTTTGATGATGGTTTCCTCCATCTGCTTCGGCGTTGTGTTCTTCGGAAAGTATTTTTTCAGCTTGCTTGTGTTGATTTTCAAGGTTTCTTTCTGGTTGCCCTTTTCCTCCGTCATAATCGCAAATATCGTATCCATGTCAAGCCGCCCGCTCTGGCTTAACTGTTTCATCCGCTGTGCCTGTGAGAGTGAGGGCGTTGCTTCTTCGCTCTCCATCGTGGCAAAGAGGTTTTCCTGCTCGTCTTTCTTCAAGAAGGACAGTTCCACCGCAGGCGTGAGGGCGATTTTCCCCTCGTCCACCATCTGCAAAATCGGCGGTATCAGTTCCGTCAGGCGGATAAAACGCTGCACGGTCATCCTGCCCACGCCGAAGCCCTGTGCCACCTTGTCGTCCGTCCGCAACTTCGTCACAACTTGTGACGAGGTTAAGTCTGTGCGGAAACCCTGCCGCTTCATGGCTTCGGATTTCATCTTGTAAGCAAACGCCCGCTCCGATGGCAGGATATTCTCACGCTGCAAATTGCTGTCTACAAGGGTGATGATGGCTCGGTCACGGTCTAAGGGCAGGACAAACGCAGGCACGGTATTTATCCCTGCAAGTTCAGAAGCACGGACACGCCGCTGTCCTGCAATCACTTCATAACCGTCCCCGTCCTCTTTCGGGCGTGTGATTATCGGCGTGACAATGCCAAATTCCTTGATGCTTTCCGCTAACTCTGACAGTGTTTCATCTTCTGCCACATGAAACGGATTGTCGGGGAACGGGTACAAGTCTTTGGTCTTTAACACCTTAAAATCCTGTTTCTTCATTCACATATCTACCTTTCTTTCGCTCTGCTTCTATGATTTTTCTGCAATTCTTCCAACACTTCGGGCGGTATTTTTGACAGCAGCCGCCCCATCTGCTCGTTGGTTCTCTGCAATTCAAATATCTTCTGATTCGCTTTCTGCACCTTTAGTTCCTGCTCGTACTTTTCATCACGCATACGCCCCGCATAGTCTGATTCCTGCCCAATTCTCTCTTTCAAACTGTCGATATACGCCTGCTGTTTCCCGATTTCCTTAGAGAATTTCTCCACGTCTGGCAGCCATGCAGAGAGTAAATCTAACGCTTTATCCCTTTTCTTCCCTGCGTTAAAGGCGTTGATGTCGGATAGGGCAGACACGATTTCTTCATACTGTTTATCAAGCCTGCCGCCTAATTTATAGAGCCATGTGGGGACGTGTTTCCGCTTGGTTTCCATTGAGGACTGCCCCCGTTCAAGCTGATTCCACCGTGAGGACATCCGCTCATGGTAGGCGGTCTGCCACTCGGATAATGATTTCTGGTTGCCTAAGATAGCTTTCGCTGACAGCTTATTGTCTGGCGTAATCGGCACAAAGCAGAGGTGCATATGGGGCGTTCTCTCGTCCATATGGACGACAGCGGAGAGGATATTCTGCTTTCCAACACGCTCCGAAATGAAGTCAAGAGCCGTCTGGAAATACGCTTTTTGTTCTTCGGGCGGTAACTGGTTCATAAATTCTGGTGAAGCTGTGATGAGCGTTTCCACCATCATCACGCTGTCTTTCCTTGTCCTGCACCCCGCTTCGGCTACCATGCGGTTAATCTCTTTCTTGTAGGTGTACTTTGGTGGTGCTATGAGATGGTAATTGTTTTTAGAGCGTTCCATATCTATATCTGGGTTGCTTTTGTAGGCTTCTTTCTTCCGCTCGTTGTGGCGTTCACAAGCCGCAACGCCGCCCGCTTTTCGTTTCTGGAAACGCAGGATTGCATAAGGCATAGGCGGATTCCTCCTTTCTTTCGGCGGGTGACCGTCCTTTGGGGTGACAGCGGTGACGGTGGTGACAGCAGTTTTGGGATACCCCCTGCCGACTGCCGCAACTGTCACCCTCACCCCCTGCATGACGGTCATGTCGATGATGACGGTGTTTTTGGGATACCCCCCTCGCAAGAGCCGTCACCGTCATGCCGCCATTCTTTTATCCGAAGCCGTAAGGCGTAGGATAGCAGGGCACAGCCCTGCCTTAAGGGAGTCCAGAGGGAACGTCTGGCACACGACTTTGCAGGGCAAAGTGTAGTGTGTTACACCCTGTAAACGCAGTCGGAAAAATCGGAATGATTTTTCTGACCGCAGGGGTGGTTTTACACGACCGAAAAGGGCGAGTAAATCTCACGCCTGCATTTTGCGTTTACGGGGTGTTCTCCCGTAGGGATGACAGCGGCAGGGTATCCTAAAATCACTGTCACCACCGTCACTGCTGTCACCCGCAGGGCAGAGCCGCCAGCTTTACATGGCTTTAAGCGTCAATGACAGTAACAGGGGGGTATCCTAATATCGCTGTCACCACCATCACCGCTGTCACCCGCCCTCCTTGCAAGGGCAATCCGCCTGCCGTCTTTCCTGCGGCTGTACTGGTAGCAGATACGGTTCTCGCTTAAAAATGTGGTGCGGTATTCATTCAGCCATTTCGTAATCACCGTGGGTATGGTTTCCGTTTCCCCCATAGCGGCTAACAGTTCCGTTGCCGTGCCTATCCATTCTTCCTTATCCCTCATAAAATCCACCAACCGAAAAAGGACATCTGGTATCGTTTCTTTCGCAAGCTGCTCCTGCGTTTTCCGCTCCACAAGCTCCCAACGGCAATCACGGAAACGCAGCGTGTATTCCTGATAAGGCGTGTCCCTGCCCGTCACATACAGCTTGGCGGTGTCAGACGCACGTTTCTCCTTTTCCAGAACAAAGGTAGCGTCCGCACTCCCCGTTAATCCTGTCGTCCCAGACACCTTGTTGAACACGTCGCTGTCATTCTGCTTTCGGATGTGGTGTACGACAATGACCGCCAGAGAGTGCCTGTCGGCAAAGTCTTTGATGAGGGAGATGTCCCCATAGTCGCTTGCATAGGCATTGTCTTTTGAAGCTGTACGGACTTTCTGCAAGGTATCAATGACAATGAGCCTGCTGTCTGGGTAATCTTTCAGATAATCTTCAAGCTGCACGATAAGACCGTCTGACAGCTTGCAGCTTGCCACGGCAAAGTGGAGCCGCCCGCTTGCTTCGTCCGTCAAACGAAATAACCTGTCCTGTATGCGGCAGAACGTGTCCTCAAGGCAGAGGTAAAGCACATCGCCCTCCATTGTCGGCATATCCCATAAAGGGATTCCCTGCGACACGCATAAGCATAGCTTCAGCATGAGCCAGCTTTTGCCTATCTTCTGTGAGCCGCAGAACAGCGATAAGCCTGTCGGGATAAGGCTGTCCACCACAAAGGATGGTTTCTCAAGCGGTTCATAAAGGAGCGTTTCGGCGTTGACTGTCTGTAACTTCTGCATGGCTTTCCTCCTTTCGGGCGGTGTCTTTGTTTTCGTTGCACATAGGCGTTGACCTCCTTAAAAATAGATTTACTCCCACGGAAAAAAGTGAGAGTATGTAATGCCGCCAATCCCACACAAATAAAAAACAGATTTCTTTTTCGGGCGGTGTCGGTCACGGTTGGAGATATTTCTTCAATTTCCGCCTTTACTTTCTCCTTTGCAATCGCAACAGATTTCTGTATTGCCGAAGCGGTGCAATGCTCCATAGCGGCGATTTGGTAAAAATTGAACTCATACTCGTAGTAGAGCAGGAAACGCCGCCTTTGTATCTCTGGAAGGCTCCCAACCGCCTTATAGAGCGTTTCATTCCGTTCTTCCTCAACCATGCGTTCATCAAGGCTCTTAGGCACACGCAACGCCCGTCTGTAAAGGGTTTCGTCCCATACCTCGTTAAACTCCCTGTGCCGCTCGTCCCATTAGAAAAGATTCCTGTTCCTGCGCTCCATCTGCCGAAACTCCATAAAGAACTGTTCCGACACTTCCAACTCGTGGGATTTGCCCTGCCCGTCCTTAAAGCTGATAAAATACCTTGTGCCGCTTTCCGTGGATTCCTCCCGAAGCGTGTATGCCTTAACCCTGTATGCCATCCTGTTGTCCTCCTGCAAAAAATGAGTGAGGGGATTTCCATCCCTCACCCAGTAGCCCGCAGGATGGCAGGCTGTTTTAGAAGCTATAAAATTTTCCGCAGCTTCTTCCGCAGATGGTCTAACCTCGCATAGATGGCACCAGTCGTCAAATGCACAAGCGGGGCAATCTCCTTTGTGGAATACCCCTGCATTTTCAGCAGGACGATTTTCAAGGTACGCCCGTCCACCGTGACTAATACTTGATAGAGATTTTCGCTCTCAATCTCTTCCAGTAACTCCGCAACCGTACCCACTTCCGCCTGCCGCTCCCTGCCTGCCATGTCCTCAAGATATTCCGCAACGTCATTCGTCCATCGGTAAAACCGCCTGTTGGAATTGAAGTCTGCCCTGTCCGCCATGCGTATCTGCTCAATGGTCGCTTCATCAACGCCGCACTCACGCAGCAGCTTTTCCTCCGCTTCTTTCCAGATACGCCATTTCCTGTCCTCCCGTCCGTGGTTGTATGCCATTCTTACTTCCTCCAATCAGAATTGATTGAGAGGGCAGAGAAAAGCCCCCTCATCTTCCCAAAGGAAAAAACAAGGGGGCTGAACGCCTTAAATTTTAATTTTCTATTATCTTTCTTAGTTTTATTAGGATTCTGGCTTTGCGTTTGTTTACAACGCTCTGGGTTATGCCCAACCTCGCCCCGACTTCACGCTCGGAAAGTCCGTCAAAAAAGATTGCCTGTATCAGCTCCTGTTCACTATCCGACAGCAAAGGCAGGGCGGCTTTCAGCCTGTCCACCATGACCGCATTGACAACGGTTTCTGCAATGTCCACCGCTTCATCAGTGATAAAGTCCAGAGGATTCCCCTCGCTGTCCGTAAATCCGTCGAGAGATAGCAGTCTATTCTTTGTATCTAATTTTTGCAGATAACGCCACCGTTCCTTGTCACGGTAGAAGTCTGTGTATTGCTCCCTCACGACTTCAAGCAGACAGCCTTGAATGGGGATAAACAGCTTGTCCATATAGGTCTGGTCGGATTCCCTGCAACGGCAGAACTCCGTGTAGGATAATTCCACATAGCCGCCACTTTCTCTGATATATACCTTTCTTGGTGCATATTTCACCATAAATACCTCCCATCTGAATTTTTGAAATGTAAAAAATCCAGATGGAGAGGCGGAGAACGACACCGCATATCAGAAACAGCCCTACGGCACTTTCCAACAAAAATCGACAAAAGAAAAACCGCAAAGGCTCTGTGACCTTTACGGTTATAGGAAATAGTAATTCTATTGTATGGAGATTGTACTTCTACTTTCAAGGTGAGAAGTACCGTTGCACTGGCAGAAATTTTTTTAACTGGTTTCCTGCCGTTCTCTGATATGCTATGTATTGATAAATTTTGCTTCGTATGAGCAGATAGATAACTGCCCGAAAAAAGGACATAAAAAAATCCCTCCAAATTTAAAAACAAATTCAGAGGGTAATTTAGGGTATAACAAAATAACCCACCCGAATATCGTTTTTTTTATTTGGTGAGTTTGTTCTTTCAAATACGAAACAAAAAGAGCCGATGATTCGTGAATTGTTCCACAATTTCATCGGCTCTGCGTCTTAAGCGTCTGGCTCTTTGATGACAGTTATCTTCAAGTTGTCAACTTTAATCAATCTTTCTTGTCTGCATTTTGGACAATAAAGGGGATAATTCTCCAAAACAGTGTCCTTCCTAATTTTATTACGGGTTTTGCTCCCACAAACAGGACACAATATCCATTCGCATTTCATCATAATTAGTCTCTAATCCTTTCAAATCTCATTTTATATGACTTTTGCAAGCTGTTAAGCTAACTTGTGGAACATATGCCGAACCTTATCTATACGGCTATTCGGGCGGCGGGGTTGGCAAATAAATTTACCAATAGCTGGCTGGTATCCTTTTAACTCTGTCAAGCAGACTCCCTGCCCATTTGTGAAATAAGTTAAATCGTTCCTGTATTCTTGAATACATCTAGCAGGGATTTCTCCTTTCAGAATGACCTCGTCATTCTTTATCTGAGTACTTACAATATCTGCACAATACCTTGGAGCATCATGATACGCCCGTGAGAGATATTCCTGCGGTGCATAAATTTCAAAGTGGAGATATGGCTCTAATAGTTCTGTCCCTGCTTTTTTTAAAGCCTGCTCCAATACGATAGGGGAAAGCAGCCGAAAGTCTGCGGGGGTACTTACAGGACTATAATACAATCCATATTCAAAACAGATTTTACAGTCTGTCACTTTCCATCCATACAGCCCCTGCTCGCAGCCATAAAGAACCCCCTCCATAACCGCATTTTGGAACGATTGATTTAAATATCCAAGTGAAACTCTGCTTTCATACTGCACTCCGCTTCCAATAGGGAGCGGCTCTATGGACAACCCGACAGAAGCCCAGAAAGGATTTGGCGGGACTTCTATGTGGATGGTATATTCTGCTTTTCTAAGCGGTCTTTCCATATATATAACAGTAGGCTCTTTTATTTCTGCCTCCACATGATATTTTTCCTCAAGGATGGCACAAATGACTTCCATCTGCACATTCCCCAAAAAAGAAAGTATAATCTCATGCGTTGTAGTATCCACATAATATTTTAAAAGAGGGTCGCCATCTGAAATTTCTGTAAGTGCCCCAAGCAATATTTCCCGCTGTTCAGATTTCTTTACTGCAATCGTTGTTTGGAGCATAGGGAGAGGATTTTCAATAAATTTTCTCTGCGGCAACAGTATTTCGTTCCCCAAAATACTGTTTAGCTGCAAAACATCATTTGGTAAAATTACAATATCACCAGAGCAGGCTGTATCGGATGAATATAATTCACCGTTTGTCGGAACACACATCTCTGTGATTTTTATTTTCTCTTTTTCAGATATTCTAATAACATCCCTCAAATGCAATGTTCCGCTATATATACGCACATAAACAAAACGCCGCCTTTTCTCTGAATATTCAATCTTAAAAACCTGCCCGCATAGTTCAGATTGACCTTCAGGCGTTGATGAATAAAATTTACTGGCAATTACTTCTATAAGCTGCCGAATCCCCAGATTGTTTTTAGCGCTTCCGTGATAAACGGGAAATAACGTTCCGTTTTGGAATCTCCTGTTTTCTTCCTGTTCCAGTTCTGACATTTTAAACGGTTTCCCTGACATATATTTCTCTAATAGTTCATCGTTTCCCATAATTACCGCATCCCACTGTTCCATATCGTCATTGTCCGTTACATTTATATGGGGATGCTGCCCAACCTTTTGCTTCACTATAATTTCCGAAGAAAGCTTTGCTTTCATTTCCCGATATACCATTGGCAAATCAATCCCCTCTTGGTCAATTTTATTGATGAAAAAAATTGTCGGAATCTTCATTATCTGTAGTGCATGAAACAGTATACGGGTCTGTGCCTGTATGCCATCCTTTGCAGAAACTAATAATACTGCTCCGTCTAATACGGATAAAGAACGGTATACTTCCGCCAAAAAATCCATATGGCCTGGCGTATCTATAATGTTGACTTTTACATCCTCCCACTGAAAAGATGTCACTGCTGTCTGGATAGTGATTCCCCTTTGACGCTCCAAATTCATTGTATCTGTCCTTGTTGTGCCTTCATCTACGCTCCCTAGTTCTGCAATTGCACCACTGGTATACAATAAACTTTCCGTTAATGTTGTCTTTCCTGCGTCAACGTGAGCCAGAATGCCTAAGTTAATTATTTTCATGTGATTTTCCTCCTATCAACACCCAAAAAAGGGCATAAAAATACCCAGTGATAAATACTCCTATCACTGGGTAAATAACTCCAATAGCCCCAAAACACTTATATGTTTTCGGGCATATAAAATTACATGATAAAAGTATTCTTAAACTGGGTACAAAAAACTAAGCCCCATATTAAAAGTGAAACGGGACTGCTACTTTTTGTTCCCACTATCAAATTGACAGTTTATTTAAGAATACCTTGCCGCATATTTATTAACTCCTTGTATAATACTGAATCTAATTATATTCCTTAACCCTTTATTTGTCAAGCTGACAAACTAAAGCAGAAAAAGCGGCAGGATTTCCCCCTGCCACTAATCATCTGTTTATGCAAAAATAATTTCCTTTTCCACAATCTCCCTCGCACAAGCCCTTATGTTATTGAGGCATCCTGTCCATTCTAAGGCGTTTTCTGCCTTTAGCTGTTCCGTTATGCCCTGTGCCTGTTTCATACCCTCTATGAGCCTTTCAAAGCGTTCCTGTGCCTGTCTGTTGATGTCGGCAAGGTAGGCGTTTAGCCTGCCGCTTGTAAGAAGATTGGTGTATGTAACTTTACGGTACTGTTTTAGATAATCTAAATGCCGTTGCCCCCAGATGCCTATTGCCTGTTCTTCTTCGGCGGGTACAGTTAAGCACGGTATCAAATAATCCCCTTGCCTTTCGTATTTGCCGCCCAGTTCCTCAAATAATGATTTTGCCATTGTCTGTTACCTCCACATTCTTTTTTATTTTGAATGTCCGCAAAATCCGTCCTACATCAGCCGAACCGTTGCCGGGGTCATCACTCCATTTCTCTTGATGCTCTCAACAAGCTGTTCCATGTCCTCGTCCAGTAAAACTTTGAACGGATGATCTGGAAACTCGTCAATTTCCGCAATCGGAATGTCCCGTATCTTGCTCAGTTTTGCTTCCGCACGGCTTTCATCCGTCTGGAAAAGGTCATCGTATGCGGTCAGTTCGATTTTGTGTCCGTTGCTTCTCGCCAATTTCTGCCACCTCCTTTCCTAATTGTTCATAGGCAGCGGCCACCTTTCCGCTTTTGTCATAAGCAAAAATACTCTTTCCCTCTGCGGTAGCTTCTACCGCACGGATAGAATGGGGGATTTCGGTATCAAAAACCTTGATCCTTTGCCCGTATGCACTTTTCACCGAAGCAGTAATTTCTTTTGAAATGTTGGTGCGGGGCATTACCATTGTCATCAGAATACCATCTATCCTCAGTTTGGGATTGATCTGCCGCTTGACCATAGAAACCGAGCGAAGCAACAGCTCCAGACCTTTCGCAGAAAGATAGTGCGGCTGTGTTGGGATAACCACACTGTCAGCCGCCGCCAAAGCATTGATGGTAATCATGCCAAGAGAGGGCATACAGTCAATCAGTACATAGTCGTAATTCTTTTTTACCTCATTCACATAGGTTTTCAAGACACGCTCACGGCTCTTCA
>NZ_VIRV01000003.1 GCF_019754295.1 Sellimonas caecigallum | reverse complement strand
CTCCACTTCGATCCCCAAAAACTAGACAGCTTTACTGAATGGAAAATGATGGGGGTAAGAGACTACGTGCTGGGATTGGAATGTGGAAACTGCTATCCGGATGGACGAGACCAAATGAGAAAACAAAAAAGACTCAAATTTGTCGAACCAGAACAAAAACTGGACTATACGGTACAGATAGAATTGTATGAAAAATAACAAAAATTTAGAAAAACAAAGAACGGGGACGTGTTCCGACTGATCGGAACACGTCCCCGTGATTTTTATTGAATTTCCGCGGTTTACTGACATTTTCTGGATTTCTACTTCGTGTACCTGCTAGTCGGAACACGTCCCCATATCATCTGTAAAACCCTTAGACTTACAGGTTTTCTTCGCTCCATTTTAGAAATGTGCCTGTATTTGCGTCAATTTCAAATTCGTATTCTTTTTGCTGATAGATGATATCTCCTTCGTAAGTGTATTTGCCGTCATCAAATTCCAGTTCCATTTTTAAATCAGTTTCGGAGGCTCCAGGTACTCTGTCCAGAGCGGCTTTTTTTGCATCTGCCTCGCTGATTTTTACGTTTGCATTGTTTGTAGTTTGTGTATTCTGCTGCTGGGTGTCATCGGTTGTGTTGGTATTATTATTTTGGGCCGTATTTCCTGTGTCGGTGGCACCATTCTGATTTTGCTGGTTTGCATAGTTTTCATCGGTGTCAACATCAGAGCTTAGGATTTCGCCGTTTTCTGCGTTGATTTCGTAGTCATATTCTTTTTCATTTACATCAAATTGTACATCATAGATTGTCATTCCGTCATCTCTGTCTTTGGAGACACGGATTCTTGTGGCATCGGATTCCTGAACGCCTGCGTTTTCCAGAGCTACTTTTTTAGCTTCGGCTTCGCCGATATCTTTTCCGCTTCCGCATCCTGCTGCGAGACCAAGTAATGTTGCAGAGATAAGTGCTGTTAAAATATATCTTTTCTTCATAATAAATTCTCCTTTCGCCTTCCGGCTTGTTTTTTGTTTCTTGTTTGTTGTTGATTAAAGTATAGGATTCCAAGATTAAAGGAAGATTAAATCTCAAAACTTTTTAAATTTTTTTTGAGAAGGATTTTTCATTAAAAAAGTGCCGAGAAACAGCGGAAATACGTTGCTTTTCTATTTTTATTTAACAGTAATTCCCAAATTTTTCCTTAAATGTTCGAAAGGCAGGTACCCGTATTTACCGCGTGTCATGTCCTTAAGGTTGTCTTTTCTCAAATATAGTATTGCTCGTGACGCAGCGTAATGATCTATAATATGTGTCAGGAGGCGAAATGATTATGGCAAAATACAGAGCAATACCGCCGGGGTTTATGACAGTTGGAGAAATGGCAAAGAAAATGGGCGTTACCGTCCGTACTTTGCAATACTACGATAAAGAAGGGCTGCTTTCCCCATCAGCAGAAAGCGAGGGAGGGCGAAGGCTTTATACAGATAAGGATTTGATTACCCTTCATCAGATTATATCTTTGAAATCACTGGGGTTTTCTTTGGACGATATAAAACAACATCTGATTTCTTTAGAGACACCTTCCGATGTTGCAAACGCTCTTACAGAGCAGGCAAATAATATACGTAAAAAAATAGATCAGCTGACCGCTTCTTTGACGGCGATAGAACAGTTAAAAGCAGAAGTGCTGCAAATGAAGACAGTAAATTTTAAAAAATATGCGGATATTATCGTCAATCTGCAGATGAACAATGAATTTTACTACCTCATTAAGCTCTTCGACGATGATACGCTTGACCATATACGCGGTCAATTTGATAAAAAAAGCGGGTTGGACTTTATGGAAAGATTTAACCATTTGAGTGATGAAATTGTACGGTTAAAAAAAGACAATGTGCTGCCTGAAAGCGAAAAAAGCCAACAGATTACAAAAATGTATTGGGAATTGATCATGGAGTTTACGAACGGAGATATGAGCATGCTGCCCAAACTGATGGAAATTGGACAGATTGATACTGCAGCAAATGCATGGGAAGAAAAGCAAAAAATCGTGAACGATTATTTAGAGCCAGCTTTGCAGGTGTACTTTTCCAGGCTCGGAGTGAATCCGTTTGAGGAGGCAAAAAAATGAGAAGTGCTATACAGGTTTGTGAATTAAAGAAAAGTTATGGCAGCCATGTGGTTCTCAAAGGACTTGATTTTCAGGTCGAGCCAGGAGAGATTTTTGCCTTGCTTGGCGTAAACGGAGCAGGAAAGACAACTGCTTTTGAATGTATCGAAGGTTTGAGAACTTATGACAGCGGTATGATCACGGTAAACGGTAAAATGGGGATTCAGTTACAATCATCATCTTTGCCTTCTCACATGAAACCAATGGAAGCTGTAAAACTGTTTGCGAAATGGAATAAGGCAAAGATTGACGATGTTATGATTGAGAATCTCGGTATAAAAGAAATGGAAAAGAAACAATATATCCAGCTGTCAACAGGGCAAAAAAGGCGATTACACCTCGCTCTTGCACTTGTCGGCAATCCGGATATTATTTTTCTTGATGAGCCAACGGCGGGAGTTGATGTGGAAGGCAGGCTGTCACTGCACGAACAAATCCGAAAACTTCAATCCAAAGGCAAAACGATTGTGCTAGCAAGCCATGATATGGCGGAAGTAGAAACATTATGCGACCGTATTGCAATTTTGAATGGCGGCAAGATTGCTTTTTGTGGTACGGTTTCGGAGCTGACCGAAAAAGTTGGGAAAAAATACCGTATTCATATCAAAACGCAGCAAGGGACCAACACTTTTGAAACGGATAATATAGAAGATGCCTTACTTTCCCTGCTCGGAGAATTAAAACACAGGGGTATTGGAGTGTTGGATATTAAAGTTGATAAAGGTACACTTGAACAGCATTTTATTGAAATGGCAAGGAGGGAAGGATCATGAGTGGTTTTTTGTATGGCGCTGCGTTACAGTGGAAACTGGATATAAGAAGCAAATCTTTGTTGGTTACCTGCTATATCGTTCCTCTTATTTTCTTCCTTCTCATGGGCGGTATTTTTACATCTGTTATGCCTAAGATGAGAGATACGCTGATACAATCTATGATCGTGATGAGCGTTTCAATGGGAGCATTTATCGGATTGCCGCCATCGCTGATGGAAACTTATGGAAGCGATGTAAAAAAGGTTTATAAGGCAAACGGAGTGCCTTTATACTTAGGTCTTGTCACGATGTTTTTTTCCACATTTGTCCATTTGATGATTACCTGTATTATTATACTGCTGTTTGCCCCTGTATTGTTTGAGGCGATTTTACCGATACATTTACCGAGATTTTTTCTTGCGCTTGCCATATACATAGTGGTATCGCTCAGCATTGGAAGTATATTGGGACTGATCGTAAAAAATCAGGCGAAGCTAACAATGATCGCACAGCTTGTATTTTTACCATCTATCCTGCTTTCGGGGATCATGTTTCCTGCTGATTTGCTGCCAAATTTTCTGGAAATGTCAGGACGCATTTTCCCTGCTTTCTGGGGATATAGATTAATGTTGAACAATGGATTTCGGTTTGAAAATCTGTGGTATTTTATAGCTGCATTTTGTGTGGCAGTAATCACATGCGGCATGCTTATATCTCATACTAAAGATATGTAAAAAAAGAGTCTTGGAGTATAGTCCCAAGACTCTTTTTCTGATAACAGAAAACTATTTTAGTGGAAGGAGAAATGTAAATGTGCTGCCTTTTCCGAGTTCGCTTTCTGCAGTAATAGTTCCCCCGTGCGCTTCCACGATCCATTTGGTCATGGAAAGTCCAAGCCCCGAATGTCCCGAATCAGTGCGTGAGGTGTCTGCCCGGTAGAATCGTTCCCAGATATGGGGCAGAACGTCTTTGGAGATGCCGATGCCGTCATCTTCTATGGAGCCTGTGATGAAATTGTTCTGTACAGACAGGCGGGCGTATATGTTTCCGCCTTGTTTTCCATAGGACACCGCGTTGGAAAAGAGGTTTGTCAGCATGCGGATGAAGAATGTTTCATCTACATTGTACCAGATGTCCGGTTCGATTTCCTGGTGGATTGTAATCTGCTTTTCATGGGCAAGCAATTGCTGTTCTTCCGCTGTCATTTCCATGAGTTCGCTGATATTCAGGCACTCAAGGGTAAGCTTTTGGCGTCCCTGGTCTGCTCTGGATAGGAGAAGGAGCTGGGAAATCATCTGTGCCATATTCTGTGCTTTGCGCTCAATCAGTTCCAACTGGGCCCGCTGACTGGATGTCAGTGTCGGATCTGTGAGAAGGGCGTCACACTGGGTAAGGATGACGGTAATGGGTGTTCGAAGCTCATGGGAGACATCAGATGTAAACTGTTTCTCACGCCCGAAGGCCTTTTCCAGCTGCTCCAAAAGCTGATCAAAAGTGTTGGCAAGATGGTAGATCTCGTCCTTTCCGTCTCCGAGATCTACCCGACGGGACAGGTCTTCGTCCGCTTGGATTTTCCGAACCGTTTCTGTGATGAGACGAACTGGTTTCAGCGTACGCCGTGTAAACCTGTATCCGATGATGGCTGTAAGAATCACAAGAAGCGGCAGAATGATCATGGCAAAGCGGAGTGTGATGAGGAAACCTTCCTCCGCCCGTGTCACAGAAGTAATGCCCCGAATGTAGACAGGTCCATAGTCTTCTGCATAGTACTCCAAATCAAATACAAACCATTCCGAAGAATTTTCCGTGATGGTACGCAGCCTTCCGTCCTGAAAGTCTGGCTGTTTGTCGAAACCGTATGGAACGCGTCCGTACAGAAAATCTCCGTTTGTTCCGTAAAGGGAAAGATAGATATTGTCCTCCAGATTATAAAAATCGGAATCCACTTTCAGTTTTCCAGCATCGGATCCAATATCTTCCATACTTTCCTGAACATGCTTTTGAAGCTGCATTCTTTTGGAGGAAAGTACTTCTTTGTTGCTGAGGGAAAATAAGATTCCAAGAGCTACACACGTTACAAGCATCATGAAAAATGTATAAATAAGTGTGAGTTTCAGTTTTAATGACATGCGTTTCATAATGGCTTCCTCAATACATATCCGGCGCCCCGGACTGTGTGGATCAATTTTGGTTCGTATCCGTCGTCAATCTTCCGGCGCAGATACCGGATATAGACATCAATAACGTTGGATCCCCCTGTAAAATCATAGTTCCAGATGTGCTGTTCCAGCTTTGCGCGGGAAAGTACGATACCTTCGTTCTGGATCATATAGCGGAGCAGAGAGAATTCTTTCCCGGACAGTTTGATCTCTGTGTCGCCGCGGTAGACTTGGTGGGTGTCAAGAAGCACTTTCAGGTTGGCGATCTGTAAACAGTTGGTTGGAGTGGCCGAAGGACGGCGCAGCAGCACACGGATCCTGGCTAAAAGTTCTTCAAATGCGAACGGCTTTACAAGATAATCATTTGCCCCTGCATCCAGCCCAGCGACCCGGTCTTCAATGCTGTCTTTTGCAGTCAGAAGAAGAACGGGGGTATTGATCCGACGCCTGCGTAT
Source organism: Sellimonas caecigallum (assembly GCF_019754295.1). Taxonomy (GTDB): domain Bacteria; phylum Bacillota; class Clostridia; order Lachnospirales; family Lachnospiraceae; genus Sellimonas; species Sellimonas caecigallum. The sequence goes on along the minus strand of NZ_VIRV01000003.1, from coordinate 150,153 downwards.
TGTCTTTAGGACAGTCAGTCCGTCCATAACAGGCATCATGATATCGAGGATCAGCGCATCATATTCTGCACAGGCAAGATAGTCCAAGACTTCCTGGCCGTTCAGGCAAGAGTCCACACTGTAATGCTCCTCTCTAAGTCTAGAGGTAAGGATCCGGTTTAAATCTTTTTCGTCTTCTGCAATCAGTATCCGCAAAGTATCAGCCTCCTTGATTATGTGAAATGGAAAGGCGAAATCAGCCTTCATACTAATCTTTAGTATATAGCACATTTGGAAAGAATGAAATAAAAACTTGACAGAATGTGGAAGGGGAAGTATGATGGTAAAGGAAATAATTCGGTAGGTGAGGTTACCACAGGGATTTGGGAAACCTAAGATTGCTGCCGCAGATTTGTGGAGACACAATGCGCTGGTTAGCAGGGTATGTCGAAAAGAAGGCATAACCTAATGCAGTTGATACGCCCTGTGATACTAAAGCTTGAACGTATGAAAATGCAGATGAGCAAGGCATGTGATCCCTCCGGAATGAGATTCCGGAGGCTTTTTTATTTTATGTGTAAAAATACGGATATATATGATCACAAGGCTTGCAGTAAAAAGATAATAGAAGAAAGGCAGGTGAGTGTAATGGACGCAGGAGGCAGTTATGACTCGAAGAAGTATACGGATCAGAAAAAATTGAACAAAGAAAGAAGGTATTGCTATGAACAAACAGATTTTTATGGATCTTCTGGAAAAGAAAGAGTTCAAGGCAGTGAGAAGTATTCTGGAAGTGATGAATACTGTGGACATTGCAGCTCTCCTTGCCGATCTGGAAGATAAAGAGCTGATTCAGGCATTTCGCCTCATTGAGAAGTCAAAAGCGGCGGATGTGTTTGCTCAGATGAGCAGCTCCATGCAGGTGTACCTGGTTGAGATGTTTACGGAGAAGGAACTGCAGGAATTACTAAACGATCTTTACATGGATGATACTGTTGATTTGCTGGAAGAACTTCCGGCGAATTTAGTGACAAGGATCCTTGATCATGTAAGTAAGGAAAAGCGAGACCAGATCAATACGATCCTGAACTACCCGGAAGACAGTGCGGGGAGCATTATGACGACGGAGTATGTGGATCTCAAGAAAACAACGACCGTCAAAGAGGCCATGGCTCATATAAAGGAAACGGGAATTCGCAAGGAGACGATCTATACGTGCTATATTTTGGAAAACCGCAGGTTGATAGGGATTGTTTCGGCGAAAGACCTGATGACGATGGATGATGATCTGCAGATGGAAGAACTGATGGAGACGGAAATCATATCCGTCACGACTCACACGGATCAGGAGGAGACGGCACGGTTGTTTGCCAAATATGATTTGCTGGCGCTCCCGGTACTGGATATGCAGGGATATATGGTGGGAATCGTGACTATCGATGACGCTTTGGATGTCATAGTGGACGAAACCACGGAAGATATGGAGATCATGAACGCCTTGAATCCAAGTGAAAAAACGTATTTTGAGACTTCAGTTGCAGTACATGCAAAAAACCGGATTGGATGGCTTCTTGTTTTGATGCTCTCCGCTACCATCACACAGACGATCATCGCGCGGTACGAAGCGGCATTTGCGGCATTGCCTCTCCTTGTATCCTTTATCCCGATGCTTACGGATACGGGCGGAAACTGTGGATCTCAGAGCTCCACTCTTGTAATCCGTGGCCTTGCTCTGGACGAGATTCATTTCCAGGATATTTTCCGTGTCGTGTTTAAAGAATTCCGGGTCGCTCTGCTTGTGGGAGTCGTCCTCGCAGTGACAAACGGAATCTATATCATGGTACGTTATCATGACCCGATGATGGCAGTCCTCATTGCCATTTCTCTTACGGCAACTATTATTATGGCTAAGATCATCGGATGTATTCTGCCATTATTCGCAAAGAAACTGCATGTCGACCCGGCCATCATGGCTGCGCCGTTGATCACAACGATTGTAGATGCAGGATCTATCCTGATCTACTTCCAGGTAGCGACACACCTGTTGGGAATGGTATGATAAATGAAAAAAAGAAAAATTGCGGGAATCTGAAACAGATCCCCGCAGTTTTTCTTTTATATAGATTCTTCCATGTTTTGTTTATTTTGCGTTCGTTTCCGGTATTTCACACACTCTGTCAAAAGATATTCAATCTGTCCGTTCATAGAACGGAAATCATCTTCTGCCCATTGGGCAATTTCATTATAAAGAGTCTGAGAGAGCCGCAAAGGAACCTGCTTTTTGGCTTTTCCCTTATCGCTTGTTTTCTTTTCCAAAATGTGTCCCGCCTTTTCTTTTATTTTAATAGAGGGTTCCGCTGTTAACGATCGGCTGTGCATCTTTGTTTCCGCAGAGGACAACGAGGAGATTGCTTACCATGGCCGCTTTTCGTTCCTCGTCCAGCTCTACGATATCATTTTCGTTTAATTTGTCAAGAGCCATCTCTACCATTCCGACAGCGCCTTCCACGATCTTCTGTCTTGCATCGATAATGGCGGCTGCCTGTTGTCTCTGAAGCATTGCGGATGCGATTTCCGGAGCGTAGGCAAGATGGGTAATCCGCACATCAAGGATTTGAATACCTGCATTTTCTACTTTTTCCTGGAGTTCCAGACTCATGATGTGCGCGATTTCCTGACTGCTTCCGCGAAGTGACTTTTCATCCTCTCCTTCATTTACGTCATACGGATATTTTCGGGCAGTGTTTCGAATAATAGCATCGCACTGAATGGAGAGATAGTTTTTGTAGTTCTCTACATTGATGACAGCCTGTGTAGGGTTGATAACTTTCCAGATGACAACTGCTCCGATTTCTACCGGGTTTCCAAGTTCGTCGTTTACTTTCTGCTTCGCATTGTCAAGTGTCATGGTTTTCAGAGAGATCTTTTTGACTCCGGTACTTACAGAAGTGTGGCCGCCGCTTCCTACAGTGATGGAACTCTTCCGTACAGGATTGATAGCCGTACAGAATGGATTGACCCAGAAAAATCCGGATTTCTTGATGGTGCCGTAATATTTCCCGAATAATGCAAGTACAATGGCTTCGTTTGGATTAAGTACTTTCAGTCCGCACAGCCCAATGATGGCTGCGATCACGATCAGCATACCGACGGAAAAAATGGCGACAGCAGCTCTATCGGAAAGCATCCCGGACTCAGATAGAACAGGACCAGCGATGCAAGCTGCAATTCCGGCGGCGGTTATGAGAAGAAAGAAAAAAAGCATCACAAACCCGTTCTTGGCGTGTAAAATCCGTTCTTCCAAAGTTACATTTTGACTGTTCTCCATAACTGATTCCTCCTATTAATGTATGAGTTGAAATGATATTATTTTGATATCATAATAGATCTAAATCAAGAAAATGTCAAGAGCGGAGAGAAAGATTTATCGATTGAAAAAAGAAAAGAACAGGGCTATAATGATTCTATACGAACAACTGAAAATCCGATGATCCGATATGTGGGGCGGAGGTGTTTTTATGGCAGTGAAAGCGAGAAAAGAAGCTGTAGAGGCAATGAAGCCGGTAAAGATTTATACGGCGGGAGACAGGGTAGAGGCTGAAATGCTCCTGGAAGCACTTCACAGAAATCATATCCAGGGATTTCGGGAAGCTCCGGGAAGCGGAGGAGCCATGGATGTATATACCGGAAACTCTATCTATGGAGAGAAAATCTATGTGGATGAGCTGGATGCATCCAGAGCGATGGAAATTATCGAATCGGTTCTTTCTGAAGCGGAGCTTTCTACGGCGCCAGGAGATGAGATACCAAAGAATGCGCAAACGCTTCCGAGATGGGTTACAGTTGGCTTTTTGACTGCAATGATAGCAGTCATCGGCACGACAATCGTAATCGCAGCGTTCCATTTTATAGGATAACGGAAAAGAGACGGCATCTTACTTACGAAGAAGGGAGGTAAGATGCCGTTTTGCTGCAAAGGGCACTGTTTTTGTGGTATACTAAAGTAGATGTAAAACAACAAACGAAGGCTGAGTTGAGGTACGGCCTGCTGCGACAGGAGGGCGAGGACATGATCATTCATACACAGAAATACAGACGACTGGAGTTGTTTATAAAGACAAAACCGGGGAAGACAGGGACGATCCAGGTTATTTCCGGAGGAGTGTACAAGACGATACGGACGACAAAGTACCGGCAATGGATACGCATGGCAGTAAATCAGGGGACTGCTTATGAGCTTTATACAGCAGACTGCGACATTTCTTATGCATATCTAAGCGGGTTGGATCAGATCATGGAGAAAGGCGTCTGCTTTTTGCAGGATGGGAGTACATACGAAAAACAAGACCTTGGGGAATGGTACGACACACCGATGCGGACACAATATCATTTTATGCCGTTCAAAGGCTGGATGAATGACCCGAACGGGTTCTGTTTTTACCGCAACTATTATCATCTGTTTTACCAGTTCCATCCGTTTTCAGAGGAATGGGATAACATGTACTGGGGCCATGCTGTAACCAAAGATATGGTACATTGGACACATCTTCCGGTCTGTATAGAACCTCAGACAGAGCTTCTGGAAGATCCGTCTCTTGTGGGAGGGGCGTTTTCCGGGCATGCGTTTGTTGATCAGGATGAGAAAATGAGACTATTCTTTACAAGACACATATCCAGGAGGGAAGAGCCAAGCGAGATGATGGAATACCAGGTCGTGAAAGAATCAAGAGATGGACTTGAATTTGAGCGGGAAGAACCATTGATCCAAGAACAGGAAAAAGGACTTTTAAAAGATATCAGAGACCCCAAAGTCTTTGTGGAAAATGGAATATATAAAATGCTTTTGGGCACAGGGACAGAAGAGTATCCGGCTATCGCACTTTATACATCACGAAATCTCCATCATTGGACCTATGACGGGACAGCCTTTGAGGAGCTGGAGGCAGATCATGCATTTCCTTTGGAATGTCCGGATCTTTTCCGCACCGGTGGAAAATGGATCCTTACAGTTGGGTACTGTGGACACCGGGACGAAGCAGGGAGAAAGAACGGCGTTTATTACTATATCGGCGAGTGGTACCAGGACAGATTTCATCCGGAGAAAAGGGGACTCTATGATTTCGGAGGCGACCTCTATGCTGTCCAGTCTGTGAAGACAAGAAATGGTATCGTATCCATCGGATGGATACGGGATACATTAAAAGAACATGTGAAGTCTCAAAATGGAGGATGCGGCAGTATGAGCATCCCGAGGATTACTTATATCCGAGATGGAAAACTGTATCGGAATCCGCTGCCGGCAATCTATGGACAGATAGGGGAGACGCTCTATGAAGGCAAAGATTCCCGGGTAAAGCTGGAGACAATCAAAGGAAATACATATCACGTAAAGCTTCAAATGAAAGAGGCGGCAGACTTTCGGATGACACTTTTTAAATGGAAGGATCGAAAGCTCTATCTTGAGCAGCAGAACGGGCAGACAAGATTCCGCACAGTTGGAATGGGATCCAAGAATATTCTTTATCCTGCAGAAACACAGATGGTAACAAAGGTAGAAGTTTTTGTGGACAGAAATGTATGTGAAGTTTTTTTGAATGACGGGGAAGATTCCGGGACAAAAAAATTTTATCAGCAGTCGGATATGGGAATGTTTGAGATCCATGTCCACGGAGACGGCGCGGTAGAGAGCTTGAAGGTAGAAATGATGAATGGCATCTGGCAGACAGAGAAAGCCGGCGGAGGGAGAGCGCATGATACGGACAGTGTTATTTGATATGGACGGAACATTGATCGATACAGAAAAATATCTGACGAGATTCTGGGTGCAGGCGGCCAAAGAGGCAGGGTTTGCACTCACGATAGAGGAAGCCTGTCAGTTTCGGAGCTTTGCAAGTACATATGCGGCACCTTATTTTGCGGAAAAATACGGAGCTGGTTTTGACTACATGGCTATCCGGGAACGCAGGAAGGAGCTGATGAAGCAGCACCTGGAAAAGTATGGGGTAGAGAAAAAAGCGGGAGTGGACGAGGCGCTGGCCTCACTGAGGAAAATGCATATAAGGACGGCGGTAGTGACAGCTACAGATGAGGAGAGGACAAGAGTATATTTGCAGCAGACCGGCATTTATGATTTGTTTGATGAGATTGTCTGTGCGACCATGGTAGAAAGGGGAAAGCCATTTCCGGATGTATATCTGTACGCGTGTCGGAAGATGGGGGAAAAACCGGAAGATTGTCTTGCAGTGGAAGATGCGCCAAACGGTATATATTCGGCACATGGTGCCGGCTGTAAAGTTTTGATGATTCCCGATTTGACAGAGCCGGATGAGGACCTTATGGAGCATATCGACTGTGTTGCCGAGTCTCTTTTAGAGGTTCCGGAAATTGTAAAAAACTGGGGAAAAGAAAATGGTTTGGAGGCGGCAAATGGGAAGATTGAAAATTGAAACGGGAGATATTACGACATACAAGGTAGACGCGATTGTCAATGCTGCAAACACATCCCTGTTGGGAGGGGGTGGAGTGGATGGTGCTATCCATCGAACGGCCGGACCGATGCTCCTGGAAGAATGCAGGAAGCTTCATGGATGTGAGACCGGACAGGCAAAGATTACGCAGGGATTCCGTCTGCCTGCAAGATATGTGATTCATACACCTGGGCCAGTCTGGCGCGGGGGAAGCAAAAAAGAGGAAGAACTTCTGGAGTCTTGTTATCACAACAGCCTGCTCCTGGCGGAGGAATATGGACTTCAGACAGTAGCATTTCCTTCTATCAGTACGGGAGTGTACGGTTTCCCTGTGGAAAAGGCAGCAGAAATTGCAGTGAGAACAATCCTTCGGTTTCTGAAAAGCGGAAGCCGGATAGAAGAAGTGACGATGGTCTGCTTTGACCCGGATACAAGAAAGGCCTATGATCGGGCAATAGATAAGGCGATGGGCCACACATTTTGCATTCGCCCTGCAAGAAAGACAGATGCAGAACAAATCTGTGAGATCATAAGAGATATTGTGGACAACATGGAAAATTCAGAATGGTTTTCCAATTCAGGAGAATTATATGTAAAAGAACATCTGGAAAATGACAAGATCGGATATGTAGTAGTTGCAGAAGCGGAAGACGGCGTCATTGCCGGTCTGTTTCTCGTGGATATACCGGGAGAAAAAGAGGAAAATATGGGATTTGACCTTGGATATACGAAAGAACAGAGGAGTGTGACCGCGCACATGGATATCGCCGCTGTCCGTCCGCAGTACAGAGGGTATCATCTTCAAAGGCGGATGATGGAAGTGTGTGAGGAAGAGATGAAAAGAAGGGGATTCCGATATTTATTAGCCACAGTCCATCCGGATAACATATACAGCCTCTCCAATGTGCAGAGGAGAGGATATGAGATCATGAAGACAAAAGAAAAGTACGGGGGACTGCTCCGCCATATTCTATGTAAAGAATTATGCCCGGAGGATAAGAAGGGAAAGGAATAAGAAATGAACATATTTTGTATCGGGCAGTCCGCTTATGATATCACAGTGCCTATTGAAGGAGCGATAGAGGAAAACAGGAAATACCGGGTTTTGGAATATTTCGAGTGCGGAGGAGGACCTGCCTTCAATGCGGCATGTCTGTGCGGAAAATGGGGCGCGAATGTGGAATTGATATCACGGATTGGCTCAGATGAATATGGGAAGAAATTGAAAGAGACACTGCAGAAATACCATGTGGGTACAGAATATCTGATTCCATGTCCGGGGATGAAAACCCCGCACAGCATGATCATAGCCGGAAAAGCAAAAGGCAGCCGGACGATCTTTAATTTCCCGGGAACTCGGGAAAAGACAGAGTATCACATCCCGGAAAAGAAGGCGGATGTGATCTTAAGTGATGGACATGAACCGGAGATCAGCTTGGCCATGATTGCGGCGAATCCCCAGGCAATCTCTGTGGCAGATGCAGGCACATTCCGGGAAAGCACATACAAAGTTGCCCAAAAGACCGATTATCTCATCTGCTCAGAAGATTTTGCAAGACAGTATACAGGAAAAGGAATCCACCTGGAAGAATGGGATATATGTGAGGAAATACTTCGACAGATAGAACAGATCAACGGCAGACACGCTGTTGTCACACTGGGAGAAAACGGGCTCCTTTACAGAAAAAAAGACGGCAGCCTGGGGCATATGCCAGCCTGCCAGGTAAAAGCCGTCGATTCTACCGGAGCAGGAGATATCTTCCATGGAGCCTTTGCTTACGGACTGACAAGAAAATGGAACATGGAAAAAAATCTCATACAAAGCACATGCGCATCAGGACTCTCCGTACAAAAAATCGGAGGACTCACATCCATACCAGAATTCGAAGAAGTACAAAAGAAATGCAACAAATACAAAAAAAGAACTTGACAAAAATCGTGTCAAAAATCGGGGACGTGTACCGACGAGTCGGAACCCGTCCCCTAGTCAAGTAAAAACTGCTGTATCACATGCAGGACGCCGTTTTCATCGTTTGATTTTGTGATGTAGTCGGCTTTTTCGCGTACGAGGGGCTGAGCATTCTGCATCGCCACGCCGAGTCCGGCTGTTTCGATCATCGTTATATCGTTATATCCGTCTCCGCAGCAGATCATTTCGTCTGCGTCTAGTCCGATGCTGCTCAGAAGTTTCAGGAGGGAGTATGCTTTGTCGATATTCTGTGGCATGATCTCCAGGAAAAATGGTTCAGAACAGTAAATATTCAGAAGGCCCCGGAAATGATGGGTCGCTTCTTTTTGGATCAGTGCGATGACGTCAGGTTCTCCGCTGATCAGAAATTTATTGTTCGGAAAGTCCACATCTTTTGTGAAGTGGTCTGTCTGCAGGATCGGCATATTGTTGATACGGGATTCCAGCTGTGTATATTGGTTCGGTTTGATGCCTGAGATCAAATTTTTGTCTGTGTAGGCTATAATATCTGCATCGTATTGTTTTACGATCTCAAACAGTGGAGTAACGATGCTGTTCGGGATTGTTTTATTGTAAATGACGGTTCCTGTCCGGCAGTCGATGATTTTTCCCCCATTGAAGGAAAGGATGTAATTGCCGAAATGATCCATCTTCAGTTCTTTTGCAAGAGGAAGAACGCCCTGTGTAGGGCGTCCGCTTGCAAGAACGACTCGTTTTCCGTTTTCCTGTATGTCGATAAGCGCCTGTTTTGTGGGCGGTGTGATCTGTTTCGATGAATTTGTCAGTGTGCCGTCCAAATCCAGAACAAGTACTTGATATTTCATAGTAAAACCTTTCTAATTTTATTTGTAATCTGACGCATCACTACGCATAAAACTCACGCAGTGCGTTTACGATCTCCGGAAATTTCATGCTGTTGGATGCTTTTACGAGCACAGTGTCTCCTTTTTGGAGAAGGGACGGCATGTTTTCCAGGAAGGCTTCTTTGGAATCAAAGTGTAAAGCTTTGGTTCCAAATCCGGTATTGGAAGCACCGCGGCAGATTTCGGAAGCGAGCTCTCCGATACAGATAATCAGATCAATGCCTTTTCGGGCTGCATATTCTCCTATTTCATAATGCAGCGCTTTTTCATCTTTCCCAAGCTCCAGCATATCGCCCATGATAGCCACTGTTCGTCCGGGTGCTGAGGAAAGGACGTCGAGAGAAGCTTTCATGGATGCCGGATTGGCGTTATAGCAGTCGTCGATAACAGAGAGATATCCGGTCTGGATCAGATGATTGCGCCCGCTTACCGGTGTTAAAGCGTGAATACCGTCCTCGATTTCCTGTTTCGAAAGCCCAAGAAGATGCCCGATGCAGGCGCCGGCCATAGCATTGTATACCATATGTTTTCCCGGGATTGTGATATCTGCAGTGACAGAAATTTCTGGGGCATCTGAAGTCTGTGGAAGCTGGATCCGGCACAGTGTTCCAAGCAGACCTCTGTCTTCTATATGGGAAGCAAAGACCGGAGCAGCAGTATCGATACCAAAAAAGATCGGACGATTTCCCTGTATATCGGAAATCGTTCGGAGCATGTCGTCATCCCCGTTTAAGATAACGCAGGAATCCGGGCCAAGATGATCGAAGATCTCAGTTTTTGCCTTTAAGATCCCTTCACGGCTGCCGAGATTTTCCAGATGTGCATAGCCGATATTCGTGATGACGCAGATGTCCGGCTGCGCAATATCAGCAAGCCGGTGCATTTCCCCAAAATGATCGATCCCCATTTCCAGAACTGCGATTTCATGCTCTTCTGTCAGCCGAAAGATCGTAAGCGGAAGCCCGATCTCGTTGTTATAGTTTCCCTCTGTTTTCAGAACATGGTATTTCTGAGACAGGACGGAAGCGATCATTTCTTTTGTGCTCGTTTTGCCAACACTTCCGGTAATGCCGATCACTTTGATATCCAGGTGTGTCCGGTAATACTTTGCGATATCTTTCAAAGCCTGGGTTGTGGAACTTACCTGGATGTACGGGTAGGAGACATCGCTGAGAGGGTGTTCGGAGAGTGTACATAATGCGCCGCTTTCCATTACCTGACCGATAAAATCATGGCCGTCCACCCGTGCACCTTTGATCGGGATAAAAAGGAAGTCCGTCTGTATTTTTCGGCTGTCGATGGCAACACCAAGGATTTCCCGCCCAAGAAGCGACGGATCTCCCACATAGGTCCCTCCACACGCAGAAGCGATTGTTTCTAGAGATAACCCTTTCATAGTTCATTCCTCCATTCTTTCGTATCAATCTGCTTATCCACGATATCTGGCATCCATAGATTTCTCGATAATGAGTTCGCACAGATCTCCGAACTCAATTCCTGCAGCCTGCGCTTCTTTTGGAAGAAGACTTGCAGCCGTCATACCAGGCAGACTGTTATATTCCAGACAATAGATTTCGCCGGATTCTGTCAAAAGAAAATCGGCACGGGCGTACACATCAAGCTTCAGTGCGCGGAAGGCCGCTTCGGCTGCTTTCTGGATGCGGTCAGCGATTTCCTCCGGGATTCTGGCAGGACAGATTTCCTCTGTGTATCCGTCCTGGTATTTGTTGGCGTAATCAAACCATCCATTTTTTGGACAGATTTCGATGACCGGAAGAGCTTTGCCGTCGATGACTCCGCAGGCGAGTTCTCGTCCTTTGATGTATTCTTCGACGATGATCTCATCCTCGTACCGGAAGGACTCCGTTACGGCACGGTCAAACTCCTCTTCCGTGTGGACGATATAAACACCGATGCTGGAGCCGCCGGAACATGGTTTTACAACAAGAGGGAGGGAAAGTCCGCAAGATGCCAGAGAGTGGTCTGCCAAGCCTCGTTTCATCCATGTGCCGTGAGGAGTCGGGATCTGGTTCGCTTCAAAAATGACTTTTGTGATTTCTTTGTCCATTGAAAGGGCACATCCGAGAGAACTTGGGCCAGTGTAGCGGATTCCCAGAATATCAAAGGCAGCCTGAAGTTTTCCGTTTTCCCCCACATCTCCATGAAGTCCCATAAATACAATGTCGGAAAGGCGGCAGATATCGATCACATTGGCGCCAAGAAAACAATCCGATTTGTCTTCCCTTGAGGCGCGTACGGCATCGAGATCTGGTTCTGTGGATTTGATGCCGGAGGCAATAGAAAGTCCGGCGTCCGGGATGGAAAATACCTCCTCCAGGTTCTGCGGTGCATCCGGGAGTCCAAGGAATGGATCCAGAAGGATTGCCTGATGTCCTCTTTCCAAAAGCGTGCGGCAAATGCCGGCGCCGGAAGAAAGGGAGACATCCCTCTCTGTACTAAGTCCGCCTGCTAATACTACAATTTTCATAGAAACCTCCTTATTCTTCATTTACGCTCATTTTGTCAAGAAGCTGTTTTTTGACCGCGTACAATTTATCGGATAAATCTACATACACTTTATGCGGATAGAAAAGACGTTTTGTCTCATCCCACAAAGTTTCTTTCTCTTTTTTACAATATTCTGCGATCTCCATCACAGTAGGAGACTGATATACACATTCGCCCCGGATAAATACCGGCACTAGCATTTCACGCATCGTGTAAGTGCCGCCTTTGAGCTTTGTCTTCTTCCATGTTTCGATAGGATCGAAGATCAGGAGATCTTTGCTTTCGTCGAATTTCTCGTCGGCAAAACAGATGAGATCTGCACGAATTTTTCCGGATTCTTTGTCATAGATTCGGAAGATCGTTTTGTTACCTGGATTTGTGATTTTTTCCGTGTTTTCGGAAAGCTTGATTTTCGGGATAAAAGTGCCGGTCTCATCCTGCATGGCAGCAAGTTTATATACTCCGCCAAAAGAAGGGCAGTCCTTGGATGTGATCAGGTGTGTTCCCACACCCCACACATCGATAGCTGCGCCCTGCTGTTTCAGATCATGGATCAGGTATTCATCAAGGTCATTGGAGGCGGCAATCTTTGCATCCGGGAAACCGGCCTCATCCAACATCTTTCGAGCCTTTTTGGAAAGGTAAGCAAGATCCCCGCTGTCAAGGCGGATACCATAATTTTTAAGAGGAATACCGGATTCTTTCATTTCACGGAACACGCGGATGGCATTTGGCACACCGGATTTGAGAGTGTCGTACGTATCTACAAGGAGGGTACATGCGTCCGGATAAAGATTTGCATAGGCCTTAAAAGCATGGTACTCGTCCGGAAAACTCATGATCCAGCTGTGAGCATGTGTCCCCATGACCGGAACGTCAAAAAGCTGTCCGGCAAGGACGTTTGATGTGCCTACACACCCTCCGATCATCGCAGCTCTTGCCCCGTAAAGCCCTGCGTCCGGGCCCTGAGCTCTGCGGAGACCGAATTCCATAATACCGCCGCCGGATGCTGCATACACGACACGCGCCGTCTTTGTGGCAATGAGAGACTGGTGGTTGATGATGTTCAAAAGTGCGGTCTCGATTAGCTGTGCCTCCATGATAGGAGCGATGACTTTGATGAGAGGTTCCCGCGGGAAAATCACGCTCCCTTCCGGAATCGCGTAAATATCCCCGCTGAAGTGATATCCGCTCAGATAATGAAGAAAATCCTCATCGAAGATGTGAAGTCCTCTCAGATAGTCGACTGCTTCGTAAGAAAAATGAAGTCCTTTGATATAATCGATGACCTGCTCCAGTCCGGCAGCGATGGAATAGCCGTTGTTGCACGGGTTAGAACGATAAAAAACATCGAACACGACCACTTTGTCATGATCCTGCTCCTTAAAATATCCCTGCATCATAGTAAGTTCATATAAATCTGTCAACAATGTCAAATTTCTTTCAAACATTGGCCACACTCCTTTTTGTTCCCCTATCCAAAGAAAAGACGACGGATAGCGAAAATCTGCATAATACTCCAAACATTATAGCACTCATTTTTGTAAAGGGAAAGAAAAACATGAAATCTGCCAAGTTTAAATTGAAATCAAAATACAACCGGTATATAATAATTTTTAAATAACATACAGGGTAATTTTTGCGTGAAAGGAGGACAACAATATGACCACAAGCAAAGCGACAGCCGGGGATCTTGGAAAGGTATACGACAATCCCATCACGGAACTGGTTCGTATTGCATGCCAGTTTCAAAGCAGGATATTACTAAAAAGCGGAAGCAAACAGGTAAATGCGAAAAGTATGATGGGAGTGATGGCATTTGGGCTTTCAGAAGGGACAGAAGTAGAGATTGTGGCCGAAGGAGAAGATGAGGCCGCGTCAGTTAAAGCGGTGGAAGATTTTCTGGCATGTAAGTAAAAGAAAAGTCAGATCAAATAAAATGAAATAAGATACAAAAAGGGACTGTGACTGTTTGTCACGGTCCCTTTGCAGCTTCAATGGAATGTTATACAAGTTTGGCATTCCGAGTGATCGTTTCCTGTACGATATTCTGGAAGTAAGGCGCGAGATGCTTTCTCGTCTCCCTGTCCAGGTCTTTTGGATAAACAGGTTTCCCATACTCGATGACCACATGGGTTTTCCGGATACGTGGAAATTGATTTTCGAATATGGCGGCCGTGTTGTTGAGACTGATAGGAACAACGGCACATCCTGTTTTATCTGCAATTTTAAAAGAACCTTCTTTAAAAGGAAGAAGAGTAAGTTCCTCGCCTTTATTTCTTGTTCCTTCCGGGAAGATGCAGATGCTGATCCCATTTTTTACATACTCGATGGCCTTGAGGATCGTCTTCATCCCTTCTTTCGGGTCGTGGCGGTCCAGAAACAGACAGTAGAGAAACTTCATCCATGTGGAGAGAAGAGGGATTTTTTCCATTTCTTTTTTTGCCACATATCCCGTTTTGCTGCGGCACCGCGTGTATGTGAGAAGAATATCAAAGAAACTTCGGTGGTTCCCGATGAAAAGTACCGGTTCGTTTTCGGGTACATTTTCTTCCCCTATGACAGTTACGGAAACACCGGTAATCTTCAGGATACATCGAAATCCCCACTGGACGATCCGGAGGGATGACAGGTCCCGTTTGTCTCTGTCTTGCTTCCCTATGAGCCATTCCACAAAGAAGACAGGAATGGATAGAATCAGGTATACGACAAGAAACAGGACGATACATAGAAATCGAAACATAGCGTGCAGCCCTTTCTGTAATTGATAATCATATATGGCAGACGAATTTGCCTTTTGATAAGTATTCTTTCCAATTATACTATAAAAAACAGAGAAAAGAAATCAGTATTTGTCATTTTTCACGGAAGAGCTGTGTATGATGATAAAGAGAAACGAAAGGGTGCTGTTTATGTCCAGAAAGAAACGGAAAATCCAGACAATGGTGGTAACCTTTTTCTGCTGTATTGTAGTCTCCGGATGTTCCGTCACGGATCTTGCAGAGGGGAAGCGCCAGGATCTCGAATTTACTGTAATAAGGAAAGAAGAACTTCCTGAGGAGCTAAAAGAGACCATCGATGAAAAAAAAGCAAATCCGTTCCGAATCACATATACGGACAAAGGGAAAATGTATATTGCAAGAGGATACGGGGAACAGAAGACGAGCGGCTACAGTATCCAGGTAACAGATGTATATGAGACGGGGAAGGCCGTACATATACGGACCGTACTGGAAGGACCCGGGGAAAAAGAAAAAGTGACAGAAAAGAAGACATACCCATATGTGGCAGTCAAACTGGACTATTATGACAAGCAGGTCGTATTCGAAGAATAGGAGGGCGTTCATGGAGCTGATAAAAAGACAGGTACAGACACAGTGGAGCGGGAAGCCGGTAGTGGATCAGTTTCTCATAGACAGTGACTATAATGTACCGGACAATCGCAAAGATATCCGGAAAATCATGTTGTCGGAAGGAGAACTGAAGCCGGAGGAGATCAAGCGGGCGGACAAATATATAAAAGTACAGGGGAAATTGCTTTTCCGCATTTTGTATGTTACGGACGAAGCAGATGAAAAGATTGCTGAGCTGTCGGGTCAGATACCGTTTGAGGAGATGGTCTACTCGGAGGAAGAAAAGGGAGAGTGGGTGCCGAGGAGCAGCCGCACGGATGTAACAGTGACGATGATCCACTCAAGAAAACTCAACATCAGGACCATGGCTGAACTTGTACTTGTCCCGGAGGAACGGGAAAACAGGGAGATCACAGAAGATGTGGAAGGGATTGCGGACAGCATGAAGAAGAAGGAATCAAGGAAGATCCTTACGGTTCAGAATGTGATCCGGGATACATACCGCATCAAAGAAGAACTGAAACTCCCGAAGGGGAAAGACAATATCGCATCGCTGCTCTGGACGGATATCAAGCCTCAAAGGCTGGATACAAAACTTGTCCAGGACGGCCTTATCGCATCAGGGGAACTTCTGGTTTTTTGCTTCTACGAGACTCCGGATGAGACGCTGAACTGGATTGAGGAAACGGTAAGTTACGAGGGAAGGATTCCTTGCCCTGGAGCAGATGAGACAATGTTCCACCAGATTTATACAAAATTTACCGACGAGACGGCGGAGCCAAGGCTCGATGAAGACGGGGAAATGAGAGCCATTGGTATGGAAGTGACTCTGGAAGTACGGGCGGCAGTGTATGAGGAGAGAGAACAGGAATTTTTGAGGGATATGTACTCTCTGACACAGGATATTACAATGGACACAAAGAAGGAAGAGTATGAGCAGGTGGTCATGCAGAATCATCTGAAGTGTTCCATCCATGAGACGCTTTCCCTGCCGGAGCTCAAAGACAATATTTTTCAAATCTGTCATACCGGGGGAACCATGGAAATTGTCCGGACGGAAGCCGAGGAAAAGGGGATCCGGGTAGAAGGGATTCTTCATATCTGCTTTTTGTATGTAAAGCCGGATGACAGCATTCCATTTGACACATGGCAGGGCATGGTGCCATTCTCCTGTCTCTTGGAATGCCCGGAGATCGGCCCTCATATCCGGTGCTTCGTAGACGGATATCCGGAACAGATCACAGTAAGCCTTCTCGGAGGAGGAAAAGCGGAAGTAAAAGCATCCGCTGCATTTCGTGCGTTTGTGAGAAAACCGGAAGAAGTGAATCTCATTGTGAATGCGGAGGCTGTACCGAAGTCTATGGAAGACATAGAAGGACGGCCGGGCATTGTCGGATACATCGTAAAAGAAGGGGAAGACCTTTTTGATCTGGCAAAGAGATACGGGACGACAGAAGAAAGTATCCGGGAGGTAAACGGTCTGAAGGATGAGGAGTTAAAAGCGGGAGAACGGATATTGATTTTTAGGGAAAATATGAGTATACTATAAGCGTAATGTATACAAAATACATACCGGAAGATTCCCTTTTTCGGTGGCAGAAAGAGAACCTTCCGGTATCGTTTCAATACGCACACGGATGGATAAAGGAGAGATTCGATGGAACGGATTCAGTTAAAAGCTTTGGGAAAAATCAACTTGGGATTGGATGTGCTCGGGAGAAGAGAAAATGGGTATCACGATGTCAGGATGGTCATGCAGACAGTATATCTTTACGATGAAGTGACGATCGAAAAGACAGAAGAGCCAAAGATCCAGGTGTCCACGAATCTTACGTTTCTGCCTACAGATGAGTCAAACATCGCGTACAAGGCGGCCAGGCTTTTGCTGGACGAATTCCGGCCGGAAGGTGGGGTAAAGATCTGCCTGAAAAAGCACATTCCGGTGGCGGCAGGGATGGCCGGCGGAAGCGCCGATGCGGCTGCGGTGCTCTTTGGAATGAACCGTCTGTTTGGATTCCAGCTTAATATGGAAGAACTGAAAAAAAGGGGTGTTCTCCTTGGCGCGGACGTACCGTATTGTCTGATGCGCGGGACAGTTCTGGCGGAAGGGATCGGAGAAATTTTAACGCCGCTCCCGCCTATGCCGAAGTGCCATGTCCTGATCGCAAAACCACCTGTAAGCATTTGCACAAAGACTATTTATGAAAAACTGGATTCCCGGGAGATTACGGCACACCCGGATATCGACGGCATTATCCGGGGGCTGGAAGAGCAAAATGTGAAAGCTGTGGCGGACAAGCTTGGAAATGTACTGGAGACAGTCACAGAAGAGCTGTGCCCGGTTATTTCCCGGATCAAGGGAGAAATGAAACAGGCGGGGGCGATGAATGCCATGATGAGCGGCAGCGGTCCGACGGTGTTCGGTCTTTTTAAAGAACGAAGCGCGGCGAGAAAAGCAGGAGAAAGGATCCGGCAGGCAGGACTAGCCAGACAAGTCTATACTACAACCATCCACAATGTACGAAGGAACAGGAGGAATGACTGATGGAAGCAGATTTTGGAGCACAGATGAACGAATACCTACCACTTCGCGATGTCGTATTTAACACACTGCGCCAGGCCATCCTCAGAGGAGAACTGAAACCTGGCGAGAGACTTATGGAGATACAGCTCGCAAACAAACTTGGGGTAAGCAGGACCCCTATC
The DNA here is from genome assembly GCF_019754295.1 of Sellimonas caecigallum. Classification (GTDB taxonomy): domain Bacteria; phylum Bacillota; class Clostridia; order Lachnospirales; family Lachnospiraceae; genus Sellimonas; species Sellimonas caecigallum. The sequence goes on along the minus strand of NZ_VIRV01000003.1, from coordinate 132,308 downwards.
CGGGAAGCTATACGTAAACTGGAACTGGAAGGACTCGTGCTCATGATCCCAAGACGGGGAGCGGAGGTGGCAGAGATAACGGAAAAGAACATGAGGGACGTTCTGGAAGTACGAAGGGCGCTGGAAGTGCTGGCTGTACAGCTCGGATGCCAGCGGATGACAGAAGAGGCGCTTTCGGATCTGGAACGTGCAGCGGAAGAATTCGACGCCTGCCTTGTGTCCGAAGATGTGACAAAACTGGCGGAGGCGGATGTTCATTTTCACGACATCGTGTACCAGTCCACGGACAACAGACGGCTGATCCAGCTTCTCAACAACCTGAGTGAACAAATGTATCGGTTTCGTGTGGAATACTTGAAGCACCGGGGGTTCCACGAACAGATCTCGATGGAACACAAAGAATTGATCGGTTTTCTTCGGGCCAGAGAAACGCAAAAAGCGGCAGAAGTCATCGGACGCCACATTGACAAGCAGGCGGAGGCTGTGCTGGAGACGATCAGAGCAAACAAAAATCAGGAAAAACAGAATAAAGAAGAATGATGTGGCAATACTCCCGTTAGAGAAAGAACAGACGGGAGGTACATACACAATGAATATACCGGGGAAATATATCAGGATCATACTGGCGGTTTTGGCAGGGCTTCTTCTTACAGGAGGGGTCGTAAGAGTCAGGGCGGTGGAAACAAAAGTGCAGGAAACACAGGAACATATGGCAGACGAAGTGCTGCGCTTCCATGTACTTGCAAACAGTGATACCAAGGAAGATCAGAATCTGAAGATGAAAGTAAAAGACCAGGTTATCGGATATCTGGAAGAGACAATGGGGCCGGAGACGGAGTCATTAGATGAGACGAAAGAATTCGTGAAAGCTCATATTCCTGAGATTGAAAAAGAGGCGAAAAAGATTGTGGAGCAGGAGGGATATTCCTATCCTGTAAAAGTCCGGCTGGAAAAGACGGACTTCCCAGAGAAGACATACGGGGATGTAACGTTCCCGGCAGGGACATACGAGGCGCTCCGCATCGAGATTGGAAATGGGGACGGGAAAAACTGGTGGTGCGTTCTCTATCCGAATCTCTGTTTTATCGATACCGTCCATGCGGTAGTCCCAGAAAAAGGGAAGGAGAAGCTCCAGAATGTACTCACAGATGACGAGTATGATATGGTCACGGCGACATCCAGATTTCGGATCCGGTGGTTTTTCTTCGGGGACAGGAAAGACGAATAAAGGGGCAAACATGACAGAGTTTTTGGTAAGACATTTTGTAAAAGACTATCAAGATACGCAGAAGGTGTCTGTGCGCACGGCATACGGGGTGCTTGCAAGTGCAGCAGGCATCTTTTGCAATGTATTTTTATTTCTCATCAAGGCGGCGGCAGGAATCATAATGAACAGTGTATCCGTCACGGCGGATGCCTTTAACAACCTATCTGACGCAGGATCTTCCGTCATCGGCCTTGTTGGCGTGAAAATGGCGGAAAAACCTGCTGACGAAGAACATCCGTTTGGACATGGAAGGATCGAGTATATATCAGCTCTTGTAGTAGCGTTTATCGTCCTCCAGGTGGGGTTTACCTTTTTTAAAGATGCATTCAGGAAAATTACAAATCCGGAAATCTTGAAATTCAGCACATTTTCCGTTATCATACTTGTATTATCTATCGGTGTCAAACTGTGGATGGCGGCATTTAACAAAAAGCTGGGAAAAAGGATTGATTCAAAAGTGATGATGGCCACGGCAGCGGACGCCATGGGCGATGTGGTAACAACTGGAGCGACGATTCTATCCCTTCTTTTCTATCGGATTTCCGGAATCAATATCGATGGATTCGTCGGGATAGGAGTGGCGCTTGTCGTCATGTGGGCCGGTGTGGGTATCGCAAAAGACACGCTCAAACCGCTGATCGGCGAGGCTGTGCCGACGGAGACGTACGATGAGATCACGAAATTTGTGGAAGGATATGACGGGATTGTGGGAACCCATGATCTTCTTGTACATAATTATGGGCCGGGCAGGAGTATGGCGTCGATTCATGCAGAAGTGCCAAATGACGTCGGGATCGAGACATCTCACGAAATTATCGACCGTATTGAGCGGGAGGCCAGGAAATACCTGGGAATTTATCTGCTGATCCACATGGATCCGGTAGAGACAAAAGATGAGAAAGTGATAAGTGCAAAAGAACAGGTGGAAAAGATCGTGGCGGAGACAGAACCCCTTGCCAGCATCCATGATTTCCGGATGGTGTCCGGCGAAAATCAGATCAATCTGATCTTTGATATGATCGTTCCGCACGGATACCAGAAAGATCAGGAGACAGCGCTTCTCCATCTTGTGATGGAAAAAATACACCATTTGGATTCGAGATATCAGTGTGTCATAACTGCGGAAAGAAGCTTTGTGGAAGAACAGAAATAAAGAGTGAAAAGAGGGTGTATCATGAAGTACGAAAGGAAGGAAAGGATCCGATTCAGCGAGGTTGGAAACGGCGGATATATTACTCTTTCCGGGATCATCGACCATTTTCAGGATATCAGTATTTTTCAGTCGGAAGATCTGAAGCTTGGAACGATGTATCTGAAAGAGAAAAACAGGGCATGGGTACTTTCTGCCTGGCAGGTAGAAGTAAAGCGTTATCCAAGACTTGGGGAGTATGTCCATGTGTCAACGTGGGCGTCCGGATTCCGGAGTTTTTTTGGAGAACGGAATTTTGTTATGACAGATGAAGAAGGGATAGACGTGGCTTATGCCAATTCTGTCTGGGTCTATATCGACACAACAACTGGACGGCCGGCAAAACCAAGTGAGGAAGAAGTGGAAAAATATGGGATAAACGATCCTTATCCGATGAATTATGCATCCCGAAAAGTACCGGCGCCGAAATCCGGAATAAAAAGGGAACCATTCCCGGTAAGAAAATATCAGATTGATACAAACCAGCATGTAAACAATTGTCAGTACGTGCAGATGGCGGTAGAGGAGCTGGAAGAAGAACTTGGAAGAACTCTCGATATCCGAAAGCTTCGGGCAGAATATAAAAACTCGGCCGTCTACGGGGATATCATTTACCCGGTTTTAGAAGATACAGGAGAACTTTACAGAGCAGCGCTTTGTGACAAAGATGGAAAACCGTATGCAGTCATTGAACTGGAGGACAAAGGAGAAGAAAGATGAAATTAGGAGAAAAACAGGTATTGGTCATTGAGAAGGAAGTAGATTTTGGAGTCTACCTTGGCTCTGAAAAAGAGCGCGTACTTCTGCCGAAAAAGCAGGTGCCGGAAGGAGTGGAGCCAGGCGATCCGGTGGAGGTCTTTCTGTATAAAGATTCCAGCGATCGGCTCATTGCGACGACAAAAGAACCAAAACTCACACTGGGAGAACTGGGTGTGCTGGAGGTCGTAGATACAGGGAAAAATGGAGCATTTTTGGACTGGGGACTTGAAAAAGACCTTTTCCTCCCGTTTAAAGAGCAGACAACACGCGTGAAAGTCGGGGACAAGTGCCTTGTAAGTCTTTATATCGATAAAAGCGAGCGGCTTTGTGCAACTATGAAAGTGTATGACAAGCTCCGTACAGATTCCCCGTACCAAAAAGATGACATGGTAGAGGGTATCATCTACGAAGTAAGCGATCGTTTCGGTGTTTTCGTGGCGGTAGACGGTATGTATTCTGCCTTGATCCCGAAACGGGAACTCTTCCGGGAATACCGCACAGGGGAGACAGTTCGTGCCAGAGTGGCAGCAGTAAAAGAGGACGGGAAACTGGACCTGAGTGTTCGGGAAAAGGCATTTATTCAGATGGATGTGGATGCGGCGAAACTGATGGATTATATGGAACAGCATGGCGGACGGATCCCATTTACAGACAAGGCTTCTCCGGAAGTCATCCGGACAGAATTTGCTATGAGCAAAAATGAATTCAAAAGAGCAGTGGGACGTCTGCTGAAAGAGAAAAAAATAGAAATTCGGGAAAAGGATATTGCAATTCGCATGAGATAAGGTATACTTAAAGGCGAAGGTACAGGGAAAGCTGTAAAGGAGTGAAAAGATGAAAGTACAGAATATCACAAATATCGACAAGTTTTTTGAAGTAGTAGACAGCTGCAGCGGAAGAGTGGAGCTGGTTACAGGAGAAGGAGACAGACTGAATCTGAAGTCCAAGTTATCTCAGTACGTTTCCATGGCAAATATTTTTTCCGGCGGAGAGATCCCGGAACTGGAGATCATCGCATACGAAAAAGAAGACATTGACAAACTTGTCAATTTCATGATTAACGGTTAAGAAATGATAAAAAGGCCGGGGTGCGTTCCCCGGCCTTTTTATTCTGATAGAAAGTGTTCAAGACAAGAAGGATTAGGAGGAAAAGCATGAGTTTTGCACATTTGCATGTACATACAGAATACAGCCTTCTGGACGGTTCCAACAAGATAAAGGAATATGTGGCGAGAGTCAAAGAACTTGGCATGAACAGTGCAGCGATTACCGATCACGGCGTCATGTTCGGCGTGATCGATTTTTATAAAGAGGCAAAGAAAGCAGGGATCAATCCGATTCTCGGATGTGAGGTTTATGTAGCTCCGGAGTCCAGGTTTGACAGGGAAACCGGGCACAGTGACGACCGCTATTATCATCTCGTCCTCCTTGCGGAGAATGACGAAGGATATCACAATTTGATCAAGATCGTATCACGGGGGTTTACAGAAGGATATTACTATAAGCCGAGGGTAGATAAGGAACTTTTGAGAAAGTACAGCAAAGGGATCATTGCCCTGAGTGCTTGTCTCGCGGGAGAAGTACAGAAGAATCTCGTGAGAGGGCTCTATGAAGAAGCGAAAAAGGCAGCCTATGAGTACGAAGAAATTTTTGGAAAGGGAAATTTTTTCCTTGAGCTCCAGGACCACGGGATGAGTCTGCAGAAGACAGCAAATCAAGGACTTTTACGCCTTGCACAGGAGACGGGGATCGAACTTGTGGCCACAAATGATGTCCATTACACTTACGCTGAAGATGAGAAGCCTCATGATATCCTTCTTTGTATACAGACAGGAAAAAAATTGGCTGATGAGAACAGGATGAGATATGAAGGCGGACAGTATTATGTCAAAAGCGAGGAGGAGATGAAAGAGCTCTTTCCGTATGCCCTTCAGGCAATTGAAAACACACAGAAGATTGCAGACCGATGCCATGTGGAGATTGAGTTCGGCGTGACAAAACTCCCGAAATATGATGTCCCGGAAGGTTATACCTCCTGGGAATATCTCCGAAAGCTCTGCCTGGAAGGGTTTGCAAGGCGGTATCCGGAGAAGCCAAAAGAGCTGAAAGAGAGGCTGGAATATGAGCTTGGCATCATAAGATCCATGGGGTATGTAGACTATTTCCTGATCGTATGGGACTTTATCAAATACGCCAGGGACAACGATATTATAGTGGGACCTGGGCGTGGATCGGCTGCAGGAAGCATCGTATCTTACTGCCTTGGCATCACGAGTATTGACCCCATCCGATACAATCTTCTCTTTGAACGTTTTCTCAATCCGGAGCGTGTCACGATGCCGGATATTGACGTGGATTTTTGTTTTGAGAGAAGACAGGAAGTCATCGACTATGTAGGGAGAAAATATGGTGCAGACCGTGTCGTACAGATCGTGACTTTTGGTACGATGGCGGCGAGGGGAGTAATCCGTGATGTGGGGCGTGTTATGGATCTTCCATATGCATTTGTAGATGGGATTGCGAAGATGATTCCGACAGAGCTGAATATGACGCTTAACCTGGCTCTGACGAAAAACCCGGAGCTTCGGAAAGTGTACGAGACAGACGAACAGGTCCGGGAACTCATCGATATGAGTAAACGTCTGGAAGGTCTGCCGCGTCATACATCCATGCACGCGGCGGGAGTCGTTATCAGTCAAAAAGCCATCGATGAGTATGTGCCGCTGTCTCTTGGAGCCGACAACTCTGTGACGACCCAGTTTACGATGACGACGCTGGAGGAGCTGGGACTGCTGAAAATGGATTTCCTGGGGCTTCGGACCCTCACTGTGATTCAAAATGCGGTAAAGCTGGCAGAAAAAAGTACCGGAAAAGAGATCGATATCGATAAGATCGACTACAATGACAAAGCGGTCCTGGATTCCCTTGGCACTGGCAAGACGGACGGAGTGTTCCAGCTGGAAAGTTCAGGTATGAAAAACTTCATGAAAGAACTGAAACCGCAGAATCTGGAAGATATCATAGCTGGCATTTCTCTTTATCGTCCAGGCCCGATGGACTTTATCCCTCAGTATATCCGGGGAAAAAATCATCCGGATGAGATCACATACGATTGCCCGCAGCTAAAACCGATCCTGGAAGCCACATACGGATGTATCGTATACCAGGAACAGGTCATGCAGATCGTTCGGGATCTGGGAGGATATACACTCGGGCGAAGTGATCTGCTTCGCCGTGCGATGTCAAAGAAAAAGGCTGATGTGATGGAAAAGGAGCGCCAGAACTTTGTCTATGGCAATCCGGAAGAAGGGGTGCCGGGATGTATCGCAAATGGTATTGGCGAGCAGACGGCCAATAAGATTTATGATGAGATGATCGATTTTGCGAAATATGCGTTCAATAAATCCCATGCCGCCGCTTACGCTGTCGTTTCTTACCAGACCGCTTATCTGAAATACTATTACCCTGTGGAATTCATGGCTGCTCTCATGACATCTGTCATCGATAATCCAAACAAAGTGGCGGAATATATCTATTCCTGCAAAGAAATGGGAATAAAACTGCTCCCGCCGGATATAAATAAAGGATATGGGGACTTTTCTGTGGATGGCAGCAATATACGGTATGGTCTTGCAGCCATCAAAAGTATTGGCCGCTCTGTCATCGAAGATATTCTGGCAGAAAGGAGCATGCGCGGAGAATTCAAAAATCTCCGTGATTTCGTGGAGCGCACGTCGGGAAAAGAAATCAACAAAAGAACCATCGAAAATTTCATCAAATCCGGTGCGTTTGACTGTTTTGCAGGGACAAGAAAGCAGCATATGATGGTCTACATCCAGATCCTTGACCAGGTAAACCAGGAGAAAAAATATTCCATGGCTGGACAGCTGAGCCTTTTTGACATTGTAGATGAAGAACAGAAAAAGGAGTTTGACATCCGATTTCCTGATGTAGGGGAATATGAGAAAGAGACGATGCTGGCTTTTGAAAAAGAAGTCCTTGGGATTTATGTAAGCGGCCATCCGCTCGAAGAGTATGAAGAAAAATGGAAGCGTGGAATCTCCGCCACAACCTATGACTTTCAGTATGATCAGGAAACAGGACATACGAAAGTACGGGACGGAGCAAAAGAGACAGTAGGAGGCATGATCACGAGCCGTACGATCAAATACACAAAGACGAACAAAGTGATGGCGTTTATTACTCTGGAAGATCTTCTCGGTACGGTGGAGGTTGTTATTTTCCCGAAAGACTACGAGAAAAATCAGCAATATCTGGAAGTGGACAGAAAAGTATTTGTGCGGGGAAGGGTGTCTGAGGAGGATGAATCGGCCAGCAAGCTGATCTGTGAATCCATTATTCCTTTTGAACAGACGTCAAAAGAACTTTGGATCCAATACCCGGATAAGGAGACGTTTTTGCAGGAAGAACTTCTTCTTTATTCTATGCTCCATATGAGCGAGGGGCAGGACAAAGTGTTCATCTACTGTAAAAAGGAACGTGCTGTCAAACAGCTTCCTGCGGGGAAAAATGTGGAGATTTCAGAAGAACTCATGAGCAGATTGACGAACTATTTCGGGAATGAACGCGTGAAAGTAGTCGAAAAGTCGAAGATATAGGAAAAATATTGAAAAAGCAAAATAAATAGTTTAAAATATGTTGAGAACATTCAGAAGAACAAAAACACATTCAACAAGGAAACCTTATGGAGGGAAAGACGATGGCAAAACAAATCAGAACAATTGGTGTTTTAACGAGCGGCGGCGATGCGCCTGGTATGAATGCGGCTATCCGTGCAGTTGTAAGAACAGCACTTGGAAATGGAGTTAAAGTCAGAGGTATCCGCAGAGGATATTCAGGACTTTTAAATGAAGATATTATTGACATGACGGCACGTGATGTTTCAGATACAATCCAAAGAGGAGGTACGATCCTTCAGACTGCAAGATGTCTGGACATGTGTACAGAAGAAGGACAGCAGAAAGCAGCAGCAATCTGTAAAAAATATGAGATTGACGGGCTTGTGGTCATTGGTGGAGACGGTTCTTTCAAAGGAGCCAGAGCGCTGTCCAATCTTGGAGTAAACACGATCGGAATCCCGGGAACCATCGATATGGATATCGCCTGCACAGAATACACGATCGGATTTGACACTGCTGTGAACACAGCGATGGAAGCGATCGATAAAGTGCGCGATACATCTACATCCCATGAAAGATGCAGTGTTGTGGAAGTAATGGGACGCGATGCGGGATACCTGGCTCTGTGGTGCGGTATTGCCAATGGAGCGGAAAAGATCCTTCTTCCGGAAGAGCATGATTACAATGAAGAACAGATCATTCAGGATATCACAGAGAACAGAAAACGTGGAAAGAAGCATTACATCATCATCAATGCCGAAGGTGTAGGCGATTCCGCAAATCTTGCAAGAAAGATCGAGGAAGCCACGGGAATGGAGACGAGAGCTACGATTCTAGGATACATGCAGCGGGGAGGAAGCCCGACAGCAAAAGACCGTGTATATGCGTCTATCATGGGAGCAAAAGCGGTACAGCTTCTTATGGAAGGTAAGACAAACCGTGTCGTAGGATATAAGCATGGGGAATATGTAGATTTCGATATCGACGAGGCGCTGGATATGCAAAAAGCAATCCCGGCTTATCAGTATGATATCGCAAAAGGTCTTTCCATCTAATAATAGGAACAGACAAAAGATAGAGACAGAATGCTGTAAAAGTGTGTGCTTTTGCAGCATTTTGCTTTTTGCCTTGAAAAATAAAAAGAGAGATTGTAAAATGAAAGGCAGAAGAGTGATAAGGAGAAAAAAAGAGTGAGTATAGATAATAAAAGAACGGCTCCGATCGGAGTGTTCGATTCCGGGGTCGGCGGACTGACCGTGACAAGGGAAATCATGAGGCAGCTTCCGGATGAGAATATGGTGTATTTCGGAGATACCGCCAGAGTGCCGTACGGGAGTAAATCCAGGGACAACATTATCCGTTACAGCAGACAGATCATCCGTTTTCTGAAAACAAGGGATGTGAAAGCGATCGTTATTGCCTGCAATACGGCAAGCGCCCTGGCGCTTGACGTTGTAAAAAAAGAGACGGATATACCGGTAATGGGCGTGATCGTTCCTGGTGCCAGAGCTGCTGTCCAGGCCACATCCAATAAGAAAGTAGGAGTCATCGGGACAGAGGCGACGATACGCAGCAAGATGTACTCCCGGACAATCCGGGAAATGGATCCGGATGTAGAGGTAATCGGGAAACCATGCCCCCTTTTTGTACCTCTGGTAGAGGAAGGGTTTGCCAAGCATCGGATTTCGGAGGAAGTGATTGATTATTATCTGGCGTCTATGAAAGAATCCGGGATTGATACGATGATTCTTGGGTGTACCCACTATCCGCTGCTACGGTCCAAAATTATGAAATATCTGGGGGAGGAGATCCGGCTGGTCAATCCGGCATATGAGACGGCAATGGAATTGAAAGTGCTTTTAAAAGAACTGGGCATCCAAAATGTCGGAAAAGACATAGATCCGGATAAACAAGAGGAATCTTGTGCAAACGGTTCCTATGAGTTCTATGTGAGTGATGCGGCAGACAAGTTCAAGCACTTTGCCAACTCTATCCTTCCATACGATATCCGGACGACACAGCAGATCAATATAGAAGAATATTAGGAGATGGCAGGGAAGATGACAAGAGAAATACTACTTCAGATAACAGGAATACATGCGGAGAGTTTGGAAAATGGATCAAAGGAAAAAGATGCGGAGTCAGTGGAATTTGTTGTTCCTGCTGATTATTTCTTTAAAAATGGAAAACATTATTTCGTATACGACGAGGCTTCTCGCGGCGGTAAAAAGATTGTCAAAAGCAAGATCAAGATAAACGAAAAAGAAAAGACAGTAGAGATCATGAAAAACGGACAAATGGGAGGAATGCTGTTTTTTGAAAAAGACAGAAGAGCGCTTACATGCTACAGCACTCCGTTTGGACAGGTGTTTTTTGATATATGGACGACAGGGCTTGATATTACGATAGAGGAAGACGAAATATTTTTGGATATTCGTTACACGGTAGAAGTGGATCAGCGCCCGGCTATAGACTGTCATGCCAAGATTTGCGCCTACAGCAAAGGGAAAGGGACAAAGTCAGAAGAACTTCTGCAAAAGATCACAGTCTAACACGATCAGATAAAGAGCATAAAAAAGGCTGCCAGGGATGGCAGCACTTTTATTTGCTATTTTTTCTTGTTATTCTTTTCGGCGCTGCTGTTCATAGCGGCTTCTTTTGCTCTGGCCAAGAATCCTTTTTTCTTTTTCGGAGTCTCCAGAGGTCCTCTGACACCTTTGGCGCCGGTAATGTAAATACCGCTGATAGTAGCTTTGATCTCCTTCTTGACCGGAATCAGCGGAAATACCTGATCATCGCACATGAAAGTCATGATCTTAGGTCCGACCTTTGCCTTTACTACAGCCACTTTGGAACGGCGCAGATATTTCGGCGTATTCTCAAGAACAATAGAAGGGAACCCCGCCTCTTTGATTTTCATACGGCCTTTGTCGATAACGAGCATGGAAACGGTCTGTGACATTGCTTCCATCTTTTCCTGTGCTTCGGCCTGTCTTTTCTGAGCTCTTTTTCCGAGGAAATAGAGAACGATCAATAAGATTACAATGATGGCCAAAACGATAAGAGATATCTTAAATGCAAGGCTCATGATTACTCTCCTCCAATCTTTTGTTGCACATGTTGTATTGTAGCATTGTTTTCGCCTAAGTGCAAGAGGTTTGAAGCCTGCTTGCATCTTTTTTGCCGTCCCGTTATAATGAAGAGAAGAAATGAGGTGGAAAAAAGATGGAAATGATATTGGATACGGCCAAAATGGTCATTCTGTGGATACTGGACAATCTTGTGTTTATCAATATCCTCCTGTCCATCGTTATCATTTTTTTTCAAAGGAGAAATCCAACAGCGGTCTGGACATGGCTTTTAGTACTGTATTTTATTCCTATCCTGGGATTTGTGCTGTACCTCATCGTAGGGCAGGATTACAGAAAAAGCCGGATGTTTAAGATGAAAGAGATCGAAGGCGAGATCAAATATGCGGTGCGCAGACAGGAAGAATCGATCTATCGGAAAAAACTGCGGCTCAAGACGCCGCAGATGGAGCGTTTTCAGAGTCTGATCTTATACAATCTAAACGCAGGAGAAGCGGTTCTTACGGACAACAATGACATCCGGATCTATACGGACGGAAAAGAAAAATTTCTTGCCCTGATCCAGGAGATGGAACAGGCAGAGAACTATATTCATCTTCAGTATTATATTATACGGGACGATGAACTCTGGCACGACATCGAGAAAGTACTTGTAAAAAAGGCCAGAGAAGGAGTTGAGGTAAGAGTTCTTTTTGACAGTATGGGCTGCCGTAAGATGAAGGAGAGGGCGTGGCGCAGGCTGGAGGAAGCAGGCGTGCAGGTGGCTGAATTTTTTCCGGCATTTTTGGGCCAGCTCCAGCTGCGGATCAATTACCGGAATCATAGAAAGATCGCCGTCGTGGACGGACGAATTGGATTTGTAGGCGGATTTAATATTGGAAGGGAATATATTGGACTGGACACGAAAAAATTCGGTTACTGGAGAGACACACATCTGTGCATAGAAGGGTCTGCAGTCACATCTCTGGCAGTCAGGTTCGTTTTGGACTGGAATTATGCGGCAAAAGAGAATCTTTTTCTGGAAGACAGGCTTTTTGCCATACCGGAATACCGACGAAACGGCAATTCTCTTGTTCAGATCGTATCCAGCGGCCCAGACTCCAAGTACGATACTGTGAGGGATAACTATCTGAAAATGATCCAGATGGCGGAGAAGAGGATTTATTTCCAGACGCCGTATTTCATACCGGATCAGGCGATACTGGATTCCCTGAAGATTGCGGTAAAATCCGGGATCGATGTGCGGATCATGGTTCCGTGCAAACCAGATCATCCGCTTGTATACTGGGCGACCTATTCCTATCTGGGGGAGATGGCTCAGGCGGGAGCAAAGTGTTATACGTACCAAAATGGTTTTCTTCACGCAAAAACGATGACGGTGGACGGACTTGTAAGCTGTGTAGGCACTGCTAACATGGATATCCGAAGCTTTCAGCTGAATTTTGAAGTCAACGCTACCATTTACAGTGAGACAACGGCAAAAAAACTGGAAGAGGCATTTGAGAACGATCTGATGCACTGCGAGGAAGTGACGGAGGAAACGTACGAACAACGGACACTTTTGATCCGGATGAAAGAGCAGGTATCGAGACTCTTCTCGCCGCTTCTGTAAGGAATATATCTTGTAAAGAGATGGAAGATATGATATAACAGTTGTTGTGTATGATTTGAGAAAAAAGGAGACTATAAATGAAAAAAAGAATGACAGCAGTGATGGCCGGAGTGTGTATGGCGGCCGTGGTTGCATTTGCAGGATGTGCGCCAAAAGAAATCGAAAATGACTATGTAAAGATCACAGGCTATAAAGGCATTGAAGTGGATAATGTGGAAAAAACGAAAGTAACTGATGCGGACGTTGATACACAGATCGAAAACATGCGGCAGTCTTACGCCACTTACACCGATGTGACAGACCGGGCGGTGCAGGATGGAGATACCGTCACGATTGATTACAGTGGGAAAAAGGACGGGGTGGCTTTTGAGGGCGGCACTGCTCAAGACCAGCAGCTGGAGATAGGATCCGGAACCTTCATCGATGGATTTGAGGAAGGGATTATCGGACATAAGACGGGAGAGAGTTTTGATCTCAATTTGACATTCCCGGATAACTACAGAAATGAAGAGCTGAGCGGGCAGCCGGTCGTATTCAGTGTTACTCTGAAGAAGATCCAGCAGAAAAACCTGCCGGAAGTCAACGACGACTTTGTGACGATGGTAAAAGGAGAAAAGACAACTGTCTCCGAATACAAAAAAGAGATCAAAGAGATGCTGGAACTCAAAGCAGAGAGTGACTATCAGTCTGCAAAGCAAAGTGCTATTGAGAAGACATTGATGGAAAATGTCGAAGTGAAAAAGTATCCGGAAAAAAAGGTAGAAGAATACACGGAGATGATGAAAAGTCAGTATCAGCAGATTGCAGATGCAATGCAGGTTGAGTATGCAGATGTGATACAGCAATACACAGGAATGGATGAGAAAACATTTGAGACTGAATTGGATAAACAGATCAAAGATGTCATCAAACGCCAGGAAGCTCTGGATCTGATCGCAAAAGAAGAAGGAGTGAGTGTATCGGACAAAGACATCGATCAATGGCTGAAAGACTACGCTGCTTTGAATCAGATTTCGGTTGAAGACTTAAAAAGTCAGAATACCGATGAGGAGATCAAATCAAATGTGCAGCGGGAAGAAACGGTAAATTGGCTGTGGGACAATGCAAAGATAAAAAAAGATGATAAGTAAGAAGGAAGGCGGACCGTGACATTGGAAGTGCGGCCCGCTTTTTGGCATATAAAGGATAAAAGTATTGCGCAAACAGGAGAAAAAGACGATAATAGAAAGAAAGGGACTGGGGGAGAAAAGAGTGAAGCGCTGTTTCCGAAAAGATGATGCGATCATGTTTGATTATGATCTTACAAGGACAAAGAGAAAGACAGTGGAAGTGGTCGTTTTTCGAAACGGTAAGGTAGGGGTAAAAGCTCCATACTGGATGTCGAGACCGGCCATTGAGAATTTTTTGTCTGAAAAGTCCGCCTGGATACAGAAGCATGTAGGTAAGGCTGGAGAGCAAAACGCGGATTGCCAACCTAAGAAATTTGCGGATGGGGAGACGTATTTTTATCTGGGAAACGAGTATACTTTGAATACGGGGAAGCAAACGGACAGGGGAGTACGGATTTCGGGGAAGGATCTTCTGATTGGCGGAGCTTTTACTTCCTCTGATGAGAGGTGCAGGAGACTGGAAAAATGGTATCGGGAAAAGGCGAAAGAACATATCGCAGAGAGAGTGAGACAGATTTCGGAACAGACTGGCTATGTGCCGAACAGAATTACCGTCAAGACCCAAAGGAAACGTTGGGGGAGCTGCAGCAGCAGACGGAATGTGAATTTTAATTGGAAATTGATCATGCTTCCGGAGAAAGTGATCGATTATGTGATCATACATGAGTTGTGCCACCTGAAAGAGATGAATCATTCCAAGGCGTTTTGGGGCGAGGTGGAGCGGATCATGCCGGATTACAGACAATACAGAAAGTGGCTGAAAGACAATGCAGGGAAAGTTGAGTGGGAGTAAGTATGAGAGAAAATCTTAAGACAGCAGTAGAATTGGCAAAACAAGGAGAGATAGAAGGATTCGATCGGATATACACGGAAACTTGTGAAGATGTATATTTCAGGGCCAGACTAATGATGGGAAACCGCGGAGAAGCAAAAGCTTTGGTAAAACAGGTGTACCTTGTTGTATTCCGGACCATACAGACACTACAGGACAATTCCAAGATGGAAAAGTGGCTGTATACGGTTTTGTATAAACTGGGAGAAAGAGAATGCAGAAAGAAAAAGGGACTCAACCTGGAAGAGGAAAACACAGCTCCGCCTTGGGAAGGAGTATCTAAACCGGACACAACTGCAGAAAAGCAAAAGATAGCAAAGATACTGAAAAGTGGATATAAGAAACTCGGCTCTGCCGGAAGGCTGATTTGTCTTGCTTGCTATTACGAAAAGTGGAAGACGGAAGACGTGGCCCGCATTTTCAGAATTGCGGAAGAGAAGGTGCAGGGAATTCGGGAGTATGCAAGGATTGAGCTTGGACTTAGGTGTGCGGAGAAAGGATATGAAAGTGTCGATGTCTCCGAAGAGATGATGTACCTGATGTTTGAGCTTTTGAGAGAAGATGCGGAAGAAGAAATACGACAGACGAAACTGGACGATCTTTATCTGGAGATTCAGGAAGGATTGGACTACGCAGAGGAAGAAGGAAAGGATGATAAAAAGGGATTTTCATTTAAATGGTTGATTGCAATCCTGACCGGAGCAGCCGTTTTGATCGGTCTTGCAGCGGCTGGCGGACACTATCTGGGACAGCATGTGGCAAAAAACGGAGCCGAGACAAAAAAAGAGCAGGGGCAAAAAGAAACAGGGGAGGAAAAATGGAGCCTTGCAAGCTACAGAGGAAACTGGTGCGACGAGGCAAATGCAGACAATACTGTCATGGATTCAGACGGACTGGACGAAATCAACATCAAGACGGCAGGGAATCAAAAGATCATTTTTGACATCCGGCATACCTATGGGGCAGAAGAAGATTATGCATTCCGTGGTGCCAACGACGTGACGGGAGTTGTATTTGACAAAAAAGCATCCTTTACCTTCTCCGATGAAAGCGGAAACAGGATGGAAGGAGTTATCGAATTTCTTGATGATGCCCTGAAAGTATCGGTAAAGCCGGCGTCGGGAACGCAGCCTCAAGGGTTGACTGCTGAAATGGAGTGTACGATGAAAAGGGATGCGTACTATGGCGAGAGGATGACAGAAGAAGATGCCCAGGAGGAAGAGATGGAGGTGTCTGGAGACTATATATTCCCGGACAGTGATAAGCGTCTTCTCACAGAAAAAGACTTTGAGGGAAAGACGAGACAGGAGCTGCGATTAGGGAGAAATGAAATCTTTGCCCGAAGGGGGAGAGCATTTCAGACAAAAGATTTAAATGAATGGTTTTCATCAAAAGACTGGTATGACCCAAAATATACAGCAGAAGAATTTACCCAAAATGTGCAGCTCAATCAGTATGAGATAGAAAACAGCAACCGCATTCTTCAGGCGGAGAGCCAGGCGGATGAATAGATGTTTTATCACAGAAATAAAACTTCTCGCATATGTTGTTATAAAAACACATATGCGGGAGTTTTTTTATGGCTGTTTCTATTATGCTTGATGCAGGACAGGGCGGATGAAAGATGTGCGGATATGTAAAGCGGCAAAACAGGTGTGGACATCTGTTTTATTCTGAACTATACTAAAAGATACAGGCTTTTGCACCGGCGTGTTAATGTGCCTATGACATTAATAAGAGAGGAAGAGGAAACATGGCAAAGCAAAAGAAAGAGACGAATCTTGGGAAAGATCCGGTAGGCAGACTTTTGTTCCGGTTGGCTGTTCCGGCAATTACAGCCCAGATTGTAAACGTACTTTATAATATGGTAGACAGAATGTATATCGGGCATATCCCGAAAATCGGAGCTGCGGCTCTGACAGGAGTGGGTGTCACGTTTCCGATCATTATGGTCATCAGTGCATTTGCGGCTTTAATGGCGATGGGAGGTGCGCCGAAAGCCTCCATTATGATGGGAAAAGGCGATCGTGAGACGGCTGAGAAGATCTTGGGAAACTGTACAAGCGGAACGATTGCAGCGGGATTGATCCTGACGGTTTTGCTCCTTATTTTTGGAAGAGATCTGCTGATGCTTTTCGGCGCAAGTGAGAATACGATTGGCTATGCAGATACTTATATGAAGATTTATGCCTGCGGCACACTTTTCGTACAGATCGCACTTGGACTCAACACATTTATCACGACTCAGGGGTTTGCGGGAACAAGTATGCTGAGTGTTGTTATAGGGGCGGTTACAAATATCATTCTGGACCCGATTTTTATTTTTGGATTTGATATGGGAGTAAGCGGGGCAGCTCTGGCAACCATCATTTCTCAGGCGCTCTCAGCTGTGTGGGTACTCCTGTTCCTGACTGGAAAGAAGACGACGCTGAAGATCCGAAAGAAATATCTGAAAATTGACCCGAGACTTTACGGATCATGCCTGGCGCTTGGGATGTCTCCGTTTATCATGCAGGCCACGGAAGGAGCAATCACAGTGTGCTTCAACTCCTCATTGCTTCGATATGGCGGGGATATTGCGGTAGGAGCGATGACGATCCTGAGCAGTGTGATGCAGTTTTCCATGCTGCCGCTTCAGGGACTTACACAGGGAGCCCAGCCGATTGTCAGCTTCAACTATGGTGCAGGTAATATGGAACGAGTGAAGAAAGCGTTCTTTCTTCTCCTGCGTGCCTGCGTGATCTACTCAACACTGCTTTGGGCAGTGGCGGTTTTTGTGCCGCAGGCATTCATTATGATCTTTACATCTGATGCGGATCTTTCTGCCTATACGGAATGGGCGATGCGGATCTATATGGCAATGTCTTTGATCTTTGGTATCCAGGTTGCATGTCAGCAGACATTCATTGCACTTGGAAATGCGAAGACATCCCTGTTTCTTGCTGTCCTTCGTAAGATCATTCTGCTGATTCCTTTGATTTTTGTCCTTCCGCTATTCTTTACAGACAAAGCGATGGCTGTATTTTTGGCGGAACCAGTCGCAGATACACTTGCGGTGGCAACGACAGCTACAATGTTTTTTGTTCAATTCCGAAAACTTTTGAAAAGAATGGAAAAAGGAACAAAGAGTGAGGAAAAGGCGGAGGCATAGGATAACAGCGCAGATATGAGACGGCACATGGAGGGAGAGACCCCGGAGCAGTTTACAAAGGAAGACAGGAGAAGGACGATGCGCTCAAACTTACGCTTGCCGTCGGAGAAATCCTGTCTAACCGGGGACTGGATGTACAGTACACCAGGACGACAGATGTGTATGAAACCCCTTATCAGAAAGCGATGAAGGCAAATGAAGCGGGGGTCGATTATTTTGTGTCTATACACAGAAATTCTTTTCCGACCGACAACGCGGTATCGGGGGTGGAAAGCCTTGTCTATGATCTTTCCGGAGTTAAATATGAGATGGCGGAAGATATCAATGACCAGCTGGAAACTATCGGTTTTCGAAATCTGGGAGTGAAAGCGAGACCGAATCTTGTTGTTCTGAAACGTACGAAGATGCCGGCAGTGCTCGTCGAGGCCGGATTTATCAATTCCGATACGGACAATCAGCTTTTTGATGATAATTTTGATGCCATTGCCGAGGCAATCGCAGAAGGAATATTGGATACATTGCTGCAAAATCCAACATCCTCCCAGAATCCTGGATCATTCCCGGATGTGATGCCTCAGATTCCATCCGAGGAAAGTGAACAGGAAGCATATCATATTCAGGTGGGAGCTTTCCGGAATCCGGAATATGCAGAGCGGTTAAAAAATGAGCTTTTAAACGAAGGATTCCCGGCTTTTGTAAATCAGATCGGACCATTTTACAAAGTGCTTGTAGGACATTTCACATCCGTCGATCAGGCGGCAAGTACAGAGCAGGCACTTCGGCGGTCTGGTTATCAGACAGTCGTTGTTTCGCAGATGTGAGAAGCGGGAACTTGAATGCAGAAAAAATAAAAGGAGAGATACAATGTCAGGAAAACTGGAATTTCAGGGAAAACTGGGGTGGATTCTGGAAGAGGCCAAGGAACATGGCGGAAGAATCCGAAGAGAAGATGTAGAAAAATATTTTGAAGAAGATCATTTAAGCGAACAGCAGATGGAACTTGTATACGACTACCTTTTATCACAGAAGGTAGCCGTATCTGGGTATGAAAGAAAGTTCGGAAAGATCGTGGATGCGGAGGAGAAGGAACTGTCTGTTCTCACACCTGAGGAAGAACGATATCTGGAAAACTATGAACAGGAGATTGGTGCGTGCAGGGAAAAGATGGGCCCTTGGCTTGAAAAAGTTCTCGACATTGCCCGCAAACTTCACGACGGCAGTGTGTTTCTGGGGGATCTTGTGCAGGAAGGGAATGTCAGCCTGATGCTTTCTATGGAGGAGACACAGGATGAGGAAAAAATCCTGGAAGCGGTAGAGACGGGGATCGAAGCATTTCTGGCGGAACAGAAGGACGTAAAAATCCGCGACAACAAGATGGTAGAAAAAGTAGACGAGCTGGAGGAACAGATCCGTAAGCTGAAAGAAGAGATGGGCCGAAAGATTACGCTGGAAGAGCTTGCACTCTACACAGAAAGAAGCGAAGCGGAGATTAAGGCAGTTCTGAAACTGGCCGGGGAAGAGATACAGGAAGAAGAGAAATAGAATGGAAAGCGAAAAAACGAGGCAGAGTGTTGAAACTCTGCCTCTCTGTTATTCCTCGTCTTTTTCCTTTGTTTCTTTTTCCGGATGTACCCATTGTGGAGGGAGATAAACGTGAACGTCTTCCACGCGGTTTTTGTCCAGCTTTTCCACGACAAGCCGAACACCATCCTCGGTCGTTACCTCATCTCCCTCAGCAGGAAGACGATCCAGTCGCTCGATGATAAATCCGCCGAGAGAATCGTAATCGTCGGATGCAAGAGAAAGCCCCAGTTCGTCGTTGAGGTCGTCCAGATTTGTGGAACCTTCCACAATATATTCATGGGTGTCAAGTTCTTTGACATCCTCATCTTCATCCTCGTCATATTCATCGTGGATTTCGCCGACAATTTCCTCTAGGATATCTTCCAGAGTGATCAGACCGGCTGTTTCGCCGTACTCATCCAGGACGATAGCGATATTAAATTTGGCATCCCGCATCTCTACCAGAAGTTCGGAGATGTTTTTATATTCGTATGTGAAATACGCTTCTCTGAGAATGTCCCGCACATGAAATTCTTTGGAACTGTCATATAAAAGAAGGTCTTTCATATTAATAGTACCAACCACGTTGTCGGTCGTTTCCTCGTAGACCGGAAGCCTGGTAAATTTATCTTCACGGAAGATCTCGATGAGTTCTTCGTAAGTGCTGTCGATATCTGCGAAGGTCATATGAACACGCGGCACCATGACATCCTTCGCCTTGGCATCGCCCAGGTCGAATACATTATATATCATTTCCTTTTCTTCGGATTCGATAACACCGTCCTCATGACTCACGTCCACGATCGTCCTCAGTTCGGTTTCGGTCATGGTCTTGTCCGGTTTATTTGGATCGATGTGCAGGAGAAGCAAAATGCCTCTTGAGAGCAGATTGATCAGGAAGATAACCGGTGTCATGATCTTGGTAAAGAGCCGGATGATCGGAGAGTAGGCCAGACTGATTTGTTCTGAGTGGAGAGTTGCCGTTGTCTTCGGCGTGATCTCTCCAAAAATAAGAATCAGTATGGTAATGGCGGCGTTGGCCACAGCGATCGCCGATCCTCCGAACTGGTAAGCGATACTCGTGGTCAGTGAAGCTGCGGAAATATTTACGATATTATTTCCGATCAGGATAGCGGTCAGCATTTTCTGAGAATTGTCTGAAAGCCAAAGCACCAGCTTCGCGCGCTTGTTTCCCTCATCTGCAAGGGAACGCATACGAATCTTATTGGACGTAGTAAGTGCCGTCTCCGCAGAAGAAAAAAATGCGGACAAGGCGAGAAGACACAATAAGACGATAATTTGTATGACAGTAGTCGAGTCCAATGAAAAGTTCACTCCTTTTTTGATAAAAATATATTTTTTTAGTCTTCCATTTGCGGGGAATGCTCATACTAATACCCCGATGTACAGACCATGTTATCATTTTACCGTATTCTATCTTAATTTTCAAGAGTACGTTGAATTTGGCAGGGCTTTGATGTATGATAGTGGGGAAAATCAGAACAGAAATAAAATGGAGATAACGACAGTATGAATAAAGAGATTTATGAGGGACTTCTGGCATGTCTTTCGTCAGAAAAAGTAAAAATGGGGGAGTTGATGGCAAGACATACGACATTTCGGATCGGAGGCTCGGCAGATTTTTTTGTGCTCCCGGAAAATGTCCAGGAAGTACAAAATGTCATAGGATTTTTGAAGGAAAAAGGACAGCCATACTATATACTTGGAAACGGCAGTAATCTTCTTGTGAGCGATAAAGGTTACAGAGGGACGATAGTTTGTCTGAGCAGAATGAATGGCATTGAGGAAAAAGACGGCGCCATCTTCGCTCAGGCCGGCGCGCTCATGTCCAAGATAGCAGCAAAAGCGTTGGAAAATTCCATGGCAGGGTTTGAGTTTGCATCCGGGATACCGGGAAGTGTAGGCGGCGCGGTTGTCATGAATGCAGGAGCATACGGCGGAGAAATGAAAGATGTCATCGAAGAAGTGACAGTTTTAAATGAGGAGAACGAAATTGTGACGATGCGAAATGAGGAGCTCGAGTTCGGCTATCGGACAAGTGTTGTCATGAAGAGAGGATATACAGTGCTGAGTGTGAAGATCCGCCTGGAAAAAGGAGAAAAAGAAAAGATAAAAGCACTTATGGACGAACTGAAGGAGAGAAGAACAAGCAAGCAGCCGCTGGAATACCCGAGCGCGGGCAGCACGTTCAAGAGGCCGGAAGGATATTTTGCCGGAAAACTTATTCAGGACAGCGGTCTTTCTGGATTCCGTGTGGGAGGAGCAAGGATCTCCGAGAAGCACAGTGGATTTGTCATAAATGGGGGAGATGCCACAGCAGAAGACGTGAACAGCCTGATGCAGCAAGTATCAGACAAAGTATATGAGAAATTCGGTGTGAGACTGGAGCCGGAAGTAAAGCGGCTTGGAGAATTTTAGCGGCTGAACAAAAAGATTGAGGAAGATAACGGGAAGAGAGTGGAAAGGGGTACAGATGCGTATAGTAATCGTTACCGGGATGTCCGGTGCAGGGAAATCAACAGCACTGAAAATACTGGAGGATGCAGGGTATTTTTGCGTAGATAATCTGCCAATCCCGCTCGTTCCAAAATTCATGGAGATGATCCTTCTCCCGGGGACAGAATACACAAAGGTGGCGCTTGGCATTGACATCCGTGGAGGGCAAAATTTTGACGAGATGGCAGACATTCTAAAACATTTTCAAGAGACGGGGATCAAATTTGAGATCTTGTTTCTGGAGGCAGGCGATGCGGCGCTGATCAAGCGGTACAAAGAGACGAGACGAGCGCACCCGCTAACTGGAGGCGGAAGAGTAGATAAAGGGATCGAGGAAGAAAGAAGGAGACTTTTATTTCTGAAGCGGCATGCGGATTACATCATAGATACGAGTCAGATGCTTACAAGAGAGCTGCGCTCAGAGATGTATAAGATTTTCATTGAGAACAAAAACTACAAAAATCTGTATGTTACAATCCTCTCCTTCGGATTCAAGTATGGGATCCCAGAGGATGCGGATCTTGTGTTTGACGTGCGTTTTCTGCCAAATCCATATTATATCGAAGAATTGCGACCGATGAGCGGAAATGATGAGCCTGTAAGGGAGTATGTCATGAAAAGTCCTGTGGCCCAGGAATTTCTGAACAAACTGACGGATATGATCCAGTTTTTGATTCCAAACTATGTGACAGAAGGAAAGAATCAGCTTGTCATCGCTGTTGGGTGTACCGGTGGAAAACATCGGTCTGTCACACTGGCCAACGGCCTTTATCATGCCCTCGAGCAGGATGAAAGTTACGGGCTGAAAATCGAACACAGAGACATAGAGAAAGATGCCAAGGTGAAAGGAAAGTAAGGATATGTCATTTTCAGGGAATGTAAAAGAAGAACTTCTTGGACACATCAGTACAGCCAGGCATTGCCAGATCGCAGAGCTTTCGTCTATTCTTCTTTTCTGCGGCAGAGCAAAATGGGGGGAGGGGAGAATCAGAACTCTGAAAGTACAGACGGAAAATGAAGCTGTTGCAAGAAAATGCTTTACATTGTTGACAAAAGCGTTTAATATAAATGCTGAAATTTCTACGCGCCAAAACCAGGAGAAAAAAAGTGTCATGTACACGATTTCGATCGATGACTGCCGGGATGCGGCAAGAGTGTGGAAAGCAGCAAAACTATCAGAAAGCACAGTGGAAACGGGAGGGTTCTCCACAGTCAGCGGCCTGGTCACACAGAATGGCTGCTGTAAAAGAGCTTTTTTGCGGGGGGCATTTTTGTCTGCGGGATCTATGAGTGACCCGAAAAAATCTTATCATTTCGAAATCGTATGTTCGTCAGAGGAGAAGGCTTTGCTGCTTCAAAAACTGATGTGTGATTTTGAGATGGACGCTAAGGTTGTAAAAAGAAAAAAAATGTTTGTCGTATATCTGAAAGAGGGAGCACAGATCGCGCTGATGCTGAATGTTATGGAAGCCCCGGTAGCGCTCATGGAGCTGGAGAATATCCGGATCTTAAAAGAGATGCGCAATTCGGTCAACAGAAAGGTAAACTGCGAGACTGCCAATATCAACAAGACGGTGTCGGCTGCGGTAAAGCAGGTGGAAGACATTTCTTACATTGATGAAAAAATGGGGCTTGACAAACTTTCAGAAGGGCTTGAGGATATTGCAAGAACGAGACTGAAGTATCCGGAGGCGACGCTAAAAGAGCTTGGAGAACTGATGGCAGAGCCTATAGGGAAGTCAGGCGTCAACCACAGACTCCGCCGATTGGGGCAGATTGCCGAAAAATTGAGGGAAGCAAATGGAGTGCAAGGAGGTACAGTATGATTAAGAAACCTTTGAAGATTAAATGTGATGACGGATTAGATGCAAGACCGATCGCGCTGCTTGTTCAGGAAGCAAGTCAGTACGAAAGCAGGGTGTTTATCGAAATTGGTAATAAAAAGATCAATGCCAAGAGTATCATGGGGATGATGAGCCTGAAACTGAGCGGCGGAGAGAATCTTACAGTTGTGACAGAAGGAGCAGACGAGGAGGCAGCTGCGAAAGGGATAGAAAAATTCCTGGAGCATGCCAGATAGAACATAGAATGAAAAAGATACTTTTTATTTATAATCCGAATGCGGGAAAGGGGCTTCTGAAGCCAAAGCTTTCGGATATTATCGATATTTTTGTGAAGAGCGGATGCGAGGTAGTCATATATCCGACCCAGAGTTATCACGATGCGTACCGGAAGGTACGGGCATTTGACGATCAGTATGATATCGTCGTGTGCAGCGGCGGGGACGGAACGCTGGACGAAGTCGTGACGGGAATGATGAAACGGGAAAACCATGTTCCGGTCGGATATATTCCGACAGGAACAACAAATGATTTTGCCAACAGCCTTCATATTCCGAAAGATCTGTTGAGTGCGGCGGATGCCGCGGTCAACGGAACGGAATTTCACTGCGACATAGGTACTTTTAACAATGACATTTTTGTGTATGTGGCAGCGTTTGGTTTGTTCACAGATGTTTCCTACCAGACAAAGCAGGAGATGAAAAACATGCTTGGACATCTGGCGTACGTGCTGGAAGGAGCAAAGCGTCTTTTTGATATTCCGTCTTATCATGTCAAAGTATCTTTCGATGGGGAAGAGGTGGAGGATGATTTCATATTTGCCTCTGTTACAAATTCCCGTTCAATGGGTGGATTCAGAAACATGTTTGGACATGAGGTGGAGTTTGACGATGGAGAGTTTGAAGTGACGCTCGTAAAGACACCGAAAAATCCGCTGGAGCTTCAGGGAATCCTGACTGCACTTATGCGAAAACAGAAAGATTCCAGCTATATGTATAATTTCAAAGCGAAAAAGATCCGTTTTGAATCTCTTGAGGAGATCCCGTGGACCTTGGATGGGGAATTTGGCGGAGAATTTGATAAAGTTACGATAGAAAATATGCGGCAGGCACTGTCGATCATGGTGCCGGAAGAGAAGGCTCAGGAGCTGATCCACTACCCTTACAAAAAAGATTTCAAAAATCTTGAAGAAAAAGACTTGTATATTTCTGAAAAATAAGATACAATAATGCAAGTGAGGAGTACATCTGATGTACACCAGCAAATGGCCCCCTGGTCAAGCGGTCAAGACGCCACCCTCTCACGGTGGAATCAGGGGTTCGATTCCCCTGGGGGTCATACCTTAAAGAAGTGGAGGAAAAAATATGTTAGTATCAGCAGCTGAAATGTTAAAGAAAGCAAAAGCAGGACATTATGCAGTAGGGCAGTTCAACATTAACAACCTGGAATGGACAAAGGCTATTTTGACAGCCGCAGAAGAGACAAAGTCTCCGGTTATCCTCGGCGTATCTGAAGGTGCCGGAAAATACATGGCAGGCTATAAAACCGTAGTAGGAATGGTAAATGGCATGCTTGAAGAAATGAAGATCACAGTTCCGGTTGCCCTTCACTTAGACCATGGTACATATGAAGGATGCCAGAAATGCATCGAAGCAGGTTTCTCATCTATCATGTTTGACGGATCTCATTATCCGATCGAAGAAAATGTAGAAAAGACAAAAGAACTCGTTGCAACCTGCAAAGAAAAAGGAATGTCTTTGGAAGCTGAAGTTGGTTCTATCGGCGGAGAAGAAGACGGGGTAGTCGGAGCAGGCGAATGTGCAGATCCGAAAGAATGTAAGATGATTGCAGACCTGGGTGTAGATATGCTGGCTGCAGGTATCGGAAACATCCACGGAGTATATCCGGAAAACTGGAAAGGATTAAGCTTTGAGACACTGGATGCTATCCAGGAACTCACAGGAGATATGCCGTTAGTACTTCACGGCGGTACAGGAATCCCGGATGACATGATCAAAAAAGCAATTTCTCTTGGAGTTGCCAAGATTAATGTAAATACAGAATGTCAGCTTGTATTTGCTGAAGCTACACGTAAATACATTGAAGAAGGCAAAGATAAAGAAAAGAAAGGCTTTGACCCGCGTAAACTCTTAAAACCGGGAACAGAAGCGATTGTAGCAAAAGTAAAAGAAAAAATGGAATTATTTGGTTCCGTTGGAAAAGCTGAATAATTGAAAAAAAGAATATAAGGCATTCCATTCATTGGAGTGCCTTTTTGTGTATCAGAAGATGGAGGAAAAACGATGGAAGAAATCAGAACAGGTGTGAATGTGGCAGAGATTTTTGGGAAAAATGTATTTAATGATACTGTAATGCAGGAACGTCTTCCGAAGAAAATATACAAAGAGTTGAAGAGAACGATTGAAGAAGGAAAAGAGCTCGATCTTGCAACGGCAGACGTCATTGCTCACGAGATGAAAGAGTGGGCGATCGAGAAAGGAGCCACGCACTATACGCACTGGTTTCAGCCTCTTACAGGGGTCACTGCGGAGAAGCATGACTCGTTTATCTCCGCTCCGATGTCTAACGGGAAAGTGCTCATGAGTTTTTCGGGAAAGGAGCTCATCAAAGGAGAACCGGATGCGTCGTCTTTCCCATCTGGCGGACTTCGCGCCACATTTGAGGCGCGCGGATATACCGCGTGGGATCCAACATCTCCGGCATTTGTTAAAAAAGATGAAAACGGGTGTATCTTATACATTCCTACAGCATTTTGCTCCTACACAGGAGAGGCTCTCGACCAAAAAACACCGCTTCTGCGTTCCATGGAGGCCATAAACAAACAGGCTCTAAGATTTTTGCGGCTGTTTGGAAATACTACATCAAAAAGAGTAAAACCATCCGTTGGCATCGAGCAGGAGTATTTTCTTGTAGATCGTCAGAAATACCTTCAGAGAAAAGATCTTGTATTTACAGGGCGGACTTTATTTGGAGCGATGCCGCCGAAAGGGCAGGAGCTAGATGATCACTATTTCGGAAGTATCCGGGCCAGGATTGCTTCTTTTATGAAGGAAGTGAACGAAGAACTCTGGAGACTGGGAGTGACAGCAAAAACACAGCACAACGAGGTGGCTCCGGCACAGCATGAGCTTGCTCCGATTTATATGGAGTGCAATGTTGCGGTCGACCACAATCAGCTCATCATGGAGACGCTTAAAAAGGTGGCGGAGAAACAGGGACTCCACTGTCTTCTCCACGAAAAGCCATTTGCAGGAGTCAACGGATCCGGAAAACATGACAACTGGTCTCTCACAACGGATGACGGGAAAAATCTTCTGGATCCGGGAAAGACACCACATGAAAATATCCAATTTCTTTTGATGCTGTTGTGCGTCCTCAGGGCTGTGGACAAGCATTCCGCGCTTTTGAGAGAGTCTGCGGCAGATCCGGGAAATGACCATCGCCTCGGCTCCAGCGAGGCGCCTCCGGCTATCATCTCCGTTTTTCTGGGAGAACAGCTGGAAGATGTGCTGGAACAGCTTGTGAACACGGGAAATGCCACTCATAGTCTGAAGGGCGGCAAGCTCCAGACAGGGGTAAAGACACTTCCTGGACTAAACAAGGATGCCACAGACAGAAACCGGACATCTCCATTTGCCTTTACGGGAAATAAGTTTGAATTCCGTATGCTTGGCTCGAGAGATTCCGCGGCAGCGCCGAACGTGGTGCTCAATACGATCGTAGCAGAGTCTTTATGCGAGACGTGCGATATGCTGGAAAAGGCCGAAGATTTTGACAAGGCTGTTCATGATATTATCAAGGAATATGCGACGGAACACCAGAGGATCGTGTTTAACGGAAACGGCTATGCCCAGGAATGGGTAGAAGAGGCAGAAAGAAGAGGACTCCCGAATCTTTCAAGCATGGTAGATGCTATCCCTGCTCTTGTGTCTGAAGATGCCATCCGGATGTTCGAAAAGTTCCATGTATTTACAGAAGCCGAGCTTCGTTCCCGTGCGGAGATCAAGTATGAAGCCTACTCCAAGGCGGTTAACATCGAAGCACGGACAATGATCGATGTGGCAAGCAAACATATCATTCCGGCAGTAATACGGTATACAAGAATATTGGCTGAGACGGTCAATGCAGTCACACAGGCTGGTGCTCAGGCAGAAGTGCAGTTAGGGCTTTTGAACGATACAGGAAGGCTTTTAAAGGAAACGAAAGAGGCGCTTGATATTCTGATCGCCGAGACGGGCAAAGCGTCTGAGATGGGCGAAGGGGAAGAACAGGCAAGAAGATTCCGTGAGCATGTCGTTCCGGCAATGGATGCCCTCAGAAGACCGGTGGATGAGTTGGAGATGATTGTAGATAAAGAAGTATGGCCAATGCCGTCCTATGGAGATTTGATATTTGAGGTATAATGTATGAATCGAAGCGAGTTTTTGAATAGACTTCGTGAAGCGCTTGAGAATGACTTGGGCGGATCAGCAGTGCAGGAACATATCTTATACTATGACGAGTATATCAGAAACGAGATCAGAAACGGAAAGACCGAACGGGAAGTTCTTGATATGCTGGGGGATCCTTGGATCATCGCGAAGACTATTATCGCGGCGGGGGGAAATGCCGCAACGCAGGAAAATAGTTCCTGGTCCTACGATACCGGGGACGAGGAGAAAAGAAATAACAAAAGTCGTGGAGACATGATCGCTCACATACTTGGAATTGACACGTGGTGGAAAAAAATTCTTTTCTTTCTCGGAGTTATCCTTGTAATCCTTGTTATTTTTGCGGTCATCACGGGAATTGTGCGGCTGCTTTTGCCGATTGTCATCCCGTTGCTTTTTATCCTGCTTTTTATCCGGATTTTCGGAAGACGTAACTGAGAATATGATCTAAAAAACATAAAATGTGAATGTAAATGCGCGCAGCCGGACGAGGAAGCGGATACTTCCAGTTCAGTCTGCGCGCATTATAAATATTCCGGTTTCTATTATCAGCAGATTTTCTGCAAAGTCCTGTAAGGTATTTCGGGCAGAAGTCGTGGAAAAAAAGAAAAGTAAAAGACCGATGGGGGAGCCATCGGTCTTTTGAGGGGAGTATAAATAATTAATAAGGGGTGTAGAAAGTCTGCTTTCTACAAATGTTAGTATAATATAAGATGCACGAAAAAGCAAGTAAAAATATTAAAAAAACCTTAAATTGCCAAAAGAAAATCTTATTTTTGCATGTATTGCGCGAGCCCCCAATTATTGGAAGATGGAATGCGAATAAAAAAAGCCCTGTCTGACATAATAACAGTGTACCATAAATCAACAAGGAGGACATGGAAATGGCAAAGAATTATAATAATTCCAACAATATGAACAACATGAACAAAAATAAAACAGAAAGCAATGCTTACGGTGCTTCTTACTCTTCTTATGCGGATGAGCAGACAAGAAACAAGAATAAGGCATCTGAAAATGCGACAAGAAATGCGTCCAAAAATAAAACATCCAACAAATCTACAAACAAAACATCTGACTGCCATAAAAACTATAGCGACTATAACAACAGCAACTATTAATCCGATTCGGGCAAAAAATATCGGATAAAGAAAGGCTTCACTGTTTCGGGCTCCGAAAACAGTGGAGCCTTTTTGTATCTTCCTATCCGAGTTCGGGTTGACAAGTCTTCCGACAGAACGTAAGATAGAGAAAGAATGAATAGAGGAGAAGAAAGCAAAGTATGCAGATGGAATATATTGTACCGTGTCATTTTGGGCTTGAGGCAGTTTTGAAAAGAGAGATCACAGACCTGGGCTATGAGATCGCGCAGGTGGAAGACGGCAGAGTCTCATTCTACGGGGATGAGATGGCGCTCTGCAGAGCCAATATTTTTCTGAGGACAGCGGAGAGAGTACTCTTGAAGGCGGGACAGTTTGAGGCAAGGACATTTGAAGAACTGTTTCAAGGGACAAAGAATATTCCGTGGGAATTTTTTATCCCCCAAGATGGGAAGTTCTGGGTGGCAAAGGCGGCTTCGGTAAAAAGCAAGCTGTTTAGTCCGTCGGACATTCAGTCTGTCATGAAGAAAGCAATGGTAGAGCGTCTGCGGGAGAAATATCATGTCCAGTGGTTTTCGGAAAGCGGAGAGTCCTATCCTTTGCGTGTATTTTTGAAAAAAGATGTGGTAACAGTAGGAATCGATACATCCGGGGAATCGCTCCACAAGAGAGGGTATCGGCCGGCATCTGGAAAAGCGCCGATATCTGAGACACTGGCGGCTGCATTGATCATGCTTACCCCTTGGAAAAAAGACAGGATACTGGTAGACCCGTTTTGCGGAAGCGGGACATTTCCTATCGAGGCGGCAATGATGGCGGCCAACATTGCTCCGGGGATGAATCGGGAATTTACGGCTGAGAACTGGAAAAACCTGGTGGACAGGAAGTGTTGGTACGAGGCTATCAACGAGGCAAATGACCTTGTCCAGGATGATATTCAGGTCGATATCCAAGGATATGATGCGGACGCTTCTGTGATACGGATCGCGCGGAAGAATGCAGAGATGGCAGGAGTCGATCATCTCATTCATTTTCAGCAAAGAGAAGTAAAAGATTTAAGTCATCCAAAACCTTACGGTTTTATCATTACCAACCCTCCGTACGGAGAGAGATTGGAAGAAAAAGAAACATTGCCGGCCATTTACCGAGATTTTGGAGAAAGTTACCGAAAACTAAAAGAATGGTCTGCGTACATGATCACAAGTTATGATGAAGCAGAAAGGTGGTTTGGGAAAAAAGCGGATAAGAACAGAAAGATATATAACGGTATGCTGAAAACCTATTTCTACCAGTTTCTTGGCGGGAAGCCGCCGAAGAGAAAGAGACCGGAATAGAAAATATATTTGTTTGAAGAAAGAAGGAACATACATGAAGAGAATTGTATTTGCTACCGGAAATGCCGATAAGATGAAAGAAATCCGTATGATTTTGTCGGATCTCGGGATGGAGATCCTGTCCATGAAAGAAGCGGGAGTGGATCCGGATATTATGGAAGATGGGAAAACATTTGAAGAGAACGCCATGATCAAAGCGGAAACTGTTGCAAAATATTTGCCGGATGACATTATTCTGGCGGATGATTCCGGACTTGAGATCGATTATCTGAATAAAGAGCCTGGAGTATATTCTGCCCGTTATATGGGGGAAGATACTTCTTATGATATCAAAAACAAGGAACTTTTGAGACGGCTTGAAGGAGTGCCGGATGAGAAACGGACGGCAAGGTTTGTATGCGCTATCGCTGCAGTTTTTCCTAATGGGGAGAAAGAAGCAGTTCGCGCGACAATCGAAGGCTATATTGGGCATGAGATCAGAGGAGAACACGGATTTGGATACGACCCGATCTTTTTTGTTCCGGAATATGGCTGCTCTACGGCGGAACTAACCCCGGAACAGAAAAATGCCATCAGTCACAGAGGAAAAGGTCTGCGTTTGATGCGCCAGATCATGGAGGAGAAATAAGACGATGAAAAAGACAAAAATTCTTGTCGTCAGCGATACGCACAAAATGCATGCAAATTTTGAAAAGGCGTTGGAGAGGGAAAAGCCTTTCGACTATCTGTTTCATGCCGGAGATGTCGAAGGAAGAGAATTTGAGATTGAATATGGATCCGGCTGCCCGGCGTACATTGTATCAGGAAACAATGACTTCTATGGGAAAGCTCCGATGTCGGTGGAAATACAGATTGGAACCCACAAAGTTTTTATGGCTCACGGGCATCAGTTTTATGTATCCATGACTCTGGAACATCTGATCCGGGAAGCGAGGGAACGGAACGCGGATATCATTATCTTTGGACATACACATGTACCGTATCTGGAAATCGGAAGAGATATGGCTGTCATGAATCCCGGGAGTCTGACATACCCGAGACAGGAGGGCAGACTGCCGAGTTATATTATTCTGGAGATCGACGAAAATGGTAAAATTTCCGGGGAAATTAAGTATATCAAAAAAAAATAAAAAAATGAAAAAAATGAGTTGACAAAAATCATCAATTCATATATAATAACTTTTGTCGTCAGGGAAAACGAGTGCTGGCCGACAAAAGCTACGGGGTGTGGCTCAGCTTGGCTAGAGCGCCTGGTTTGGGACCAGGAGGCCGCAGGTTCGAATCCTGTCACCCCGATTCTATGAGGAAAGAATTGAATATTTGATCTGCGGGTGTAGTTCAATGGTAGAACACCAGCCTTCCAAGCTGGATACGTGGGTTCGATTCCCATCACCCGCTTTCTTAAAGCCTTTTGGCTTTAAGATATGTGTCTGTAGCTCAGCTGGATAGAGCAACGGCCTTCTAAGCCGTAGGTCCTGGGTTCGAATCCCCGCAGGCACGTTATGGTGGGTATAGCGCAGTTGGTTAGCGCGCCAGATTGTGGCTCTGGAGGCCCAGGGTTCGAATCCCTGTATCCACCCTGGACCCAATAAAGGGCTATTGGGCTATCGCCAAGCGGTAAGGCACAGGACTTTGACTCCTGCATTCGTTGGTTCGAATCCAACTAGCCCAGGTTAATTTTAATGTATATGGAGCATTAGCTCAGTCGGTAGAGCACTTGACTTTTAATCAAGTTGTCCGGGGTTCGAATCCCCGATGCTTCATTTCAGACAAGCTGTAAGCTTGTCTGATTTTTTGTCTGACCGAAGAATTCAGGCGGAGCAGCCGCAAGGTTCCTCGGCAATATATAGTAAGCGGATGTGGCGGAACTGGCAGACGCGCCAGACTTAGGATCTGGTGTCTCCGACGTGCAGGTTCGATTCCTGTCATCCGCATTTTTGAACGGAATATGAGAGATAAACATGGCGGAAAAACTTAGGCAAATCAAGGTTTTCCGCCATTTCTCTATGTAAAGGACATATTAGGGAATGAAGATGATACAATATCATACTTCTTGGAAATATGTGATTTATTTTATGCCGCGGTTTGTGGCAGAAAAAATGATATAAACGCTGCGGCGTTTATATATATGTTTGAGGTTGTTGGAAAGAGAGATGAAATATGGGTTGGAGATTCAGAAAAAGTTTTGGAATTCCTGGCACAGGTCTAAGTTATGTTGAAAGAGAAGGGAAGGAATCTGAGCAAGAGTTTGTGGGCGTTGAGTCTGAGAATTACTCTTCAGAAAGCTCTCACATATCCAATTCGGAGGGAGGAGATGATCATAATCATAAAAATCGTGGTTGCTTAATGTATTTTTTATATTTTTTACTTATTTGTGTTGCATTATTGTTCACTCCTTTTCTTTGGATACCTGGACTAATTGTGACTATATTCTTTGCAGTTAAGAAAAGTCCTGATAAACGTAAAAAGAGGAAGAGAATCCTCGTTTTTGGTATTATTACAATAATATCTTTCATAATAATGCTTGCTTTTCCATCTACTCCTGATTTACAGAAGCTGGATGTAAATTGGGAGGAAAATCAATTTGAGATTTCTGATGAGGTATATCTTGATTTAGATTACATGCCAGATAATGCCGAAATAACCTCTCTCGAAATTTCAGATAACGATATCGCATCTGTGGAATATAAAGACGGTAAAGCTTTATTAACATTTAAAAAAGAAGGAACGGCTGAGATATTTTTTATCGCGAATGACTCTGTTGAAAGCAACAAGGAAACAATAACTGTTGTTGACCCGATTGCCGAAGCAAAACGTGAAGAAGCCAAAAAAGAAGCGGAAGAAGCTCGTTTGAAAGCTGAACAGGAAGCCAAGAAAAAAGCGGAAGAAGCTCGTTTGAAAGCTGAACAGGAAGCCAAGAAAAAGGAGGAAGAAGAAGCTCGTTTGAAAGCTGAGCAGGAAGCTCAGAGAAAAGCCGAAGAAGAAGCGCAGCAACAGGCAGTCCTTCAAGCACAACAAGAAGCACAGGAAAACCAGCAATCATCTCAATCACAAGTTCAATCCGGGGGAACTGTATATTGGGTAACAAACGGCGAGGTGTATCACTCAACTGCTGATTGTCCTACACTTAGCCGTTCAAAAAATATTTATAGTGGTACTATTTCAGAAAGTGGTAAATCGCGTCCATGCAAAGTATGTCATTAATATAGAACCAGATTTGTCCGGTCTTTGGTTCGATGGAGCTGCTGGATTTAACTAGGAGGACATTTCTGAACCTTGTGGCATAACAAGAGACGTGAAAGATCAATTAGTGGGAATTTCGGACTTTTGCACAAAAGACAACTTGCCATATATTACAAGTTGTCAGTAGAAAAATTGTGCAGAAGGTAGAAATTTGCAGGTGGGTAAATTTATTTGTTGTTTCTATATAAGTATCATGTTATTCTTTGGTAGAAAAATGTTTCATGAAAATAGTTTCATGGTATGTGAAACGAGGGTTAGAAAAGGAGAAAATTATGGAACAACAACAAAAGAATGACAAGAGAATTATGTGGTACAGCCTCGCGTTCATGGCATTTGGAGGAGTTTGGGGCTTCGGAAATGTCATCAACGGATTCTCTGAATATGGCGGCCTGAAATCTATTTTTGCATGGATTATTGTCTTTGCGATTTACTTCGTGCCGTATGCACTGATGGTAGGGGAACTGGGCTCAGCGTTTAAAAATGCGAGCGGAGGAGTAAGTTCCTGGATTTCAAAGACAGTAGGACCTAGAATGGCTTATTATGCGGGTTGGACGTACTGGGTCGTACATATGCCGTATATTTCACAGAAACCGAATTCTGCAGTAATTGCTACGAGCTGGGTGCTGTTTCAGGACAGCAGAGCCAGTGAGATGAATACGACGGTCATGCAGATCATCTGTCTGGCGATCTTCCTTTTTGCTTTATTCCTTGCATCAAAAGGGGTTTCTATGCTGAAGAAGATTTCAACACTGGCAGGTACAACGATGTTTATCATGTCCATCCTTTACATCGTCCTGATGGTAGCTGCACCGGCTATTACCAATGCGCCGCTCCTGGATATTGAGTGGTCACTTGATACGTTTATGCCGACCTTTGACGTGAAGTTCTTTACGAGCTTTTCTATCTTGGTATTTGCAGTAGGCGGATGTGAAAAATTCTCCCCTTATGTAAATAAGATGAACAATCCTGCAAAGGATTTCTCAAAAGGAATGATTTCCCTTGCAATCATGGTTTCCGTGTGTGCGATCTTGGGAACCATTTCCATGGGAATGATGTTTGATTCCAACAACATACCGGATGACCTGATGACAAATGGTGCTTACTATGCATTCCAGATGCTTGGCGATTACTACAATGTAGGAAATCTCTTTGTTATCCTGTACGCCATTACTCAGTTTTTGGGACAGTTTTCAGTTATGGTTATTTCTATCGACGCGCCGCTATGTATGCTGCTCGGAAATTCCGACGAGAATTACATCCCGAAATCTCTGTTCAAACAGAATAAATACGGCGCTTACACAAATGGACACAAACTTGTTGCAGTTATCGTAAGCATTCTGATCATTATCCCTGCTTTTGGTATTGAGGATGTGGATGCGCTTGTCAGATGGCTCGTGAAGTTGAATTCCGTATGTATGCCGCTTCGGTATTTGTGGGTGTTTGCCGCGTACATTGCGCTCAAGAAAGCCGGAGACAAGTTTACAGCAGAATACAGATTTGTTAAAAATAAAAAGGTTGGTATCTTCTTTGGAGGATGGTGTTTCCTCTTTACGGCGCTTGCGTGTCTGGGAGGAATCTACTCAGAAGATCCATTCCAGCTTGCACTTAATATTTTAACACCGTTTGTCCTTCTTGGACTTGGTCTTATCATGCCGGCCATCGCACGGAAAAGCAGAAATAGGGCATAGAACAGCTTTAATATAAAAGACAGAGACTTTAGCGTCTCTGTCTTTTGTATTGCATGATTTTTTAAATTGTGTCGTGACGGCGGATATATCCAGGTTTTTCCGGGGATGCGACTACCTCGGAAGTATGCACGATCTTTGCGTATTTATCTATTACAAAGTTTTCAACATGAACATCTTTGTCGATGGATGTACCTGGAAGAAGGATAGAGTTTTTAACTACAGCATCCTTTTTGATGACACATCCGCGTCCGATTACAGAATTTTCCACCGTACCTTCGATAAGACACCCGTTAGAAACGTAGGAGTTCTTTACATTGGCTGTCTCAAAATACTGTGTCGGGCAAGAATCATTTGTTCTTGTATAAATTGGCCAGTCGCTGTTAAAGAGTCCCATAGCTGTTTTCAGATTCAGAAGAGAAAGGTTGGCGTCGAAATAACTCTTAAAGTCAGTGATGGCTGCAAAGTAACCATGGTGTGCAACACCGCGGATATCAAGCTCCTCGCATTCGTAGTTGACGACCTGGGAGAGGGTGTATGTGGAAGAAAGCTTCCGTGCCTTCTTGATCAGATCCAGGAAAAGATCCTTGGACATGATGTATGTATCCATGAAGATGTTGCGGTTTTTTGCGCTTCCCTTATTGTGTTCGATGGAAAGGACCCCTTTTTGTTTATTCAGGTTTAGAATATCACAGTTGAGAAATTCTTCCTTTGCATTGTCAACGCTATGATAAAGCATCGTAATGTCGGCGCCGGACTCAATATGAGTCTGAAGAAGAGTGCTGAAATCGGCTGAGTACACCATATAGCTTGGAGCGATCACTACGTATGGGTATGTAGCTTCCTCGATATAATCAAGGTTTTCCACATATGCGGAAATATCTGTGTTATAGATATTGTTTTCTGCATTCGTCTCAGAGAAAAGAGGAATCAGTTTTCCGCGCTTGGAGTTGATATTGTAGTGACGGCCGGTACCGAGGTGTTCGATCAGAGAGCGCGGTTTCCGGCGGATATACACCTGGATTTGGTCAATTCCGCTGTTGCTCATATTGGAGATAGGGAAATCGATAACCCGGTATCTTCCAAGAAAAGAAAATGCTCCGATCGGACGATACTCGTGGAGTCCGTCTACGGTAATATGATTTCCGGCAAAATTTATAATACCAAATGCTTTGCTCATAATTATTCAGCCCCCTTTACATTTTTGGCAACCAACTCGATATGTTCGCTGTCTGCACTTCCAACGACAGCTCCTTTTCCAATCTTCACATTGTCGGAGACGAGAGCTCGTGTTACAGTAGCGCCTTCTGCGACTTCAGCGCCCGGCATGATGACGCTGTCGATGACTTTAGCGCCTTCCGCGATCTTGGCACCTGTAAATAAAACAGAATTCTTTACTTCGCCTTCGATGATGCAGCCCTGTGTGACAAAGGCGCGATTGACCGTTGCCTGAGGTCCTACATAGTGAGCCAAAGCAGTTACGTCTTCTGTGTAGATCTTCCATGTAGGGTCGTTGAGATCAAGTTCATTGTTTTTGTCAAGAAGATCCATATTTGCTTCCCACAGAGAATCAATCGTTCCTACATCTTTCCAGTATCCTTTGAATTTGTAGGCAAAAAGATTTTTACCATCATTCAGAAGCTGTGGAATGATGTCTTTTCCGAAATCGTGGTTGGAATTTTCATCTTTTGCATCGGCGATGAGCATCTTGCGCAGGAGCTTCCAGTTGAAGATATAGATACCCATCGAAGCCAGATTGCTCTTTGGTTCAGCCGGTTTTTCCTCGAATTCCACGATACGTCCGGTTTCGTCTGTGTTCATGATACCAAAACGGCTTGCTTCTTTGATCGGTACTTCGATAACTGCGATCGTAGCATCGGCTTTGCATTCATTGTGATAAGCAAGCATTTTTGCGTAGTTCATTTTGTAAATATGGTCTCCGGAGAGAATAAGGATATATTCCGGAGAAAAAGAATCGACGAAGTCAATATTCTGCGTGATGGCATCAGCAGTCCCGCGGTATACGTCCAGGTTAGCATCCGCTTTTTCACGAGGCGGAAGTACATATACACCACTGTCCTTCGCATCCAGACCCCAGCGGCGTCCGGCGGCAACATAGCTGTTCAGAAGGATGGATTCGTACTGAGTCAGAACACCGACATTGTCAATACCGCTGTTTGCACAGTTGCTCAAAGGAAAATCAATGATGCGGTATTTGCCTCCATATGAAACGGCTGGTTTTGCGACTTTGGTTGTAAGGTCATGAAGACGTGTTCCCCTTCCGCCAGCCAAGATCATTGCCAACATATTGTTTTGTTTCATGATGTGCCCTCCCTTTTCTTTTGCTATGCAAGTATTATACAATTTTGTTGTGATTCTTTCCATATTTTTGTGCAAATAAATGAAAAAAAACAGTTAAAAATAAGTTAAGAATAATAGAATTGACAAAAGCATGGGAAACTGATACATTATCTGTGATTTGAGACATACAATGGAATGAGACAAAAGCCTTGCTGTGCCAGGAAATCTTTTTTGGCACGTACGTGCGGATGTCACACAGAGAAATGGAGAGTGTCGATGGAAGCTTACGTAATCGAACTGTTGGAGAAATTCAGTTATGGGGGAATGCTTTTTCTGATCATGTTGGAAAATGTGTTTCCGCCTATCCCTTCGGAAGTGATTTTAACATTTGGCGGTTTTATGCTTGCCCATACAAAACTCAGCATGCCGGGAATGTTTTTGGCGTCGGTAACCGGTTCTGTGATCGGGGCGGCAGTTCTTTATTTTATAGGAAGCAAGATACCGATTGACAAGCTGGATCATGTACTGGCCAACAAGTGGGTCCGGAAGCTTGGATTCAAAGAAGGGGATATAAAGAAAACGCTTGGCTGGTTTGACCGGCATGAAAATCTGGCTGTGCTGCTGTGCAGGTTTGTGCCTGTAGTTCGGAGCCTGATTTCGATACCAGCGGGTATGGCAAGGATGCCCTTTGTACGTTTTCTCGGATATACAGCCCTTGGAAGTGGAATATGGAATATGATATTCCTGACAGTGGGGAAAAAAGCAGGGGATAATTGGCATGAGATCACGGAAATTTTTGATCGGTATTCCAATATGATCCTTGCCGTGGCAGCAGTGATCCTGGTCATTTATTTCCTGTATAAAAAGAAAAAAACAGAATAAAATTTCATGGAAAATCCGGATTGACATCCTGAATTATTGAGCATACAATGATTGCAGATACAACTATTGTGTGGAGGTGTGGAATGTTAAGAAGGATTTTTTCTTATATGCATCAGTATAAGATATATGCGGTTCTGGCAGTATTCTGTGTCGCTGCGGAATCGATCTTTGAACTGATTGTTCCAGTTATCATGGCGGATCTGATAGATGTGGGTGTGGCAGGTCAGGACAGACAGTACATCTATGCAAAAGGCATACAGATGGGAGTCTGTGCGATTCTTGCCCTGATACTTGGGGTAGGAAGCGCACGCTTCTCTGCCTTGGCAGGACAGGGCCTCGGCGCGGAACTTCGCAAAGCAGAGTATGAAAGGCTGCAGGCATATTCGTTTTCGAATATTGACCATTTTCGGGTGTCTTCTATCGTCACAAGACTTACGAGTGATGTGACCAATATCCAGAACTCAGTATCTACGGGACTTCGCCCGTTCTGCAGGGGGCCGGTTATGCTTGTTTCTGCCACAGTGGTTGCCTTTACGATGAATGCACGGCTTGCTCTTGTGTTTCTCGTGGCGCTCCCGACGCTTGCTGTTCTTTTGTTCCTGATTGTAAAAAATGTACGTCCGCTCTACAGTAAGATGCAGAATGCCATTGATCTGGTCAACCGGATCATCCAGGAAAATCTCACAGCGATCCGAGTTGTCAAGGCGTATGTGAGAGGCGATTATGAGACGGCCAAATTCGAGGAAGTCAACCTGAATCTAAAATCGCAGTCGGAAAAAGCATTCCGTCTGGCAGCTCTCAATATGCCCGCCATGCAGATCGTCATGTACGGGACGATCCTTGGACTGATCTGGTTTGGCGGCCGCATGATTCAGAATGGGGAGATGCAGGTCGGAGAACTGACTGGTTTTTTGAGTTATGTCATGCAGATATTGAACTCTCTCATGATGATCTCCAATGTCTTTCTGATGATGACAAGATCTATGGCCTCTGGAAGCCGAATTCTGGAGATTATAGATGAAAAGATCGACATCACGGATCAGGATGCGAAAGATTTGGAAGTAAAAAAAGGATCCATAGAGTTTGACCATGTGTCATTCAAATATAAAAAAGACGCAGAGGAGGAAGTACTAACTGACATTACCTTGAACATTCCGGCCGGAAGCACATTTGGAATAGTCGGGCAGACTGGCTCGGCCAAGACAACACTTGTGCAGCTGATTCCTCGCCTATACGATGTGACAAAAGGAGAGATTCGCATTGATGGGATTCCAGTAAAAAACTATCCGCTGGAACATCTGAGAGATGCGATAGCGGTCGTACTGCAAAAAAATACGCTTTTCTCAGGAAGTATGATCGACAATCTCCGGTGGGGGAAAGAAGACGCTTCGATGGAAGAAATCCGGGAAGCGTGCCGCATCTCCTGTGCAGATGAATTTATAGACAGGCTGTCAGATGGATATGATACGGAAATGGGGCAGGGAGGTGTCAATGTCTCCGGTGGACAAAAGCAGCGTCTGTGTATCGCACGGGCGATACTGAAAGAACCTAAGGTGCTGATTCTGGATGATTCCACAAGCGCCGTAGACACGGCGACAGAGGCCAAGATCCGGGAAATGCTGGCTTCCCGTCTGCCAGATATGACAAAAATCATTATTGCGCAGCGTATCTCATCGGTACGGCACGCGGATCAGATCCTGATTTTAGACGACGGCAAGATCGCGGATATCGGCACCCATGAGGAGCTTTTGCGCAGAAGTCCGATCTATCAGGAAATCTACGAGTCCCAAAAGGAAGGAGCGCAGTTATAATGGCGAGATATATTGGATATAAAAGACCAAAAGATATAGGAAGAACCCTTCGTTATCTCATACGCTATCTGGGAGGACATAAGTGGATGTTCCTTTTTGTGGCTGTGCTTGTCCTGATCAGTACAGGGGCCAACATCATGGGGACATACCTCTTGAAGCCGGTTATCAACCGTTTCATCCTGCCTGGAGATGTAACGGGGCTTCTCAAAGCTGTGACAGGCATGGGATTGTTGTATTTCGTGGGTGCATTTGCAACGTTCGGGTATAATCAACTCATGGTAAAAACAGCTCAGAAAGTGATAAAAGAGATTCGGCAGGACCTTTTCGCTCATGTGCAGAAGCTGCCACTTAAGTATTTTGATGCCCATACCCACGGGGAACTGATGAGCAGATTTACAAACGATGTAGATACCGTTCAGGAAGCAATGAACAATAGTTTTGCCATGCTGATCCAGAGTTTTCTGATGCTGACAGGAACGATCACGATGATGCTCGTCTTAAGTGTCAGACTTACCCTTATCGTTGTCGTATTCCTTTTGTTGATGGCCGCTTTTATCAAATTCAATGGCTCCCATAGCCGGAAATATTTTCAGCGGCAGCAGGAAGAGATCGGAAAGATCAACGGTTTTGTGGAAGAGATGGCGGCAGGACAGAAGGTAGAAAAAGTGTTTAACCATGAAAAAGTGGATTTTGAAAGATTCTGTGAAATGAATGAGGCCCTTCGAAAGGAATCCACGAACGCCCTGACTTTTGCCGGAATGATGGTTCCGACGATCGTGAGTCTGTCCTATGTCAATTACGCGGTTTCCGCTTGTGTGGGAGGACTCTTTACATTGTCAGGGATGCTGGATATCGGAAGTCTTGCTTCTTACCTTGTGTATGTGAGGCAGAGTGCTATGCCGATGAACCAGTTTACCCAGCAGGTAAATTTCCTTCTGGCGGCTCTGTCCGGAGCAGAACGGATCTTTGACATGATGGATGAAGAACCGGAGATCGACGAGGGGGATATCACACTCTGCAATGTGGAAAACAGAGACGGAAAATGGGTGGAATGTGAACAGAAGACCGGGAATTATGCATGGCGGGAAGTGAAAGACGGACGCGCTGTACTGACACTTCTAAAAGGGGATGTGAGGTTTCACGATGTGGAATTTTCATATGTACGGGGCAAAAAGATTTTAAACGGGATTTCTCTCTATGCGAAACCGGGGCAGAAGATTGCGTTCGTCGGATCCACTGGTGCTGGAAAAACGACAATCGTGAATCTGGTCAACCGTTTTTATGAGATCGATGCCGGAACGATCACGTACGATGGGATTGATATTCGCAGAATCCGGAAAGACGATCTGAGACGTTCTATGGCCATGGTCATCCAGGATACCCACCTCTTTACAGGAACCATCGCCGAGAATATTCGATACGGAAAGCCGGATGCCACGGAGGAGGATATCCGTGAGGCAGCCAGGGTCGCCAACGCAGATTCCTTTATCCGCAGGCTGCCGCAGGGATACGATACGATGATTTACGGAGATGGAAGCAATCTTTCCCAGGGACAAAGGCAGCTTTTGGCTATTGCGCGGGCGGCTGTCGTCAAACCGCCGGTTCTCGTGCTGGATGAGGCGACAAGTTCCATTGATACAAGGACGGAACGGCTGATCGAGAAAGGAATGGACGCCATCATGGAAGGAAGAACAGTGTTTGTCATCGCGCATCGTCTGTCCACGGTACGCAATTCCAAAGCCATTATGGTACTGGAAAAAGGCGAAGTCATCGAGCGGGGAGACCATGATGAATTGCTGCAACAAAAGGGAAGATATTATCAGCTCTATACAGGGCAGTTTGAACTGGAGTAAGAGAAAGATGGAAAAGAACAAGATCAGAGAGATCATGCTGCGAATCGATATGGAAAGAAGAGAGATCTTAAAACCACAGTTTTTGAAGATCGGGCTTACGATCGGGCAGGGACAGCCGCGGATTTTAAATTATCTTAAAAAATATGGCGCCATGACACAGAGAGAGCTGGCCGATTTGTGCTGCATCGATGTGACAACTATCTCAAGAACACTGGATAAAATGGAAGAGAAGGGGCTTTTGGAAAGAAGAAAAGATCCATCCTGCAGGCGGTCTCATCAGATTGTCCTGGCTGAGGAAGGGCTAAGAAGGGCGTCGCAGGTACAGGATATCTTTCAGGATATCGATGAACAGATATGGAAAGGATTTTCAGAAGAAGAGATGGAAACATTGTATGAGGGACTTGTTAAGATGGAAGAAAATCTCAAAAAAGTGTAAAGGAGAACGAGCCATGAAACAGCTTTATACAA
Organism: Sellimonas caecigallum; assembly: GCF_019754295.1. Classification (GTDB taxonomy): domain Bacteria; phylum Bacillota; class Clostridia; order Lachnospirales; family Lachnospiraceae; genus Sellimonas; species Sellimonas caecigallum. The sequence continues at coordinate 89,551 of NZ_VIRV01000003.1, read as the reverse complement.
GGTGGGGGAGGGACGTGGATCCGGAGCATGTCCTGGAAGAATATCCTCGTCCGCTCATGAAGAGAGAAAAATTTATGAATCTGAATGGCTGGTGGGATTACCGGATCACGAGAAGTCGTTCCATGGAACGTCCAGGTGTATATGACGGAAAGATACTCGTGCCGTTTTCCCCGGAAAGTGCGCTGTCTGGTGTGAAGCGCCAGGTAAAGCCAGGAGAGACACTCTGGTACAGAAGGAGTTTTCAGCATCCAGCAGCCAGCGGACGAGATCGCATCCTCCTCCATTTCGGCGCTGTCGATCAGATGTGTATCGTGTATGTTAACCAGAAAAGGGCTGGCAGCCACAAAGGAGGCTATCTGCCGTTTGATCTGGATATCACACGCTTTTTGAAAGAAGGAGAAAATGAGCTGTGTGTACAGGTTCGGGATGTCTCAGACACTTCCTATCATGCCAGAGGAAAGCAGAAACTGAAGCGGGGCGGGATGTTCTACACAGCCCAGAGTGGTATCTGGCAGACGGTCTGGATGGAAACAGTCCCGGAAGATTATATTCGGGAACTTCGATGCAGGCCGGATTACGATAAAAAAGAAGTAGAGATAACCGTCTTATCGGATGCAAAGATGGATGTCGCAGTTGATCTGGAAGGAAAACTCTTTGCTGGAATGACGAATATTCCCATCCGTATTCCGCTTGAGAGAATGGAAAGCTGGACACCGGAACATCCGTATCTCTATCTCTATACAGTAGTGGCAGGAAAAGATCGGGTGGAAAGCTATTTTGCCATGCGATGTTTTACAGTGGAAAAAGACAGACGGGGGATCCCGCGTCTGTGTCTGAACCACAGACCATATTTCCAGAAAGGGATCCTGGATCAAGGCTACTGGCCGGATGGCCTTTACACGGCGCCTTCCGATGAAGCCATGATCTTTGATATCACGGCAATGAAAGAAGAAGGGTACTGTATGATCCGCAAACATTGTAAGATCGAACCGCAGAGATGGTATTATCACTGCGACCGTCTTGGCATGATCGTATGGCAGGATATGGTAAATGGAGGGAGTGCGTATCATCACTGGTTTGTGACGTATGCAGCCACAGTGTTTGGACTTCTCCATATCCGTGTCACAGACCGGATGAAGATGTGGCTGTCGAGGAAAAGCCCGGAAGGAAGAAAGGAATTCGAAAAGGAGATCAAAAGTACCATAAAAGTGCTGTATAATCATCCATCGATTGCTGTGTGGACTCTTTTTAACGAAGGATGGGGCCAGTTCGATACGGCACGGTTGGAACAAAAAATGAGGGCGCTGGATCCTACGAGACTGATCGATGCGGCCAGCGGATGGTTTGATCAGGGAACCGGAGATTTCCAGAGTACTCACAATTATTTTTTCCGTCTTGGTGTAAAACCGGAAAAAGAAAGGGCATGCATTCTTTCAGAATTCGGGGGATTTTCCATGAGAGTAAAAGGTCACTGCAGCACGATGCAGATGTATGGCTATCGGATCTTTGCTGACAAAAAGAAGTTTCGACGGGCGTACAGAAACATCTGGCAGGAAGTGGCGGAACTTGAGAAGGACGGTCTTTGTGCAGCTGTCTATACGCAGCTGAGTGATGTGGAGGACGAAGTAAACGGCATCCTTACCTATGACCGCGAAGTACGAAAGACAAGATTACAGAAAAGAAAGGAACAAATAAGATGAAAGTGATAAATTTTGGCTCGCTGAATCTGGACTATGTCTATCATGTGGCACATATTGTGGCGCCAGGGGAGACGCAGGATACCGCAGACCGGACGATCTTCTGCGGGGGGAAAGGCCTGAACCAGTCCATCGCCCTGGCCAAGGCGGGGGTGGAGGTATACCATGCAGGGATGGTCGGGGAAGGAGGAGAAGCCCTGATCTCCATGTGCGAGAAAGAAAAAGTCGGAATTCACTACATCTGGAAGATACCAGGACCGTGTGGTCACAAGATTATCCAGGTAGATGAAAATGGGCAGAACAGCATTCTCCTATACGGGGGAGCAAACCAGAAGTTTACAAAGAACTATGTGGATGAAGTGCTGGCCGATTTCAGCGAAAACGATGTCGTATTGGTACAAAATGAGATCAATCTGGTGGATTATATTATAGAAGCAGCGTCAAAGAAAAGGATGAAGATCATTTTCAATTTATCTCCTTACAATCAAAATCTGGAGAAATGCGATCTGGCAAAAGTTTCTCTTTTTCTGCTCAATGAAGTGGAAGCGGAACAGATGACAGGGAGAAGCGATGTTGAGGGGATGCTTCAGGAGCTGAAATATCGTTTTCCGGCTGCAGAAGTCGTGCTCACACTTGGAGAAGAAGGCTGCATTTATCAGGATGCCTCCCGGACGTTCCACCAGGAGAGCTTCCACGTCCCTGTCAAAGATACGACAGCTGCGGGAGATACGTTCACAGGTTATTTTATCGCAGCGAAAGTATTTGGGCTGGATGTGAGAGAAGGACTCATCATCGCATCCAAGGCGGCAGCCATAGCGGTCATGAGGGAAGGAGCAGCTTCGTCCATTCCCGAAAAAGCGGAAGTGCTGGATATGGAATTGTAAGAATAAAAAACCAGGGGACCGGATAACGGATTCCCTGGTTTTTGGGTATAAAGTGCGATTTCATTACAAGCCGGTATCGTACACATTCGAAATATCCGGAATGTCCAGATCGATCTTCCGGCTGCGGAAGTAATATTCCCGGTCGTGTTCGCCGATCTCTCTCATGACATGGCATGGATTTCCGACAGCTACCACGTTGGAAGGGATATCTTTTGTGACAATGCTTCCGGCGCCGATGACGGTGTTGTCTCCGATGGTCACTCCAGGGAGGATCACACTTCCTGCGCCGATCCATACATTTTTTCCGATGTGCACGTCGATATTGTACTGCATTTCCAGGTAGCGCAGTGTAGGCTGGATCGGATGTCCGGCTGTAGCGATTGTCACATTTGGGCCGATCATCGTCTTATCTCCCACATAGATATGTCCGTCATCGACGAGGGTAAGATTGAAATTTGCGTACACATTGTTGCCAAAATGGACATGATGGCCGCCGAAATTTGCGTGGAGAGGCGGCTCGATATAGCATCCTTCCCCAATCTCGGCAAACATATCTTTCAGAAGCGTCTGCCGCAGTTCCAGATCGTGGGGACGTGTCTGATTGAAGTCATAGAGCTTTTCCAGACAGTCAAATTGCTTTTTTAAAATCTCTGGATCGTAGGGAATGTAAAGTCTCCCTTCAGCCATTCTTTTTGCCGCATCGGCAGAATCCATCTCGTATTTCATATTTTGTCATCCTTTCTGAATAGCAGTTATATTGTAAAGACTATCATAATATAACCGGAATGAAGAAGCAAGATGAAGGGAAGGAAAAATGGTCGAGCGGTTTCTTTTTTTTAACACATTTTATGCACAGAATATACACATTTTGCTGGTAATGTAGTCCGTAGACTTGAGCAGGGGTTCCCTGCGCAAAGATATATGAGAAAGACTGTATGGGAGGGACAAAAACATTGATCGAAGTAAAAAATCTGGTTAAAAAGTATGGAAATCATACAGCGGTTGACCATCTGAGTTTTCAGATCGAAAAAGGCCATATTTATGGACTGCTGGGGCCTAATGGCGCTGGAAAATCTACTACAATGAATATTATGACGGGGTATCTCGGCGCAACGGAAGGCGAAGTTCGGATCAACGGACACGATATTTTGAAAGAGCCGGAAGAGGCAAAAAAGGCAGTTGGCTATCTGCCGGAGATACCTCCTCTTTATGTGGATATGACGGTAAAAGAGTACCTGATGTTTGCGGCGGAACTTAAGAAAGTAAAGAAGCAGGACAGAAAAGATGAAGTCAATAAAGTCATGAAACTTGTGCGGATCTACGATGTAAAAGACCGTCTCATTAAAAACCTTTCCAAAGGGTATAAACAGAGAGTGGGGCTTGCGCAGGCAGTACTTGGTTTCCCGGAGACGATCATCCTGGATGAGCCGACAGTAGGGCTGGATCCGAAACAGATCATTGAGATCCGGGAACTGATCCGGGAACTTGCAAAAGAGCATACGGTCATCCTAAGTTCTCATATATTGGCGGAAGTGAGGGAAGTATGCGATCACATTATGATCATATCCAAGGGAAAACTTGTGGCAAGCGATACACCGGAAAATATGGAAAAACAGATGGCCGGACGTGAAGCTTTGGAGATTGAGACGAGACTTTTGCCAGAACGGACAGAGGAGATTTTGTCCAAAGTGGCGGGAATCACGAATGTGACCTATCCAAAGTCAGAGCCAGGCATCACGAGAGCCCTCATAGAAGCTGAGCCGGGTCTGGATGTGAGAGAAGAGATTTTCCGCGCATTTGCAAGGGAGGACAGTGCGCTTCTTACAATGTATCAGCAGAAGAAGACGCTGGAAGATATCTTCCTTGAACTGACACAGGAAGGGGGGACAGCATATGCTGGCAATTTATAAAAGAGAATTTAAATCCTATTTTTACTCTATGACTGGAAGTATTTTTATCGCGTTTTTAGCTGTCATCACAGGGATATATTTTATGGCATACAATCTGCACAGCGGATATCCGTATTTTTCCTATTCATTGAGCGGAGTCATGTTTGTGCTTCTGATCGCCGTCCCGGTGCTCACAATGCGGAGTTTTTCTGAAGAACGAAAAAATAAGACGGATCAGCTCCTTTTGACTTCCCCGGTCAGCGTAGGGAAGGTGGTGGCAGGAAAATACCTTGCCATGGTCACAATATTTCTCATCCCATGCATTATTTTCTGTGCGTACCCGCTGATCATCAAAACACAGGGAAAAGCATATTTTCTTGCGGATTATACGGCCATTTTTGTCTTTTTCCTCATGGGGTGCGTTTACATCGCCATTGGAAGTTTTCTCTCAGCGCTGACGGAAAGCCAGATCATTGCAGCCATCAGCACGTTTGGCGTCCTGATGATCCTTTATCTTTGGGAGGGGCTAATGAGCTTTCTGCCGTCCAATGCCATCGGAGGAATGGCTGGAATCTGGATCATTATGACACTTTGTGTCATGTTTGTTTATCATATGACAAGAAATATCGTGCTGAGCAGCGGTATCGAGGCAGCCGGCAGTATTGTGCTCCTTGTCATTTATTTCGTAAAATCTTCAGTGTACGAGGGGATTTTGGAAAAAATACTGGGAAACTTTGCTCTCACAAACGTGTTTACCAACGTTTCCGATAATAATCTGCTGGATGTAAAAGGAATTGTCTTTTATCTGACTTTGATCGGGGTATTCTTGTTCCTGACTGTACAGACCATTCAGAAAAGAAGATTTAGTTAGGAGGGACAGGACATGTTGAAATGGAAAAAGAAGACACCACAGGAAGAGAAGGAAAAGGTAAGCGTAAAAGACAGGTTTCAAAGCGTCCAGAGCAGAAAGGGTACATACAGTGTCGCTATGGCTGCGGTCGTCATCGTCATTGCGGTTGTCATAAACCTGATCGCAGGTCAGCTTCCGGATAAGGTAACGCAGATTGATGTGAGTGATAAAAATATTTACGGGATTTCCTCAAAAAGTAAAAAGATACTAAAGAATCTGGAACAGGATATTGTATTTACTGTCTATGCAGACCGATCGGATACAGACGAAAGGATCAAGACGTTTCTCGACAAATATACAGCTTTGACAGACAAGATCACAGTAGAATGGGTGGATCCAATCGCACATCCTCAGCAAATGCAGGAGAACGATGCGCAGAGTGACTCTATCGTCGTTTCCTGTGAGGAGACAAATAAAAGTGTCTCTGTACCGTTTACCGATATCATCGTGTCGGATTACAGTTCCTACTATACGACCGGCTCCATCTCAGAATCTGAGTTCGATGCAGACGGACAGCTCACAAGTGCTGTAAACCAGGTAACAAGCGATGTGAAGAAGAAGATCTACCGGACATCAGGACACGGAGAGATGACGCTTTCCACTTCCATCGAAGAAGAACTTGGAAAATCCAATATAACGACAGAAGAGCTGAATCTTCTGATGACGAAGGAAATGCCTTCAGACTGTGATATGCTGTTGATCAATGCACCGTCGAGCGATATCTCAGAGCAGGAAAAGACAATGCTTCTGGATTACATGGGAAATGGAGGCAAAGTCATCTATATCATGGGCGATCCCATGGCAGACACTCCGAATCTGGATGCCTTTATGGAACAGTACGGAATGAAAAAGATAAGCGGATATATCGCTGATATGCAGCGCAGCTATCAGGGAAATTACTACTATATCTTCCCTCAGGTTTCCGCTTCCGGCACACTGGCACAAGGATTGGAAAGCGACATGGTGCTGATGATCAATTCCGGCGGTTTTGTGAAGATGAGCGACCAGAGGGATACCCTTACGGTAGAGAATTTCCTCACGACATCAGAGCAGGCATATGCGGTAACAGAAGAAGAACAGACACAAGGCGAATATGTCCTTGGAGCTGTCGCATCCGAAAATGACGCGAAACTGACAGTTCTTGCATCGGAAAGCATGATTGATGCTCAGGTTACGGATTATTTTTCCAATTTGGATAACTCCACACTCTTCCTGAACATGGTTATGAATAACTTCGACGATGTGGAAAATGTGTCCATCAAAGCGAAGAGTCTGGCAGTCCAGTTCAACACTGTACAGCATGCTGGAGCCATCAGCAGCTTTCTGATCTTTGGGGTACCGGGCATCGTTCTTGTATGTGGATTTGCCGTATGGATGAAGAGAAGAAAGGCGTAGGTGGAAGCAATGAAACAGAAGAAAGGTCTGATCATCCTTATTTTTATCCTGTTGGCGCTTATAGTTGTATATTTCGGTATGAGAAGCATGAACGCCAGAAAACAGGAAAAGCAGGAAGAAAAAGAAAAAGCGGAGATCATTCAAGTCATCAATGTGAAAAATCCGAAAGAAATCGCGTACTCCGCGGATGACGGAAGCAGCATGGCATTCGTAAAAGAAGACGGAACATGGTATCTGAAAGACGACAAAGAGACTGTGCTTCGGCAGACAGCCATTCAGTCTATCGCAGATCAGGTGTCAGATATACAGGCGGAAAGAGAGATCAAGGATCCGGACAGCATCGAAAGCTATGGACTGGATACGCCGCTCTATACGATTACTGTTACCGACGAAGACGGGACAGCACAGAATATCTACATAGGAGATGGCGCAGGCTCCGATTACTATATGACAACAGGGGACAAAGAAAAGGTATATACTGTTTCTTACTTTCTTATAAATGCGCTGGAGTTTGACAAAGACACGCTTGTTGATACGTCTGAAGAGACAGAAGCTGAAGAGTAAAAAAGAAAACCCCACAGGAAACGATCAAGATTTCCTGTGGGGTTTTGTCGATCATACTATTGTTTTATGATCAGTACTTGACAATGTATAGTAGTAGGTATAGTATAATATTAAAAGGAGGGAAGGTATGAATCCACAGTTTAAAAAAGGGGTGTTGGAGATGATCGTGCTGGAATCAGTCCGGAACAGGGATATGTACGGGTATGAACTGGTCACAGAGGTATCGAAAGTCATCGATGTAAATGAAGGTACGATATATCCGCTTTTGAAACGGCTTACGAATGAACATTATTTCGAGACATATCTGAGAGAATCTTCGGAGGGGCCGCCAAGAAAGTATTATCATCTGACCGCGGCAGGGATTTTATATCGGGATCGTCTGGTGGCAGAGTGGGAAGAATTTCAGAAGCGGGTAAATCTTTTTTTGAAGGAGCGGAACGTATGAATAAAAGGGAGTTTTTGGATGAATTAAAGAGTCATCTCCGGGTCCTTGAGACAAAGGAGCAGCAGGATATTCTGGATGAATATGCACAGCACATTGATCTTAAGATCAAAAGCGGCCAGAGTGAGGAAGAAGCCATCAGTGACTTTGGAAATATTGAGGAACTGGCATCTGATATTCTGGAAGCGTATCATGTGAATCCGGAATTTGGCACACAAGGGCAGGAAAAGAAAGAAAAGAATCTGGTTGGATCCGCAGCATCACTGTTTGGAAAAGCTGGAAACCATGTAAAGATGATCGGGAAAAGCCAGAGAGAACAATGGGAAAACTTAAAAGAAAGACGCAGAAAAGCGAAAGAGGATGCAGATGCGCAAGAGACAAAAAGAAGAGGTTTTAAAATGCTCAGGGAGAGATTTCAGATAATACATAAGAAATTTTCCCATGCCAAAAACGAGCATCGCATGCTGTCGCGAATAGGAGAATGGATGTGTAATATATGTATTCTCTGCTGGAACAGTATCCTGTTTCTGTCGGCATTGATGTTTGGAGTATCTGCACTTTTTTTCCTGTTTGCTTTTGGATGTCTTTTTGTCCTTGTATTCGGCGGATATCCGGTAATCGGAGCTTCCCTCTTAAGTCTTGGTTTTTTTGCTGCCTTTGCATCTATGGCTGTTTTGTTTGGCAGCTGCTTCCGAAGATTCAGGAAAAGGAGGATACAGGCTCGGTCAGCAGCTGATTTCCCGGGAGAACCGGAAGAAAGAATGGAGGAATAGGACGTGAGAAAATATAGGAAGCATGCGCTGATTGTTTTGCTCATCGGAGCTTTGACAGCAGGAATCGGAGGGGGAATCGCAGCGATAGAGTTTTTCTCCCTTGACTATGGCGGCCGGAAAATTGTAGGCATGGTAGAAGAAAAGGTAACAGAGGGGAACTTCCCAGTGGATCCGTCGAAAGAGGCGGTTTACATCAATACATTCAGCGTTCCGAAAAGCCAGCATACGGAGGTCATATACGACGAACATGTGTCGGAAAATACGGTAAACTACAGGATTTCTTACAACGCACAACAGATCGGCCAGCCTTATTTTGAGGAAAATATAGAACGGCAAGATGGATGCCAGTACTTTCAGCTCTGTATGGAATGGAAAGATACAAATGAAGTTGCCAACCTGTTTGACGCCAGAGATATGATCTTAAGCGATCTGAAAAAAGGAAAGATTGGATCTTACGAGATACAGTATATCGAAAAAATCGAATTCCGGATCAATCCGAAGAACAAGGAGCAGCTGGTTGTCTGGAATTGACAGAGAAAAGGATGTGTAAAGACGCGCACATCCTTTTTAAATGCGGAAAAACTTTGTTAAAAATTATGCGCCAATGTAAAATCCATGTAAAAATTGTTAATTTTACGTATAGTCTATTGCAAAAAATGAAAGTTTCAGGTACAAATGTAAGTGCAGTGTTAAAAATAAATAAGAAATATGTAAAATTTTTGGCGCGGAAAAAGTCCGCAGGAGGAAGAGAAAATGAAAATCACAGACATTCTGAGTCTTTTGGGGGGACTTGCGCTGTTTCTTTACGGAATGCAGATGATGAGTTCTGGCCTGGAAGCGGCAGCAGGAAACAAGATGAAGAAAATTTTGGAGAGACTTACGGCCAACCGGTTCCTCGGAGTGCTGGTAGGGGCAGGAATTACCGCAGTCATTCAGTCATCGTCCGCCACCACCGTCATGGTAGTGGGGTTTGTAAATTCCGGTATGATGACGCTTCGCCAGGCAGTGTGGATCATCATGGGGGCAAATATTGGTACGACGATCACAGGTCAGCTGATCGCGCTTGATGTGGGAGCACTGGCTCCGGCTTTTGCTTTCCTCGGGGTGGCCATGGTTGTGTTCGTAAAAAACAAGAAGGCACACCATTACGGATTGATCGTGGCAGGGCTTGGAATCCTGTTCCTTGGTATGGAGATGATGAGTACGGCGATGATGCCGCTTCGCGATTCGGAAGCGTTTGTATCTCTGATGACGAAGTTCTCCAACCCGCTTCTTGGTATTCTGGCCGGAGCAGTGTTTACCGCCATCATCCAGTCGTCTTCTGCATCTGTAGGAATTCTGCAGGCGCTGGCGACAAGCGGGCTTGTGACACTCCCGAATGCAGTTTTCGTGCTGTTTGGCCAAAACATCGGGACATGTATCACGGCGGTTCTTGCGGCTATCGGGACAAGCAGAAATGCAAAAAGAACGACGATCATCCATCTGTCGTTCAATATTATCGGGACGACGATCTTTACGATCGTATGTATATTGACGCCTCTTACAGGGCTGATCGAAAGTCTCTCTCCGAGCAACGTGGCACAGCAGATTGCCAATATGCATACGCTGTTTAACGTTGTCACAACGATCCTTCTGATTCCGTTCGGTACATATCTTGCTTCGTTTGCGGAAAAGATCCTGCCGGACAAAGAAGAAGACAAATCCGGGGAGATGCACCTGGAATTTATCCGTCCAATCCAGATGAAAGGCGAGAATCATATCGGTACGTCCGCTATCGCTATCAACGGAATCAAACAGGAAATCCACAGAATGATCGGCATGACAAAAGAAAACGTGGAACTGAGTTTTGCTGCTGTAGCAGAGGGCAGAGGGGAGCTGCTTCCTGAAGTGGAGGAGAAGGAAGAGTACATTGACTATCTCAACAAAGAAATCTGCAAGTACATCTCCAAAAACATCGTGAAGGAGACAAACCAGAAAGATGCCAAATATATGAGCGCACTCTTCAAAGTGTGCGGAAATCTGGAACGCATCGGGGATCACGCCATGAATATCTGCGAGTACACGAAGATGATGGATGATAAGGGGATTTCGCTGTCAAAACCAGAGTTGGAAGAAGTGGCGTCCATGAAGACGATCTGCCTGGAAGCTTTGGAAATCCTGGAGCAGATCAAAAAAGGAAGCAAGGAAGATTTCCGCAAAGTCGAAGCGGTGGAAAAGAAGATCGATGATATGACGAAGACATACCGTCAGAATCAGATCGACCGGATGGAAGCGGGGCAATCTTCGGATGAGGCAAGTATCCTCTACTCAGAGATGCTTACCGACTTTGAACGAATCGGAGACCACATTCTGAATATCGGACAGGAAATGGGACTTGGAAAAGTCGGAGCGTAAAGAAAGCAATATTTGAAATTGAAAAAGGATCGGCTGCCGGTAAGACCGGGGAGTCGATCCTTTTTGTAGAAAACGCTATTTTTTGAAATCAGATATCCGAGATTAGGTAACTTATATGGGGCACTACTTTGCAAGTTCCTTTTTGCGTTTTTTGATAACATCCTCTAATCGGGAGAGTATTTGTATATCATCAATCTCATTGATATAACAAGAAAAAGTCTCTTGGCTTTTCAGTGTATTTCGGATTCCCTCCTCGATGTCATCGGGATACTCTTTCCGGTCCACGATAGGGACATAACTTCGTGTCAGTACCGTCCCGCTGTACACAATATCTGCCACTTTAATATACTGTTTTTTAATCAGACTGCGCAGCACAGCCTGAACTGTGTTGATGTTTAAATCTTCCCGTGAACGAACAATCTCGGATGCGATCATTGGTTTTTCTGCATCCCATAAAATTTTCATGACATCGGCTTGTCTTTTCGTTAAGTTTAACATCATTAATCACTCCTTATATAGTATATTATAATATATAATTGAAAAGATAGCCACTTCATATCACAAAAAAAGGAAATCTCGATTTGAGATTTCCTTTCTATTATCAATGCGGATAGCAGGACTTGAACCTGTACCCCCTCGCGAGGACTAGAACCTGAATCTAGCGCGTCTGCCTATTCCGCCATATCCGCTTGACAAGTGATATAATATCATAAAGTTTTAGATTTTGCAAACATTTTTTGCAAAAATTTGAAATTTTTTTTCGAATCCATAAAAGAGGATCAGAAGCGGCGCTTGCCGTGAGAGAAAAGAAAACGTTTCTGCCATATCCAGTGCAGGAGGAGAGCTCCTGCCAAGATAGCCAGGAGGTAGAACACGATGCGCACAGGATTGCCAAAGCGGCGAGTCATGTCTGATATGACAGCCTGGGACATTTCATAGTACGGGCTGATATAAAACATATTGATATCTGCGATCCTGCCGATGGACAGATTCAGAATTTCGGCCAGGAGGCAGAGAATGCCAAAAAGAAGAGCGGACATGCGAAACCCTCGCCATGTGTAGTCTGCGATTCCGGACAGACCACAGACAAGTCCGATGACGATGAGGGCAATATGCCAGAGGTAGGAATGGATCGTGAGGGCAGGGAGCGGGTAGTGCATCCCCGTCGTGTCCAAAAAGACAAAAATTCCGCCAAGGAGAGAAAAATCCATCAGAAACGTATAGAAGACCCTTTGGATATGACTTCTGCGGAAAAATGGAAGGAGGATCAGGAGGTACATGGGGATAGAGCAGAGCTGGAAAGGAAAATACCACCAGTCGTACGTACCGCCATTTACGCAGAAAGTAAGCACATACTGTTTCCACAGTTCGCTGAGAGCCATGAAGATCCCGACGGCAGTCAAGAGGGTCTCGATATGTAGGGAAAAATGTCCGGATTTCATGGATACGCCTCCTTTTGTGTCATACAAAATTTCTCATGGAAATAGGGTAAAAGGTTTTGTGAAAAATATACGTTCTGACTACATTATAGTACAAAATCTCTTGACAGGACAGTGTCCTTGTAATATAGTTTGAATGTCAAAGTATTTTAAGTTCAAAATAAAAATCTGGAGAAAACATATGATAGGAAGAATATGCGGGACGGGATCCTATATCCCGCCTAAAATTTTGAGCAATGATGACCTGTCTGAGATGGTTGAGACAAATGACGAATGGATACAGGAACGCACCGGCGTGAGAAGACGCCACCTTGCAGACAAGGAGACGACATCCTTCATGGCTTCTGAGGCGGCAAAGCGAGCGCTGGAAAATGCCAAGATAAAGCCGGAGGAGATCGATTTCATCCTCGTGGCGTCCAGTACGCCAGATGTTCTTTTCCCGAGCGTGGCATGTACAGTGCAGGAAGAGATCGGGGCAGTCAATGCGGCCGGATATGACATGCAGGCGGCATGTACAGGATTTGTATTTGGATACCAGACAGCGCAGGCGTATATTGCGGCAGGGATTTACAGGACCATACTTGTAATTGGAAGCGAATGTATTTCTTCGCTTGTGGACTGGACCGACAGAGGCACATGTATCTTATTTGGAGACGGAGCCGGGGCAGTCATCCTGCGGGCAGAAGAAGGTACACCTTATCCTCCTGCAGCTCATCTGGACGGAAGCAGAGGGGAGGCCCTTATCTGCCATAACCGATGCACGGCAGAATTTTTGGAATTCCTTTCAGACAAGGAAGGGAAGGAGATTCCGAAAAATTTCTACATCCAGATGGACGGAAGAGCAGTCTTCCAGTTCGCAGTGCGCTCCGTACCTCAGGTTACGGAAGAAGTTCTGGAGAAAGCAGGACTTACAGTTGAAGATATCGACTGGTTCGTCCTCCATCAGGCAAACCGCCGCATTGTGGAAGCGGTGGCCAAAAGGCTGAAGACAGATATAGGGAAATTCCCGATGAACCTTCAGGAGTATGGAAACACTTCCTCAGCAAGTGTCCCGATTCTTCTCGATGAGATGAACAGAGAAGGAATGTTAAAAAGAGGACAGAAGATCGTCCTGGCCGGTTTCGGCGCGGGGCTTGCTTACGGGGCGTCAGTCCTTGAGTGGTAATGAGAGATCATTCATATGGTAATTTCCGGCACTGCCGGATTACAAATAAAACCTATCAACAAGAAAAAAGGAAAAGGAGAATATCATCATGTTAGAAAAAGTAAAAGAAATCGTAGCAGAAAATCTTGGAGCAGACATCAACACATTGACAGAGGAGACATCTTTCAAAGATGATCTTGGCGCAGATTCCCTGGATCTTTTCGAAATGGTAATGGCACTTGAAGAAGAATACGGAAAAGAAATCCCGACAGAAGATCTTGAAAAGCTTACAACAATCGGAGAAGTTGTAGAATACTTAAACAAATAAGAAGAGAATCAGGTGCATGGACAAAGGAGCAGGATTCTATGAGTAAGATAGCATTTATCTATCCGGGACAAGGCGCACAGAAAGCCGGGATGGGAAAAGATTTTTACGAAAACAGCGAAAGCGCAAAAGCAGTGTTTGACAAGGCGTCAGAACTTCTTGATCTGGATATGAAAGAACTTTGTTTTGAAGAAAACGACAGACTGGATCTGACGGAGTATACCCAGGCAGCGCTTGTGACGACCTGCCTTGCGATGACGAAAGTCATTGAGGAGAAAGGAATCCATCCGGATGTGACGGCAGGGCTGAGTCTCGGGGAATACTGTGCGATCGCAGTGGCTGGAGGAATGTCTGAAGAGGACGCGATCCGCACTGTGAGAAAAAGAGGGATTCTCATGCAGAATACCGTTCCGGCAGGGGAAGGCAGCATGGCGGCTGTGCTCGGTATGGAAGCGTCAGATATTGAAAACGTGATCGAACCGATCGATCAGGTTACGATCGCAAATTACAACTGCCCGGGACAGATCGTCATCACAGGAGCGGCAAAAGCGGTGGAAGAAGCAGCCGAAAAGCTGAAAGAGGCCGGAGCCAAAAAAGTGATCCCTCTTAATGTAAGCGGACCATTCCATTCTCCGCTTTTGAAAAAAGCCGGAGATGAGCTTTTAAAGGAGCTTGAACAGGTAGAGACCCATCCGCTTACGATCCCATATGTAACAAATGTGACAGCCGAGTATGTAAAAGATGACAAGGAGATCAAAGCCCTTCTTGGCAGACAGGTAGCATCTTCCGTTAGATGGGAACAGAGTATCCGCAAAATGATCGAAGAAGGAACAGATATTTTCGTGGAGATCGGACCAGGCAAGACACTTGCAGGATTTATGCGCAAGATCGACCGGAATGTAAAGATGTACAACATCGGCGCATGGGAAGACGTGGAAAAAGTAGCAGCAGAATTGAAATAACACGAACAATACCCACATAGGGGCAGCAAATTTGATATGCAATAAGGAGTATAGAAGATGGCAGAGAAAGTAGCAGTGGTAACAGGAGCATCCAGAGGTATCGGAAAAGCAATCGCAATGGAACTTGCAAGGACGGGAGCCCTTGTGATCATCAACTACAATGGTTCCAGGGAAAAAGCAGAAGAAGTAAAATCCATGATCGAAGCGGAAGGAAACAAGGCAGAGATCATGCAGTGCAATGTGGCTGATTTTTCAGCGTGCGAGGCGATGTTCCAGGAAATCATCAGCACATACGGACGTGTCGATATTCTTGTGAACAATGCAGGAATCACAAGAGACGGCCTGCTCATGAAGATGACGGAAGCAGATTATGACGCCGTGATGGATACGAACTTAAAAGGGGCGTTTAACTGTATCCGTTTTGCTTCCCGGCAGATGCTCAGACAAAAAAGCGGACGGATCATCAGCCTTTCCTCTGTAGTCGGGGTGTATGGAAATGCAGGACAGGCAAATTATGCTGCCTCCAAGGCGGGAATCATCGGGCTTACAAAAGCTTGTGCCAAAGAGCTGGCTTCCCGCCACATTACAGTCAATGCGATCGCACCGGGATTCATTGAAACAGAAATGACAGAAGTATTACCTGACAAGGTTAAAGAAGCAGCGAAAGCGCAGATTCCGTTCGGAACATTCGGACAGCCGGAAGATATTGCCAAGACAGCAGCCTTCCTGGCATCGGAGGACGCAAAATATATAACCGGCCAGGTCATCTGTGTGGACGGCGGAATGTAAAGAGCAAAAAAGGAGATAGAAATGAAAAGAAGAGTAGTTGTAACAGGATTAGGAGCTATTACTCCGATTGGAAACAGCGTACCGGAATTCTGGGAAGGAATCAAAGCCGGAAAAGTGGGGATCGGAGAAATCACAAAATTCGATACTTCTGAGTATAAGGTAAAAATCGCAGCCGAAGTAAAAGGGTTTGAAGCAAAGAACTATATGGATTTCAAGGCTGCAAAGAGAATGGAACCATTTTCACAGTATGCAGTTGCTGCTGCACTTGAAGCGTGCAAGGATGCAGAGCTTGACATGGAGAAGGAGGATGCATTCCGCGTCGGTGTTATCATCGGTTCCGGAATCGGAAGTCTCCAGGCCGTAGAAAGAGAATATACAAAGATCGTGGAGAAAGGACCATCCCGTGTTCATCCTCTGATGGTGCCTCTCATGATTTCCAATATGGCGGCGGGCAACGTGTCCATTCAGCTTGGTGCAAGAGGAAAATGCACCAACGTTGTGACAGCATGTGCTTCCGGTACACACTGTATCGGCGATGCATTTCGGGCAATCCAGTACGGCGATGCGGACGTGATGTTTGCCGGCGGTACGGAGAGTGCGATCTGTCCGACAGGAGTGGCAGGATTTACAGCCCTTACGGCTCTTACGACATCCAATGATCCGAAACGTGCTTCAATACCGTTTGACAAAGACAGAAGCGGATTTGTTCTTGGAGAAGGTGCAGGGGTTGTCGTGCTGGAAGAACTGGAACACGCAAAAGCAAGAGGCGCAAGGATTTATGCTGAAGTAGTAGGATACGGCGCAACCGGAGATGCATACCACATTACATCCCCGATCGAGGATGGAAGCGGCGCGGCGCGTGCGATGCAGGATGCCATGAATGAAGCAGGGGTAAAACCGGAAGAGATCACATATATCAATGCTCACGGTACAAGTACGCATCACAATGACCTGTTTGAGACGATCGCCATCAAATCAGCTCTTGGCGATGCGGCGAAAGATGTGGTCGTCAACTCCACAAAATCCATGATCGGACACCTTCTCGGTGCAGCAGGCGGGGTGGAATTTGTGACTTGCGTGAAATCCATCGAGGATGGATTCATTCACCAGACGATGGGAACAGTGGAAGCAGACGAAGAGTGCGATCTGAACTACGCCATCGGCGCTCCGGTGGAAAAGGAAGTGCGCTATGCCATGAGTAATTCTCTTGGATTTGGCGGACACAATGCGACACTGCTGATCAAGAAATTTGAAGAATAGAGAGGGTATGACATGGAACTGGAACAGCTTATTAAACTGATCAATGTCGTTTCGGATTCCAAATTGACGGAATTCAAATACGAGACAGAAGAAATCTGCATCAAGATGGGAAAGAAAGAAGATGTCAAAGTTGTGACAGCAGAAATGCCGACGCAGACAGCAGCACTCCCGGTTGTACAGCCAGCCGCATCTGTGACAGCAGAAGCTTTGCCGGAAGAAACACAGGCGTCCCAGCAGGAAGGCAGCCTTGTGACATCGCCGCTGGTCGGAACATTCTATGCCGCACCGGCAGAAGACGCAGAGCCGTTCGTAAAGGTGGGCGACAAGGTAAAGAAGGGCCAGGTGCTTGCCATTGTGGAGGCTATGAAGCTGATGAATGAGATCGAAAGCGAATATGACGGAACAGTGGCAGAGATCCTTGTGGAAAACGCGCAGGGAGTGGAATACGGACAGCCGCTTTTTAGAATTCAGTAAGGAGCAGAAGACATGAAACATTTGGGAATCAAAGAGATCGAACAGATCATCCCGCACCGCCATCCGTTTCTTCTTGTGGATTACATCGAAGACTACGAACCGGGCGAATTTGCGGTTGGATATAAATGTGTGACATTCCGGGAAGATTTTTTCAAGGGACACTTCCCGCAGGAGCCGGTAATGCCGGGAGTCCTGACAGTGGAGGCACTGGCTCAGGTAGGGGCAGTGGCCATCTTGAGCAAAGAAGAAAACAAAGGAAAGATCGCTTACTTTGGCGGTATCAACAAATGCAAATTTAAAGGGAAAATCATTCCGGGGGATAAGTTAAAACTGGAAACACGTATCATCAAACAGAAAGGGCCGCTGGGAGTCGGGGAAGCCATCGCAAGCGTGGACGGGAAAGTCGTTGTGAGCGCAGAACTGACATTCATGGTCGGCTAAGTGTAAGGAAGAAACAGACAAAAAGAGGTCGGAGGCAGATATGATTAAGAAGGTATTGATTGCAAACAGAGGAGAAATCGCTGTGCGGATCATCCGCGCATGCCGCGAGATGGGAATCGAGACAGTGGCGGTCTATTCGGAGGCAGACAGAGAGGCGCTGCACACACAACTTGCAGATGAGGCAGTGTGCATCGGGCCTGCTCCGTCCGCAGAAAGCTACCTGAGTATGGATCAGATTTTGAGCGCTACGATGATCACAGGGGCAGATGCGATCCATCCGGGATTCGGATTTCTTTCGGAAAACAGTAAGTTTGCCCAGCTGTGCGAGAAATGTAATATCACATTCATCGGACCGAAATCCAATGTGATCGAAAAACTGGGAAACAAATCCGAAGCCAGAAATACGATGATATCTGCCGGTGTACCGGTCATTCCAGGCACTACAGAACCAATCTTTGACGAGGAAAAAGGAGCTCTGGAAGCAGAGAAGATCGGTTATCCGGTCATCATTAAGGCGGCTCTGGGCGGAGGCGGAAAGGGCATGCGCGTCGCAAAGAAGCCGGAAGAGTTTGCCTCTGCCTTCCAGACTGCGCAGAAGGAAGCGAAAGCTGCGTTTGGGGACGACACAATGTATATCGAACATTTTGTGGAACGTCCGAGACACATCGAGTTCCAGATCTTGGCAGACAAATACGGAAACGTGATTCATCTCGGGGAGAGGGACTGCTCCATCCAGCGGAACCACCAGAAGATGATCGAGGAGTCCCCGTCCATCGCCCTGGATGAAGAACTGCGGAAAAAGATGGGGGAAGCGGCTGTAAAGGCGGCAAAAGCAGCTTGTTACGAAAATGCCGGAACCATCGAATTTCTCCTGGAAAAGAATGGAAACTTCTACTTCATGGAGATGAATACCCGTATCCAGGTAGAGCATCCGGTAACAGAATGGGTAACAGGCATCGACCTTGTCAAAGAACAGATCCGCATCGCCTCCGGTGCAGAACTGAAATTTCGGCAGGAAGATGTAAAGCTGACCGGGCATGCCATCGAATGCCGGATCAACGCGGAAAATCCAGAAAAGAATTTCCGTCCTTCCCCGGGAACGATCACAGATATTTATCTGCCGGGAGGGAAAGGAGTGCGGATCGATTCAGCCATCTACAGTGGATATACAGTTCCGCCGTACTATGACTCTATGCTGGCAAAATTGATCGTACATGCAAAATCCAGGGAAGAAGCCATTATGAAGATGAAGAGCGCGCTAGGCGAAGTCATTATCGAGGGAATCGATACCAACGTGGATTATCAGTATGACCTGATCAATAATCCGGATTACCAGAGCGGAAATATCGACATTGAATTTATCGAGCGTCTGTAGGAGAGATGAGACATGAAGTTAAAAGATATGTTTAAAAAGACAAACAGGAAAAACTATATATCGATCCATTCTTCCGACAACCAGGGCAGACCAGAAGTGCCGGAAGGACTGCTGAAAAAGTGCAATGCCTGCAAGGCGGCCATTGTGACGGAGGATGTAAAGTCGAATTACTATATCTGTCCGAAATGCCATAACTATTTCCGTGTTCATGCGAGACGGAGAGTCGAGATGATCGCAGACGAGGGGACGTTCGAAGAGTGGGATCAGGGACTTACCGGAGGGAATCCGCTTAGTTTTCCGGGATACGAGGAGAAGGTCAAAGCGCTGCAGGAAAAGACAGGGCTAGACGAAGCGGTACTGACCGGAAAGGCAAAGATCGGAGGCGTGGAGACTGTGCTTGGTGTCTGTGACGGACGCTTTATGATGGCCAGCATGGGAGAAGCGGTGGGAGAAAAGATCGCCCGCGCGGTAGAAAGAGCCACCAGTGAAAAGCTTCCGGTCATCATCTTTGCATGCTCCGGAGGAGCAAGAATGCAGGAAGGTATTGTCTCCCTTATGCAGATGGCAAAGACATCCGCAGCCTTAAAAAGGCACAGTGACGCCGGACTGCTTTATATCTCCGTTTTGACAAATCCGACGACAGGCGGAGTTACGGCAAGCTTTGCCATGCTTGGAGATATCATCCTTGCGGAGCCAAAAGCGCTGATCGGGTTTGCCGGACCGCGCGTCATCGAACAGACGATCAGACAGAAACTTCCGGAAGGATTCCAGAAGTCCGAATTTCTTTTGGAACATGGCTTCATCGACCGTATCGTAGAGCGGGAAGAGATGAAAGAAGTCCTGACAGAAATTTTGAAGATGCATGAAAGATGCGAAGACAAAACAGGCGGATGCACGGACTGTTGCAGCCTTGTAAAAGAGGAAGAGCATACGGAGTACAAAGGTCTCACATCCTGGGAGAGAGTACAGATTTCCAGGAAAAAAGAACGTCCGGTGGGAAGCGAGTATATAAAAGAACTTTTTGACGGGTTTATCGAATTTCATGGGGATCGCTATTTCAAGGACGATCGTGCCATCATCGGCGGGATCGCGCGTTTCCATGGCGTGCCGGTCACTGTCATCGCGCAGGAAAAGGGTACGACGACGAAAGAAAACATCGAACACAACTTCGGAATGCCGTCCCCAGACGGATACCGGAAAGCGCTGCGCCTCATGAAGCAGGCAGAAAAGTTCCACCGGCCAGTCATCTGTTTTGTGGACACTCCGGGAGCATTCTGCGGACTGGAGGCGGAAGAACGAGGACAGGGAGAGGCGATTGCAAGAAATCTCTATGAGATGTCTTCCTTAAAGACACCGATCGTATCTATCGTTATCGGAGAAGGAGCAAGCGGCGGCGCGCTTGCCATAGCTTTGGCAGACGAAGTGTGGATGCTGGAAAATTCTATCTACACTATTCTTTCCCCGGAAGGATTTGCATCTATTTTATGGAAAGATGCAAAGAGGGCAAAAGAGGCAGCCGGTGTGATGAAACTTACGGCAAATCATCTGAAAAGTCTGGATATCGTGGAACGTGTCATTGCAGAGCCGGAGAATTTCACAACAGCAAACCTGCAGGATGTGACAGACAAAATCGATGCATATCTGGCAAAATTCATTTGTGATCACGCAGCAATGGACGTGGAAACTCTCGTTGAAAAACGGTATCAGAGATTCCGCAGGATTTAGGAAAGGACAGAGAAATTGAGAACAAAATGGCCGCCGATTCAATTAGGCGATAAGAAAATAGAAGTCCCGCTGATCCAGGGAGGGATGGGAGTCGGGATTTCCCTCGGAGGGCTTTCTGGTGCAGTGGCAAAAGAAGGGGCTGCAGGAATCATTTCCAACGCACAGATCGGTTTTCGGGAGGAGGATTTTGAGCAGCATCCTTTTGAAGCCAACTTGCGGGCGATGAAGTCGGAGTATGAAAAGGCGAGAGAGACGGCGCCGGACGGGTTCATTGGATTTAATATCATGGTTGCCTTGAAGAATTATGAAGCATATGTGCGCCATGCCGCATCTCTCGGATGTGACATTATCATATCCGGAGCCGGGCTTCCGACGGATCTTCCGAAATATGTGGACGGATCCGGAACGAAGATCGCGCCTATCGTGTCCACGAACAAATCCGCAAATGTCATCTTGAAATACTGGGATCGAAAGTATAAAAGGACAGCGGATCTTGTCGTGATCGAGGGGCCAAAAGCAGGAGGGCACCTCGGATTTACAAAAGATCAGCTGAAGGAATACGATGAAAAGACATATGAGGAAGAAATCCGGGACATACTGGAAACAGTGAAAAGCTATGGAGATAAGTATCATGTGCATATTCCGGTCGTGTTGGCAGGCGGTATCGACACGAAAGAGAAAGTGGAATATGCGATGAACCTTGGCGTGGATGGGATCCAAACTGCAAGCCGGTTTGTGACGACAGAGGAATGCGATGCAGACATCCGCTACAAAGAAGCGTATCTGAAGGCCAAGAAAGAAGACATCCGTATCGTGACAAGTCCGGTGGGAATGCCGGGAAGAGCCATCATGAATCCATTTATGGAGAGAGTGATGGAAGGAGAAAAGTTTACTCCGAAAAAATGTCTCGGCTGCCTGCACAAATGCAGTCCGGCAGAGATTCCGTACTGTATTACGGAACGACTCGTAGCAGCGGCGAAAGGGGATGTGGAAGAGGCACTCCTTTTCTGCGGAGCGGATACGTACATGCAGGATCGGATCACAACAGTTCACGAAGTTATCGAATCACTTATGGGATAAAGCGAAAGAAGGAGCAAAGGCGTGGATGCATATAAAGCGATAAATGATATACTGGTTCATTTGTTCAACGAAATCTGGGAGTTGGAAGAAAAAGCAGTCATTACAGAGGAATATAAAGATATTACCAACAATGATATGCATATCATCGAAGCTGTAGGCCTTGGAAAAGGAAACAATATGTCTGCCATTGCGAAAAAGCTCAAAATTACCGTCGGATCTCTCACGACTTCCATGAACAGTCTCGTAAACAAAAAATATGTAGTAAGAATGAGAAGCGAGGAAGACAGACGGGTAGTAAACATCCGGCTCACGAAAAAAGGGGAGAAAGCCTATCGGCATCATGAAAACTTTCACAAAAAAATGACGGAGGCGGTAGTGGCTTCCCTGAAAGAAGACGAGATTCCGGTACTTGTAAAGACCCTTCACAGTCTGTACGACTTTTTTGACGGATACAGAGATGAAGAATCCCAATGACAGCATGGAAATAAACAAACATACGAAACGGGACGGCATCCCAGGAAGGGGGCCGTCCCGTTTTGACAATTCCTGTCTAATTCCATTCTTCCAAAAAAGATGAGAAAATCTCACAATAATCCTTTGCGGAGGCATAATCCCTGTCCTCGACAGAAACCACATCGGGATGCCGGATTGCCATATAGACAGGATCCTGATCCTTTATGTGAATGTCTATCGACAAATAGATCCCATCTTTTTGATCAGGGAATATCTTTTTTGAAAGTTTCATATCCTGGACGATGGCCAGAAATTTGGAAATGTCTTCTTTTTCCGATAAGACATATTCGGAGTCGCCGCGGTTCATCTGAATACTGGCAATATCCTCCGCTTTCAAATCAGCGATGACATCCGGAGTGTCCTTCCTTTTGTACAAAACCACGCCCAGTATACAAATAAGAATAAGGAAACCAAAAACCATTAGTTTCTTTTTCATGATGACTCCTTTCTCTTAATATGCTTTAATAGAATTATAGCATATTTTTGTGATTTACTTTGTAGTTTTTCCTTTTGTGTTTTTGTAAATCTTACTGCTTGAGAATCCGTGTCCTTTTACTTCGTTGACGCGTGCGATGATCATGAATGCTTCCGGATCGATGCTTGTGACTTCCTGGTTCAGACGGGCCAGTTCCCGGTTGGAGATGACGGTAAGGATGATTGGCTGATCTGTGTGGAGATATCCGGTCTCCCCATAGAGGATGGTGGAGCCGCGGTCCAGGCGTCCAACGATCATCTCATTGATTTCTTTATACTTTTTGCTTATGATCTTGACCTGCGTCTGTACATGTCCGGTCAGGAGCACTTTGTCCAGGACGACGGTATAGATCAGAACAAGCAGAATACCGTAAATGATCTGCTCTTTGTCTGAGAAAAGCATCTGTGAGATCAGGATGGCAAAATCGAAGACGTAGAGCATAACAGATACCGGAAGTCCGAATTTCTTGTTCAGGACAAGCGGCGGGATGTCCATCCCACCGGTGGACGCTCCGGCACGGATCACGATACCGATGGCAAAGCCGATCATCAGACCGCCGCAGACGGTGGACAGCATCTTGTCCTGCGTGATCTGGGAAAGTTCCGGAATCTTCTGGAAGACGCCAAGTATGATCGGATAGAAAAAGCTGCTGATCAGTGTGGTAAAAGCGAACATCTTTCCAAGGACAAGAGCCCCAAGGATAAACATGACCGCATTAAAGCAGAATACGAATGCGGACAGCGGGACATGAAAATAATGTTCAAAAGCAAGACCAAGACCTGTCGTTCCCCCTGTGATCAGGTCATTTGGAAGAATAAATATGACTACCCCAAGTGCGTAGATGGCATTTCCTACCAGAATTGTAATAATATTCAGTAATTTCTTTGTGACATTCTGTGACATAAAACCTCTCTCCTTCCTGCCCATATGAAAACAGTATACACGACGCATAAGGAGGCTGCAAGAAATTCGCCGGAAAAGAGAAAAGTTTATCAGCAGGCTAAAACTGTGCTATACTAAAAGAAAAGTGTGGTAACGCAGGGAATTACAGGAATCGGAAAGGAGAAAAAGTGGGTATGGATGAGATACAAAGACTGCAGAAGATGACAGAGGAAAGCAATAGGATCGTATTTTTCGGCGGAGCGGGCGTCTCGACGGAGAGCAATATCCCTGATTTTCGGAGTGAGGATGGTTTATACAATCAAAAGTATAAATATCCACCGGAAACGATCATAAGCCATTCATTTTTTCTGAGAAATCCGGAGGAGTTCTACCGGTTCTATAAAGACCGGATGATGTGTCTGGATGCCAGGCCAAATCCGGCACATCGAAAGCTGGCTGAACTGGAGGCAGCCGGAAAGCTCTCGGCGGTCGTTACCCAGAATATTGACGGACTCCATCAGAAAGCCGGAAGCAAAACGGTGTATGAACTTCACGGCAGCATCCACCGGAATTATTGTATGAAATGTGGAAAATTTTACGATGCCTCGTATGTGAAGGAGGCCGTTGGGATCCCGCGCTGTACGTGCGGCGGAATGATCAAGCCGGACGTGGTCCTCTATGAAGAAGGGCTTGACATGACGACGATCCAGAAGTCGGTGGAGGCCATAGTAAACGCGGATATGTTGATCATAGGCGGCACATCTCTTGTGGTTTACCCGGCTGCCGGGTTCATCGACTATTTCAGGGGCAAATATCTTGTCGTCATCAACAAGGCGGAAACTGCGAAAAGTGTAGATGCGGATCTTGTGATCCGCAAGCCCATCGGAAAAGTCATGGAGCAGATTCATGTTTTATAATCGGATGTCTTGCAATCCTGAAAGAATTTCGGTACAATAAGAAGTTGTTATGAAAAGAAATAAAGACGTTGACAATGATTGATAAGAGATGATAAAGGAGAAAAATTTATGTGCGGTTTTGCAGGATATGCAGGATTAAAAGAATATGACCCGTCTGTCATCAAACAGATGACAGATAAGATCCGTCACAGAGGACCGGACTCTCAGGATGCCTTCGTGGAAGGCGGCGTGGCGCTTGGCTTTGCAAGGCTTAGTATCATTGACCTGGAAGGCGGTTCCCAGCCGATGTTCAATGAAGACAAGAACCTCGTACTGATTTTTAACGGAGAGCTATACAATTTCCAGGGTATCAGAGAAGAGCTGATTCGCTGCGGACATGTGTTCTCCACACATTCCGATTCCGAGATCCTGCTTCACGGATACGAAGAATGGGGAAAAGAAGGACTTCTTGGACGCCTTCGGGGAATGTTTGCATTTGTGATTTTTGACAGAACAAAGAAGACACTTTTTGGCGCGAGAGACCATTTTGGAATCAAGCCGTTTTACTATTATAACGAAGGAGATACACTCCTGTTTGGATCCGAGATCAAATCCTTCCTCGTTCATCCGGATTTCAAAAAAGAACTGTTTGAAGAAAAACTTCCGGATTTCATGACATTTGGATGTATCCCAGGAGAAGAGACATTCTTCCGAAATGTATACAAGCTTCTTCCGGGACATTATTTCACATATGAAAACGGAAAACTGGATGTGCAGACTTACTGGGAACCGACGTTCGACATCGATGAAAATCAGACGATTGAAAGCGTGGCGGACAAGCTGGACGGTGTCCTGGATGATTCTGTCAACAAGCACATCATCGCAGATGTGCCGGTATGTTCTTTCCTTTCAAGCGGGGTAGATTCCAGCTACGTGGCATACGAGCTGAAAGATAAGGTAGATCTTACGACATTCACGATTGATTTCGTGGAACAAAAATACAGCGAAGCACCGCATGCGAAAGAGCTGGCAGACGAGATTGGAGTCAAAAATATCGGAAGAAAAGTGTCTGCTGAAGAATACTTCCACGATGCGGAGAAGATCCAGTATTACATGGATGAGCCGCTGGCAAACCCGAGTGCGAATCTTCTGTACTACATTTCCAACCGGGTATCCAAAGACTTCAAGGTAGCCCTCTCCGGGGAAGGGGCAGATGAGATGTTTGGCGGCTACAATATTTACCACGAAAATATCTCCCTTGGGAACTATCAGAAACTTCCGAAATGGCTGAGAAAAGCGGTTGCGGCAGTCGTATCTCCGCTCCCGAAATTCAAAGGAAAAGGATTTTTGATCCGCGGAAGCAAAGACGTGGAAGAGCGTTATATCGGAAACAGCAATGTATTCAAATACGAAGAGAGAGATTCTTTCTTAAAGAAAAAATATCCTAGCAGAAATCCGCTGGATATCGCAAAAGAATTTTATGACAAAGTGCCGAATCTGGACGATGTGTCCAAAATGCAGTACCTGGATTTCAATATGTGGCTGCGCCAGGAGATCCTGCTGAAGGCGGACAAGATGTCTATGGCCAATTCTCTGGAGCTTCGCGTTCCGTTTATGGATATCGAAGTGTTCAAGACAGCAAGGACGATCCCTGCAAAATGCAAGGTCAATGATTCCAATACGAAGCTGGCATTCCGTGCCCTTGCGGACAGGAAGTTCAGCAAGAAGAGCGCAGAGCGCAAGAAGCTCATGTTCCCAAGCCCGCTTCCGAACTGGATGAGAGAAGACAAGTACTACCAGATGATTCGCAAAGAATTTGAAGGCGAAACCGCTGCGAGATTTTTCAATCAGGAGAAGATCCTGGCTCTTCTGGAAGAGCACAAAGGCGGAAAAGTCACACATTCTATTCAGATCTGGGTTGTGTACACCTTCTTGATGTGGTACAAAGCGTACTTCACAAACAATGGGGATCTGGAAAAAATAGAAGCGGACTGTGCGCATTAATTCGGTTTATTTCATATGGAGAAAGTTTGAAGGGCAGCCTGAACATTATGTTCAGGCTGCCCTTTTTGCAGTGTATCATTGATATGTAAAATCAGCGAGGCATCGTCACACCGAATCCGATATTCGGGTGGAATACGGAAAAAGCAAAATCTGCCAGGAAAAGAAGAACAAGTATTGCGCACAAGGCAATCCGGAGTGTCCGGGGGATCCGTATGATCAGACTGTTCAGTTTCGGCGCTGCAAAGTAGAGAAAGAGGACACCGCCTGTCCCGAAGAGAAGAAGTCCTTCCAGGCAGACAAAGCCTTTGATATTGATCAGGGAATCCCGGTAATCCCACCAGCGCATTTGGTAAACATGCCAGAGTACGGATCCGGTCACAAACTCCATGATGCCAGCCATCAGCATAGTAAGAAAAAATACTTTTCGGGGACTGGAAGAAAAGCGCCGCAGGAAACATACGACAAAGGTGCCTCCGAATCCATAAATTGGAAGCCACGGTCCGAAAAGCATGCCGCGGTTTACGATCATTCCGTCATAATATACGTGAAGGAGTACCTCCCAAAGCCAGCCTACAAAGGAAAATATAAAGAACATAAGGATCAGGGCGGAGGCGGCGTAACGTTGTTTTCCGTTTTCCAGCCAGTCACGTTTTTCTGTTTTGATGAATTGTTTTACTGTTGTATATGCTTTTATCATAAAGTTCGCCTCCGATTTCATTCCTTTCATTTGACACTATTGTAAAACATAAAGTGAAAAAACTGTGAAAGCGCATCTTAGAATATTCTAAAGATTTGCATCTAAGTTTTAAGAATTTATGAAGCATGTAAATTTTGTGAAAGTCCTTTTTTGCAAGATGGAAATGTGGTATATTAGGGAGAGCAAAGAGACTTTCCGGGAGGATAGGAAGATGAATTTTTTAAGTATATTTGATGTTATCGGTCCGAATATGATCGGACCATCCAGTTCACACACGGCAGGAGCATGTTCTATGGCGCTGCTTGCAAGGAAGATGTGTCCGGAGCCGGTCAAAAAAGTAGTGTTTACTCTTTACGGATCTTTTTCAAAGACGTACCACGGACATGGGACAGACCGTGCGCTGCTTGGGGGTATGCTCGGTTTCGAGACGGACGATGCGAGGATCCGGGATGCCTTTGACTGGGCAAAAAAGATGGGTGTCGAGTATGAGTATGTGATCGACGAGAAGACTGTCACAGACCATCCGAACACAGCGGATATGGAAATCACAGGAGTAAACGGACACCATCTCTCCGTGCGGGGAGAATCCATCGGGGGCGGAAAGATCAAGATCGTCCGTATCAATGGAATCGATGTGGAATTTACAGGAGAGTACAGTACTCTCATTGTGCGGCAGATTGACAAGCCGGGTGTCGTGGCACACATTACACAGTGTCTCAGCAAAAATGATGTGAATATCGCATTCATGAGACTGTTTCGGGAAGACAAAGGGGCGACCGCTTTTACTGTCGTTGAATCGGATGAGAAGATTCCGGAAGAAATTCTGGATCAGATTCGTGAGAATAACAATGTGCAGGATCTGATGCTTGTGCAGATGTAGGAGGAAAGAAAAATGGATTTTATTTCAGGACAGACATTACTGGAAGTCTGTGAGAAAGAGCAGCTTCCGATCTCGGAAGTCATGAGACAAAGAGAAATCACATGCGGCACTCTGGATGAGAAGCAGGTACAGGATAAATTAAAAGAAGTACTCCGAATCATGAAAGAAGGGGTGCATGAACCTCTCCAAAATCCGAAGAAGTCCATGGGCGGACTGATCGGCGGCGAGGCAAAACTTGTGGCTGATCATGAGACAAAGGAGGATTCAGTGTGCGGCACAGTACTTTCCAGAGCCATCGCGTACAGTATGGCGGTGCTGGAGGTTAACGCTTCCATGGGACTTATTGTGGCTGCGCCGACAGCCGGATCCTCAGGTGTGCTTCCAGGCGTACTTCTGGCAGTCCGGGATACGAAAGGACTCTCAGATGAGATACTTTATAAAGGACTTCTAAATGCCAGTGCCATCGGATATATTTTGATGAGAAATGCGTCTGTATCCGGGGCTGAGGCCGGATGCCAGGCGGAAGTAGGAGCCGCATCAGCCATGGCGGCAAGCGCGGTCGTGGAGATGATGGGCGGTACGCCGAAGATGTGTCTGAGCGCTGCATCCACTGCCCTTTCCAACCTTCTCGGCATGGTGTGCGATCCGATCGCGGGACTTGTGGAAGCTCCTTGTCAGAGCAGAAATGCAGTAGGAGTGGCAAACGCCATTACCTGTGCGGAACTTGCCCTGAGCGGAGTAGAAAATGTCATCCCGTTCGATGAGATGGCAGAGGCTATGTACCGGGTAGGAAAGAGCCTTCCGTTTGAGCTCCGGGAGACAGCGATGGGAGGATGTGCCGGCACGCCGACAGGCTGCAGGCTTGGATGTGACATCTGTGGCAAATAGTTCAACTGGAAGGAGACGATGCGAATGAACAGACAAACGAAACCTTTGAAACCGTGGCATGGCGTCATTGTGCTTGGCCTGTCGGCGGTCTGTGTCTTTTTGATCGGGCCGGCTCTTGGGGAGCATATGGGGCTTTATGGCACTCTTGTGAGTGAACTTCTGCTGCTTTTAGTGGCAGTGGGCTGTACATGGATCTTTCAGGGGGATTTCCGGAGTGTGTTTCCCATCAGAAAACCGACCTTTTACGGGATGTTCGGAACCTTTCTTTTATGGATGGGTGTCCTGATCCTCACGCTTGCGCTGACGATGCTTATCACATATTTCTTCCCGGCAGAAATGCTTGGAACAAGTATGGGATTGTCTTATACCTTTATGGGAGTTCCGGCGCTGGTGGCGGTAGTCATCGTAGCAGTCATGCCGGCATTCTGTGAGGAAGCGGTATTCCGGGGAGTGGTATTCAACAGCTTCTGGCCTCTTGGGAGAGGAAATAAATGGATTCCGATCATTCTCACAGGGTGTATTTTCGGAGCTTTCCACGGAAGTATCTGGAGATTCTTTCCGACAGCGATTCTGGGGATTGCCATGGCATACATTTTGGCAGAGACGGGCAATATGGTATACGCGATGTTTTTCCATGCCATCAATAATCTTCTGCCGCTCCTGATGACATTTGCGCTTCAGTTTGTCTGGAGGATTATATACTTTGCCTCCAACAGTTCCTACGATGCTGCCATCTATGGCGCTTCGGCAGATTATGGGATTTCGTTTGCATCGGTAGGAGTTTACATTGCAGGAAGCGGGATTGGTCTATTTTTCATCTATATCGGCAACTTTCTGCTGCACAGAGGAAGACCGGGATATGAAGGAAAGATCTTTTCCGGAAAAAGAAAACGGCATTTGTATATTCTGATCATTGCATCGGCGGTACTGTTTTTCCTTGGAATTGCTTCCATCGTGGGATCGGCAGCAGCTCAGGGACTGGGGTACATGATGCGGTATCATCATTAAAAGATAGAAGGACAGAGGAAACATGGGATTAAAACAGGATTTTAATGTGAGACGACTGGAAGATCAGGGACGCTTTCTGGCGAAGCTGATCCTTGGAAAGGAGGAAGCATCTTACGAGCTTCCTCCATATGAAGAGATGGACAACGATGTGGACCGTCTGTATCGGAGAATTTTGGCGCTTGCAGACAAAGGAGAGATCAATCAGGCGGAGAATGAGCTTCTGGAAAGTCTCGAAGAAGGGGATTTCCGGATGTTTGAGATGGCGCTTTGCTTCTATCTGCATCTGGCAAGGTTTGATGCGGACTATCTGGAAGAACATGGATTTTCACGGGAGGAAGTAAGCGAAGGCATCGAAAACCTGGGGGCAGATTTTGGCGTCAGCGGACTTGAGATCAGTGCGGGGGCTTAGGAAGATGACAGAAAAAGGACGAATCCATATCTATTGCGGAGATGGAAAAGGGAAGACGACCGCGGCCATCGGACTGATTGTCCGGGCTTCCGGGCGTGGAAAGCGGACGCTGCTTGTTCGTTTTTTAAAAAAAGAAGACTCCGGAGAACTTTTTGTCCTGGATGCCATCCCTGAGGTGGAGAGGATGAAGATGCCGGATACGAAAGGATTTTACTGGACGTTAAAGGATGAAGAGAAAGAGGAGCTTAAAAAAGCGTACCATGATGCATGGGAAGTCATCCAAAAGAAAGCGGTATCCGGGGCATACGATCTTCTTGTCATGGATGAGCTGATGGCCGCGTACGGATACGGGCTTGTGCCTAGAGAAGAGGTAGTACGTTTTCTGAAAGAGAAACCGGAACACCTGGAAGTCGTCATGACGGGGAGAGATCCCGACGAAGCGATTCTATCTCAGGCAGATTATATCTCTGAGATCCGTGCAGTGAGGCATCCTTTTGAAAAAGGAGTCCCTGCCAGGGAAGGGATCGAATTTTAGTCGGGAACAAGAAGGAGGAAGAGTATGAGACTGCTGCACATATCCGATTTGCATCTGGGCAAAAGAGTCAATGAATACTCCATGCTGGAAGATCAGAAGGATATTTTGAAAAAAATCATAGATATCGCAGATCAGGAAAAAGCAGAAGGGATCCTGATCGCAGGAGACGTATACGATAAGCCGGTGCCGCCGGCGGAGGCGGTAAGGCTTCTGGATCAATTCCTGAACAGTATGGTAAACCGGAGCATTCCGGTTTTTTTTATAAGCGGGAATCATGATTCCCAGGACAGGCTGGCTTTCGGGGCAGCTCTTTTTCGGAAAAGCGGTGTGTACACGGCCGGGGAGACGCTGTGCGAAAAAATTACCGTGCAGGATGAATTCGGACCTCTGCATATCTGGATGATGCCTTTTCTAAAGCCGGCTTACGTAAAAGCGGCATGCCCGGGGGAGGATCCGGAGACGTACACGGACGCGGTGCGTATCGCTCTCGGGACGCAAAAGATGGATCCCGAAGAGAGAAATATCCTGATCGCACATCAGTTTGTCACAGGAGCAAAGACATGTGAGTCAGAAGAGCTTTCCATCGGAGGACTGGATCAGGTGGACGCTTCCGTGTTCGATGAGTTTGATTATGTGGCGCTTGGACACCTTCATCGTCCGCAAAGTGTCGGAAAGGAGAAGATCCGATATTGCGGGACTCCTCTTAAATATTCTTTTTCGGAAATCAGGGACAAAAAATCCGTGACCATTTTGGATATCCGGGAGAAAGGGAACACAAAGATAGAGACGATTCCCCTGATCCCTAAAAGGGATCTTGTGGAGATCCGAGGCACTTACATGGAACTGACAGCAAAAAGCTTTTATGAAAACCTGGATCCGGAAGCTTATTACCATATCACGCTGACAGATCCGGAAGATGTGCTGGACGCGCTTTCAAAGCTCAGGCTGATCTATCCGAATATGATGAAGATGGATTATGACAATGACAGGGCAAGGAGCCAGTCGGAATTTGAGGCAGCCAAAGAGATGGAGAGAAAAAGTCCGGAAGAACTTTTGGAGGAATTCTATGAGATGCAGAACGGACAGCCCTTATCGGAAAAGCAGAGAAAACTGGTGTTGGAAATGATGGAAGAAATCTGGGAGGGAAGTAAATGAGACCGGAAAACCTGATACTGTCCGCTTTTGGCCCCTATGCCGGAAGGCAGGAGATTCCATTTTACAAACTTGGGTCAAAAGGGATTTACGTCATAACCGGCGACACAGGAGCCGGCAAGACGACATTGTTTGACGCCATCACGTTTGCTCTCTATGGAGAGCCCAGCGGAAATTACAGAAAATCTGATATGCTTCAAAGCAAGTATGCGGGCGAAGGGGAGGAGACGTATGTGGATTTTACCTTTTCAGTAGGAAAAGAAGTGTACCGGGTAAGGAGAAATCCTGAATACGTAAGAAAAAAGAAGAGAGGAGAAGGATTCATCACACAGAAGGCAGATGCCATTTTGACGCTCCCGGACGGAACGGTCGTAACCGGAGCCAGGGCGGTAACGGAAAAATGTGAGGAAATCCTTGGACTTCGCCGAGAACAGTTTACCCAGATCGCCATGCTGGCGCAGGGGGAGTTTCAGAAGCTTTTGATGTCTTCGACGGAAGAAAAAAGCAGGATCTTCCGGATGTTGTTCCACACAAAGCCATACCAGATTTTTCAGGAAAAAATCAGGGAAAAGGCATCTGCCGTAAAAAAAGAGTACGAATTGCTCGATCGTGACATCCGGCATTACGCGGAAGAAATCTGCTGTCCGGAAGAAATGACGGAGGAAAAGAAACGCTGGGAAGAGGCACTCTTAAGTCCTCATGCAGAGGAATGGATTTCGGCAGCGGAGGAGATTGAGGAAAAGATCGAAGGAAAGATGAAAAAGTTGGATGAAACGATCCGGCAGGCAGAAGGACGGGCAGAGCATTCCGGGCAGAAGGTCCAAAAGACAGAGCAAGAGCTTCTTGCCAAAAAAGGGGAGAAAAAAGAAGAAGAAAAGCTGCTGAACTTGCTTTCGCAGGAAGAAGAAAAGAAAAAAGTACGGGATAAGGCGGAAGAAGAGGCAAAAGGGACGGAGGATTTAAAGGAGAGGATCGTAAGGGAGAAAGAACAGCTGGAAAAATACAAAGAGGCTGCCAAGACAGAGAAACAACTGGAGGAAAAGCGCCGTGAAGAATCAAAGACGGCCATGCTTCTGGAGAAAAAACAAGGGGAATATAAAATCAGGAAGCAGACACTTGAAAAAGTGAGAAAAGAACTTTCTGAATTTCCTGTGTCGGAAGAGCGATGGAAGAGTTTGGCGGAGGAAAGCCAGAGACTGGAAGAGCGGTACGGGAAACTGATCGCTTTTCGTGAAGTGTGCAGACAGTACCAGGATGCAGTGAGACGTCTGAAGCAGGAACAGGAACGGTATCTTCATATACGGGAGCAAAGCCAGGCTGTACAGGAGTCCTGCCTTGCCATGGAACGCGCCTTTCTGGATGGACAGGCAGGAATCCTGGCCGAACAGCTTTCAGAAGGAGAACCATGCCCTGTCTGCGGAGCAAAAGTGCATCCGAAGAAGGCGAAGCGTCCTCTCCACATTCCGGACGAGAAAAAGCTGAAAGAAGAAAAAGAGAAGCTTTCAAAAATACAGAAAAAAGAGGCGGAACAAAGCAGGCTGGCAGGCGAAGCAAAAGGGCAGCAGGAGACAACCGGGCGGAATCTGAAAGAACAGGCCAATATGCTTTGGACGCAGGAGATAAAAGGTCTTCAGGAAGCTTATACAATGATGAAGACAGAAGGGATCAGGCTGGAGGAAAAGCGGAAAAAACTCAAAAGTGAAGAGGAACAGCTGATATCATTTCGGGAGAGAAAGAAAGAACTGGAAACTCAGAAGAAGAGATTGGAAGAGACTGCGGAGAAAGATCAGGAGGAGATCCTGTTTTTGGAAAAGAGGATTGCGCAGTGCACAGCAGATCGGAAATCGATGGAAGAAAAACTGGAGGCAGATCGGAAAAAGCTTCTTTACTCTTCCTATGAAGAGGCGAGACAGGTTATCGCCGGGATGGAAGAAAGAAAAGAGCAGATGGAGATCAGGCTGGAGACAGCCAGAGCAGATTTCCGGACACTGGAGAACGAAATCGCAGCTTGCCGTTCTGCCATCCGGGTGTGGAAAGAACAGCAGGAAGAAAAAGGAAGCCAGGAGAGTGCGCTGATACGAAGAAAAGAAGAGATGGAGTTGGAAAGGAAAAAAGCTCTGGAAGAGAAGGCAGTCTGTCTGAAAGAAAAAGACCATCTTCTTCCAATATTAAGGACAAATAAGAGAGCAGTGCAGGAAATCAGAAGACTTTGCCAGAAGCAAAAAAAAGCGGAAGAGTCTTACCGGATTGCAGGCAGTCTCTCCGATACGGTAAACGGAACTTTGGCGGGGAAAGAGAAGATCATGCTGGAGACATATGTCCAGACTGCATATTTTGACAGAATTCTTTTGCGTGCCAACAGAAGGCTGCTTGTCATGACTGACGGACAGTATGAGATGACGAGAAAACGGACGGCGGCTGACAGACGAAGCCAGAGCGGGTTGGAGATCAATGTAATCGATCACTATAATGGCACGGAGCGCAGCATTCATTCTCTCTCCGGAGGGGAATCCTTCCAGGCGTCCCTTTCCCTGGCGCTTGGGCTCTCCGACGAGATTCAGGCGATGTCTGGCGGCATCCGACTGGAGGCTATGTTTGTGGACGAAGGATTCGGAACTTTGGACGATGAAGCACTTGAAAAAGCGGTAAAGGCCCTTGTGTCCATCAGCCGGGGGGATAAGCTTGTGGGTATCATTTCCCATGTGGCAGCGTTGAAAAATCGGGTCGAAAAAAAGATTGTTGTGACGAAAGACAAAACAGGAACAAGCAAGGCGGAAGTTGTGATCGGCTAGTATGCCGCGGGAATGTATAAAGAAGCCCAGGAGGGAAATCTTATAGATAGAAATATCTTATAGATAAGATCATCTGGGAGGCATTTATGGAGTCTATTTGGAAACAGACATATGAGATCGCAAGCAGACCTCCGCTTTGCGGGGATATACGGGCAGAAGCAGTAGTAATTGGAGCAGGAATGACAGGGATTCTCACGGCATGGCAGCTGCAAAGAGAAGGAATCCGGACAGTTGTCCTGGAGGCAGATCGGATTGCATCCGGGCAGACAGGGCATACGACGGCCAAGATTACAGCCCAGCACGGAGATATCCTGGCAGATTTTGTGCGGGAAAAAGGGTTTAAGACAGCGGCAAAGTACGTGCGGGCAAATCTGGCAGCAGTCAAAGAGTATGAAAGGATCATATCCGGGGAAGGAATCTCCTGCGATTTTGAAAAGACAGATTCCTATGTCTACGGGCAGGAGGAAGAGCGAATGAAAGAGGAGGCAAAAGTGTCAAGACAGCTTGGCGCCCCGGCTTTTTTTGTGAAAGATATCTCGTTTCCAGTTTCCCACAAAAGCGCTGTGCGGTTTTCTGACCAGGCACAGTTCCATCCGTTGAAATTTGCAGACGCTCTGGCAAGATCTCTCACGATCTATGAGAAAAGTCCGGTAAAAGAAGTGGAAGACCATAAAGTGATCACACCTGGAGGAAGTGTTGCGGCAAAACACATCATTTTTGCAGCCCACTTCCCATTTGTGAATTTTCCGGGAATGTATTTTGCGCGGATGCACCAGGAACGATCCTATGTCCTTGCAATTTCCGGAGCAGGAACGAT
Organism: Sellimonas caecigallum; assembly: GCF_019754295.1. GTDB lineage: Bacteria > Bacillota > Clostridia > Lachnospirales > Lachnospiraceae > Sellimonas > Sellimonas caecigallum. Next base: position 53,641 of record NZ_VIRV01000003.1, on the reverse strand, counting down.
CGATGGAATGTACATCGGAACAGGAAAGAAAAGCTACTCGTTTCGACAATACGGAAAGTGGATCCTGTTTGGAGGAGAAGCCCACCGAACCGGAGAAAATGCGGAAGGCGGAAAATATGAGAAACTGAAAAGGGCAGCAGAACAATTTTTTCCGGGATGCCGCGTGGAAGCGGCCTGGTCTGCCCAGGACTGTATGACAGCTGATAAGATTCCGTTTGTCGGTACGTACGCTTCCTCGAAACCGGGATGGTATGTAGCATCTGGATTTCAGAAGTGGGGGATGACTTCCTCCATGGCAGCCGCCATGATTTTGCGGGATCAGATCTGTGAGAGGCCCAATCCATATGCGGATGCTTTTGCACCGGCCCGATTTTCTGTCGGGGAGATCGGTCCGGTTGGAAAAGACACCGGGACGGCGGTCAAACAGCTTGTAAGTCCCATCTTTCGAGGCGGGATCCGGTGTTCCCATCTTGGATGCCGACTCGTGTGGAATCCGGATGAACAGACATGGGACTGCCCTTGTCATGGGTCGCGTTTTGACCGGCAAGGCAGAAAAAAAGAAGGACCCGCACAGAAAGGGATCTGCTGTAAAGATGCACAATGAGCATTGTCTTTTCATATGGTAATAAAAAAAGGATATACAGAATATGGCATTTGTTTCCTATCAAAAAGTGACAGGGATCATCCAGAATATTCGAAACGGATCCTCGTGCTGTACGCTGATCGTATCGATCATGACACAAAACGGGACAGTAAATATGGCAGTATCCCAGGATACGATGGTCGTGGACTGCGTAAGGCTGCGCCCGGGGATGCGCGTAGCGGCTTTCTATGACAGCAATCTTCCGGTTCCGGCTATCTATCCTCCGCAGTACCAGGCTGAGATTATCACTCTCCTTCGGAGAAACCAGGAAGTAACGCTTCGCTATTTTGACGAGACACTGACCGCGGAAGACAACTCTCTTCGCCTTAATATTTCCCCGGGAACGAACATCGAGACGATCAACGGACAACGATTCCTCTGTGATCCGGGGAATTCGGATCTCCTTGTATACTATACGGCCACGACATTCAGCATTCCTCCGCAGACATCTCCGCAGAGGATCATTGTCGTCTGCCCTGCGCAGTAACATAAAAAGGTAGGCGGATGGAAAGGGGTATTTTCCGTCCGCCTGTACTGATTGCGTTATTGGAGAGACGGTTTTCGAAAACCGCCTTTTTTATTACACCAATCCCGATAGGAGTCGGGCCGGTGTGGACGCCGATAGTCGCGCCGATCTGACAAACAGGGAGTGGATCAATCTGATCAAAAGAGGAAGATAGTTTCTGGAGCAGCATGTCATGCAAAAGCTGGCCTTCTTGCTTCTCATGTCCGTATCCGATGATCAGACTGCATTCCTTGGGAGTGCACTGGTGGTCTTTAAAATACTGAATACAAAGGTCACAGAGTGACTCCAATGACCGGCGGCCCCTTTTGATGCCGGCAGAATGAATTTCCCCATCATAGAATGTGATCAGCGGTTTTACATTTAAGAGAGAGCCGGCAGTCTTTGCTACTTTTCCGATTCGCCCTCCGTGTTCCAGATGATCCAGTGTGTCCACAGTAAAAAAGATCCGGGCAGAAGGAATCAGATTCTTCATGCATGCTTCGGCCTGAAGGACGGACAATCCGCTGTCTCTCAGGCGGCACAGTACAAGGACGAAGATTCCCTGCATCAAAGTGGCAGCCATGGAATCCAGAACGACAACCTGGGTGTCCGGGTAGGTTTCAGACAGCATATCGCGCGCGATCTTGGCTGACTGGATACAAGAGCTTAATTTGGATGAAATGCACACACAGAAAATATCCTGGCCAAGCCGGGCTTTTTCTTCGAAGATGCGATAGAAATCTTCTGGTGAAGGTGCAGCCGTCTTCGGGTAGACACAAGGAAAGTCCACCATCCGCTGGTAGAAATCTGGAAGTTTTAGTTCCGCTCCTTCTTTTAAATAGTCTGTACCATTAAATGATACGAGAAAATGAACAATACGAATGTCCTTTTGGCGGAGGATCTCTTCCGGAAGATCGCAGGATCCGTCGCAGATAATGCTAAATTTCTGTTCCATTTACAACGCCTCCGTTTTTATTCCTATACTGATGTCGGGATCAAAGGGGGGCTCCTGACATTATGATATCATTGTAACAGTTCTATGCAAAAAAGGTAAGATTTTATTTGTTTTTGTGTGCGTAAAACCCAGGAATGGCCTGATTGACAGTGATTTTTCAAGATGGTATTATGAGAAAGAAAATGCGAGGGATGCTGACAGGCATCCCTGTTTGGTGTACGCTCATAATGGACAGGAGGCGAAGATGAAAAAAGCAATACTTGCAGTCAGTTTTGGAACGAGTTATCTGGATACACTGGAAAGGACGATCGGCGCCATAGAGCGGGAAGTGCAGGAAGCATTTCCAGACCGAAAAGTCTATCGGGCTTTCACAAGCGGCATGGTCCTCCGGAAGCTGAGAGAAGAGATGGGGATCCACATTATGGATGTGGAGGAGGCGGTGTTGGCCATGGAGCGCGACGGTGTGGAAGAAGTGTTTGTCCAGCCTACTCATATTATAAACGGATACGAATACGAAAAGATGAAAATTATGCTTCAGCCGTACAGAGCGAGATTCGTTCGTATGGAGATGGGAATGCCGCTTCTTTCTTCTGTGGAAGATTACAGTGAAGCTGTCCGCGCAGTCATGAAAGAAGCGGGACTGGAAAAGAACGAGACTCTTGTACTTATGGGACACGGAACCGAACATCACACAAATGCGGCGTATCCGGCTCTGGATTATATGTTCTGGGCAGAAGGATTCCGGAATGTGGTTGTCGGAACAGTGGAAGGATTTCCGAAAATCAGGGATGTCATACGCAAATTAAAAGAGCAGAAGGCGGAGAAACTGCTTCTCATGCCATTCATGATCGTAGCTGGAGATCACGCCAGAAACGATATGGCCGGGGAAGAGGAAGGATCCTGGAAATCCATGTTGGAAAAAGCAGGGTTTCAGGTACGGATATGCATGAAAGGCCTGGGAGAGATGGACGGGATCCGCAGAATGTTTGTCCGTCATTTGTCAGAAGCGGAGGAAAAGAAAAGATGAGAGGAAAATTATATGGAGTAGGTGTTGGACCGGGAGAGAGCAGCCTGATGACACTGAAAGCGGTACGGACGATAAAAGCCTGCGATATCATCGCTGTACCGGTGTCCGATCCAGGTCTGGAGATGCCGGTGTACGAAGAAGCGGGAGAGAAAACGTATGCAGGATATAAACAGGAATGTGTGGCATACCAGACAGCACTGCAAGAAGTACAGGAGATGCAGGAGCGAGGAGTTTTGTATCTTCCGATGCCTATGAGTAAAGAAAAAGAAAAACTGAAGGCAATCCACAATGCAGATGCGGACTGGATAAGAAAGGCGCTGGACAAAGGTCAGTCCATCGCTTTCTTGACACTTGGAGATCCGTCCATCTATTCTACCTATCTGTATCTTCATAAGCGGATATGCAAAGAAGGATACGAAGCGGAGATTATCCCCGGTATCCCATCTTTTTGCGCAGCTGCCGCAAGGCTTTCGATAGGATTGGCTGAAAACAAAGAGCAGATCCACATCCTTCCGGCATCTTATGGAGTGGAGGAAGGAATAAAGCTCCCGGGAACAAAGATATTGATGAAGGCAGGAAAGAAGATGCCGGCTGTGAAAGAAGCGTTGAAAGATGGACATCATCCTTTCTGGATGGTGGAAAACTGTGGAATGTCAGAAGAAAATATCTACGAAAGGCCGGAGGATGTACCGGATGATCCGGGCTACTTTTCTCTGATCATCGTGAAAAAACGGGAAGGGTAAGAAAAAATGGAAAGACAGATAAGGATTGGAAGCAGGGAGAGCATACTGGCAGTACGTCAGGCTCAGATCGTAAAAGAAGAGCTTCTGAAAGCCAGCCCGGGTTTGGAGATAGAAATCGTGACGATGAAGACAACAGGAGACCGCATTCTGGATAAAAGTTTGGAGAAAATCGGAGGAAAGGGACTTTTTGTGAAAGAGCTGGATTATGCTCTTTTGGAGGGAAAGATTGATCTGGCCGTTCATAGCCTGAAAGATATGCCTATGGAAATTCCGGAGATGCTTCCGATACTTGCGCTTACCAGGCGGGAGGATCCGAGAGATGTCATGGTTCTGGAGCCGGGTAAAAAAAGTCTGATTCCCGGAGATATCATTGGCTCATCCAGCAAACGAAGAACTCTGCAGGCAGGGAAACTGTACCCGGGATGTATATTCAAAAATATAAGAGGCAATGTACAGACTCGTCTTCAGAAGCTGGAGCAGGAAGAATACAATGCCACGATACTGGCGGCTGCCGGGCTTCGCAGGCTTGGAATGGAAAACTGTATAACCCGCATTTTTTCTATAGATGAGATGATTCCTTCGGCAGGGCAAGGAATCCTTGCGGTACAGGGAAGGAAAGGAGAGAAGATCCCGGGGATAGAATCGGTTGCTTGTCCGGACAGCATATGGGCGGCAAAGGCTGAGCGGACATTTGTCAGAACATTAGACGGAGGCTGTACTTCCCCTGTAGCTGCATTTGCCAAGGTCTGCGGCAATGAGATCTTTTTGCGTGGGCTGTATTACCACGAAGCGGCCGGGGAATATGTGACGGGATCGATATCCGGAGATACGACAAGAGGAGAAGCGCTGGCAGAGGAGCTGGCTAATATCCTGAAAGGAAAGTATGAATGATGGAAAAGAAAAGGATGGACGGGAAGGGATCAGAAAAGAAAGGAAAAGTCTGGCTTGCAGGGGCAGGTCCGGGAGACGCCGGGCTTCTCACACGGAAGACGGTTTCTCTGCTTAAGACTGCTGATGTGGTCGTCTACGATGCTCTCGTCAGTACCGAGATCCTAAGTATGATCCCGGACCAGACTGAGATGATCAATGTAGGAAAACGCCGGGATCATCATCTCGTACCACAAGAAGAGATCAACCGTATTCTTGCAGAAAAAGCGAAAGAAGGAAAGCAGGTGGTCAGGCTAAAAGGGGGAGATCCGTTTGTGTTCGGAAGAGGAGGAGAAGAGCTGGAATTTCTGGAATCGGAAAGGGTTCTTTTTGAAGTGGTTCCGGGGATTAGTTCCTGCACGGCAGTTCCGGCTTATGCGGGGATTCCGGTCACACACAGAGACTGTGCATCGTCCTTTCATGTGATCACGGGACATATGAAAAAGGGGAAAACGCCGGACATAGATTATGAAGCCCTTGTCAGGATGAACGCGACTCTTGTTTTTCTCATGGGAGTTACGGCTCTGGAAGAAATCTGCGAAAATCTGATCCGGTTCGGCATGTCTCCTGAAATGCCGGCAGCTGTCGTTTCAAACGGGACATGTAAGGACCAAAAAGCACTTACATCCACGGTAGCGCTCCTTCCGGAAAAGGTAAAGGAAGCCGGGATTGGAGCGCCGGCAGTCATCGTTGTAGGAAAAGTATGCACGTACGGAGAACGCTTCCAATGGATCGAAAAGCTTCCCCTGGGCGGCCGGCAGTACATTGTCACAAGACCTGGAAAGCAGAACAAAAGATTGGCTGAGCAACTTCGAATGCTTGGAGCTCGTGTTATCGAATGTTCCGCCATTTCCACAGAAGCATTGCAGTCTGAAGAGGAAAGAAGAAAGATACGGGAAGCATTGTATGGAATCAAAGAACGGATCGAAAGTCAGGAAACGAATGAGTGGATCGTCTTTACAAGCGCTGTTGGAGTAAAGGAATGGTTTATTTTCCTTGATGAGGAAGAAATGGATGTACGGAGCTTTTGGAAAGCGAAGTTTGCGGTCATCGGGAAAGGGACAGCGCAGGAGCTTAAGCATCATGGGATTCGTCCGGACTTGATACCGGAAATATACGAGGCAGGGGAACTTGGAAAACTTCTGGCATCCTGTGTGAAACCAGGAGATCATGTGACAGCATTTCGGGCAAGGGAAGCTTCCAAAGAGCTGTTTCCTCCAATCCGGGACGCCAAAGCCATATGTGTGGATATTCCGGTTTATGAAACGATCACAAGGATGCACGCGGAGCTGAAAGAGCGAATTTGTAAGCTGACCCGTGAGCAGCAGATTGACGCTGTTCTTTTTACAAGCGAGTCCACTGTAAGAGGATTTGCCAATATTTTTTCTGGAGAGGAGCAAAAGCAAATATTGTCTGACAGCTGCGCGCTTTGCATCGGGCGAAAAACCAAGGAGGAAGCAATGCGGTTCGGAATGAAGGCGAATATGTCTCGGGAAGCTACCGTGGACAGCATGGTAGAGAAGCTTCTGGAGACCACTTAGTATTGGTAAAAACCTTTATTTTTACTTAGTAAAATGGTAAAATCTATTTACTAAGGAAATCATAAAGGGAGGAAGACATCATGAAGAAAAGATGGGAAAATCAAAATCTTTGCGGTATCGGAAGGAGAGAGGCCCGGACGTCATTTTACCGGGATTCTCAGGAAATGATCAGTTTGAATGGAGAGTGGAGATTCCTGTATCTGGAAGCTCCGGAACTTTCCCCGCAAGGGTTTGAAAAGGCAAAGACAGACGAAGCCTGGGATACGATCGACGTTCCGTCAGTATGGCAGCTTCGGGGATATGACAGCATGCATTACACGGATACTGAGTATTTGTTCCCTCTGGATCCGCCGTATGTGCCCACAAAAAATCCTACGGGAATCTACAAAAAGACAGTATATCTTTCCAAGGAATGGACAAAACAGGATACGATCCTTAGATTCCATGGGGTGGACAGTGCGTTTGATGTGTGGGTAAACGGACAGTATGTCGGGTACAGCAAAGTCAGCCGGCTTCCATCGGAGTTTGATATTACGAACTATGTAAATGAAGGGGAAAATGATATCACAGTTCGTGTTTATAAATGGTCGGACGGAACATACCTGGAAGACCAGGATATGTGGTGGCTTTCCGGTATCTATAGAGATGTGGAACTCATCAATGAGCCCAAACAGGCGATTTATAACTGTGCGGCAGACGGAAGCCTCGACGAGAGTTTCAAGGATGGGATCTTCACGGCGGATATTACTTTGAAACAGGCAGAAGGGGAAGGAAATTATATCCTGGAATATAATGGAAATAAGGTAATGCAGGGAGATTTCCGCACAGATGATGGGACTGTTCATCTGGAAGAACGGATTCCAGATGTAAAGAAATGGACAGCCGAGACCCCGGAGCTGTATCTGCTCACGGTAACGGCAGGTCAGCATACGATCCAAGTGCGGATTGGATTTCGCAAGATTGAGATCAAGGATGGGAACTTCCGTGTCAACGGACAAGTTATTCTTCTTAACGGTGTAAATCATCACGACTACAATCCGAAGGAAGGACGATGTGTGACGTATGAGCAGGAGAAAAATAATATTATTTTGATGAAACAGCATAATATAAACGCGGTGCGCTGTTCCCATTATCCTGCCAATGAGTATTTTTATGATCTTTGCGACGAGTACGGACTTTATGTGATCGATGAGGCAGATTTAGAATGCCATGGATTTGAGCTGGTAAAAAATTACCAATGGATTACAGATGATCCGGCATGGGAACAAGCGTATGTGGACCGTAGTGTAAGGATGGTAAAAAGGGATAGAAATCATCCGAGTATTATCATGTGGTCCATGGGAAATGAGTCTGCGTTTGGATGCAATTTCCGAAGAGCGGCGGAAGAAATCCGCAAGCTGGATCCATCAAGGATGATCCACTATGAAGGAGACTATGAAGCGGAAGTGACAGATGTTTACTCTACGATGTACACAAGGGTCAAAAGATTAGAAGAGATCGCAGAGTCAAAAAGTAAAGGCGGAAAGCCCCATATACTGTGCGAATATGGTCATGCCATGGGCAATGGACCAGGAGGACTGAAGGCATATCAGGACATGTTCCGGAAGTTTAAAAGACTACAGGGAGGATTTGTTTGGGAATGGTATGACCACGGAATTTATGCTGAGGAAAATGGTAAGACATATTACCGTTACGGAGGAGATTATGGAGACTTTCCGACTAACGAAAATTTCTGCATCGACGGACTTTTGATGCCGGACCGTACACCTTCCCCGGGACTTTTGGAATACAAGCAGGTTATCGCACCGGTAGAGATCACGAAAGTTCCGGGGAAGAAGACGGAGATCCTTGTGAAGAACTACTATGACTTCCGCTCGCTTGACTGCATTGTCCTGAACTGGGCGCTGGAAGAGGACGGAATGCCGATACAGGAAGGGACAATCGATACCCTGCATACAGAACCTCATGGAAAAGAAAAGATGACAATTCCTGTCCAGCCATTTGAATTAGCGGAAAACAAAGATTATTATCTGAGAGTAAAAGCATGCCTGAAGGAAGATGAACTGTTTGCAGAAGCGGGACATATCATTTCTGATGTACAGTTTCTGCTTGAGATCCGAAGAGATGTCCTTACAGAGAGGGAGAAAAAGGAGAAACTTCAGATTTGGGAAGAAAGAGGCTTCCTTACCGTGGAAAATGAAGAGATCACGGCAAAATTCCACACGGTATTCGGAAAACTTTTGTCCATCGAAAAAGGCGGCAGAGTTTATCTGGCAGACGGTCCGGAGATGACGGTATACCGTGCGACGATCGACAATGACATGTATAAGAAACATGATTGGATGAATAAATGTTTTATCCAGACAGGAAGTGAACGGACGATTCACTTTGACTGCAAAGAGATGGAAGACAAAGTGGTTATTACCATCGGAAAATATTTCGGCTGTGTGAACCAGTCCTGGGGATTTGCGTGCGAGTATGAATACACTGTATTTAGCTCTGGCCAGGTGCGTGTCTCCATCGACGGAAAGACTGTGCAAAGAGGGAAAATGGAGCCGGAATTCCTGCCTCGGATCGGAGTGTGCATGAAGGCTTCAAAAGATCTTCAGCAGACAGTCTGGTATGGAATGGGACCAGGAGAAAGCTATCCGGACAGCAAGGCGGCGAGTGTGATGGGGATTTACAGAAATACGGTGGACGGTATGCATACGGACTATGTGTTCCCGCAGGAAAACGGACATCGGGAACACGTAAAATGGTTCGGTCTTTCCGACGGAAACCAGACGATGCTATGCAAAGCGGAGAGCGCGCTTGGGCTGAATATCGCAAATTACACAGATGAAAGCCTGGAAAAAGCAAGGCATCCTCATGAGATCAAGAAAAGCAGCCATGTGATCGTTCATCTGGATCGTCATCACTCCGGCCTTGGAAGCAACAGCTGCGGAGAAGAACAGCTGGAAGAATATAAGGTAAAACGCCAGGATTTTTCTATGACATTTACATTTTCCATTGTAGATGCGGGAAAAGAGATCAAAGAAGCTAGGAAACAATATCTGGATTAACAGGGAGAGGATCGATCATGGCAACAATCAGAGAAATAGCCGAGATGGCTGGCGTTTCTGTGACAACGGTGTCTCGGGTACTCAACTTTGATGACACGTTAAATGTGCAGGATGAGACAAAGAGAAGAGTGTTTGAAGCTGCTGACCGTCTGGAGTATCATATAAAAGACAGAAAAAAGAGAAAAAAGAAACTGAAACTTGGGATTTTTTGCTCTTACTCTCCGGAAGAAGAACTGGAAGATACATTTTATCTGTCGCTCCGGATTGCGGCAGAGAAAAAGATAGAAAGAGAAGGCTTTCAGAAGATCCAGATCGGCAGAGAGATCTGTCCGGAAGATGCGGCAAAGATCGACGGGATCATCTGTCTTGGAACCTTCAGCGAATCGACGGTTCAAAAAATCAGAGATCTTGACAGGCCTGCCGTATTTATCGACGCAAAAGGAGACCAGGAACTTTTCGATTCTGTCGTTGTAAATCTGACACATTCGGTGAAGAAAGTACTGGATTATCTCGTGGAGGAAGGTCATGAGAGGATCGCCTTTATCGGTGGAAGCGATATAGATTCGGACGGGAAAGAACTGGAGGATGCCCGGATGCCGATTTATTGTTCTTATATGGAGAAAAAAGGTTTTCTCCATGAAGATTATATCAGGATCGGAGGGTTCACGCCAAAGTACGGGTATCAACTCGGAAAAGAGCTGCTGGCGCTGAAAGAAAGACCGACAGCTATCTTCTGTGCCAACGACTCTCTGGCTGTGGGCTGCTATAAAGCTATCCAAGAGGCGGGTCTTCAGATACCTGAAGATATCAGTGTAGTGGGCTTTAATGACAGTTCCATGGCCAAGTACCTTGTGCCCCCGCTTACCACGGTACATATCCCTATGAATTTTATGGGAGAGCGGGCCGTGGAAGTGCTGTCAGAAAGAATAAGCACAAACCGTGAGACAAGCATGTGTATCGCAGTCTCTGCAAGATTGGTCATTCGGGAAAGTGTGAGCAAAGTAAAACAGAAAACTGAAATACGAATAGATAGGGGAAGATAAAAAGAGATGAAAACGCATAAAATCAGAAATTCGTTTTTTCTGTTCCTTACCGCTTTTATATGGGGGACAGCATTTGTAGCGCAGAGTGTCGGGATGGACTATGTAGGGCCATATACTTTTATCTGTGTCCGGTCTTTTATTGCAGGGATTGTATTACTGCCATGTATTGTGATTTTGCAGAAGATCAATCCAAAAGAAACTATTTCACGCACGAGATCTGAAAAGAAACGGTATCGCAAGACATTGGTCGCCGGCGGAGTTTTGTGCGGCCTGGCTCTTGGTGTGGCAAGCTGTCTTCAGCAGATCGGTATCCAGTACACGACGGTTGGAAAGGCTGGGTTTATTACGGCTTTTTATATCATCATTGTACCTGTTCTCGGGCTTTTTTTCGGGAAGCGCTGCAGATTGAATATATGGATCGGAGTGATACTGGCGCTTTTTGGACTTTACTTCCTGTGTATGACGGAAGGGTTTTCCATCGGATATGGGGATGCGATGGTGTTTTTCTGCGCCCTCGTTTTTTCCATACATATTTTAGTGATTGATTATTTTACGGAACTTGTGGACGGGGTAAAAATGTCCTGTATTCAATTTTTTGTGAGCGGAATCGTAAGCGGAATCGGAATGATTCTCTTTGAGAAACCGGATCCGTCCGCTATTTTGGCAGCCTGGCTTCCCATTTTGTATGCAGGTGTGCTCTCAAGCGGCGTCGGATATACACTCCAGATTGTTGGACAAAAAGGGATCAATCCGACAGTCGCCTCGCTCATTCTCAGCCTGGAATCGGTCATCTCTGTTCTGGCAGGTATGTTGGTTCTGGGGGAGACGTTGAACCAGAGAGAAATCATTGGATGCGTGCTGATGTTTGCCGCCATCATCTTGGCGCAAATTCCGGAAAAGAAAAAGACATTTTACAGCGATTTAACACAAAATTAACATAGATTTAAAAATGGATTGACACCGATGTTTCCCTTCATATAAAATGATAGATAGTGCGGCAAAAAGCCGCATTACAACTGCATAAGAAAAGACAGAATATCAAAAGAAACGAAAGGGAAGATTTTAGGAGGAAAATCAACAAATGAAACCAGAATATGTCTTTATGCTGCTTGGAGGGCTTGCACTTTTCCTTTACGGAATGCAGATGATGAGCAGCAATCTGGAAGCGGTAGCGGGCGACAGGCTGAAAGGGATCCTGGAGCGGCTCACTTCCAATCGTATCCTTGGAGTACTTGTAGGTGCTGTCATCACAGCGATCATTCAGTCTTCATCTGCCACGACAGTCATGGTAGTCGGATTTGTGAATTCGGGGCTCATGACACTTCGCCAGGCAGTATGGATCATCATGGGAGCCAATATCGGAACGACCATCACAGGTCAGCTTGTGGCTCTTGATATCGGGACGATAGCGCCGCTCTTTGCTTTTATCGGTGTTGCCATGCTGATGTTTTCAAAAAACAGAAAGGTACAGAACATCGGAAGCATCATCGCCGGATTAGGGGTACTCTTCATTGGCCTTGGTCTGATGAGCGACGCGATGATGCCGATGAGAGAATCAGAAGCATTTGTATCACTTTTGACCAAATTCTCTAACCCGCTGCTTGGTATACTGGCAGGTGCTATATTTACGGCTGTCATCCAATCATCTTCGGCCTCTGTCGGTATTCTTCAGGCGCTTGCTATCAGCGGACTGATCGATATCAACAGTGCAGTATTCGTCCTGTTCGGGCAGAATATCGGTACATGTATTACGGCGCTGATTGCGTCGGTAGGAATGAACCGGAACGCAAAGAGGACGACGGTCATCCACTTTATGTTTAATGTGATCGGAACGATCATTTTTGTGGCAATCACATTGACAACGCCGTTTGCTTCCTTCGTGGCAAGCTTTACACCGGGAAATCCGGCAGCACAGATTGCAAACGTCCATACGATTTTCAATATTGTCACGACTATTGTTCTGATTCCGTTCGGAACAGGACTTGCTGCACTGGCGGAGAAGATCCTTCCGGATAAAAAGCAGGAAGCACATCTGGACGAGGAAGTATGGCTCAAGGAGATGATGAATACCCAGCATGTTCTCGGATCTTCTGCCATTGCGGTTAACAGCCTGATGGAAAATGTCGGCACGATGTTTACATTTGCAAAAGAAAATGTCCTCAAAGGATTTGACATGATATTAAGCGGAGACGTCAAAGGATTTGAGGAAGTGGAAGAGAAGGAAAATCAGATTGACCTCTATAACATTAATATATCAAAACGTCTGTCCAAAGTCCTCACAGTGGAGCATGCACCTGCCGAGACAAAGAAATTAAACAGTATATTCAAGATGTCCGGAAACGTGGAGCGTGTCGGCGATCACGCGATGAACTTTGCAGAACACGCGGCAATGATGAAAGAAAGAAAACTTTCCTTGTCCCAATCTACGATCGAAGAGCTGAAAGAAATGCGGACACAGTGCGAAAAAGCATTCGAGAGGCTGGAACTTTCAGAGAATGCGGACAGGACACAGATGCTTGTGGATGCAGTAAGTTTTGAGCGGGCAGTGGACGATATTACCGAACGTTGCAGGAACAACCAGGTAGAACGGATTCACAGCCATGCGTGCGATATTGAGAGTGCTGTGCTGTACTCCGAGATACTGATCGACTATGAAAGAATCGGAGATCATATCCGCAATATTGCGGAGGCTTATGCCGAGCAGGATTTATAGAAATGATAAATGGATAAAACCACCAAAAAAAGAAGGGTGGTTTTATCCATTTTTGCTGAAATGAGAAGAAAAGTATTGATAAAATATTGACGAACAGAAGATTGATTGTTATAATTGTACCAAAGTTTGAACTTTAGTCTATAACTTACAGGACGGCATAAAAGCCGCCCAGCTGAAAGAGAAGGAAATATAAGAGAGGGGAGAAAACATGACTCCACTGGTAACGAATATTCAGAAGTATTCCATCCACGATGGAGACGGAATCCGCACGAGCGTATTTTTTAAAGGATGTCCGCTGAAATGTACGTGGTGTCACAATCCGGAGACTCAGAAATATACCAATCAGCTTTTGACAAACGAGTCGAAATGTACCGGGTGTGGATACTGTGCAGAGGAATGCCCGGAACATGCCATCCGGATAGAAGGCGGAAAAGCGCTGACGGATCAGAAGGCATGCATATTGTGCGGGAAATGCACAGATGTTTGTCCGCAGAATCTGCGTGAGATGGCGGGAAAAACATATACGGTCAAAGAGCTCGTAAAAGAATTGAAAAAAGACGAGATGTTTTACGAGGAATCCGGCGGAGGTGTGACTTTGTCAGGCGGAGAGGTTCTTGCCAATGATATGGATTATATGGAAGAGCTGGCAAGAGAGCTTTATAAATCCGGCATCAGCGTGACGATCGATACATGCGGATATGTACCGTACAGCCATTTTGAACGGATTCTTCCGTACACGGAAACATTTCTGTATGACATCAAATCCATGGATCCTGAAAAGCACAGGAAGTACATGGGAGAGGATAACCGGCTGATCTTGGAAAACCTGGAGAAGCTTAGTAAAGACGGGGCACGGATTTACATCCGGATCCCGACGATCAAGGAAGTAAACGGAACAGAAGAAGATATGCAGGCGGTAATCGATTTCCTGTTGGAAAAGAAAATCCGCACACCGCAGGTCAATCTGCTTCCATATCACAATACAGGTTCCAGTAAATATGAAAGACTTGGAACAGAATATGAGGGGAAAAATTTAAGTGCCCCATCGAAAGAAGAGATGGAGCATTTCGTAAAGATGTTCCAGCAGGCAGGCTTTCACAATACCAAAATAGGAGGTTAAAATCATGGAAGAAAGAGGTATGAACGCCAGAATCAAAGCACTCAGAAAACTGAGCGAGAACACGCAGGCACACATCGACATGGAACGTGCAAAGAGTGAGACAGAAACTTACAAAAAATACGAAGGGAATCTTTCTATTCCGGAACTTCGTGCCCAGGTATTAAAAGACTACTTTGCAACAAAGACACTTTACATCGGAGATGGAGAACTCATCGTAGGAGAAAAAGGCGATGGCCCGTGGGCTGCACCGACATTCCCGGAACTTTGCTGCCACACAGTAGAAGACATGCATGTCATGAATGACCGTGAGCTCATCAGCTTCAAAGTAAAAGATGAAGATTACAAATTCCAGGAAGATGTCATCATCCCATACTGGGAAAAAAGATCCATCAGAAATAAGATCCTGAACAATATGACGCAGGAGTGGAGAGACTGCTACGAAGCAGGTATCTTTACAGAGTTCATGGAACAGAGAGGACCGGGACATACAGTAGGTTCTGTAAAAATTTATGAAAAAGGATTCCTGGATTACAAAGAAGATATCCAGAAAGCAATCGACGCACTGGATTTCCAGAATGATCCGGATGCATTTGACAAGAGAAACCAGCTCCGCGGAATGTCCATCGCATGTGACGCGGTTATGGTTCTTGGAAAACGTTACGCAGAATATGCAAGAGAACTTGCAGAAAAAGAGACAGATGAAACAAGAAAGGCAGAGCTTCTTCAGATCGCTGCAAACTGTGATGTCGTACCGGCACACAAACCGCAGACATTCTGGCAGGCTATCCAGATGTACTGGTTTGTACACTTAAGTGTAACAAGCGAATTAAATCCGTGGGATGCATATTCACCGGGACGTTTCGACCAGCACCTGAATCCGTTCTACGAAAAAGACGTGGAAGACGGAATCCTGGATGACGAGAAAGCACTGGAACTTCTGGAATGTCTCTGGGTAAAATTCAACAACCAGCCGGCACCGCCGAAGGTAGGTATCACACTGAAAGAGTCTGGAACATACACAGACTTTGCAAACCTCAACACAGGAGGAATCACACCGGACGGTAAGAATGGTGTCAACAACGTAAGTTATCTGATCCTTGACTGTATGGATGAAATGAAGCTTCTTCAGCCGAGTTCAAACGTACAGATCAGCCGCAAGACACCTCAGAAATTCCTGAAACGTGCATGCGAGATCTCCAGAAAAGGATGGGGACAGCCGGCATTCTATAATACAGAAGCAATCATCCAGGAACTCCTGAATGCAGGAAAGACTCTGGAAGACGCAAGACGCGGCGGTACAAGCGGATGTGTTGAGACAGGAGCATTCGGAAATGAAGCGTACATCCTGACAGGATATTTCAACCTGCCTAAGATCTTTGAGATCACACTCAACAATGGATTTGACAAACGTACAGGAAAACAGATCGGTCTTGCTCTTGGACACGCAACAGAATTTGAGACATACGAAGATCTTTTCGAAGCGTACAAAAAACAGATCAAACACTTCCTTGACATCAAGGTACAGGGAAATAACGTGATTGAACGTATCTATGCAGAGTACATGCCGGTTCCGTTCCTTTCCATCATCACAAACGACTGTATCTCCAAAGGAAAGGACTACAATGCAGGCGGAGCAAGATACAATACAAAATATATTCAGGGTGTTGGTATCGGTACGATCACAGACTGTCTGTCTGCTGTGAAATACAATGTATTTGACAAAAAGACAATGACGATGGCAGAACTGATGGAAGCCCTGGATGACAACTTTGAAGGACATGAAAAGACTCTGAATCTCGTTAGAAATAAAACTCCGAAATACGGAAATGACGACGATTACGCAGATGATATCATGAAGGAAGTATTCAGCTACTATCAGCAGGAAGTATCCAGACGCCACAATACAAACGGCGGTATGTACCGTGTAGATATGCTTCCGACAACATGTCACGTATACTTCGGAGAAGTTATGGGAGCAAGTGCAAACGGACGTCTTGCAGAAAAACCGGTATCCGAAGGAATTTCTCCGGAAAAAGGAGCAGATGTAAACGGACCGACAGCGGTTGTAAAATCCTGTGCAAAGATGGATCATCTTCAGACAGGCGGAACACTGCTGAACCAGAAATTCACTCCGAATGTAGTGGCAGGAGAAGAAGGACTCGATCAGATGGCAAATCTTGTAAGAACATATTTCAACATGGATGGACATCACATTCAGTTTAATGTCATCGACAAGCAGACACTGATCGAAGCACAGAAACATCCGGAAGACTACAAAGATCTGATTGTGCGTGTAGCTGGATACAGCGATCACTTCAGAAACTTAAGCAAAGCGCTTCAGGATGAAATCATCGAAAGAACAGAACAGAGCTTTAACTAATCAAATTAGTTTGAACAGTTAGTATGTTCCCCACAGGAATACACAATACTTCAGTATTCCTGCGGGGACTTTTTTTAATCAATTCTTAATATTGTTTTTATAGTTTTTTGGGAAATGGGGCGTATAATGAGATTTATACGAAAGAAAAAGACGAAAAACAACGGAGGGAACAGATGCTGAGAAGAATGGCCGAGAGATGGGACGAGACAGAAGAATACGATGTGGACAGGATCCCGGTGGACAGGTTAAAGCCGGATTGCTGCCAAGGTCTGAACGATATGCAGGTTCGGGAAAGGAAAGATAAGGGATGGAGGAACATTCCGGTGGATCCTCCGGCCAAGACGACCAAAGACATCATAAAGGATAATGTATTTACCTATTTTAACTTGATTTTTGTGATCCTTGCAGCACTTTTGATCGTAGTCGGATCTTTCCGTGATCTTACTTTTATGCCGGTTGTGATCATCAATACGCTGATCGGTATCATACAGGAAGTCCGGGCTAAAAATGTACTGGAAAAGATGTCGATGCTGAATGCGCCCCGGGCGATGGTCGTGCGAAATGGAGAGCAGAAAATGATCGATGTGGAGGAGCTGGTTTTGGACGATATCGTGATCTTCAAGGCCGGAAATCAGATCTGTGCGGATGCTATTGTGGAGTCGGGAGAAGTCCAGGTCAATGAGTCTCTCCTGACAGGAGAAGCAGATGAGATCACGAAACACAAAGGCGACGTACTCATGTCAGGCAGCTTTGTCGTTTCCGGGCAGTGCCGCGCGCGTCTTGATAAAGTAGGAGCGGATTCGTATATATCCAGGCTGACGCTGGAAGCAAAGGCCATGAAGGAAGGAGAACAGTCGGAGATGATCCGTTCTCTGGACAAACTCGTCAAAGGTGTGGGGATCGTCATCATCCCGATCGGCCTGATTTTGTTTTCCCAGAGCTTTTTCCTTAACGAGGAAAGCTTTCGTTCCAGCATCACAGCCATGGTGGCAGCAGTTGTAGGGATGATCCCGGAAGGGCTTTATCTGCTTGCCAGTGTGGCGCTGGCAGTAAGCGCCATACGGCTTGCAGGACAGAAAGTCCTTCTTCACGACATGAAGAGTATCGAGACTCTGGCCAGAGTCAACGTGCTTTGTGTGGATAAGACCGGGACTATCACGGAAAACACGATGAAAGTCCAGGGGCTGAAAGCTTCCAAAAACTATGACAAAGAAAAAATGCCGCCGTTAAAAGAGCTGATCGGAGATTTCGCGGCAGCTATGAGCAGCGATAATATTACTATGGAGGCTATCCAGGCCCATTTTCAGGAAAAGAGCGGCAGAGAGCCGGTAAAAGTCACACCCTTTTCTTCGGAATTCAAATACAGCAGCGTGAGCTATGAAGATACCGCGTACGTGCTCGGGGCTCCGGAATTTGTTCTGCGGGAAGACTATGAGGAATACGAAGAGGAAATCAGCAAATACGCTGGAAAAGGATACAGGGTTCTTGTATTCGGAAGCAGTGAGGAAAAGCCGGACGGAAAAGCGCTGAAAGGAAAGGTAATTCCACTTGCATTTATCATGCTTGCAAATCCGATACGAAAAGAGGCAAAGCAGACATTCGCCTACTTTGAAGAGCAAGGTGTGGAAGTCAAAGTTATCTCCGGGGATAATCCGGTTACGGTTTCGGAAGTAGCAAAAAAGGCAGGAATCGCACATGCAGAGAATTATGTGGATGCATCTGAATTAAAAAGCGAGAAGGATATATCGGAGGCGGTGCTGAAGTATTCTGTCTTCGGACGTGTGACGCCGAGCCAGAAAAGACAGTTTGTCAAGGCGTTAAAGGAGGCAGGCAGGACGGTAGCTATGACAGGGGATGGTGTAAACGATGTGCTGGCCTTGAAAGATGCCGATTGCAGTATTGCGATGGCTTCCGGCAGCGATGCTGCTGCCCAGGCATCTCAGCTTGTCCTTCTGGATTCCAATTTTGCGTGCATGCCTTCCGTTGTTCTGGAAGGACGGAGAGTTGTCAACAATATACAGCGGTCCGCCAGTCTTTTTCTGGTCAAGAATATTTTTTCCCTGCTGCTTGCACTGTTCTCCGTAGTATTTATGATCACGTATCCTCTGGAACCATCCCAGGTATCCCTGATCAGTATGTTTACCATCGGAGTCCCGGCATTTTTCCTTGCCTTGGAACCGAATAAAAATATGATTCAGGGGCACTTTCTCACAAACGTGTTTCTGAAGGCATTGCCGGCAGGACTTACGGATGTGCTGGCAGTCGGTGCGCTTGTCGTGTTCGGACAGACGTTTGGAGTTGATCAAAGTGACATTTCCACAGCTGCAACGATGCTTCTGGCTATCGTCGGATTTATGATCCTCTTCTCTATCAGCAAGCCGATGAACAAGATCCGGACAGCTGTGCTGGCAGGATGTGTGGTTGCGCTTCTGTTTTGCAGTACGGTGTTAAATCAGCTGTTTGCCATTACCGGCATGTCCGCAAAATGCATTATGCTGTTTGTCGTATTTTCCATCGCTACAGAGCCAGTGCTCAGATACCTGACCTTGCTTGTTGGAAAGATTCGGGAAGTATACGGAAAAGTAAAAAAGAAAAGGAATGAGAAGATATGAGGATACAAGGATTACAAAAACTGACCCTTCTGGACTATCCAGGAAAAGCAGCCTGTACGATCTTTACAGCAGGGTGCAATTTTCGGTGTCCGTACTGCCATAATGCATATCTGGTCACACAGACCGAATCTCACGATGATATAGATCAAGAAGAGATTTTTGCATTTCTGAAACGCAGAAAAGGGATTCTCGATGGAGTTTGCGTAAGCGGCGGAGAACCGCTCCTGCAGAATGGTCTGGAGGAATTCCTGAGACAAATCAGGGAGATGGGATATGCGGTCAAGCTGGACACAAACGGAAGCTTTCCCGAGCGTTTGGATCGGTTTATCGAACAGGGACTTATCGACTATGTTGCTATGGATCTGAAAAATTCGAGGAAGCATTACGGACAGACAATCGGTGTACCGGGATTTGATATCCGTCCCATCGAAGACAGCGTGGATATTCTGATGGAAGGGAGAATCCCGTACGAGTTTAGGACCACCGTCGTAAGAGAGTTCCATCAGCGGTCAGATTTTGAGGAGATGGGACTTTGGATACGGGGAGCAAAGCGGTATTTCCTCCAGCAGTTTGAGGACTCAGGCAATCTGATCCGTCCGGGACTTCACAGTTATGACCGTTCCATATTGGAACAGGCTTTGGAAATCGTGAAAAAATATGTTCCCCAGGCGGAACTAAGAGGAATATAGGAAAAATCAAAAGACAATATATAGTGTTTGTTTTAAGGTTAAACCGACAAAAACAACTATATATTGTCTTTTGCATTGACACTGAATATGCGCAGTGGTACAATGAAACCACTGACGGAATAACAGGCAGAAAAGAGAAAGAAGGGATTGGGCAGATGTATCAGGTAGTAAAAAGAGACGGACAGATCGCTGAATTTGATATCGCCAAGATCAGTGGAGCTATCCGCAAGGCGTTTGAAGCAGAAGAGAAGAATTATCATCCGAGCATTATCGATATGCTTGCTTTAAAAGTAACGGCAAACTTTGAACCAAAGATTTGCAATGGAAAGATCAAGGTAGAAGAGATCCAGGACAGTGTGGAGGAAGTGCTCGTGCAGGCGGGGTATGCGGATGTGGCAAAAGGATATATCCTGTACCGCAAGCAGCGGGAGAAAGTAAGGAATCTGAAGTCTGCCGCACTGAACTATAAGGAGATCGTCAATAATTACCTTCAGATCAACGACTGGAGGGTAAAGGAGAATTCTACGGTCACATACTCGGTGGGAGGACTTATCCTCAGCAATTCCGGAGCCATCACGGCAAATTACTGGCTGACAGAGATTTATGACAAGGAAATAGCACAGGCCCACAGAAATGCAGATATCCATCTCCATGATCTCTCTATGCTGACCGGCTACTGTGCAGGATGGTCCTTAAGACAGCTGATCCAGGAAGGTCTGGGAGGGATTACAGGCAAGATTACATCTTCCCCTGCGAAACATCTGAGTGTGCTTTGCAATCAGATGGTCAATTTCCTCGGCATCATGCAGAATGAATGGGCTGGCGCACAGGCATTTTCTTCCTTTGATACGTATCTTGCGCCGTTTGTCCGCACGGATAACTTAAAATACACCGAAGTGAAAAAATGCATCGAATCTTTTGTCTATGGAGTAAATACCCCGTCTCGGTGGGGGACACAGGCCCCGTTTACAAATATCACTCTGGACTGGACGGTTCCGGATGACTTGAGGGATAAGAAAGCCATTGTAGGCGGAAAAGAAATGGACTTTACATATGGAGACTGCAAAAAAGAGATGGATATGGTCAATAAAGCCTTCATCGAAGTCATGATCGAAGGGGATGCCCAAGGGCGAGGATTTCAGTATCCGATCCCGACATACTCGATCACGAAGGATTTCGACTGGTCTGAGACGGAGAACAACAAACTGCTTTTTGAAATGACATCCAAGTATGGTACGCCGTATTTCTCCAACTATATCAACAGTGATATGGAACCGAGCGACGTGAGAAGTATGTGCTGCAGACTCCGGCTTGATTTGCGGGAACTGAGAAAGAAAGCGGGCGGCTTCTTTGGAAGTGGGGAAAGCACAGGATCCATCGGAGTGGTAACGATCAATCTTCCGAGGATGGCATACCAGTCAAAAGACGAACAAGATTTCTTCAGGCGCCTTGCCCATATGATGGATATTGCAGCAAGATCGCTGCACATCAAAAGGGAGGTTATCTCCAAACTTTTGGACGAGGGCCTCTACCCGTACACAAAACGATATCTCGGTGGATTTGGAAATCACTTCTCTACCATCGGTCTGATCGGCATGAATGAGGCGGGATTAAATGCCAACTGGCTGAGAAAAGATATCACGCATAAAGAAACGCAGGAGTTTGCAAAGAAAACATTGAATTTCATGAGAAATCGGCTCTCCGATTATCAGGAACAGTATGAAGAGCTATTTAATCTGGAAGCAACGCCGGCAGAATCTACGACTTATCGGTTCGCAAAACATGACCGGGAGCAGTTCCCTGACATTATCACGGCAGCGGAAGGGGATGGTACACCTTATTATACGAACAGTTCCCATCTTCCTGTCGGATACACAGAAGATATTTTTGACGCGCTGGATATCCAGGACGAACTGCAGACACTCTACACGTCCGGAACGGTGTTCCACGCATTCCTTGGCGAAAAACTCCCTGGATGGAGAGAATCCGCTATCCTTGTGCGGAAAATCGCGGAAAATTACGAGCTTCCGTATTACACGATATCTCCGACGTACTCCATCTGCCAGGAACACGGATATATCAACGGAGAACATTTCTCCTGCCCGCACTGCGGCAAAAAGACAGAAGTGTACAGCCGGATTACAGGTTACTACCGACCGGTACAGAACTGGAATGACGGAAAACTCCAGGAATTCAAAGACAGGAAAGAATATATTATCGAGAAATCCGTTATGAAAAAGGAGAAAAAAGCTGTATAGATGCTGAGACTAGCTCTATTGATATATGTCCGAAAACGGATATAATAAACATGCACGAAAACGGACAAGAGGGAGATAAATCTATGCATTACTTAACGTCGGAGAAATATACCTATTTGGCTGGAGAGATCAATGCTCTGTACCACGAGGCCGCCGTAAAGATGGGCGTTTCAGACAGCGTCCAAAATATTTTGTATGTAATTTGTGAAAAAGGGGATCGGTGTCTGCAAAGTGACATTAGTAAGTTGACCGGCATAAGCCGACAGACAATAAATTCTGCGATCCGCAAATTGGAAAAGGACGGAATCGTCTATCTTGAGCAGGGAAAAGGACGGAACACGATTGTTTGCCTGACTGAAAAAGGAAAGCAATTTGCATCTGAGAAGATCTATCCATTATACGAAATTGAAAACAAAATTTGGAATGAGTGGACAGCTGAAGAGCAAGAGCAATATTTACTGCTCACGCAAAAATATCGTGATGCGCTGAAGAAGTATTTAAATGCGATTTTGTGATACAGTGTCCATAGCAAGAAGCAAATAAAGGAAAGAAGGAACGTTTAATATGGAGGGAACCAGTGGTAGGTTATAAATTCGATGATATTGAATTTCATTTAAAAGAAGCATGTGATGTTTCGTGGCTTCGTGAATTTGGAAAAGTGTTTGCTGTTTATGATCAAAATGATTCTGGAAATATCAGTTTTGGAGTTGACAACGGCAAGGAAAAGTTTTTTATCAAGGTGGCTGGTTTAAGTACGATGGAATCCGCGCAGACAAAAGAAGAGGCGGTAACTGCGCTGAAAGCGGCGATGCCGGTATACGAGAACATCAGACATAAGAATCTGATCGATCTTGTCAGACATTATGCTTTCGGGGATATGTATCTGGCTATATTTAAGTGGGTCGAGGGAGAATGTCTGTTTGATCACTGGAATTTTGAAAAATATGACAGAGATCCGGAAATCATACCGCCTGCCAAGCGTTTCAAACAATTGCCTATTACGAAGCGGCTGAACTCTGCCGATGTATTATTTTCTTTTTTGGACGCGGTCTCAAAAAAAGGATATGTCGCGGTAGACTTCTATGATGGCAGTATCATGTATGATTTTGAAAGTGATACTACCACCATTTGTGACATCGATCTGTTTCGAAAAAAACCTGCTGCAAATGACATGGGGAAAGACTACTGGGGAACCAAAAGGGTCAAGGCACCGGAAGAATATTGTTACGGAGCTGTGATCGATGAAGCAACCAATGTATATACACTGGGAGCAGTGCTTTTTAACAGTTTTTTTGGTCATTATACAGATCAGGAGATACGGCAGATGTATGAAAAGAGTGCCTTCATGCCTTGTCCGCTCTCAAAATGGGAGTTAAATAAAAAAAGTTATGAGGTTGTGTCAAAAGCTGTTTCGAAGAAACGATCCGAACGGTATTCTTCGATACATGAATTTTATATGGCATGGAAGGAAGCATTAAAAATCGTATTCTTTTGAGGAGGCAATACGAACTGCCGAAGCCGTGCCGCCATCGCCATAGGACAGACGCTCCATAAAGTCATTTGATAGCTTGCTGAGAGGGGCAGTAACCGTATGGAGCCGTCATCCACAAGGATAATTTTTGCAGGTGGTGTTGTTTGGAAACACAAAGAATAAACTGCTTCAACATCTTTCGTAATACAACACTGAGCATCTGCAAGCATGATTTATATCCTCCTATCATTTTTTCAGCGCACTGCTTTTCCCGATCATGAAATGGTCGCCCTTCAGGATGTCATACGCTTTTTCATAGTTGTTTTTTCGCATATAGCGGATCATTTTTTTGAGATTTTCATTGGCCTTCTCGATATGAAGGCCATTTTTTACGGAATAGAGCCCCATGCGAATGACTTCGTTGAGGTTATTTTCATAGATCCGGTTTATGCGGTCGTTTTCGAAAATGCTCACGATCTCCATGTGCATCTTGGTATCGGCAAGCTCCCACTGGAAGATGTCGTCGGAGGCTGCGCACATGCGGACAACTTTCTCCTCGATACGGTAGGAGAATTCTTCCGCCCTCCCGGTTTCGAAGATCATGCGGAAGGCAGATCCTTCCAGAAGTTCCCTGAGCTGGTAGATTTCGTTGATATCCTTGTCTGTGATCTCGGCCACGATCATGGAGCGATAGTAATCGCGAGTGATGAGTCCTTCCGAGTGGAGCATCTTAAGTGCTGTCCGGACAGGGTTGCGGCTCATATTCAGCTCTTCAGTAAGCATGGCTTCGGTAAGCTGCATGCCTGGCGGATAGGAAAGAGTCAGAATGTTATGTTTGATCTTTTCGTAAGCCTGATCGGCCAGAGAGATTTTTTCGGCCATTGGTGTTCTCCTTTCGGATACAAATATCAAAAATAGGATCTTGTATGATATTGTATACAAAATAAAACGAAAATACAAGGAAAAACAAAAGAAAAAAATTAAAAAATTGATTTAGAATGATTGACATTTGGCTTCAGGAGTGATATGTTTAAGAAGGTAATTGTATACAAGTTGTTTGAATGTATACAAAAAAGAGCACACAAAAAAGGAGCGTATTCATATGAAATTAGGATTTATCGGATGCGGAAACATGGCAAGCGCCATCATGGGCGGAATTATCAAAAAAGAACTGATGAAACCGGAAGAGATCATCGGAGCTGACGTATTTGCGCCGACAAGAGAGAGAGCAAGAGAGACATATGGAATCCAGATCACAGACAGCAACATGGAAGTAGTGGAAAATGCAGAAGTCATCATACTTGCTGTAAAGCCGCAGTTTTATGAATCTGTGATCACAGAGATCAAAGATAAAGTAAAAGACAGCCAGATCATCATCACGATCGCACCGGGCAAGACACTTGCTTGGCTGAAAGAAAAATTCGGAAAAGAAGTAAAGATCGTGCGTACGATGCCGAACACACCGGCTATGGTCATGGAAGGGATGACAGCTGCATGCCCGAATGAAAATATGACAGAAGAAGAGATCAAATATGCTTGCAGCATTCTTGAAAGCTTCGGAAAAGTGGAAGTGATTCCGGAAAGACTGATGGATGCGGTCGTATCTGTAAGCGGAAGCTCCCCGGCTTACGTATTCCTTTTCATCGAAGCGATGGCAGACGCTGCAGTGGCAGACGGTATGCCAAGACCGCAGGCTTACAAATTCGCTGCTCAGGCAGTTCTCGGAAGCGCAAAGATGGTACTGGAAACAGGAAAACATCCGGGAGAACTCAAAGATATGGTATGCTCCCCGGCAGGAACAACCATCGAAGCAGTGCGCGTTCTCGAAAGAACAGGCTTCAGAAGCTCTGTGATCGAAGCGATGAAAGCATGCGCAGATATTGCAAAAAGAATGTAAAAAAGGTATACTGGAAACAGTACGTGATTGAGGGAAGAAAAGGCTCAGTTGTCATCGGTACAACTGGGTCTTTCTTGATTTTTGCGATATAAACTATGGAAGGGAGTGGATCAGACAATGGATGATTCAAGGAAAAGTGTAAAAGACCGGATCGTATCGGCTGCGTGGGATCTGTTTTACGAAAAGGGGTATGATGATACGACAGTGGATGATATCATCCGGCTTTCCAATACATCAAAAGGTTCGTTTTACTATTATTTTGACGGAAAGGATGCTCTTTTAAATACCCTTTCCACTGTGCTGGACGAGCATTACAAAACCCTTCGGGAAGAATTGAGCCCGGAGATGGATCATTTCGAACAGCTGATGTTTTTGAATTATAAGGCGCATTCTTTTATGGAAAATTCTATCAAGGTGGATCTTCTGGCGTCTCTTTACTCGACGCAGCTGATTTCCAAGGGGGACAGAAGCCTTCTGGATCAGAACAGAGAATACTATAAGCTTGTCGCTTCCATCATTGAGGAAGGACAAAAAGCAGGGGAGATCAACGACAGCAAATCCGTCTCGGAGCTGGTCAAATACTATTCTCTGTGTGAGAGGGCGCTTGTGACAGACTGGTGCCTGAACAGAGGAAGCTACTCTCTGGCAGAATACAGCAAAGAGTACATGCCTGTCATGATGAACCGCTTTAAGGAGAAAAGAGACTCATGAATCACATGGAGAGAAGAGAGGCGCTGCGCGGGATGTGCATCGCCCTCATAGGAGGAATATTCTGGGGACTGGCTGGGGTTTTCGGCCAGTATCTTTTTGAGTTCAAAGGGACGAACGCCAGATGGCTCGTAAGCGTGCGGCTTTTGTTGGCGGGACTTCTCCTGCTTTCCACGGTGCTGGCCAAGCAGAAGAAAGATATGTGGAGGATCTGGAAGAACAAGAAGGATGTCGGGGTGCTGATTTTGTTTGCGATTTTTGGTATGGCAGGGTGTCAGCTTACATATTACACAGCGGTAGAGCTTTCCAATGCCGGGACAGCGACAGTACTTCAGTATACGGCGCCGGTCATCATCATGGTCTGTCTGGCGGTGTGGAACAGGAGAGTGCCGCGGCTTTTAGAGATACTTGCCCTTGCATGTGCACTTTTCGGCACCTTCATGCTTGCCACACACGGGAACGTACATTCTCTGGCCATTTCCAGGGAAGCGCTTTTCTGGGGACTAGGGTCTGCAGTCATGATGGCAGCGTACAATCTGATTCCGGGAAGACTTATGAAAGAATATGGAACATTCTGTGTGATCGGATGGGGGATGCTGCTTGGAGGGATTTTCCTTTCCGCATTCACAAAACCATGGCATGTTGTCGGTACGTGGGACGGACAGGCCATTGGAGCCATGGCGGTTGTTGTGGTAGTGGGAACGGTGCTGTCATTTTCTTTCTATATGGAAGGAGTACGGATCATAGGGGCAGCAAAAGCCAGCCTGTTTGCATCCGTGGAGCCGGTCACAGCTACCATTGCCACTGTGCTGATGATGCATGCGGCGTTTACGGCGATGGATTTTATTGGATTTGTCTTTATTTTGGCAGCCGTTCTCATGCTTTCTGTGGAACCACGGAAAAAATAGTAAAGACAGTTCTGGACATCGCAGAAAAACATAAAAATATTTTATGGGATAATAAAAATATATCATTTTTTCTTATGACAAATTTATGGTATGCTGAAGGAAAGCATGAAGGACAGAATCAGATGGAGGAATGAATGATGTATGATATTTGTATTATCGGAGCAGGACCGGCGGGAATCAGCAGCGCTGTCTACGCAGCCAGCAGAGGACTTCGCACGATCGTTTTGGAAGAAAAAGCAGTTGGAGGACTTCTGGGAAGTGTTTCCACAGTAACTCATTATGCGGGAATTTTTGAAGGAGAGACAGGAAGTACATTTGCAGACCGACTCAGAAAGCAGGCGGAACAGGCTGGTGTGGAGATCGTGATGGAAAAAGTGATAAAGGCCGAACTCAAAGAACCTGTCAAGAGGATCACGACAGAACAGTCTGTATATGAGGCAAAGGCGGTCATCATTGCAGCCGGAACAAAAGCGCGAAAACTCGGGATACCAGGGGAGGAGACGTTCTTTGGAAAAGGGACAGGACTCAATGCGTCAAGAGACGCGGCGCGCTACGAAGGAAAAGATCTGTTCGTGGTAGGAGGAGCGGACGGTGCCATCAAGGAAGCGCTTTTCCTGGCTAAGTACGCGAGAAAGCTTACGATCATCCATTTCGAAGATCAGCTTGGAGCTATACCGGAATTTACATCCAAAGTGGAAAAGACAAAGAACATCGAAGTAAGACTTCACAGCCGCCTCACGGAGATACGTGGAAAGGAAGCGGCAGATACGCTTGTGCTGACAGATGAGCACACAAAAGAGCAGGAGATCATACATGCGGAAGGATGCGGGGTTTTTATCTATGCAGGATCCGTCCCGAACACGGAATTGTATCCGGAATTGGCAAAGCAGGACGGATATCTTGTAACGGACGAAAAGCAGAATACAGGAATCCCAGGTGTCTACGCAGCGGGCGATATCTGTGTCAAGCAGGTAAGGCAGGCGGCCACGGCCGTCTCAGACGGAGCCATTGCCGCCATTAATGCCGCAGCCTATGTAAGGAGCCTGTAGAAAACAGGAAAGGAAATGGGAAAACAGATGGAATTATTCAGGGAGACAACAAAAATTGTAAAATATGAGACGGCGAAAGAATTTGTTATGGAATCATCTATGACAAAAGAAGATTTTCTGCTCTGCAGCAGATCTGTTTTTGACAGGTATTTTAAAGAATATGAGCCAAAAGCCTGTGTGCATTTTAAAGATGAATATGGAAGCGGAGAACCTACCGATGTGATGATAGAAAAGCTGAGGGCGGATTTTGAAAAGAGCGGCTGCAAAAGGATCATCGCAGTAGGAGGAGGCGCGATCATCGATATGGCCAAGATCCTTGTCACGGGCATTCCGCAGACAGCAGATGCTGTCTCCATATTTAAAAAAGAGGTTGAGATCACAAAAAAATATCCGTTGATCGCGGTTCCGGCTACATGTGGGGCGGGATCGGAAGTATCCAGTGTCTCGATCATGGAAGCCACAAGCCTTCACACGAAACTTGGCCTGGCAGATCCAGCTCTTTTTCCGGATAAGGCTGTCCTCATACCGGAACTTTTGCGGGAGCTTCCGTATTTTTTCTTTGCCACAAGCGCGATCGATGCGCTGATTCATGCCATGGAATCATATGTCTCCCCGAAGGCAAATCTGTACACGGAAATGTTCAGCGAGAAAGCCATCGATCTGTTGATCCGGGGATTCCTGCGCATGACGGCGGAAGGAAAAGAGGCTAGAATGGAAATGCTGGATGAGTTTTTGACGGCGAGCAACCTTGCGGGGATCGCTTTTGCCAACGCCGGTACAGGTGCAGTCCATGCCATGTCTTATCCTCTTTCCGGCACATACCATGTGACGCACGGAGAGGCCAACTACCAGTTTCTGACGGCAGTGTTTCAAACATATCAGACATGCAGGCCGAACGGAAAGATCAGACAGCTCACAAAAATGCTTGGAAACGTGCTGGGATGCAGGGAAGAGGATGTGTTTAAAAAGCTGGAAGAGCTGCTGTCCGGCATCATCCCGCGCAAACCACTCCGGGAGTACGGGATGAAAGAAGAAGAGATCCGCAGTTTTTCAGTGAGTGTGCAGGAAAGCCAGAAACGGCTGTTAGGCCAAAGCTATATCTGGTTTACAAAAGAACAGATGGAGGAC
The DNA here is from genome assembly GCF_019754295.1 of Sellimonas caecigallum. GTDB lineage: Bacteria > Bacillota > Clostridia > Lachnospirales > Lachnospiraceae > Sellimonas > Sellimonas caecigallum. The sequence goes on along the minus strand of NZ_VIRV01000003.1, from coordinate 24,262 downwards.
ATTTACCGAAGCCTTTATTAGCGGTATCAATAGAAAAATCCTGCCGGACAGCAGGATTTTTTTATTGCTGTATGAGAAAACGTGCAAGTCGTTTCTGAAGCAGTGGTCCGACGATCAGAGCCAGGATGATCTTTACCGTATCTCCTGGAAGATACGGGATCACACCGACAAAAAGGCCGTCCACGAAGGAGAGATGCATCTGAAAGCAAAGCCACATTGTGCCGAAAAGATACATTGCCGCGGAGCCGAGAATGAGTCCAAAGGCCTGGAGGGCAAGACGAAAACGTCCTTCGGACCGGCTCATAAAGAAGCCGGAGATCAAAATAAGAAAGAGAAATCCAGCCAGATATCCGCCGGTAGGACCTGCCAGCTTTCCAAGTCCGCCCGAGAAACCGGAAAAGACAGGAAGCCCGCAGATACCAAGAAGGAGATAGACGATGTAACTGCCAAGAAGGCGGTGTGTCCCCAGTATGTAGATGCCGATATAGAGGACAAGATTTGTAAGACTGATGGGCACCGGACTGACCGGGATCGGGATAGAAAGCGGCGCCAAAATGCAGAGCACAGCTGTCATCAGAGCCATTGTGACAAGCTGTTTTGTATGGGAAGAAGTTGTAGTAATCTGTGAATTCATAGCAAAGTCTCCTTTTCTGTCGGAATGTATTTGTGATGGAATTTCCGAAATATCAGTGTACAAAGGAAGTATAGTATATATGCATATTGATTGTCAACTTAAAAATAATAAAGGTTTACAATTGAAAGAGGGAAGGTCTGCAAACAGGAGGCTGACATTTTTGAAAACAAACAGTATAATAGGGATATGTTTATAAAAGATGGGAGGTAACGACGTTGAAATATAAGATATTTCTTGTTGAGGACGATGAAACAATTGTGGAAATCCTGAAGCGAAATCTTACAAAGTGGGGATATCTTGTTGAGGCGGCAGATGATTTTGCGCAAGTCATGGACACATTCCGGAAGACGGATCCGCACCTTGTACTCCTGGATATTTCCCTTCCATTTTACAACGGATATTATTGGTGTACTGAGATACGAAAGATCAGCAATGTACCGGTCGTCTTTCTTTCTTCCGCCGGGGATGATATGAATCTTGTCATGGCCATCAATATGGGGGCGGACGATTTTGTGGCAAAGCCTTTTAAAATGGATGTGCTTGTGGCAAAAATCCAGGCGGTTTTGCGGAGAACATACGCCTTTGCGAATACCAGACCAGATGTGCTTGCTCACAAAGGAGTTACGCTGAACTTGTCTTCGGCAGTGCTTTCTCACGGGACTGAGAAACTGGAACTCAGCAAAAATGAGTTCCGGATCATGCAGGTGCTGATGGAGAATGCGGGAAAGATCGTGGAGAGAGGGCAGCTCATCCAGAGACTCTGGGAGACGGAGAGCTTCATCGACGACAATACGCTCACAGTCAATGTGACGCGGCTCAGAAAGAAGCTGGAGGATATCGGGCTGTGTGGCTATATTCTGACGAAGAAAGGGATAGGGTACTATGTGGAAGAATAACGAGCTCCTTCTTTTTGCATGGGAAAAGAAGGGGGAAGAGATGATTTTTGCTGCCTTCCTGTTCATCATGGCGGCAGTCTATTTCCTGTATGATCTTCCGGATGGACCCCTCGTATATACATCAGTTTTGACGACAGCGCTTTTTGCAGCGGCCTGGATTGTTGGTTTTCGAAGATGGAAGAAGAAGTGCAGGCAGCTTTCCGGGATTCTTGAAGAAAAATATCGAGAGATAGACAGTCTGCCAAAATGGGATACCCAGGCTGAACAGTTTTATCAGGAACTCTACAGGCGTACGATGAGAGAAAAAGCGGAAGCAGAAGAAAAGATCCGAAAGGAAAAAGCGGAAGCAGATCTCTATTATACACGGTGGAGCCATCAGATCAAGACGCCGCTTTCAGTCATGCGTCTGCTCGTACAGGAGCCGTCAGCTGACCAGGAAGCTATGCGGCAGGAACTGGTCAAGACAGAGCAGTATATCGAGATGGCGCTCAATTACCAGAAGCTTGGGAAGGAAGGGAAAGACCTGCGATTTGATCACTTTTTGGCGGAAAGCCTTGTCAAGCAGGCGGCTGTCCGTACCGCTTCTTTCTTTATCCAGAAGAAGCTTGCCTTCGTGATGGGAGATGGCCTGGACTGTGATATACTTACGGATGAGAAATGGTTTGTATTCATTTTAGAACAGATCTTTACAAATGCGGTAAAATATACAAAGAAGGGAAGTGTCACAGTTTATGCCAAAGAACCGGGCGTTGTGGTCGTAGAAGACACCGGGATCGGCATCCTTTTGGAGGATCTTCCGCGAATCTTTGAGTGGGGATATACTGGGTACAACGGAAGGCTGGATAAGCGTTCCACCGGGATCGGGCTCTCCCTTGTAAAACGGACATGCGATCTTTTAGGACATCGAATATCAGTGGAATCACAGGTGGGAAAAGGGACGAAAGTGGTAATTGATACGCGCAAGGAAGCAGTCTGTGCAGAATAGATGGAAACGAAGTCATAACATTCCCTACCTTACATGGATGTAAGTTTGGAAAAAGAAAGTGTAAGCCGAATCGATGGCAGATGCTTTCTTTTTTTTGTATAGTATAGTCAAAAGGATCGGGATACGATCGAGAGGAGGCAAACAGATGGCACTGCTTGAAGTAAAGCATTTGAAAAAAAATTATACAAACCGGTTTGGAGGCAATCAGACGGAAGCCCTCATAGATGTCAATTTCTCGATAGAAGAAGGAGAATATGTGGCGATCATGGGGGAGTCCGGATCAGGAAAGACGACGCTTTTGAATCTTCTGGCATCCTTTGACAAGCCGACAGCGGGGGATATCATCCTGAATGGACTTTCGTTCCGTTCGATCCCGGAACGGAATCTGGCAGCTTATCGGAGAGAAAATCTGGGATTTGTCTTTCAGGATTTTAATCTCCTGGATACGCTGTCTTTGAGGGACAATATTTATCTGCCTCTTGTTCTGTCGGGGGAAAAGACAGAAGTTATGAAACGCAGGATCGAGCCTCTTGTAAAGCTGCTTCGGATAACAGACATTTTGGACAAATTTCCATATGAAGTGTCGGGTGGACAGAAACAAAGGGCGGCCATTGCAAGAGCACTGATCACGGAACCAAAGATGATACTGGCAGATGAACCTACAGGGGCGCTGGATTCCAGAGCATCAGATCAGCTTCTAGGTTTGTTCGAGAAAGTAAACACAGCTGGCCAGACGATTCTCATGGTTACTCACAGTACAAAAGCGGCGAGCCATGCAGACCGTGTGCTTTTTATAAAGGATGGAGCCGTGTACCATGAGCTATACAGGGGAAGCCTTAGTCACGAAGAAATGTACCGGAAGATATCGGACACACTCACAGTGTTGGCTTCGGGAGGAAAACGAGATGTTTAAAATCATGTATCTGAGACTGGCTATGACGAACATCCGCCAGAACAAGACGATTTATTTTCCGTATATGCTGGCCAACGCGCTCGTCATCGCTATGTATTATATCTTGAAAAGTATACGCAGCATGATGCAAAAAGCAGGTACGGTCAAAGGGTCCAACACAGACATGATGCTTGGCTTTTGCGCGGTGGTAGCGGTATTCATGACTTTTCTGATCCTTGTCTATGTCAACAGCTTTGTGTTGAAACAGCGGAAAAAAGAAATCGGACTTTATGGAATACTTGGGCTTGAGAAACGGCACCTCATTGTCATGATGTTTTGGGAAGTGGCGGTTACAGCGGGGAAGGGGCTGTTCTTTGGTATTTTCTCAGGAGCTCTTTTGAGCCAGCTTGTGTTTTTGCTTTTCCTGAAGATCATACACATCCCATCGACCCTGGAATTTACAGTGCCTCTCGATTCGGTACTGTCCACATGCGGGACATTTGCTGTCATCTATTTCATACTGTTTTGCTATAACAGCATCTCAGTCTGGAAGATGAATCCGGCAGATATGATGAAAGGAGCAAGAGAAGGAGAACGTGAACCAAAAGCAAAGATTGCTCTGGCTGTACTTGGAGTTGCCGCCCTTGCATTCGGGTATGGTCTTGCGCTTTTGGCAAACGGTCCGTACGAAACCATCAATGTTTTCCTGCCGGCGGTTCTCCTTGTCATCGCGGCCACGTATCTTCTGTTCCTTTCCGGAAGCATTGCCTTTCTGAAATGGATGAAAAAACGGGAACGGATTTATTACAAGCCGGGAAATTTTATCACGATATCTGGAATGATCTATCGGATGAAACAAAATGCGGCTGGACTTGCCACGATCTGCATTTTGTCCACAGCAGTCATTGTGGCGATCTCTTCCAGCATGAGCATGTACCTGGGGGAAGAAGACATTTTAAGAATTCGCTTTCCGAGAGAATATAAGACAAGTTACATTATGGATGACGTGACCCAGACGCCGGATACCCTTCTTCGATCTCTGGATAAAAGAGCCCACGAGACGGGGGTGGAGATTGTAAATGCAAGAGGATACGCCCAGTGCTGGCTGGGAGCCGTATATGACGACGGAAAGCTGAGACTGTCTGATGAAGTACTTGGCAAGGAGGAGGATCTTTTTCTTTTCCTTGCTCTTACGCAGGATGACTACAACCGTATGATGGGGGCCGACCTGTCTCTGGAAGAAGATGAAACTGCAGTCTTTACAAAAGGAAAGATACAGCTTGGGGATAAGCTGAAGCTTGAGGATCGTACATGGGAGATTAAAAAGACGGTGGAAAACCCGGAAACATGGAATGAAGTGATGTATTTGACAGACAATCTTGTCGTGGCAGTGATGAAAGACTTGGATATTGTCATGGAGATCCGGGATATGTATAATACGCAGTATGCAGATTCCACTACAGGATATCGAACGGTGCAGTATGAGTATTACTTTGATTTAAAAGGAGCATCAGACGCCAAGAACATGTTTTTCGAAGGACTGAGAAACCATCTTGTGGAGGATGTCCCACGTCTTCTGACAGTGGATTCGATAGATACAGCCCGGACGGATTACTATGAACAGTACGGATCTATCTTCTTTATAGGAATTTTTTTATCCATTCTTTTTGTGACAGCGGTATGTCTTATCATATACTATAAGCAGATCACAGAAGGGTACGATGACAGAGAGCGTTTTCACATCATGCAAAAAGTAGGCATGAGTCGGGAGGAAGTCAAAAAGGCCATACGAAAGCAGATCCTTCAGGTGTTTTTCCTGCCGCTTATATTGGCAGCGATTCACATGGCGGTGGCATTCCCGGCGCTTTGCAGGCTGCTTAGAGTCATGAATCTGGTCAATCTTGATCTTTTTGCTGTCTGCACAGTTGTGACAGTGCTTGTCTTCGGGTGTGTCTATTTTGTCATCTACAGCCTGACATCCAGGACATATTACCGGCTGGTAACAAGATAACCGGAAAACAGTATGAAAGAACCATGGAGTTCAATTTTGAACTTCATGGTTTTTGGCTGTCTGTAACCTCGATTTTCCTTTGAGTTTTCAGCTAACATGAAGGAAAGTTATCTGGTCAGGGGATACAAAGTGCTGTAAAAAAAGTAAAGATATCGATGAAAATATGTTGAAATGCTCAAAAATTTGACATTAGGACATATAATTTGGTCATTCTTCCATTTTGGACAGGGCATGTGAATGGTATTATTGAGGACGTAAAAGAAACACAGTTTTAAATGTTGAAAATATAGTTCAGACAGGCAGTCAGCATAGAAAAGAAAGAGCAGCGGGAGGAAGAAATGAAAGTAACAAGCAACATAAATGCAGAACTGAAACAGAATACGGAAATACTGGCAGATGGACGGCAGATAGAAGTGATCCGCCTGGAAAATATTCCGGAAAACACAACAGATGCAGTTGTTACTGCGCAATGGAATTTCCCGGTACAGGATATTGCCGGAAGATGGCATCCGACCTGCCGGTTTGACAGAACAGTGAAAGCAGACTGGAGTTACGGAGAGAGGTCTATGAGTTCTGTGTCCGCTCCGGTTATCACGTTTTTTAGCACAGATGGAAAAAACAGAGGAACGGTTGCCGTTTCCGAGGCATTAAAAGAAGTCAGAATGAATCTTGGCGTGCATGAAGAAGACGGAACAATGAAATGCAAGATAGATATCTACCTTGGAGCAACAGATGAAAAGGAATATGAAGTGCGGATTCTTCAGGATTTCAGAGATGTAAGATATGAACAGTCTATCAGAGAAGTGGGAGCATGGTGGGAAAACGACTGCGGCATGAAATCCGCACATGTACCGGAAGATGCAAAAGACCCGATGTACTCTTTCTGGTATTCTTATCATCAGGAATTTACAGATACAGAAGTCGAAGAAGAGTGCAGACGCGCAAAAGAAATGGGATTTAAGACAGTTATCGTGGACGATGGCTGGCAGACAGATGACACAAACCGTGGATACGGATTCTGCGGAGACTGGGAAGTAACGGAAAAGAAAATTAAGAACATGAAAGAACATGTGGACAATGTCCACAAATTGGGAATGAAATACCTTCTGTGGTTCAGTGTCCCGTATGTGGGAATGTATTCCAAAATGTGGAATCTGTTCCATGACAAGCTTATCACAGTAGATGAAGAACAGAAAGCAGGCGTTCTTGATATCCGTTATCCGGAAGTCAGAACATATTTGAAAAATATATACGTAAAAGCAGTGGAAGAATGGGGATTAGACGGTCTGAAGCTGGACTTCATCGATGAGTTTTATGAAAGAGCCAACACACCGAAGGCAAATGCAGATATGGACTGTGTCTGCCTGCAGATCGCGCTGGATAAGCTTTTAAGCGAGACGATGGAAGCTTTAAAAGCTGTCAAGGAAGATATCCTGATCGAATTCAGACAGCGCTATATCGGACCTGCCATCAAAAAATATGGAAATATGCTGAGAGTTGTGGATTGTCCGGAATCCGGACTGGCAAACCGTGTAGGCAGCGTTGACTTGCGTCTGCTCAGCGGCGAGACAGCAGTACATTCCGATCCGATCGTATGGCATTATGGGGAGAAGCCGGAAGTGGCAGCACTGCAGATCGTAGATTCTTTATTCTCAACAATGCAGTTTTCAGTAAGACTGGATAAGATGGATGACAGACAAAAAGCCATGGTACAGAACTATATGGCGTTTATGAGAGAGCACAAAGCATTACTGCAGGATGCTCCGATAGAAGCAAAAGAACCTCAGAACTTATATCCGGAAGTCAGAGTAAAAGACGACACAACGGAAATCGTTGCATTGTATTCAACTGATCGGGTAGTTGAGCTGGATTCACAAAAAGCATGTACAATCATCGTAAACGGAACAAAATCAGACAGGATTTATGTGAAGACGGATGAAGAAGCGGAAGTGAAAGTTGTTCAGATTGATTGCTACGGCGAAATTGTGAAGGAAGAAGAGCGGATTCTGAAAGGAATCGAGAGCTTTTCATGCACTACGGCCGGTCGGATTGAAATAAAAAAAGAAAAATAAAAAAACGGAGGTAACATTATGAAGAAGAGAATGAAAAGACTTGCAGCAGTTGGTCTGGTAGCAGCCATGACAGGCTCCATGCTCCTTGGATGTGGAGGCGGAAAAGACAGCGGTGACGACAAAACAAGTGACGGCAAAGTGAAGATTCGTTTTGCAACTTGGGATGACGCATCTGTACTGGATGATCAGCAGGCATGTGTTGACAAGTTCAACGAAAGCCAGGATAAGATCGAAGTTGTCCTGGAAGGATGGGGATCTGATTTCGACACAAAGATGACAGCCAGCATGGGAGCTGGGGATGCACCGGACGTAATGTACATGTGGGATTACCCGACATACTCAGAAAGTCTGGAACCACTGGACGAGTATATTAACAAAGAAGGCGAAGAATACAAGAACAATTTCTTCGAAGCACTGTGGCCGTACAACTCTATCGATGATAAGATTTACGGCGTACCGGTCAGCGTGGTTACATCCTGTATGTACTACAACAAAGACCTGTTTGATCAGGCTGGTGTAGCTTACCCGACAGACGACTGGACATGGGCAGATGTAGCAAAAGCATCTGAAGAAATTCAGTCCAAACTTGACAGTGTAAACGGATTTACACTTCCGATCGGAACACTTCCATACACACTGGAAATGTATCTGTGGAGCAATGGAACAGCATTTGTTGATGAAAACGGAAAACTTGACGGCAACATCAACAGCGACAAATCTGTTGAAGTATTCAAGACATTCCAGGATATGGAAAAAGACGGCGTATTATACGCATCTGAAGAATCAGGACAGACAGAAATGCTGGGTGGAAAAACAGCAATGTATGTAGATGGTACATGGCCGATCAAACAGTTTGAAGAAGAAGGCCTGAACTATGGTATTGTTCAGATTCCGAAGTTTGAAGGAACAGAACACTCCATCAGTGTCATCAATACATCCGGTATCGCAATCTCCAAAGACAGCAAGCACAAAGAAGAAGCTTGGGAATTCCTGAAATACTGGACAGGAGAAGAAATGAACAAACACCGTATCGAGACAGAATTACCGGCATTAAAATCAGTTGTTGAATCTGAAGCCCTCAGAGAAGACCCGAACTGTGCACCGTTCTATACAGCACTTGACAACTGTGCAGGATATACTCCGTCAAGCTTTATTGCAGAAGGATGGACAGAAGTCGATGCAGATATTCAGCTTGCATTTGAAAGCATTATCAATCCAAGCAGCCTTGCAGATCCAAAAGAAGCTCTGGATGAGGTAGTAGCAAGCCACGAATAGTATAAAAGTGAAAGAATCCGGACCATCTGCAGGGTGGGGCGGAAGGAGGGGAAGGGCACTTCCCCTCCAAAAAATAAGGAGAGAGTCACATGAAAAAATTTAAATGGAAGACAGTTACACCATATCTGTTTATTTTGCCATGGATTATCGGATTCTTAGTCTTCACATTAGGACCGCTGATCTTTTCTCTGTGCATCAGCTTTTTTGACTGGCCAGTTGTTGGAGAGCGTACTTTTGTGGGACTTGGAAACTACATAGAGATGTTTACCTCAGATAAGCAGGTACTGAAATCTCTTACAATCAGTATTAAATATGCGGCAATCTTTGTGCCGCTGAATATCTGTATCGCCCTGTTCCTTGCGATGCTGATCAGCCAGCCGTTGAAAGGGATCAAGGTTTACAGAACGATTTTCTACATCCCGGCCGTTGTTTCCGGTGTTGCGACATCCGTTATCTGGAGCTGGGTTTTGAACAGTGATTATGGTATCTTAAACTATCTGCTTTCCCTGATCGGAATTGAGGGGCCAAACTGGTTGGTGGATCCGGCATGGGCAATCCTGGCAGTCGTAATCGTAAGTGCATTCGGAGTCGGAACGATGATGCTCGTATTCTATACGAATATCAAGGGAATCTCGGCGGAACTTTACGAAGCAGCTGCACTTGACGGTGCAGGACCGGTAAGACAGTTTTTCAGCATCACGCTGCCGATCATCACACCAACATTATTGTTCAACTTGATTACTTCTATCATCAGTTCCTTCCAGCAGGTAACACTCGTTATGCTGTTGACAGGAGGCGGACCGATGAAGTCTACTTACTTCTACGGACTGATGACATACAACAACGCGTTCAGACACCATAAACTTGGATACGCAAGTGCCAATGCATGGGTAATGTTCATCATCATTCTCTGTCTGACCGCTCTTGTATTCAAATCATCCTCAATGTGGGTATTCTATGAAAATGAAGTAAACTCAGGAACGAAAAAGAAAAAGAGGAGGAAAAAGTAATGAAAATGTCTAAAAAAACAAAAGTAGTACTGTATGTGATTTTGACATTGATTGCAGTTTACTTTTTGTTCCCTTTCGTATACATGTTCTTTTCCACATTTAAATCAGAAACAGAAGCGGTTGCTTATCCGCCAAGCTTCCTGCCGGATATCTGGAACTGGCAGAACTATGTGGACGCATGGAATGCACAGCCGTTCGGCACATTTTTGAAGAACTCTGTGCTTGTAACGGTAGGATCCGCAGTAGGATCCATGGTATCCGCAGCGCTTGTCGCATACGGATTTGCAAGATTCCAGTTCAGAGGAAAAAATATCCTCTTTATGTTACTGCTTTCCACTATGATGATTCCGTGGGACGTTACAATGATCCCGCAGTACATGGAATTTAATGCATTTGGATGGCTGAACACACTGAAACCGTTGATCGTTCCATCTTGGTTTGGATCAGCATACTACATCTTCCTGATGCGCCAGTTCCTGATGGGCGTACCGAAAGATTTCGAAGAGGCGGCAAGAATCGACGGAGCCAATGCGTTCCAGATCTTCTATAAGATTTATGTTCCGATTATGAAACCGTCACTGATTCTGGTTGGTGTACTGAATATGCTTGCTGCATGGAACGACTATTTAGGACCATTGATTTTCCTGCAGGAAAGATCCAAATACACATTGGCATTAGGACTTGCGTCATTCAAGGGTGTATATTCTCAGGAGATCGTTCCTATGTTATGTATCACAGTGATTATGATTGTACCGCCAATTTTAATCTTCTTATTTGCACAGAGATACATTATCGAAGGTACTGGCGGAGCCATCAAATAATAAATGATACAAAGGGAATCTTTGCCTGGCATAGATTCCCTTTATTTAAAGACAGAATGAAAAGGAGAGTAACATGGCAATCAGATTTCACGAGGCAGCAAAAGAGTTTCATCTTTATAACGAAAAGATCAGCTACATTATCAAGGTTTTGGAAAACGGTCAGTTGGGACATGTTTATTACGGAAAGCATCTTACAGACAGAGAAGATTTTGGATATCTGATTGAATATGCAAGAAGAGACATGGCCCCGTATCCGTTTGAAGGGCGCAGCGATTTTTCTCTCGAACACCTGAAACAGGAATATCCAACTTTCGGTTCAGGGGATACAAGATATCCGGCTTTTGAACTGGAAAGTGCAGACGGAAGCCGAGTTGTAGATTTTAAATATAAAACTCATGAAATTTTCGCAGGGAAAAAAGCTCTTGAAGGACTTCCGGCAGTTTACGTAGAAGATAACGAAGAAGCAGATACACTGGAGATTGTTCTGGAAGATGAAATGATCCAGACAAAGATGATTTTATCTTATACAATCTTCCGTGACAGACCAGTTATCACACGTCATGTCCGCTTCGAATGCGAATGTGAAGCAGGAATTACGCTGTTGAACTGTATGAGCGGATGTCTGGATTTACCGGACAAAGAATACGAGATGGTAGAGCTTGCAGGGGCATGGAACAGGGAACGCCACCCGCATACAAGAAAACTGACATATGGCGTGCAGAGCATATACAGCATGCGCGGATGCAGCAGCCATCAGTTCAATCCTTTCTTGATGTTAAAAAGAGCAAATGCGGATGAATGCAGCGGAGAAGTACTCGGATTCAGCCTTGTTTACAGTGGAGATTTCCTTGCCCAGGCAGAAGTTGATAACTTTGATGTGACAAGAGTAGTCATGGGAATCCATCCGAACGAGTTTAGGTGGGAACTGAAAAAAGGGGAACATTTTCAGACACCGGAAATGGTAATGGTCTACTCAGAAAACGGTATGAACGGAATGAGCCAGGTCTACCACGAATTATACAGAACAAGACTTGCCCGCGGCACATGGCGCGATAAAGTAAGACCGATCCTGATCAATAACTGGGAAGCAACTTATTTTGATTTCAACGAAGAAAAAATCCTGGATATCGCAGAAAAAGCAAAAGAGATCGGAGTGGAATTGTTCGTTCTGGATGACGGATGGTTTGGAAAACGAAATCTGGACAACTGTTCTTTAGGCGACTGGTATCCGAATATGGAGAAGCTTCCGGGAGGAATTACCGGTCTGGCAAAGAAAGTAGAAGAAATGGGACTGAAATTCGGTCTTTGGTTTGAACCGGAAATGACGAACAAAGACAGTGATCTGTTCCGTGCGCATCCGGATTGGCTTCTTGCTGATATCAGACGAAATTACTGCCACAGCAGAAATCAGTATGTGCTGGATTTCTCCAAACAGGAAGTCGTGGACTATATTTATGAACAGATGAGAAAAGTACTGACAGACGCACCGGTTTCCTATGTAAAATGGGATATGAACCGCGCATTCTCAGAAGTCTTTTCAAATGGAAACGGAAAAAGTTATCAGGGAAAAGTAAGACATAAATATATCCTGGGCGTGTACAGCTTATATGAAAGACTGATCCAGGAATTCCCGGAAATTTTATTTGAATCCTGCGCAAGCGGCGGGGCAAGGTTTGATCCGGGAATGCTGTACTACGCACCGCAGGCATGGACTTCGGACAATACAGATGCCGTGGACAGAATCAAAATTCAGTATGGTACATCTTATGTATATCCGATCAGCAGCATTGGAAGTCATGTTTCAGCATCTCCGAACCATCAGGTATTCCGCAATACTTCTCTTGAAACGAGAGCTAATGTGGCGTACTTTGGTACATTCGGATATGAGCTTGACATTACAAGGCTTCCGGAAGAAGAGCTGGAGCAGATGAAAGAACAGATCCAGTTCATGAAGGAAAACAGAGCGCTGATCCAGCAGGGTGTATTTTACCGTCTGAAGAGTCCGTTTGAAGGCAACAATTCTGCATGGCAGGTTGTCTCAGAAGACAGAAGCGAAGGACTTGTGGCATACTTCCGTACTTTGCAGCCGGCACAGGGAAAATTTGAAAGAATTTATGTGAAAGGTCTGGAAGAAAACGCAAAGTACGAAGTAAAAGAATGCTTTGGCAGCAAGGCAGATTTAGGCGTACATTACGGAGATGAACTGATGTATGCAGGACTCAATGTATCAGACTGTGCGGCAGGGATCCCGGGTGTTGCAAGAGAGCAGCAGGGAGATTATTTTTCAAGACTGTTTTATGTAAAGAAAATAGAGGAATAAAAGGGAGCATACAGTGGGTAAAGAAGAAGTAACCAACGGAAAATGCAGGCAGAATAAGAAAGTAAGATTACATTCTTCCAACGAGTATCTTGAAAAAACATTTCGCTGGGCAGTTGAAAAACAGCAGCAGTTTGTCATGACCGGTAAGCAGGGAATCACAAACAAAGACGAAGCGCATCCGGAGGGGGATCATACCGGATTGCATGACTACATTCCCTCTTACTGGTCAGGCTATTATGACAGAACCGCATTTTATTCCAGAGATTTTGTGCACCAGACAGCTGGAGCGCATATGACTGGTTTGGATGAAGAGAACTTCTCCATGTTCCGTACCTTTGCAAAAGGGGCAACAAAAGAACGGAAATGGTATACTCCATGGGCATTTAATTTTGACGGGACACCTCATACGATCGACTTTAAAAACGACGAATATTTCGTGCGGGAGGTTCCGGTCCAGTTTGAATTAGTGGAAAAGGCATACAGACAGTATCTGTGGTCGGGGGATGAGAGATATATAATGGACGATGACTTGTGGAATTTTTATACAAAAGTTATGACAGACTTTATTGCCATCCATGATTCAAACAAAAACGGTGTTGCACAAGGAACCGGAGGAGGTATTTTTGACGGGACATGCAGTTACAACGAACGAAGCGGCGAACCGCTTTTGGAGTCGGGCGACTCCATTGGTTCACAGTATCAGGCTACACTGGCGTATGCTGCGATGATGGAAAAAAGAGAAAATGCAGATGCGGCAGAAAAATGGTATGAGAAAGCAAAAGAACTGAAAGCATATTTCAATAATGTGTGGAGTGTTACAGACAATATGAAAAGCGGCTATGTCCGTGCATGGGGGATAAACGGAGAGAGATACAGTGATTTTGCGACGGAAAATACGTGGTTTATGCCGTTGAAGATGATTACGGAACCGGGAAAAAGAAATGAACAGTATATTGCATTTATTTTAGAAAATCTGGGAGACGGCATCGGAACAGCACCCTTGGCACCGGACAATCTGGAATCTTATACGTACATTCCAGACATGCTGTTTTTATATCATAAAAATGATGAGGCATGGAAATGGATGAAGTATATTACATTGCTGAAAGATCAGCCGCATGAGCGTCCAAGCCAGGGGACAAACGGAGACTATCCGGAAATTTCTTTTACATTTGTCTCCCAGGTCATAGAAGGGATGATGGGTATCGAACCGGATGCTCCGGATTATAGGATAGCGACAGCTCCAAGGCTTCCAGAAGAAATCAAAGATATAAAGGCAGAGCATATCATAGTAGGAGATACGGAATTTACAGTATCTTATAAGGGAAATATGCTTGCTTCCCTGACAAATGTATGCGGAAAATCATTTGTGTGGGAGGTCAGATTTTACGGAGAACATCCGTTTATCCAGATTGACGGAAAACAGATCGCGGCAAAACAGAAAAAAATAAATGGGGCAGCCGTGAGCTACACTTCCCTGGATATAAACCCGGGGGAAACAATAACAGCATGTGTCTGTTAAATACATTTTGAGAAAGGACAAAGTTATGCAGAGAGAATATTACAGCGGAAATCGCCGAAATGTATATGCAGAGCTGAAGAAAGGGTCTCTTGTGGTATTCTTTTCAGGAGATGATATCAGAAAGTCAGCAGATGAATGTTATGATTTTTTCGGAAATCGTAATTTTCTCTATCTGACAGGAATCGAAGAAAAAGGGCTTGTTCTTCTTGCGGGCAAGCAGGATGATGGCGAAGTGTGGGAAAAGCTTTATCTGCGCACGCCGGATCCAATGGCAGAAAGATGGAGCGGAAGCAGGATCAAAGACAAAGAAGCGTCAGATATTTCAGGAATCGAATCTTTTGGGTATGATTCCAATTTTGCGACAGATTTTCATAGCCTTGCGGTCTCCGGAAAGTATGAGTTCTTATATGCGGACTCCTTTAAGGAGAGCACATCCGATATTGATACATCTGTACATCACTTTTTAAGACATGTCCAGGCGGCTTACCCATATCTGAAGCAGGAAAATGCCAACCTGATATTAAGAAAGCTAAGAACGATTAAACAGCCATGTGAAATTGAGGCGATCCGGAAAGCGGAAGCAATCACAGGCGAAGGGATCAAGGCGATGATGAAGGCGTCAAGACCTGGAATGTACGAGCATCAGTACAAAGCGGAATTTGATTATGTACTGGGGCAGTATGGCACGGAGGGAAGCGGATTTCCGCCGATCATCTCTGCCGGACAGAACAATTTCTGCATCCATTACTATTCCTATAAAGGACAGGCAAAGGATGGAGATATGATTCTGAATGATGTAGGAGCAAGATGGAAAGGTCTCGTCAACGACGTATCCAGAGGTTGGCCTTGCAACGGAAAATTTACAGAAAAACAGAAACTTCTGTACAATTGCGCGCTTGCAACTTCAGACTATATGTTCGAGGTATTAAAGCCGGGATTTAAAATGGCAGATGTGGACGCCACAGCGAAAAAATACAATTTTGAACAGTTGAAAGAGGTCGGGGTGTGCAAAAAATTTGAAGACATCGGAACGTATATGTGGCATGGCGGCGCACATCATATTGGATATGACTGTCACGACATGATAAAGCGGCCGGAAGTGGTTGTCCCTGGTATGGTATTTTGTGTAGATATCGGTATCTATCATGAAGAATGGGGAATTGGGTTCAGGATAGAAGATAACTGTCTGATCACAGAAAATGGATGTGAAAATCTTTCCAGAAATATTCCAAGGACCATACCGGAAATAGAAGAATATATGATGAAAAATAATACTTATCTTTTTTAGAGGATAGAGCAAAAGAGCCCTGACAGGAAAACACAGTTTTTGTGTCTTTCTGTCAGGGCGCCGTTTTTTGTGCCGAATCAGGAACACAAGGTCCTATTGTTTTTCAGGAACACCTGCTTTATAATTCCGATATGCAGATGGGGAATACCCGGTCGCATTGCGGAAAACTTTTGAGAATGCAAGGGAATCTTCGTATCCTACATGGTGGGCGATGTCTTTAATGAAAATATCGGTGGAAGAAAGCATGGTTTTTGCCTTTTCGATGCGATAATTCAGAAGATATTTTTTTGGAGACATCTGAAGCTTTTTATTAAAAATGTAAAACAGATAAGAACGGGTAATTCCAATGTAATCTGCAATATCCTGTATATGTATATTTTTTCCGTAGTTAATATGGATATACTGCAGGGCATGTTCAAAATATGTCTCGGGCAGATAATCATGAGATTTCTGTATATAAGAAGAATCCGAGGCATGGTAAGAAGAAGTCAATTTGGAAAACATGGAAAACAGGAGACTTACACGCTGCAGTTCATTCGTGATGGTAAGCTGATGGGTTTTCAGCATCTGGCGAACGATAGCTGCATACTCTTCCGGATCGACTACGCAGTCACGGATATAAGGGGATGCAGAAAATCCTGCCTGCTCCATGTACTGGGATGCCTTGTTGCCCTGGAAGCTGATGAATGCATAAGTCCAGGGATCATTTCCGTCCGCATAGTAGCGCGACATTGTGTTAGGAGGAATCAGAAAAATCTGCCCTTTCTTCAGATGGTAAATATGATGGTCAATCTCAAAGAAACCATTTCCATCCAGAATAAAGTGCATATGGTACTGCGGCCGGAGCTTTGGTCCCCAGCAATAATTTGGTTTACATGCCTGGATACCGCATCGAGTCAGATACAGATCATTCGTCTGATGCTCAATGTGGTCAAGACACTGAAAACCAACATCATCATACAGGATATTTATTTCCATAACATAGCCTCCTCTGGTTTGTGTCAAAAAAGTTATTATGTATAAGAATACCAAGATTTGAAGGAAAAGTCAAAATTATATATGAGATTTTGGCTGCTTATGTATGGCTTGCTTTTTTCAGGGACAGAAATTATAATAGTAACGGATCTTTGAGATTATAAAAGCTACAGGAAGGGGGATTATATGCTGAAAGGAAAGACGGTAGTCCTTGCAGTGACGGGAAGTATCGCGGCATACAAGATCGCGTCACTTGCAAGTGCACTTAAGAAGCTTGAGGCGGATGTGCACGTACTGATGACAGAGAATGCGACGAATTTTATCAATCCGATCACATTTGAAACTCTTACCGGCAATAAATGTCTGATCGATACATTTGACCGGAATTTTCAGTACAGTGTAGAGCACGTGGCTTTGGCGAAACAGGCGGATGTCGTCATGGTCGCACCAGCCAGCGCCAACGTAATAGGAAAGATCGCAGGCGGAATCGCCGACGATATGCTCACGACAACGGTCATGGCATGCCCGTGTAAAAAGATTGTCGTCCCGGCGATGAATACCAATATGTTTGAAAATCCGATCGTGCAGGATAATCTGGAAAAGCTCAGAAGATTCGGATACGAGGTGGTAGACCCGGCCAGCGGATATCTGGCGTGCGGAGATACCGGCCAGGGAAAGATGCCGGAACCGGAATTGCTCCTCGAGTATATTCTGAGAGAGATCCAGTTTGAGAAGGATATGGCTGGGAAACGTGTGCTTGTCACGGCAGGGCCGACACAGGAAGCCATCGATCCGGTACGTTATATTACAAACCATTCCACTGGAAAGATGGGGTATGCTCTGGCGACAGTCTGCATGAGACGGGGAGCCGATGTCACGCTTGTGACCGGACCGACAGCCATACCGAAGCCGGAGTTTGTAAAAGCGATCACGGTCCACACGGCAAAGGAAATGTTTGAGGCGGTAAAAGACGAGGCGCCGCGTCAGGACATCATCATCAAGGCGGCGGCGGTGGCAGATTACCGGCCGAAATATGTAAGCCATGAGAAAGTCAAAAAGAAAGAAGGGGATTTGTCCATTCCGATGGAGCGCACCGACGATATTTTGAAATATCTGGGCGACAACAAAAGAGAAGGACAGTTTCTGTGCGGATTTTCCATGGAAACAGAAAATATGATAGAGAACTCAAGAAGGAAACTCGAAAAGAAAAATCTGGATATGATCGTGGCAAACAACCTGAAAGTAGAAGGTGCGGGGTTTGCGGGCGATACAAATGTCGTGACGATCATTACGAAGGATGAGGAAGTCTCACTCGAAAAAATGTCAAAAGAGGAGGCAGCCGTACAGATTCTTGACCGGATTTTGATGTGCGGACAGAAGTAGTACATGTCTGTGCCGATGTATTGTATCTCATAGGAGAATGATAACAAGGAGGCAAATATGAATCAAACAACATCAACAACTGCAGGCGCAGCACGAAGCAGTATGAAAAAAGTACAGGGGATGATCCAGGTGGCATTATTTGGCGCCATCATCGTCATTATGGCGTTTACCCCTTTCCTCGGATATATTCCGCTTGGATTTACGAGAGCAACTATCATCCATATTCCCGTGATACTGGGATCTCTGCTTCTGGGACCGAAAAAAGGAGCGGCACTTGGCGCTATCTTCGGTCTGACAAGCCTGATCAACAATACGATGAACCCGACGGTTACATCGTTTGTTTTTACGCCGTTTTACAGCCTGGGAGAGGTAAGCGGAGGTATCGGAAGCCTTATCATCTGTTTTGTCCCACGGATTTTGGTGG
The DNA here is from genome assembly GCF_019754295.1 of Sellimonas caecigallum. GTDB lineage: Bacteria > Bacillota > Clostridia > Lachnospirales > Lachnospiraceae > Sellimonas > Sellimonas caecigallum. Next base: position 5,754 of record NZ_VIRV01000003.1, on the reverse strand, counting down.
GTATCCTCCCATATTATGTGTACCGGCTGTTTGAGAAAAGCAGAAAGAAGACGGGCGTGTCGGCCGCCGGACTTATTGCGTCAGGCGTATGCGGCGCACTTGTCAACACACTGCTTGTGATGAACCTTATTTTTGTATTTTTCCGCGATGCCTATGCAGCAGCAAACAACGTGGCTGAATCCGCCGTATACAGCTTTATCCTGTCTGTCATCGGGATCAACGGTGTACCGGAAGCCATTGTGGCCGGGGTTCTTACCCTTTGCATCGGAAAAGTTCTTATGAGGAAAAATATCAGAGCCAGATTAGGAGTGTCAAAATGATTTTAGCAATCGACATAGGAAACACAAACATCGTCATCGGCTGCATGGAAGGCAGCCGGTGTGTATTTATAGAGCGCCTTTCCACCGTCCGGACAAAGACGGAACTGGAATACGCGATCGATATCAAAAACGTTCTTGATATTTACGGGATTCACAGAGAAGACCTGGAAGGAGGGATCATCGCATCCGTCGTTCCACAGATCACGAAAGCCTTTCAGCTTGCGGCCGAGAAGATCCTGAAACTGGATGTCATGATCGTAGGAGCCGGCATAAAAACCGGACTCAATATCCGGATGGACAATCCGGCATCCCTTGGAGGGGATCTTGTTGTGGACGCGGTAGCAGGAATAGCGGAATATCCGGCGCCCATGATCATCTTTGACATGGGGACGGCAACGACAGTGAGCGTCATCGACAGTGAGAAACGTTATCAGGGAGGGATGATCTACCCGGGAATTCAGGTTTCTCTGGACTCTCTTACATCAAAAGCGGCCCAGCTAAGCGGTATCAGTCTGGAAGCGCCGGAGCATCTCATCGGGAAAAATACGATTGAGTGTATGAAAAGCGGAATTATTTACAGCAGCGCTGCCGCTATCGACGGCATCATCGACCGGATGAAAGAACAGATGGGCGAAAATCTGACCGTCATCGCCACAGGCGGACTGGCGAAAAAGATTATACCGCACTGTAAGCGGGAGATCATTCTGGATGATGATCTGCTGCTGAAAGGTCTTTCCATCCTTTATGAGAAGAACAGAAAAAACAAGAGATGATCTTTCAGTCCGGACAATGTAGAGAAAGATGACAAATGAGAGGGGGAGCCGGACATTGAAAAACAATAAATACGAGATTGACATGTGCAACGGATCGATCATGGACAAACTGATTTCTTTTTCTGTCCCATTGATGATTTCCAGTATTCTGCAGCTGATGTTTAATGCGGTGGATATCATTGTTGTGGGAAGATTCAGCGGCAGCCGGGCTCTGGCGGCAGTCGGATCGACCACTGCACTGATCAATATCTTTACCAACCTTTTTATCGGAATTTCGCTTGGAGCAAATGTCCTTGCAGCACGTTATCATGCGGCGGGACGCGGAAAAGAAATGTCGGAAGCTGTACATACTGCCATCACGCTTGCCTTGATCAGCGGGATAGTGATGGCTTTTGTCGGAGTCGGCGCATCCCGGATGGCTCTCACTTTGATGGGGACACCGGGCGATGTCATAGACTTGTCGGTAGTTTATATGCGGATCTATTTTATGGGGATGCCGTTTTTTATGCTTTATAATTATGGGGCGGCAATCCTGCGGGCGGTGGGCGACACGAAGAGACCATTGCTTTATCTGATTGCCGCAGGATGTGCCAATGTGGTTCTGGATCTTCTGCTTGTCATAGTGATCCCTCTTGGCGTGGCCGGCGTGGCCATCGGAACTGTGACCTCACAGATGATCTCCTGTATTCTGGTCATTCGCTGTCTCCATAGCTCAGAAGGAGATTATCAGCTTCGTTTCTCCAAGCTTACCATCAAAAAGGAGCATTTGAAACGAATTTTTCAGGTAGGGATTCCTGCCGGAATACAGAGCACAGTCATCAATTTCTCCAATGCTCTTTTGCAGTCTTCTGTCAATTCCTTTGGAGCGACGGCAATGGCAGGATACACAGCAGCCAACAATATCATCGGATTTCTGTATGCGGCAGTCAATGCAGTCACACAGGCATGCATGAGCTTTACGAGTCAGAATTACAGTGTCAAGAAGCAAAAACGCATGGACCGGGTGCTGGCAGACTGCATGATCCTGTCGGTGGGCGTCTCTGCAGTCATGGGAGTGGGCGCTTATGTATTCGGGGCACAGATCCTGAAGATATATACGGCAGATGCGGAAGTAATCCGCTGCGGGGTGGAGGTATTGTCTATCACGACAGTACCATACTTCCTTTGCGGCATCATGGATCTGTTTCCAGGTGCCCTGCGCGGAATGGGACATTCCGCTGTACCGATGCTCTTGTCTGTGATCGGAACGGTAGGCACGAGGATCGTGTGGATCTATCTGTTTTTCCCGCACCACAGATCGTTGTTCTTTTTGTTTATTTCCTATCCGGGATCATGGATTATCACGATTCTCATGCAGGCAGTGTGCTTCTACTTTGTGAGAAAACAATGTAAAATGGAAATATTCCTGGACAGCGCGGATGCATAGGGATTGACGGAAAACTTTATCGACTTATACCCCGTTCTGTGATATGATTATGAATGTATGATCATAGAACAGAAAGGGGTATTTTCATGGAAAATACGTCTGAAAATAGAAGAGACAAATTGAAAAAAAATCCATCCAAACATATTTGCACAGGGCTTTTGGCCCATGTGGATGCCGGAAAGACGACGCTTGCAGAGAGCATCCTATATTTCGGCGGCAGGATAAGAAAACTTGGGAGAGTGGATCACAAAGATGCATTTCTGGACACGCACGAACTGGAAAAAAACCGGGGCATCACGATCTTTTCCAAGCAAGCAGAGGTGCCCATCGGGGAGAAGGCGGTTACGCTTCTTGACACACCGGGACATGTGGACTTTTCGGCGGAAATGGAACGGACGCTCCAGGTGCTTGACTACGCCATCCTTATTATCAGCGGTGCAGACGGTGTACAGGGGCATGTGGAGACGCTTTGGAAACTGCTTGACAGATATGGAATTCCAGTCTTTATTTTTGTGAATAAGATGGACCAGGAGGGCACGGATAAAGAGACGCTTTTAAAGGAGCTGAAAGAACGGCTGGATGAGCGGTGTATTGATTTCAGAAAGGAACAAAAAAGAGAAGAATTTCTGGAAAACATCGCGGTCTGTGATGACAGCCTGCTGGAAGCTTACCTGGAGACAGGGGAAATTGAGGAAGAGGCAGTAAGGACATTGATTCGGGAGCGCAGACTTTTTCCATGTTGTTTCGGGTCGGCACTCCGGACAGAGGGGGTCGAAGACTTTTTGGAAATATTTTCCAAGTACACCTCATATCCGGAATATCCGGATACGTTCGGAGCGAAAGTGTACAAGATAGCAAGGGATCCGCAGGGTACGAGACTGACATACATGAAAGTAACAGGCGGTTCCCTGAAAGTAAAGACACTGCTTTCCAACCAAAGGGAAGGAGCGAAAGAGCAGGAATGCTGGGAGGAAAAAGTGCACCAGATCCGCATATATTCGGGAGCTGGGTTCGAGCCGGCGGAGGAAGTGCAGGCCGGGGCGATATGCGCGGTCACAGGCCTTACTCATACTTTTGCCGGGGAAGGTCTTGGATTTGAGCCCGAGGCCCAGGCCCCGGTCCTGGAACCAGTATTGAGCTATCAGATTCAGCTTCCTGAAGGGACAGACGTACATCGCATGTTTGGGAAACTAAAGGAGCTGGAAGAAGAAATACCGGAACTCCATATTGTGTGGAGGGAACATGCAAACGAGATCCATGCCCAGGTCATGGGGGAAGTTCAGATTGAAATCCTCAAAAGCCTGATCAGCGAACGCTTCCATACAGAAGTAGAATTCGGAACCGGAAGCATCCTGTACAAGGAAACGATTACGGATACGGTGGAAGGAGTCGGGCATTTCGAACCGCTCAGACATTACGCGGAAGTCCATCTTTTGCTGGAGCCGGGAGAGCCAGGAAGCGGCCTTGTGCTGGAGACATCATGCAGCGAGGATGTCCTGGACAAAAACTGGCAGCGTCTGATCCTTACGCATCTGGCGGAAAAGAAACACCCGGGAGTTCTTACAGGATCCGAGATCACGGACATGAAACTGATCCTGGCAGCAGGAAAGGCACATCAGAAACATACAGAAGGCGGAGATTTCCGGCAGGCTACATACAGGGCTGTCCGGCATGGACTCAAAAAAGCAAAAAGCATCCTTCTGGAACCGGTGTATGAATTTACGCTGGAAGTTCCTTCTGAGATGGTCGGACGGGCCATGGCGGACATCCAGCGCATGAGCGGAAGTTTCGAGACGCCGGAGAATGAAGGGGATATGGCTGTCTTGATAGGAAGTGCCCCGGTATCTGAAATGCAGGGCTATCAGATGGAGGTCATGGCCTACACAAAAGGAAGAGGCCGATTCTCCTGTATGCTTGGCGGGTATGAGCCTTGTCACAATGCAGAGGAAGTCATTGCGGCTATCGCTTATGATTCGGAGGCGGATACGGAAAATCCGACCGGATCTGTTTTTTGTGCCCACGGAGCCGGATTCTATGTAGAGTGGGATAAGGTAGAAGAATACATGCACCTGGAAAGCTGTCTGAAAGAAGCGGTACAGACAGAGAGTGTTTCTGAGAAAGAGCCAAGGACCTACAGTCTTGGAGCTGGATACGGATGGGGAGACGACAAAGAGCTGGAGGAAATATTTACCCGTACTTACGGTCCGGGAAAGGAACGAAAATACGGATTTCAAAAGAAGACGATCTCTGCTTCCAGGGCGGAACAGAGCTATATCCCGAAGAAACGCAAAGACGAAAAAGAGTATCTGCTTGTGGATGGATACAATATTATTTTTGCATGGGATGAGTTGAAAGAACTGTCCAAGATCAATATCGAGGCGGCGAGAAACAAACTCATGGACATTCTGAGCAACTATCAGGGCTACAAGAAAAACACCTTGATCCTTGTGTTCGATGCATACAAAGTGCCGGGAAATATAGGGGAAGTGCAGAAATATCACAATATCTATGTAGTGTACACGAAAGAAGCAGAGACGGCAGATCAGTATATTGAAAAAACTGTCCATGAGATCGGACGCAAATACCATGTGACAGTGGCAACTTCCGATGGACTGGAACAGATCATCATTATGGGGCAGGGCGCGCAGAGATTGTCCGCCATGGGACTTCTGGAGGAAATCGAAGCGGCGAACACGGAAATCCGGGAAATCTACCTGAAACGAACCGGAGGAAAGACCGGAAATTATCTGTTTGATCATCTGCCGGAAGAGATGACAGAGAAGATGGAAGAAATACGGATTGGAAAGAAAAAGACAGAGATATAATAAAAGGGCAGGCCTGTCACGGCCTGCTCCTTTTCGATTGCCATTCTATTTGCGCAGAATTTCATGAGGCGGTTCAATCTCATTTGCAATCGTATGTTCTGTAAGCTCGGATAAAATCCGGATCTTCTTGTTGAGAAGAGGGCGCATACAGTTTGGAACATGCTCCTGGTGTGCACGGTGGATGGCTACACATTCCTTACAGTTGCCGTGGTAGCGGCATGCCTTCAGACACGGACAGTGATCTTTGTTCTTGTACTCCTGACGGAACTCGCTGGCAAACTCTTCCTGGAGACGAAGTCCTTCGGCACGGTTCCCCTTGTGAAATTCTTCCATTGCTGCTTTTTCTTTTGGATTTCCTTCGATTATCATTCCCAGACCTCCTGAATATAAAGGCTATTTCAAAGACAGAT
>NZ_VIRV01000029.1 GCF_019754295.1 Sellimonas caecigallum | reverse complement strand
TAGCGACTTGGTACAATATTTACAAAGACAGGAAAGGAGAGGGAAAATCATGAAAGAACTGCTTGTCGTGGTAGATATACAGAACGATTTTGTGACAGGAAGCCTGGGGACGAAAGAGGCGCAGGAAATCGTCCAGAATGCAAGAAAAAAAATAGAATCCTATGAGCAGGATAACAAGGAAATTGTGTTTACGAGAGACACCCACGAAGAGAACTATTTGATGACACAGGAGGGAAGAAATCTTCCGGTCAAGCACTGCATCCGGGGAACCGAAGGATGGGAAATCATCCCGGAACTCCAGGAGTATACAAAGGGACGCAGGATCTTTGACAAACCGTCCTTTGGAAGCATAGACCTTGCATCATACATACGGGATGGCGGCTATGACCGGGTGGAATTCATCGGGCTTTGTACAGATATCTGTGTCGTTTCCAACGCATTGCTTGTAAAAGCTTATGTTCCGGAAATAACGGTGGCGGCAGATGCTTCCTGCTGCGCCGGAGTCACACCACAGAGCCATGATTCGGCATTATGCACAATGAAAATGTGCCAGATTGAAATAAATTATAAATAATTTATTAAAAACCATTGAAAAAACTGACACCGCACGATAGATTGTGATATACTACGAAAGGAAAATCACTGAGAGGTGGAAGTATGAACCTGAAGAGATATGAGGATGTGGACAGTTGGAAAACCGTCATGTTTCTTTACAATGCAGCTCTGAAAGAAGTAGGTACAAAACTGGAAATACTCAATGATGAGTTTCAGCATGTACATCGCTATAATCCTATCGAGCACATTAAGACGAGGATCAAGACACCGGAAAGTATCGTCAAGAAGTTAAAAAGACAGGGACATGAAAGCTCCATTGAAAATATGGTAAAATATGTAAACGACATTGCCGGAGTGAGATTGATCTGTTCATTTACATCGGATATATACAGGCTGGCTGAGATGATCGGAAACCAGAGCGACCTGAAAGTACTGTCCATTAAAGATTATATCAGACATCCAAAGGAAAGCGGATATAAAAGTTATCATATGCTTGTATCTGTCCCGATCTATCTAACAGATAGCGTGGTAGATACGAAGGTAGAGATCCAGATCCGGACGATTGCCATGGATTTCTGGGCAAGCCTGGAACATAAGATTTACTATAAGTTTGAAGGAAATGCACCGGAATACATAAGCAAAGAGCTGCAGGAATGTGCCAAAATGGTTTCCGAGCTGGACGACAAGATGCTGTCATTAAACGAAGCAATCTTGGCATGCCTGGAGGAAGAAGAAATAAAAAGGAGAGAAGAACTGCTAAGACAAAGAGAGTAGCAGCGCGGTTTTGTATGAAGAGAAAAGGGTATTGCATAATGGCAGTACCCTTTCTTTCTGTCGACTGCCGCAAACCAACGAAATGGAGGGAACAATGAAATCACTTGTAATCGCAGAAAAACCATCCGTGGCAAGAGATATTGCCAGGGTATTGAATTGTAAAAAAAATGGGCAAGGAGCAATCGAAGGGGAAAAGTATATTGTTACCTGGGGTCTTGGACACCTTGTCACTTTGGCAGATCCGGAAGAATATACGGATGCATGGAAAGAGTGGAAGATGGATGTACTCCCGATGATGCCGAAGTATTGGAAGCTGAGCGTCATAAAACAGACGTCCAGACAATATCAGGCAGTGAAAAGCCAGATCCATCGGAAAGAGGTAGGCGAGATCATTATCGCGACGGACGCCGGGCGGGAAGGCGAGTTGGTGGCCAGATGGATCCTGGAAAAAGCAAAAAATACGAAACCTGTCAAGAGACTTTGGATTTCTTCTGTCACAGATAAAGCGATACGGGAAGGATTCAAGGCGCTCAAAGACGGCAGAGAATATCAGAATCTTTACGATGCGGCGGAGGCGAGAGCAGAGGCGGACTGGCTCGTGGGCATCAACGCAACGAGAGCGCTGACATGCAAGTACAATGCACAGTTGTCCTGCGGACGGGTACAGACCCCGACTTTGGCCATGATCGGAAAAAGGGAAGAGGAAATACGGACGTTTGTCCCGAAGGGATATTACGGGATCAAGGTCTATGGGGACGGTATTTGCTTTACATGGCAGGACAGAAAATCCGGTAGCACGAGAAGTTTTGACAAAGACAGGATAGAAAGGATCCTAGAAGAGGTAAGAGGGGAGTCTGTCACTTTGGAAAAAGTGGAGAAGAAAGCGAAAAAAACATATGCTCCGGCTCTTTATGACCTGACAGAACTTCAGAGGGATGCAAACAAACGATTCGGCTTTTCGGCAAAAGAGACATTGAATATTATGCAGCGCTTGTATGAACATCACAAAGTCCTGACATATCCGAGGACGGACTCAAGATATTTAAGTTCCGATATCGTACCGACTTTAAAAGAACGGCTGCAGGCATGCGGCACCGGACCTTACCGGAAGGCGGCATCTGTCCTGATATCCGGCAAGATTAAGGCAAGCAAGCGGTTTGTGGATGACAGCAAAGTGAGCGATCATCATGCCATCATTCCGACGGAACAGTATGTGGATCTTACACATATGACCAATGAAGAACGAAAGATTTACGACCTTGTAGTGAGACGTTTTCTTGCGGTACTTTATCCGCCTGCGGAGTATGAGCAGATCACAGTAAAAGGAACGGCAGCGGGAGAACAATTTGCAGCCAAGGGAGAAAAGATCAAAGAGCAAGGATTCCGGGCGGTATACGAAAACAACGAAACAGAAGACATGGAAGAGGAAGAAATCCGAAACCAGTCTCTTCCGGAACTTCAGGAAGGACAGAAAATCCGGATCACGCGGTGTGAGCGGACAGAAGGAAAGACGAAACCGCCTGCACCATACAATGAAGCCACGCTTCTCACAGCTATGGAAAAAGGCGGACTTGGCACTGTGGCCACAAGGGCGGATATCATTGAAAAACTCTTCCATACATTTTTCATGGAAAAGAAGGGAAACGACCTGTTCATCACTTCCAAAGGAAAACAGCTTTTGAAGCTTGTGCCGGAAGATTTGAAAAAACCGGAACTGACAGCAAAGTGGGAAGAACAGCTTTTGGGTATCTCAAAAGGCAAACGGAAAAAAGGTGCTTTTATGAAAGAAATCAGTCAGTATACAGTTGATCTCATGGAAGATATCCGGACAAACGAGGGAACATTCCGCCATGATAATATGACCAACACAAAATGCCCGCGCTGCGGAAAAAGAATGCTGGCCGTAAACGGAAAAAACAGCAAGATGCTCGTCTGCCAGGACAGAGAATGCGGGTACAAAGAGACAGTATCCCGGACAACGAATGCCAGATGTCCGGTTTGCCATAAGCGGATGGAACTTTATGGTAAAGGTGAAAACCAGACTTTTGTCTGTGCCTGCGGACACAAAGAGAAGATGGCGGCATTTGAGGCGAGGAGAAAAAAGGAAGGGAAAGATGTCAGCAAAAAAGATGTGCAGCGTTATTTAAAACAGCAGAAAAAAGAGGCTGAACAACCTCTTAACAATGCGTTTGCAGTTGCACTTGCAAAGCTTTCCGAATCAGAGCTATAATGAAGACAGAGACTACGACAGGAGGGAATTAGCAAGATGGAGTCAAAGTTTTACAAAGAAAACAGAGAGGCATTGATGAACCAGGTGGAGGACCAAAGTGCAGCAATTTTTTTCAGCGGGCGCGCGATCCGAAAATCCAGCGATGAAGACTATGGATTTTTCGCAAACCGAAATTTTGTCTATCTCACAGGAGTCGAACAAAAAGAGACGATTTTGGTGATGGAAAAGGACGGAGGAAGTGTACGTGAAAAGCTTTATATCCTTCCGCCGGATGCGATGGAAGAGCGCTGGACCGGGCGAAGAATCAAGCCGGAGGAGGCCGAGTCTGTCTCAGAAGTCCACAGTTTTTCCAGCGTGGGAGAGTTTGAGCAGGATTTGAAGGAACTGCTCTCTTCTGGACGGATCCGAAATCTGTATCTGGATATTGACCGTATGAAAGGGCAGTGTATTGACAGTCAGGCGGATCAGCTGGCGGCTTGGATGCTGAAAGAGTATCCGAATATCCAGATTCGGAATGCTCTTCCGATTTTAAAAGAGTTAAGGCTCATCAAAAAACCTTGTGAGATCAAAGCGCTTGAGAAGGCGGAAGAGATCACGAAAGCAGGGATCATAGCTATGATGCAGCACTCAAAACCAGGCATGTATGAATATCAGTACAAAGCAGAATTTGACTATGCGCTGGCACAGCATGGTGTTTTGCAGCCGGGATTCCCATCCATTATCAGTGCCGGAAAAAATAATTTTTGTATCCATTATTATAGCTACAGCGGACAGGCTATGGACGGGGATATCATCCTCAATGATGTGGGAGCTGTCTGGGATCATGAGATCACAGACGTATCCAGAGGATGGCCATGCAACGGGAAATTTACAGAAAGGCAGAAACTTCTCTTTGAATGTCAGTACCGGACATCGGAATACATGTTCCAGATGCTGAAGCCGGGCATCCCGATGAGGGAAGTGGACGCCACGATCCGGAGGTACAACTTTGAACAGCTCAAAGAAGCTGGCGTCTGCAAAAACTATGAAGATATCGGGACGTATATGTGGCATGGAGGTGCGCACCATATCGGATTCGACGTCCATGATATGGTAAATGCAAGAGATGCCATCATCAGACCTGGAATGGTATTCTGTATCGATATTGGTATCTACCATGAAGAGTGGGGGATCGGATTCCGGCTTGAGGACAACTGTCTCATAACAGAAGACGGATGCAGGAATTTATCAAAAGATATTCCGCGGACAGTGGAAGACATTGAAACTGTGATGAGGGGATAGAAAGGAAGCTGCAAACAAGTTCATATCAGAGAAGAGGAGGACAATCATGAAGATCGGCTGCGTGAAAGAAATCAAAAACAGAGAGTATCGTGTAGGAATGATACCGGACAATGTGAAAAGCTATGTGAATGCCGGACATGACGTTTGGATCGAACAAGGGGCAGGGGTCGGATCTGGTTTTTCGGACGAAGAGTACGAAAAGGCAGGAGCCAGACTCTGCGGATCGGCAAAAGAAGTGTGGGACGGCGTGGACATGATGGTCAAAGTCAAAGAACCGCTTCCGGAAGAATATGTGTATTTCCGGAAGGATCTGATTCTCTTTACTTACCTTCATCTTGCAGCGGACAGGCCTCTCACAGATGCCATGCTTGCATCCGGAATGCGGGGATTTGCATATGAGACGCTGATCGAGAAGGACGGAAGCATCCCACTACTGGCGCCGATGAGCCAGATTGCAGGACGCCTGAGCGTCCAGGAAGGAGCAAAATATCTGGAGAAGACATATGGAGGATCCGGTGTTTTGCTTTCCGGAGTGCCAGGTACGCCGAAAGCCAATGTCGTGATACTGGGAGGCGGATCTGTCGGGACCAATTCCTGCAAGATCGCGGTCGGAATGGGAGCAAATGTAACCATCCTGGATATCAATCTGCAGAGACTTGCTTATCTTGATGATATTTTCGGAGCCCGTATTCAGACGCTGGTCAGCACTGATACAAATATCGAAAATGCCATAAAAGATGCAGATCTGGTCATTGGAAGTGTTCTTATCCCGGGAAAAGCGGCGCCTAAGCTTATGAAACGCAAGTATTTAAAAGAGATGAGGCCTGGAAGTGTTATCGTGGATGTGGCAGTGGATCAAGGCGGATGCTGTGAGACGACAAAAGTCACGTACCATGACGACCCGATTTATGAAGTGGATGGAATCGTGCACTATTGTGTAGGAAATATGCCTGGGGCCGTGCCGCGGACATCTACGATCGCCCTTACGAACGCGACACTTCGCTACGGTCTTGCTATTGCGGAGCATGGACTTGAGGAAGCATGCCGGAGAAATCCGGTCATGGCATCAGGGGTCAACACGTACGAAGGAAAACTGACGTGCCGAAATGTGGCAGAAAGCTTTGGACTTCCGTATACTGAACTCCAAAGTCTGATCGGATAGAACATTTTACATAAAATGCATATAGAAAGAAGAAAAACATCCTTGCAAGTTGGGCAAGGATGTTTTTTCTTTTACTAAGAAAGCTTTTTACATACATCTAACATATTATCAAGAGAAGACTTAATACGAATCAAGTATGATAAGGGCGGTCAATGAATTAGAAAAGGGACGCAATGTCCGGGAAGTAATACGATGCCTGGAAGTTCTGAGAAGCAGTGGCAGCCTTGTTGACGGTGTGAGGATGGACAATGGAGGATACTTGCGGGTGGAGAAAAATTATCTGGGTGTGGAACTGCCTCCAGATATGCCGGAGCATAAATCGGACAATCGTATTCTGAAAGTATGCAAAGGACTCAAAGAAAAGAATACAAAAGAAGTGGTCCTTATCACGAAAGATATTCTTCTTCGCATTAAAGCGCAGATATTAGGAATCAAAGCGGAAGATTTTATGACGGATCAAGTGGCAGAACACAAGGAACAGTATCAAGGCAGAACCGAAGTATATGCGAGTGAAGAAGACTTTAAAGAATTCAAGAAAAAAGGAATCCCGACAGAAAAAGTATATTGTGTAGACGAAACAGGAAATATGTATATACCGGAATTGTTCGAGAATGAGTTTCTTATTATCAGAGCAGATCAGTCCAGCAAAAAGACTCATCTGGGAAGAGTGGAAAATGGGATCATACGAAAACTGGAATACCGAAAATCGGAACCGTTTGGGATCAGGCCCAGAAATGTCGGCCAGTACTTTATGCAGGAGGCGTTAATGCAGCCGGCGGAGAAAGCGCCCCTCGTGATTATTAAAGGATCGGCAGGTACAAGCAAGACGTTTTATTCTCTGGCAGTGGGACTGGAAAAAATGATCAACAACCCTACAGGAGAATATCGGAGAATACTTGTATGCAGACCTAATGCACAGTTTGACGATGATATCGGATTTTTGCCGGGAGATGAGCAGGAGAAAATTTCTCCACTGCTGCGGCCGGTGCTGGACAATTTGGAACAGCTTGTCGATTCCGATGAGCGGAAGAGGTATGAAGACGAGAATGAGCTGAAAGATAAGATCGACGAGATGTTTGAAAGAGGGATTATCCAGACTCAGGCACTAAATTTTATCCGAGGACGGTCCATCGCCAAGACATATCTGATCATTGATGAAGCTCAGAATATGACGCCCGCCCAGGTTAAAGGTATTATTACAAGGGCGGGAAAAGAGACGAAAATCGTACTTCTTGGAGATCCCAATCAGATAGACCGGCCGTTTCTGGATGCCCGTACAAACGGAATCAGTTACGCTGCAGAGCATATGAAGGGGAGTCCTTTGTGCTGGCAGATCAGTATGAAACAGACAGAATGTGAGCGTTCTCAACTGGCGATGGATGCAGCAGAAAGATTATAGAGAAAGAAGGAAGTAAATTGGGAAACAGGTACAAGAATGTGACATTTAAAAATGTAAAAGAAAATAAAGAGATTGGCAAGCTGATTGAACACGGAAATCAGGTACTAAAAGCTCTTGGATATACAGAACATTCCAGACAGCATGCGTCGACAGTTGCAAGAAGAGCCGGAAATATACTGGAAAGTTTGGGCTTTGGAAAACGCGAGATTTCTTTGGCAAGAATTGCAGGATACATGCATGATATTGGAAATGGAGTTAATCGTCACAATCATGCTCAGACAGGGGCGGTCATGGCGTATCAGCTTTTGAAAGAGCTTGGGATGCCGATTGAGGAAAGAATTACAGTCATGACTGCCATTGGAAATCACGACGAAGCAACAGGGACAGCAGTGGATGTAGTATCGGCAGCTTTGATTCTGGCGGATAAGACAGATGTAAGGAGAAACAGGGTCCAGAATCAGTTTCCGTCATCTTTTGATCAGCATGACAGAGTCAACTATGCAGTACTGTCATCAAAGTTGGATATAAAAAAAGATAAAAAAGTTATCGAGATGAGTTTGGAGCTGGACGACAGTATGTGTACTGTCATGGATTATTTTGAAATTTTTTTGGATCGGATGCTTATGTGTAAAAGGGCGGCGGAAGTACTTGGCTGCCGTTTTAAGCTGACCGCAAATGAGAGCAAGTTATGCTGATAGCAAATAGCGGAATACAGCAGATGAAAGATCAGGAAAGTTAATCATGTAAAATTAAAAACGGCTGTGTTTTTCACAGCCGTTTTTCAAAGTTCCCATCTACAGAGCAGCCTTCTGTAAAAATCATGAAGGCGTTAGGATCAATGGATTTTACAATCTGTTTGAGTTCGTTCACTTCATATTTGGAGATCATGACAAATAAAATATAGGAAGTCTCGTTTGTGTAGGCTCCTGCGCCGTCCCAGTTGGTTACTCCGCGCCCCATACCGTCCATGATGGCCTTTGAGATGCCGAGCTTTTTGGTAAAGATCATGACACTCATATTGATGTTCTGGATATGTACCCTGTCGCATGCCACGGAGTAAATGACACCGTAGATGAGAGAGTAGATCACGATCATCAGATCAAACAGGCAGAGGCAGACTCCGTATACGAAGAAATTGATGATCAGAGACATCTTTCCTACACTGAAGTTGCGGAATTTCTTTGTGAAATACAGTCCAAGGATGTCCTGTCCGCCTCCGGAGCTTCCCCCTCTTAGCACAAAGCCTGATCCGACTCCGGATATGAGACCGCCGATGATACATGCCGTAAGATAATCCTCTATAATAGGTTCCTTTGGAACCGGGATCAGCGTAAGTGCCGCAGTCTGAACGACAATCGTGATCATTGTGCGGAAGAAAAATCCTCGTCCCATCTTCCATGCAAGGAAGATCAGCGGAATGTTCAAAAGAAAGTAGATGATACCTGCGATGTCGGTCTGTCCAAAAGAAAGATGAAATACGGAAGACAGAAATGTACGGATGAGCTGTGCGATACCCATGAATCCTCCGTTGTAAAGTGCCAGAGGAGTAATAAAAAGATTGACTCCTGCAGCAAAAAGGATACATCCGGCCAGAGCGTAGGCTGTGCTGATGACAGTTTGCTTTTTTGACTTTGTAAAAGCCATACTCTTTTCCCCCTTTAATATGTTAAAACCAATCTTTTTCCATTCTAGCATTGCGCAGTACTGATGACAAGTATTGTTTTAAAAATAACGGGGAATGATATTTTACATAGATTTAACTAAAAGACGAAAGAAGATTTAACATTACTCGTGTATGATATGCCTGTCGACAAGGAAAACAAAGAAAATGTTAAAAATCGAATTAAAGGGAGAGAAAAAATATGAAATTTAAGAAAATCGCAGCAGTTATGGCAGCAGCAGTAATGGTAATGTCTTTCGCAGCAGGATGCGGAAGCAGCGATGAAGGAAATAGTGCAGGAGGCGCAAACATTTCTGTAATTTCCCGTGAAGAAGGTTCCGGTACAAGAGGAGCGTTCGTAGAACTTTTTGGAGTAGAGGAAGAAGTTGACGGAGAAAAGGTAGACCAGACAACAACAGATGCGACGGTAACAAACAATACATCTGTAATGCTCACAACAGTGTCAGGAGATGAAAATGCGATCGGCTATGTATCTCTCGGATCTCTCAATGACGATGTAAAGGCAGTGAAGATTGACGGTGCAGAAGCGACAGCAGACAACATCAAAAATGGTTCTTACAAAGTATCCCGTCCGTTCAATATTGTGACAAAAGATGGTGTCAGTGAAGAAGCTCAGGATTTTATCAACTTTATTTTAAGCAAACAGGGTCAGGAAGTTGTGGCAGAAGAAGGATATATCCCGCTTGATACAACGACAGAATATGCAGCAAGCGGTGTGAGCGGAAAAGTGGCAGTATCCGGATCTTCTTCTGTATCTCCGGTAATGGAAAAACTTGCTGAAGCATATCAGGCATTAAACCCGGATGCAGACATCCAGATCCAGACAAGCGACTCCACAACAGGAGTGACAGATGCCATTAATGGAACAAGCGATATCGGTATGGCGTCCAGAGAACTCAAAGATTCTGAAACATCTCAGGGAGCTGTTGGAACAGTCATTGCAACAGACGGTATTGCAGTCATCGTAAATAACGCAAACAGCGTGGATGATCTCACGGTAGATCAGGTAAAAGGAATCTTCACAGGTAAAACACTTACATGGGATGAGGTAACAAAATAATATGAAGAACTGGAAAGAAAAGGGCATGCAGGGAGTATTTCTCCTTGCTGCCTGTGCGTCTATTTTGGCGGTAGCGCTGATCTGCATTTTCTTATTTGCAAATGGTATTCCGGCAATGAAAGAGATCGGTTTTCTTGATTTTCTGACAGGACAGACATGGAGACCGGGCAATAATATATACGGTATTCTCCCATTTATACTGGGAAGTATTTATGTCACAGCCGGAGCAATCATAATTGGCGTTCCGATTGGTATTTTTACATCTGTATTTATGGCTCATTATTGTCCGAAGAAGATCTATCCGGTATTAAAATCCGCCACGGAACTTCTGGCCGGGATTCCGTCTGTTGTTTACGGATTTTTCGGGCTCGTTGTCATTGTACCTCTTGTTCGTGACTATATTAATACACACGGCATTCGGGGAAATGGTGGGAACAGTATGCTGGCTGCGTCTATCATCCTTGGGATTATGATTCTTCCGACTATCATCGGAGTGACAGAATCCAATATGAGAAGTGTGCCGGAACAGTATTATGAAGGTTCTCTTGCACTTGGTGCTACAAAGGAGCGAACAATCTTCCGTATTGTGATTCCAGCGGCAAAGTCTGGTGTGATCGCCGGAGTCGTGCTTGGAATCGGCCGTGCTATTGGAGAGACAATGGCTGTTATCATGGTAGCCGGCAACCAGCCGCAGATGCCGCAGGGTATTTTCCGCGGACTTCGTACGATGACGACTAATATTGTTATGGAAATGGGATATGCAGCGGATCTTCACAGAGAAGCGTTGATCGCAACAGCTGTTGTACTCTTTGTGTTCATTCTTATCATCAATCTCTGTGTATCCTTGTTAAACAGGAGGAATGACAATGACTAAGGGAAGAAAAATAGAAAGCATCATACTGAAAATACTTGTGTATGCAGCCGCAGTCATTACGTTTGTTGTGCTTTTATTCCTGCTGGCCTATATTCTGATCAATGGACTTCCGCACATTAAACCGGAACTTTTTGCATTGGAATACACGACTGAAAATGCATCGCTGATGCCGGCACTTATCAATACAGTTATTATGACACTGCTTTCTCTGATCATTGCAGTACCTTTTGGTATTTTTTCTGCTATCTTTCTTGTGGAATATGCGAAAAAAGGAAACCGTTTTATCGGCCTGATCCGTCTTACTACAGAGACGCTTTCCGGTATTCCGTCCATCGTATATGGTTTGTTCGGTATGTTGTTTTTCGTTACAGCTCTTGGATGGGGATACTCGATCTTGGCAGGTGCATTTACTATGTCTATCATGATCCTTCCGCTGATCATGAGAACGACAGAAGAAGCGTTGAAGTCTGTTCCGGATACATACCGGGAAGGAAGTTTTGGACTTGGGGCAGGCAAACTGCGTACCATTTTCCGAATTGTACTGCCGTCCGCAATTCCAGGTATCATGGCAGGTGTCATCCTTGCTATCGGGCGTATCATGGGAGAGACGGCTGCGCTGATGTATACATCTGGTACGGTTCCTGATATGGCGAAGACGCCGATGGATGCCGGACGTACACTGGCACTTCACATGTACAATCTTTCCAGTGAAGGATTATATATGGATCAGGCATACGCGACTGCGGTCATTCTGCTTATACTGGTAGTTGGAATGAACACATTATCTGCATTTGTTGCGAGAAAACTTACAAAGGGGAAATAACGATGGGCAAAATTGATATAAAGGACATGGATTTGTTTTATGGCAGTTTTCAGGCGCTGAAAAATGTGAATCTGGAAATTGAGGCAAATAAGATCACGGCATTCATTGGGCCGAGCGGATGTGGAAAATCGACGCTTTTGAAATCGCTTAACAGAATGAATGACCTTGTGGAAGGATGCAGGATCCAGGGGAAAATCCTTCTGGACGGGCAGGATATATATGCAAAGTCAACAGATGTAAATACGCTTAGAAAGCGTGTGGGGATGGTTTTCCAGAAACCGAACCCGTTCCCGATGAGCATTTACGACAATATTGCTTACGGGCCTCGTACACACGGTATCCATTCCAAATCCAAATTGGATGATATCGTAGAGAAGTCACTTCGGAATGCGGCAATCTGGGATGAAGTAAAAGACAGATTGAAAAAAAGCGCTCTTGGCATGTCCGGCGGACAGCAGCAGAGACTTTGCATCGCAAGAGCATTGGCGGTAGAGCCGGAAGTGCTTCTTATGGATGAGCCGACATCCGCGCTGGATCCGATCTCCACGTCTAAGATCGAAGACCTTGCGGCAGACCTCAAAAAAGATTATACTATTGTTATGGTTACACATAACATGCAGCAGGCAGTGCGTATTTCGGATAACACAGCGTTCTTCCTGCTTGGAGAAATGATCGAGTACAATAATACGGAAAAATTATTCTCTATCCCGTCCGACAAAAGAACAGAAGATTATATTACAGGGAGGTTCGGTTAAGAATGAGAAACAAATTCGATATGCAGCTTGATTCTCTGAAAGAACAGCTGATCCATATGGGCGAACTTTGTGAGATCGCCATCACAAAGGCCACAGAGGCGATCCTGGAAGGAAAAGAAGAGCAGGCAAGAGAGGTAATTCTGGCAGATGAAGAGATCGATCAGGCAGAAAAAGATATTGAGCGTCTTTGTCTGAAGCTGCTCTTACAGCAGCAGCCGGTTGCAAAAGATCTGCGCCAGATTTCCGCAGCTCTCAAGATGATCACTGATATGGAGCGAATCGGAGATCAGGCATCCGACATCGCAGAGATTTTGCTTACAGCAAAGCTTGGAAAGGCAAAACCGAATGAAGATATCGGTGTCATGGCACAGGCAACAGCGAAGATGGTAACAGAAAGTGTTCAGGCATACGTGGATCAGAACATGATGCTGGCTAAAAAGGTCATGCTGGCAGATGATGAAGTTGATAGACTGTTTGAAAAAGTAAGACAAGAAATCATTGATTATATCGCAAAAGGAAACGGAGAAGAAGGCGCGGAAGCCATCGATCAGATCATGGTTACAAAATATCTGGAACGTATCGGCGATCATGCGACCAACATTGCGGAGTGGGTAGAATTTTCTATCACAGGAAACCACCACGGAGCTCAGGCTATTCATGACAGAGAGAAAGCAGGAGAATAGAAATGATCTATTGTGTAGAAGATGACAGAAATATCAGGGAGCTGGTAGTATACACATTATCGAGTACTGGAATGGAAGCAGAAGGGTTTGAAGACGGAGAGGTTTTTTTTAAAGCTTTGGCAGAGCGTCTGCCAGAGCTTATTTTGCTCGACATCATGCTGCCAGGGGAAGATGGTTTAACCATTCTGAAAAAGCTCAAAGAAGACAAAAAGACAAGAGATATTCCAGTCATTATGGTTACTGCAAAAGGTGCGGAATACGACAAAGTGTCCGGACTCGACAGCGGGGCAGATGACTATGTGGCCAAACCGTTTGGTATGATGGAGCTGATTTCGAGGATCAAAGCAGTTTTACGAAGGACAAAGAAAAAAGAAGAGGCAGAGCTTTTGAGAGCCGGAAAGATTACCATAAATGAAAGAAAGCATGAGGTGGAAGTGGAGGGAAAAAGTGTAAGCCTCACACTGAAAGAATACGAAATGCTAAAAAGACTGATCCACAATAAAGGGATCGTACTCACGAGAGACCGGCTTTTGGAAGAAATCTGGGGATATGATTTTGATGGAGAGACGAGGACGGTGGACGTCCATATACGGACGCTGAGACAGAAACTGGGGACAGCCGGCGAGGTTATTGAGACAGTAAGAGGTGTCGGATACCGTATTACCGACGGGCAGGGAGAAGAATGAGAAAAAAGATTCAGAGAAATATGATTTTTATGATTGCCCTTACCTTACTTGCAGCTTATGCGTTTCTGATCGTGATCATATATAACCATACCCTTCAGATCATGGAAAACGATGCGAGGCAGGAAGCAAAGTACATAAAGACAGCAATCGACATATCCGGAAGCGGTTATTTAAAGGAAATGGATGCAGCTAACACGGCTACGCGAGTCACTCAGATCGCTCCGAACGGAGAGGTGCTTTATGATTCCAACGGACATGAAAAGGTGGATGAAAACCACAGAAACCGAAAAGAAGTAAAAGAGGCGCTGGAAAGTGGGCATGGACAAGATACAAGGGTGTCGGATACAGTGGGGGAAGAGCTTTTTTACTACGCGCTTCTCCTGGATGACGGGACGGTGCTCCGCGTGGCAAAGCCGATGGACAGCGTGAGCCGTACAGCGGTTGACATCCTGCCGTACATGGCTCTGATTGCGGCAGTGCTGATCGTGGTAGCCTGGCGTCTTTCCAAATGGCTTGCCATTCGTCTGGTAAGGCCGATCAATGAGCTGGATCTGGAGCATCCGATTGAGAACGAGGTGTACGATGAGCTCACACCTCTGCTGCTCAGCATGGAAAGCCAGAGAAAAGAGAAGGAAAAGAACGAGCGGATGAGAAGGGAATTTTCAGCCAATGTTTCTCACGAATTGAAAACGCCCCTCACTTCCATATCCGGGTATGCTGAGATCATGAAAAGCGGGCTTGTGAAGGCGGAAGACATGCCGGGATTTGCAGAACGCATCTATAAAGAGGCAAGCCGGCTGATCGTCCTTGTGGAAGATATCATCAAATTGTCCAAGCTGGATGAAGGCGGAGTAGGGCTGGAACACGAAAGAGTGGATCTTTATTCGATCTGCGAGGATACGATTTCCAGGCTGGAACGTATGGCAGAGAGGCACCATGTGTCTATGGAACTCAACGGCGAACCGGTCTATTATGAGGGAGTGTATCGTGTACTGGACGAGATGATCTGGAATATTTGTGAAAATGCCGTGAAGTACAACAAAGATGGCGGAAGCGTCAAAGTATGGGTCGGAAATACACTGGAAGGGCCTAAAGTCATCGTAAAAGACACTGGAATCGGGATTCCTCAAGAAGAGATCGAGCGGATATATGAACGGTTTTACCGGGTAGACAAAAGCCACTCCAAGGAAACAGGAGGAACAGGTCTTGGATTGTCCATCGTCAAACATGGGGCGGCTATGCATCAAATCCGGATCAAGACAGAAAGTAAAGTTGGAAAAGGAACGACGATTACGCTGCTTTTTTCAAAAAATGATTTAAAGTCAGAGACTGGGGGAAGTAAATCCAATCCCCATGAGGATTGATATCATTCTATATGCAAATAATCCGAAAAGCAATACGCACACGTTGATCGTATACATGCAAAGTGCGATATTGACTTTCGGATTTTTTTTATTCAGGATCAGTGCGATGACATCAAAACCGACAGCAGTGGACTTGGCGCTGATGCAGAAATAATATCCGATCCCCACAAGCACACCGGCAATTACCGTGCACAAGATCGGATTCATCACAAGGTACAGACCTGTGTCATGAAAGATGGAAAAGAAAACAAGATAGCAAATACAGCTCAGGATCGTACCGGTAAAATAGGTTTTCCCAAGAAAAATGTAGCAGCAGATCAAGAGCAGGATGGTAATAAAGTCTACAAAATAGGTAATGGGAATGGAGGAGAACTCTTCCAAAACCATAGAAAAACTCGTGACTCCTCCGTTTACGATCTTGTTTGGCACCGTAATAAAAGCGTACGCACCGGTAATCAGGATATTTCCAAACATGATTTTCAAAACTCTTTTTATATTTATTTTAGTAAACAGATTTTTCATTTTTTTATTTTTTCCATTCTTCAAAAAGTGTGTGGTATCGGGAAGAAAACATGCTTCCCTTCTGCCAGATCAGAGTGAAATCGTGAGTGACAGAGAAGTCCTCTGGTGTGATATCAAAAAGTGTCCCATTTTTCAGTTCTTCCTCGACTGCGCACCGGTAAACAAAAGTGATGCCAAGGCCGGCAGTCACAAGAGACTTCAGCGCGTGGATATTTCCGATCTCGGAGATGCCCGAAAAATCTGAGAAAGAAAGATTCCGGGCAGTCAAATACTTCTCCAGGATCTCCCTTGTGCCTGATCCGGCTTCCCGGATAATGAGTTTTTGACCAAGAAGATCACGGACAGTGGCAGGACGTTCGCCGTGCGGAAGAGGACTTCCGGAGACGGCGATATATGGTTCGGAGGAGAAGGTAAGGTAGTCGTACTGTGTCTTGTCAAAATAACCTTCCACCAAGGCAAAGTCGATCTCGCCGTCCGATATACGGGAAAGTAGTTCATGAGTGTTGGCTGTGATCATCGTGAGAGTCGTGTCGGGATGCCGTTTTTGATAAGAAATCAAAAATTGAGGCATGACGAATTCCCCGATCGTCAGTGTGACTCCGAAGACAACAGAAGGCTGCTGTTTTTCCATGGCGGCAAGTGTCTCCTTCAGATAGATCTGATCGTGGCTCAAAGTCGTAAAAGCATGGAAAAGATAGTTCCCGGTTTCTGTCAGCACAGGGCGTTTCCCTTGGAAAGAAAAAAGCCGGGTACCGTAGTATTCTTCAATATAGCGGATATGCTGTGAGACAGCAGGTTGCGTGATGTGCAGACTTTCCGCTGCTTTTGTGAAGTTCATGTATTTGCACACTTCGAGAAAGGTATATATGCGAAAGTCAAGCATGTGCTTCCTCCTTTTTCGGTTCTTTGTATGGCAATTATAACTTATTATTATGAAAAGATAAATATATATAATTT
>NZ_VIRV01000028.1 GCF_019754295.1 Sellimonas caecigallum | reverse complement strand
ATAAGTATTTACAAATTGTGGAGGGTGAGAAGATATGAATGTATCTATATATTCAAGGAAAGCTATTGAACAATTATTAAATGCAAACTTTCCGAACAATGTTGCCGTTATTAGTTTTTGTGACCCTGTGGACTGTTGTAAGAGTGTAATCCATACGCCTGTAGATTACACTGGAAAAACCGATAGGGTTGTTCATGTAGCAATTCATGATATAGATTTATCTGTTCTTCCAGAATTTGGATTGACATATGAGACTTACTTTCCAGAAGCAGATTCTGTCGCAGAATTTATATATAGTGCTAAAAGAGATGGTATGGATATTATCTGCCAATGTGAATATGGTGAAAGCCGAAGTTCTGGCTGTGCCGCTGCTATCTTAGAACACTTTTATAAAAATGGAATTTCGATATTTGCCGATTATAGATATTATCCAAATCAGGTAGTATATCATAAAGTGTTTGACGCATTAGAAAATTATAAGAGAAAAATGGTTGTTCCATATGCTTAACCATGCCACCTATAATAAAACAAATATATAAAGTATAATATAAATAGAAATGTCGAATCAAAGGGAATTACCACATTCTGGACAAATTTTAACAACAAAGTCTACTATCATTGAATATATACGAGAAATAGACTACGGTGTCTGTGAAGAACTCCTACAATATATAGTAACAGGTAAAGAAAATGAATGTTCTAATAAAATGACACTTTATAAAGTCTGTTCAAAACTTTGGTTTCTAAGTAAACTAGTTTATAAAAACAATCGTAATATCATTGTTAAATTAGTACCTAAAAAATATAAAGAGTTGTTGTTTGACGGGTATTTAGAAACTTCAGATTGTATATTTCAGATAAACTGACCATCCTTCACGGTCAATCTGATCACCTTTCACGGAGATTCAGATCACTGATCTCGGAGAGGTATGGTCGGTGATCAAAGTCATTCTTATAATGATGATGGCACACATTTGTGTGACTATCATTTAAGGAGGACGATGATCATGGTAGATTATCGCGAAATCCTGAGGCTCCAGAGCCTTGGACACAACATCACTCAGATCGCCGGATCGCTGCACAGCTCCCGCAACACCGTAATGGAAGTTGAACGGCTTGCGGATGAGAAAGGCATCCGGTGGCCGCTTGGAGAGGAGGTGACAAATCCACAGCTTTATGTCCTGCTTTATCCGGAACGACAGGAAAAAGCAAATGTTTATCTAGAACCGGACTGTGCCTGGATTCATCGCGAACTGGCGAAAAAAGGAGTGAACCTGACATTGCTTTGGAAAGAATATCAGGTCAATTGCTCCAATGCCGGGCGTGTCCCATACCAGTATACACAGTTTTGTGACATTTACCGGGTATGGGCAAAAAAAGCCAAAGCTACGATGAGGATCCATCATAAGCCCGGAGATGCCATGGAAGTGGACTGGGCAGGCGGGACACTGCCGATCAAAGATCCTGTTACTGGGGAAACGGTTCCCGCATACCTTTTTGTAGGGGTTCTTCCCTGCAGCTGCTATGTTTATGCCGAACTCTGCAGTGACATGAAGTCTGAAAACTGGCTGCTCTGCCATGTACATGCCTATGAGTATTTCGGGGGCGTCCCCAGGCTGACAATCCCGGACAATCTCCGTACCGGTGTGCTGAAAAACACCCGTCTGGATACAGTCCTGAACCGCAGCTATTCGGAGCTTGCCGATCACTATGGTACTGCGATTGTTCCTGCGCGCATTCGCCGTCCGCAGGATAAGAGCCATGCCGAGGGCAGTGTCTCTTATGCGTCTACGTGGATCCTGGCAGCGCTGCGGAATGACACATTCTTTTCCCTGGCCGATGCCAAAGAGGCAGTTGCTGAAAAGCTGGAAGAGCTCAATGGTTATACCTTTAAAAAGCGGGAAGGGAACCGCCGTGATGCTTATATCCATGAGGAAAAAGAATTCATGCAGCCGCTCCCTGTCAATCCCTATGAACCGTCTCTCTGGTCGGATCAGACAGTTCTTCTTGATTATACCGTAACTGACGGATTAAACAAGTATTCTGTTCCCTATGATCTGATCGGGGAATCGGTCAGCGTCCGTGTGACGCATGATACAGTGGAAGTATTCTTCCACGGGAACCGGGTGGCTGTCCATCCAAGAGAGGTCAACCGTAAGCGGGATCCGGTCATGATAACCTCGCATATGCCGGAGAACCATCGGCAGTATCTTACCTACACGAAAGATGATTTCCAGTCCTGGGCCTCCACGATCGGCCCCAATACAGAAAAAGTCGTCCGCTTCTTCCTGGAATCCGGAAAGGCTCCTGAGCAGGGCTTTAAGTCTTGTGTCAGCCTGAAAAAATACGCAGATCGATACAAAGCTGAGCAGATCGAAGAAGCATGCCGGCAAATCCTTTTGTTTAGTGGAGATCCTTCCATCCGTGGGATACAGGCCTTGCTGAAATCCTCGGTAAAGAAAGATGGGAAAACAGATCCATCATCCATCCAAAGGACAAATCACCGCCGGAGCCGCGGCTTTACCCGTGGCGCAGAACAGTTCCGGGAAGGAGGCGATGAAAAATGATCGACCTCTCAACTGTCAAAGAATTGCGTGCTCTGAGGCTTCCCGGTATGGCACGGGAATTGGAGTCACAATTGGAAGAACCTCAGCGTTATAAGGCGCTCTCCTTTGAGGACCGTCTGGCTCTTCTCGTAGACGCAGAAAACGTTTCCCGCAGGAAGAACACCATCCATCGCCGGATCCATGAGGCCAGGCTCAGTGAAAGCCAGGCATGTGTGGAAGCGATTGAGTACTATGAAGACCGTGAGCTGGATAAAGGGCTGATCACAAAGCTTGCGACTTGTGCGTATATCCGTGACAACCGGAACACATCCGTTTGTGTTAAAGAAGAGCGCGTAAATTTAAAAGGTTCAAAACGCCAAACAGACAGATCATCTGGATATTTTTCTGAAATAAGCGAGAAAAGAGGGGCATGCCGTATGAGGAATTTCATTCCTCGTGCGACAGCCCCATAGCGGAATACCTTGTGAAAAGATATCCATTATTTTATTGAACGCTTACCTTGAATATGTTGATAAGTACAGTGTTTAAGGGGGCAATCAGATTATTAGTTGTTTTTTTCATTGAAAAACTGTACTAGGAAAATATGAGCCAGATATACTGCATACCAAGTGCCAAGGCCATTGATTACACCAGAGAGTATTGCATGTCCCAGACGACCGATTCCGCCGGGATTGATGCCCCAGCTGGCCAGGAAACATGGAAGGCCAGAGCCGATCAACATCCCTGCAAAGAAAGAAGTGAAAATCACATATGCCCACCATTTTGCAGGTACCCACAGGGGGAAGATCAGTTGTTTTTCGCGGCTATCCATAGGAGGGAGCTTTTTCCCATTCTTGGCAAACTGAGCTTTAAATGTCTTGCCAACGATCAGATACTGAAGGAAACAGCAGATTAAAGATGTGACGGTAACGGTACCACCAATTTTGACTCCGAATTCAGCCAGTGTCAGCGGATTTTCTGCGAATTCCCTGCTCAGAGAAAAATACATAATAATCGCAGTAAGTATTATGGTTGGAATACCACACACGATCGATTCTTTAAATGCCCATTTTCTTGCTTCTTTTGTCATTTTTCTATCACTCCTTTATTATTATACTTACAGGTAATATGCTACCACAAAAATGAGATTTTTTCATGTGAATCATATGGAATAAAATGGACATACAGGCAATAATATTCTTTTTACAAAGGCGAGCCCCGTTCCAAATGGATTATCCGAAGGCGACTGCGAAGTCGCATACCTTGGTGACGTCATGGCTGACAGCGGCCTTTCGAACGGGAATGCACAGATTGTTCTGGCAGAAATCCTCCCCACGGCTGCTTAGCGCCGGCGTTTGAGCAAAGATGAAAATGGGTGCTTGATCGTTGATGAAATCGTATCTTTGCAAAAGACTTTACAACTCAATCCGAGAGATATTGATTATGTTTATAACTGTTTACAATTTATCGAATTGTTATGGTGTCAGATGATAAGCTGTAGAATAGAGCAAGTATTTATTTCCGAACTTGCTTATGCAGCTGATTATGTTATAAGTCGAAAAGGTAATATAGAGTCTCCTGCTTTTGTCAGTCACTCTCTGTTTCCACAAAATTACAATGATTTTCATTATGAAGAATATTATGAAAAATATGATGCATTATGGAATTCGTGATATTTAGAATTTCTGCTATGTATAGATAACATCAGATATGATAACCGCTACATTGAGATTGAATAAATCATAAATGTAGCGGTGTTTTATGTAATTGAGCCTATGGCTGAATTAAGTCAGTCTTTCATTTTGAAAATGGTCTGCCTGTCCTGATTATAGATATTCCAGTTCGTATGATGTTTTACCAGTAAATCGAATAACAAGCCCATTTAAAGTAAATGTTTTGCAACCATGAATCACCGTATATTTCTGTACCATTCTGTGTAAACCCGGTTTAAGGTAAAAGACATGATGGCCAGCACATTTGCCTTGATCGTCTCTCTTGGCCAGGTAGCATAGATTTCACTTGATGCTACATTCTTGATGTAGTCTTTGTAGCGATCATAAAAATTTTCCGCCGTGCTGTCTCTAGGCGATCCATCGTGAACAACAACAAATTCCGGGACAACAACCCGGCTCAGTACGATCTCCCCGGTTTCATCCATTGGCTTGATTTCATCTTCGGGAATTTTCGGCGGATAAGTTCCAAACAACGTATGTGCTGGTATGACAAACACCTCTTCTCTTCCCTGATTATCCTGCGGTTTCATACGAATATCCTGAAGTGCTGTGACATCTGGAAGGATTTCTGCACCTGCAATCTGTATCTTCTCAAATCCCGGAGCAGTCACTTCCAGCGTATATTCCGAGTATGGCTGTTCATCCTGATTCTCATCCAGACTGTACTCCAATGGCGGCGCCGGAAGTTCCAGCGTCTCCGTCTGTCCCGAATCGTCTGTGCTTACCGACTCCACAGTGCTTTCCGGCATACCTGTGTAGGAAATCCGAATATCTGCTCCTTCCACCGGAAAGGCAGTCACTTCCGAAGTGATCCGGATCTTCAGCCGTCCCTTGTCAATGTGATCTTCCTGCATTCCATATACTTTTCTCATACTTCGCCTCAAACTGTTTCTCATCACAGGATATGACTGCAAAAACAGAAAAAGTACCACGGACTCGCCGCAGTACTTTTCTTTCTCTGCATCTATTCAGCTTCAAATTATCCAAAAAAGATCCTCTGTATATCGTTAAACATGACAAATACCATCAGAAGAAGAAGACAGGCCATCCCTATCATATGGACATATCCTTCTTTTTCCGGGGGAATCCGTTTTTTCCTTACAGCTTCTATCAGGAGGAACACCAGTCTGCCTCCATCCAGAGCCGGAAGAGGAAGAAGATTCATAACACCCAGGTTTGCAGAAAGCAAGATCATAAGATTCATCATATTGAGCGCTACGAGCGGTACACCGCCGCTTCGGCTTTGATTGTACGTATCCTGCACGACATCCACGATCCCTACCGGACCTGATAAGTTCTTTACGCTGACCTGTCCCGTCACGAGAAGCTTTAAACTCTCCAGTGTGGAAGAAATCCAGTATTTCACTACATAACCGCTGTATCGCACTGTGTCAAATACATTCATCTTTTCATAGGCTCCGCCAGAGAAGCCAAACCGATACATTCCAAGTTCCTCATCCAGCATCGGTTCCAGATGAACGGTCGTTTCCTTCCCGTCCCGCTCATACGTAAGATCGATTGGCTGGTTCTGATAAAGCTGGTTATGCGTCGTCACTTCCCGGAAAAGATGGATATTTTTACCGTTGATCTCCTTGATCACATCCCCTTCTTTCATTCCCGCCTCCGCAGCTGGAAATGAAGCATCCACATTTGCCACGATCGGACGATCTGCTCCGATCCACGCTGTGATGATAAGCGCCAGAACAAAGGCCAGAATAAAGTTAAAAACCGGTCCTGCCGCAATGACAGAAATTCTTCTCCAGACAGATTTTTGGTTAAAGTTGCCTACACTTCCGTCCTCTTCGTCTTCGCCCATCGCACAGTACCCGCCAAGTGGAAGGAGGCGGATCGCATAAAACGTCTCTTTCCGCTGAAATCCCACAAGCTTTGGCCCCATCCCAATCGCAAACTCCTGCACTTCGATGCCATTTGCTTTTGCCAGAAGGAAATGCCCAAGCTCATGGAAAAAAATTATAAAACCAAATAGAATGATTGCAAGTATGATTCCCAAATTCTGTTTTACCTCCTGCTGTGAATCCTCTCGTATGTCATCTCTTCCGTACTGAGAATCTCATCAAGGGTCGGATGTTCGATCACATGATGTGCTCTCATACAGTCCTCAATGATCTCCACGATCTCCGGATAGGAGATCTCTCTGTCAAGAAACATTGCCACGGCCTTCTCATTGGCCGCATTGTAAACAGTCGGGAGGCTTCCTCCCGTCCTTCCCGCCTCGTACGCAAGGGAAAGTCCGTAAAAAGTATCCGTATCCGGCTTT
Organism: Sellimonas caecigallum; assembly: GCF_019754295.1. GTDB lineage: Bacteria > Bacillota > Clostridia > Lachnospirales > Lachnospiraceae > Sellimonas > Sellimonas caecigallum. Next base: position 11,772 of record NZ_VIRV01000028.1, on the reverse strand, counting down.
TCGAAATCCAGATGCTGAAGTTTCCAGAAATCAAGCCTTTCTCCCGGGAGGAAACGCCTATGCGGATAGTAGAGCGCATACTGGATCGGCAGTTTCATATCCGGAGTCCCAAGCTGTGCCATGACGGAACCATCTTCGTACTCAACCATCGAATGGATGACAGACTGTGGCTGAACGACGACCTGGATATCATCGATGGCCACGTCAAAAAGCCACTTTGCCTCCATGACTTCCAGCCCTTTATTGACCATAGTGGAAGAATCGATGGTAATCTTCCGTCCCATCGCCCAGTTTGGATGCTTCAGGGCATCCTCCACCTGTACATTTTGAAGTTCTTCCCGTGTTCTTCCTCGGAAAGGACCTCCTGATGCTGTCAGAAGAATCTTTTTTATCTTATTTCCACTGTTCCCCTGAAGCGCCTGGAAAATAGCGCTGTGTTCACTGTCCACCGGCAGGATCTTCACACCTTTTTTCTTTGCCAGAGGCATGATGAGGTGTCCTGCAGTCACAAGAGTCTCTTTGTTTGCCAAAGCAATATCTTTTCCCGCCTCAATTGCAGCAATGGTCGGTCGGATCCCAATCATTCCAACCACCGCCGTCACAACGATCTCCACACCTTCCATCGTTGCCGCCTCGATGAGGCCATCCATCCCGGCACCAATCTTTACCGGAAGATCTTGAATCCTGTCTTTCAGTTCACGTGCTTTCTCTTCCTGAAAAACACAGACAAACTTTGGATGATATGTCCGGATCTGCTGCTCCAGAAGCTCTATACTGCTTCCAGCCGCCAGCGCTTCTACCTCTATATCTTTCTGCTCACTTACCACTTCCAGCGTCTGTGTGCCGATGGAACCAGTAGAGCCAAGTATCGCAATTTTCTTCATGTTCTTCCTCTTTCCTAAACAAACATCACTCCAAGATAATAGATGATCGGAGCGGTAAAGATCACGCTGTCAAAACGATCCAGGATACCACCGTGTCCCGGGATAAGTTTTCCGTAATCTTTGATGTCATGGTTTCGCTTGATGGCGGAAGCTGCCAGGTCTCCCACCATAGAGATCAGTCCGCCTGCCGCACAGATCACAGCGTAAAGCGCCGGACTCACAGACGCACCTCCCCACTTATTGACTGCAAGGGCATAAAGTGCACCCAGAAGGGCTGCTCCAACGACGCCGCCAATGCCGCCTTCCACCGATTTTTTCGGACTTAGTTTCGGCGCCATCTTGTGTTTTCCAATGAGCATGCCTACACAGTATGCGCACGTGTCACATCCCCAGGAGCAGAGGAATACAAGCCATACAAGAAATGCTCCTTCTTCCGGAATCATTCTGGCCTGGTAGACATAGGACAGCATGACTGCCACATAAAACACACCGAAAAATACCGTCATAACCTGGTTTGCCACATATTTCGGATAGGAAAATACGTACACTGCCATCAGTACAATAAGGAAAATAATAATAAGAAATCCAAGTCCCTGCTCCTCTATTGCATCCAGAGCCGCATTTCCGCCTGTACCTGTAAACTGAAAACGAATCAGTACATAATACGCCGCTGCTGCCAGATAGCCTGTGATCCCCAGGAGATTTTTGTGTACATTCATGACCTTGTACAATTCACTCATTCCAATCAGACTGACCAGAAGAAGCAGGGCAAACAAAATATCATTCCCCGGTATGATCGTCGCCAGGGCAATGATGACCAGAAGTATTCCGCTCAGCAATCTCGTCTTAAACATCTGTCTGTTCCTCCTTATTTACTCCTCCGTATCTCCTGTCCCTATTATTATATTGCAGAATTGCCTTTTCCAATTCCTCTTTTGTAAAATCAGGCCAAAGGACATCTGTAAAATAAAACTCCGTATATGCCAACTGCCACAGCAGATAGTTTGACAATCTTTGTTCCCCGCTTGTACGGATCAAAAGATCCGGATCCGGGATATCATGGGTATCCAGATAACTCTCAAAAAGAGAGCTGTCGATGGCTTGTGGATCCACTTTTCCTTCTTTTACATCCATGGCCATCTTACGCATGGCACGTACCATTTCGTCCCGGCTTCCATAATTGATGGCAATCTGGAAATTCAAGCCGTCATTTTTATCTGATGCCTTTTCCAGTTCCTCAATCCGATTTCTGATATCATCATCGAGTCCCTTCTTGTCTCCAATTACCCGGACGCGCATCCGGTTTTTCTCTGCAGTCTTCAGGCATGTCTTCATATAATTTCTCAAAAGCTTCATCAATGCCTGCACTTCCTCGTCCGGCCGACTCCAGTTTTCCGTGGAAAATGCGTACACAGTCAGGTATTTTACCCCCATCTTGTAGGCTGCCTCGCAGATCCTCTCAACATTTTTGCTTCCTTGTGCATGTCCGTAATTGCGCGGCATCCCTTTCTTTTTTGCCCAGCGTCCATTCCCATCCAGAATGATCGCAATATGCTGCGGTACTTTCATCCGTCTCCTCCTTAACGCACATAAAGCAAGGAGGTAGACTCCTCCTTGCTTAACTGTCTTTGTCTCGGTCCTGCCTATACTGTCATGACTTCTTTTGTCTTTGCTTCTACGGCTTTTTCCACCTCTTTGATGTACTTATCCGTCAGTTTCTGAAGCTCATCTTCCATATCTTTGATCTCATCCTCAGACACTTCCGTACCTTTGAGCTTCTTGCAGGCATCGTTTCCATCTCTTCTGATATTGCGCACTGCCACTTTCGCCTGTTCACCTTTTTTCTTTACATCTTTTGCGATCTCTTTACGGCGATCTTCTGTGAGTTCCGGAAATACAAGGCGGATAACCTGTCCGTCATTTGTCGGGTTAATGCCGATATCGGATACGAGAATCGCTTTCTCAATCTCCTTTAACATCTTCTTTTCCCACGGCTGGATCTGAATCATTCTTGCCTCCGGTACGGAAACATTTGCCACCTGCTGGATCGGTGTCGGAGATCCGTAGTAGTCTACCGCAAGCTTGTCCAGGATATGCGGATTTGCTCTTCCCGCACGGATTGTCGCAAGCTCTCCTTCCAGACTTTTTACAGATTTCTGCATTTTCTCCTCATATACTTTCAATCTTTCATGCATTGTTTCTTCCTCCACATTTTCTTATACTGTTACTTTTGTTCCTGTAAAATGCCCGCTCATCGTGTTGACAATACTGTTTTCCTCATTCAGTCCAAATACGAGCATCGGCATCTTATTCTCCAGGCACATGATGGATGCCGTCAGATCTACCGCCATCAGTTTTCTGTCGATGATCTCCTGTATCGAAATCTCGTCAAATTTCTTTGCATCCGGGTTTACCTTCGGGTCGCTGTCATAGATACCATCGATCGCTTTTGCAAGGAGCATTGCATCCGCCTCAATCTCAATAGCTCTCAATACAGCTCCTGTGTCCGTTGAAAAATACGGATGCCCTGTCCCGCCTGCAAAGAAGATCACTTTCCCTTCTTCCAGCGCCTTCACAGCCGCATCTTTAGAGAAGAGGGATGTAAAAGCACCGCACACAAACGGAGTAAAGATCTCTGTCTTCATACCGACATGACGGAAAATATCAGCCACATAAATACAGTTCATAACTGTAGCCAACATCCCGATCTGATCTGCTTTGACACGATCGATCGTCTCACTCGTCCTGCCTCTCCAGAAATTTCCTCCGCCAGTCACAACGGCAATCTGGAATCCTTTATCCACAAGCTGCTTTACCTGTCCTGCCACACCAAGACATGTCGCTTCGTCAAAACCTGTCTTCTTGTCCCCGGCAAGCGCTTCGCCGCTCAGTTTCAGTAATACTCTCTTCATTTGCCAAACTCCTTCTCTCTGTCCGGACATACAAACGGACAGTCTTATTCTATCCTTTATTATACTTAGAACCGTCCGCTACGTCAACGCAATCTTTTCGCTCTGTCTTAGAAAGATCAGCTCCTTGTCCGAAGATTTTTCCGGCGCAAAGCAAAAGTCCAGTCCGCCAAACTGTTTTATCTCTTCCAGCTTCTGAATCTGATTTTCTGCCAGATAGCGGGTCATCTCTCCCCGTGCCATCTTTGCCATCGTCCCTGCCTGGACATATTTCCCGTTTTTTTCTTCGGCAAAGATGCAGGTTACCATCCGCACTGTATCAGGAAGATAGCGGGAAATACACTTTGCATATTCCGCAGATGCCAGATTCAGGATACATTCCTCATCCTTGATCAGTGTATCGCAGATCTTTTTACCCCAGTATGCGTACAAATCCGCACACCCGCCAGGGCCTGGTTTTGCCTGCATTTCCAGACGATATGGCACAATACCGTCCAGCGGCCGCAAGACTCCGTAAAACCCAGACAGGATCCTGAGGTGTTCCTGCACATATGTCCACGCGTCATCTGAAAAAACTTCCGGCGCCATATACTGATACTGGATCCCTTCGTACGCAAGAAGGGCCGCTGTCCTGTTTCTGTCCAACTGCATATGCTGTATACGCTGGAAGTTGACCTCTGCGATTTTGTCACTGCATTTCCACAGTGATTTCAGCTCCTCATAAGAAAGCGATGCAAGCCAGCTTTTCAGTACTTTCGTTTCCTCCAAAAGAATAGGTTCGCTCTCCCACATGATCGCATCTGTGTTTTTCCTCATTTTCTTTGCCGGCGAAATGATGATCTTCATCTTCTTCTCCTATTCCATAGCCACAGACAGAGATGTATCAGAAAAGAAGGTCGGTGCACTGTAAAGATAAAGCACCTCGGTTATCCCTTCTGTCTCCATCAGCTCCTCGATATTTCCGTAATAATATCTTGGATCCACAACGACGATCTCACGGTAGTACGGAGCCAGAAATGGCAGAAAACAGTTGGCATAAGAATCCTTCATCACAAGAAGACGTTTGTTTTCCGTCGTCGGCGTCTTGATCTTCATCAGACCGTGATTCCCTCCGAAAAAGACTTCATAGGCATTTCTCTGGTCCAGTTTATCTGTATTATAAAAACTTCCCGTCTTTTTCTGGTTATCTGTATATTCAATTACAGAAGAAAGCTGCTCCTGTGTTGTATTCGTGTTTCTTTTTGGGAGATAGACATCAACCTCTTCTTTCTCCCCTGTACGAAAACCACTTTTTGCTGACAGCGTCCCCTGAAACTGATCCGTAACAGGAAGTTTTTCATAAGTCACTGCCGAAGCATCCAGTCCAGCCGCTTCCGCAAACTGTTGAAAAGCTACATAAGCACCGTACGTTGTCCAGTGGTGGTCTGTCTGGTAATAAATTTTCTGATCTTTATTTTTCTTCAAAGCCGTACGGACATCGACCACATTTATCCCACTTTTGGAAAGCTCCTGAAACGTATTATCAAGGTAACTGTCCTGGTTTACTGACGGAACGAGAGCCGGGAGCTTGTCCTTCAAAATGTTTTCCGCACTTGGAATGATCATGGCATAATGCGGGATATCTTCGTGCTTTTCGCGAAATGTCTTCATTGCTTCTACTGTGGCGCTTACATTTTTCTGATCCGGCTTTTCAAATTTTTCCAGAAGATATCCATCCTTTCCAAGATACACGCCATTTTCCTCAACCACGCCAAGGGCTCTGTCAAACCCCGTCTTTAATTTGATCCAGGCATCCCGCAAAACAAACTGATCATTGAAAAATTCTTGATACTCCGACGCATACTGTCCGGACAAAACAGAGTCCACGCTAAGCTTCGGTCTTTGTGCCAATGCTCTATTTTCTGTCTCAGACACCTTTTTCGTGCCGGAAAAAACATTTATAAGCGAGAATGCCAGCACTATGACACCAAACATCACGCCGACATAATACGCTGTACGCTTCTTTCTCTTTTTCATTTACTCTACCTCCGATCAAAACTGCATATACAAAAACGGCCGGTATGAATTAAATACAAGTCCGGAAATGCATATCAAAAAGAGCACGCCATAGACAAGAACCGTGATGACCGAAGATTTCTCCATGATCTTATTCGCAAACCGAGAAAGAGCCGGCCTTGCCGCAAGTACGCAGATCACAAAAAGAAGAATGCCTGTTTTCAGATAGTATCCTGCTGTCACATCCATAAATCCTGTCGCTCCGATGCCAAAAAGCGCGCCAAACATCGTAAGTCCCTTGTCAAAAGATGGATTCATGAAGATGAGCCATCCAAACATGACAAGAATCATCGTGTACGTATTGGAAACCCATCCCGGAAGTTTGGAAAGTTTGTCTTTCCAGACGTATTTTTCCAAAATCAAAAGTATACCATAATAAATTCCCCAAACCGGAAAATTCCAAGTCACACCGTGCCAGATACCTGTCAGACACCAGACAACAAGGATATTTCGAATATGTTTCACAACAGAAACCCGGTTTCCTCCAAGCGGAATATATACATAGTCTCTGAACCAGCTGCTCAATGAAATATGCCATCTTCTCCAGAAATCGGTCACGCTTTTCGCCACATACGGATACTGAAAGTTTTCCTGGAAATGGAACCCCAACATCTTCCCGATACCGATAGCCATATCCGAATATCCGGAAAAGTCAAAATAGAGCTGCATCGTATATGCAAAAAGATAAATCCAGGCACTGACAACCGACAGATTATCTCCGTATTCCTGAATCTGACTTCCGATCAAAGCCAGCTGATCTGCCAAGATGACTTTTTTCGAAAGACCAATGATAAATCTCTGCGCTCCCTCTCCAAGTTTTGACATATAGACTTGATGTGTATGGAAATCCTGTCTGACATCAGCATATCTCACGATCGGACCGGCAGACATAGTCGCAAAAAGGGACGCATACGCAGTAAAGGCAAAGAAATCCTTCTCCGCCGGGCACTTGCCCTTGTATACATCCACAATATAGGAAAGATTCCTGAATGTAAAGAAAGACAGTCCGATTGGAAGTCCAAGGGCATCTGCCGAAAATCCCGTTCCAAACAACTGATTGACCGCTTCTTGGATATACCCGTAGTATTTAAAGAAACAGAGGATGAATATATCCAGCACGATCGTAAAAATCAGTGTCCCCTTTGCTCCCTTTCCGCTCTCCTTCTGACGCTTTATTTCCAATGCCATGGCATAGTGAAGTACTGCACTGAAAAGCATTAAGATCACATAAACCGGTTCTCCCCAAGCATAAAAATAAATGCTGAAAAGAACAAGGACGATGTTCTTCCATTTCTCCGGCACAACGTAATACAAGATTAACATGACCGGCAGAAACGCAAATATAAAATTCAGACTGTTTATCAGCATTGCTTTTCCCCTCCCCTTATCATTTGACAGCCTTTTCAAATGCAGATTTCCACTTGTCTGCATTCTCTCCGGCCATGTAGATCACATAGCTTCCTTCTGCCTGCGCATATGCCTTCTTCAAAAGTGCTGTCTGGGTAACCCCGTATCCCTCGAAACTCTTCTTCTGATTTTCGAGATGCGTTTTTACTGCAGCTTCATATGAGGAGACTTCCTCGCTGTTCCTCGCCTTGATAACCAGCACTTCATCCACATTCATAGAAGAATCCGCTTTGTAGAAGAAGTATTCCTTATTCTGGCTTCCGTCAATTCCATAGTATCTTCTGAGATCTCTATCCTTGAGTTCCTGAACCCCTTTCGGAATCCCCGCATTCTCTACTGCCTCTTTGATTTTTTCGATCGGCACATCTTTCGCATATCCACGCATACAAAGCATCGCCAGATAGACAACGATCACGATCACAAAGCCGGCCTTCATCAAAGTTCCTCGTATATCTTCTTTTCTTTTCATCTTAAAGTCCCGCCTTTTCTACAATGTAAGAAAGCCACTGTGTATAATACTCTTTTTTCATATGAATGCCGTCCTGCTCAAACAGCCCAGGATTTTTCGTCACGATGAACGTACTGTCTATGTACTGATATCCTTCCTCTTCACACATTTTCTGGATCTCCTGATTGTACTCATTGATTTTTTGACGGCCTGGCTCTTCCTGCATCTTTGCCTCTGTCATCGGAAGGATCGAATTCACATAGATCGTCGCATCCGGCAGTCCTTTTTTAACTTTTGCAATTTCTTCTTTATATTTTTTGATGAAGCCTTCAATATCTGTCCCGTACATCGAAAGGTCATTGCACCCAAACTCCATCACAACCGTCCCCGGCTTCATGGAAATAACTTTTTGGATCTCTTCTTCGATCTTATTGACAGATGCTCCTCTCTTATAAACAACCGATCCCTCATCAAGAAATCCATAGCTTAGGATCCCCTCTGCGAAAGAATCCCCTACAATGACCGTATTGTCAAAAGCTTTTTTGAGAGCCACATTGTCCAGCACGACAACCCCGTACTCATTTCTTTTTGATTCGTCGATCTGTGTCTTGTTCTCCTCCTCTTCGAGATCTGTCCAGCGCTTCTCTGTCTCCGAAATATCTGCTTTCTCCAGCTTTTCCAGTCTCTGACGATTCTTGTCATACTGATCCGGCTGGCTTTTGGAAATCTTTGACGCAATCACTGCCCCGACAACAATCACAACAACCACTGCACAAAAGATCAGTATTCTCATTCTCAGGATTTCTTTCCTTGTGCGTTTCATCCTCTTCTCCCCTTTGTGTCTCTATCTCAATCTATCATTATTTATCCAATGTACTTTTTCTTAAACTTAAGAACCCTTCTACTCTTTCCAGGTTCTGATCTGAGTGTTCGATCTCCCGCGCATACCTCCAGGAAGTCTCAAGAAACAGCTCCTCGCCCGCTTTCTTTCCAAGCATACATCCTGCCACATAAAAATCACGGATGATCTCCGTACTGTAAACTGCAAATGCTGCTTTAGAAAAAAACTCCTCATCATACACCGCTCCATTAAAATATGTATAGATGAAAAACATCAAAAGCTGCTCTGCATACTGTTCCCATTTTCCCGGCGAAAACCGATCCACAGAATCCTGATAAGTCTCCTCGTCTCCGTCATACAAAATCTCTCCGGCTTCTTTCAGAAACTCTCCCCAGTCTTCTCTTAAAAGCTCCAGTTTTCTGAGCATGTCATAAAATGACTTCCGTTCCCGAAACGGCAGTGTAAACTCCTGTCCGTCCTGAGACCGGATCATCTCCAGCTCCTCTCCAATCTCAAAAATCTTTCCTTCTTCCAGTGCCTGCTCCAGTTTTTCAGCGATGGCGAGACATTTCCCCATCCTCACGGAAACCGGCTCCCTCCTATTCTGAATGATCTGAAAGAGAATCTCTCTTGCATCATTCAGACATGAAAACAAGAGGAAGTCAAACTCCTCATCCGGATCTGGCTCTTCCTCTTCCGTCTCCCAGTTTATAAATTGGAGAGTCTCCTGGCAGGTCAGCATGATCCTGGTCGCCTCCGGGCATGACAAAGAAAGGGAAAGTTCCCTTACCCCGTCAAACTCCTCCACATGCCGAGGGTAATTTCTGCACGTATCGCAAAGATATCCCTCGCCCAATTCCTGATGCAGATCACAGAGATTGTCCTCATTCAGACAACTACAGCGTCCGTCAAACTGAAGAAATGCACCTTCCTCCCAGTCTATGGACTGCAAAAGTCTGTTCCCGAATCCTCCCTGCACTCTGCTGTATTTCAAAAGTGACGCATCGTCAATCACAATCTGCCAACCCGCACAGCATGTATCCGGACAACTGCCCGCAACACACGCAAAACTATCATAAAAATGCGGTTTCATATAAAACATGTCTCTACCTCTTTCGAGTTTATTCAGCGACATGATATCTGGTCGTAAAAGATGTCTCCTCCCGGTTTTTATGGAATTTTCCTCTTTTCCTTCCCGATATCACAATATTATATGATAGCGGATTTTTAATGTGATGTAAAGATAACCGAAAAAATTTCTGCATCAAATTTTCGTCTGGAAATCCACTCCCAAACTTTCCGTTTCTGTCTCCTTTTCTCCGAGGCTTCTTCTCTTACCGTTCATCCTTCCGGATCCTGTGAAGAAGTCCCTCGCAGCCGTCCTTCACATCGCGGTATGTAGCATCGAAATTTCCCGTGTACCACGGATCTGCAATATCTTCTCCCTCTCTTCCGGCAAAGTCCAATAGCTTGTACACTTTCCCTTCCGGGTCTCCATTTCCGATGATCCGGTTGATATTGCGGATATTCCAGGAATCCATGCCAATGACATAGTCAAACGCATCATAGTCTCTCTTTGTCATCTGGCGGGCACGGTGGTCGCCGCAAGGGATTCCGACTTCCCGCAGTTTTCTCCTCGTCCCATGATGAACCGGATTCCCGATTTCTTCCGTACTTGTAGCTGCGGAATCAATGAAGAATGCATCCTCCATTCCGCAAGATTTTACCAAATGTTTCATCACATATTCTGCCATTGTCGAACGGCAAATGTTGCCGTGGCAGATGAATAGTATTTTTATCATATCTTTTATATCCCTTCATAAGCCTTCAAACCTTGATATTACGGGCTTTCCGGCGCTTTTTTCAATTTTTATGTTTTGCCCCAAACCTACGCTATTCTTCGTAAATCTACGCAGATTCACGGGCAAATGGTGTAGTAAGTGGTGTAGTAACTTGGTGTGCTTTCAACCTGATTTTCTCTGCTTTTCCGGCGTACCCATTTCTTTGAAATCAATGATTTTCGCCATCTGCTCCGCCGCCCGGTCATAGCTGGCATGGGTATAGACATTCAGCGTTACTCCCACATCAGAGTGTCCCATCACATACTGTAAGGTCTTTATATCCATACCGGCGTTTGCCATATTCGTACAGAAAGTATGACGGAACACATGAGGCGTGATGTGCGGCAGCGGCTTATCTGGGTACAGCTTTTTATACTTTTTCATCGCCCAGCGCATTTCATTTTCTATGTGTAATGCTACCTTGGGCTTGTCGTCCTTATCCAGCAGAAGAAAGCCGCTGCACCCGTCTACAATGATTTCTGTCTTTATCTTCTTGCGGCGTTCAAGGATATTGTTCAGACTTTGATAGACTTCCTCTGTCATGGGAATAAAGCGGCAGCCGCACTCCGTCTTGGTTTTCTCGACATAATACTTTCCGCCCCGTTCCCGGACAAGCTGGTGGTCTACCCGGATTCGCCGGTTTTCAAAATCCAAATCACTTTTTGTAAGGCCGCAAAACTCGCTGACACGCATACCCGTTCCCAGCAGCACGACAAATTCATCATAATACTTGGTGTAAGTCTTATCCTCCCGGATAAAGCCCATCCAAATCTCCTGCTGTTCCTCCGTCATGGCAATCCGTTTCTGTGAGTCATTGGGAACCACATCCACTAATTTGAAGTCAAAGGGATTTCGGCGGATAATATCCTCATTGTATGCCATCTGAAAAGCGGGTTTCACAACGCCCCTGACGCTGGTAATGGTGCTGTACCCTTTCCCGTCACTGTGGAGCTTCATAATCCACTTTTGCGCGTCTGATACCTTAATATCCCTTATCTGCCGGTAGCCAAAATCTTCTTTCTTAATCAGGTTCAGAACAAAATTGTAACCGACTTTGGTATTATAGCGCACGCCCTGTTTCAAGCTGATATAGCGTTCCACAAGGGCAATCACGGTTGCCTTTCCAGCAGCATAGTCAATCCCTTCGTCAAGCTGCTTCTGGATTTCTTTTTCCTTTTCCCGCAGTTCCTTCAAATCAGAGGAATAGATGGTCTGCCGTTTACCTCGAATGTCTGTATAGCGGTACTGATAAATCAGGTCTTTTCTCTGGCTCTCTCCTGTCCGTAGGATTCTTCCTTTATGGTCTTTGCGTTTCTCGGACATTGTCAAACTCCTTTCCGTGATGGAAAGAGCCTTGATATGACATAACTATTGTACCAAGTCGCTA
>NZ_VIRV01000027.1 GCF_019754295.1 Sellimonas caecigallum | reverse complement strand
AGAGAGATCTGTAACTTATATGTGGTTTTGAAGGTACATTGATGAATTTGGCCCGGTGGCTCAGTTGGTTAGAGCGCCGCCCTGTCACGGCGGAGGTCGTGGGTTCGAGTCCCATCCGGGTCGCTTTGGGATCTTAGCTCAGCTGGGAGAGCATCTGCCTTACAAGCAGAGGGTCATAGGTTCGAGCCCTATAGGTCCCATTGCCAATAGGCATTTTGCCAACGTGGCTCAATTGGCAGAGCAGCTGATTTGTAATCAGCAGGTTATCGGTTCGAGTCCGATCGTTGGCTGTACCAATTTAATAATATAAAGGTTGGTAATTCTGGATGGATTCCCGAGTGGCCAAAGGGGGCAGACTGTAAATCTGTTAGCAACGCTTTCGGTGGTTCGAATCCACCTCCATCCACTTGCATATTTTATAAGAAATGTGCTATAATAGTAATAATTAAATAATGACGCGGGGTGGAGCAGTCTGGAAGCTCGTCGGGCTCATAACCCGAAGGTCGTAGGTTCAAATCCTGCCCCCGCAATTTTTTTTGCAGTTTTTTAAAATCTGGATGTGATAAGCCCAGATAGCTCAGTTGGTAGAGCAGAGGACTGAAAATCCTCGTGTCGCTGGTTCGATTCCGGCTTTGGGCACTTTATAAATTTCATAATATATTATGGAGCATTAGCTCAGTCGGTAGAGCACTTGACTTTTAATCAAGTTGTCCGGGGTTCGAATCCCCGATGCTTCACTTGTAAAAGCTTTTAATTTTTAAAATTAGAAGCTTTTTTCTTATACAAAAAACGGGAAATCAGTTTGACAATCTGATATTGCGAAGATAAACTTAATTTGAGGGATCACAAGTGAGAGGATGAGGAAAATGGCTAAACAAAAGAAAATGGCAGTAGTTTGTTGCTGTACGCTGGTTTTCCTGGGTGGCTGTGCAGACCAGAGTACGGGAGCAGAGAAAACAGATAGTCTTGTTCCAAAAGAGATGTATTCGATCAATGGACAGGATATACAGATCAGTCTTCCGGAAGAATTTGTATGTACAGAGGAATCCGGAGATCAGATTATTTTTGAGGGCCAGGACGGAAAAGTAATGATTTCTTATCTCGAGGAGCCGGAGATACGCTCAGAAAAAATGCCTGATACAGAGGAGGAGTGTGTAGAGCTTCACGAAGATGTGATTGGAAATTATCAGTACCAGGTAGATGATTTTCAAGTATATCCGGATGAAGGGACATATCAGACGACTGTGCGTTATCAGGAGGAGGATCAGCAAAAGTATTTTATTGCGGCAGGGAATTTTGATATTGATAACGGCTATGTGATCACATCTGTGATATCATCTGGTACAATGGAAAGAATGGAAGAAATTCAGAATGCAGTTTACAATGTAAAGATATTCAGAAACTAGAAATGATATGGGGGGTAGAATAACAATGGAACAAGTCATTTACAAGGATAGAAAAAATACGGATTGTGCAAAATGGGATGGATTGAAAGAAAAATTCGGACAAGATGATCTCTTGGCAATGTGGGTTGCGGATATGGATTTTGAAGTACCGGTTTGTGTAAAGAAAGCGCTGCAGAAATATGTAGAGGAAGGCGTGTACGGATATTATCAGGTTCCGGATTCTTATTATGAGGCATTTATGAACTGGGAAAAAACGAACCATGATTATGAGGTAAAGAAGGAGTGGATCCGATTTTCCCCAGGTGTTGTTCCGGCTATCAACTGGCTGATTCAGATTCTGACAAAGAAAGATGACAGTATTCTGATTATGCCTCCAGTCTATCATCCATTTCGCGAAGGAATTCTTGCAAATGAGAGAAGGAAAATCGACTGTCCTTTGTGGATAGACAACGGCATATACAAAATGGATGTGGAAAATTTTGAGAAAAAAATCGTGGAAGAGGATGTAAAGCTCTTTATTTTGTGTTCTCCGCACAATCCGGTAGGGCGTGTCTGGACAGAGGAAGAATTAAGAGCGGTGCTGGAAATCTGTAAGAAGTATCAGGTATATGTGATCGCGGATGAAATTCACCAGGACATTGTGACAGGAGAGAGAAAGAAAGTAACTGCAGCAACGGTCGGTAAATACGATGAGATTCTTGTAACACTGACAGCGGCCACAAAAACGTTCAATCTGGCAGGATGTTCCAATTCTTTCGTGATCATACCAAGTGAGAAGATACGGACACAGTATGATGAATTTCTAAATTCCATGCACATGCTCAGCGGAAATACATTTGGTTATATTGCTGTGCAGGCTGCCTATGAAGGGGGCAGAGAATGGCTTGATAAAGTGCGGACGATTATCAAAGGAAATTATGAGAGGATGAAGGAGCTTTTTTCAGAGAAACTGCCGGAAGCGATCGTGTATCCGATGGAAGGAACCTATCTTGCGTGGATTGATCTGGGAGCGTACATCAAGAAAGAGGACATGAAAGAGATCGTGCAGAATAAGGCAAAGATCGCAGTAGATTTCGGAGACTGGTTTGGAGGAGAAGAATATGCATCGTTTATCCGTCTGAATTTGGCCACTAGACTCGAAAATGTGGAAGAAACCGTAAATCGATTGGAAGCTGCCCTGAAATAGGGCAGTTTTTTATGGAAAAGGAAATATGGAAATGACATTATATAAGCTGCTGAGACAGTATGGAGATTCTGACTATTATGGTTTTCACATGCCTGGACATAAAAGAAACAAGAAGTTTATGGAAGAGGATCTGCCATATGAAATAGATATTACAGAGATTGAAGGATTTGATGATCTCCATCACTGCGAAGGGATCATAAAACAGGCACAGGATAGAGCTTCCAGACTTTATGGAGCGGAGGAAACACATTTTCTTGTCAACGGGAGTACGTCCGGTATTTTGAGCGCCATAGGAGGCTGCACGAACCGGGGAGATTCTATCTTGATTTCCAGACACTGCCACAAGTCAGTATATCATGCGGTGGAGCTGTTTGGATTGAAGCCATACTATGTTTATCCGGAAAAGAGAACAGAAGAGATGGAACGATCTGTGTTAAATGGGCAGATTTATGCGGATACAGTGGACAGGATGCTGAAAGAGCATCCGGAGATACGGGCGGTGATGATCGTATCCCCAACTTACGATGGAGTGATTTCGGATGTTAGGAAAATTGCAGAGACAGCACATCGTCACGGAATTCCTCTGATTGTCGATGAGGCACACGGAGCCCATTTTGGATTTTGCGGATATTTTTCGGAAAATGCGAATAGACTTGGAGCAGATGTAGTGATCCACAGCGTACATAAGACGCTTCCTGCGTTGACTCAGAGCGCACTTTTGCATATCAACGGAAAAAGAGCCGACAGAAATAAAATAAAAAAATATCTTCAAATGCTGCAGTCCAGCAGCCCTTCGTATATTTTGATGGCGGGGATCGATGCGTGCATGCAGATGTTGGAGAACAAAGGAAAGCAGGAGTTTGAACGGTATGCAGAAGACCTTCAGGAACTTAGACAGGCACTTAGCCAAATGAGAAGTTTAAAACTGGAGTGTATTCCACAGTATGATCGATCAAAGCTTGTGTTATCCACAGCGGGGACTGACATATCCAGTCGGGATCTGGAAAAAATACTCCGGGAGAAATTTCATCTCCAGATGGAGATGACAGCCGGAGATTATGTCCTGGCTATGACGTCGCTGGCAGATACGAAAGAAGGATTGGAAAGGCTTAAAAATGCGCTTTTGGATATTGATAAGGGATTGACAAAACTTCAGGGGACTAAAGGGCGGTATGATCTTCCGGAAATGGAGCGCATATTGCTCCCATGGGAAGCGTCGGAGATTCGTGACAGGGAATTTCTCCCTTTTGAAGAGTGTGAAGGAAAGATCTGCCTTGAATATGCATATTTGTATCCGCCAGGGAGTCCTATTGCGGTTCCAGGTGAGCGGATTTCCAAAGAAGCAAAGGACCTTTTGATAAGATACAGAAACAAAGGATTTTCCATCCAGGGAACTGAAGAGGAAAACAGGATCGGAGTGTGGATAAATGGGTAAAATTTTTTATCTGATGGGGAAAAGCTCCTCTGGAAAAGATACAATATTTCAGGAAATAAAAAAGAAGATGCCGATGCTTCGGACAGTTACGTTATATACGACACGTCCGATGCGCGAAGGAGAAAAAGAAGGGCGGGAGTATTTTTTTACAGATGAGGAGACACTAAGGATGTTTCTCGAGAGCGATAAGGTAATTGAACTCAGGGAATATCAAACGATTCATGGAATCTGGAAATACTTTACGGCAGATGACGGACAGATCTGTCTGGATGATTCAAACTATCTTATGATTGGTACGCTGGATTCTTATGGAAAAATGCGGGCGTATTTTGGAGAAGAAAAGATCATGCCAGTGTATGTGGAAGTGGAAGATGGGGAGCGTCTGATGCGGGCTCTCCAGAGAGAACGCATGCAGGAAGAGCCGAAATATGCAGAGATGTGCAGACGTTTTCTGGCAGATACAGAAGACTTTAGCGAAGAGAAAATCAGGAGATACCGGATATCCGCAAGATTTGAAAATACTTGTCTGGACCGGTGCCTGGAAGAAATAATGCTATATATTCGCAATAATATGTGATATACTTATATTGGATTAAATTTACCATAATCAGGTATTGAGATAGAAAGTAAAGAAGGTGAACATTATGGCAGGATTTAAAGATGTTATAGGGCGTAAGGATCTTGTTTCTTATATTCAGAATACAATACAGAACAACCAGGTGTCTCATGCATATATATTTAATGGCGAGCGTGGGGCTGGAAAGAAAATGTTTGCCCAGCTTTTCGCTATGACTCTGCAGTGCGAGAAGGGGACGACAGAGCCTTGTAATGAGTGCCATTCGTGTCGGCAGGCCTTGAGCGGGAATCATCCGGACATCATCCGGGTTACCCACGAGAAGCCGAACACCATCAGTGTGGAAGACGTGCGTGTACAGATCAACAATGATATCATGATCAAACCGTACAATGGAAAGTATAAAATCTATATTGTACCGGACGCAGACCTGATGACAGTACAGGCGCAGAATGCACTGCTTAAGACGATCGAAGAGCCGCCGGAGTATGCAGTCATCATTCTTCTCACAGAGAATGCAGAAAGCCTTCTTCCGACGATCTTGTCAAGGTGCGTGGTGTTAAAGATAAAAAATGTGAAGGATACACTGATCAAAAAATATCTTATGGAGCAGATGCAGATACCGGATTATCAGGCAGATATCTGTACTGCATTTGCCCAGGGAAATATCGGACGCGCCATCATGCTGGCCACATCAGAACATTTTAACGAAATCAAAGAAGAGACGATCCAGCTGATGAAGCACATCAAGGAAATGGAACTTACCGATTTGGTAGAAGCAGTCAAGAGACTGTCCGGATATAAGATCGAAGTTTCAGATATTTTGGACCTGATCAGTGTATGGTACAGGGACGTCCTCCTTTACAAAGCGACGAAGGACATTAATGGTGTGATCTTTTCCGATCAGATGAAATATATCAAGGAGCGGGCAAATACCAGCTCTTATGAAGGGATAGAGATCATACTGAAAGGGATCGAGACGGCGAAGACACGTCTGAAAGCCAATGTCAACTTTGACCTGGTAATGGAATTATTGTTACTGACTATAAAGGAGAACTAAGATATGACAAGAATTATTGGAGTTCGGTTCCGGCCGGCCGGAAAGATTTACTACTTTGCGCCGGGAAAATTCCATATCAAAAAAGGACAGCAGGTTATCGTAGAGACGGCAAGGGGAATCGAGTTCGGCAATGTTGTGATGGGGCCAAGGGAAGTGGAAGACGATAAGATCACACAGCCTTTGAAGTCCGTGATCCGCCTTGCCACAAATGAGGATAGAAAAATAGAAGAAAGAAACAGGGAAAAAGAAAAGGAAGCTTTCCAGATTTGCCTTGAAAAGATCCGAAAGCATAAGCTGGCCATGAAGCTGATCGACGCGGAGTATACGTTTGACAATAACAAAGTGCTCTTTTACTTTACAGCGGACGGAAGGATTGATTTTCGTGAATTGGTAAAAGATCTGGCAGCTGTATTCCGTACAAGGATTGAACTTCGGCAGATTGGTGTCAGAGATGAGACGAAGATCCGCGGAGGGATTGGTATTTGCGGCCGTGAATTATGCTGCCACACTTATCTGTCTGAATTTGCGCCTGTGTCCATCAAGATGGCAAAGGAACAGAATCTGTCCCTGAACCCGACAAAGATTTCCGGCGTCTGCGGAAGGCTGATGTGCTGTCTCACAAATGAGCAGGAGACTTACGAGCAGCTTAACAGCAAACTTCCATCGGTAGGAGATACGGTCACTACACCGGAAGGGTTAAAAGGAGAAGTACAGAGCTTAAGCGTACTCAGGCAGCTTGTTAAAGTCGTAGTGACACTTGAAAATGATGAAAAAGAGATACGGGAATATAAAGCATCGGAGCTGAAGTTCCGCCAAAAGAGAAAGAAAAATGACATGCGTCTCTCCAAAGAAGAGATGAAAGAACTGGCTGTGCTTGAGAAGAATGAAGGGGCGTCAAAAATTGAGTAGCGGATATCTGAAAGAGGGCGAAAGACTGGACGACCTCCAGGTAAATGGATACGAGATCATCCAGAATCCCGGAAAATTTTGTTTTGGCATGGATGCAGTGCTGCTTGCGAGTTTTGCCAAAGTAAAAAAGGGAGAAAAAGTGCTGGATCTTGGGACAGGCACTGGAATCATCCCGATCTTGATGACAGTAAAGACCGATGGAGAAGACTTTACAGGGTTGGAGATACAAGAGGAAAGTGCCGACATGGCGAGACGTAGTGTCAAGCACAATCATCTGGAGGACAAAGTCCATATAGAGACAGGCGATATCAAAGAAGCGGCAGAGATCTTTAAAGCTGCTTCTTTTGATGTGATCACGACAAATCCACCGTATATGATCGGGCAGCATGGTATTGCGAACGCCAACAGTGCAAAGGCAATTGCAAGGCACGAGGTGCTTTGCACGCTGGATGATATTCTCAGGGAAAGTGCAAAACTGCTGAAATTTCATGGAAGGTTCTATATGGTACACCGTCCGTTTCGTCTGGCAGAGATCTTTTCCAGGATGACGGCATACGGTATTGAACCCAAAAGGATGAAACTTGTCCATCCGTATGTTGACAAGGAACCGAACATGGTCCTGATCGAAGGAAGCAACAAAGGAAATTCCAGGATCAAAGTGGAGCCGCCGCTGATCGTCTATAAGAAGGATGGAAGTTATACCGAGGAACTTTTGACCCAGTACGGGATGGGAAAGGCTTTGTAAAGAAGGAGAAAACATGGCAGGAACATTATATTTATGTGCGACGCCGATAGGAAATCTGGAAGATATGACTTTCCGGGCAGTCAGGATATTAAAAGAAGCGGATTTGATCGCTGCGGAAGATACAAGGAACAGTGTCAAGCTTCTGAATCATTTTGAAATACGGACACCCATGACAAGCTACCATGAATATAATAAGATTGAAAAAGGGAAAAAACTGGTGGAGAAGCTGAAGGAGGGAGCAGATATAGCCCTGATCACAGACGCGGGGACACCGGGAATCTCGGACCCAGGGGAAGAATTGGTAAAGATGTGTCTGGAGGAAGGAATCTCTGTCACATCGGTGCCGGGTGCATGTGCATGTATCACAGCTCTGACTATATCTGGGCTTCCTACAAGGCGCTTTGCATTTGAGGCATTTCTCCCACCGGACAAAAAAGAGAGAACCCGTATACTTGAGGAGATGAAAAAGGAAACAAGGACAATGATCCTTTACGAGGCTCCTCACAGGCTTGTGAAAACACTGGCGGAACTCATGGACAGTCTTGGCAACCGGAGGGCAGCAGTCTGCCGGGAGCTTACAAAAAAGCACGAGACAGTGTTTAATACTACCTTAAGTGAAGCGAAAACCTACTATGAGTCACATCAGCCGAAAGGGGAATGTGTGATCATCCTGGAAGGGAAAAGTCCTAATGAGATACGCCAGGAAGAACAGGCACGCTGGCAGGAGATGACGCTAGAGGAGCATATGGAATACTATCTCTCACAGGGAATCGACAAAAAAGAAGCGATGAAGAGAGCGGCAAAAGATCGTGGCGTCAGCAAACGTGAGATTTACCAGATGCTTCTGGAAAAATAAAAAACGGATTAGTCACCTTGTACAGAATCCCGAAAAATGTTTGTGCAATCATGCACTAGCGTTTTTCGGGAATTTTTTTTATACTATTTACATCGAGAAAACGGTAGTAATTTTTAGGAGGAAGCACCAATGGCAAGTTTATCATTGAAACATATCAATAAAGTTTATCCGAATGGATTCGAAGCCGTAAAAGATTTCAACCTTGAAATCGAAGACAAAGAATTCATCATTTTCGTAGGACCTTCAGGATGTGGTAAATCCACAACACTTCGTATGGTTGCAGGTCTGGAAGAGATTTCTTCCGGAGAACTGAAAATCGGAGATAAAGTTGTAAACGATGTAGAACCGAAAGACAGAGATATCGCGATGGTATTCCAGAACTATGCTCTGTATCCGCATATGACAGTATATGACAACATGGCATTCGGACTTAAATTGAGAAAAGTTCCGAAACCGGAAATTGACAAGATGGTTCGTGAAGCAGCAAAAATCCTTGACCTGGAAAAACTGCTTGACCGTAAACCGAAGGCTCTTTCAGGTGGACAGAGACAGCGTGTTGCTATGGGACGTGCGATCGTTCGTAACCCGAAAGTATTCCTTATGGACGAACCTCTTTCCAACTTGGATGCAAAACTGAGAGGTCAGATGCGTATCGAGATCTCCAAACTGCATCAGAGATTAGGTACAACAATTATCTACGTAACACATGACCAGACAGAAGCTATGACACTTGGTACAAGAATCGTAGTTATGAATGCTGGTGTTGTTCAGCAGGTAGATACTCCAAGAAAACTGTATGATGAACCGTGCAACCTGTTCGTAGCAGGATTCATCGGATCTCCGCAGATGAACTTCCTTGATGCAAAATGTGAAGTATCCGGAGATAAAGTATTACTTAACGTTGGACCAGCTAAGATCGAACTTCCTCCGGCAAAAGCAAAGAAACTCATCGAGGGAGGATACGCTGGAAAGACAGTTGTACTTGGTATTCGTCCGGAAGACGTACATGATGAACCGATGTTCATCACAGCTTCTCCGAACACAGTGATCGAAGCTACAATCCGTGTATACGAAATGCTCGGTGCAGAAGTTTACTTACACTTTGATTACGAAGGAGCAAACATGACAGCTCGTGTGGATCCTAGAACAACAGCAAGAACAGGCGACACAGTGAAGTTTGCATTCGATGCTGAAAAGATTCATGTCTTTGATAAAGAAACAGAAATGACAATCACAAACTAATGGATATTTATCCATTTAAGGAGCGCTTTTTAAGCGCTCCTTTTGCTTTATTGTGCTATCAGGGGTTGACTTTTTTCGGAAAAATAGGTATAGTGATATTTAGTAAAAGGGAGTAACCGACGGCGTGATACCAGTCGTTACAGGTTCGTCAGTACGGCAGAGTGTTCTGCCCGGATCGAGTATGAAACGGTGAGACTTTTACTGCATGTTGTAATGCAGTAAAGGTCTTTTTCTATTGTCCGATGCATTACAAAGCAGGAAACTGTGAACCCTATTACAAGAAACAAGGAGGAAAAAAATGAAACAGTATTATCAGATGGAGACGGATGAGGTCAAAAAACAGGTAAACGGTTCATTGGAGCCGCTTACAGACGCAGAAATCCGTGCACACCAGGAGAAGTACGGACCGAATGAACTTCAGGAAGAGAAGAAGAAAAGCGTGGCTATGATTTTCCTGGAACAGTACAAAGATTTTCTCGTCATCATACTGATTGTTTCTGCTATTATTTCTGGATTTATGGGCGATATGGAGAGTGCGATCGTTATTTTGATCGTTATCACGATCAATGCCATCCTCGGAACAGTCCAGACGATCAAGGCAGAAAAATCATTGAACAGCTTGAAAAAATTATCCGGACCGGAAGCAAAGGTTCTGAGAAATGGAGTAGTAACCCATATTCCATCCAGAGAAGTAACAGTTGGAGATATTGTTTTCCTGGAAGCGGGAGATTTGGTGCCTGCAGATGGTAGGATCATCGATCAGGCCAGCTTGAAAATTGATGAGAGTGCTCTTACCGGAGAAAGTATTCCGGTTGAGAAGAGTACAGACGTCATCGAAGGGGAGACTTCTCTTGGGGATCGTGTAAATATGGCTTATTCCGGAAGCTTTGTTACTTATGGACGCGGAACCGTTTTTGTGACGGGAACCGGTATGGAAACGGAAGTAGGAAAGATTGCATCCTTGTTGAAGACAACATCGGAGAAGAAGACACCTTTACAGGTAAATCTGGATCAGTTTGGACAGAAGCTGTCCATTATCATTCTGATTTTCTGTGCGTTCCTGATGGTTATCAATATCGTAAGGGGCGGATCGTTCGGAGATGCATTCCTGTTTGCTGTAGCGCTCGCAGTCGCAGCGATTCCGGAAGCGCTGAGTTCTATCGTGACGATCGTACTTTCTTTTGGTACACAGAAGATGGCAAAAGAACATGCTATCATCCGGAAACTGCAGGCAGTGGAAGGTTTAGGAAGTGTTTCAGTTATCTGTTCTGATAAGACAGGAACATTGACACAGAACAAAATGACAGTAGAAGCATGCTATATTCCTGGAAAAAGCATGGAGAAAGCTCATATCGACACAGATGATGGGGATGTACAGCTTCTCATGAAATCAAGTGTACTCTGCAGCGATGCCAAAATTGTGAACGGAGAAGAAATTGGGGATCCGACAGAGACAGCGCTTGTAAGCTTTGTTTCTGATTTTCAGATGGATGCGGAAAAAATCAGGGAGGAACATGAACGGCGTTCAGAAGTTCCTTTCGACAGTGACCGAAAGCTGATGTCCACAGTGCATGAAATGGAAGATGAAGTCCTCATGATCGTAAAAGGCGCGGTTGATGTGATATCCGGAAGAATGGAAAGTATCCGTAAAAACGGAAAAGAAGTAAAAATTACAGATGAAGACCGTAAGGAGATTGCGGAGGCGAACCAAGCATTCTCAAGACAAGGGCTTCGTGTACTGGGATTTGCATATAAAAAATTGGATCAGGTAAAGGGAATAACGGAAAAAGATGAAACAGATCTTACCTTCCTTGGATTGATTGCAATGATGGACCCGCCGCGTGTGGAATCCAAAGATGCGGTTGCTGAGTGTATCCGCGCAGGTATCAAACCAGTCATGATCACAGGAGACCACAAGGTTACAGCAGCGGCTATCGCAAAGAGAATTGGTATTTTGAAGGATGAGTCCGAGGCATGTGAAGGTGCAGTGATCGAAAATCTTTCCGATGAAGAACTGAAAGATTTCGTGGAAAAGATTTCCGTGTATGCCCGTGTGTCACCGGAACACAAGATCCGTATCGTTAAGGCATGGCAGGAAAAAGGAAATATCGTATCAATGACAGGGGATGGTGTCAACGATGCACCTGCTCTGAAACAGGCAGACGTCGGAGTTGCAATGGGAATTACCGGAAGCGAGGTAGCGAAAGATGCGGCTTCCATGGTACTCACGGACGATAACTTTGCGACAATCGTAAAAGCGGTAGAGAATGGACGAAATGTATACAGAAACATCAAAAGTTCCATTCAGTTCTTACTGTCCGGCAACTTTGGTGCAATCCTGGCTGTCCTGTATGCTTCTATCGCAGGACTTCCGGTACCGTTTGCACCAGTGCATTTGCTTTTCATCAACCTTCTCACGGACAGCCTTCCGGCTATCGCACTTGGTCTGGAGCCGCACCGTTCCGATGTTATGGATGAAAAGCCTAGAAGAAAAGATGAGTCCATTTTGACAAAAGATTTCCTTGTAAAGATCGGGACAGAAGGTCTCTCCATCGGTATCATGACAATGATCGGATTTATGATCGGATATACGAGTGAAGGAGCGCTTCTGGGAAGTACGATGGCTTTTGGAACACTATGTCTGTCACGACTGGTACATGGTTACAACTGCAAGTCAGATAAACCGATGTTGTTCCACAAAGGATTTTTCAACAATATTTATCTTCAGGGCGCATTTATGATCGGTTTTGTCCTGATTACAGCGGTTCTTACAGTGCCGTTTTTACAGTCTGTATTTAGTGTTGTAACATTAAGCATGTCTCAGCTATTAACAGTATATGGACTGGCACTTTTGAACTTGCCGGTCATCCAGTGTCTGAAAGCAATCCGCGCCAGACTCAAATAAAGGGGAGATTCTATGGAATTAAATCATGAGAACATGAAAAAGATCAGACAGCTCATCGTATTTACAGCACTGCTCATCGTATGTTTGTGGCAGTATTCGATTGTATTTGATGCGTTCAGATTCGTGTTTGGCGTATTGTTTCCGTTTATTCTTGGCGGTGCGATCGCTTTTGTCGTCAATGTGCCGATGCATTTTATTGAGGAAAAGCTGTTCAATGATGCAAGAAAAGGGAGATCCAAAGCAGCAAGAAAGCTTGCGAGACCAGTAAGTTTTATATTGACTCTTATGCTGGTAATCGGAGTCATTATGGTGGTAGCGTTTGTAGTAATACCACAGCTTACTGGAACTTTCGTAAGACTTGGGGCAAGCATTCAGGCATTTATTCCGAAAGTACAGGAATGGGCAAATAATTTCTTCCACGATAATAAAGAAATCATGTCTTACGTCAACCAGCTTGAGTTCAAATGGGACAAGATTTTCGAAGTGATCATGAACTGGTTCACAAGCGGAGCCGGAAGCATACTGGAATCCGGTGTGGCGGCTGCGAAAAATATTGTAAGCGGATTTGCAACCTTCTTTATCGCATTTGTGTTTGCCTGCTACATTCTTCTCCAAAAAGAAAAGCTGAAAGTACAGGCAAAGAAGGTATTGTATGCCTTTGTGAGAAAAGGAAGAGCGGAGGCGGCTGAGGAAGTATTTTCTCTGACGTACCGGACTTTCTCCAGTTTCCTCGCAGGACAGTGTCTGGAAGCTGTTATACTGGGAACGATGTTCGTGATCGCCATGTCTATCTTTAAAATGCCGTATGCGCTTTTGATCGGTATTTTGATCGCCTTTACAGCGCTGATCCCGATCTTTGGGGCATTTATCGGCTGTGCGATCGGAGCATTCCTGATCTTCATGGTAGATCCGATAAAAGCATTCTGGTTTATCATCATGTTCCTTGTTCTCCAGCAGATAGAAGGGAACCTGATCTATCCGCACGTGGTAGGGGGAGCTGTCAGGCTTCCGTCTATCTGGGTGCTGGCAGCAGTGAGTATCGGCGGAAGTCTCATGGGAGTTGTGGGCATGTTGGTATTCATACCGATTGTTTCGGTTCTCTATGCATTGTTCCGTGAGATCGTTTATCTGAAGTTAAAACAAAATCATATTACGGAAGAAGATATATCGTAAGGAACAAATTTCATAATTCGACAAAAGGAACCATTTACCTCCTGCTTCATAGCCTGATAGTGAGGAAGACAAATTTCTTCTTATCAGTAAAACAGGAGGTAATATTATGGGTATTACAAATTCTAACAAAGAGATCAATGTCTCGCAGGTTAACTGTGACGGAACGTTCAAAGTGACTCTGGCCCTTGCGGCATCTCCGGATATCTCCGAAAATCCGACAGATATCGTCCTCATTCTGGACCGTTCTGGAAGTATGACAGGAAGTCCCCTTACAAACTTGAAATTAGGGGCAGAAACATTTATCGATATTATTGATGAAGCTACCGATGGTACACAGGATGGACAGATTGGATCAGGAAGCCATATCGGTATCGTAAGTTTTTCCAGCAGTGCTGTAGCCGATACACAGCTTATCACTTCCGTAGCAGATTTAAAAGCTGCTGTAAATGCGTTGTCTGCAGGAGGTTCCACAAACCATGCGGATGCTTTTTCTACTGCGGCGGCATTGTTTGATCCAACATCCACAAATGCAAAAGTAATTGTCATGTTTACGGACGGAAAGACAACATCAGGACTTCCGCCGGCTCCGATTGCAGCGGCTATCAGAGCTTCCGATATTGTCATTTACTGTATTGGTCTTGTAGGAGACGATGGGATCGATGTGAATGTTCTCAATGACTGGGCGACAGATCCGGATTCGTCGCATGTAGCAGTCACTCCGAATGATGCCCAACTGGAAGATTTGTTTGCCGACCTGGCAGCTAATATTTCAAAACCAGGAGCTACCAATATCGTGATCGATGAAACGGTAAATCCGGACTTTACAATTATCAGTGTCAACATGCCGACAAAAGGAACGGCCATGACAATCAATGCGCATTCATTGCAGTGGAAGATTCCGGAGTTAGGAGTTAGTGGAAATGAGGGAGCGTCTCTTGAATTTTATGTCAAACATACTGGCCAGATGTCGGGAAATCTTCCTGTCAATCAGTCTATCTCTTATGTAGACACAGAAGGCAACGCAGTAACTTTCCCGAACCCATCTGTGCAGGTAGATTGCGGCATTATCGTAGATCCGGAACCTTGTCCGATACCGGTAGATTTGAAATTGGAAAAATGTCAGGATTCTCTTATAGTAGACTTAGGGGATGTATATTTGGAATCGCTTGGCCGTATTGTACAGATTAACCTGACAGTTAAGAATGTATGTCCGCATAAGAGGGTTGCGCTTGGAGTCATTTTGACGGAAGAAGATAAGAAACACATGGAACATCAGAGAGGTATGAAAGCGATCACAATACCTGCGCACAATTATCCAAACTGTCGGGATGTGCAGGTAAAATGCATTAAATTTGTCCTTCCGGAGGACTTAAATGTATCAGGCGGTTCGGGTCAATCATTGTGCAGCGAGCGGAACCTGCGTGTGCGAGTGATAGCTAACTATATCGACACAGATTTCAGGTGTTGTGATTCCGCTGTTGTGTTCTGAAAATAATGCAAGAGAGTTTTGGTAAAGTAAGAAATAGAGAGAGAATGACATATTGACGTTTGAACCTTGCATACAATAAGAAAAAAGCAGGGAGAACAGAAGATATGATGAATGTTTTGTGGGCGGGGATGATCCTTGTGGGAATCATCTTCGCCTCTTTTACAGGAAGGATACCGGATATTACTGAGGCGGCGCTGGATTCTGCCAAAGAGGCGGTTACACTTTGCATCACGATGGTTGGGATCATGTCCTTCTGGACCGGTCTTATGGAGATCGCATCCCGAGCGGGGATGATAGAGCACGCATCCAGAGGGCTGAAACCATTTATAAAATTTTTGTTTCCTCAGATTCCAAAGGGGCATAAGGCGGGAGAACACATCACGACGAACATCATCGCCAATGTTCTGGGGCTTGGTTGGGCTGCCACGCCGGCCGGCTTGAAAGCAATGGAGGAGCTTTCGAAGCTGGAGGAGGACAGAAGAGCCGGCAGGGCTTTGGGACCGATCAGAAAACAAGGGATAGCCAGCAATGAGATGTGCAATTTTCTGATCCTGAATATCTCATCCTTACAGCTGATTCCGGTCAATGTCATTGCATTCCGGAGTCAATACGGGAGCGTGGACCCTACGGCAATTGTGGGAGCAGGGATTGTGGCAACGACAATCAGTACGGCAGCAGGAATTCTGTTCTGCAAGATCATGGATCGAAAGAAGACCCGGAGGGCGTAGTGCTTTCCGGGTCTTTGATATGTTTTTTAGTAATATTATGTGATATGATGATATATAAGATAAAGTTAACTGTCAATACAGTGCACGCCGAGACAGAATGTCTTTTGAGCCGCAAAAAAGCCTGACAGTTATATTCATGCTGATATGGAGTTTGAGGATGGAGAAGGAAAAGGAACGATATGAGCGAAGAAAGATGGAAGCAGGACATCCTGCAGAGAAATGAAATCATTATAAAAATGGTTCTGGATCAGATACAACGATTTTGTCCGAAAAGTGTAGACTTGATTGGAATTGGCGGGTCTTTTTGTAACGGCGACTTTTATGAAAAATCAGATCTGGATCTGGCCATTGTGGTCAACGATGACCGAGCTTGGAAACTCAACAGATGTTTTGTGGTTGGAGATGTCGGGTTTGATATCTACACTCAAAGTTGGGAACAGTTTGAGAATATGGCAGAATACAATACTCCGTATGTGACAAAGCTGTTTGATTTGGATTGTGTGTATCAGAAAGATGATGGTGTTTCGGAAAGACTAAAGGGGCTGAAGGAAAAAGCTTTGAAACATATGCATGATCGGGAAGAGACGGCAGTTAAGATCCAGGGATTTTTAAGCGAAATGAAAGACTGGATGGAGGAACTCAAGTGCACAGACAATCTCGGACAAGGTTACTGGATTTTATCTAGAATCATCCATCATAGTGAATTTATACTTTATATGGTAAATCAGGCCTATGTAAAGCGAGGTACGAAACGAATTCCGGAAGAAATATCACGGTTTCCTAAAATGCCAAAAGGGTTTCTCATGCTGTATCAGTCTCTTCCTCAGTGTTGTTCTATCGAGGAGATACGGGAGAAATGTTTGCGGCTTATAAAAATCATTACGGATTGGCTGAGGGAAGAGGAAATTTCTGTCAGAGAGATTTCGCGGAGAAAGCAGAAAAAGTTTTTTGAAGGAAGAAAAGAACTTAGTCAAGATGATTTGAGGGGAACCTATGAAGAGATCTGGTCAAACTGGAAAAATAAAATGTACCATGCAGTTGAAAGAGAAAGTGCCTGTCTTTCCCTTATGACAATGAGTGCATGTCAGGAATTTTATGATGAAATGTATGAAAATTTTCAGATAGACAGAATTAATCTGATCGGAAAATATACAGCTGGCAATCTGAAAAAGAATGCAGAGACGTTTGACATGGCAATGGAGGAATGGAAAAAGCACTACGATCGTTTCGGAATGAAAGTATTGAGATTTTCTACCGGACAGGAAATGCAGGAAAATCTGTATGCAGATGAAAGTAAAAATCTATCAGGATGTATACGACAGTTTACACTATATAAAAAAATGTAATGATAAAATAGCCTTTTTTACAGATCTTCCCAGTGGTATGCCTGATAGTATAATGAAAGCATATGTAGAACCAATTATGCCGTTTGCAGATGTATATATGTCGTCATTGATATGTGGTTACAGAAAACCCAATCCTAAAGGCTTGATAGAAATTTTGAACACATTAAATATAGATTTGCGAGAACTTATATTTATTGGAGATGAAAAAAAGATTATGAAGCAGCTAAAAGAGCCAATTGTAAGTTCTTTTTAATTGATAGGAAAAATGAAAAAGGTTCTTTTACAAGTCTTAGCGAAGTGGTAAGAAAAATATATGAAGGGAAATAATTAATTGGAGAAAATTTATATGGAAAAAAATAATATTTATTGATGACAAACCTGGATATGGTGGTGTATCCACCTGCTTGATCTGTCTTGTAAACGATCTCTGTAAGATGAATTATGAAATTACACTCATTGTCGCAATGAAAAGCGTTTATGAAAACAGAGTGGATGCATCTGTCAATATTGAGGAGTGTGATTTTGCGAATGAGATAATGGTGGAAAGGATGATCAAAAGTTTAAATAAAAGAGGTGCTTATATCGTTAATTCCCATGCAGACAGCGGAATTCAGATTCGACTTTTAAAGGAACAAAACAGGAATTATCTATTATACATTACTGAGCATTTGGCAATTTTTGACGATTCTGAGTATATCGATACGAGAAAAGAATATTTTATATGGGCTCAAAATACAGATAAAGTTATTACAGTATCCTTAGCTGGAAGAAGGGCATTTCAGACAGCAGTCGTTCAACTGTGGATAATAGTAATATGCTTCGACAAATATTATAAGGTAGTGTAAAAAACTTTGTGGCTTTGGTAAAAAATGGCTCCTTTTTGGTAAGAATTACAGATATGACAATTCTTATCGAAAAGGAGTTTATTTATGGCAGTAGCAAAAGACCAAATCCGACAGATTATTACAGAAAACAACATTACCAGTGTGGCTGATGTTTACGCCCT
This sequence comes from Sellimonas caecigallum, assembly GCF_019754295.1. Lineage (GTDB taxonomy): Bacteria > Bacillota > Clostridia > Lachnospirales > Lachnospiraceae > Sellimonas > Sellimonas caecigallum. The sequence continues at coordinate 473 of NZ_VIRV01000027.1, read as the reverse complement.
TCTTAAAGACAGCTTCAAAGATATCCTGCAGGAGCTTCTGGAAGCCGAGATGGATGCAACTCTGGGCTATGAAAAAAATTGTAAAGGTGATCTGAAGAGCGATAATAAAAGGAATGGACATTCTTCCAAAACACTCAAAAGCCAGTATGGGGAATTCCAGATCGATGTTCCCCGTGACCGCAATGGTGAGTTTGAACCAAAGCTGATTCCTAAATATCAGCGGGATATTTCCGGGATTGAGGAAAAAGTGATCTCTCTTTATGCCCGTGGAATGAGTACAAGGGATATTCATGATCAGCTTCAGGAACTTTATGGCATTGAACTTCCCGCTGAAATGGTCAGCAAAATCACGGACAAGATCCTGCCGGAAGTGAAGGAATGGCAGTCACGTCCATTAAACCCTGTATATCCGTTCGTTTTCATGGACTGCATCCATTATAAAGTCCGTGAAGATGGCAGAATCCTCAGCCGTG
>NZ_VIRV01000026.1 GCF_019754295.1 Sellimonas caecigallum | reverse complement strand
GGACTTACTACTACTGAGGAAAGAAAAGTGAATAATGTGAAAGTTTTGATCCGGGTGAGCCAATGATATCTGCTGGATCTTTTTGCATTGTTCCGATAAATGCTAAATATTATTCCGATAGCGTTGCTATTATTCCGATAATGGGGTATATTATTATCTAAGCGAGGTAAAATACTTATGTATATGTCAGTGAAACAAGCAGCAGAGAAGTGGGGGATTTCAGACAGAAGAGTACGAATCTTATGCTCAGAAGGGAAAATCCCGGGAGTTATCCGTGAGGGACGTAGTTGGAAGATTCCGGAAGAGGCAAAGAAACCGGAGGATGGTCGATATAGATCTGCAGCAAGTCTGTTAGAGATGATTGACCGAAAGAAAGCAGAATTGGACACCAGGCGCCCATTGACAGAAGGAGAGGTAGAGCGTCTTACAGAAGAATTTGTGGTGGAGTATACCTATAATTCCAATGCGATTGAAGGTAATACGCTGACCTTGCGGGAAACAGATATGGTGCTGCGTGGTCTCACGATTGATCAAAAACCTCTTAAAGACCATATGGAGGCGGTCGGACATAAAGAAGCTTTTTATTTTGTACAGGATCTGGTAAAGGAGCAGGTGCCATTATCAGAGAGTGTGATAAAGCAGATTCATTATCTGGTACTGGCGGATAAAAAAGATGACCGTGGGGTTTATAGAAGGGTTCCAGTAAGAATTATGGGGGCAAAACATGAACCGGCACAGCCTTATCTTATTCAACCTAAGATGGAGCAGTTGCTGGAAGCTTATAGGAACAGCACCGAGCATATCATTCCCAGGCTCGCACGGTTCCATATTGAATTTGAAGGCATTCATCCGTTTATAGACGGTAATGGTCGTACGGGACGGTTGCTTGTAAATCTGGAACTGATGAAAGCAGGATATCCGCCGATTGATATTAAATTTACAGATCGGATTGCTTATTACAATGCTTTTGATGAATATCATGTAAATCATAATCTGAATGCGATGGAAAAGTTGTTTGCTGGGTATGTGAGTACAAGGTTAGACAGCTATCTGGCAATGTTGGAAGAATGAAAATATTGTAGAGGTGTGTGGGAATGTTTGCTTCAGAATATTTAGGTTTAGACGATGAATTGGACAAAATGGGGGTATTTGATTGTGCCCTAGATAATGACAGTAGATTTTTTATTAATCTTAAGTGGAGTTGACAGGATTGACATTTGAAGAAAAATAAGAGAAACGGTATTGCATGAATATGAGGTACTGTTTGTGCAAAGATGATTTTAAGAAATGTATAGATAGCCTGGCAGTAGTAACATATCCCCCATTCTTACTACGTTTTTACTACTTTTGACGGCCTCAACTTGCCCCGATTTGCCACGTTTTGCTTATTTTGTGATTGTTTTAACAATCTCAGCGGCAACTACATACCCGGCAAATCGCGGCAAAACAGGGCAAACTAACGCAAATCAGGAGGACTTTAAAATATGATACGAGTGCTTTTCGTGTGCCACGGCAGGATCTTGAGAGTTCCCGGAAAAGCCAGTAAAATCAATGTTTTCACGAAGTACAAAGGCGTTTACTATACCACTAGTACACCATTTTTGAAAGAGCCTTGATGTGGCGAGTTTTATAGACGATACAGCAAAGCGGCCGTATTTCTAAAAAGGAGTATCGTCGCTTACTGTATGTGGGTAAATATGCCTTGGGTAATGTTCATATCTCTTTACTGTCTGCGGACAGGCAGCATTGTTAAACGGCGAGGCTCTTCTCTTTGCAAAGAGTACCATACCAGAATGCATGCAAAATGTGATGCTTGGTGGTATGGAAAATGCCATTCTCATGAGAATGGCTCAGACTCTTAAAGAACCGCTATTTTGCCGTAGCCTAATAGGGAGGACTTTGAAAGTCTGGCGCTCTGCTTTAGCAGGGGCTTTTATATATTTTCATAAAATGAAAAACTATGATACAATATTAAGCGACTTGATAACAAAATATTTGTTATTTTTATAAATGGACATATTAGAATGTAACTGAAGAAAATGTTAATATAAAAATAGAAAGGGATAAAATCAATATGCAATTTACGTACTATCTTCCAGATGAGAACGGTAAAAGGGAAAACTATAATACCACTTTAAACTCTGTAGTTATCATTGGTGCTAATGGTTCGGGGAAAAGTAAATTGGGGGCATGGATCGAGCAACAGGATATGAAGAATGTACATCGTATTGGTGCACAAAGGAACTTAAATTTTAGTGAAAATATTCCTCTCAAAAGCTATTCACAAGCAGAAGATATAGTGTTTTTTGGTACGGATGATAGTAGCAGTGGCTGGAGAGATAGCAAAGGATTACGCTGGAATTATGGAAAATCTTACACTACTCAATTGATGAATGATTTTGATAATGTATTGGCTGCACTGATTGCATTAAAAAATAACGATAATGAAAAATTCGTAGCTGAATGTAAGGCGGCGCCAACACGTGAAGAAAGGCCAGAGCCACCGTTTACCTCAATAGACAAATTAATACAAATATGGGATGAGATTTTTCCTCAAAGAAAATTAGAAGTTCACGATGCAAAATTCATAGCTGTATTAGAAAAAGAAGGAAAACAAATATCCTACAGTTCAAACCAAATGAGTGATGGGGAAAGGGCAGTACTTTATTTAGTGGCCCAAGTTCTTTGTATACCAGAAAATAAAATCTTAATAATTGATGAGCCAGAAGTTCATTTACATCGCTCTATTATGAACCGCTTGTGGATAGCTCTTGAAAAATATAGGAAAGACTGCCTGTTTATATATATTACACATGATACACAGTTTGCAGCAATGCACGGACAGTCAGAGAAAATTTGGATTAAAGAATTTGATGGTAAGAATTGGAAATTAGAACAAATTAAAGATAATGAACTTCCAGAAGAGCTTCTTTTTGATATTTTGGGAAATAGAAGAAATGTGTTATTTGTGGAGGGTGAAAAAAATAGTTATGATACGCAATTGTATACTTTACTTTATCCGCAATATTACGTAATTGCTTGTGGAAGTTGTACCCAAGTTATTGCTAGAACAAAAGCATTTCGTAGTAATCCATCCTTACACCATTTAAAAGTTTATGGGTTAGTCGATAGAGATTATCGATCTGATTATGAAATTGAGAAATACAAGGAAGATGGCATATATACGCTAAAGGTTGCAGAAGTCGAAAATCTTTTTCTTGTACAGGAATTGATATATGTGATAGCTGATTATTTGGGAAAAAATTCAGAAGAGGTTTTTGGTAGGATTAAAAAGTATATTATTCATGATCGATTTAAACCCCAGCTTGACAAGCAAATATGTCAGAGCGTCATTGCATATATAAAGTATCAATTAGCATCTGCCGAGCTCTCTAAAAAAAGTGAAAGTGATGCTAAACAAAGTTTAAATAATGTTTTGAAGTCTATTGACTTTGAACAAACAAAATTAGATCAAGAAACAAAATTTAAAAAGCCATTAGAAGATGAGGATTATATTGGCGTATTACGCGTGTTTAATGAAAAAAATTTGAGCCGGTCAATAGGACATTTTCTAGGACTAATTGACAAGGAGTATTGCGATACAATTTTGGCATTACTTAATGGAATGCTACATGATAAAATTGTAGAGGCTATTTCAAATTATTTGCCTAGTGAACTTATCGAATGAAGAAATAGGCCCCCATTCTTACCATGTTTTTACTACTTTTGACAGTCTTCAATATGCTTCGTTTTGCTTAATCTGTGAGAAATATCATAGTCTTACAAGTAACTATATACCTGGCAAAACAGGGCAAACTAACGCAAATCAGGAGGACTTTAAAATATGATACGAGTGCTTTTCATCTGCCACGGTATAATGGTCTCATAAATTAAGACACTTTTTCGGACATTTTTTAATGAATCTGATATACTAAAATCAATACGAAAGAGAGGATTCATTGCTATGTCCAGACAAAGAAGAAGTTTCAGCGCCAAATTTAAATCAGATCTTGTCATTGAGCTGTTAAAAGGAGAGAAAGATCTCAATACCCTTGCAGCTGAAAATAACATCCAGCCAAACCTGCTGCGAAACTGGAAAAAAGAGTTCCTTAACAATGCTTCCCTTGTGTTCGATGACAAGCGTGAGGAAAACCTCAAAGAAAAACTTGCCGAAGAACGGAAAGAGAAAGCGGCTTATGCTAAGAAAGTTGGTCAGTTAACCATGCAGATGGACTGGCTCAAAAAAAAATCTGAGGAAATTTGCGGACCTGACTACGAGAGTAAGTTTAGTCCAAAGCCTTTTGAAGACTAAAGAGCTTCCCGCTTCTGTTGGTGCCAGGCTTCTCAGTGTTAATCGTACCAGCATTTATTATAAAGGCACGGCTGTTTCTGAAGAAGAATTCGCCTGCAAAGAGATCATTGACCATCTTCATACAGACAACCCAACCTGGGGTGCAAGACAGATGTCGGCTCAATTAAAGCTTCGTGGTTATCATGTGGGACGCCGGAAAGCGCGCCGTTACATGAATGAAATGGATATTTACCCTATTTATCCTAAAATAAATCTGTCCAAACGGATGCAGCAGGCAAAAGTATGTCCTTATCTGCTCCGCAATGCAGTCATAGACAAGCCAAACCAGGCATGGTCTATTGACATTACCTATATTCCAATCAGACGTGGATACCTGTACCTGACAGCTGTCATTGATTGGTACAGCCGGTGTATTGTAGGCTGGGAAGTGGATGATACCCTGGACACCAGGATGGTAATTACAGCTCTAAAAAAAGCATTCAAAACCGCAAAGCCGCAGATTTTGAATTCCGATCAAGGATGTCAGTTTACCAGCCAGCGCTATATGGATTTCGTGAAGGAAAACGGAGTCCGTCAGAGCATGGATGGGAAAAGCAGATGGGCGGATAACATCATGATTGAACGGTGGTTCCGCAGCTTCAAATATGAAGAAGCCTATCTGACACAATACAATAATATCAAGGAAGCCAGAGCAGCTATTTGCCATTATATCCATACTTATAATTTTGAGCGTTGTCATTCTGCCCTTGATTATAAGACGCCGGCGGAATGCTACTATCCGGCACTGCTCCTGCCTTATGTAGCATAAAGCATATATGGATTTGAGGAAAATCTTCCTCTGATCCAGTTACTTATCAACCCTATCAGTTCATTATAAAAATCTCAGATTTTTGTCTTGACAACTGAACCATTATATAGAGCCAAAATAGAGCCAACCTAAATTTCTATTTATACTTTTTCCATGCAACCGGAATATCTGACAACATGAAAGCTATATACCTTTGTTCTTGTATCGCTATTCGCTCTTTCCACCAACAACTTTACCAACCGTATTCTCTTGAGATACTTCACGTCCTATAATGACAGTTGAATTTTTTAGTATTTCTATAAAACTATCAATTCTCGAAGTAGATGTACTGCTGTAATTTGCCGCTGAACTTATATTGTGTGTATTATACTGTATTTGTTGAATCATTTGAAAATCCTCCTTTTATTTTATTGTGGAGCGTTTGCCTCTTGTCTCCATCCTTCAAATATTCTGTTATCGTTTATCTGTTGCTGAGTGCCTGCTGGAGTATCAATTTGTTGTAACGTAATTTTCCCTTGCGACACAAACATATTACTGCCACCAGATAAACTTTCCACAATACCTCTTTTTACAGTATACTCACCATTATTAGATTCTATCATAGATCGGGGATCCAAAATCTCACCAAATCCCAATTCTGCACTGATATTATCATAAACTGATTTAATTAATTTATATAACTCTTCATCAGGTTTGATAATATTTAATCCTAAGGTATTCTTTGCTTCTCGCCGATTAATAGTATAGTCATGGCTTCCAGAATCACTACATAGAAAATCTATTATTTGCTTTATCTTAGTTGAATCCGTGACTTGATTTATTAACAATTTTTCTGCCAGCATCTTAATCTGCGCCCTCGAACGATACACATTTCCTAACACCAAAGGATGAACCGTATCTGAAAGCTTTATAAGTATATTAGCAAGTGCTATATCGTCTTTAATAGATAGTTCTTCTTTTGCAAATTCTAAATACCCCTTTACTGCCTCAACGCTGACCGGCATTGTTGCAATCGGATTGTTGGGTATTTGAGGATTCAATGGAGTATTTATACTTGGATCGATTGGACCCAAAGTTGCTTGTTTTGTCATTATAATAGAATTAGCACCAATACTAATTAATGTTCCTGCGCTATGTGCTTTATGCGGAATAATAACTTGCAATTCATCACAATATTGGCGCAAAAGATTAATTATATTCCATGCAGCAGCTGTATCTCCACCTCTAGTATAAAGATACAATGAGATTTTTGAAACCACTCCTATTTTGTCCAAATGATTTATAAATAAATCTATAACGTCCTGTGCAATCTGAGTCTCAAAACCAGTTCTATCACTTGTAACATAAGTAAGTATTTTTGTATTCAACTTTTGCTCTAATTGTCTGTATAGATCTACTCTTTCTTCATACATAATTTATTTATCCTCCAACCATTTTATTTTTTGTTTGAGCAGTTTCTCATTCTTTTTCTTCAATTCACATTCCCAAATCCGAATAACCGTCCACCCTCGCTTCTCAAACAGTTCAGTAACCTCTTTATCATGTTTGATATTGCGTTCACGCTTCTTTGTCCAATAATCAGCATTGTCAGCAGGACGAGTATTTCTGCAATCATGCCCATGCCAAAAGCAACCGTCAACAAATATAGCAATTTTCTTATCAAGAAATACAAAATCGGGATGTCCTTTTACTGGATAATTGCGTTTCCATCCTTTTATACCATTTTCTTTGAAAACCTGTATCAGTTTTAATTCCGTAGATTTATTATTTTTCGAGCGCACCTTGCTCATAATCTCGGAACGCTTTTTATTATCAAACACATCCGCCATTTTTCTATTTCTCTATATGATCGGAGACAATATGATACCAACTATTATCAAAATTTACAGCTCTTAAAATAGTTTCTTTATCGACTTTTTCAGGCTTTCTTAGGGAAATATGCAAACGCTTATCAGGAATATCTTCAATTATCGTGAACTGACTTCCGCTTGGTTGCCATGTGAATTTATGCTTTCCAGATGATTTTTCATATCCTTCCAAATTCATTCTTGCATTCCACTCAAAACGATATAGTTCAGGATCATATCTTATTGTATCAAACTCAAATACTAAATAATCCGAATAATCTTTTGACTTTACTAAAACAACTGTACGCACAAATTTATAAATCTGTCTTACTGCTGAAACACGTTCATTCCATATATCAAGAACTAATCTACCGATTTCGTCAGGATTTTCACTTGTAATACTGTCTACGCCATAACTATATGTAGGTGAATTGCGCCCGGATATCAATCTAACCGTCTGCTGTTTTTCGATATTATTTGCGCCAAAAACTGTTTTCGCTCCCCAACAGCAGTTATCTAAAACAACATCATCCAAACCTACGTTAGATGGTTTCCACTCCGCTCCAACGCATTCCGCAAAAATCTGTTCCCACTCGTTACCTTCTAAAGACATGGATGATTTTGTCGCCATCATATACACAATCTCTTTAGCAAGCGTATCTATAAACTTTGCAGGAAATTTATTCAAATCAAACGGTGCTACAGCTTTATTTACAGTTCTTAATCTTGGCACTCTCATGGTATCCCTCCATACGTAAATTCATACAATATATAGTCTACCACAACTTTCGCCAAAATTCTATGTTTGGAATCCCACTCAAAATGCCAGTGGCAAAAATTTTTCAATAACTTTCGCCACCATATCAACTGGTATTGCGTTTCCCGCTTGTTTTCTCGTCTGCGCATCCGAGACAACTATCTTAAAGCTATCAGGGAAACCTTGCAGACGCAGCATTTCTCTCGGCGTTAATCGCCTTTCGCCGTTTACTAAAAGATAATTATAACTTGCTCCCGCCCTTAAGGCGCAACTATATGGATAAGAAGATATATTACCAGACTTATTTTCATGCCAAATCGACGGATATACGGATGTTGTGTGCTTTGCTTTCCTCTTTGCAACTATTTCAGGAGACGCATAATACTTTTTATCCACATTTTTTTCAAGAATATCGTTTAATGTTTTCTTCTCCTTTATGTCAAATGTCCAATCCATTAAAAATGGATTTTTTGATCCAACAATAATAATTCTCTCTCTTTTCTGTGGCAAACCAAAATCAAGAGCATTCAATAATTTATAATCCACATGATAGCCAAGCTCGTCCCTTAATACTTCCAAAATTGTTTTCAAGGTTCTTCCATTATCATGGCTTGCGAGATTTTTGACATTTTCAAGCACAAACGCTTGCGGCCGCTTTTCTTTTATAATTCTTGCTATATCAAAAAAAAGTGTTCCTCTTGTATTGTCGGCAAATCCTTTTTGTAGACCACAAATCGAAAACGCCTGACATGGGAAACCGGCAAACAGAAAATCAAAATCAGGAATTTCTGACGCTTCAATTTTTGTAATATCTCCCGCCGGTTTTTCTCCAAAGTTTGCTTCATAGCTTTCTTGAGCATATTTATCAATATCGCTGCTAAAAACACATTTTCCTTCTAAGCCTAATTTATCAAAAGCATATTTAGAGGCGTATCTGAAACCTCCTATACCACAAAACAAATCTATAAAACGTATTGGTTTAGGATACACTGGCGTTTTTTCTAAAGGCAAATCTAAAAAAATTTTATCTACAGATACTCCTAAGGCCCCACCAATCCTCATAGCAATAGATATAGATGGTGTAGCGTTTTGACGCTCTATCATAGAAAGATATTTACGACTGATCGCTATATATCGAGCAAGCGTTTCTTGTGACATTCCTCTTTCTTTACGAATTTCTTTTACTCTGTTCATTTAAGCGTTTTCTCCTTTTTTGAGAACTTTTTTACACAAATTATTATAATTTGCTTTTTGAATTTTGTCTATCCTATTTTTAAATATTTTCCTATATATCCACATCCTAATATAAACAAGAACATTCCCACACAAGTACATCCATTTTCCAACAACATCTTAATATACTTTTACATTAGAATAACATCCAATAACTTTTTATCTTGCTCCTCTGTCTATTTTTCGTCTTTTCGCCCGTTTCTGGTCCTTCTCCGCCTGCTCCATCATTTTATCCCTCTGAATAAGATCCTCAATCATATCACTTCCTAACGCCCGTTCTACTCGGTTAAAATCTCCCACCCTTTCCTTCAGGGCTCTGTTTTCGTCCCAAAGATCCTCTACACGAGCCGTAAGAGAATTCACCTTGCTCCACGCCCTCTCGTATGACCTCTGCATATCACTAAATCTTCTGGAAAGATCAAGGTAAGCCCGATAGACTGACCGCAGTACCGTCACGATCTTCTTAATCAACGGCTTTGCCTTTTTCTCCCGGTAGGATTTCCCCGTTTCCAGCATTCCTGCCTCCGGCAGCACTTCCTCGGGATCAGCAGAATATTTCTCTGCGAATCGCTCCATATCTTTTACTATAGGCGCAATTTCCATTAGTTTTTTCTCATATTGTGACGCCTTTTTCTTTGCCTGTTCTGCCTGCTTATCGGCTTCTTCCCGGTTTTCCTGCGCTGAAAATATTTCCTTTTCAATATTTTCCAACTGATCAAGCCATTTTTCATTAACTTCCTGCATAGTGGCATTATGTTCTTCCAGTTCCGCTTTCTGTGCTTCAAGCGCAGCCACTTCTTTTGCCCTCTCCTGTTTTTCAAAATCCAACAAGGACAAATGCTTTTCATGTGTGCCTTTCTGTTCCCACTCAATCCCATGTTCCAGCATAATTGCGGCAAGCTGCTGCTTTTCAGCCGACACCCACTGATTTAATTCCGTTTCCCTTCTCGTACCGCCTTTAAAACCAAGGGCTGTCAACGCCTGTTTTAAAGACACCCTTGTATCAAGCCCCCGTTTGCTTCCTGTAATATACGGCACGAAATCTATGTGCAAATGTGGCGTTGCCTCGTCCATGTGTAGATGAGCCGAGAATACTCTTAATGTGGGATTTCTTCTCTGGAAATCCTGCATATATTCGTCCAGTATCTTTGCCGCCAGCCGTCCTTCTTCTGTTTCCGCCCCCATTGTATCTCTGTCGCCGATCTGCAGGATGATCTCATGGAATGGCTTCTCCTGTTTCCCCGAACGGATTTTTTCATAATAATCGTCAATTCGGCGGTCATTCCGTGTCTGTTTTTCATTATAACGAGCTAACGCTTCATCAAATAATTCATGATAAACGTCTTTGATACTTTCGTTGCAGTATTCCACATTCAGATAAGTTCTCTCTGGATCTGTATTCTTCGCATGGAATTTTCTGCTGTTATGATTGACAGAACCTTTCCCTGTCATAAAGCTGATCGTTCTCTTCAATAACTCTCCTCTCTCCCTGTTCGGGTGTAATCAGCGCCGGATACTGCGCATAGGCTTTGTTACTTTCGCCGAAAGTAACGCAAAAGCACTTTCGACAGCCGTTCCGTCCATCAAAAGCTGCCTTTGCGCCCTCCGGGGGCAAGACGTCTGGGAAACGTCTGCTCTGCACTGACCAAAGCGAAGCGTAGACCTTTTCCGTCCTATGGACGGAGTGGCTGTTCCAGCCGCTTTGCTTCCGCTGCTATTGCTTTTCTCATTGCAGATACCACATTTGCCACTGTGCTTTCCTCCCATCCCGCAAGCCATACCAACGTCCGCATTTCTCCTTTTGTCAGCTCTACCTCTCCAAAAATTTCATTGAGCATAGCAATCTGTCTCGTTTCCATCTCATAAAATTTTTCATTGATATTCCGTGTTCCACGTTCCGACTGAATAATCATAGACTCTCTCCCTCCGCCTTGTCCGGTATCACATGAGCGTGCCACGCTCATGTCTTATATCATCAAAGAAACCATTACCAGCGAAAGCGGTCCGGTATCCCTCGTCTGTCCAGATATTCCTGCCGGGCTTTCTCTCGCTCTTCCTCCGTTGGCGCAGTCTTAGACTTCCCATATAACTCACGCAACACCATTGCATCCAGTTTTTTCTCCAATCCTACCCTTATCTCGTCCACATTGCTGTCGTCCTCCATCAGATGATAGTGGATCAACAGCACAAACAATTCCTGTGGGTATCTGTACCTGTTTCATCCAAACCTCCTTTCAAGGTGGCAACATTACCCGTTCCTAAAGAAATGGTAATCTTGCCATGTTGAGTTATTGTTCCGGCAATACCCACGACCAGTGTCCACCGGGTTTTATCGACTGGACTCCAAGAGCCTTCTTCGCATTCCAAAGCGTTTTCCCTTTAATGCCACGGCTTTCCGACTCTTTAAGGATTACATTCTGTTCTACCGCCCCATCCGCTAATATCTCAAGCAGAAATTCTTTTGCCTCTTTTATCTTCTGTCCACGGTTATTGCCGCTCAGCAGATCGTCAGCACTGATGTCATATTCCCCGATCCATTCAAATCCGTTGTCTTTGTCCAAGCGAAAAGCGATTGATTTTCCCTCTGGTGCAAGGGAGCTTTTTACATGGCAAACTACTCTTGTTTCCGGCTCGTTCTTCACACGCCCTACAATCAGAACGCTCCTTGCCGCAGCCTGAAAGTCAATAGAACCAAGCCCTCTGTATGAAGATTTTCCGGTGCTGTTCTTGTTCATATGACCGATCAGGACAATCGCACAGTGATATTTTTCCGCTAGCACAGATACCCGCTTCATCAGTGGACGGATTTCATTTGCCCGGTGCATATCTACTTCCGCTCCAAGAAAACTCTGGATCGGATCTAAGACTACAAGACGAGCGTTTGTCTGCTGGATTGCCTCTTCCAAACGTTCATCTAACATTGTCAACGGCTGTTCACTGTCATCAATGACAAGCACTTTAGAACAGTCTGCCCCTGCCGCCAGAAGACGGGGTTTTATAGTATCTCCCAGCCCGTCTTCTGCAGTCTGGTAGATCACATTGACTGGCTCGCCTGCCTGTTCTGCGGATTCTTCTTCTCCATCCATTACTGGCAGCACAGGCTCACCTTTTGTCAGTTTTGCTATGATCTGTAACACCATTGTTGTTTTCCCTTCCCCGGGATCTCCCTGTATGATTGTCACTTTTCCATAGGGGATGAACGGATAGAGCATCCATTCCACCTGCTCTACCACTACATTCTCCATGTTAATCAATCGAAGTTCTGTTTTTGATTTTCTATTCTGCATTTCAACCTCCCATTGTAAAAAATGATTGTCACAAATGGGAAACTCTGTTATACTCGCATTGTGATAGTTGATAACAGAATTTTCCCAGTTATCACAGCCCTAACAGTTGCCGCTGTCGGGGCTTTTTTCTTTATCCTGCCACAGGTAACTTGCGCCATCCAGCAGCCAGATAATTGCTTTCAGCATATCCAAGCAGTCATTTTTCATGTCCTGCAATCCTTCTTCTGACAGTGTTATTTCTGCCTGTTCAAGCTGTTCTGCCACTTCACGAATATTTGTCTGCATGATCTTTAATTCCTCTACCAACTGATAAATCAGTTCTTTCTTTCCAACTACACATACCCGATTATAAATACAGGAACGTACAAAATAATCTCTTTTTGACATTCCACTTGCTAAAATCTTTGCTTCAATTTCTTCCCTTTCTCTGGATGAAATCCGAAAGCTGATTGTCGGATACTTATGAACACCGCTCATTCCTCGTCCTCCCTGTTATTTTCGATTTCCAGTCTGTCCGCAAGTTCTCCCTGTTTGTTGGGATATAAATGCGAATAGGTGTTTAACGTGGTTTCAATTTTCTCATGACCCAGCCGATCCGCAATCGCCAATGGAGTAAAGCCCATTTCCACAAGTAGAGAAGCATGTGAGTGTCTCAAATCATGGATTCTGATACGCTTTACTCCTGCTTTCTCTGCACCTCTTGTCATTTCATGGTGCAGAAAACTTTTTGTCAGATGAAAGATACGATCCGTAGGAAGAAGCCCATATAATCTGCTGATATAATCTTTCAATTCATCACACAGGAAATCCGGCATACTTATATTCCGTTTACTTTTTGGAGTCTTCGGATCTGTAATGACGTCTTTCCCCTCTAATCGCTGATAGGATTTTGTAATCCGAATGACCTTGTTATCAAAATCAATATCCTGCGGAGTAAGTGCTAACAGTTCTCCGACGCGCAGACCACACCAGTATAATATCTGGAATGCATGGTATGAATATGGCTTATCTTTTACCGCTTCAATAAATTTTAAGTATTCCTCTTTTGTCCAGAAAAGCATTTCCTCTGCTTTCCCTTTTCCAAGCGGCCCCGCCTTTACAACCGGATTGCTTTTCAGCTCATAGAAACGCACCGCATGATTAAAAAGAGCACTTAATTCTGATTGCAGAGTTTTCAGATACGTAGGCGCATAAGGTTTTCCTTTAGCATCACGATAAGAAATCTGTTCATTCTGCCATTGGATAATATCTGTCGCACGAATGTCACGCATTTTCTTGTCCTTAAAATATGGCAATAACTTCGTCCGCAGAATATGCTCCTTTGTCAGCCAAGTATTGTGTTTTAGTTTCGGCTTCATATCTCTGGTGTAGGCTTCTACAAACTCGCCAAAAGTCATATCCAAATCAGAAGCTTCTTTCATACGAAAATGATGTTCCCATTCTATCGCTTCCCGTTTGGTCTTAAAACCTCTTTTCACTTTCCGACAGTTTTTTCCTGTCCAGTCATAATAGTGGAACGATACATACCATGTTCCACGCTTTTCATCTTTGTACGCCGCCATAACCTCACCTCCCTCTTAATTTGCCTGCGCCATACCATAGAATTTTTCTTCATAGTATTTTCTGCTTACTCTTCCGGCGATTGTAATAAATCCTTTTGCTTCCAGTTCTTCATTCATCTGCCGCACCAATTTGTAGGCAAATGGTTTGGAAACGCCCAAGTCCTGTGCAACTTCACCGGCTGTTACAAATAAATCATTCTTCAAATAGATGTCCTCCTTATTCATTTAGCTTTTTTGTTAAGTTCCGTATTTGTATTATACTTAGCATTTTTGTTATTGTCAATAGCGTATTTGTTAAACTTATCTTTTTTATTAAGTTTAGCATTTATGATAAGTTTCTGTTGTCGTATGATTTGAGTTATGCTAAAATATAAGAAATAGGATAGCCATTTTCACAGGAGGGCTTTATGAAATATACAATACGGGAAATGACAGCACAGGAGTATCCGTTATTGGACGATTTTTTATATGAAGCCATTTTTGTTCCAGAAGGAGTAGAGCCACCTTCAAAAAGTATTATTACTGCTCCTGAGCTGCAGATTTATGTTAAGGATTTCGGAACATCAAAAGATGATTTTTCATTAGTTGCTGAAGTCGAGAATAAAATCATTGGTGCTGTTTGGGTGAGAATTATGAATGATTACGGACATATTGATGATAAGACGCCTTCCCTTGCAATCTCTCTGTATAAAAAATATCGAGGGCAAGGAATTGGGAGCAGTTTGATAAAAGAAATGTTGTCTCTGCTACAAGTACATGGTTATAAACATGTTTCACTTTCCGTTCAAAAAGCTAATTATGCAGCTAAACTGTATCAAAAAATTGGTTTTAGAATCATAAAGGAAATCGGAGACGAATGGATTATGACATATAATTTATAAATTTCAGAAAGGATATGACTTATGATATTAGGAGAACGTATTAAGAGAATACGTACATTTCGTGGATTAACACAGCGCGAATTAGGCTTAAAGCTGGGATACGAGGAACGAAATGCTGATGTTCGTGTAGCGCAATATGAGTCTGGTTATCGTGTTCCTAAAAAGGACACGCTCATGGAAATTGCTAAGATTTTAAATGTGAACTATATCAATTTTATCACCGAAGCCCCTGGATGCGCCGAGGACATTATGCAAACATTCTTCTGGCTTGACGAAGATAATCGTAACACCTTTCATTTATTCCAGCTTGTGCGTAATCCTGGCAAGTGCAACGTTTCTGATGATAAATCTGTCCGGTATAATGACAGCGACGAATGGCCTGCTCATTCTCCTGTAGGTATGTGGATTGATTATGGTCTGGTAAATGAATTTCTGCGTGAATGGTGTTTGCGAAAAGAGCAGTTAAAAAACGGAGAAATTTCAGAAGACGAATATTTTGAATGGAAGATCAACTGGCCTGCAACCAGTAGTGATGTTGATGAAAAAGGAAATGACAAGAACAATAACAGTTATGATTGGAGAAAACATCATGGATTATAATAATATTTATAATTTTAAAAACCCTATTCGGCATTTTATAAATATAGACAATTTAATTTTCCCAACAAGTCCAGCTTCTATAGATATTGATGATACTTGTTGGACAAAACCCATCAAATTTACTATACGAAAAAATGATAATAGCTTTCGCACCTTGAAGCTTCCCAATATTATTTCCTTAACTTGTGCTTATGAACATTTTAAAACATTTCCGCACTTTGATGATCCGCAACAGCTTGACATATCGCATAAACGATTATCTGTTCGATTAAATACAGGAGATTTTACAATCGGGGCATATGATGTTCAATTAGAAAGTGACTTTAAAGAGCTATGTGTCTATGATAATCTAATTAAATTAGATATAAAGGAATTTTATGGTCGATTATATACTCACTATTTAGATTTTAATGGCTTACCTGATCGCTATATTACAAATATGAATTTTGGAGCTACAAACGGCTTAATTATGGGTAACTATTTATCTTTATATTTTGCCGAACAACATTTATCAAAAATAAGTTATGTTCTTGAAAATGCACTTGCTGAACAAAATATCGTTTGTGATTTTACATATTTTTCCGATGATTTTTATTTTTTTTGTAACAAAGAGAATATAAGTAAAATAATCCAAATATTTTATTCTGTTTTAGATCAATTTGATTTGCAAGGAAACGAAAACAAATATGAAATATGGGATTATGAAAAATTTAATTCTTACAATGTAATTGCGAGATATTGGAAAAAATTAATTGCTCATTGTAATACACATTACAGCAGCGAAAGTTCGCAAAACAAGTTGGTTTTTATAAATCAAATTGTGTACCGTATATCTCAATTATACGATGAAAAGCAAAAGAAAGTATTTATTAACAATTTTTTTAAAACAAAATACTTCAGAACACTAAATTTGGAAAAATTCATTACAAAGAAATATGACTATCATCAATTATGTTATATTTTTAGAACTTCTCCTGAATCACTATTATATTGTATTGATAAGTTTAGCTATATGAATAACTTTGATAAAAATGAAGTAAAGAAATTTTTCAAGATACGGTTTGCAGAATCCTTAAAAACTCCGTTTCACGAAGAACAACTATACTATTTTTATGCAATTAATGAATTAGAACTTACGGATATATTAGCCGATAATACTGAACTAGTTTTGCGTTCAAAAAATCAGGTGCTGATTTCATATTATCTTAGCATTCACTTGTTTTCTGAACAGGATATTGATATTTTAAAGAATAACACAGATGAAGCATATTGGTTTCAAAATTATCATCTAATTCTATATACCCCTAATTTGTTAGCAGATTTAGAAAATAGTGTATTATCCTATCTAATCCCCGAAAAATGCCGTCCCGTACCAAATGAAAAATCATCTGCTGTTAGGCGAAGAGCAACCTATATGGATTTTTATAAAGAAAACTTATCTAACGGCAAAGCACTTATTCAAACTATAAATGATATAGAAAATGCTATCCATGAATATCTAGATTTAAGATTTGAAGAAGAAGAACATCTATTCATTCAGTAAACAGGTATCAAAAAGGTATCACGTCACACACTAAGAGCCGGGAAGTCCGCTATTTATGCGGCTTCCCGGCTCTCTGTTTACTACTCGAACTCAATCGTTCCTGGTGGTTTACTTGTCAGATCATAAAATACCCGATTGACTCCTTTTACCTCATTGATGATTCTGCTCATTACTTTCTGCAGTACCTCAAATGGGATTTCAGCTGCTTCAGCTGTCATGAAGTCAATAGTTTTTACTGCTCTAAGTGCCACTGCGTAGTCATAGGTTCTTTCATCCCCCATAACTCCTACAGAACGCATATTTGTGAGCGCTGCAAAGTACTGGTTGACTTCTCTTGCCAGTCCTGCGTTTGCAATCTCTTCTCTGTAGATTGCGTCTGCATCCTGTACGATCCGCACTTTCTCAGCTGTAACTTCTCCGATGATACGGATTCCAAGTCCTGGTCCTGGGAATGGCTGACGGAAAACAAGATCTTCCGGAATGCCAAGCTCCAGTCCGACTTTACGGACTTCGTCTTTGAACAGATCGCGGAGTGGTTCGATGATTTCTTTGAAATCAACATAGTCCGGAAGTCCTCCTACGTTGTGGTGGGATTTGATCACTGCGGATTCTCCGCCAAGACCACTCTCTACAACGTCCGGATAAATTGTTCCCTGTGCGAGGAAATCTACGGCACCGATTTTCTTTGCCTCTTCTTCAAACACACGGATGAATTCTTCTCCGATAATTTTGCGTTTCTGTTCCGGTTCTGTCACACCTGCAAGTTTGTTATAATATCTCTCCTGTGCGTTGACACGGATGAAGTTCAGATCAAAGTTTCCTTCCGGTCCGAATACCGCTTCTACTTCATCTCCTTCATTTTTACGAAGAAGTCCATGATCTACGAACACGCATGTCAGCTGTTTTCCGATTGCTCTGGAAAGCAGTCCTGCCGCTACGGAAGAGTCAACACCACCGGACAATGCCAGCAGAACTTTGCCGTCTCCCACTTTTGTTCTGATGTCTGCAACTGCATTTTCAACGAAAGCATCCATCTTCCAGTCGCCTGAACATTCACAGACGCCGCGCACGAAATTGTACAGCATCTCTTTTCCACGAACTGTATGAAGTACTTCTGGGTGGAACTGGATCGCGTACAGTTTTTTCTCTGCATTTTCAGCAGCTGCAACCGGACAGTCTGCTGTGTGCGCTGTGATCTCAAATCCCGGCGCAACCTGTGCGATATAATCAAAATGGCTCATCCAGCAGGTCGTAGCATCTTCTACACCTTCAAACACTTTGGAATCTTTCTTATCAATCAAAACCTCGGTCTTTCCGTACTCTCTGACTTCTGCTTTTGTTACCTTTCCGCCAAGCACATGCATCATCAGCTGTGCTCCATAGCAAAGCCCAAGTACCGGAATGCCAAGTTCAAACAATTCTTTTGTGTATGTCGGGGAATCTGCTTCATAACAGCTGTTTGGTCCGCCTGTCAAGATAATTCCCTTCGGATTCATTTCCTTTATCTTTTCAATATCAATACGATAGGAATAAATCTCGCAATATACATTACATTCACGAACACGTCTTGCCACGAGCTGGTTATACTGACCGCCGAAGTCAAGAACAATCACTAATTCGTTTTTCACGGGTTTTCCTCCTTATTTATCCTTTAGTGGTGTTTCTATTATAAGATAGCCTTTCTCTATTTACAAGTGCCTTTTCCCGAAATCGCCAAACTTCTGCTTTACAGGGCGGTTGCTTATATGCTTTTCTGTCCAAAAACCAGAAAAACTGCGCCCCGTTTGCAAAAGGGCGCAGACAGTATGTCACTTATATACACTATTCCTACAATGCCAGCGGCATCTATCATCATTCATTAATACAAATGTTTTCCCTTATACTTTTCCCGTGTGGCCAGCCCGCCGCGGATATGCCGCTCTGATTTGTTTACATCCAGCACTTTTCTCGCTTCATTTGCCAGAGAGGCATTGATCTGGCGAAGCCGTTCGGTTACGTCTTTATGTATCGTACTCTTACTTACCCCGAACGCCTTTGCGGTCTGCCTCACTGTCGCATTATGATCAATGATATAATGTGCAATCTCCACTGCCCTCTCTTCGATATATTCCTTCATAGAATTCCTCTGCACTCACTATTTTTACAATGTATGCAGAAAAATCAAGCCTTATTCATTTTCGTATGCCCGGTCATGGCAGGTTTGGAGTATAGTGTGTCATTTTCTTTAAAATCCTGCTTTGCGCAGCTCATCCATCATAGCCGTTCGGCGATAATACATAGCACGCCATTTTTCTGCAATTTCTTTTGCCTTTTCTTTTCCATCCGGATATCCTTTGATTTTTTTCAAATATCGCATCCATTCTTTATATCGTTTCCTGTCGCTGCTTCTTTCGGACTCTTTATATAAATATGAAATATAGATATCCCTTACCTGTTCCGGGTATATTTTCTTTAACACCTTTTCATATTCATCCAGCCTATATATGAACAATTCATTTTTCATATTTTCAAGCATTCGTTCATACAATCCTTCTGCTTCCATTAATGGATACTGAATGTAATAATTCTTATTACTTTCCAATATCCGTTCTCGATATTTCCTCCATTCTTCATCTGTACAGATTGCTTTTAATTTATTTATATAAACTAAATCGTTCTGCGGACATTCAAAAATATAAAACAGCAGTTCTTTTTTATACGCCTTTTTATCGAAATGCTTTTCATATAAATCGATCAGTTGTTTGCTATATTCCGAAATCAGTCCCGGATACCCAATATCCAGATTTTTGCTTTCCTGTAATATCTCAATCGCCTGATTTATATTTCCACAGGCAAGATTCTCCTGTATTTCCAGCTTTCTCACTGCCGAAAATTGTCGGTTTTTCTTTCGATACTCTTTAATTTCTTCATCAGAATAATTTAATTTTTTCATGATTTCCAACCGTTTTAATACATTATCCTGATATCCATAATGCACACTCCATGTACTTCCACCATCTGTCGAAGACTTTTGTTTTTCTATCATTTCATCTAATGACTTCAGCTTTCGTTCTAACATTTCACGGTTCTGAAACTCATTCATCAGAAACTCCTCCATATAGTCTTCCATGTAGTCAATTACATATCCGCACCCCTGATGGCTGAGGAACCATGAGAACAGTTTATTTTTTTCTTCATCATTACAGTTTTCCAATATTTTTTTCCACTTCTCATAACATATATCTGCAACATAAGAAGTTCCCCCATCGGAATCATCTATATCTATATTTCCGATTGTTTTAAAAACATAATTTGTCATCTCAAAAGCCTGCAAATAGCAGTTTCGTTCAATAAGCGTCTCTACATTTTCATTTAAAAAATCCTGCAGTGCAGATGTAAAATCCCATGCATTTCTGTAATCAATAAATCCACTTCGGTCCCCATACTGATATACAATATTATCCACTTCCTGTTTTAACCGGTTCATCTGTTTTTCATCGATCCTTACCGCATATCTTGTCAAAATCATATTATAGATTTCATCATTTTGCTCAGCCAGTTCTTTTAAAAGTATACGCAACTCTTCTTCCGGAATTTTTTCAATCGTTTCTTCCAGTTCTTTACTTGCTCTTATTCTTCGCTCCATCCAGGTTTCTTCTATCTCATTTTCTTCCCCTTCTGTCTCTTCCATTTTATACAAGACGGCCGCCATATGTTTACAATAGTTACCATCTTCCGCATATGGGCAGGAACAGTACATATCACAAATGTTCCCCTCCTCTATCTCAATTTCCACTTCATAATCTTCTGTCCCCTCAACAATCGCCCGATATCCATTCTTTGTTTTCTGGAATTCTGTCACTGCCCCGTCATAGTAATAATTTCTTCCTCGTTCTAAAATATGCTCCCGAAATAAATTTTTCCATCCCTTCATAATATTTTTCCTCCGATTGCAAATGGCTACTTTTAGTATAGCATCTCTTTAACATTCATAAAAGAAAAACAGCCTTACCCGGCTGCTTTCTTACATTAACCTCTTTCTATTTCCTACTATTATCCATACAGGATTTTCTATTTTGTTACCATCATATGTATGGTATTTTTGCTTGCTCCAAACACTGATAAACCAATATGAAAAATACAAATCAAAATCAGAACGGCAGATCGTCGTCTTCGTCCCAGTCGTCGTCAAAATCATCGCCGAATGCCAGATCGTCGTCCAGATCAAAGTATTTCTTAAACTGCTCATCGTACTGATCGATCTTTTTGTTCAGCTTACGGGCTGCCTCCTGATTCCCCATTGCCTCATAAAGTTTGACTGCGGCGTTGAAAAGCGGGACATTCTTGTCCTCACATACAGACTCTTCATTTAGCAGGCGTTGTGCTCTTTCTTCTGCTTCTTCCAGTTCATCTGCTGCTATCTGTGCGTAGATCAGAGCTGCTTCCACAAGCGGGTTGTCCGGTTCTTCCTTCTCCCAGTCTTTTGCGTAGCGGATTGCATCTGCTTCCATTCCCTGGTCCAAAAAAGAGCAGACAATGCGAAAACGCAATTCGGACGGGCTGTCTTCTTCCCAGCAGAAGGTATCCATAAGTTTTTTGCAGACCGTGCGCAGATCTTGATGCCGCCCGTTGATATCAAGTTCATCCATGTAGTCTTCGATCCAGCCCTGAATATCATACTGATAGTCTGTCTCTTCATCCAGAAGGAAGAGTTCTTTTGCATAATCCGGATCCTTCTCCCTTCCGGACTGTATGATCTCCATCAGTGTAGCGAACCCTTTATCCCAAATACCGGTGTCTTTCTTTTCCTGAATCATGCCAATATAGCATTCCCCTGTGATCTCATCAAACTTCTTCCATAAATTTTTCATCTCAATTCCTCTTTTCTTGATTGTTCTTTGTCATTTTATTTCTTTCGTTTATCTGTCGGATACTCTGGCAGCGATCCAGTTTGTAACAGATAAGCGCGCTCTGTTCCAGATCTTCTCCTCCGAGGCCTACCGCCTGGATCTGATTGTTCTCATATGTTTTATAATAGTAGATTCCTCTTTCCGTTCCTGCACACGAAGAGTAAGTCGTCACATCGCAGTGTCCTTTTTCGGTGCGGACTGCTCCTTTTACCATGCCTACCTGATCCAGTATGTGAAAACACTGGGTCACGTTTGCGGTTTCCTCTTTTGCACACACAGACGTTTCTTTCAAAAATACTGTCCGCACAAATCTGGATGCGGGAGATGCATCCCCCGGAAGCCCCATTCCTCCCATGCCCTGTCCGTATGCCTTCAGTCCGATCCGGCGGGACATGCGGTTCTCCGGGTAGGATGCCGTGACATTCAGATAATTTTGCAGATTTATCTCATGATATGGAAACGGTGGGTTGTTTGTCAGGACTCCGTATGGATTTTCATAGATTCGAAGTCCTTCTTCCATAGGTTCCAGCACGAGACATTTTTCCTTATCCGCCAGCATCCAATGAAGCGGTGCCGAAGGTACGTTTTGGTCAAACCACGCATCTGTGATGTTTGTCTGCCTCAGAAGGATTTCCGCTTCCCCGACCGTGGCACAAGAGGAAAGTATCCACGAGATCAGCTCAAAAGACGCTACATTTTTGGCTCCTTCCTTTTCCTTCTGATAGCAGGCATTGCCCGGAAAATTGAGGCCGGCCATACAAAGTCCCTTCTCGTTCATAGCATCTGCATAAAGGGGCGTGTCTCTCAGTACGGTGGCCATTCCCACCATGGCGTAATGCCTCCCGGCGCTTCCCTGACTTTTCCAGACAAACGGATAGTTCCTGGGAGTAATGACAACCTGCTCTCCAAAGGAATATTCCAAATCCAGATTTCTGCCAAAGTAGAATCCTCCGTTTTCAAATTTCAGGCAAGTGCACATTTTCCTGCCTCCCTTCGTTACATACGATTTTCAATCTGTTCCATGAGCTATTTTGCTTTTTCTCCTCTGTTTTTACTATACCATTCTTCCTCTTTTTCTTCCAGCTTTTGCCTTCTTTGTCTGTCAAAAAAAATCCATTCATCCAGAGTAAGGGGCTCATAGTCCGAAAACTGGCAGAAGCAGTTGATCATCTGGCAGGGAATGCCGTCTTCCTGTCCGGTCTTGAAATCTGTCCTTCGGATGTTCCTTGTCTGCTTCTGAAACATATCTATCAGACGTTCATCCATACTGTCGTGGACATGTCCGTAGAGCATGTATGTCCTGGGATTCCCACGTTCATCCCTTCTGTACTGGCCGTTATAACAGAAGATGGGATAATGGCTCAGGATCACTTTTCTCCTGTTGTCCTTCATCTCCGCGTATGGTTTGATCCATACAAACCGGTTTCTGTCAAACCCGGGATTATCCAGGTAATGATCATGGTTCCCCTCGATCAGATACAGCCTCCCGTGGAGCTTTCTGAGCAGGGCATTCGTCTTTTCTCCCTTTTCCTCTGAGAAATCCCCCAGTATCACGACTTCATCATTTGGGCGCACTTTTCGGTTCCATCTTTGGATCATATATGCATTCATTTCCTCTGCATCCGCAAATCCGCGCTTGTCCATCTTCTCATTCAGTATCGTACTGAAAAAATGACAGTCTGCTATATAATATCTCATGTTGTTCCCTTTCTATACATCATATCTGCATCTTGCAGTTTCATACTTTTTCTTGCACTCTTCTGCTGTCCATATTACAATAAAAATAGTTATT
>NZ_VIRV01000025.1 GCF_019754295.1 Sellimonas caecigallum | reverse complement strand
TTTGTCTTTACTATTTTTATACTCCAAACGCCATAAAAGCGCAAGTTATTTTCTGTTGCATTTTTTCTTAAAAAATTATATAATTTTTTTATCATTTATCAGTAAAAAATCAAAAATTTTTAAGAAACAGAGGTAGTGCTTATGAAAAAGAAAGTTGTGGTGGCATTAGGACACCGTGCCCTCGGAACAACACTTCCAGAACAGCAGATCGCTGTCAGAAAAACATCCAAATCCATCGCCGACTTAGTACAGGAAGGATACCAGGTTGCAATCACACACAGTAATGCACCGCAGCTTGGTATGATCCATACCGCCATGAATGAGTTCGCCAAAAATCATCCGGACTACACGCCGGCTCCGATGAGTGTCTGCTCCGCTATGACACAGGGTTATATCGGATTTGACCTACAGAACGCTATCCGGGAAGAGCTTTTAAATCGTGGAATCTACCGTTCTGTCAGTACGATCCTGACACAGGTAACCGTAGACCCTTACGATGAGGCCTTCTACACTCCTACGAAAGTGCTCGGCCGTTATATGTCCGCTGAAGACGCAGCTATTGAACGTAAGAAAGGGAACTATGTGGTAGAAGAAGCCGGAAAAGGCTTCCGAAGAGTTGTATCTGCTCCAAACCCGGTTAAGATTGTTGAGATCGATGCCATCCGAGCTCTGGCCGATGCAGATCAGGTTGTCATCGCCTGCGGCGGCGGTGGAATCCCGGTTCTTTCCCAGGATCACCGGCTCAAGGGTGCCAGCGCCGTTATCGAAAAAGATCTAACTGCCGGAAAACTGGCAGAAGAGCTGAATGCCGATTCCCTCATCATCCTTACAAGTGTGGAAAAAGTCTGCTTAAACCGCGGCACCGATCATGAGCAGGAGCTGGGAGAGATCACAGCGGCACAGGCAAAGCAGTATATGGAAGAAGGACATTTCGGCATTTACAACATGCTTCCAAAATTCCGCGCTTCCGTCTCCTTTATCGAGAAAGGTCAGGGACGCAGCGCATACATTACCTCTCAGGAGGCACTCTCAGATTGCCTGAAAGGAAAAACCGGGACGATCATCCGTTAGATAAGCGTATGATCCTCTCATCCAATCGATTCTTTGTGATGTACTTATACACACTTTTAGGCACGAGATGATCCCACGGCTTTCCTTCCATGATCAGCTTTCGGACTTCGGTTCCCGTCGTACCTTTTTCTTCGGGTTTCCGTTTCCACAACACCTCCACCCTAAGTCCAAGTCCGGTCAATGTATCGTATTTTTCTTGCCCCCACGCGTCGCAGATGCTCATATAATACATGGCGTCCGTGGGTGCATACTGGGATATATATTCCGGTTTATTGATAGGGAAAGGTACAATTTCAAATTCTTCCCTCGGGACGCCATACTCCAGCATGGCGTCCCGTATCATTTCATACCGCTCAAAATACGTAAATGGATTATTTTCCTTTTTGGAGCGGTCTCTGTCATTTTCACTTGGACGGATATAGCTTACATCCGGATTAGAGATGCCTATGATCAGTGTCTGGCATCTGCTTTTCGCCAAAAGCAGGTATTCCATATGTTTGTTATGCAGGCACTGGAACCTGCCGTGGATTACTCCTCTTTTTTCTGTCATACTCTCTTCCTCTTTCCGTAAAAGGCCCGCAAAGCAAGCCATTATACTAAATACAAGTACTGCCCGGACAGGAACATTCTGCCGGGCAGTTTTAGTATACCATATTTCTACACCCGGAAAAATCATTTCTTCTTAACTAAAATAGAAATTTCGGAAATCATATTTATATACACGGTAAATAAATTTTTCTTTATCCATCGTAAACGTCCGTATCGGATCTCCATTTTGGCTGTACTCTCCAAAAGCTCCCGCCATACCGGAATCCATTACCACATTGTCCCCAACTTCCTGTGCGCTGCTCACATATGGGGAAAACGGTACGTCAAAAGAATTTACAAGGGTATACGTCCCTTCCTTTTCGTCTACCAAATACCGATAGTAATGTGACGTCCCTTCCTTAGTACTTTCAGAAATTTCTTCAATCTCACTCCAATCATAGTCTGGCTGGGACTCGCTTACCCCAAGGTTGTTATTATAAAGGTAAAGGTAATACTGTCCCTCCGGAAGTGACGGATCTTCCACATACGTAACGGAATGCTGTCCTCCTGTATTGCTGAAGCTTCCTTCTTTCTCAAGAAGATAGCTTTCATATCCCGTTCCTTCCCAGAAGCTTTCCTGTCCGATCATATAAGAAAGTGTCGGCGTATCATAAAGATGATCGATTTTCAGGATTGTGGATGTCTCGCGGGAGCTTAAGATCACACTTCCGTCCCCAAGCCACTGCAGAGTATTGATGTGCATCCAGTCCAAGTCTCCGTCTGAATTATTGACGCAAGTCTCCTTGTAACTTCCGAATAAATCTGCAAGATCCAGCACTTCTGTGACCTCTCCTGTCTGGACGTCCACTTTTATGATCATATCTTCCACGCTTTCCTTTGTGGAATCACTTGCCAAAATCAGGAGATTTCCGTCATCATCAAAGACATAATCATGATGGAGCTCATATTTCCCAAGGTCGTAAATCTGCTCGACCTGCCCAAGCCTGTTTACCGCTGCCATCTTCGTCTCTGAGATGCTGTAATACATCCGGTCATCCTGGAAAAGAAGTCTATGGCTTCGGTATCCGATCAGAGGGATCTCCCCTCTTAAAGTCCCGTCATTGTCATAATAGTACATGAAATCCAGCTCAGAGCTGTCATTTCCCAGGATCACATACAGCCCATCTGTAAGTTTTTCCCCGGCATTTTCCACCTTATCTTCGGCATCCAATTTTATGTCTTCTTTGCCCCAGAGTTCGCCCATCTCGTGACTGATAGTCTTCGTCTCGCTTGTCCCGTCTTCATATTCTACTGTAAATGTCACTTCGTTTGTCTCTTCCGGTATAAGCCCGATAACCTGATATTCATGGTCTGTCATATATGTTTCATCCTGATAGAACTGCCCCTGGAAGTCAGCTATATCCTGGTCGTCCACGTGGACGGTATATGACACTTTAGCTGGTTTTTCCGTCTCAAAATACACATAAAGCGACATTGTGTTCGTCCCATATGGATTTTCCTTTACCAGCATATTGGATAATGTATAAGTATCTTCCTGTTTTGCCTTTTCCAGCTCCTGTGATGCCTCTTCCTGGTAATCTGCCGTATAAATTCCCCGGATCTTTTCTGGTCTCCTGCTCTTTTGTAAGACTGGAAGTATTCTCTACCTGTGAATCGTCAATAATCAGTTGTTTTCCACCAATCACTGCCAACACTACCAGGAGGCCTGCCAGCAGAATTCCCACTTTTTTCTTCATGGACATCCCCCTCCCTTTCTTTGATAAAATAAATACACTGTTTTATCAAGTATAAGCAGGGTTTGTGTTTTTAACGTGAAGATTTTTTGATGATTCTGTTATAACTTTGCCATCTCTTTTGCTTTTTGGTTGATCCAGTCTGTTATTTCATGGAACCCTTCTTCCTGAGCTGGAAATTCTTTCCTCTCGATTTCCTCTTCCGGCGTCTTGTCATAACAGTAAGGCTCCTTCCACACTGCCGCCTCAAGCTTATCTTCTTTCAAAGCGATGCGAAATCTCGTATTCGGAGATACACTCCCAAGATATGCCGCTTTTTTATAATATGGCATTCCGTATAAATCTTCTCGTTTCAGCATGTTATTTTTCTCCTTTTTATGCTAAAATAGAAATATTAAGGAGGGATTATGAAACCACAGACACATCTGGATATTTTTATTCACACTTTTTTTTACAGCGTGCTCACGGCAGCAGCAGCACAATTTCAGATTAATATTTTTTCCCCTGAGTTCAGCGTATCTCTTGGGATTGTTTTCCTTGCTGCTTTTTCTCTCCTCTCCGATCATTTTCCTTTGTTTCCAGTATCTCTTTTATCCGGGATCTTTGTCCTGCTCTCCCGTACCTTCTATAGTTGCATGAATGGGAACGGCCTGGAACAAGCATTCCTTATATCACTCCCGGAACTCGGATTTTACATTATTTACGGCATCATTCTTACTTTTTACCTGAAAAAACTCCGTGGAACCGGCCAAATATGGAAAGATCTTGCGGCGCTTTTTTTCTGTGACTATCTGGCAAATTTCGGGGAATTGATGCTTCGTCTTAATATTAATGCATTTTCCAACTCTTCGCAATCCGGAATTTTGATCACAGCCTTGCTTCGAACAGTGCTGATCTTCATATTCATCACAATATTCCGGCAGTACCACCTTGTTCTGATCCGGAGGGAACAGAAAGATTACTATCAAAATCTTGCTCTTTTGACTTCCCGTCTTCAGGAGGAAGTCATCTGGATGAAAAAGAATTCCGGCATGGTGGAATCTGCTATGCATCTTGCCTATCAGCTCTTTGAACGGCTGCGTGCGGATTCCGGCACAAAGGATGCCGCAAAAGATGCCCTCGTAGTGGCAAACAATATTCATGAGATCAAAAAGGAGTACTATCTGATTCTCAGAGGCTTGTCGGATGTTCTCTCTCTGGAATCCACTTCAAAATCTCTTCCTTTTTCAGATCTTTTTTCTATCTTGGAAGATCCCATCCGGCAGTTTGCGGCTTCACATAAAAAGACGGTTTCTTTCCACGTCCACGGGAACACATCGCTCTGCGTGCCGGATCCTTACTGCCTGCTCTCCGTATTCCGCAATCTTTTCATGAACGCCATCGAGGCTTCCGAAAAAGATCATGTCAGACTTGATATTTCTATCGAAGAGACAGGCGAATCCCTTCTCTGCACTGTGACAGACGACGGCCCTGGCATTTCGCCGGACATCCTTCCTATGATTTTTGATGCGGGATTTTCTACAAAAATCAATTATGAGACCGGAGAAATCAGCAGAGGCCTGGGACTTAATATTGTAAAAAATATCATTGTGGAGCAGCTTGGAGGTACGATCACGGCCACTTCCCGTCCAGGAAAGACAAGCTTTCACATTACTTTCAAGAAAACAACATTGGAGGAATCAAAATGAAATTCTTTTTTGTAGACGATGACAGAAATGTCCGAACCATACTGAATATTCTCATCAAAGAAAGGAATCTTGGCGAGTGCTGCGGTTCTGCTTCAAGCGGACACGACGCCCTGGATGATATCCGCGTTGTCAAGCCGGATATCATCATCGTGGACCTTTTGATGCCGGAGATGGACGGTATTTCATTTGTGGAGGAAGCACGGAAAATATGTCCCGACAGCGCTTTCATCATGCTCTCCCAAGTTTCCTCCAAAGAACTGATCGCAAAGGCTTATGAAGCAGGAATCCACTTTTTCATCCAGAAACCCCTCAACGCAGTTGAGACAGAGTCTGTCATCCGAAATGTAGCCAAGAGTCTTTCCATGCAGCGGACACTTGGAAAAGTCCAGTCTCTTTTTGAGACCGAATTCCGGGATTCAGTGCCGGATGAGTCCGGATCATCTCAGTCTGAAACTTTCCAGAATCGGCTGACATCCATCCTTCAGAAACTTGGTATCATCGGAGAAATCGGAAGCAGAGATATTATCACGTTGATCACATACCTCCACGATCATCACGAAACACTGGAGCAGCAGACTCTGCAGAAGCTTCTCAGCCATTTCAGTGACAATCCAAAATCCATCGAACAGCGAATCCGAAGAGCTGCCCTCTCCGGAATGGTCAATCTGGCACATTTGGGACTCGAGGATTACTCAAACGAAGTATTTACAGAGTTTTCCAATACACTTTACAACTTTGAGCAAGTTCGGAAAGAGATGGACTACATCCGCGGCAAAAGCGATAAACATGGAAACGTAAAGATCCGCACCTTCCTCAATTCTCTCCTTGCATACTGCGAACATATCTGATCCATTAAAAGAAAAAGAGCACAGGACAAAATCCCGCGCTCTTTTTCTGGTTGATTATCTATAGGGTTTTATTCTGCTACTGCTGCTTTTTCAACTGAGTTTTCCTGCTTTTCATTTCTCAGTTTATCATAACGCTTCTTGAAAATCTGACTTCCTACAAGTCCTGCAAGTGTTCCTCCGATAGCTGCGAAGAAGACTGCCAAAACTACATTCTTTGGATCATTGAATGCAAACGGTGCCAGAAGCCCCGGAATCGGGGACGCTGTACCCGGTGCATTGTTGATGATATGGAATACTGCCGCCGATACACCTGCAAGTCCTCCTCCAAAGAAGTTGGAACCGTAAATCGGAATCGGATTGGCTGTGATGATCGGTGCCTGTGTAAGTGGTTCCATCATAACTGCCATGATATTGCTCTTATCTCCAAGATGCAGACGTTTGAATACGATACCATTTGTAAAAGATCCTCCCACACACGCGATCGCTGCGATCCCCATTGCCAGACCGTCCAGACCGATCATGGCAGTAAGAGCCATAGAGCTTAGCGGAGAGGTACAGATCATCTTCATGATACCTCCGAGAAGGAATCCCATCACAAGAGGAGACTGTTCTGCCGCTGCTGTGATCGTTCCTCCGATCCTTGCAAGCGTCATATTGACAAGCGGATCTGTAAGTGTTGCGATTGCAAGAGACAATGGAGCGATAACCAGCGCTCCCACAATAACGTTGACACCTTCCGGCAGTTTCTTTTCGATGATCGGCGCGATCAGCCCAACTACATATCCGGCAATGAATCCAGGAAGGATACCGAACTGTCCGAGTACGACACCGGCAGATACTGCAAGTACCGGGTTTGTTCCCATACAGAGCGGAACAGAGATAGCTGCCGCTACTCCTCCGAATCCTCCGGCATTTTCTCCTGCTTGACGGAGAAATTCGATCCCTAACAGATCGCCGGAAATATATTTGTGGATCGCCTCCACCAGAAATGTCGCTACTGCTGCATTTGCCATACCGCTCATGGCAAGTGAACCTTTTGGCATTTTCATGCTGAACAATGAGAACAATGCCAATGTAAGGATCAGCATTCCTACTCCAGTTAAAATTGTCGTCATTTTCTTCCTCCTTACTGAAAAACACCCTATAGACTTTTTTTGTTTTTCCCGTTCTTTATCGATAAAATAAATATATAGTAGAGGTTTCAAAAAATAACAGGAGGTGTCAAATTCGACATATTTTTTTTCTTCTTTTCACTTTTTTAGAAGTATTCAACAAATTAAATGTCATAAAAATATCAATATTGCCTAAACAGGAATACTATTTCTGATACAAAGCACACCATATCCCAGCTGGTCATTGGGCCATCTCTCATATCCGGGCAGTTCCTGAGCCCCTCTCCTTAAGTACGCTTTCAGCTTCTCTCCATATAGATAGGGATCGTTCCCATTTACAATTCCCCACTCCATCAAAAGCGCCGCGCCCCCCGATGCAAATGGAGCTGCAAAAGAAGTGCCGGTAAAAGCGGCATATCCAGACTCCTGATCTGCCGAAATAACATTGACCCCGGGGGCCGCGATATCCGGCTTTCCCCTATCGTCTGCCGCCTGTCTTCCTCTCCCGGAAAAATCAGCATAGGCCATCGTCCTTGCATCGATGGCCCCTACCGACAATACCCTGGCCGATGTGGACGGAATCGTGAAGGTACGCCCTTCTGCGGGATAAAGGAATCCGGTTCCCTGGTTGAGCGTATAGCTGCTCGGAAGCCACAGATCATACCTCCCGGTAACAATCTGTTCCGGAATGAGAATGATCCGCCATTCTCCACTGTTTACATATTCCTGAAACGGCAAAAGTTCCAAATAAACTTCCTGAAGTCCACTGTATGGGCTTGGTTCGCCATAATACAAAAGAATCTCCGTATCTCCCAATCGGAATCTCTGCGGCCCTTGAGCTTCCCGGATCATTCCAGACCGCTCCCCCGAAGGAGCTTGTAGCACAACTCCAAATACATCAGTGTAATCGCTCCATATCTGAACACTGAATGCTCCTTGTCTTTCTTGCACTGCAAGGGAAATTTCCTCATCCTGCCCTTCTCTTAAGTACCCGGATGTATGTCCGGACTCGGCCGCCTCATTTCCAGTCCCTACACAGATCACAGTTCTCCCTGTCTGTGCCGCCACGTCCAGGAATCGCTCTAAAAGGGAGGTACCGTCATGAGATCCATATGTATTTCCAAAACTTAAGTTTATGGCAACCGGCATCCCAAGCTCCTCTGCTTTTCTCACTACATAATCCACTGCCTGCATCAGCTCCGTCGTTCTTGGGAATCCGACATTTCCAGGGTTTCCAAGTTTCACGACAATCAGTTCACTGTCCGTTGCCACTCCCCGGTAGAGCCCCTGGCTGTTGCTGCCGTTTCCTGCCGCGATGCCGGCCACCGCGGTCCCATGTCCTGATGTGTCAATGCTTGGCACGAGAGCAAGTCTTTCCGAGCGTTCCGGTCTCTTCAGCGCCTCATCAATCTGTTCCTTCGTATATTCCGTCCCGATTTTGTAACCTTGCGGCGGAGTTCCTTCTATTGTCTGATCCCAGAGAAAGCGGATCCTCGTCGTTCCATCTAGATTTCGAAAATCACGGTTGGCATATTCGATTCCGGAATCAATGACTGCGATGAGCACCCCTTTCCCGGTAAGCCGAAAACGGGGCGTCTGCACCGCATCGATGCACGACACCCTTCTTCCGTTTACCACTTCAAAAAATAGTCGTTTCGGTTTTTCAATATAGATGACTTCCTCCAATGCTGCAAGTCTCTCGAGCATAGATTCCCGGATTCTTACAACAGCAAAATTGCCAAGGAGCGGAGTGACAAATTCAGATAACTCCCGGATTTTTTCCAAGGATCCCAGATACAGTATGATCACATCCCATTCATTTTCTTCTTCGTAGTATCCCACATCAAGGTTTTCTGATTTTTTCCGTTCTTCTTCTGTGGCATCGAGCGCAAGATTGAAGATGTTTTCGATTTTCTGATTTTCTGTCATCTACTCTCCTTTTCTTTCATATCCGCTTCCTTCAAATCCAAGATACGGCGCCATACATGCAGGGATAAAATAACCTCGCTCTTTATGACATACTGGACACATAGTCGGGAGTTTTGTCCCTTTGAAAATGTAGCCGCAGTTCAGACACATCCACTCATCCCCTTCCGGCTTTTCATAGTATGTCTCATTTTTCAGCATATCCGCAAGTTTCGTAAAACGCACCCCATGAACCTTTTCCACTTCCGCAATTTCCCGGAATGTATAGGCCACATCCTGAAATCCTTCTTCCTCCGCTGTTTTGGCAAATGCCGGGTAAACATCCTCGTGCTCCTGCCTTTCATTGTGAGCCGCCATATTCAAAAGTTCCACAAGGCTTTCTGACTGATCTACCGGATAGGTGCCATCGATTTCGATCGTATTGCCCGCTTCCTGTTTCAGGAATTCATAAAACCTGGCCGCATGCGCCCTCTCCTGCTCCGCTGTGAACAAAAAGATCTCTTTCAGCGCATAGAACCCTTTGTTCTCCGCTTCTTCCGCAGCAATCGTGTATCGGTTTCTCGCCTGGCTTTCCCCTGCAAATGCTCTCATAAGATTCTCTTTTGTCCTGCTCTGTGAAAAATTAACAGCCATAGTCATCTTACTCCTTTACTGATCTTTACAGAGTAGTATGCCCTATGGCTGTTTCTTTATGCATATTTAATTAAATCCGATGATCCTGCGCATGACGGAATACCCCATGGAGGAAATTTTTCGTCCCGGTTTTCCAGGAAGATTCATTGTCTGTCCGAGAATTCCGTATCGGATCTTAAAGTACGTTCTGTAATCCCGCTTCTTAAGATACTGCCAGAGTTCCTTCTTCTTTTTCAGGTTCTCCTCCTTCTTTGAACGGATACAAATGATGGAAGACACCGTCATCATGATCGCCAGATACTTGATCATATAGGACTTCAGCTTTTTATTGGTAATACGCTTCATCTGGTACATATCGATCATGGTTTTTGTGACAAAAAGCTGCTGATCGATCCGCTTGATCATATTCTTCTCATTGACTGACTGATCATCACGGCCAATATAGTAGCGGTACAGATTCACATCCAAATAGTAGATCGTGTTAACCGAAGGAAGCGGATAATAGACATAAATATTATCCACATAAAATGTATGCTTTGGAAGCTTTAACTGGATCAGCTTAAGAAGCTCTGTCCGATAGATCACAGAATGCATCAGAATATACTGATCGATCCGAAAGCGTCCGATATCACTCCACCCGAAAATCTCATTCTGAGGAAGAGCATTTCTATAATGGATGACTTTTTTGTGCTCCACCCCTACCTTCTCATATACATAGTTTGAGATGAGCATATCAAGATCCTGGTCTTTCTCCTCAAAAGCCTTCAGTGTCTCCAGCACCTTTTTCAGCGCCTCCTCATCCAGCCAGTCGTCGCTGTCCACTACCTTAAAGTATTTCCCCGATGCATGTGAAAGTCCGGTATTGACCGCTTCTCCGTGTCCCCCGTTTTCCTGACTGATGGCCTTTACGATATTTGGGTACTTTTCTTCATATTCCTTTGCGATCTCCTCTGTCCGGTCTTTGGAACCATCGTTTACGATGATGATCTCCACATCGTCTCCGCCGACGAGAACCGACTCGATAGCCCTCTCCATATAGTCCTGTGAATTATAACATGGTATTGCAAATGTAATGTATTTCATAAATTTCCCCCATTCCATAATTTTAGGCGATTGATGTCTTTAGTATAATCTTTTTTTTCCCTTTTTCCAAGAAGATTACACAAAAAAGATGCAAATTTCAGATTTTTTCGTTATACTGGACTCAAAGCAAAAAACTGGAGGACTGATAACTATGGGAAAAAATTTACTTGTTGGACAATCCGGCGGACCGACTGCCGTCATCAATGGGAGCCTTTACGGAGTAGCCAAAAAAGGACTTGAAGATGTATCTGTAGACCATGTATACGGAATGGTCAACGGTATCGAAGGATTTTTAAACGGTCATGTCATGGATATGTCTACACTCATGGAAGATGGCTCTATCGAGCTGCTTCCGACGACACCTGGGGCATATCTTGGTTCCTGCCGCTATAAACTTCCGGAAAATCTGGATGATCCGGTATATCCGGAATTATTCCGCAAATTTGACGAGTATGAGATCGGCCTTTTCTTCTATATCGGAGGAAACGACTCCATGGATACTGTCAGCAAGCTTTCACGCTACGCAGCTTCCATTGAAAGCCCGATCCGCTTTATCGGTGTCCCGAAAACAATCGATAATGACCTTGTACTCACAGACCACACCCCTGGATTTGGGAGCGCTGCCAAATATGTTGCCACCACCGTGCGCGAAATCGCCGTGGACGCGTCTGTATATGACAATAAAAAATCCGTGACCATTGTGGAGATCATGGGACGCCATGCAGGATGGCTCACGGCTGCATCTGCCCTTGCCCGCAAATTCGAGGGAGACAACCCTGTTCTGATTTATCTTCCAGAGACCGACTTTGACCAGGAAGCATTCATCAGTCAGGTAAAGACGGCACTCGAAACGACATCTAATCTCGTTGTCTGTATCTCTGAGGGAATCCACGATGACAAAGGCACATTTATATGTGAATACGCGAGCGAAGTCGGCACCGACAACTTCGGACACAAGATGCTGACCGGCTCCGGAAAATATCTGGAAAATCTCGTGAAAGACAAGCTTGGCGTCAAAGTCCGCTCTGTAGAACTCAATGTCTGCCAGCGCTGTTCTTCCTCCTGCCTGTCTGCAACTGATGTGGAGGAGGCAAAGGCTGCAGGATCCTACGCGGTAGAGCGCGCTCTTCTGGGGGACACAGGTGTGATGATCACATTTAACCGTGCGAAAAACGAACCTTACGAAATGGAACTTGGCACAGCTGATGTGAATCAGATATGCAACGCCGAAAAACCAGTTCCGGCGGAATGGATCTGCAATGACGGTTCCGACGTGACAGAAGATTTTCTCCGCTATGCCCTTCCACTTATCCAGGGACATGTGGAAGTTCCTGAAAAAGACGGTTTGCCACATTTTATTTTCAGAAAATAGGCATCTGTGTACAACCTGCACAATCGGATTTCCTGCGTTCATATTTTGTTCATGTTTTGTTTTACAAAGCTTCACTTCTTGAACACTCTTTTTTCATGAATAAAAGCTATACTGAAATCATCAAAGGAAAACAACATACAAAAGTCAAAGACGACGCAGGTAAAATACCTTTTGAATAAACTTTTTCATAATATATGCCGGGAGCTGAGCCGATCAGCTACCCGGCATCCTCCCTTTTACGGGAGTTTTTTTATTATAATGGAGGGTTCGTAATAAACATCGTCTCTCCTGCTGCCTCCAGCGCTTCCTCGGTCGTCCGAAACACCGCGCCGGCAGCTCTACATTTCTCAATATCCATCCTCAGATTGCGGGGATCCCCCGCAAATGCTTCCTCATTTTTCTTTAAAAGGTTCTGCCCTTTCCCGATATGCGCAAGAACTCTCTTTACAACTTCGTACGTACTGAGATCATTTTCACTTCCAAAATTGTAGATTCCGGCTGGCGCCTGAAACATGATTTCCATATTTCTGACTACTTCCCACACATCTGTGATACTCCGATAATCATGAACTGGATAGCGTATCTCGCACCCGTTCTGTATTGCATCCCGGATACTGGAAAAAAGCGTCCCATGCTCCTTGCCTTCTCTCCTGTCCGCGGAAAACATCCAGCTCAGCCGAAGAGCTACCGTATCCGGCTGCAGACGCAACGCCTCCTGCTCGGCCTTTCGTTTCTGACATGCATACGCGGACACGGGACAAAGCTTTTCATTCTCCCTGTGTGGTGTCCGAACCTGGTTTCCCATGTAGACCTGATCAGAACTACAGAAAATCAGTCGAATCCCCAGTTCTCCACATACACTGGCAAGATTGCTTACTCCTTCCACATTGACTTTCCACGACAACTGTGGGTTCTCTTCACAAGCCCTTATATCTGATATGGCTCCCGTATGGATCAAAATATCTGGATGATCCCTTTTGATCACCTTCTTTGCTTTCTCTCTGTCTGTAAAATCCAGCTCCTGTCTCGTGTAGCCGATCGTCTCATACCTCTCCTGATAATACGCCGCCACTCTGGAACCAAGAAAACCATTGGCTCCGGTTACTGCAATCTTTCTGCTCATTGTTCTTGTTCTCCCTTTTCTTCATAAACTGGGATCCCCATTTCTTTGAATGTTTCATCTACTTCTTCCATTATTCCTCTGTATATCCCATCCGCATATATTTCGTACCCTTCTTCCGTCTTAATAAAATATGCATTTTCAGGAGTTATCTCGAATGTATCTCCTTTTTCTACTTCTTCTTCATATGACACTTCCGGAACAACGATCACAGAAACCAGCATGACAAGGCCGATAAAAATCATATGTCCCAATATCGTCAGACTCTGCTTTCTCGTTTTTGGCTCTTTTGGTTCCATGAGCAGGCGGATCCTTACCTCCAGACAGCCTCCATCTGCAAGATTCAGAGCATACCGGTTTCTTTTTTGCTTTAGCTTTGCTATTTTCAACAAAGTCTGAGCATAATCTAGTTTTTCCCTTTCCGTCATCTCTTTTGTCACAACATAGTCATTGGAAAGCTCAAGTACATTGTTCAACTCCCGGCGCATCAGATACACCAGCGGATTCCACCAATGGATAGCCGCCAGAAGATCCACGATCCATTTCAGCCATAGATCATAATGATGGTAATGCTCGATCTCATGCTGGATAATATAACTCATATCCTGGTCTTCCAACATATAATCGGGCAAAATCATGATTGGACGGATCAGTCCGAAGATGGCTGCCCCGTTCTCTCCTGGCAACACGGCTATCCGCATATTTTTTATGCCTGCTGCTCGTAAAAATGAATCATAATACGCTCTCTTTTCCTTGTCTGTAACGAGATAGTACTCCAGATATTTCCGTACCATTCGGCGTTTCCGGATATAGCGCACCAACTGCACAGCTGCTCCTACCACCCATATTACAAGCAATCCATCAAAGATAAAAACTTGTTTACCACAAATTTCTGTATGTGCGTACACAATATTCCCTAACCCCTTTAGTATGTGGGTAGAATACACCGAATACGTAAAAGGAAAGTTGACTGGTATGAGCATGCGTATCATGATGACTGCCATGACGGCAAAGATGATCTTTACCCTACACTTAAAGATTGTTCTGGATTTATACAGAACAATATACAGATATCCTGTGAGTACCAGGATCGTCAAAAAACAGGTCAAAAATGGCCCCATGGATATCTCCATACCTATTCTTCCTCCAGTTCCCTCTTCCTCTTATCAATAACCGCTTCTAACTTCTGCAGAATGTCTGAATCGTCAATCTCATCGATATAATGGGCAAACAATGTTTCTTTCCGGAGCATGTTTTTGATCCCCTGTTCCACATCATCTGCAAACTCTTCCCGCTCTACAAGTGGTCGGTAACTCCGCGTGAGAACCGTACCACTGTATACGATTTCCGCTACTTCGATATATTCCTTCTTTATCAGACTTCTCAGTGCTGCCTGCACCGTATTGATATTCAGATCTTCCTTTGCCTTTACGATCTCTGAGGCGATCATCGGTTTCTGCGCCTCCCAGAGAATATTCATCACTTCCGCCTGTCTTCTTGTCAATCCTAACATTTCGTTATCACTCCTCTTCTTTTTTCATGTATGTTCTTTTCTTAATTCCACCGGCAAGACACAGAGCTGCCAGTGCAGTGTAGGCCAAACAGTTCCGGAACGTTTCGAAAAATGTACCGAGTATCCATGGCTTTTCCATATCCAGCAGTTCTCTGATCTGTCCTGTCAGCAGACGCATCTGTTGGGACCATCCTTCAAAATCCGAGAGCGGATAAAGGGCGATTCCTGGGTCAGACTGAAAAAAACGTATACAAATCAGAAATACCACGACTGCGGACACTGTTCCCGCGGCTGCGCTTCCGATCCATCCCATTGTCTCTTTTCTCTTCCTTTCCTTTACCATGCGGCACACATGCGCAGCTCCAGCTGCTGCGCACCCGGCTGGAATCATGGAAAGGATACATGCCGTGAGAAAATACAAAAGTGAAAGCTGCATTTCCTCCCCACCCACTCCATAATTTGTCATTACCTTTTGCAGAAGATTTTTCTTTTCATCCGCCTTCCCGGGCTGCACAGTCATGTACTGCATCATTTCTCCTTCGTGGGCTGTCCGGATAAACAACCCTTCCTTTCCTTCTATAACCATGGAAATGATATAGTCCTTATCTCCTGCCCGGACCGTCTGACCTTTCCCTTCTGTACTTCCAAACAAGACTTCCGCCGTCTTTTCATCGATCACACACTCTCCGTCTGCATCAGGCTTATAAATGGAACTGCATTCCGGGGATAAGACAGACAGAACGCCGCAATAGATGATTTCTTTTACGTCCATTGTCCTGCCAAGGTCTGGATTTTCACAGTACTGCCTCTTTTCTTCTGACCAAAAGACAATCTGACCGGTCTCTTTTTCCAGAAACTGTTCTGTCGTATTTTGCGCACTTTGTACATCCGTTTCACTGCTCAGCCTTACAAATAGTTTTTTCTGTATTGCACGGATCTTCGCCATCTCCCCGACTGCCAGCCCGAATAAAAGGATCCCTGCAAAGATCAACACAATACTTAAGACAATGCTTTTCTTTTTCATGTTCAATCTTTTTCCCTTACTGTTGTTCCGTCCTCGATCGTCTTGTCGCTTGTGTAAATGATGTTCTGCTGGCTCGACAACGTATCACTGTCCACGGCGGCAAACTCTGCATCCTGATCGATTACCTTTACCATAACTTTCCTCGCCACAAGCTCTTTCCCTATCATCGTATCTTTTTCTTCCGTGATGTAGACCGCATATCTGTCTGCCCCTTCCTCGTGAAGTGCCTGGAGCGGAATGCACGTATCATACTCTGCAGACTGATTACGGATCTCCACACTCACATTGGTTCCGGGGGCAAACACTGTTTCAGGAGACGTTATCACTGCTTCAAAGGAAGATAAACTATCCTCACTTTCTTTCTTCTCCTTTATGGAACGGATTTCCACATTGGTAAGGACTGCTTCCTTCCCTTCCCGGTCTTTTCCCCGAATGGTCACTCCAGAATCCTGCCCCACATACTTCGCCTCGTCCGCCCCAAGCGTGACTGTCAGTTTGATTCCGGAAGACATATCCGCCACCAGGGCACTGGCTGTAGACGGGGTAAATTCTCCTGTCCTTACAAGGATTTCCGAGACCATCCCAGCCGCGCTTGACACGATCTTTCCCTCCCGGTCTGCCAGTTCCGTCAGCTGTGACAGGTTTTTCTCTGTCTGTTCCTTCTGAAGCTGAAGCTGCTCTTCGGATGTAGAGTCCGCCCCTGTAACTTTACTTGACTCCAGATTCTGTCCCGCCGTGAAAAGCTCGTCCTCTTTCTGAGATACGCTGGCCTCATACTGGGCTTCTGCCTCTTTTAAAGCCGCCAGGAGCTGATCCTGTTCCGCCTGCGCCTCCCCCGCCTGTTCGTCTCCGTTCTCCGGCTTTTTCTTTAAGCTTTCCTCGTACGCCCTCCTTGCATCTTCCACCGCCTTTGCATCTTTTGCAAGCTGCTTCTCCCATTTGGCAGCAGTCCTATCATAATTTTCCTTTGCCTGCTTCTGCGCAAGCGCTTCTTGATTTCGTCTATCTGCCTCCTGGTTCTTGGCATCTCGAATCTGGTACTCAAGCTGTGCTATCTCGTTTTCCAGGCTGTCAATCTGCTGCCCGAGATACTCCATATCCACCGCAAACAGCGGATCTCCTACTTTCACTTCCTGCCCTGTCTTCACATAGATATCTGTAACGATCTGATTGGCTTGTGCCAGCACAACAAATTCACGGCTCTGTT
Organism: Sellimonas caecigallum; assembly: GCF_019754295.1. Lineage (GTDB taxonomy): Bacteria > Bacillota > Clostridia > Lachnospirales > Lachnospiraceae > Sellimonas > Sellimonas caecigallum. The sequence goes on along the minus strand of NZ_VIRV01000025.1, from coordinate 8,577 downwards.
CTACGATCCCGTACATTTCGATGTCGTGGTTCAGCGTGTACATTCGCGGAGTCTGCAGTGTCACATTGGCGATGGAAGCCACATAGAGCCCTCTGGAAATGACTGTGCAGAGTGCTGCAATAACCAAAAAAATCACACCTGCTCTGATTACTTTATTACGCATTTTTCTCTCTCCTGAATCATTCGTCTTTCATAAAAGCTGCAATGCCTTTCTGCATATACTCCTGTCCTGCCAGAAATACAAAAAACGGCAGGATCATTACCAGTATCGAGATGGCAAAGGAAACACCGGTTCTTGCCTCTGTGATCTGCGGCATGTAAAGAGACAGCGGCCAAAGCGATTTTGTATCCAAAAATGTCATCGGTTGTTCGATCAGATTCCAGTATTCCACAAAACTCAACATCAAGGAGCTGCAGATCCCAGCTTTTCCAATCGGCACGCCGATTTTCAAAAAAATCTTTGTCTCTGACGCACCGTCGATTCTGGCCGCATCCAGTACTTCCTCAGGTATGCTCACAAAGAACTGAAACAGAATAAACACCGGATACGTAGAAAACACAGCTGGAAGTACGATTCCCCAAAGTGAATCCAAAAGTTCCAGTCTCCTCAAAAGTAAGTACTCGGACACCATCCGTACCTGGAACGGGATCATCATCAGGATCATATAAATCCGAAAGACCGGCCGTGTGAACCGGTATCTTGCAAATCCCCACGCCGCCGGGATGCCGACAATGATCTGTCCCAGAAGGATCAGTCCGGTCATACGGACAGAATTCCAAAACAATGTCCAGAATTCCGGGCTGTCAAACACAACCTCCACATAATGCCGCAAGGTCGGATATGCTGGAAAAAAACTCCACTGAAATGAGCCCTCTCCTCCTGATATGACTGCACCCAGACTTTCTCTTAGCTCCTCCGTCCCTTTCAGCGAACCGGTAAAGAGGAACACCACAGGCAGACAGAAGACGACTATGACCATACATCCAAATATGAACTTTCCCGCTTTCTGCATCTTTTTCATCTTTCATCCAACCTCATCATCAGCCGCTTTTGAAGCATCATCACAAACGCTGCCAGCACAAGAGCCACTATAACTGCACCTGCGGCCATTTTTTCCACTGAGAAACTCTGGAACCAGTTGTTAAATACATTCTGTGTCATATAGATGGACCGATGCGGGTAGTTCCCAGTAAGCATATAAGACTCCCGAAAGACTTTGAAACTGTTCAGCACAAGCAGGAGGACAATGATAAATGCCGAGGCAGACAAGATTGGCAGAATGATCCGCCCCATCCTTGTAAAAAACCCGGCTCCGTCAAGCTTCGCCGTCTCATAAATCTCCTTCGGGATCGCATCCATAGCCGCACACCAGAGAATGACGCAAAATCCAATGTTCTTCCATATGTACAGAAGCACAAGCACCCAGAACACATATCCACTGTCCATCCACCGGATCGGATCGCCGCCGAATGCCCTGATCGTCCCGTTCATCATACCGGCATCGTCAAACAACAGCCTGCAAAACAATGTCGTCGTAGATACCGGTATGACCATTGGGAATAAAATGACCGCCTTCACGATCCCTTTATGTACAATCCGTGCATTGATATAGCAAGCCATCAGAAGCGACAGGAACAAAAGCAGCGGTACGCTTGTCAGGATGAACCGCGCAGTATTTTTTGCACTCAGCAAAAACGCTTCATTTTGCAAAACTGTGGCAAAATTCCGAAATCCGGCGAACGTCGTCCCCGATGTATTGCTGAAAGCCCTCCTTACCACATCGAAAAACGGCAGAATGGAAAACAAGAACACGCCGAGAAAACCTGGCAGAATAAAACAAATTCCTGCTCTCTTCTTCTTGATTCCTGTTGATAGAGATTTACCTTTTCTGCTGCCAGTGCCGTGCATTCTTCCAACGTCCCTTCTCCATTGATATACTTCTCTGCCTGCTCCATCACGATTTCTTTGATGGTCGTGTCGATGTAGGTGTATTCCTCCAGGCCATCTACCATATCGAAAAATTTTTCCTGTTCTTTCTTAGGGAGACTCTTGCATGGAAGTTCTATCTCCTTTCCTTTACTGTTCTTCATGGTTTCTTTATCATCAATTCCTAGTGTAAATGGATACTTAAACGCTTCCCGATTAATTGGGAAACCATTTCCCCCCATCCTTTCTTTCATTGCTTTCGAAGTCAAACAATAGGAGATAAAATCTTCTGCCTCTTCTCCATATCTTCCATTTCCGCTGGCTGCTAAAATCATACGAGGCACAAAGATTGGTTTTCCGTCTCTCCTAAAATAATCGTACGATAACCCTTTTCTTATATCTCCATAGTAATAAAGCCGCTCCACATCGTCACACCCAAGCACTCCGCTGATCGATACATCCAATTCGCCCATTGCAAGAATCCCTTCCGACCACCAGTTATCACTAAGCCATAGATGTTCCAAACTGATCATATCATTTCCTTCTCCTGTACGATTTACCGTCCAGTCATATTCCGATACATGATGGATTCTCTCAAGATTCATGTAAAAATCTCCCAGCTCTTCTTTTTCTAACTTTCCATCCTCCAAAAGATCCGGAAAATAAGTCTGGAAAAATACTTCCATATAGTTATCGCTTTCCCACCGGTCAAGCGTCAGACGATCTGGGTGTGCCTTGTGGTAATTCTCCAGATAATCCGCCAGTTTTCCGAGTGATCCAATGGAGTTTACCGCCTTCTTTTCTGCATGAATGGCCATAAGATGAAACTCCATTGGTACACCATAGATTTTTCCATCTCTCTCAAACGGTGCCGCGATGTTTGTATAATGTTCCTTTTCATCCAATACACTCGAAATATTCCGTAAAAGACCATTTTCTATGTATGAATCCGCATTGAGTTTATCCAACAGCAAAACATCCGGTCCGTCCCCTGCAGCAATCTTTGTGTTCAGCTTGCTGATTGCATCATTAGGTGTGACCCCATTTTCCCATGTCACATCATATTCATAATTGGCATGAATCTTATCTTGTGCAGAGTTAAATTTATTTACAAGATCTTGCATCATATTATCTTGCCAGAGGGAATATACTGTCAGCTCTTTTACCATTTTTACTTGGATTCCCTCTTCTACATATGTATAAATCCATACAATTGGCTTTCTGTTTTTATCTACATAATTAATTACAATTTTATTGTCCAGTATTGAGACATCTGTAAGGTATCCTTTCACATCGGAAAATGCATGGTTTTCGCCATACAGCATCTGTTCCAATCTTTCCTTTTCTATATCATAACGGAACATCCCGTCTATCCCTATGTGAAAAATTACATTTTCCTCTGCATCGTAACACACCTTAGAATTATATCCCTGATTGCGGGATGACAATTCCACAAGACTACTGCTCATCTTTTCACTTGTCTCCACGACTTCCCCGGTATTCAAGTCATACTGGTTTACCTGATCTATTCCAATGGCAATGATCCGTTCCCCTGCCAACGTAAACTGGTTGACAAACTCATCAGACTGATCGAAGGATTTCTTCTCTTCCCCGGTCTTGTAGTCATATCCCTTGACAATACCGCTCGCATTTCTTCCATACACAATACCGTCCTGACAGATGAGGTCGCTGAGTCCGTCCTGTTCTGCCGCCATCTTCTTCTCTTCAAACTGTCCTTCCGGTGTCACATAGATAAAACATACCGGGGGAACTTGATCTGTCATGTTCAGGGCATCTTTTGCAATGATACAGAAAATCCCTCCATCTTCTGTAAACTGTGCTTCCGTCACAAGACTCTTCTTCCATTCTTCCGGGAGTGTTAGGTATGCCTCCCACGTCTTTCCTTCATCCTGCGACTTCCAGGCTATCGTTCCCTGATCAAGAGCCTGACCGATTGCCAGGTAATCCCCATTGTCATCACATCGAAAGTCAAAACAGCTCGACAGTTCTTCCGGCATCTTTAATTTTTCTTCAGAAAAATATTCCGTGACTGTGTTCTCTTCTTCCTTTGGCTCAGAGTTACATCCTGATAAAAACAATGCAAATACTATCATCAAAAAATATGCCCTAAATTTCCCCATAATTCGCACCTCCTCCCTTTAATTATCATTATTTTTTTCTTATTTTTAATTTTACTCTGTTATTATTTCTTTTTCAATAGATTTTTATATTTTTATTATTTATTAATTTTTCTTTTCATACTATAATTTCTTTTTATTTTTGGTCGCTCTGTTTGCTCTCGGAGTATTCCGGATTGTAGGAAGCACAATCCAAACATACGCAATAGAAAAATACATTAAAAAAACGCCGATCTGTCTCTACAAATCAACGCTTTTCTTATGATTCACACACAATTTGTCCGCGTACCGCAATATAGGGGACGTGTACCTTCTCGTCGGAACACGTCCCCTATACATTAAATTCTAGTGTGGTTTATACAAATGTCTCGGGATTCCGTCTACCATAACTGGTGATACGTCTCCCTGGATGAGTGGTTTTACATAGGTCACAAATTCGTCTGTCACGTATGTTCCTTCTTCGTTTACCCATTCTCTAGGTACCAGTTTTTCGTCGTTTGCGATCTTATGAACATCTTTGACTTCTGTGCTGCACTGATACGGATCGTCGGAGAGACGTTTGAGTACAACCATTTTTCCGTTGTCTCCTTCGTCTGCCGCTTTGACTGCTGCACCGCCTACCTGGTATGCTTCCAGGATGTCCACTCTCGACGCACAGTGTGATGCGGATCTCTGAAGTGTGCTCAGCTCGATCGCTCTTGTCTTGCATCCGATTTCGTGTGCCACATAGTTTGCCAGATATGCAGCTGTTCCGGTAAGCTGTTTATGTCCGAATGCATCCACGAAGTCCACGCTTGTTCCGAGTTCGCACACGTATCTTCCGTCTGCCAGATGGATTCCTTCGGATACTGCCACAACAACGGATGTTTTCTTTGCAAGAAGGTCTTTGATCCGTTCCATAAAGTTATCAAGATCGAATGTCAGCTCTGGGAGATAGATCATATCCGGTCCTGCGCAGTCTTCTCCTTTTGCCAGTGCCGCTGCTCCTGTCAGCCAGCCTGCATTTCGTCCCATGATTTCCACGATCGTTACGAGGCCTTTGCTGTATTCCAGACAGAAGCTGTCGCGGATGATTTCTTTGATGGATGTTCCGATATATTTTGCCGCACTTCCATATCCTGGTGTGTGGTCTGTAAGAGCCAGGTCATTGTCGATCGTCTTTGGACATCCGATGAAACGGGTTTTAAATCCTGTCACGATCGCGTAATCGGAGAGCTTTTTGATGGTATCCATGGAGTCGTTTCCTCCGATGTAGATGAACGCTTCGATCTCCAGTTTTTCCAGGATCGCGAAGATCTTTTCATACACTTCCCTGTCTTCATGGATTTCCGGAAGTTTATACCGGCAAGATCCAAGATAAGCCGCCGGTGTACGTTTCAGAAGCTCTGCGTCCAGTTCATTTGTGATGTGTTCGGAGAGATCGATATACTTTTCTTCCAGAAGTCCCTGGATGCCGTGAAGCATTCCGTATACTTTTTTCGCTCCTCTGTCTTTTGCTGTGCGGTAAACCCCTGCGAGACTGGAATTTATTGCAGCGGTCGGACCGCCAGACTGTCCTACGATTACATTTCCTTTCATTCCTTCTACCTCCGTAATCTTTTCTATACCCTTTGTGCACCGCCGGCCTCTCCACCGGAAGCGGGAACGGGATCAAATACATTTTGTTCCAAACAGCATATATCTATATTAGTACATTTGTACAGTATTGTCTATCTTTTTTTGTTTTTTTCGTTATTTAATACAATTACATGCCTTGGTTTGGTTATTCATCTCTGGCCCAGTCGAAGGCATACCGGACCGCCTTTTTCCATCCCTTTAGCTTTGCTTTACGCTCTTCTTCCCCCATCTTAGGCAGAAATTCCTGATCTACAGCCCAGTTTTTCCGGATTTCTTCCGTATCAGACCAGTACCCTACGGAAAGTCCCGCCAGGTAAGCAGCACCCATCGCTGTTGTCTCCACACATTTTGGACGTTTGACCGGGGTGCGGTTGATATCTGCCTGTACCTGCATCAGGAAATTGTTGGCACTGGCTCCTCCGTCCACTTTGAGAGATGTGAGCGGAATCCCGGAGTCTGCTTCCATGGCGCGTATGACATCATGCACCTGGTAAGCCAAAGATTCCAGTGCCGCCCGAATGATGTGGCACTTATTGACCCCTCTTGTGATGCCCACGATCGTTCCTCTGGCATACTGATCCCAGTACGGTGCTCCAAGTCCGGTAAAGGCTGGAACCACATAGCATCCATTTGTATCATCTACCTTTTGCGCCATATACTCGGAATCCGCAGCCGAGTCAATGAGCCGCATCTCGTCCCGCAGCCACTGAATGACAGCACCTGCCACAAAAATGGATCCTTCCAACGCATAGTTTACTTTTCCGTTCAGTCCCCAGGCAATGGTCGTGACAAGACCGTTTTTGGAAAACACTGGTTTTTCTCCGGTGTTCATCAGAAGAAAGCATCCTGTTCCGTAGGTATTTTTTGCTCCTCCCGCTTCAAAACACGTCTGCCCAAACAATGCTGCCTGCTGATCGCCGGCCGCTCCTCCGATCGGGATAGCTCCTCCGAAGAAAGCCGGATCTGTCTGTCCATAAACAGCACTTGACGGTACCGGTTTCGGCAGCATGCAGGCCGGTATTCCAAGCACTTCCAGGATCTCTTCATCCCATTCCAGTGTGTTGATATTGAACATCATCGTGCGTGAAGCGTTGGAATAATCCGTCACATGGACCCTTCCCTTTGTCAGTTTCCAGATCAGCCATGTCTCTACCGTTCCAAACAGAAGCTCCCCTTTTTGCGCCTTCTCACGCGCTCCGTCCACATTTTCCAGAATCCATCTAAGTTTTGTCCCTGCAAAATACGCGTCGATGGTAAGTCCGGTCTTTCTGCGAAACCATTCCTCCAGCCCACGTTCTTTCAGCTCATCACAATATTCTGCGGTTCTCCGGCACTGCCAGACAATGGCATGGCAGATCGGATTTCCTGTCTTTTTTTCCCATACGACAGCAGTCTCCCTCTGATTTGTGATTCCGATAGCTGCAATGTCTTCGGCGGATGCCCCTATCTTACTCATGGCCTCCACCGCCACTCCAAGCTGGGTCGACCAGATTTCATCTGCATCATGTTCAACCCATCCTGGTTTTGGAAAATACTGTGTAAACTCCTTCTGCGCGGCGCTCATGATCTCTCCTTTTTTATTAAACAGAATACAACGGTTGCTCGTTGTTCCCGCGTCCAGCGCCATAATATATTTTCCCATCTCGACACCTCCTGTATTTTGCTGTTTCTAATTATTTTTCTTCTCATTTTTTACAAGACTGATCCCAACCATTAAAAGAACCGGAAATACAACGGCAGAGAGAAGTCCCATTTTCAGACTGTTTCCAGCCGCCTCTGACACCATCCCCACAAGTCCCGGACCTGCCGAGCACCCGAGATCTCCTGCAAGCGCAAAAAGGGCAAACATGGCTGTTCCTCCTCTTGGGAGAGCGGCCGCTCCTGTACTGAAAGCTCCCGGCCACATGATTCCCACAGACAGCCCGCACAGCGCGCATCCTGCAAGTCCTGCTGCCGGATGTGTGGAAAGCCCTGCCAAAAGATAAGCGGCGATACACAGGCCTCCGCTGCACAGCATATATTTCCGAAGAGGGATCTGTTCGCTGTATTTCCCGTAGAAGGCCCGGGCCACACCCATGAAAACGGCGAACATACACGGCCCTGCCAGGTCGCCTACTGTCTTTTCTACTCCAAGCCCTGCCTCTGCAAAAGCGCTTGCCCACTGACTCATTCCCTGTTCCGCTGCACCGGCCGCGATCATGACCAGGAACAGGATCCAGAAAATTTTCTTCTTTGCAAGCTCCAAAATGGTCATCCCTCTGCCTTCTTCCACAATAGGAAAAATTGGTACAAATCGGAAATACACCGTATTCAGAAGCGGGATAACTGCCCAAAGACATGCCAGCACATCCCATCTTTTTGTCCCGAATACTGCGAAAAATGCAGTGCTCAGCAAGATGACTGCCACATGTCCCCAGCAATAAAAGGAATGAAGAAGACTCATGGCCGCTTCCTTCCGTTTTGTCGGACACGCCTCCACAATGGGACTTACCATCACTTCGATAAGACCGCCTCCCACAGCATAACAGACAATGGCTGCTGCAATCCCCACATACGGATCCCAGACAATCTTTGGAAGAAAAGAAAGTCCCAAAAGCCCTGCCCCGGAAAACAAATGTGCTGCCATGATCGCTCCCCGTTCCCCCATCTTGTCCACAATTCTCGGTGCGCAGGCATCTGTCAGAAGCTGCACGCCAAAATTCAAGGAAACAAGAAATGCGATCTCATCAAGCGTAAAACCATACTGTCTCTGAAATGTGAGAAACAAAAGCGGCACAAGATTGTTTACGATAGCCTGCGTGATAAATCCAATATAACACGCGTTAATCGTATGATTGTAATCTTCCCTGATCTGCTTCATGATTCTGTCCCCCTGGCTGTATGTATTATCTTTCG
>NZ_VIRV01000024.1 GCF_019754295.1 Sellimonas caecigallum | reverse complement strand
CATTTCTTTCCAGGTCAATCCAGTAACGCTTCATTCTTTTCCCGATATCCGGCTCAAATACTGTGGACTCATAAATCCCGCCATTTGCAAGGATTGTCTTTTCGCTCCCTGCATTTTCTTCCAGACAAGTGATGAGAACCTTCTTAAGCCCCAGCTCCCGGCAAAGAGGCAACGCCTCTTTCAGCATCCTTTTTGCATAGCCTTTTCTCCGTTGGCTCGGACAGACGGAATAGCCAATATGACCTCCGTATTTTTCCAGATATCCGTTAAAGTAATGCCGGATCTGGATCATGCCGAGGATCTTCTGATCCTGCTGCCTTACATAGGCATACTGCGTCGCAGAAACCCAATTTTCCGGGACATTCTCCTTTTTTTCATAAAGCCTGTTTTCTTTTATCCACTCAAGGGGATCATTTTGCCGGAGGGAGCCTGTCCCATCCATCGAACTTCCGGCCTCCAGCATCTCCTGTTTGAATGCTTCGATCTGCGCGGTGTATCGTTCATCCGGTTTCACTAAAGTACATATTGCGTCCTCCTCCGATGATCTTTTCAAATATCGGTCGGTATAGGCACATACGGCAAAACATTTCCCACATAAATCCGTCTCGATCCCGGTGGCTTTCGTCATGATTTCTTTCTCTTTTCGGTAGCACGTCTCCACATCCACGATCTCTTCCCTTTCCATCCCGGCTTTCCAAAGCGTCCCTTTCAGCGCCTGTGCAGGACAGTTCTTCACACAAAGTGTACATCCGCCGCAGCGGGACTCATTGATGGAACAGTCATGTTCCAATGGTGCATCCGTGAACAGAGATGAGATCCTTACTGCCGATCCATATTGTTTTGTGACCAGGAGACAGTTCTTTCCGATCCATCCAAGTCCTGCCCTCGTAGCCACTGTTTTATGCGGGATCCGGGACTTTCTGTCCGGTCCAACCTCTACACGGTCGGTGGTCTGTGCCCACGCTTCATACCCTCTCTCCTTCAGGAATGCTTCTCCCGCAGTGACAATTTCATTGAGCTTGTTGTTCAGCTTATGATAGTATTCGCGGTATTCTTTTGTCGGAGCCTTCTTGAGATCCATGATCACATGCTTTGGTAGAGGTACTGCTACCGACACTCCTGTCGGCCATTTACAGTTTTCGACACCGTCCATATTTCCGATACCAACCAGGGCTGCCCCCTTTTCGTACAAATATTCTTTCAATTCCAAAGTCAGACTCATATCACATCCCCCTTTTCGCCAGATCAGCCTTTGTTGTAACGTATTTCTATTGTATCAATTTGTCTGTGTGCCGGCTAGTAGGAAAATAAAAAATGATCAGCCCCCAGACAGGAAAATAAAGCTCCTGCCTGAGGGCATCCTTCGTTCACACTCAATTTTTATATTACTTTGTATATTTCTGGATGATTTCCTGCATTTTATCAAAATTCTGTTCCATCTCATCCACAAGGCGGAACTGTGTCCGTGCCCGGACAAGATTGTGTTCCGGGTACTCCGTCTTAAAGTATGTATCTCCCTGAAGATAATCTGTCAGGAATCGGATACCGCATTCCAGCGTCATAAGGCGCGCTCCCCACGGAAGACTTTTGATCTCCTCTTCTGTCAGAACATCCTTTGTCTCTTCCAGATAGCCTTTTACATACAGTTCATACAAGTTGAGGTCGAAATGCATGAGATCCAGGTTTCTCTCATCTTCTGCCGCTGTCGCTGCCCCGAAACGGATAGAATCCCCAAAATCATTTGCCGCAAGCCCTGGCATGATCGTATCCAGGTCAATAATACAAAGGCCCTTTCCTGTTTTTGCATCAAAGAGAATATTATTTAACTTCGTATCGTTGTGAGTCACACGGAGCGGAAGTCTTCCATCTTCCTGTTTTGTCACAAGGACGCCGCAATCTGCTTCCCGGTCAAGTACAAAACGGATCTCCGGTTTACATGTGACGGCACGGTTTTTGAGATCTCTTTTTAAGGCAACCTGAAACGCCTCGAAACGCTTTACTGTATTGTGGAAGTCCGGGATCGTCTCATGGAGCCTGGACGCCGGGTAATTGCCAAGCTGCTTTAAGAAATGCCCAAAACTGCTGCCGGACTGGTAAAACTGCTCCGGCTCTTCCACAAGCTGATAGCAGACAGAATCCGGGATGAAGTTGTAGCATCTCCACGGTTCGCCTTCTCCATCCTCAAAATAATTGCAGCCACTTTTTGTCTTAATATAGGAAAGTGTCTCCCGATCCGGATTGCCGCCTTCCTGACGGATCTCATTTCTCAGGTATTCCGTTACCCCGAAAATATTTTCCATCACACCTGCAGGATCTTTGAATACGTTGCTGTTTACTCTCTGGAGCACATAGGACAGCTCGTCTCCATCTTCTCCCGGCATGTACACTGCGTAAGTTTCATTGATGTGCCCTGCCCCAAACGGCTTCACATAGCTGCACCGGTTTCCAAATCCGAATGCGTAGATGGCGTCTTCCAGATTGCGGTTGTCCACCCCGTCGATCTTCCTTCTCGTGGAAAAGATTACTTCGCCCGCTTCTACTTTCTCTCTGGATCCGATCGTACAGTTTGCCTTTACCACACTTCCAAGGCCCACATGTGCTCCACTGCATATATGGGAATCATGGTCTATCACTGCACCGCTGTTTACAAGCACTCCGTGCTCCACTACCGTATGGGTGTTGACTACCGCCCTCTGCATGACGAAACTTCCGTTTCCAATCTCTGCGCTGGGACTTACTACTGCGGACGGATGAATAAGAGCCGGCACCTGATACCCCGCCTCCATCAATTTTTCCGTCCAGTACAGACGCATATTGTTGTCTCCCAACGCCGCTACTGCCGTATCATACTCTTCCAGAAAATTTTTGTAATCACAGCATTTTCCAACGACATCCTTATCTTTTACCGCATCGTCAAGGAACACCGCATTCTCATATCCCAGAAGATACGCTGTCTCCTGGATCATGTGCCCGAATCCGCCGGCACCTAAAATCAATAAACTCTTCATTTGCTTCCCTTAAGGAGGCCGTGATGCCTCCGCCATCCCTTTCTTTGAAATTCATTGTTTCATTATAACAGATTTACAAAAAAAAGTCTTTTATTTGCGGTAAATTGGCGGAGAAATTGCTCATCCGTTCATAGCTATTTGTGCGCCAAATGGTTGCTTTTTCCATTAATGCATGCACTCGGTCAGCTTCTATTTTGATCATACGAATCTCAAACTTACGATCTGCTCATCGAGTTCAGCCAGCCCTGCACGTGATTGAAAAGGTTGGGCTGGATAGCCGGATAAGTCAGTTCTTTTGGAATAGTTGCAAAAGTTTTGGTCTCCTGGATTTCAACCTCATCTGAAAGGTCTCCTTGTTTGTTTATCTCCGCGAAGCAAAGGAGGCCATATGTCGTTTCTGTTCCATCCGAGACGCCGTAGATACAGACTGGAGAAAGTTCAAATTTTTCTGCACCGGTTTCTTCCCAAAGCTCTCTTCTGGCCGTATCGAGGATCGCTTCTCCCTCTTCCCGGTGCCCTCCCGGTATTTCCCAGGTCGCCCGTTTTTTGTGGCGGCAGAAGACCCATTTCCCTTCATATCTTGCCGCGATGACAGCAAATTTTAATCGTGCATCATCGATTTCTTCCTTGTCATGAAATGTAACTGTTACCATATATTTTCCCCCTTTGTCCGATTCTTTTTCCAATATTTTATCCCATTTGCAAAAAGATGACAATGGATTTGCTTTACCGGGACAGGGATTCTTCTCTCACTGCCTCGAACGCCTCTTCCAGATCTTCCAGAATATCACTGATATGTTCTGTCCCAATGGAGAGACGGATGGTGTTCGGCTTGATACCCTGGTCTTCCATTTCCTCTTTGTTTAGCTGGGAATGCGTCGTAGAGGCAGGGTGGATGGCCAGGGATTTCACGTCCGCCACATTTGCGAGGAGGGAAAAGATCTCCAGGTTATCGATGAAGGTTTGCGCTTCCTTTTCTCCGCCTTTGATCTCGAATGTGAAGATGGAGCCGCCTCCGTTCGGGAAGTATTTTTCGTACAGCTCTTTTTGTCGTTTGTCCCCTGCCGCAGATGGATGATGCACACACTCCACCAGCGGATGGGCCTCCAGATACTGCACGACTTTCCGTGCATTTTCCACGTGGCGTTCCACCCGGAGAGATAACGTCTCCAGCCCCTGCAGGAGCAGGAATGCGTTGAAAGGGGAGATCGCCGCCCCGAGATCCCGGAGGATGACTGCCCGGACTTTTGTGATAAAAGCTGCCGCCCCTGCCGCTTTTGTAAAGCTTACCCCATGATAGCTTTCATTCGGTTCAGAGATCCCCGGAAATTTGCCCGATCTCTCCCAGTCAAACCTGCCGCTGTCTACAATGACGCCGCCAAGGGTCGTGCCGTGTCCGCCGATGAATTTTGTGGCGGAATGGACCACGATATCCGCCCCGTACTCGATAGGACGTACAAGGTATGGGGTCGCAAACGTATTGTCGATAACGCACGGAATGCCGTGGGCATGGGCTATGGCAGCGACGGCTTCAATGTCCGTCACGTCTGAGTTTGGATTTCCAAGTGTTTCTATGAATATTGCTTTCGTATTTTCCTGGATGGCTGCCTCGAATGCTCCATCCTCAAAAGGATCTACGAATGTCGTTTGAATACCGTATTCCGGAAGGGTATGAGCCAGAAGGTTGTATGTGCCGCCGTAAATATTTTTTGCCGCCACGATATGATCGCCCTGTTTTGCCAATGCCTGAAAAGTATAGGAAATCGCTGCTGCCCCGGACGCCACGGCAAGAGCTGCGACACCGCCCTCCAGAGCCGCCATCCGTTTTTCAAACACATCTTCTGTCGGGTTCGTCAATCGTCCGTATATATTGCCGCTTTTTGCAAGGCTAAATCTTGCCTGCGCATCCATACAGTCATGGAACACATAGGAGGATGTCTGGTAGATCGGCACCGCGCGTGCGTCGGTAGCCGGGTCTGCCTTCTCCTGTCCTACATGAAGCTGCAGCGTCTCAAATCTCAGTTTTCTCTCTTCTCTGCTTCTTTTTCTGCTCATATGCTGTCCTTCCTTTCTCGGTCTGCTATGCTGTGAATAATGGTGTGGAATAGTAGCGGTCTCCTGTATCCGGCAGAAGCACGACGATCGTCTTTCCTTCGTTTTCCGGCCGTTTTGCCAGAGATACTGCCGCCGCAAGAGCCGCGCCTGAGGAGATGCCCACCAGGACTCCCTCTTCCTTCGCGATGGTCTTCGCATATGCGAAAGCATCGTCTCCTGTCACTTTTATGATTTCATCATAAATTTCCGTGTCGAGTACATCCGGGACAAATCCTGCTCCGATTCCCTGGATCTTGTGCGGCCCTGGATTCCCGCCGGAAAGTACCGGAGATTCTGCAGGCTCTACCGCCACAACTTTTATTTCCGGATTCTGCTTCTTTAAGTATGTTCCTGTCCCTGTGATGGTTCCCCCGGTTCCTACAGAAGCCACGAAAATATCCACATTTCCGTCCGTATCGTCCCAGATCTCCGGTCCTGTCGTCTCTGTGTGCACCTTTGGATTGACCGGGTTTGTAAACTGTCCCGGTATAAAGCTTCCCGGAATCTCTTTGGCGATCTCCTCCGCTTTTTCGATGGCTCCCTTCATACCTTTTGTCCCATCTGTAAGCACAATTTCTGCTCCGTATGCTTTCAGAATATTTCTTCTCTCCACACTCATGGTCTCCGGCATCGTAAGGATCATGCGGTACCCTTTTGCCGCCGCAATAGATGCAAGGCCGATTCCTGTATTTCCGGACGTCGGCTCTATGATGACAGAACCTTCTTTCAGTATGCCTCTGTCTTCCGCATCTTCGATCATCGCTTTTGCGATCCTGTCTTTGACACTCCCTGCCGGATTCAAATACTCCAGTTTTGCCAGAATGCGCGCATGAAGCTCCAACTTTTTCTCCAGATTTTTCATCTGTACGAGAGGGGTATTGCCTACCAATTCTACCATTCCGTTATAAATTTTTCCCATTTTTCTATCTCCTTTTTTCTATTTCCTATTAAGTATATAGGAATTATATGATATGATTCATCTCTTGTCAACCTGTTTTTTGTATAAAACAAAAAGGAACAAAGTCTCCTTTGTCCCCACACTTGTCTCAGATGATATAGTCCATCCCTTTTTCTTTTTCCCATCTTACCAGGTCTTCCAATGTATAATGATCGATCACACCTTTGACGGCAGCGTCAAGCTCTTTCCAGATCCTGATAGTTACACATCTTTCGGCTCTTCCGCATGGAGTTTCTTCTTCCAGGCAGTCCACCGGCGCCATACTTCCTTCCGTCAGGCGAAGGATATCTCCTACCGTGTACTTGTCCGGATCTCTTGTGAGCATGTAGCCCCCCTGGGCTCCCCGCACACTTTTGACATACCCTGCTTTTGCAAGAACCGAGACAATGCTTTCCAGATATTTGACCGAAATCTCCTGCCGGGCCGCCGCATCTTTGAGCCGGACCGGAATGCCATTATTGTGAATGGCGATATCCAGCATCAGACGCAGTGCATATCTTCCTTTTGTTGAAATTTTCATCTTTGTCATCCCTCCTGCGTATTCCCCTGATTATCATATCGCCTGAGGAATCATCCGTCAAGGGAGATGGCTATCTCTTCTTCTTTTCCTCTGCCAGGTAGGATGCTCCGATGGCTCCTGCAAATCTTCCGTTTTCTGTCGGCTCTACGGTCTTTCCGATCTTTTTGCTCAAGATATCGGTAAAGTATGTACTGTGGCTCAGGCCCCCGGTCAAAATAATGCGTTCCGGCAGTGTTTTTCTCTGAGCCAGCTGCGCCACTTTCGCAGCTACCGAATCCACAACTCCGGCTGCGATGTCTTCTCTTTTCTGTCCCTCTCCGATGTAATTGATGACTTCAGACTCTGCAAATACCGTGCAGAGAGAGCTGATCGGCAGCACGTTTCCCTGGGATGCCAGATCGAAAAGTTCGTCGATGGCGACACCGAGACGGTTTGCCATGATCTCCAGGAATTTCCCAGTTCCGGCAGAACATTTGTCATTCATGAGAAAGTCGCTTACCATACCGTGCTCCACGAGGATTACCTTTGTATCCTGACCACCTACATCGATGACGGCGCAGTCTCCTCCTGCGATCTCCCTGCCTCCCCTGGCATGACAGGTAATCTCCGTGATGACGTAATCTGCAAAGTCCACCGCTATCCGCCCATAACCGGTAGCCACGACTTTTGTCTCTTCGCCTTCCACATCCGCGCCCATTTCTTTCAGCCGCCTTTGGATTTCCCGCGTTGTCTCCTTACTGCTCCAGCCTGTAGGCAGTACAAAAGATGTGTCATGGTCTCCTCTTACCACTACTTTGGATGCTGTTGATCCGATATCGATTCCTACGTAATTCATTTAACCTTCCTCCATGCTATTTCCGAAACAATGATGGGTTCCGTTTCTGCGTGATACAGGGATGCGTCGTATTGATCCGCATCCCCGCAAATTTAGCAATATCTGTCCCTGTTCGGGTTGACATCTTTTTTTATCTGTGCGATTCCAAGTGTCTCGATGTCCGCTTCCTCAATGACATCCTTTACTGCATCTGTCTCTTCCTCCTTTATGAGCAGAGAGATGCCGCAGCATTTGCTGGCCTGTCTCGGGGTAGGGGCGATCACACTGGACAATCCTTTCTTTTTCAGTTCTCTGTGAAGCCGCATCCCATTGTCATGATTGGGAAACAGCACATAGTACTGGATCTCCTGTTCCATCGGCAACTTCTCTCTCCTAATTGTTCAGCATCTCGATGAATGCACTGATCCTTGTGCGGAGCTGCTGGGCATCACTGTCCGTATAATCTGTCTCAATACCAAGCACCGGAATACCTGCTTCTTTCAGAGCTTTCTCCACATGGTATCCTTCACAATCGTAGAGGCTGCAGAATTTCAGATTTACATCGATAACACCATCCACGTGGTACTCTTTTGCAAGCCGGAGAATATCGTCAACCCTTGCACTGTTTGGCGTAAAACATGCACAGTTGATTCCCATATAGCGCTCTGCAATATGATCGATCTGCTCGTCTACTGTTCCTTCCGCCTCATCTACAAGACGTTCGAAATAACGGGTTCCAGTACACATTTCTTCGCAGACAACTGCGCCGCCGCTCGTCTCTACCAGATTGTGCAGCTTCCAGTTCGGAATGGCAAGAGGTGTACCTGTCAGCATGATCCGCTTTGTCCCTGCCGGGAAGACAGACACACCGTCTTTGACTCTCTGATCCAGCTCATCACAGAGCTTGTTTGTCATCTCAGCAAAGCGGGTCGGGTCATCGTAAAAGGCAATCTGAGAAATCAAGAGTGCGTCTTTTCCACTGATCGGAAGTTTCTCATTCTTTCTCAGGTCATAGAGCCTTGAAAGTGCTTTTCTCTTTTTATTGATCAGAAGAATCGCTTCGTGAAGAGATTGGGCTGTCACTGTATTTCCTGTCTCTTTTTCCACGACTTCTTTAAAAGTCCGGATCTCATCGGCCCATGCTTGCACATCTTTTTCCCGCTTCATCTGCGGCAGATCCATGACATGTACCGGCACATCCTCTGCAAGTATCTCCCAGGCCTTCTTTTTTCCATCGCATGTCGTCTCTCCTACATACATATCTGCAATCCGGAAAAATGGGCATGTCCGGTCAAGTCTCGCACCAACACTTGCTTTGATCAGCGGGCATGTATTTGTCGGAAGGACTTTCTCCCCGCCAGGCACCCAAAACTGTGATCCGCCGCAGAGACCTGTTGCAATGGCATCTGCTGCAAATACGATTTCATCCGGGACGTACACACAGAATGTCCCGAATACTTTTCCGCCTTTTTTCTGATGCTCTATCAGTTCAGCCGGACGTACTCCGTGGATTTCAGCAACAACAAAATTGAAATAATCCATTCCTTCCGGACGATTTTCCTGGGAAAGGTACACATCCCCAAATGCCTGCGGAAGGACTTCACACAGCTGGTCGTGTGTCTCGATATCCATCCCAAGATCTTCCCACATCTGATGATAATCTGCCATTTCTTGTTCCTCCTTAGTTTTCGAAATCATTCTTCTTTCTTTTAAGATTATCATTTTTGATATGGTGCTTCAATTTTGCAGATGGTTTTGCTTATTGTTATTTTTCATCATCATTTCTATTTATAGATATTTTCTATTTTTCGGCGATTTTTTTGATTGCTTCCACGCAGTGTCCGATCTCTTCCGATGTATTGTTCTCACTGAAAGAAAAACGGACCGTTCCCTTCGGAAATGTTCCGAGACTTTTGTGAGCCTGGGGTGCGCAGTGAAGACCGACTCTCGTCATGACACCATATTCCTGCTCCAGCTGAAAGGCGGCAAGTGCATTGTCCTGCCTTTGAAAGTCCAAAGAGACAACTGCTGTCCGTCCTTCACATCCTTGTTTTCCCACGACACGCACACCCGGAATCTCTTTTACCCCCTCAAGAAACATCCTCGTAAGCTCCGTCTTCTTTTTAGCGATGACTTCGATCCCCGTCTCCTCCAGATATACGAGTGCTGCATTCAGACCTGCAATACCCGGAAGATTCATCGTGCCGCTTTCATATTTATCCGGAAGCATATCCGGCTGTTCAAGGGAATCCGAACGGCTTCCCGTGCCGCCAAGGATGGCGGGCTGCATTTCTTCGTCCAGCCGATCCGAAATCAAAAATCCGCCGATCCCCTGCGGGCCTTTGAGTCCTTTGTGCCCGGTAAAAGCCAAGAAATCGATCCCCGCCACCTCCATATCAACCGGAATCGATCCGGCACTCTGAGCCGTGTCCACCGCGAAAAACAGCCGGTGTTTCCTGCAAATGTCCCCGATCTCCCGGATCGGAAGGATCGTGCCGCATACGTTTGACGCATGCAGCATCAAAACAAGCCTTGTATTAGGCCGTATCTCACACTCCACCGCCTCAGGGGCAACATATCCCTCTCCGTCTGCCTGCGCCACACTGTATGTAATCCCCGCTTTCGTTAGACGATAAAGCGGCCGCATGACCGCATTGTGCTCCATTCCGGATACTATCACATGATCCCCGGCACGAAGGAAACCGGAAAGCAGCATATTCAGCGACCAGGTAATCCCCGGCGTAAAAATAACCCGCCGGGAATCTCCCCCATGAAACAGCCGCGCAAGACGCTCCCTCGTATCCAGAACCATCTCCGCCACCTCGTACGCACCCTCGTAACTCCCACGGTTGATATTAAACGCCCCATGCATCAACAGATGCCCTACCGCCTCCGCAACACCCGGTGCCTTCGGAAAAGAAGTACTGCCGTTGTCAAAATAGATAAAATTATCCATAAAAACCACCTCTTTTTTGTCTAATATTTTGGGGTCGTGTACCTGCTGCTTGGAACCCGTCCCCCTTGTAAACGCTTATTTTACGCCGCTTTCCGGTGTTTTTCTATCTTCGGGGACGTGTACCGACGAGTCGGTACACGTCCCCTTATCATATTCTATCCCCACCAGCACCAGTCCTTCTGGTGGAGCTGTGACGCCTGCTTCGGTTCGTTCTTTTGCTTCCAGTATTTCTTTTACTTTTTCCGGTGTATAGAATCCTCGTCCTACGCGGATGAGTGTTCCTGCGATGATGCGTACCATATTGTAGAGGAACCCGTTTCCGCTGATTCGGATCGTGATCTGGTCGTTTTGGCGATTCACATCTAATGTGTAGATCGTGCGTACAGTTTCTTCTACATTTGTCCGTATGTTGCAGAAGCTTGCGAAGTCGTGTGTGCCTTTGAGGTATTCTGCCGCTTTCTGCATTTTTGTTTCATCCAGCGGAAAGGATACGTGGCTGTTTGTAAATCTTTTCAGTGGATTTGGAAATGGTGTGTTGAGTATGTGGTATTCGTATGTTTTTGTGCAGTCTTGATAGCGTGGGTGCCATGTGAGTGGGACTTCTTCGGATTTTACGATCACGATATCTTCCGGCAGTTTTTGGTTCAGAGCATACAGGAACCGTTCTGGCGGGATCGTGCTTCCGGTATCGAAGACTGCTACATTTCCCAGAGCGTGGACGCCGGAGTCTGTCCTGCTTGCTCCGATGACTTTGATGTCTTCTCCGGTTATCCGGCTGATTTTCTTGTTTAGTACTTCTTCTATTGTAATGCCGTTTGGCTGTATCTGCCAGCCACAGTATTTTGTGCCATCATACGACACGGTAAGTTTGATTCTTTTCAAGATGTTTTCTCCCTGATTTTTTATTTCTGTTGATCTTTTTTCTTTCATTATACCGATTCTCAAAATCCGTGTCTATTCGGTTTTCTAAAACTTCTTATATATGAGTCTTTGCTTGTGGAATCGTCTTTTCCATGTTAAGATGAAAACCGAGGTGAACAGTATGAACAAAAAAGAAATATCAGAGATCAAGAAACAGTTCACTCCGGCCAACTGTGCTATCACGCGCATCTGCGGCTGTTACGTGGACGGAGAAAAAAATATCAAGACAAAGACAAAAGATGCCTTTCTTTCTCTTCCTGAGGAGGAAATGTTTAAATACTTTGACCTGTTTAAGAAAACGTTGTCCGGTTCCATCGGAAAAAATCTGTTTGATATGGAGTTTCCACTGGAGCAGGAGATGGGCGGGGGAAGCCAGAAATTTCTTCTGAAGCTTCGGGACTCCAAACTGACAGACGACGCTCTCCTTGACGAGTTTTATCAGAAAATCATCGATTTTTATAACTATGGGGAAAATTATTACATCATTTTGATCCATGCCAACTACGATGTTCCAGGAAAATCTTCAGATGGAGAGGAGATGTTCGATGCTTCCGATGAGGTCTACGAATTTCTTCTCTGCAGCATTTGCCCGGTCAAACTTTCCAAGGCAGGGCTTTGTTATAATTCGGAGACCAACAGTATCGAAGACCGGATCCGCGACTGGATCGTGGAGATGCCGGACACTGGTTTTCTGTTTCCTGCTTTTTCCGACCGTTCCACCGATATTCACGGACTTTTGTATTACTCGAAAAATGCGAAGGAATTTCAGAGCGAGCTTATCGACAATGTCCTTGGCTGCCGGACTCCCATGGCTGCCCAGGATCAAAAATCGGCATTTCAGTCTCTTGTAAGTGACGCGCTCGGAGAGGACTGCAGCTTTGACACTGTCAAGACCCTTCACGACAATCTAACCGAGATGATCGCCGAACATAAAGACGAGCCGGAACCTCTGAAGCTGGACAAGACAGATGTGAAAAAGCTTCTTTCCAGGAGCGGTGCGAATGAAGAAAAACTGGAAACATTTGACCGTGAATTCGATGCGGCTGCCGGGGAGAAAACTTCTCTTCTTGCCTCCAACGTGGCAGGCACCCGGACATTTGAAGTCAAAACTCCGGATGTTGTCATCAAAGTAAACCCGGAGCGGACAGATCTCATAGAAACCCGATGGATCGACGGGATCCCGTACCTTGTCATCCAGGCAAGTGACAGTGTGGAGGTCAACGGAATCCCTGTCTCAAACAGGAAAGCAGATGAAGCGTAATGGAACGAATTCTTGTCATAGAAGATGACTTTACAATGAAACAGGAGCTTTGCATCCTCCTTTCTTCCAACGGCTATGAGCCCGTGGAGGAGGCACCGTTTGATCTTGTGCTTTTAGACGTCAATCTTCCCGGTCAAAACGGATTCGAGATATGTCGGAAGCTCCGGCTTTCTTCCGATGTCCCTGTGATTTTTTTGACGGCCCGCGACTCGGCAGAGGATGAAATCCTTGGATTTGGCGTCGGTGCAGACGATTTTATACGGAAACCGTACCACTCTTCGGTCCTTCTTGCCCGGATTGCCCGTCTTCTGAGACGAAAGGGCGCTTCTGTTTTGGAAACACGGGGACTTACTCTTTCTCTGGAGGAAATGACAGTCTCCTACCAGGGAAAGACAAAAGAACTTACGAGGAATGAAATGCGGATTCTCTCGTGTCTGATGAAAAAAGCTGTATGTACGCGTCAGGAGATCATAGAAGATCTCTGGATCGACCGTCTGTATATCGATGACAATACGCTTGGTGTCAATATCAGCCGTCTCAGGGAAAAGCTCCGGCAGATCGGGGCCGATGACTTTCTGCACACGGTAAGAGGGGTGGGATACCGCCTATGAAATGGATCGAATTTTTCTGCTCCCGCGCAGTAACTCTCTGCTTTCTTGGCATCGGTTTCCTTGTTTTTTCCATTCTGTTTCTTACAGCTGGCGGAAATCTCTCCCTTTATCTTGTATGTGCATCTTCCTTCTGGATTCTTGTCTTTGCATGGCTTTTCTTTACCTGGCTTACCGCAAATTCCCGCCTGAAAAGACTGGAAAAACTGATCGAACAGATGGATCGCCCTTACCTTTTGGGGGAGCTTCTCCCGCCCCCAACTACCGTAACAGAACGTGGATATTTTGAGATCATGAAAGCCATCTCCCACTCTGCCATCGGTCTGACAGAGCAGGCATCCTCTGACAAAGAAGACTACATGGACTATGTGGAGAGCTGGATCCATGAGATCAAGACACCTCTCACAACCTGTTCTCTCATCCTGGAAAACGGCTCCTCCCCTGAAAAACTCAGGCAGGAATTGAAACAGGCAGAAAATCTGACTGATACGATCCTCTACTACGCCAGACTCCGGTCTGCCGAAAAAGACATCGCTATCTCTTCTTTCAATCTGTCCGAAGCCGCAGATGAGGCCATCCAAAGCCAGATGTCCCTTCTGATCGCTGCCCGGATCAGCATTGAACAGCAAGGAAGTCTTTCTGTCTTCAGCGACAAAAAAGCAGTCGTATTTATATTGAAGCAGCTTCTCATAAACTGTGCGAAATACTGTCCCCATTCTCATCTTATTATAAAATGCAGTCAACGCACGCTTTCGGTGTCGGACAATGGCCCTGGCATCCCAGACTATGAACTCCCGCGTGTGACAGAGCGGGGATTTACAGGTAAAAACGGTCGTACTTCCCCGACAAGTACCGGAATGGGACTGTACATTGTCTCGGAACTTTGCAAAAAGCTTGGCATTGAGCTGCAGATTGACTCCATGGAAGGCGTCGGCACTTCTATCTCCCTTTCCTTCCCGGATGATGCAAAACAAACTATTACAAAACTGTAAGAAAACCGGGCCTCTGTGTTAGAAAAACAGAGGCCTGTTTGTGATATAGTAATATCAGAAACGGAGGTAGAAGCATATGACACAGACATTGCAGATCAGCCATCTGATCAAATATTACGGCACAGGATCTGTCGTGACAAAGGCTCTTGATGACATTTCTTTTTCGATACAAAAGGGCGAATTTACCGCCATCATGGGGGCTTCCGGATCCGGGAAAAGTACACTGCTTAACATGATATCTACCGTGGATCGGGTAAGTTCCGGCACGATCTTTCTGGACGGCCGCAATATCACAGAAATGAAGGAACGTGAGCTTGCATCTTTCCGGCGAGACAGGCTTGGATTTATCTTTCAGGAATACAATCTTCTTGACACTCTTACTGTTCGGGAAAATATTGTTCTTCCCTTGAACCTGCAAAAAATCAGCGCAAAAGAGACAGACATCCGGTTGAACGAGACCGCCCATTCTCTTGGTATCACAGAGCAGCTTGACAAATTTCCCTATGAGCTTTCCGGTGGACAAAGGCAGCGCGCCGCTTGCGCCAGAGCCCTCATTACGAGGCCCGCTCTGATCCTCGCCGACGAACCGACCGGCGCTCTGGATTCCCGCAATTCCAAAACACTCATGGAGACGTTCCGGCTTATGAACGCAGAATTTTCCTCCACGATCCTCATGGTAACCCACGATGCGGTAGTCGGCTCTTACGCCCAGCGTGTCCTGTTCCTGAAAGATGGACAGATCTGGAGTGAACTTCTTCGGGGTACCCGTTCAAGGCAGGAGCTGTATCACGATATTCTCTCTGTCACATCTGCGCTGGGAGGTGATGCGGATGTTCGGTAAACTCGCTTTTCGGAATGTAAAAAGGCAGATGGGAAACTATCTCATCTACTATATAACCGTCTCTCTTACGATCGCGCTGATGTTTGCATTCAACAGCGTTGTCACAAGCCCTGATCTTGCCGAAAAAGCCCGTTCCTTTTCGGATATCGCCGGAGGACTTGTCATGATTTCAGTCATGATGGCTCTGATCGTGGCCTTCGTCCTTGGCTACGCTTCTTCCTTCCTGCTTAAACTTCGGAAACGGGAATTTGGCACATATCTTACGATGGGAATGACGCGCTTTGATATGATCCTTCTATTTACAATGGAAACACTGATCATTGGACTTATTTCCCTTGTAACCGGGATCCTGGCCGGCATTTTCCTTTATCAGGTGCTTATGTCTCTCTTGAGCAGTCTCATGGAGATTTCCTACTCATTTTCGTCCTACTCACTGTATGGATTCCTTATGACTGCAGGGCTTGTCCTGCTCGTCTTTCTTCTGTCATCCGTGACGTGTGCACTGTACCTCTTTCGAGTGTCCATCTATGACCTCATCCACGGAAGCAGAAAAAATGAAAAACCTGTCAGACACCCGATGTTCTGGTTTTTTGTTACCCTTTTATCCATTGCAGGAATCGTAGCCGGAGCCGTCATGTTTTATCAGGAAATGATCCATATCTTCCGGGATATGGAGGCACTTCCGGGAAGGATGCTGATGAGTCTTCTGATTCTTGCTGTCAGTGTGTTTTTCATCCATGTCGGAGCTTCCCGCTGTCTGGCAGACCTGATGCTACGTTTTCGTACCTTCTGCAGCCGTGGAACCAACACATTCGTTCTCAGACAGCTGTCCGGAAAACTCCGTTCCAACTCCATCTTGATTGGAATCGTGGCGTTCCTCATCACATTTGCCGTCATCGGGAGCGATTTTTCGCTGCTCATGAAAACATTCATGCAGTCCTCGACAGATCACAGCTATCCTTTTGACGTCAATGCCGAAATCAGCGCATCTTCTTCCCCTGCTGTTTCCATCTCGGAAGCAGAGCAGATCCTGGAAAAATATGACACGGTCGAAGACCGCACAGATTATACAGTCTATACAAACCATCAGCGCTACTTTTTTGAATTTACACCGTGGAGGGGCGATGGATTTGAAGGTCTCGTGGACTCTTACATCTCAGAATCCGATTTTAACCGGGTGCAAAAAGCGCTCGGTCAAAAGACGCTTCATCTCGAAGATACCTTTTGGATCTATTCCAGCAGCCCTCAGATCCAGTCACTTGATTTCCGGTCTGCTGCCCCTGTCCTAAACGGGAAGACCTATACCTACGGCGGAATGATTTCCTCCTCCCCTTATATCGTACGAAAGGCCTACTTCCTTATCATCGTGCCGGACGAGGCTGTGAAGCAGATGGCGCCCCTCCTCTACTGCAGCGGTTTCTCGCTAAAAGGAGGAGAATACGACATCGCAGATCTGGAAAAAGAGTTTCTGTACGAGACCCCTTCCCTCGTCTCAGACCGGATACTGTTGGCTTCCGACTATGAATTCAAACAAAGCGGATGGGAATATGCAAGCCAGGCCAGCGGGATTTTTGTCCTTGGCGCCCTCTATATCGCTGTCATCTTCATTTTCCTGGCCATGGCCGTGCTTGCCTTGAAGATCCTTTCCGGCGTATCGGAAGACAAGCGCAAATACCGGATACTGACTCAGATCGGCGCGGACCGAATGACCGCTTCAAAGGCTCTGTTTTGCCAGATCTTTGTGTTCTTTATTCTTCCTTTTGTCCTTCCGCTTCTGTCCGCCATTCCGTGTGCTGTCATCGGCCAGAAGGCATGTACGCTTCTCGGGTATGTCTCTCATCCCCGAGCCGCCTATTTCATAAGCGGTGGGATTGCCCTTGTTATCCTGGCAGGCTATCTGCTTTATTTTACCGTCACATACTTGACGGCAAGGAGACACATACTGGAATACTAACCACCATCTTTCCTCGAAAAAGGAGCTTCGCACAACTACTTCGTGCAAAGCTCCTTTTGATGTGTTGAAACTCTGTCCTGTTTTACGGCAAACCATTTCTATTTCTGACTTTTCAAATATTCCTGCATCACAAGTGCGATGTCTTGTGCGCAGCATTTCCCGCTAATTCATACTGAAACTCCTCCCGACATTCTCCTTGCCACACAACTTTGTTTTCCACTAAAAAATCCATATGTGAAATGGAAGGAATCTTCCTGCCCCGATGGCAAGAACGAGATAGAGAAGGACGATGATGTACGCGCGGATATCTCTTCCGTGATATACAAGGGGTTTCATCTTTGTCCGCCCTTCCCCTCCTCTATAGCACCGTGCCTCCATAGCCATGGCAAGATCATTGGCTCTTCGAAATGCAGAGACAAAAAGCGGTACGAGTATCGGGATCATCGCTTTGGCCCTCTGGATGATATTTCCGCTCTCCAGGTCCGCGCCGCGGGCGATCTGCGCTTTCATGATCTTATCTGTCTCTTCCAGAAGAATCGGGATAAACCGCAGGGCGATGGACATCATCATGGCAATCTCATGCACCGGAACCTTCAGACGGTTCAGCGGGTGCAGAAGACGTTCGATGGCATCGGTAAGCGCTGTCGGTGTTGTCGTAAATGTCATAAGAGACGCTCCCATGATCAGGTAAATCAGGCGGATCGCCATATAGACCGCTGTTCTGAGTCCCTCCTCTGTGATCTTAAAAATCCAGACATGGAGAAGGACATTTCCGCCGGATGTCAAAAAAAGATTGAAAAGGACAGTAATCAAAAGCAGGATGAAAATCGGCTTCAATCCTTTTAGAATGAATTTCAGCGGCACTTTTGAGATGCCGATACATCCGAACAGGAAAATCGTCGCCACCAAATATCCCGGAATGCTCCGGAACAGAAACAGTGAAATGAGATACAAAAGTGTGCTTACTATTTTTACTCTTGGATCCAGTTTATGGATGGCACTTTCTGCCGGGTAATACTGGCCGATGGTAATATCTCGTATCATTTTTTCAAAACCCTTTCTATTTCTTCAGCCGCTTCCCCGACAAGTGTAATGTCCGTGGAAACCGGTACGCCTGCCTCCCGCAGTTCATGCATGATATATGTCACTTCCGGAGCTGCAAGCCCTACTTCTTCGAGTCTCTTATAGTGACGGAATACATGTTTTGGTGTGTCGTCAAATATCTTTTCCCCTTTATTCATGACGATGATCCGATCCACATATTTGGCCACATCTTCCATGCTATGGGACACAAGGATGACTGTGATGCCTGTTGTCTTCTGAAGCATCGCGATCTGATCCAAAATATCATCCCGTCCCTTTGGATCCAGACCAGCTGTCGGCTCATCCAGTACAAGTACTTTTGGCCGCATAGCAAGTACCCCTGCTATGGCAACCCGTCGTTTCTGTCCTCCGGAAAGATCAAACGGGGATGCTTTGTATGAAGACTCCGGAAATCCTACCATCTGCAGCGCTTCTTTTGCCCGTTTCTCGCATTCTTCCTGGGAAAGTCCCTGATTTTTCGGTCCGAAACAAACATCACTCAGTACGTCCACCTCAAAAAGCTGGTGTTCCGGATACTGGAAAACAAGACCTACCTGCTGACGGAGTTCCTTCATCGGATACCCTTCTTCATAAATATTTCTCCCACGGAAAGAAAGTTCTCCTGATGTGGCACGTATCAGACCATTCAGGTGCTGGATCAAGGTTGACTTTCCGGATCCGGTATGGCCGATGATTCCAATAAATTCGCCCTCATAGAGATCGAGACTGACTTCTTTCATGGCATGTTTTTCATATGCTGTGCCCGGGTTGTATACATAATTCAGATTTTTCAGACTCAGGATCGGATCCTTACCCTGGCCAAATACCGTATGCTCTTCTGTGGCAGTCTCTTCCAGAAGATCCTCCTTTTTCCCGTAGAGTTTAGAAATCGATTCACACAATTCTTTGCGGCTTAGAAGATCCGGCTTTACCGGTATACCTTTCTTTCTGAGAGAGTCTGCCACCGCTGTTACTTGCGGGACATCCAGACGATAGTGTCTTAGCGTGTCCACCTGGGAAAAAATTTCCCTTGGCTTTCCTTTCATTACCACTTTTCCTTTGTCCATAACATAGATATAATCTGCATCAATGACTTCTTCCATATAATGTGTGATCAAAATGACCGTCACTTTCTCTCTTTTTTGGAGATCCCGCACTGTACGTATAACTTCTTTTCTTCCGTTTGGATCCAGCATGGCCGTCGGCTCATCCAAGACAATACATTCCGGTCTCATGGCCACTACACCTGCAATGGCCACCCGCTGCTTTTGTCCTCCGGAGAGTTTGTTTGGAGAACTGTGACGGTACTCCAGCATTCCTACTTTTTTCAGGCTGTCTTCCACCCGTCTCCATATTTCTTCCGTCGGAACACCTAAATTCTCAGGACCGAATCCGACATCTTCCTCGACAACAGTAGCGATGATCTGGTTGTCCGGATTCTGGAAAACCATCCCTGCGCTCTGGCGGATATTCCACAGCTCATTGTCATCCCTCGTATCTTTTCCACCGACCCACATCGTGCCTCCGCTTGGAACGAGGATTGCATTGATATGTTTTGCGAACGTGGATTTTCCGGATCCGTTGTGCCCGAGGATAGCGATAAACTGTCCCTTTTCAATCTCCAGATCCACTTCGTCAATGGCCCTTTGCTTTCCGATGACATTTCCTTCATCGTCTCTCTTTTCGTATTCAAACACTAGTTTTTCTGTCTTTACCATGCTCATAAACGCAACCTCTTTATTTTCATTGCTTGTTGATAGCTTCGTATAGTGTACCACATTCCGCAAAAATAGTAAAATAAAAATCCGGCAGCTGCCTCCTTTACTGGAAGAAACTGCCGGTATTTTTTATGCTCTTTCCGGTTCCGGGTATGTCTCCCCGAATGTATCTACCGTTACTTTTTTCATACGCTGTGTCTCCAGCGGACGGTCACTGTAGTCTGTGGCTGTTTCCGCGATCTTATTTACCACTTCCATCCCTTCTGTAACCTGCCCGAATGCAGCATATGCTCCGTCCAGGTGCGGGGATGTCTCATGCATGATAAAGAACTGGCTTCCTGCAGAATCCGGATGCATAGCACGCGCCATGGAAAGCACTCCCGGTGTATGTTTCAGGTTGTTTTCGAAACCATTCTGGCTGAATTCTCCTTTGATCGTGTACCCTGGGCCGCCCATGCCAGTCCCATCCGGGCATCCGCCCTGGATCATGAAACCACGGATGACTCTGTGGAAGATAAGTCCGTCATAAAATCCTTTCTGCACAAGAGACACAAAGTTTCTCACTGTGTTCGGTGCGATCTCCGGATATAATTCCGCTTTGATGATATCGCCGTTTTCCATTTCAAATGTAACAACTGGATTTGCCATTTCCATCCTACCTCTCTTCTTTCATTTACACTTTACCAGTGCACTAGCTCGATTGTACCACACTCTCCCTCGAGGGGCAAGGACTTACTTCCACACGAGAACCTGACCTGGGAGAAGCGCCATACTGCTTCCTCTGCTCTGTTCTTCCTGCTGCACTTTTGAAAGATTGGACAGAAGAATCTCGGATTTGCGCTCTATCTGAGCCTCACGGCTGCCAAAATTGGCTACTACCTGGATAGACTCATTCCCAAGCACTCTCTCGTATGCAAAAAGGCAGTCGGAATCCTCATAAACCGGTACTGTTTTTCCGTACACGAAAATTTCCTTCCAGGCAGGATGTTTCCGAAGTGCGATCAGTTTCTGGTAGTAATGAAGGATCGAATCGTCTTCTTTTTCCTGTTTTTCTACATTTATGTGTATGTAATCCGGATGTATCTTCAGCCAAGGGGTTCCTGTTGTAAATCCGGCGTTTGCCTGCGCAGACCACTGCATCGGAGTCCGGGCATTGTCCCTGCTGTGCTCACGGCAGACCCAAAGTGCCTGCTCCTCTGTAAGTCCGGCATCCAGCGCCACCTGATACTGATCTTTTGTGCTGATATCGTCGTACTCCTCAATACTTTCCATCGGACAGTTTCTCATTCCTATCTCCTGCCCCTGGTAAATAAACGGAATGCCTTTCAAAAGTATATTGACAGTCCCGAGCGCCTTGGCTCCATTGTCATTTTGCAGATGCTTCGGGAGAAAACGGCTGAATCCACGCGGCTCATCATGATTTTCGATAATATTGGATTTAAATCCAATCCCCTCCGTCTCCATCTGAGAACGAAATACCGCCTGTTTCCAGGCCGGAAGTGTGATTTCCCTCGCATCATACCATCCATGCTCCCCAGTGCAGAATTCCTCTGCGCAAAAATCAAACATAGAAGAAAAATGACCGTCCTCGCCGATAAATTCCCGCAGCTCATCCTCCTTCATGTTGAAGACCTCGCCGACCGTAAACGCATCTTTCCTCGCAAACGTCTCTCTTTTCATCTCCTCAAGAAACTCTCCGACTCCATCCACACTCTCGACCATCTTTGTACAGTGGACAAGACCATCCGCACCGTCCGGCTCATAGGACGGAAACCTCGTGTCTTTCTTGATGTTGATAATGGCATCCACACGAAATCCGGCCACACCCTTATCAAGCCACCAGTTGATCATATCGTAAATATAACGCCTGGTCTTCTCATTTTCCCAGTTCCAGTCCGGCTGCTCCTTTGCAAAAAAATGAAGATAATATTTATCACTGCCAGGAATCTTCTCCCAGGCACTTCCGCCAAAATACGAACGATAATTACTCGGAGCACCTCCATCCTTGCCCTTGACAAAATAGAAATAGTCCGCATACTCCCCATCCGGATCTTCGAGCGCTCTCTGGAAAAATTCATGCTGATCAGAACAATGGTTTACAACCAAATCCATGATCAGATACATTCCCCTCTTTTTGACCTCCCAAAGAAGCTCATCAAACTCTTCCATTGTACCGAACTCCTCCGCAATCCGGTAATAGTCCGAAATATCGTACCCCTGATCCACAAACGGGGATTGATAAACCGGGGACAGCCAGATAATATCAATTCCCAGCTCCTTCAGATAATCCAATTTTCCAATAATCCCCCGAAAATCCCCGATCCCATCTCCATTGGAATCCATAAAACTCTTCGGATAAATCTGATAGACAACCTTGTCATGCCACCACTTATACTGCATGTGTACCTCCTATATGGGGGACGTGTTCCGGTAAGCCGGAACACGTCCCCGAAAAAAACGCATTTTTTATTATCTGTCAATATATATCATTGTTTCGTATGGCCGCAGAATTCCTTCTTCTGGTTCTGTCTCATAATTATGAACAAGTTTTTCTTTTTCGGACCATTTTTGCAGCAGTGGACAGGATGCTGTCTGGTCTGTGAAGTTTGCGATCACACACATTTTTTCTTTTTCTGTTGTCCTTGTATATGCAAAGATCTGTTCGTCATTTTCCATCAGAAGTTCGAAGTTTCCTTCTGTAAAGATTGAATTTTCTTTTCTAAGCCGGATCAATTTTTTATAAAAATGATAAACGGAATCTGGATTTTTCTGTTCTTTTTCTGCATTTATTTCGGTGTAGTTTGGGTTGACTTCAATCCAAGGTGTTCCTGTTGTGAATCCAGCATTTTCTTTTTCATTCCACTGCATCGGAGTCCGTGCATTATCTCTGCTTTTTGCATAAATGGAGCGCATGATTTCTTTTTCATCATACCCTTTCTCCATACGTTCTTTGTACATATTTCTTGTTTCAATATCCCGATAATGGCTAATATCCTGGAATACCACATTTGTCATTCCAAGTTCTTCTCCCTGATAAATGTAAGGAGTGCCCTGCATTCCATGAAGAACTGCCGCCAGCATTTTGGCCGATTTTGCACGATATTCTTTGTCGTTTCCCCAGCGTGATACGATTCTTGGAAGATCGTGATTATTCCAAAATAGGCTGTTCCATCCACAACCGTAAAGCTCTTTTTGCCATTTAGCGAGATTTTTTTTGAGTTCCACAAAAGGAAGTGGTCTGAGATCCCACTTTTCTTTTCCTTCCTCCTGATCAAGTCCTACGTGTTCAAACTGAAATACCATGGAAAATTCACTTCCATCAGGATTACTGTAAAGTTTTGCACGTTCCGGCGTCGCTCCCCACGTCTCCCCAACTGTAATCAGATTCCCTTTCTGGAAAGTCTCTTTGCTTAATTCCCGGATAAATTCATGGAGGCGCGGTCCGTTTCCAGTAATTCCTTTATCTGGTTCCTTGGCAATCTGATCGATCACATCCAAACGGAATCCACCGACACCTTTCTCCATCCACCAAAGAATCATATCGTAGATTTCACGGCGAACTTTTGGATTTTCCCAGTTGAGATCCGGCTGTTTTACGGAGAACTGGTGGAAATAATACTGCTGAAGTTCCGGTACCCATTCCCAAGCCGGTCCTCCGAAACAAGCTTTCATATCATTCGGCAGTACGCCTTCCACTCCATCACGCCATACATAGTAGTCATGGTATGGATTGTCCTTACTTTTTTTTGCTTCCTGAAACCATCTGTGTTCATCCGAAGAATGATTCAGCACCAAATCCAAGATAATCTGTATATTTCTCTCTTTAGCCTTCTGAATCAATTCTTCCATATCTTCAAGAGTCCCAAACATCGGATCAATGTCCTGGTAATCCGAAATGTCGTATCCATTGTCATCCTGAGGCGATCTGCATACCGGAGAAAGCCAGATCGCATCAATCCCCAGATCCTGAAGATAATCAAGTTTTGAAATGATTCCCCTGAGATCTCCAATCCCATCCCCGTTGCTATCCTGAAAACTTCTCGGATAAATCTGATAAACGACCTTGTCCTGCCACCACTTTTTCGTCATTTTTTGCACCAGCCTTTCTCATTTTGTTTATAATCTGTCTCATAAAATTGTATCACTTAATGATACTTTCTACATAATAACAAAGATTCTGAAATCGAGAAAAGGGGACGGGTTCCGGCTCTTCAGAACCCGTCCCCCTTCTATACTTAACTGTATTATAGTTGCATTTTAGTTTTTTTTCTTGTATTATTATTTCAAGTTTTTGTATTATTCTGCTTTTTTTAAGTTGTGTAGTGGTTTTTTGGGGGTGTTTTTTGGTGGATCGTTTTTCTGAGTCTCAGAGCGGGGCTAACAGTGATCTTTTGATTTCTTCGCAGCGTGAGCCTACCCGGCATGGGGATCGTTTTTTTCCTCTTGCCAGGTATACGTTATCTTTTTCCAAGGACTTTCCTTTGCTTCCTCTTCATTGGCATGAGGAGGCCGAACTGACGTTGATCCAGTCGGGTTCTTGTGTGTACCATATTGATTTGTGTGAGTATCCGGTGCGTGAGGGGGATATTGTTTTGCTGCCGCCGGCTGTCCTTCACTCTGCTGGTTCTTTTCCAAAGTATCGCATGCAGTCGGAATCTTTTGTTTTTCATCTAAATTTTCTTGGAATTCAATCTGCAGATATTTGCAGTATGAAGTATCTGCTTCCTTTTTCTTCCCGGGATCTTCGCTTTCCTTATGTGATTCCGTCCGATCATGCTGCCAATCCGAAACTTCGTGAGATCATCTGCC
This sequence comes from Sellimonas caecigallum, assembly GCF_019754295.1. Lineage (GTDB taxonomy): Bacteria > Bacillota > Clostridia > Lachnospirales > Lachnospiraceae > Sellimonas > Sellimonas caecigallum. The sequence goes on along the minus strand of NZ_VIRV01000024.1, from coordinate 3,758 downwards.
GGATGAGTGATCTTTATCTTCAGCAGCAGGATGGGTACGAGCTTTTGCTGAAATCTCTTTTTTTCGAGATTTTTTCTCTTTTGCTTCCGTATCGTCTAACGGACGCGAAGGATGCCGACGGATCTTTTTCGAAATCTCAGAGCGACAAGCTGAAGTCTGTTCTGGATTATATTGAAATGCACTATCCGGAGCCTCTGTCTGTCCGGGATCTGGCAGCGATCTGTTGTTTCAGCGAGTATCATTTTATGCGGTTTTTCAAGCTTCATGTCGGAATGACATGTACGGAGTATATCAATACGCTGCGTCTTGAGAAGGCTTGGCAGATGCTAAATAAAGACCGTACCCCTGTGCTTGAGACGGCCTTGTCCTGTGGTTTTCATAATCTGTCTTATTTTTATCGCCTGTTCCGAAAGAAATATCATATGACTCCAAAAGAAGTGCTCCGCCAGTAGACATTGGCGGAGCGTTTCTCCTTTGTTTCTCTATTTTTCTTCTTTTCCTGCTTCCTGCACACTGACACGAGGTGCTTCACTTCCGCCTGTTACCGTGGCAATCCACGTCTTTCCTTCTTTTTCAAATGTTGTCTCATACATTCCGGCCGCCTTCATGGCTTCTGTAATGTCTGTCTGCGTATCCCCTGTGACCAGTGTGATTTCCCCGGTATCCGCGTGCTGCACAACCGATACGCCAAGCTGTTCTTCCAGTGTCAGATCACGTTTTGTGCTTTTTTCATCTTTATCAAATTTCACGATATACCCATCTTCTGTCTCTTCTAATGTCCCGTATCGTTCTTCTGCGGTTCCGGAATCCGGATCGATAAATACTGTCTTGATCTGCCCGGCTGCGGCAATCCCGATGACCGAACATGCAAATACCGACAGCATGACGGATGCAAGCACAAACCCGCTTCTTTTTCTAAGTGAATACTTTTTCCGTCCCTCTTCCCTTTGTGTGATTTCCATCACGGCCTTCCGGGAAGGCTGAAGTCTCTGACATGCATCGATATAACTGTCTTTGTCAAACTGCTCCTTCATAATTTCCAGCCTCCTTTATGCTTATTTCCAGTTTTTTCCTCGCGCGCTGTAATTGTGTCTGGATAGTAGACTCCCTTTTTCCCAGGAGTGCCCCGATCTCTTTGACTGAGTATTCTTCATAATAGTACAGATAAATCACTGTCCGGTATTTCCTTGGCAGTTCCAGCACCTTTTCCAGGACATCGTTTTCACGCTCTTCTTTTAGAACCTCCGGCCACTTTGCAATGCTGCTCTTTGATGGACGGATTTCCCAAAGAAGGTCTTCCCGTTTTTTAAATGGCCTGGAAAATAGCCTTTTTGACTCCCGTATCGTTACCTGCACAAGCCAGTGTCGGATATGCTCTTCCTCCTGAGGCGCGTCTTTGCTTCTGTAGAGTCTCAGAAATACATTTTGCATAATGTCTTCTGCATCTGCCCGATTCCGGCAGTCATGGAATGCAATGCGGTATACCATACTGCTGTATTTTTTCACGGTTTCTGTATATTTCTGCGTATCCACTTTGCTCCTCCATTTCTTCTGTCATTTTCCTGAAAAGCTTTTCACTTATAATACCTCAGAAAACCTGCAAAAATCTCATTTTCCCTGATTTTTCTGTTTTCTGTCTCCTTCTTTCCTGCTATAATAAGGCTTACAGTGTTTGGGATGGCCGGAAAGAAAGGAACATGGAACATGAATCAGGAACAAAAAGAAGAACTCCTGCACTTGGAAAGCTGTCTTTCCCTGATACAGGAAAACATCCGGCTATATGAAGCCAGGGAACAGGCCGGCAGAAAAGAGGTCACTGCCCTGTTCCAGGCCGTAAAAAAGGGCGAAGGGGATTCCTACGGTCAGCTAACTGCCAGTCAGAATATTTTGGAACATACCCAGAATGCCCTTCGAAAAAATCGCGCGGCTCTGAAAAAACCGTACTTTGGCCGCATCGACTATGACGACCTCACTTATGAAAGTACGGAACGTCTCTATATCGGGAAGAACGGAATTACAAAAAATCAGACGGATGTTGTCATCGTCGACTGGCGGGCGCCCGCTGCCAGCATCTACTATGAGAATGAACTGGGACATGGTTTTTACTATGTACCTGAAGCGGACGACGTGGAAATTGATCTGCACCGCAAACGCACATACGATATTTCCGACGGGAAACTGCTTGGGTTTTATGATGACGACGTGGCGGCAAACGACGAACTGCTTGTCAAATATCTTTCCCAGAACAAGGAAGCGGTCCTTGGCGACATCATCGCCACGATCCAGAAGGAGCAAAATGAGATCATCCGTGATATCCCTTCCAAAAATATCATCGTGCAGGGTGTCGCTGGAAGCGGGAAAACGACCGTCGCACTCCACCGGATTTCTTATCTCCTCTACAATTACGAAGACAAGTATAAGCCGGCAGAATTCTGTATCATCGGTGGGAACGATATGCTCCTGAATTATATCAGCAGCGGTCTCCCTGAACTGGATGTCAAAAATGTCCGCCAAATGCGTATGGATGCCATCTTCCCTTATTTTCTCGGAAATCATTTCAAGAAAAGTTTTCGGATTGTTCCGGATCTTCCGGAGGCGCCGCTCAAAAGCCGTCTGTCTTTCGTCCGGAAACTGGATGCCTTTTTGAAAAAATGGCAGGAGGATGCTCTTTCCATACAGGATATCACCGATCCGGAGCTTGGCGTCGTCCTCTCTTCCGCAAACATGGAAGAAGCCCGCTTCTATCATCCGGACCTCTCCCTCTTTCAGACAGAAAAGCTTTTCAATGAACGGCTCGCGTCCCGAATCCGTTTTCTCTGTACAGAGCGCACACCGGAATATAAAAAGGCGAAACTTTTAAACTACAGGAAATACTTTGATTCCTCCAGGCACAAATGGACGGAAGATTCTATCTATCTTGCCTTTTTGGAAACCCTTTCCGGGGAAAGCGAAGAAAGCTGCTCTTTATTTTCGGCTACGATAGAATCCGTGCGTAAAAAACGGTTTGACGTGTACGATGTTGCCTCTCTGGCTTTGATCAAAAAACGGATTCTTCAGAAAAAAGAGATGGACGAATTCAGCCAGATCATTGTTGACGAAGCGCAGGATTTTGGAGAGACTGTCTACTATGTGCTGAAAGAAATCTTTCCGCCTTGCTTTTTTACCATTATGGGCGATGTCTCCCAGAATATCCGCTATGAAACTGGGATGAATGACTGGGAGAGTCTGAAGAAGGCGCTCTTTAAAGAGGAACGGGACAGCTTCTATCTGCTTGCCAAAAGTTACCGCAATACGATCGAAATTTCTCAGTATGCAGGGAAAGTCCTTGAGAAAGCCTCCCAGGGCAGTTACCGGATCCAGCCTGTCATTCGACATGGACTCCCACCGGAAATCCACCGGGCGGACACTGCTTCTTTGCCGGCTTTACTTCTGGAAACAGTAGATGCCGTGAAAGCCAAGAATTTCGAGACGATCGCTGTCGTCTGCCGTACGGAAGATGAGGCAGCGGAAGTGCGGTCGATCCTTGATATCACAGATGCCGATTCCTCCGCTTTCCACAACGGCGTCATGGTACTTCCTGTCATGCTCACAAAAGGCCTGGAATTTGACTGTGTCATCTTGTGGAAGCCAGATGAGAGCCGCTATGGAAACAATCCGCGGGAGGCAAAACTTCTCTACGTCGCCATCACACGAGCGCTCCATGAGCTGCACCTGATGCTGGATGCAGATCCATCCTCTTTGCTTTTGTAAATCAGACA
>NZ_VIRV01000023.1 GCF_019754295.1 Sellimonas caecigallum | reverse complement strand
CGTTGGAACGGATCCTCTCGCACAGCAATGCAGTGTTATTCAGAAAGCTTTCCCTGGAAGTGATTGGACCGTTACTCATCTCCTGAAGGATCACATAGTCCCACTTCTCGTTCTCCAGAGCCGCCTGCGTCATTCCGCCCATCTTAGTGTTAGGATTCAACTGCTCGGCAAGACGTGCTCCACCGCGGGTATGCTGGACCACTTCGGCATCTATTAAGTTGTCCAGGGTTTCTGGCATGTTGTTTGCAAAAGTAAAACTATTGCCAAGCATTAATACTCTCATATTTTTATACCTATAATTGAACATTTTCTAATATAACTATCTAGTTATAGCAAAGTCATTATTTACAAATTCTATTGTCACTTCTTCCTGAAGAGACAATACCATGTTATCTTTAGTAATTACATTTACGTCTAGTTGCTTACGGTCTTCACTGTCTAGAACGCAGTGGAACACACGATATCCTAATGCTTCTAATACAACATTATTGCTAAAATGATTATGTTTTACGCTTAACCACCCTAATATCAAAAAAATATGTAAAAACAGTATTGTTTGCTGCCAATTCTTAAAATCAAACGCAAACAAAGGCATTACATAAGACAAAATAAATTCTACAGAAATTGTCTTTTCCTCCTTTGCCTTTAACACTGTATACTTTCTATTTCCATTTACTAAACCATGTTGCAAATAATGATGCAACATAATACCACTAATAAAAAAACCCACGACAATACAGCATATACTTATAATTTCAGTCCAAATACAGTATTGATTAGTCCAAATACTTACTGCATCAATGAAAACTATTGAAAGCCAAAGTGGTGTAAATGAAAGGAAAAACATTGTACACGAAAATATGAAAGACATTTACACTCCTAACTCAGCTCCATTTTCTCGCACCAGATACTTCCATTGCTTCTTCTCTAAACGGATCTGTCATCCCTTTATTGCATAGAATCTTTACAATTCTTTCTGCATCCTTAGGATCAGTCGCATCCAATTTCCCATCCGTTAATTTTACTGAAAACAGCTTTGCAATTCTCTCTCTAGTATTACTATTTTGGAGCTGTTCCAAATTCTTCTTATTGTAAGCCACAAATCTTCTAGGGTTATGGCCATGAAGTGCTACATCAGTAAACCCATCCACATTTACAATAATTCCACTATCTTTAATGGAAACAACATAATCTGCACAAAGTTTTTTGTATGCTCTTTCCATATTGAAAAGCTTCTCACCTGCCATTGTAAGAAAATATACTTTATCTACGACGATAATAACATCTATAGATGTTCGCAAATTCAAAACTTTTTCAGAAAACTCTTCAAACCTTCCTTTATTACAAAAGAATTTATGTTTTAAAGTTGTGATTGGATTTTGCATAGAAATCAATTTTACAGGAAGTATTTCCCCATCGTCTTCAATACTAAACGTAATCATTGAAGCAATCGCTTTCATTAAAAGCGGGTCTTGTTCCACTGCTGGTGCCGCCAAGGCCTCCAATAGCAAATCATATTCTTTTTGAATCAATGCATTGTCTGTTTCTAAATAATATACATTTTTTCCGTCAGCGCTTCCATCATACGCAATACATGCCGAAAACATTTTGTCCAATCCTTTTTTACTATCCAAATATTTATCACGGATTTCAAGTAAAAAACTTTTCATTTTATCTATCGGTTCAAATGTAATAGGCCTTACTATATAAGCGGTATCACCGTTCCTTGACGTGTTCATTTGAACAATCTGAAACACTACATCTTTTGCCTCTTCTAAATGTGTTAATACTTGTTTAATTCTTGCTAATGACATTACAATCCTTTCTCAACAGTACATTCAACCACTGTTGTTTATTTCCTGGTCGAGCGTCATCTGTTCGCCACATTTTTATTAATTGATAATTCAAGATATCAGACAAAAGAGCTTGTAACTCACGTTCGGTTAAGTCAGTAAAATGACGCCCCTTCTCCTCTCGATCTTGTGTTCCATATTTCCAAGAACAATAAAGAACCCCTTCTGGTTTAAGCGATTTACAAATTTTGATAAGAGCTTTCCTCTGATTTTCTCTTGAAACATGCAGCAATGAAGCACATGCCCACACTGCATCAAATTCATTTTCAAACTCCAATTCTTCAGCTCGCTGAATGTATGTAACAACGCCGGATAACGTTCTTGTCTTCTCGCACATTGCTGGTGATGGATCAACTGCAACGACATCATATCCTTGTTCTGCAAAATACTTACTGTCTCTCCCGCTTCCACAACCCAGATCCAGAATGCGGCATCCTCTTTTAATATGCCCTTCAAACTCTTTATAAAGACTACTCACATCTGCATTTACTGTCAAAAGCACAAACTCGTCTGCATTTTTTTCATAGTATTCAATAGAATCATTATTCATGTTTACACCTTCATATTCCACATATCATATCCTTGCATCTGTGCAGATTCATATATTGGCTTCAAATTATGACTCAAAATATTAACAAATTGAGTTTTTGTATTTCCTGGTATATACAATGCTTCTGATGCCCATATTGCATTTACATTGTTCTTGCGACACTTTTCAAATTTATCAATCAAGAACGCTGATTTTTTAGATTCATCTTCCGGAAAAACAAGACTATACAAATAATATTGATAATGTGCAAACGGCTCAAAATATTCATCCCACGATGGCAATCTATTGTTTTTACTAGAATTCAACGATTTACTCATAGGTGTCAAATTCCACAATTCATCATTTGATATATATGAACGCGGAACAAAATGATCAATGGATAACACATCCAATCCAATTTCTCTACCTGTATATATTTCTCGGATTGGTCTTTTCGTAATATCCACCGTTGCTCTCCACAAGGCTCTTGCTTGATCTAGTTTTCTTTGATCCTCGTTTTCCGGACATATTTTATATATAATTCCTGGTACACCTGGATTTCGGTCTTGAAGAAATTGAGCTTTATTATATTGCACCCAGCTTCGAATAACTGAATAGTTTTTTATTAAGAGCTTACGCCAATACGCATTCAAGCGTATTCTTTTCTGTAACCCTACCCCATCAATTATTGTGTATAAGATATTTTCATTCCCCGTTAGTTTTTCCATGTAAGCAATCAATCGTCTATGCTTATCATTCTTTATATAAGAAAGACCTTCCTCCATTCCTTCTGTATCAAAAAATGGATAAAGTAATTTGTACGGCACATAGTCTGTCAAACGAGTTTTATCTTTCTTAAGTTCATTTTTACAGTCTCTTATTGCAGCCTTCAGTTCTTCTTTCGACGGATTCTGTGAAAGATCCTTTGAAAAATGATTTAAGGTATTTACAGCATGCTCTAAAAAGTTTTCTGCATTTCCATTAACTGTAGGGCCAAGACGCAAATGATAATGAGTAACAGTGTGCCATGCTTCACATATCATTTCATCAATTACATCTTCAAATGACAAATCCTCATCCGTCTCCATAGTCAAATTCAAAATTGCCTCGAACCAATAAAATTTGTAGCTCTGAGCCTTATTATTAAACATTCTGGCAAACTTATCCGTATCTAAATTGTTTTCATAAACAATTCCCATATTCATTTTAGGACTCATATTGCCTCCTTGACATTAACCTTTTATCTGCTTAGCTATCTCTATCAACTTAACTAAGTTTTCCTTCAACTCATTCTCTGAAGTATCTGGTCCCCAACTGATTCGAACAGAGCACTCAATTTCTTCCTCTGGAATTCCCATTGCTTTTAATACATAGCTTGGTGAATAGTTTTTAGATGTACACGCGGAGCCATTTGATATACTACAATACTGTTTTGCCATGATCATTAAGGCTTCTGATACAACTCCTGGAATACATATATTAACCGCACTGTTCACACAATGCCTTTGATTACCATTAAAATGATATTCCATTCCGGATTCATCAAATATCGTTAACACCAGCTTTTTCAAAGCATCCATTTTTTCTTTGTTATGTTCATAATCCAACGATGCTATTTCACATGCATATCCACATCCTGCAACTAAAGCAACCGGTATTGTTCCAGGTCTAATTCCATGCTCTTGTTGGCCTCCGTACATAATCCCCTTTATCGGTGGTAATCTGTAACCATCTTTTCTTAACACAAGAACACCTATGCCCTGCGGTCCCTGTAGCTTGTGGGCGCTGAAAGATAGCATATTATATTTCAGCCCCCTTATCTCTTTTATTAGCTTTCCACAACTTTGCGTTGCGTCCACATGAAATAAGACCTTTCTTTCTGACAAAGCCTTCCCTATATGCTCTACAGGCTGAATAATTCCAGTCTCATTATTTACATGCATAACACTCACTAACAGAGTATCTTCTCTTACTCTAGACAATATATCTTCTGGTTTTACAAAACCTGAACGTTCCGGATCTACAAGCTCAATATCGTATCCTCTCTTTTCTAAGGCTTTTACTGTTTCCAAAATAGCCTTATGTTCTATCGATGTTGTAATAATATGCTTTTTACCTGTTTTTTCTGCATATTCCATTAATCCTTGAATAGCAATATTATTACTTTCTGTAGAACCACTTGTAAAAAAAACTTCCCCCGGTGAAATCCCCAATAACTCTGCAACTTGCTTTCTCGCATTTTCAACCACTAATCTTGCTGTTTCACCGTGATTATGAGTTCTACTATCTGCATTTCCAATTGTTCCTTTATAGACTTCTATCATTACATCAAGAACCCTCTGATCAATTGGTGCAGATGCATTATAGTCCAAATATGTACTCATTATTTCACCGCCAAATGTAATAAATCATCTATACTTTTTATGAACCCTGTTCCACATAAATAAGAAATTCCACGTTCCAAATTTAATCTAAAGTATTTTGAAACAGTCTCATCATCAGTCTCTAATCCCATACTAATACACCAAGCCTTAACAAGAGCTTCATAAACTTCATAGTATTCTCCACCAAATGTATACCATGACATTTCCAAATTACTGTCACTTGCAAGTGGAATATCTGTTGGGAGTGTTTTTTCTGCTAAGGAATAACATAATGCCCATCGGCAAAGAATATTCCAATTCTTAATACCAGTCTTTCCCTTCAAACGAGAAAGCTGATCTTTTGCTTGTTGAGACAAGCGTACTTGTTTGATTATCATAATTCTTGAAAATACCCTTTCTTAATTGACGTACTCTTTGTTTTCTCGCTGTATACAAGTGTAAACTCATCTCCAACAGAATTTTTCATCATTTCATAATAATTCTGATCAATTTCTGTATCTGTGGAAAGAATAATTGTCTGATCACTTGCATTTGGAAAATAGGTACTAATAATGGACGTTCTATGTTGAGAATCCAGTCTAGACAATGGCGTATCAATTATTACTGGTAATTTTTTCTTCGAACACAATGCAAGAGCCCACAAAATAGCAATTACCATAAGCTGCTTTTCTCCTGCTGAAAGGGACTCTTTTGATACTTCATTCCCATTTTCATCAAGATATTGCATATCTAGTGTTTCTGGATTCATCACAATTTCTTGAATTAGATTCTTTTTATTTGCAAGTTGCTTGTAACATTTCGTAATTGTAGCTCCTAAAGTACCAGTTTTTCTTCTCTGCAGTTCTACTGCATATGCCTCTAAAATACGAAGTGCAATATTCGAATATTTCATCATTCTTTCTGAATCATCATGAAGTTCAAGTTTTTGAAGAAAAATCTCGATATCTCTACTGTACTCCGCACTCTTTGTTATTACTGTAGAATTTATAGAACTTCTTTCCTGCTGTAATCTGTTATATTCAACTTGTGCCTCAACTAAATCTGCCTCTTTCGCTTTTATTTGATCATATATAGCCGTTAAATCTTTTTCATTTATATCCAATGTAAGATAACTCTCAACTGCATCTAATTGCTTTTTCAAATCAGCCTTATTTGCTAATAATGATTTTGTATTGTTCACGCTCTGTTGCAGCGTATTCTCTACTAAATCATTCATTTGAAATAACGCATGATCTGACATTTCATATAATCTAGGGGCTGAATCTGCTTCTGTTTGTTTTCTAACATAGTCTACAAATATACGACTAGCTTCTATCGACTCTGGATATTGCATTTCAAAATCTGATAAATAGTCATCCATTTGTTCTAATGCTTGCTGCATGATAAAATCATTATGTTCATCCTCAGCCTGCAGTTTTATTTGACTAACAAGATCCCTTACAAGAAAAATAGGCAATTCTGTAGCAGCCATTCCAACTAATAGTTCAGCATTTTGTGCTATCCCTGTTTGAATCTGTGCTCTCTTTTGCATCAAAGACTGTCGTTGTTCGAGCACAGCTCCTCCTTGAAGTTCATACTTTTTATGTAATTGTTCAAGCACTTCCTGAAGGTCTTCCACCTTTTTTGTTGCAATTGATATTGATTCATCAATTTTCTCTAATTCAGAAATTGCTTGATCTCGTTCCTCTCGTAAAGTTTCTAAATGTTTATTGGATTCATCTGCTTTGTTATTTCTGTTGATTTTTTTCACTATGCGACCAAGATCGTTTTTCAAAACATCTAAAGTGGTCATTCCGAGCATTGAACGAATAGAGGCCTTCATTTGATCATCTGTTTTTGCCACTGCTAATTCAGCAATCTTTTCTCCATCAAAGAAATAAAAGCTAGATAATGCACTTGGAAGAATATTCTCTACAAACATAGCCCAATTCTGTGTTAAAAATTCGCTATATACACCGTTCTGTTGTACAGATATTTCTTCCTTTGTAATTCTTGAAAGAGCGTTCCATTCTCGTCTAACAAGATATGTATCATTTGAACTTTCATTTAATAAAAATTCAATTTCCACATAGCTGCTTTGACTCCGGCTATTATTGTTTACATATGAACGAAGATATTGATTATATGAGTTGTAATCACTTTCTTTATATGCAATTGAATTTGCTCCGTACAAAGACAACAAAATTGCCTCCAAAAACGTAGTTTTTCCTCGTCCATTCATACCACCAATTAAGACAATTGGTTTTTTACTAGCAAATTCAAATGTATTAGTTCCTGCATAAACACCAAAGTTATGCATAGTTAATCGATTGATTATCATTCTTCAGACTCCTCATCTGTTTCTTCTGGCATCTGGTTTCCGTAATCCAAAAACTTTTCGTTATACTTTCCACCATATTCCTTTTTACGACAAACCTTTTCCATATAATACTGTGTAGCATCATCTTCATTTTTATAAAATGTCTTAGCAATAACTTTTTCCAGTTCCTCTATTATGCCTTTTCGCTGGTTCATACCAGCAGCATTACTTTCTACATCAATAAGGCTATACATCATTTCAAATGCAAGTTCCTCATCTCCGTATAAGTCTGAGCAGACTTTCTTCAGAATATCCCACTCTTCTTTAGCGAAACCTTCAGCACAAATCCAATCTGGATCTTCAAATTCTTTACCCGTTACCTCAAAATAAATTCTTGGAACAGCATCATCAAATTCATGCTTTTCTAAAACCCAGATTTTTCTTATCTCTCTCAATTCTTGAATTCTTATCAATTCAAGATTTTGAAACTCTTCAGGACCTGTTTCGTTAATATTCTTTTGAATCTCTAGAAGTCTTCTTAGCCATTGTTCTCGTACTTCTTTTTTATACGGCCCATGAAATAACTTTCTATAGTTACCTTGAAGATTTCCATGCATACGCCTAAAACTTCTTCGATCTCTATCGCCTTCTTCATTGCCAAACTCATTTCGAAATTCAAGAAGCTGTGTCATCCACTCTTTCTCATCATCATTTGCAATCATAGCTTCCATCGATTTGTCTTTTTCTACCATGGTGCAAACCCAACATCCAAAACGACTTTTTCCACAAGAAGGCAAATCCTTGTCCACCATGATCGGACATTCATTATCGGCCGTGGCACCCTTATACATCGTTAAGAGTTCCATATTCGAATATCCCCATGGATTTTTATATTGCATTAAAAATGCCCATACATCGTCATCGGTCCATGCCTCTAATGGAGAAAATACGAGTTCATTTGCCAGTGTAGGATTTGGACTGAGTAACTCTCTTACTCTTTTCTTTTCCAAATTTGTCATTGTCTGATTTCTTCTCGAACTTTCAGCTTTTCTTGTTCCTAAAACAAGAATGACTTCCCCATGCTCTGCAATCTTATTTTTTATAAAATTATTAACTGGCTGAATTTTTAGTCTATCTGTACACCATCTATATTTCATTCTTGGAAATGGATATCCTCTTCCAATCAGATTTACCCAAAATGTATTATTGTATTCTGGAATTAGTTTTTCAGGAACGAACGGTAACTTCTTTTCTTTTGCAGCTTTTCTCATTGAATCTAACGATTTTTCAACCCATTTTGATACGACCGGTGACTCTACAAGTGTATCTGTATTCATAATGTGGATAGGTTTAACTCGTTGTCTTTCTGGTAAGCCTTCCATAGCAATCCAAACAAGCTGTAGTGCTGCCGTGCTATCCTTTCCTCCTGAATATCCAATCATCCACGGTATATCATCTGATAAATACAGATTTTGAATAGTTTTGATTAATCTATTTATTATTTCTTTACTGATTGCCATTTTTCACTCCTGTTGATTAGCCTACTATTTTTTTCAACTTTTCTTCAGCCATTTGTTCTTCTTTAGACAGCGGTAGTTTCATCACTTTTTTTATTACATTTGAAATTAATAGTGCTGCTCTTTTATTTGTAATTATTCTTCCGTTCTCGCTAATAGCTCTTAGATGCCATATACTTGCACTACGATTCCAATTAATCTCTTTCAATATTTCTAGATATTTCTGCATATCCAAGTCTGAATTAGAATAGAAATAATTCCCCACTCTTCCCAGTGCTTGAATCACTATATTTTGTGTTGCAATGTACTGTTCTCTTAAATCCACCTTAGTAATTTCTTTGTTCGATAACTCCTGCCAAGGAAGCATATTAGCAACAACCATTTCCCAGTATGTTGTGAGAAAATCCTCAGTTTTATCCTCTATTTTCCCGCCTACAACAATCTTGTTTGCAGAATATATAGTATTTAAAGTAAATAATTTCGAAGAAAACTTGCCTAAGATATCTTTTTCTTTATCAGTATAAGTATTTAAAAATTCTATTTTCCATATTATATTTCTTGTAATCACAGCCATTTCGTCACGCGAATCATACAATTCCGAAATAGAATTAGACGTTTTTACAGCATTTTTATTTAAATCTGTAAAAATCTGTTGACTACGTGCCAACCCTTTGTCTGCAAAAAAAACAATTGATATGGTCTCGTCCCCTAATGAAGGATCTTCTCTCATTGCCTCTAAGATTGAAGACTTTCTATGCTGACCATCGTTAATTAAAAATTTCGCATCCATTGACACTTCCAAAGTACCTGCATCTTGATTAGAATTATCTGCTTTAAAGCAAAAGTCCCCATCGATCGATGCAGCTAACGCAGAGAACACATAAGAATCTCTGTTGTCCAATATATATTTGCTTATTACCGGTATCCTAGCTTCATTCAGCTTCCTTTGTGCTCTATATTCCGGAAGAACGTACTCGTCATCAATCGGAAATAGACGTGGTAACATTTTCAAAGGAACCATTGCAATAAAATATTCTCTTTTTGCTTGAATCCCTCTAACAACAGGGAACTTATATACATAATCCATTTTTATCTCCGTGAACCAAATAAAGATATACTTAAGTAGCTACTTAAGTATATCTTTATTTTTGTTAATAGTCAATCTTATGCTTCTTTTTTACTAAAAAAGCCTGCAAAACTAACCCCTTCTACTTCCTCCAACAAAAGAAAGTTTTACTCGTCTATCCAATGATTCATCCCTTAACCATCGCAATACATTTTCATCTAAATCCGTAACTGTTGCTTTTCCATTATTCATCTTCTGTAAGAAGGCAATTATTTGTTGATCTAATCCTAATCCATCAATCAAATCTTTTGCTTCTGCAAGGCTCTGATTCATTGCTTTAAAATCCCCAATGCTGGTTGTCCAAGAAGCTCCCTTGGCAATCCCATCTAGACATTTAGCCACTTTTTCTGTATCAATCCCTGAGATAACCTGCAACGTACTTTTGGTTGAATTGGTCATAGATGAATAATGCTTTGCCCAATCTTTCTTGATATTCTGCTGTACAGTTTTATGAGCATTTTCTACCTGTGAAATAGGATCCTTTTCAGCAAAACCAGATTTAACAATGCCTTTACTCTCTTCCAACAGACTTTCTAATTCTATGAGAATCTGATCATTTAATTGAAACTGCATTTTTTCCTTTGTATACTGCAGTGCCAACATCAATGAATGAATTTGACTAGTCAGTACACTAAATCGTTGATCTAGTGCTTCCTGAGCGGCTTTATTATCTCTTCTTTCTTCACGCTGACGCAGATCCTTCATATCCTTTATACTTTTGTCCAGAATATCTATCATCATTGCCATCACCGTAACACTCCTATCACATCCATATCACTTGCAATTACTGATAATTCAGTTTTATAGTGAGTTCCGCTCTCTTCATCAGTCTCACTATTGCCCAGCAAGCTCTTTCTACTACTAATTTGTTTGTTTGCTTCTGAAATATCTTTTTCCACTTGCTTAATCAATTCTATCAGCGGCTGAATAACCCCTACTGGATCCCCTGAAAATGCCATGAGAATTGTGAGCGGATCATCCTCATCCAGCACTCTAGTGATATCTCCAATTGCCTTTGCAATTTGTTTGATGGCTTTTTTTACTCCATCCACAGCAACCGCCTTAATATTAATTTGCGTTTCATCTATTTCTTTATAGAACTGATTTACTTTTACCAATAATGCATCGATATCCTCTTCTTCTACTTCATCATCATCAAAACAATCATACACTATTTGAATTGCCTTCTTCGCAATATCAATTTCAGCATTTGCTACATTTTCTATTCTACTTACAATGTCATTTAGAAATGAATATGTGTCTTTTCGTAATTTAACTTTATCATCTAGCTGAAAATCCTCTTCTGGAATCTGCAATTTATTAGTCTTAGCTTTCCTAATTGTTTTTGAAAGGTTAATTGCATCTAATACTACAACATTACCAGCTGCACTTCCTTGCAAGAGATTAAAATACTGACGCACAGTTTCTCTATTGATAATATCTGCATCTCTTTGGTGCATAACAGCTAACAATGCGTTCCACTCATTTGAATGCCATGTATTCTTATTCTTTGCCAGATGATTACAAAAAATATAATCAGCAGTTAAATTACCAAGTGATTTTTCTCGATACTCTCCATTCAAGATTAATCGATACATTTCTGCGGTCACTGCAGCCTCAATATACTTTGTATCATTTTTATCATCATACTGAGTTACTGCCTTCACAATCTGTTTCTTAATTCTTGCAGTCCAAGAAGTAATTACATAAGCGTCAAAATCAGATCCTACATATTCCCAGCTTTGATTACCAAATTCTCTCCATCTAATAAATGCATTAATAACATTTAATGAATCCCAGTTTGCGGGTAATACATAATAGCCATTTCCCTTTGTTTGATTTTCCAAAGCAACCAGCTTATATTTAGAGGCCTTTCCACTTATTGACGCTTTTACTTTTGCAACATTATCCATAGATACGCCTTCGGCTTGCCAATTGATTGCTGATATAAGAAAATCTCCCATATCTTCTCGGGCAGTACGAATTGTACCTTCTGCGCCACCTGTAGTAGATAGGTTAATAGGCATACCATTAGCCCACTGAGTTAACTTAACGTTAGCATCATCAAGCTTTTTCTGTTTTTCTGGTGGTATAGCAGGTATATTACTCGGCTCACCTGAAGGACCAGCACCTTGTGGAGGAATTTCCGGCTCTATATTGGGCGTTGGTTTTATCCCACTACCAGAATCTGCCTTCTGTAAATTAACTACTGGCATTCCAAATTCTTCATATATATATGTAGGTAATCCCGCTATATATGTTATCGAGTCATAAGTGAATTCTTTTGCTTCATTATTTCCCCAAATACTCATAAAACAGAACACACGATCCGCAAGTTCCTCATCCTGAATCTGATTATGTACCATAAAATTAAGCGTTGTATTAATGTTCACTAAAGCATATTTTTTACTAGGGAAATTCGTCTCATTATAAAGCAAGTCACTTACAACCGGCTCAATGATATCTCTGATAATATATCTTGGTGTTTGATGTCCTTTTGTTAATTCATTTTTATACAAGTATTTAATACTATTTTTTGTAAACGGATATAAACACAATTTTTTTCCATGTGGAATATCGATATATTCCCAATCATTGCCTTGAGCTACCTCATGAACTGGATATTCGCCCGGAAGAGCCTTATTGTTTACCCACTCTGATATTCTATCAACAGGTAATGACATTGCATTTATGTATCTGCCTACGAACTCATACAATCCACTTTCATCGAAAACATCATCTGGAATATATACATATTGCGTTACACGATCGCGATGATTCTGTCGAAAACAATCGTTAATATACGCATTTGTTCCTCCTACTACAGATGAAATTCGACAAATATCACGGTCATTATGTTCCTCCATCAACGCATTCAAAAGCGCATTATCTACCCCAGTAAAGGAAGTAACATCTTCAATAAAAAGAGTCAAATTTTTCCCAATACGGTAGAGTTCTTTTCGAATATCCATGAATACTTGTTCAAAGTCTCCTGGCTCAATGCCAGCACATCGTTGAATAACAATCTCGACAAATTGATTAAGGTAATCACTAAATTTTTTAGCATCCTCCATTGCATCATTCGCCATAAGAACTCTGGCCATTTTATCCGCTTTCGGATCAGCTCCAGCTTGTTGCATATCATCATACAAATCCACAGACACTATAAAGTCCTCTGGCTTAAACTGAGCAATAGTATCCAAATCCACAAACGAATTTTCTGCAACCTTAGAATAGATCCTTTCAATCGGACCTCCTGATCTCATCATGTAATCATGAATCGTCTCATTATTAAAAAATGCAACCAATCTTTTTCGCTTTATATTATTCAGCTGAATCTCGTATTCGTCATCATCATTATTAATCTCAATAATGAAATTATGATAAATCATATCTTTCAGTTTATCTTCCGGAACAGCCGCAGAAGCGTTTGCTAGACGCTTAATAATCTCTTTATTTCCGATATCCTGAACCTCTGGTTTGTCCAGCAGCTGACGAATCGTTCCCTTTAACGTATTATCGCTTCGTCGAATAAATAGAACCACTTCATCATCTGGGCGATCCGCTTTATAACGTGCCTCAAACCATCGAATCAAGTGCGACTTTCCCGTTCCGCTCTGTCCATAAACAACAATGAACTGATGTTTATTGGAAGGGTTTACAATGAATTTTTTGTAAATATCTTCTTCAGACGTATACTTTTCAGAAGTGGGAACAAATTCAAATTGATTGAGCATCACCAATTTCTTTATCGCAACATGTGTTGCTAAAAAGTCGCCTTGAGAAGCTGTAATGGAATCTGGTTTGACAACTGATGCCAACCTATCTTTTGCTATTGCTATATCCATATTTCCCCCTACTTCAACACTGTAATATTTGTAACTGTTTCATTTGCACTAAGTGCATCTACGTGATACAAATTCCATGTATCTTCCTGGTCTAAAATGTATTCCATTCGAATAGCACCTGCATCCTGCAGTGTTCTTAGCCCATTAGATACTCCAAAGCTAAACTTTTTAGTACCGTTTGAAGAATCAATAATAATATCTGAATGCGGGCGAAGTTTCTCTAAAAATTCCGCGATAGAATATCTCTTATTCTTTTCAAATTCGGCTTCAGAAATAATATCCTGTAAAAATGTGTCCGCATTAGGAATAACAAACATATCCTGAAGATATCCGAAACCAAGATATGATGCCCAAAATCTCCACGCACGCATTGCCATACTGTCTACCGAAATACCAGTTTTTAGCGTCATAAGCGAAGCCATATTTGCCACATTCTGTTCACCGTGCAATATTTCTTCTCCCATATCAAAATATGCCTTCGTCACTTTATAAAACTGCCCTTCACGAAACTGATTTAGCTGTCCATTGATATAGGAACGCATAGTATCCATGTTTTTCAATACAGACGCATCAACCGCTACAGATAAAACGTTGTCTGTAACGGTAATTAATTGTAATTCTTCCGCAGCATTTCTATAATCATTATAGTAGCTTGATTTTTGGTTCAAGTAAGACGGCTCCATCTTCTCTTTAACTTCTGAGGTAGACATTGCCTTCTTCCCCACTATTTTACACAGTGTGTATACACGCTCCGGAATAGCTGGTGTCACCATCTTATTTTGAAACATTTTTTCACCTCATCTCAGCACATATATCATTTGCCAACACAACTCTTCCCTCAATTACATCTGAAATACTTTTCCCAATCGCTGGCAGGAAAAAGTTTTCAGAAAGGATATGTACAATATGTATTCCTAATTTGTGTTGCAAATATTTTGTGACTAATTTATATATCTCAAAAACCTCACTTTCATCATCTGGATAAAGAATAGCAACCATTCCAGATACAAAGTAATAGTTGCCTTTTTTTAACAACTCTTTTAAGTCACCTGAATTTACAACAAATAACGTTTTTCCATCAGAAACACTTCCATAAAAGTCAATCTCTTGAAGCTGACTGCTAGATGCAACAAGTGTAGATAATCTTTGACTTTCTAAAAATTTAATTACTTTCTTCTTTTCCTCTGAACCTGCAAGAACAATCAACTCATCCTGTGATTCAAAAATCTTTTTCTGATCCATTTCGACTACAGAAATAGGGGCCTTTATGCTCTTTTTTAGTGGAAATGCAAGAGTGTCTCCACTGTTTTTTCTTAAGTGTGCATTACAGCCTGCACAATACTCATACACTTTGTCATAAGTATCAAAAAACATTTCAGACCAACATTTACCCTCACTTCTAGTTATCGCTCTTTCCATCGTCAGATATGCGTCATTATAGTATGCCCATTCCTGCGAACGTATTTCTTCAATCAAGAGAGTTTGTTCATCACCTTTATTTAACAAAAGATCATTTTCGATGCTAATTGAAAAAATATAAATACCATTGTCATTAGTAATATCAATGATTTCAATCAAACCATAACGCCTTAAAAGAAGTAACACATAAATGTTCCAATTCATATCGGCATCCGATACCGGTCTATCATCCCATTCATCTTTTGTATGATAATTAGGTTTTATAGCAGTATTTATATGAATAATAGCGCCATCTCTAATTGACAACTTATTATTAAACATGCTATCCCAACGTCCAATTATTTTCTCTGTAGTCATAACACGTTTACTAATTCTCTGAAATGCAAACTTAAGATCATCTACATATGTACACATTACACTTAAGCATGGTAATTGATCTCGTCCACCACGTCCAAGCTCCTGGTAATACGCATTAGGATTTTGTGGAATATAAAGATGTAATACTGTTCTAACATCCGGCTTATCTACACCAACCCCAAAAGCAGAAGTTGCTATCATTATTTCAAACTTATTCGCTTTCCATTCTTTTAGCAATTGCTCCCTAATATCATTATTTGTTAAACCTGTATATGTTCGAGTATTTCTGATTCCATTGTCACATAACAGTTTTTTCACTCTTTCTGCATCATCAGGCCGAGCAACATAAATGATCATTGGATGTGGTAATTTTCTGACTAATTCTATAGTCTTTTTATCTTTATTTTTATATCCTTTTTCCTTCAATATGATATATCTTGGCTCATGCCGCAATTCATCGCATCGTACTTCAATCCATTTATTTCCATCAGAAAATAACTTTTTCAGTATTTCAATGCTTTTACTTTCAAATGTGGCAGATAATAAAATCGTTCTAATACCTGGATTATTTAGCAATAATTTTTTTCTCCACGCCTCTAAGCATTGATAATCAACTCTGAATGATCCTCCCCAATCAACCACAATATGAGCTTCATCAATTACAATATTTTTTATGTAATGCTGCTTATTTGCCACCTTTAAAACACTTTCAAAAGCTTGATTATTCATCAACGCTTCTGGTGAAATGAACAGTAGTCGTGCAGTTCTATTTTGAATAGCATTTATGATTGGGGTAACTTGTACACCGCTTTTATAAGAAAACACCTCTTGATCCACAGTTTTGCTTTTAATAATCTGTTTCGCGGCAAGAATCTGATCATCTGCTAAAGAAACAGTTGGAACAACTACAATTGTTAATCCTTCTGTCTGATATCCCAACATCTGTGTAATAAGACTTTTTCCACCACCAGTCGGTAACGCTACCAATGTCGTATAACCATCAGGTGTTCTCAACGCTCCGTAAACTGCTAGTTTTTGAGACATAGATTTAAAAGCAGAAAATCCGGTAAGCGAATATATCAATGAATCTGTAGTCAAATTATAATCCTTTTTCACATCTTCTGAAGAATAACTCCTCATAAACGCAGATTCTGCCAATTCTGAAGAAACTCCCTCCGGAAATTGAAACGTAGCGTAGTATTTTCCATTAGCCACATCCTTTTTTATTGCATACGGATTATCGTCAGGAATAATAACATTACTAAGAGAAAGTGATGTTTCAAACACTAACAAATAGTCTCGAAGTGCAATAAAAAAATCATCCCTATAGATTGTATCTTTCTTTTGCAATTCATTCGCTATCACGAGTCGTTTTGCAGTTCTAACATAAAATGATTGCAATGCATCCATTTCTATACCGGTATCAAACTCAGGCTTCTGATTCTCTCCAGAAAAATATGATTGCATTCGATCAATAATTGTTTCTTTATTCATTCTCAGTTTTTACCCATCCATACAAACGCAGCTGATTCTAAAACTAATCTTGGTCTCTTTATTGCATTTAGAATAATAGCCTGAGTCTCTTTTAATTCTTCAAGCCCTTCTTGCGAGATACCAAAATAATCCGCATTCGCAGCTCTTGCTGAAAGTGTCCTTTCCATTTCTTCTCTAGCTCCACGTATATTGGATCTTCGTACAAAAACATCCATTGCCTTCTCTGAAGCTTCTTTTTTTGCGTTGTCTACTAAATCAATCCAATTTTCTTCGGAATACTCTTGCTTAAACCACTCAATATTGCTCATTCCATCTATTTCATCTTTTAAGAATCCATGTCCACCTCCACGTTTCCCAAGATGCACAACATTTTGGGGCTTGAATCCAGACTCCACAAGGCGCATATACTCTCGAACAACTTGATAGTCGTCGATTTCATCATCGTTCTTTATCGAAACAGCAACAACAACTTGCTCAGACATCAAGTAATTTCTATACGGGCTTAACGCATAGACAGAAACACCATTATCCATAAGATAATCAATGTTTGGTGCCAGTGACCACGTAAACACTAATCCTGTCCAATCTAGATTGGACTGAAACGCGAAAGCACTAGCTTGCCCTTTACAAGAATGAATCGCATTATCAACAATACAATCAAAAACGGCATCCCCTGGTGCAAAGAAATGAAGGTAATCATTTTCAATAGCTTTTTTTCTAATAAATGTACCTCTTATTGAACCAGCAACATTTTTGATTGCTTTCGAACGATCATATGCTCCTTGAACACGAGTAGTAAAAGCGTTCTGTGCTGAATTCAAATATTCATTCCATCTAGGTGGAATAAGTAAAGCATTTATCGCTGATTTAGGAACAAACGAACTTGCGGAATACGTAATTATTCCTAGCTTACTTGTTGTACCATGAAATCCTGCTAAACTTGCCCAACTTGTCATTGTATTCGCAAACAGCTCATTTTCGTTTTGAGAGTAGTAATCTATCAAGCGTTTCAATTCGTTGTACATTGGTCGATAAATAAATCCTGCCGCATCGAAATTTTGCTCTTTTCTAACGGTTGCACGCATTTCATCAGCCGACTCTATAATTCCAGGAATTTTTTCAAAAAGGCCATGTTTGAAATCATTCTGAATTGCAGAAATTATTTCACTATTGATTTCCTTCATGATGATTTCCATTCCGCTTAAAGATTGAGTAAATATCTTTAGTCCTTCGTTCCAGAAATTAAACAATGCTTCTTCAAATGTTTCCAATGTATAAATCACAACAGAATGAACTATTGGTCTCGAAGGATCTCTTTCTAATCGGTCCAATCGACCAATTCGCTGCTCAATCATATTGGCGTCCCAAGGAAGATCGATGTGGACGATATAATCCGCACACTGAAAATTCCTTCCTTCTCCACCAGTGTAATCACAAAGCATTATCCTGCAACTTCTATCATTTTGAAATCTATAAGCATTTAGTTCGATCTCGTCCTTTGACATACCAGCTCCAAAGAAACTAACCTCTTCCTTCGAAAAAATGCCTTCTAATATCTTTCGATAAGCATCAAATGTTCCCTTGTAATTAGTAAACAATACAATTTTTTGATCGAACAGTTCTTCATAAACTGCATTAATAACCGTAAGTAATCTGGTTGAATAGAAGTCCAAATAGTAATCAGGATCATCAATCACTTTAGAGATTTCATTTATTATATTTTGCTCAAAACTTTTCCATCTTTCGGCATTAATCTTAATCCCTTCACTTACATGAATGCCTTTTTGCTCCACTTCCTTGATAGCATCTTCAAAAGCCCATGGAGAACTAAAAAATGCACTTAATAACGGCCTAATAATCGACTCAACACATTGACTATTTTCTTTAGTAATCTCTAAAATCCAATTACTTAATAATTCATATGTCAATGCCTCGTATACATTTTTATCACTATCTAATTCATATGTCTGTGTTTCTAATTCTCGAATTGGCAGTAATCTTTCTTCATCTTCAGTTACTTCTAATAACTTTCTTCTATTTCTGATAATATTACTTTCAATCTGATAATTACTGCATATATACGAAATCATAACTTTAATCGCATATACACCCAGATCATTTTCTTCAAATGAAATCGCCTCAAATAACTCATTCAATCTGCTATCATCTAAATCATCACAGATTTCTTCTAATCCCTCTTGAATCTCTTCGAACAAATCCTGACAATCTTCAGATTCATGAGGGTCTTCTTCCTCATCAATTGCATCGTCTATTGTCCCCTCAAAATCACTTAAATCATCGAGGATAAGTGCTGTTTTCTGTATAATATGGCTCTGTTTGTCTATTAATTTACCAAACTTTTCCTCCGTAAACGAATCATATTTGCTTGGCAAAAGCAATCTGAGCAAACCCAAATATTCAGCTCTTCTTTGTTGAACTGGTGTTGCACTCAATAACAAAATATTTCTTGTTCTCCTACTAATATTATGAATAGACTCATATTGTCCGGAATCTGAAAGATATCTATGTACCTCATCTATGATTACAAAATCCCAACTAGTGTTTTGATCAAGCAGACTAATTTCACTTATGGTTTTCACAACCACGCAATTGTGATTACTATCCTTACCTTGCTCAATGTTAAATTTCAAAAACAGTTCTGTTATCCACTGTTCCTTTAAAGTCTCTGGAACAATGATCAATGCTTTTTTATCACTTCTGTCTTTCATATATATTTTAAAAACAGAAATAGCTTCTATTGTTTTTCCCATTCCAACTTCATCGGCAAGCATATAACGGCAAGGTTCTTCCTGCAAACATCTCATAATAGAATTCACCTGATGAGGTAATAAGTATATTTTAGAACCCGCCAATTCTTTAAAACCATAAATAGAATTATCTAAGACATTCATGCTTTTGGATACAATTGAATGCCCTAAATACCAACATGGATTTTGAAATTCATACCGTTTTAATTGCTCTGTAGGATCCACTCTCCCGTTGTTAAATGCTGCAACTATATTTTTCTCACATTGGCGGAATATCTCCTTACTCTCTTCATCCTGCAAATAATAGTAATAAAACTGATCTTTTGCTCGTACACAGGATAAAACTTTACATCGACGATTCTTGGCAAATACACTGGATCCCAGAAAGAATGTACAACGCTGGGCCATGCTTTGTGGAATTTCTATTTCTCCCTTTGGAAGATTTTCAAAAAACATCAAATAACTTAATGGATCATATATTCTCACCTTAACTGTTTTCTTAAATTGGTCCACTTTTGTAATCTGTCCACACACAAATACACGAGGGTCTGTCATACTCTCTTTGTCGGCAGGACATCTTACATACATTTTTTCTACCAACATAACATCTCTCCAATCAATCTCTTGATTTGCTATAGTAAGCAGTACACAATTCTCGATTTGCACAGAATTGACACCATGCATCGACATTAACCATGTAGTCTACTCCCTTAAGCATCTCCTGATTCAGTTTCTCAGCTATCTGTTCCGCGCTAACATTCGGAAACTTATCTTGCATTATATCCACGCCAGCATTTTTCGAATTCTCTAGTTTTTTATGGATAAATAACTCTCGAATCATCATGTAACGATGCTCTTCTGAAGATAACACTGAAAACTTCTTTGCCTTCCCACTCACCAATCTATTTCGAATATTGTTAATAACATCCATTCGATTTACACTTTGAGCAAATGGGAAAAATCTCTTTAGCTCTTCATATTTTTCATCCAACTTATCAATTAGGATTGCCTCACTAATTGGCTTTCCTTGCATATCCTCCTTGATTGCATTTTCGAGCATCACCTCAAGATATTTTAGCAGAAGAAAATTGTCTTTATATACTGTATTACTCTCAACTAATGACTCCATCAAAAATCTATATTTACATATGCGATAACGATAATAGTCATATGCATCAAATGAACCAGTTGCTCCATTTTCTATTTCAATATGTGAAGTGTTTTCAAGTCTTTTTGATACCTTATGGCTTGAATACTTTTTCTTTTTGATTCCCAATATATTAAGAAGATAATAAGGTTCTCTTTCTCTATTACCGTCTCTTTTCACATAAGATAATTTGAACTTGGCACGATTAAATTCCAATCCATAAATCAGTGCATACCTTTTAAAATTTTTGTATTCATTACAGCACTTAACATAAACTTGATATTTCCAATCAACCGGGTTCTGGGCCACTTCAAAAAATTCATCATTTAGCGGCCATGGAAATTCTGCTTTTTTTACAGCGCCCACATCCTCATCTTCAAGACAAGCGAAGTGATAGATAATATTCGGATCTTCATGACCGCTTCGCAGAATATCACCGTCAATCTGTTCGAAATTACGCACAATCCAGTTAGCACTTCTCCCTGGTTTTGATTCTTGAAGCAAATAAATGGACATCGTGGATTTTAAGCATTCAAAGGAAGCCGATGCATCAATACTCTCTACTTCTTCTAACCTTGACAAAACTCTTCTCAAAATATCTGCGAACTCTTCTGAATTCTCACGATCTCCTAAAATATCGCTTTGCAAATAGTTTTTCAATTTTCTGTAAAACTCTCGGAAATTGTGTGTAGTATTCTCAAAATCTTCATAAAAATGAGATGCTATATCTTCCAATTCTTCTAATGCACCACTAAGCTTCTCTATTTCATTCCTTGTAACAGCGTAATAAGATATATGACTCACATATTCTTGTTCTAATGAATCTGTAATGTATTTCATATTCTTTTTCAGCGATTTCAATCTTTTTCTCATTTGTTTGATTGACACACACCCATCAAACAAAGCCTGGATTCTTCCAAAAATTGATACCAATTGTCCCGGTACATCTTCTGAAAGAATATTTGCTCCAAGACATTCTCTGACATCATTTATATCTGATATGAAAATTTCATTTTTTTCCGGATCCCACATATTTGCAATTGCAAGGAAAAAATGCCCTATTGGATAATTCAAAAACTGGCGTTCCCCAAATTGTTCCGGAAAATAAATTTTCAATATATCATTCGCAGAACTATTTGCCGCATAAATCTGCTCTCTCATATGATGCATAGGTTTTTGAGGATCCTTTCGTTCTGCTTCCTCAAAAATATCTGCAACATAGCCGGCAAACTCTGTCATGTTATCAAACTCGATTACTTCATACGGCTCGTCTACAGTGATTGCTCTCCTTTGTCCATTAACAAGCTTTCCAAGCTGATCAGCCAAAACATTTCCTCTATAGCTTACCGTTGATGAATCTGTTGCTAAGAATTCATTTCGATCATAATCGATTATTTTGCAGTCAAATGCGGAATATATATCAAACCATGTTTGATATACGTTCTTATACTGTTTTTGATAATTAAATAGCAGAATAACATTTTTATATTTCTGTAATTCATCAATGGCCCGAAGCGTAATTGGATTAAACTGATGTACTCCATGAATAACAATCGTATCCAGATTGACATCCGAAAAATCATAATCCTCTTGTATTGCCATCATGGCCCTACGCACTCCTTCATCAATTTCTTCTTCTGCTAAACTTTGAGCAAGATAGAAATCTTTTTTCATTTCGGAAGCAAGTATTTTTTGATATATACCCCAAATGAATCTCTGCTCTTTTGTAAGTTTATCTTTTAATATTGCGCTTGGATCCACATTTAATTCAAACATTGTTCTAATGCTTGCAAACACATCATCTCTGTTAAACAGAAAAGCTTTGCCGATATTGATTCGCTCTGACTCTGAAAGATCCGTTGAAAAACCAGAATTAATTATATTGTCAATATCAGTATGTTGCTTTACAATCCACGCAGGACTTGCCCAATCAGCATAAAGAGAGTCTGTAAGAATTTTTACAGTTGAAACACGTCCACCATCAAATTTTCCCTTATAGTGGCTTCGCAAACCATTGACTAATGTCTGTGCCGAACAAAAGTAAGGACAATTTTTAATCTCATCCCAATATGGTTCTTGATCTATTTTATATGGATCGTGGTATGTATAGATTACAATTGACATCTTACTCCTCCATTAATGTTCCCCAACTAATAGGAACGCTTCTATCTAAATTCATAATCCAAATACAATTTCTAATTGCTCTCGTTAGAGCAACATATAGAATTCTAGACTCCTCAGCAATCTGCTCATCCTTTTCTATTTTTTCATCATAATTTGAATTACGTTCTCTAACTTTGTTTTCAAACTGAACCGTATACGCCAACTTTGATTTAGAATAATTTGCGTCCAATTTTACTTTTCGAATATCCCCTATATCTTCCGATGTATATGGGAGCACAATAGTTCCATACTCAAGACCTTTTGATTTATGTACTGTTGTGCACATAATATGGATCCCATCTTCATCAACTTCTGGCATCCGAGAGAGTTCCTGCTGTCTACTCAAAATATTAATCTCCAAGTATTTTGATATTTGATTGATAGTTAAAGAATCAATTTTCGCAAACTTTATTATCTTTTCCAACAGATAATCATAGTTTTCCATATAGAAGGATTGTTCTATCGAATTCTTACTATAAGTCTTCCATGGCTCTAACGCGTCATAAATATGTTTCAGTGCAAATAATACTGGTTTTGCATACACTTCATTTAACACTTCTTGCCAGCTTTTTTTCATCCTAAGCATAAAAAACTCATCAAGAATTCTATTCAATTTAAGAAGTTTTTCATTTTCTGACAGCCCATGAAATTTATGATAATCCAAAGTTAAATCCGTATAATTAGATTCTATAAAATTCACAAGGTAAACTGGATTTTGCGCATTTTCTATTGCTAGAATTAACTTAAACAGGTCTTGTGTAGACTCCAATTGAAACAAATCTCCACCAGATTTAATTTCAATATTTACCGACCTCTTCTTCGCCTCTTTTAAAATATTATCTGTTTGCCAATTACTACGCACTAAGATTGCAATAGTACGTTCTTCTATGCTTAGTTTCTTTCCCTTATCTTTTTCTCTTTTTATGATTTCACTTAGTTTTCGGGTTTGGATATCTAAGATGTCAAACAAGCAATCAAAAAATACATCCTGATCTTTTCCATGACATGGAACACACTGTAAAAGCTCATTATCATCACTCTCAAATATTTTTCCACTTGAAAGACGATCATTATCTTTGTTATAAGGTAGATACCCATCCTCCCCCATTTTTTGAAAAATCGAATCATACAAATCCAGTAACCTTGCATCTGTACGATAGTTAATATTTAGATGGAATATCTCCCACTCATATTTTTTGTATTCTTTCAATTGATCAAACGCACTCAGCCTAGCACCTCTGAAGCGGTAAATACTCTGCTTCAAATCGCCAACTACAAACAGCCTACAATCTGAAGCAATACACTTCTGGAGTTTCTGAAATGTTTCAATCTGTACATCATCTGTATCTTGGAATTCATCAATGAATAGATATCTCAGCTTCAAATTGACAATATTATCAGCACCATAAGCCAGCACCTGATTTAGAAGAATAATACATTCTTTCAAATCCATTGCATTCTTTTCATTCATAGCTGAAAGATATTCTATTTCTGCAGGGAAAACCACATTCTGAAGTATTTCATTGAAATACGGTAATGTGTTATCTATAGTCGTTCCCATTTCTTCCGCTTTAATATCTACTAAATTTACACTCTTCTGAAGTAAACGATCTGCTATTCCAATTATTTTTTTCTTCAAATCATAAATCGGAACCGGAATCTCACTAATAAAATTGGAATTTTCTTCCTCTTTTTCTTCTAAAAGCTTACTAAGATATAAATCATATATTTTTGCTCGTCCATATTCGTCAGATAAAATTCTGAAAGTAGTACCTAATCCTGTATAAAAAGACGCACTTCTCAAAAGTTCCAAAGAAAATTTATGTATTGTAGAAATGTTTGCTCGATCGACTCCCTCAACATACTGCAGATAACACTCTTTTCCGGTCAAAATATAATAGTTTACAAACATTTGCTTTAATCGTTTTTTCATATTGATTGCAGCATCATTTGTAAAAGTAACCATGGCGAGTTCATCTTCAATACACGAAATATTATTTCTTCTTTTATTACATAAATACGCGACTCTAGAAACCATAGAGTATGTTTTTCCAGTTCCTGCTCCTGCTTCTACCAGAGTATTTTTCTCCGGTAATGCATGTTCTACACAATACTGTTGAAAATTAAAATTCGAGTGATTTGCAATCCAAGACAGCAAGCCCGTATTATCTGATACTCTTCCCTCTTCAATAGTGATGTTTTCTCCACATTGCGCGCCTAATCCCTCAATCAGATAAATTTCAAAATTAAACGTTCTATACAACTCACTTACTCTTTTAAGATCTACACCATTCTTATATCCAACTTTTACCTTGTCTCCTGGCTCAATGTTTTCTTTTTTATATGTTGAATCTAATTCTCGCAAGAATGCATCAAATGTAGATTTCTGAGACACAAATAGTATTTGCTTTATCCCTTTGAAATAAGCTGTAATAATTTTCTTTATGTGTTCCTCATCGACAGTATTTGGAAAAATTGACAACTCAGAATATACCTGATTGAACTCTTCAGCGCTCGAATCATCAAAAGAAGGTTCTTCAAACCTTCTAATTCGACCTAAAAACTCTGCATCCAATTCTGCATGTGGTATGCCCTTTTTCTCATCAAAAGCAGCTTGAAATTTTCTCTTTAAAGAATTCTGATCCTGCAAATCATCCTCAAAAATTGTAAATTGTTCTTCTGAAATAATATCCAATCTACTGCTGTAATACTGTTCTTTAGTTATAAAAGGATATGCAACGAAATCTACAACTAATGGGCTTGATCCAAATTGTTTTTTTATTTTTGAAAAATACTGAATGCAATATGATTTTGCTTGCTTTTTAGGAGAGGTTTGCCACTCTTCATATCCCTCTACCTCTATTTCATCTACTCCGTGAACTTTGATTTTACTTGCAAGCCATCCTTTTACTTCAACAATAAATACACATACATCCTTAACTAATAGACATATGTCATATTCTCTTCCATTCACCTCTCGATTGTTATATACAACTGTATCATCAGTAAAAAATTCTTCTATAGCATTCCTTACTTTTTGTTCTCCTTTATAAGAAGACTTTACATCTACTACAACTGCCATGGACTCTCTCCTTTATCAAAACAGTAGATACTATGTGTAATACTGTTATACTCTTTTTACGTATTTACCACTCTTTATTCTTTCATCCCTTGGTTTTTCCGCATCAACCGGAATCGCCCAATATGAACCAATCTTTGTAGCACCAGGTATTCTGTCCGTACTACACAATGTTTGTACTCTTCTAATGGAAAGTCCCCATTTTTCTGCCGTTTGTCTAAGTGATAAGTATTCCATAATTTTTCCCTTTATACGCGCCAAAAATTGTACAATTACACCAAACTAAATTATACGCCAAACCACGCCCAAAGTCAATTTGAAGGTGTTGCCCGTAGGCGACACCTTCAGCACTTTCTAGCTCTTTTAATCATATTTCTTTCTTTTTCTGGAAACGCAGCTGAAAAAATGTGACCACAGGTAATATAGAAGGCTTTTCATAAGTACAAAATTCGGTATAACTAGAGCAAGTTTCGCCTTGTGCTACAAAAAAAATTTTTGAGCATCGGCAACTTGTTGGGGATTCCGTTCCCCAATCCCACGGCAATAGCATCATAGATGCGGTCTTTGGAAGCCTTCAGCTTACCAAAAGGAGGAAAAATACATGGGTAGAAAGAAGAAAGAATTCCCACCATCCAAGGAAGTGAACTTCCATTTTCGAATGACAAAGGAGCTGTATGAGGTGCTTCAGACAGAAGCTGCATCTGCAGATATGACATTATCTGATTATGTTCGCAAGCTTCTCACCAGCAGAAAGCCCATCATCAAAAAACGTATCGAAGTAGTCTTCAATGATCCGGAAATTCTGCAGATTTTCCGTAACCTGGGAGCCTGCGGTAATAACCTTAATCAGATTGCAGCTTACTTAAATGATAGCGGAACAATGACGAACCAAATGTGGAAAGACATCAAAGAATGTATTTCAGAACTGTATGAGATGCGTGATACTTTAAAAGAAATGGTAGGTGAATATCATGGCTGTAATTAAACATATCGCAATTAAAAATTCCAACTATGATGCAGCTTACGATTACCTGACTACCAAGCACGATGAGTTTACTAGCAAGCCTATTCTGGATGAAAACGGAAAGAGAATTCCAAGAGAAAGCTTCATAATCGAGGGCATCAATTGCGATCCGACTTCATTTGGACGTGAGTGTGAAGTTCTGAATCTTCGCTATGGAAAGAATAAGAAAAGTTCAGAAATCAAAGCTCATCATTATATCATCAGCTTCGATCCAAGAGACCGTGATGACAACGGATTGACTTCGAAACAGGCCCAGGCTTTGGGCATGGAATTTGCCCAAAAGAACTTCCCTGGGCATCAGACTCTTGTCTGTACACATCCTGACGGACACAACTCTGCAGGCAATATTCATGTGCACATTGTCATCAACAGTGTTCGAGCATTTGATGTAACCAGACAGGATTTTATGGAACGACCAGGTGATTCTCTTGCCGGTCATAAGCATCATGTAACGAAAGATTTTCTGGAATATCTGAAGTCAGAGACCATGCTCATGTGCCAGAAGGAAGCCTTCTATCAGGTGGATCTTCTGAATCCTGCAAAGGTACGAATTACTGACAGAGAATACTGGGCACAGCGTCGCGGACATGCAAAGCTGGATGCTGAAGCAGCGCTCTCTCCCACTCCGGATAAGCTGCCGAAGAAATATGAAACTGAGAAAGGATTTCTTCGAAGAGTCATCACCGATACCATGCTGGATTCCCAGTCTATGGATGATTTTCAGAAGAAGCTTTTTGAAAAATATGGCATCGAGGTCCATGAAAGCAGAGGTTCCATCAGTTACCTTACACCGGATCGACAAAAGCCAATTCGAGGTCGTTCTCTTGGTACTGATTTCGAAAAAGATTTCATTCAGCGATTCATTGTAAGTCAGCAGAATTCTTATCGAAAACCATCCGGCAAACGTCCAGATTTAACTGCACCTGCCCAGGAATCCATCGGTAAAATTACAGATATCAGCACCTGCGAAAAGGCACAGCAGAGTCCTGCATATGCCACAGTCGTTAATAGAAGCAATCTGCAAAAGATGGCTGCTACTACAAATTTCCTAGTTTCAAATAGACTCTCTTCGGATGAATTAGAGTCCCTTCGTGCATCCTCTAAAGCTCATGTAAAAGAAACCCATACTGCATTGAAAGAGACGGAAGCAAAGCTTCATAAAATCGATAAAATGTACAAAGCCAGGCTTACTCTTCTCAAGAACAAAAATGTGTATAAGCAGTTCCTGGAGTCACCAAATCGAAAGAAATTTCGCGAAGAACACAGTGCTGAAATCATGCTCTATGAAGCTGCTAGAAGAGAGCTACAGGAGCTTACAGGGCAAAAGAAATTTCCATTCCTGAAAAATATCAAAGCTGAGCGAACAGCCCTCTATCAGCAGAAGCATGCTCAATATGAAGCCTACTCCGAAGCCCGTGCTCACGA
>NZ_VIRV01000022.1 GCF_019754295.1 Sellimonas caecigallum | reverse complement strand
GAAACGGCTGATTTTTAATCGGCTGTTTATATTATCGGCAGAGAACTGCCAATGTGGCTAAATTGATTATTTGCCAACGTGGCTCAATTGGCAGAGCAGCTGATTTGTAATCAGCAGGTTATCGGTTCGAGTCCGATCGTTGGCTTGTTCCTTTAAGGGGGACACAAAAGATGTGGACCTTTAGCTCAGCTGGTTAGAGCAATCGGCTCATAACCGATCGGTCCCGGGTTCGAGTCCCTGAAGGTCCACTTTAAAAAATATTTTTCTGGCCCGGTGGCTCAGTTGGTTAGAGCGCCGCCCTGTCACGGCGGAGGTCGTGGGTTCGAGTCCCATCCGGGTCGTTTTTATTGTTAAAATTTTATATTGCATGATATGGGGTCTTAGCTCAGCTGGGAGAGCATCTGCCTTACAAGCAGAGGGTCATAGGTTCGAGCCCTATAGGCCCCATTTACACACGTAAGTGTGAGATGCCGCAGTGGCGGAACTGGCAGACGCACAGGACTTAAAATCCTGCGGGACTTATCCTCCCGTACCGGTTCGATTCCGGTCTGCGGCAGTAGAGTAAACAGAAAGTGCTTCCATCGATGATAGAAAGATGGAAGCACTTTTTGTATTGTATTAACGTCTGCGGCCATTTTTGTCAAAAGTCTTTTTGAGGGCCATTTCTGTAGGAAAGATTGTGCCAATCAAAAAAACAAGCTGAATTGCACATATGATTCCGGAAAGAGTACCGACAGTATCTTCTGTGCTGTTTATCACAAAAAACATTGGTATAATTGATAACGGCAGTAGAATGAGCCCGCAGATATACCAGATTTTACCGCAATATTTGTGGGCAAATTCCCATGTGTCCTGGTTTTTCATAGACATGTTCGTCCGATATCCAAAAGCCATATTTATCTGTTTCGGAACATGATTTAAGAACATTTTTCCAAAAACGATCATAGTAATGGGGATAAGCATATTCATAATGAGAAGAAAAATCCAAAATCCCATTTTGTACCTCCTTTTCTCCTTGAGAGTTTAAAGATGGTTCCTGTTTTGATTGAAGTATAACACTGCAGCATGATGTTGTCTACAAAGGATACAAGGAAAGAATATAAGCGATGTGAGGGGGCTGGATGACAGATGGGGGTAGGAGTAGTATAATAGATATGTAGACGATGAATTTGTGGTTTGATAATGTGATTTTATGCGATAAGGATACTTTTATCAGCCGGAGTATGTCCGCTTCCTATTCGTTGAAAGAGGGGGATATACATTATTCAGCATATCGGGAAGACCTGGAGCAACTGTTTGAGCGCAGTGCAAAAGGCAAGATTGCAGAGATGGCAAATAAGACGGTAGTATATTGGGGAACGCTGAAGTTCTCTTAAGGATAAGAAAAAGGAGGGGTACTTTATGATTTACAGAGATTTTAAGGACTTGAAACTTTCCGGGCTTGGACTGGGGATGATGCGGCTTCCGGTCGTGGATGGAGATGATTCGAAGATAGACGAGGCTGCGGCGCAGGAGATGGTCGATTATGCCTACCATCATGGAATCAATTATTATGACACTGCCTGGGGCTACCATTCCGGAAATTCGGAGATTGCGGCTGGAAAATTTCTGGCCAAATATCCAAGAGAGAGTTATTATCTAGCTACGAAATTTCCAGGATATGATTTGGCCAACATGGGGAAAGTAGAGGAGATTTTTGAGAAACAGCTGGAGAAATGTCAGACATCGTATTTTGACTTCTATCTTTTCCACAATGTATATGAGGGGAATATAGATGGGTATCTTGATCCGAAAAATGGTATTTTGGAATATCTGTTAAAGCAGAAAGAAAATGGAAGGATCCGCCATCTGGGATTTTCGGCACACGGGTCAATTGATACGATCCGCCGTTTTATGGATGCTTATGGGGAACATATGGAGTTCTGTCAGCTTCAGGTCAACTATATGGACTGGCATTTCCAGGATGCAGCTAAGAAAGTGGATATGATCCGCGAGGCCGGGCTTCCGGTCTGGGTTATGGAGCCGCTGCGTGGCGGAAAGCTTGCGAAAGCTTCCCCAGAGATGACAGAAGAACTTCGTCGCATGCGCCCGGAAGAAAGTGTTCCTGCATGGGCATTTCGGTTCCTTCAGTCACTTCCGGAAGTGACGATGGTACTTTCCGGCATGTCAGATACGGAACAGCTCAAAGAGAATATTGCGGTATGGGGCGAAGACCGGCCGTTGAGCGAAGAAGAGAAGGGAAAACTGATATGTCTGGCAGATGAAGAGACAAAAAAAGGAGGAGTTCCGTGTACAGCGTGCCATTACTGTACAAGCCATTGTCCACAGGAACTTCCGATTCCGGAATTGATCGCTTTGTACAATGAACATAAAATCACAGGTGGAGGTTTTCTGGCGCCTATGGCAGTGGGAAGTATGCCGGAAGAGAAACGTCCGTCATGCTGCGTTGGATGTGGAAGCTGTGAGGCGGTGTGTCCGCAGCAGATTCAGATTTCAGAGATTATGAGAGAATTCTCCTCCATGATTGGAATGTAAAGTATATGAAGAAGAGATTGCTTATCAGTGCATGTCTGATGGGGATAAACTGCAAGTACAATGGCGGAAACAACTACATTCCTGAAGTGGAGCAGCTGAAAGAAAAATACGAACTGATTCCAGTGTGTGCCGAAATACTTGGAGGTCTTCCTACCCCAAGAATTCCTTCCGAGCGAAGAGGAACGAAAGTATGGAACCGGGAAGGAGAAGATGTGACCGAAAATTTCCTGCGTGGTGCCGAAGAAGTAGGGAAGACAGCTCGTTTTTTTGGATGCGGGCAAGCACTTTTAAAGGAAAGAAGTCCGTCATGTGGATACGGAGAAATCTACGATGGTACATTTTCAGGATATCTGACTCAAGGGAACGGAATCGCCGCAGAGCTGCTTAGCAATATGGGGATTCGGATTTACGGGGAGTCGGAAATAAGAAAGTTGTTATAAATACTTAAGAATTCAGACATACAATCAACATAATCGCCTGATATACTTAGTCAGCATAGAGAGGGAAAAAGCAGCATAACCTGTAAACTGACGGAGTATTGATAAGGAGGAATTATTTTGATTATTGGTTTTTTGACAATAGGAAAAGATAGCCATTCTTGTGTATTATCAGCTCTGAATGGAAAAGATCAAAGTGTTATCATGCCGGGACAGTATCTGTATGTCAATGTTTCCAATGGCTGGATACCGGTGGAGCTGAAATACTCAGATAGAATTGGACGATACTATTTTTCGCATTTGCCGGAATTGCCGGTTAATGGAAGGATGGCTATGGTAAAATCATAAAAATCAATAAGTTTTCTTGTATGGAATCATCAAGTCATGGTACAATAAATAGAAGATACTAGAATGATCATGCTGGTTTTCGTGCAGGGAGCTTTTGCAGAAGTGAAATGAAATGAGCAGCCGGCTTACAGTAAGCCGGCTGTTTTTCAGTTTTGGGCTTTTACTGCGCAGGAAGGTCGGAAAAAGTGGAAGAGAAGAAAAAGAAGAAAATCTTATCTCCGGACGATATCCAGAAAGAGGAAGAACATCTTCTGGAAAGTATGGAGGATGAGGATAATGCAGATACGGATCTGGATGATCTGGAAGGAGCGTCTTCTGTAGTATATGGGGAGGGAACCGGAGATTCGATTCGGATGTATCTGAACGAAATCAATCGGATTGCGCTTTTAAGTCCGGAAGAAGAGCAGGAGTTGGCAAAGAAAGTAGCCGAAGGGGATAGAGAGGCAAAAAAGAAGATGGAGGAAGCGAATCTCCGTCTTGTTGTTTCGATTGCGAAAAAATACGTGGGACATGGACTGCAGATGATGGATTTGGTCCAGGAGGGAAATATCGGTCTGATGCGGGCGGTGGAGAAATTCGATTATCAAAAAGGGTACCGCTTTTCTACATATGCTTCGTGGTGGATCAAGCAGTCGATGATCCGTGCTATCGCAGATCAGTCCAGGACGATCCGAGTGCCGGTCCATATGTCGGAAAATATCACAAAGGTACGCAGAGCATCCAAAGAACTGATGAGTGAACTTGGAAGGGAAGCGACGCCGGAAGAAATTGCAAAAAGGCTTGGGGACAAATCGGTGGAGGAAGTAAGAGATATCCTTGCATATTCCAGAACACCAGTCTCTTTGGAGACACCGGTAGGCGAGGAAGAGGACAGCAGTCTGGAGAATTTCATTGAGGACAGCAATGCTCAGCAGCCAGAAAATGCGGCTATCCTCACGATCATGGGAGAGGAGATCAATGAATTGCTGAAAATCCTGCCGGAGAGAGAGCAGGAAGTCATACGGATGAGGTTCGGAATGAACGGGGATCGTGTGTACACGCTGGAAGAAGTCGGACAGAAGATGCATTTGACCCGGGAGAGGATCCGGCAGATTGAGAGCAAGGCGCTCCGCAGATTGAGACAGAGAATGAAAGAGAAAGGACAAAATCAGTATTTTGAATAATTCAGGTGGCTTGAAATGAAGAATGACTTGTTTACGATTGGCAACTTAACGGTACACGGATATGGGCTCATGATTGGTATCGGGTTCATATCCGCCTATTTATTGACAGAATACAGAGCGCAGAAAAAGAGGATGAACAGTGACATTGTTTTTACATTGTTTTTGTCGTCTGTGATTTTCGGGCTGCTGGGGGCAAAAGTATTTTACTGGATAACAATTCTGGATGAGATCATCAAGGATCCTCATGTCATTATCGATACGGCAGATGGGTTTGTCGTATACGGGGGAATCATAGGAGGAATCCTTGCAGGCGCAGTGGTGTGCAGGATAAAGAAAGAAAATTTCTGGAAGTATTTTGATCTGATTGCGCCGTCTATCGCGCTGGCACAAGGCTTTGGGCGTATTGGATGTCTTCTGGCCGGCTGCTGTTACGGACTGGAAACTTCAAGTCCTATTTCCATCACTTTTCAGAACTCAGATTTCGCACCTAACGGGGTGGCATTGATCCCGACGCAGATTTATTCCAGTACTCTGGACTTTCTGAACTTTATCGTGCTTTGCATCATCGCAAGATATGCGAAGAGGGATCGGATCGTGGCCGGATGTTATCTGATATTCTACAGTGTCGGACGGTTTATCCTGGAATTTTTCCGGGGGGATCTTATCCGTGGAAGTGTCGGCCCTCTTTCCACATCCCAGTTTATTTCGATCTTTGTTTTTGTGATCGGTGTGCTGATGATCGTGATCCGTAAGCGCAAAAAAGTAGTGGAATACAAGTAGACGGAAGGAGAAAGAAAGATGGATCTGGAAAAAGTTTTTACAGTTCAGGGAATTCTTTTAATTCTTACAGGAGTATTTCTTCTGGTCATGGGGATTAAAGTCGTGATCAGACAGACGAAGATCCGAAAGCAGGATTTGATAAAAGAAGGCACAGTGCTTCACAGCAGACATGTAGAGCAGAGAGATAAAGAAGGATTTCTGACGGAGAACTACTATGAGCTTAGAGCAGAGTACCATGATAAGGGACACCGGATGGAAAAGACGGTGTACAGCGTGGAAGAATATCTGGAAGGGGATACGATCCGGCTTGTAAAAGCGCCGGATAATGGAAAAGACGTATTCATTTATAAAGAAGACAAAGCCAATGGAATCGGGGCATGGGTGTGGATTGCTGCGGGGATCGCCGTTATATTGATTCCATTTATCAGGGAAGCACTTGGCACTGGGGCTGTGTCCATGGTCGAAGCAGTGTTTCTTCTGGCGATCGGTATCAGTCTCATTGCGGTTCAGGTAAAAGAAGAGAAAAAATCACTGAACCGGATCAGTGCACGCATTGTGGAAGTGTTGAAATGGAAAGAAGGATCAAAGACAAGAGGCGGAAAACCGGTCTATACATACTATCCGATTTATGAATATAAGCGGGATGATGTGACGAGAAGATGGAGAGGAATGAACGGATCCGAGCAGCCGTCACAGTATAAGACAGGGACAAGAGGGACATTGTACTGGAGGCAGGATGATGCCAGACTGATGGAAAAAGAGCCAGGCAGGATGCTTCGGTATGTTGGGATCGTTCTTGTGGCGGCAGCAGTCATCTGCGTTTACGGAGCAGTTGTATTAGCTTTCTGAAAGTCCGAAGGTTTTGTAGAGTTATGATATTCGATTTGCAATGTTAAAATCAGAAAAGATATAAGAAAACTGAGAAGGCGGAAATGAGCCGGATCTTAAAGATTCGGCCCGTTTCCGCCTATTTGTTCATATGCCGTTTTTCTTCCAGATATTTTCTTGCTTCTTTCAGCTGTTCCTCATCGATAGAAATCTTCCCCTTTGTGATTCCAATCAGGTTTTCTGTTTTTAGTTTCTGGATCGTCCGGTTCAGTGTTTTTACAGAGATGCCAATCTCCTCATAGAGCTGCTGTCGGGTTTTCGGAATGATACCAAAAGACTGTCTTGCAGAATCCAGATATTTGACACAATAGTCAAGAAGGAGATACTGCGGAGGATAGAAAAGCTTGCTTCCTCTGTTGTATGAGGAACGATAAAGTTTGTAGGCAACTTTACGGGAAACGAGACGCAGAAAATGAATATCTCTGGCAATCCAGTCTTCAAAGTCTTTTCTGGAAAAATATAGGACTGTGCATTCTGTCAGCGTCTCGATCGTCACAGATGTTTTTTCTTTTCCAGCAAGGATCGTTACTTCGCCCACAAAGTCGATGGGATCATTCCGCTCGATCATGTAGATGTTTCCGTTTTCAAATTCATTGATCACACGGTGCGAACCGTCGCATACGATTCCAAAGTATTCTAAAACTTCATCTTTCTGATGAATAATTGTCCCTTTTGGGTAGACACGAATCCAGCATCGGGTTTTCAGTTCCTCAGGCATATATTTCATGTAATCCGAAAGATCCGGATATTTTGAGAGAAGATCATCTAATGTCATGGGATGGCTCCTTTTTACTTTTTTTCTAGTATACTACAAAAAAAGACAAAAAACAGCTCATTTGTCCTTTTTTTGGAAGGAGGGTCAGTGATAAGATAGCTCGTGGATAAAATCAAAAGGAGTCAAAGGCAATGAAAAAGGAAACATTTATTTACCCGTCGTTCAAGGCAAGAATGAAAAATGAGTATAGGATTATTCTTGCCGCATTTTTATTTATCGTGATCGCTGATTTTATAGGGCAGATCGAAGTGCCGGTGGGACCGGGAAAACTGATCTTGTTCCCAATATTTTACGCACTGATTCTGGGGATCATCTCTGGTCCGGAAATATTGAAGTTTTTTAAGACAAAAGAAGTAAAGGCAGCCTCGGGGCTTGTGATTGTCGCTATCTGCCCGTTTATTGCAAAGCTTGGAATCAATGCGGGTGCGAGTCTTGAGACCGTTATCTCGGCAGGCCCTGCGCTTTTGCTGCAGGAGATCGGAAATCTTGGAACGATTTTCCTTGCATTGCCGTTTGCGCTTCTGCTTGGAATGAAGAGAGAGGCCATTGGAGCGACGCATTCGATCAATCGTGAGTCAAATCTGGCACTTGTGACGAACATGTTTGGGCCGGATTCCCCGGAGACGAGGGGAAGCCTTTCCATCTATGTGGTAGGCGGCATGGTTGGAACGATCTATTTTGGATTTCTGGCTACTATGACAGCGGCCATCGGCTTTTTCCATCCATATGCACTTGGGATGGCGTCAGGAGTAGGCGCGGGAATTCTGATGGCGAGTTCCGTTGCGAGCCTTACAGCCGTTTATCCAGATATGGCTGCTCAGATTTCAGCCCTTGCAAGTACGAGCGAAACCATATCCGGACTGACCGGAATATACGTGGCTATCTTTGTAGGTATTCCGCTTACTAAAAAGCTGTATGAGGTTTTGGAGCCTAGATTTGCAAAGCTGAGACATGAGCCGAGTGAGGTTCTTACAAGACGACAGAATGAAGAAAAAGGGAAAGTGGAGGAAGCGTAAAGATGAGATATATAGAATGGATAGTGATGTTTGCCGTTGCAGGACTTGGGATTGCACTGGCCAACTTTGTTGGGTTTGATGTGGGATTTCTGGATTCTCTGCCA
The DNA here is from genome assembly GCF_019754295.1 of Sellimonas caecigallum. Classification (GTDB taxonomy): domain Bacteria; phylum Bacillota; class Clostridia; order Lachnospirales; family Lachnospiraceae; genus Sellimonas; species Sellimonas caecigallum. The sequence continues at coordinate 23,749 of NZ_VIRV01000022.1, read as the reverse complement.
GGAATTTTGATCCTTCTTGGGATTTCTCTTGTGGCAGTTATGATCAGCAAAATTGTACCGCTGAAATTACCGATCGTAGCGTATTGTTCGATCCTTGGACTTCTGGTCGCATGTCCGGTTTCTCCGGTCAGGGAAGGTGTCATCGAGGCAGTCAACAAAATCAACTTTACAGCTCCGCTCACGATGGTGGGAGCGTTTGCAGGTATTTCCATCAGTGATCAGATCAAATCTTTCCTGAAGCAGGGATGGAAGATGATTATTGTCGGGGTTCTTGTCATGACAGGAACATTTCTTGGATCTGTGCTGATTGCACAGCTTGTATTGTCACTCACAAATGCCATCTAAAAATATGGAGATGGAAGTATCAGAATAAAGGAAAGATTCGTATATGAAAAAAGAAATGATAGATCTGCTGATCCGAAATGCGGACTATCTTGACAAGGACTGGGAACGCGTCCGGGAAAAGGACATTGCTGTCCGGGATGGAGCCATCCTGGAGATCGGGCCGGGAGGAAGCCTTGGCAAGAAATATGAGGCCAAAGAGGAGATAGACGGAAAGGATACCGTGTTCCTTCCGGGGCTTGTGGATGCTCATATGCACACGGGGCAGCAGCTTTTGAGAGGAAGGGTATTGGATGAGATGCCGATGATTTGGAAACGGATCATGCTTCCGTTTGAGAGTACCCTTACAGAAGAAAAAATGAGATTGAGCGCGGGGCTGGCAGCCCTCGATATGATCAAAAGCGGAACGTGCGGGTTTATCGACGCGGGAAGCTATTATATGGAAGAGGCGGCAAAAGTCTATGAGGAGTCTGGGCTGCGGGGAGTTTTGTCTTACTCCACAATGGATCAGAAGGGGCTGCCGGATTCTATTTCTATGGATGCCAAAGAAGCGATACGAAGGACGGATGAGCTGTTTGATGCCTGGCATGGAAAAGGGAATCTGAAAGTTTACTATTCGCTGCGTTCGCTTATTTCCTGTTCGGAAGAGCTGGTGGACATGGCAAATGAAAGGGCAAAAGAAAAAGATACGTTTCTGCAGGCACATATGAATGAATATCCGGGAGAGATTCAGCCATATGTGGAACGATACAAAATGAGACCGTATGAATTTCTGGAATCAAGAGGGATACTGGGAAGACAGTTCCTCGGAGCACACAGCCTCCTTTTATCGGAGCAGGAAAAGGAAATCATAAAGGAAAGAGAAGTAAAGCTCTGCCACTGTCCGTTCAGCAACTGCGGTAAGGCGGTGCCGGACACTCCGAAGCTTTTGAATATGGGGATTCTGCCGGGAATCGGGACAGACGGGGCGGCCCATGGAGGGCTCAGCATTTGGAATGAGATGCGAATTTTCCGTTCAGTCATGAATATCTATCACGGTGTTCCTTTGGCTGACCCGGCTGTTATGCCGGCAAAGACGATCCTTTCTATGGCAACGGAAGGGGGATCGGCGTGCATGAACCTGGAAAAAACATCCATTGATCAGGGAAGCCGTGCAGACCTGATAGGAATCGATATGGATGCACCGCATCTTTGGATCAGCGGACATATTTCCAACACGCTTTTGGAAAGTGTGGGGGCAGGGGATGTGAAACACACGATCGTAGGAGGAAGAGTCCTGATGAAAGACAGGAAAATCCGAACCCTTGATGAAGAGAAAATCCGGTTTTTGGCACGGGAATACAACAGGAAGGAAAACGTTTAAATGGAATATTTGATCATGGTTGTGGCCAATCTGCTGATCGGAGGGATGATCGGCCTTACGGGAATCGCAGGATTTCTTCTTCCGATGCTCTATTCGGGATTTATGGGGATGCCGTCCGCCCAGGGGCTGGCACTTAGCTTCTGTGCGTTTCTGATATCAGGTATCCTCGGGGCATATAATTATTACCGGGCCAGGAGTCTGGATCTTAGGCTTGCCTTATTCATCAGCCTTGGAAGTTTTGCAGGAGCAATCGCCGGGGTAAATCTGAATCTTTTGATCGAAGAAGGAATCGTAAAGAAGATCCTGTATCTGGTAGTACTTTTGTCCGGCATATCCATCCTGATCAGGAAAGAAAACAAAGAGGAAAAAGAAGACGGAAAAAAAAGGCAGATGCCGTCTGCCTTTTGGGTTGGGTTCGGTTTTGTTACAGGACTGATCTGCTCCCTGTCAGGAGCCGGGGGACCGGTGCTTGTGATGCCTCTGCTTGTCGTATTTGGCGTGCCGGTCAAGACAGCAGTTGGGATCGCACTGTTTGATTCGATCTTTATCGCGATCCCATCCTGCATTGGCTATGCGTCCCAGTCAGATCCGGATGTCTTGATGGTACTGCTCCCGGTCACACTGATCAGCCATGCAGCAGGCGTGTGGATCGGAAGCAGAAACACTTCGTTTTTGCGTCCGGATATACTGAAAAAAGGGGTGGCTGTTTTTTCCGTCGTGATTGCTGTTGTAAAGTTGATCACAGGGTAAGGCTATTCACGATAGCGGTTTAAGCAGGCGTGGATTTCCTGGAGTCTTGGAAATGCGTATCCACCTGGAATATATGAATGAAAGAAGAAGCCGGAAAAGCCGTTTTCCTGCAGTTCCTGATACAGGAGGGCGGCTATTTCCGGTATTGTTTTTTTGCCGTCTGCAAGGTGTTCCTTTGCATATCCAAGAAGGAGGGCAAGAGATGCCGTCTGCTCGGTATCTTTTAGCTGTTCCACATACCGAAGGTCTATCTCCTCTTTTCCGAGACTGAATCCGTCTTTTGACCGAAGGCGGATTTTTTTGTCTTTATAATCCATTTTTCGGGCAGATCTGCAAAATACACGGCGGCTTTGCGGTATGTGAAACGGTGTCGGAAGAGAAGGAGGAAGAGGATAGCCTGAACAAAGTCTTTTGACAGACGCGGTAATATCTACCGGCCGGTAACAGTCCATCTGGATGATGGTGTCCGCCACGTGGAAGAAAGCACCTGAACTTCCGGCCACGAGGATGGTGGAAACATCAGCCTTTTCATACAGGTCACGGACACGTTCCAGAAACGGTGTGATAGGCTCTTTGTCCCGGCTGATAACCTGCTGCATAAACGTGTCCCGAACCATAAAATTAGTGGCCGACGTATCCTCGTCGATCAAAAAGAGATGGCTTCCTGCCTCCAGCGCTTCGACAGTCCCGGCAGCCTGTGAAGTACTGCCGCTTGCATCCAGTGTAGAGAAGGAGGAAGTATCCTTTTTGTTAGGCAGGTCGTTTATAAAAAGGGAAATGTCCACATTTTTCACACAGCGCCCGTCTTCGGACCGAAGCTTGACCGCACTGTCATCCGTGATGACATACTCGCGCCCATCTCCGGCAATATGATTGTAAACACCGAGTTCCAGCGCTTTTAAGAGGGTGGATTTCCCATGGTAGCCGCCTCCGACGATGAGCGTAATTCCCTTCTTGATGCCCATCCCGGTAATTTCTCCTTTATATGGGAGGGAAAGACGGATCCGTAGGGAGTCCGGGGAAGAGAATGGGACGCTTTCTTTCATCGGGCGGTCAGAAACTCCGCTCAAACGTGGAAGGATGGAACCATCCGCCACAAATGCTGCAAGGTGGAGCCGCTTTAACTCGCTTCGAATGAAGGCCTGATCCTGGGAAAGCTCGAAAGCCTGCCTGAGGGAGGTTTTGTCACAGGTACGGTAAAGGCAGGCTTTTTCAACGCAGACCGGAAGAAAATCAAAAAGAATCCGGATCAGTTCCGGAGAATTGATGGTCCTTCCATTTGCAGGGAAGCCGATGTGAAATCGGAAAACCAGGTCGTTCTTTTTGCTCTCGTCCAATTGGCAGGCGGTACGTGCCAGCACTTCCTGTCCGCATCCGCTTACTGATAAAAGTCCGCTTTTTCCGGAACCTTTTGCCTGAAAACTGTATTGACTGATCTGGCGGTAAAATCTGCGAAGAAGAAAATCAGTAAAAGCAGTCTTTGCATCTGCGTTTTGATAATAGTCACATGGAAAACGATGGACCGAATATGGGATCCGGATCGTCACATGGGAAGGAGAAGCAAAAGGATCCCCCTGTACGTGGTCGATGATAAGTGTATAGTCATCAAAGCGATAGGAACCCTTTAAACATTTGTAAGCGGGATAACTTTTCCGATTGATCGCCATGAGCTGCTTTCTTAATTCTGAAGATGACTGCATGATTTGTACTCCTTTCGATGTCTGTATTGTGTTTCTGTAAGAATTATAGCAAAAAATCCGGGAGTGTGGCATAATAAAAGTAAGTTTGGAGGAAAGGGGGTTTTGCTCATGGAAGTGAGAAGACATGTTTATTTTTATGGAAGAGTTCAGGGCGTCGGTTTTCGATGGAAGGCAATGCAGACGGCAAAGTATCTGAATCTGACAGGATGGGTCCAGAATATGTATAACGGGAACGTGGAGATGGAGGTGCAGGGAGAGAAGGCGCTGATCGACAGATTGTTTCATGAGCTGAATTCAGATAGATTTATCCGGATAGAAAAAACGGAAGTCCTGACCTTGCCTCTGGTGGATGGAGAAAGGGATTTTAAGGTACGTGGGTAAATAGTATGAAAAAGCAGTTCAGTTCAAGAAGACTTATTTACAGACTGGCTGATCCGGCATTCTGCGGGATGGCAGCAGATTTCTTCCGGAGGAACAAAGAAGTATTCAGTAAATCTGAAGACAGAAAACCGGAAGAATTTTATCTCCCAGAGTTCCAGAAAATATGGCTGGATATGCAGCGGGAGAAAGCAGAAGAAAGGGAATGGATCTCTTTCTACATTTTTGAGAAGAGAAAACCTGGGCGTATCATAGGGACTGTCACGATCAGTAATTTTCGATATGCCGGCAATGTAAGCGGGACGCTGGGGTACCGGATTGATCTTGAGAAGCAGGGACAAGGATATGGGACTGAGGCGGCCTATGTAGGGACAAGAATTGGGTTCGACGAACTTGGGCTTCGCAGGATGGTGGCAGATGTGATGCCAAACAATCGTGCATCCCTCCGGGTGCTGGAGAAATGCGGGTATGAAAGAGAAGGATATTTCCGCAGAAATATTAAGATAAATGGAAAATGGGAAGATCATATCCGCATGGCAATCTTTCGGGAAGATTTTCAGGAAGTAACGGAAAACATATAATTTTTTGTTGTAAAAAAGAGGAACATTGTTATAATAAAAACGGGTGCCTTTCGCCACACCGGAAGGCGCAAAAACATATCAGAACTGGGGAAGAAAAAAATGGGAAAAAAAGGACTGGTAAAGGAAATTGCGGTAATTACATTTGCCATGCTCATCGTATCGTCAGCGGTATACTTTTTCATGGTGCCAAGTGGGATTGTAGTGGGAAGTATCTCTGGTCTTGCAATGGTTCTCTCGCAGCTTTTGCACATGCAGATGTCAGTGATCACACTTATTCTGAATGTGATCCTGCTCATTGTAGGATTCATTTTTATCGGGAAAGAATTCGGTGCAAAGACAGTATATACATCCATGCTGCTCCCGGTATTTTTATGGATCTTCGAAAGGGTCGTGCCGGTTACAGAGTCGCTCACAAAGAATAGCGTGTACGATCTGGCAGCGTATATTTTGATCGTCGCACTTGGACAGGCCATGCTCTTTAATGCGAACGCATCTTCCGGCGGACTGGATGTCATTGCCAAGATCATCAATAAGTTTACCCATGTGGATATCGGGAAAGCGGTCACTATCGGAGGACTTATCACGGCGGTAACATCAATCTTTGTATATGATGTGGGAACATTGATCGTGAGTGTGCTTGGGACATATGCAAATGGAATCGCAGTAGATTATTTCATTGACGGATTTAACAAGAAAAAACGGATCTGTATTATTTCCGATGACTTTGAAAAGATCCAGGCTTATATCATGGATGAATTAAAGCGCGGCGTTACCCTCTACCGAGCCAGAGGAGGCTATGACAAAACGGAGCGTACGGAGCTTGTCACGATACTTGCGCCAAGTGAATACAAACAGCTTCTGGCCTATCTACATAAGTCAGAATACCAGGCGTTTGTGACGGTTTACACAGTCAATGAAGTGATTGGAAAATGGAATATCAACGGGAAAAAGAAGAAAACAGAGCAGGTATAATAAAGAAAGGGAGATTTTATCATGCAGTGTACAAGAAAAGTAACAGATCAGATTTATTGGGTTGGAGCAAGTGACAGGAGACTTGCAAAGTTCGAAAACCTGTTTCCGATTCCGAGAGGAGTCTCTTACAATTCTTATGTGATCCTGGATGAAAAGACAGCGCTCATGGATACGGCAGATTCTTCCGTGAGTGAGCGATTTATGGAAAATGTAAAGGAAACGCTTGCAGGCAGAGAGCTTGACTATCTTGTGATCAACCATATGGAGCCGGATCACTGTGCCAATATCGCGGCAGTGATCGAGAGATATCCGAATGTGACGGTTGTGGGAAATGCCAAGACAATTCAGATGATGGGACAATTTTATGCAGGAACAACTCCTGGAGATACACTTCTTGTGAAAGAGGGAGATATGCTTTCCCTTGGCAAACACAGTTTGACTTTTGTCATGGCACCGATGGTGCACTGGCCGGAAGCCATGGTATCCTATGAGACAACAGAAAAAATCCTTTTCTCAGCTGATGCTTTCGGTACATTCGGAGCGTTAAACGGAGTACTCTTTGACGACGAGATAGACTTCAACTGTATCTGGATGGAAGATGCAAGACGTTATTATACAAATATCGTGGGGAAATATGGGCCGCAGGTGCAAGCTCTTCTGAAAAAGGCTTCTGCACTGGATATCCGTATGATCTGCCCGCTCCACGGGCCAGTTTGGAGAAGCCAGCTTGGCACGCTGCTTGAAAAATATGACAAGTGGAGCAAATATGAGGCCGAAGAGGACGGTGTATTGATTGTCTACGGTTCTATGTATGGGAATACGGAAAATGCTGCGGATGTTATCGCATCTGAGATCGCAGAACAAGGCATGACAAATATCGCTATGTACGATGCATCCGTTACAGATTGTTCTTATCTCATTGCAGAAGCGTTCCGTTACAACCGGATCGTAGTTGCAGCGCCTACATACAATGCAGGGCTGTTTGCACCGGTAGAACATTTTCTGAATGATATGAAAGCTCTGAATATCCAGAACAAAAAGATCGCTCTTCTGGAGAATGGGACATGGGCACCGATGGCGGGCAAACATATGCGTACTATCATTGAGACGATGAAAAACATGGAGATCGTGGAACCATCTCTGGCCATCAAATCAGTGCTTCAGCCAGCTCAGAAAGAGGACGTGAAGAAAATGGTGGAAGAATTGTTGAAATAAAATAAAAAAAGTTATTGACAAATAGCGTTTTATCGTGTAGAATTATTTTTGTTGCTGAGGTACAAAAGTACAGAGCACAAAAATAATTCTATAACGTGTGGGTTTAGCTCAGCTGGATAGAGCGTTTGGCTACGGACCAAAAGGTCGGGGGTTCGAATCCTCTAACCCACGTGAAAAAAGAGTTCTGGAGTTTTCAGAACTCTTTTTTGTTCGCATATAAATATAAAAATACGTTTATGTTAGAAGGAGAAAAAATGACAGAGAAAGAATTGATGGAAGCCATTTTCCTTCCGCAAGACGAGCAGGAAGCGGTGCAGTCATTCCGGATGGAAGAAGTGGAGTATAAGAATTGGAAGGAGTTGTTTTACAGGGATGAATCCCGTTTTTTTGAAGAGATAGATGAAAGGGAAGATAAGGGGCGTTTGCTGCTGTGGCTTTATATCCGGTTTGCGGTAGATTGTTACGGGGACTTTTGCAGGGAAGGAATCTCTGATGAAATTTATTTCGATACTTTTTATGATATTACGATATGGGCAAAGAAGTACCACAAAAAATATGGAGTGCCTGGACTTATGGAAGAAAAATGGCTGGCGGTTCATATGAAGGGGAGAATTTACCGTCTCGGGAGACTCCAGTTTGAACCGGATGAAAAGGAGGCCGTGATCCATGTTCACATTCCCGAGGGGGAAGGGCTGAACGAGGAAGAATGTGACCTTGCTTTTGCAAAAGCAGATACCTTTTTTTCTGATGTGTATCAGATGTACGACTGCGAATCCTGGTTGCTATCGCCGGAACTTTCAAAAATGCTGGATAGCAGCAGCAATATCATAAAATTTCAGAAACGTTTCCAGATCGTAAAAACAGTATATACGTTCCGACAGGCAGAAGAGAGAGTGTTTGGAGAAATTTTAGAAAATAAGGCCGACTATCCGGAAGAGACATCCCTTCAGAGAAAACTGAAAGCATATGTGCTGGATGGAAAAGATCCGGGTATGGGGTATGGCATTATTGATAGATATTCAAAATAAATAAAATGATTTATAAGAAATATCGATTTGCAACCTGAGATTTTCTGTATGTATAGTAGAGGAAAAGAGCAAAAAAAGAGGAAACGCTATGCAAAAAACAGAAGTAAATTTTGAAATGAAACTTGTCAGTTCACTGGAGAAAGTCTTTTTGGATGAGATTCCGGTGTATCGGCCGGAATGCATGGTCTTGACAGGACTCAAGGGGGAGACGGTGTCTTTCCAGGCCGCCTGCACGACAGACTCTTTTGCGAAAGAGCGGGTGGATGTGGTGCTGGAATCCCCAATCCGGGAGTATATGCATATAAGAAGTGTGGAAAATGTTCCTGTTGGGAGGGCCTGCTGCCCGAAAGTGGATGACAATTATCTGAAGACTACCTCAGGAATGTATCCGGATCTTTTAAGAGAATTAAAAGAAGGAAAAGCAGATATATTTCCTGGAAAATGGAGAAGTCTCTGGATTGATATTGAGATACCGGAAGATATGGAGCCGGGTATGTATGATATCCGGATCAGTCTTACGAAAGACGGGGACATGCTGTGCAGGGCAGACACACAGATCCGCATTTTTGACGCGGTTCTCCCGAAGCAGAAGATCATGCATACGGAATGGTTCTATCCTGACTGTCTGGCGGACTATTATCAGGTTCCTGTATTTTCAGAAGAACACTGGAAGATCATCGAAAATTTTCTGCACGAGTATGTGAAACGAGGAGGAAATATGATCCTCACACCGCTTTTTACGCCGGCACTGGATGTGGCAGTCGGAAAAGAGCGGACTACGACGCAGCTGGTGGATGTGAAAGTGAAAAGCGGGCAGTATCAGTTTGGGTTTGAGAGACTGAAAAGATGGGTAGATCTGTGTCGAAGATGCGGAATCCGCTATTTTGAGATGAGCCATCTGTTTTCCCAATGGGGAGCCATGTATGCACCGAAGATCGTGGCAGATATCGATGGGAGAGAAGAAAAGATTTTTGGCTGGCATACACCGGCGGTGGGACAATACACGGAGTTTCTCCATGCATTTTTGCCGGAGCTCAAGGAGAAGCTAAAAGAATGGGGAATTAGCCAGAATACATGGTTCCATCTTTCCGATGAGCCAAGAGAGGAACATCTGGACAGTTACCGGGCGGCCAAGGAATCCATAGAAGGGCTTCTGGATGGATTCCATACGTTTGACGCGCTTTCCAGCTACGAGTTTTACAGGTACGGGCTTGTGGACAAGCCCATACCGGGAAATAATGAAATCGAAGAATTTCTGTCTCATGGCCTGACGGATATGTGGACGTATTACTGTGTCGGACAGTTCTATGAAGTCAGCAACCGTTTCATGTCCATGCCGTCCATGCGCAATCGGATTTACGGACTTCAGCTTTACAAATACCAGATTGTCGGAATTCTCCACTGGGGATACAATTTTTATAACACCCAGTTTTCCACGGAACATATCAATCCGTACGAAGTAACGGATGCAGGAGGGGGATTCCCGTCGGGAGATGCCTTCCTTGTATATCCGGGGGCGGATGGGTTCCCGGAAGAATCCATCCGCATGATGGTACATGAGGAAGCGCTCCAGGATCTGAGAGCATGCCAGCTTTTGGAATCCCTGGCTGGAAGGGAGTTTGTCATGGACTGCATCGAAGGAGAACTTGCAGAGCCGATGACATTTAAATGTTATCCGAAATCCGATATGTACCTTCTTCAGCTTAGGAACCGGATCAACAGAGAAATAGCAAAAAGAGCCGAACTGCTCATCTGAGGGAGAACAAAAGTTCATCGTATGTCGGATAGGGGAGATACGTTCCAGGTATGATCGCTTCTGCCTGATCCACGGAGCCACGCAGCAGTTCCATATCCAAAAGGATTGTATCGTGGTAGTACCGGGCGGCATCAAGAGTATCTTGGTGCTGTTCGGCTTTTTTTGTATCTGCACACAGTTTTTCCAACAGGACAGAGATGGATTCGGATGATTCGGTCAACGTTCGGATGATCTGTTCTTCGTATGAAGAAGAAAGGGACGGAAGGAGTTTCTTTTTTTCGAGGGCTTCCGATGCAATATCCGCCATATAGGAGAAAAGAGCGGGTGTAAAATCTTTCCGTACCATATCCTGAAGGGTCAGGGATTCGATATGGATGGTCTTTGCGTAATTCTCCAGAAGGATTTCATAGCGGGAGAAGATTTCTTCTTTTGTGAAGATATGATGCTTTGTGAATAAATCCAGGTTTTTTTGCGAGATAAACTCAGGCAGAGCATCAGGCAGAGACTTCAGGTTGTAAAGACCGCGTTTTTCCGCTTCTTTGATCCATTCGTCCGTGTAGCCGTTCCCGTTAAAGAGGATCCGTTTGTGACGTCGGATCATTTCTTTTAGAAGATTCTGGATGGCGTCATGAAGGTTTTCTTCGGGGATATTTTCGAGTTTGCCGCAGATGTTTTGGAGGGATTCCGCTACTGCTGTGTTGAGGATCACATTGGGACCCGCCACTGAAAGGGCGCTTCCAGGCATCCGAAATTCAAATTTGTTTCCAGTGAAAGCGAATGGGGACGTACGGTTCCGATCCGTCGTATCTTTGGCAAAATGAGGAAGGACATGGGCGCCGATTTCCATAAGGGTCTGCTGCTCTTTGGCAAAATCCGTACCACTCTCAATGGAGGAAAGGACACGGGTCAATTCGTCTCCCAGGAAGATAGAAACGATAGCAGGAGGCGCTTCGTTGGCACCGAGACGATGATCGTTGCCGGCGCTTGCCACAGATATTCTCATCAGATCTGCGTAATCGTCTACCGCTTCGATGACGGCCAGAAGAAAGAGAAGAAATTGGGTATTTTCAGCCGGTGTTTTCCCAGGATCAAGAAGATTTTCTCCGGAGTCTGTCACGATGGACCAGTTGTTGTGTTTGCCGCTTCCGTTGACTCCTTCAAATGGTTTTTCGTGCAGGAGACAGGCGAGATGATGCTTATCGGCGACTTTTTTCATGATCTCCATGATAAGTTGATTGTGATCGACTGCCACATTGGCCGTATCAAACACAGGAGCCAGCTCATGCTGGGCAGGAGCCACTTCATTGTGTTTGGTCTTGGCCGGCACGCCAAGCTTCCAGAGCTCTTCATCCAGATCATGCATGTAGGATGCGACTTTTGGTTTTAAGACACCGAAATAGTGGTCTTCCATTTCCTGCCCTTTGGGAGCGGGAGCGCCGAGCAGTGTGCGGCCGCAGAAAAGCAAATCTTTTCTTTTTTTATACAAATCTTTGTCTACAAGAAAATATTCCTGTTCAGAGCCTACTGTAGTGTCAATTTTGCGTACGTCCTTTCTTCCCAGAAGATGGAGAAGGCGCACTCCTTCCCTGTTCAGGGCTTCCATAGATCGGAGGAGAGGCGTCTTTTTATCCAGCGCTTCCCCACTGTAAGAACAAAAGGCGGTTGGAATGTAGAGAGAACCGTCTTTGATAAAGGCAGGGGAAGTCGGATCCCAGGCAGTGTAGCCTCTTGCCTCAAATGTGGCGCGAAGACCGCCGGAAGGAAAACTGGAAGCGTCCGGCTCGCCTTTTATAAGTTCTTTTCCGGAGAATTCCATAATGATCTGACCGGCTTTATCCGGCGAGATGAAGCTGTCGTGTTTTTCGGCGGTAAAACCGGTCATAGGCTGGAACCAGTGGGTAAAATGGGTGGCGCCGTGTTCCACAGCCCATTCTTTCATGGCTGCCGCCACAGTATTCGCCACATCCAGTTCCAGATGCGTTCCGTTTTCTATCGTTTTTCGGAGTGCTTTATACGTGTCTTTTGGGAGACGTTCCCGCATGACTTTGTCATTGAATACAAGGGAGCCGTATAGTTCCGGAATAGAATTTCCTGTTTCTTTCATAGTGCAAATACCCCTTTCCTTGAGCTATAAATAAAATGCAAAAAGGCGCTTTGGATCCATGCCAAAGCGCCTTTGCTTTATGTCATCTCAGTATACACCTTTTTTTTGCTTTGTCAAACATTTTTTGAAAAAAACAGAAAAAAGCCTTGAAAAGCGGAGGAAGATGGGTAAAATGTCTTAGTATAAAATCAAAATCAAGCAGAGCAAGCTTTCGGAGGACAGAAAAATGAGTACAAAGCGTATGAAAAATCAGTTGGAAATAAGCGGCGTAAAGGAAGAGTGCGGAGTGTTCGGCATTTATGACATAGATGGAAAGGATGTGGCACCTTCTGTCTACTACGGCCTTTGTTCGCTGCAGCACAGAGGGCAGGAATCCTGCGGCATCGTCGTATCTGACACGAAAGGGCCAAGAGGGAATATCTCTTATCACAAAGATCTTGGCCTTGTGGGAGAGGTGTTTAAGGAGGAAAATCTTTCCAGACTTCATGGCGATCTCGGCATTGGCCATGTGCGCTATTCTACCACGGGAGCGTCCACAAGAGAGAATGCACAGCCACTGGTGCTGAACTACATCAAAGGGACGCTTGCCCTTGCCCACAATGGAAATCTGGTCAATGCAGAACAACTCAAAGAAGAGCTTGTCTATGGAGGCGCCATTTTCCACACGACGACAGACTCAGAGATGATCGCGTATTTTATTGCCAGAGAGCGCGTCCACACGGCCAGTGTGGAGGAAGCTGTGCTGAGGACAGCAAGAAAGATCAAAGGAGCGTACGGACTGGTCATCATGAGTCCGAGAAAGCTTGTCGCAGTGAGAGATCCATTCGGACTAAAACCTCTTTGTCTCGGCAAAAGAGACAATGCTTACGTGGTGGCATCGGAAAGCTGTGCGCTTTCTGCGGTTGGGGCAGAACTGATCCGGGATATCGAACCGGGGGAAATGATCACTGTTACGGCAGAAGGAATCCGGTCCAACAAAGAACTGCAGCAGAAAGAGAGGGCGCACTGTATTTTCGAATATATCTATTTTGCCCGTCTGGACAGCAGGATGGATGGCGTCAAGGTGTACGATGCACGGATACGGGCAGGCAGAGCTCTTGCAAAAGCCTATCCGGCAAAAGCGGATATGGTAACCGGTGTACCGGAATCCGGCCTTACTGCGGCAAGGGGATACGCTATGGAAGCGGGACTTCCGTTTGAGGCTGCTTTTTATAAAAACAGTTATATCGGGAGGACATTTATCAAGCCGACGCAGCAAGAACGGGAATCCAGTGTCAGGCTCAAGCTGAATGTCCTGGAATCTGTAGTAAAAGACAAGCGCATCGTTCTTGTGGATGATTCCATTGTAAGAGGAACGACCATGGCGAATCTGATCCAGATGCTCAAAGGAGCCGGGGCAAAGGAAGTCCATGTGCGGATCAGCGCGCCGCCATTTCTCTATCCGTGCTACTACGGGACAGATGTGCCGTCCAACGATCAGCTCATCGCGTCTTCCCATACGGAGGAGGAGATCCGCCAGATGATAGGAGCAGACTCTCTGGGGTATATGAAGATTGAGGATTTACAGACCATGGTCGGGGACATGGGAATCTGCAAGGCATGTTTCGACAACAGATATCCGATTGATCCAGGGAAATAAAATCAGGGGTTTACAAATGAAAAAAAGAAGAGTATAGTAAAAAAATAATTATTTTCGAAGCTCTTTTCGGAAATACTAAAACAGAACAGGGATGAAAAGCGACAAAGGGGTCGGTTTGAGATGCAAAGCAACGCATTTCAGGGCTCTTTGCCGCTTTTTTTGTTTCAGGGCAATGCGGCATAGAGATTTATAGAAAAGAGGAGGAAACAGAAATGGTAAAATATGTGTTTGTGACTGGAGGAGTAGTGTCCGGGCTGGGAAAAGGGATTACAGCGGCTTCTCTGGGAAGGCTTTTGAAAGCCAGGGGCTATCAGGTAACGATGCAGAAGTTTGATCCGTATATCAATGTGGATCCGGGGACGATGAATCCGATCCAGCATGGAGAAGTCTTTGTGACGGAGGACGGGACAGAGACGGATCTGGATCTGGGACATTACGAACGGTTTATCGACGAAAATCTGGACAGGAACTCCAATGTGACCTCCGGGAAAATCTATTGGTCGGTGCTCAATAAAGAGCGTCATGGAGATTATGGCGGGGGAACTGTACAGGTCATTCCGCATATTACAAACGAGATCAAAAGCAGATTCTACCGCGCCAAGAATCCGGATGAGGACAGGATCGCCATCATCGAGGTGGGAGGAACAGTGGGGGATATTGAAAGCCAGCCATTTTTGGAGGCCATCCGTCAGTTTCAGCACGATGTAGGGAAAGAGAATGCCATTCTGATCCATGTTACTCTCATACCGTATCTCAAAGCATCGGGGGAGATGAAGACAAAACCTACACAGGCCAGCGTAAAAGAACTGCAAAGACTTGGCATCTGGCCGGATATCCTGGTGTGCCGGTCTGAGTACCCGGTATCGCAGGAGATGCGCGATAAGATCGCATTGTTCTGTAATGTGCCTTCGGATCAGGTTCTTCAGAATCTGGATGTAGAATATCTTTATGAGGCGCCGATTGCCATGGAGAAAGAACATCTTGCAGAGGCGGCGCTCAAATGCCTGCACCTGGAGCAGAGGACGCCGGATCTTCTGGAATGGAAAGAGATGGTAGAAGCGCTTCGGAAGCCGGAGCGGGAAGTGGAGATTGCCATAGTGGGAAAATATACTCAGCTGCACGATGCATATTTGAGCGTTGTGGAAGCGTTGAAGCACGGCGGAATCAAAACCCATACGGATATTCGGTTCCGGTGGGTGGACTCAGAAGAGCTGGAAAAATCAGAGACGGACAAGGTGCTGAACAAAGTGGACGGCATCCTTGTTCCAGGCGGTTTCGGAAGACGCGGGACAGAAGGGATGATCCTTGCGGCACAATATGCAAGGGAAAAGAAGATTCCATATCTTGGTATCTGTCTGGGGATGCAGATGGCCATTGTGGAATTCGCCAGGAATGTGGCGGGGTATCACGATGCCGGAAGCAGTGAATTCCATCCAGACACCTTGCATCCGGTAATTGCTCTGATGCCGGAGCAAAAAGATGTGGAGGATATCGGAGGAACACTGCGGTTGGGCGCGTACCCGTGTATTCTTGATGAAAATTCCCTGGCATATCGGCTGTACGGGAAAGAAGAGATCACGGAAAGACACCGCCATCGATATGAAGTCAACAATGATTATAGGGAGGCTCTTGAAAAGGCGGGCATGGTATTATCCGGATTATCGCCGGATAAACGTATCGTGGAGATGATCGAGTTAAAAGATCATCCTTTCTATATAGGAACGCAGGCACACCCGGAATTCAAATCAAGGCCAAACCGGGCGCATCCGCTGTTTGCAGGATTTGTGCAGGCGGCACAGATGCATCTGGCTGGCAAAAAATAAACGTGAAAGGACTGGGAAAGAATGGAAGAGAGAAAAGGGCTGTACTGCCCCATGCTGGAGCACGATAACTGCGGGATTGGAGCAGTCGTAAATATAGATGGGGAAAAGACACATCACGTTGTCAGGCAGGCATTGGAGATCGTAGAAAATCTGGATCACAGAGCTGGAAAAGATGCGGAAGGAAAGACCGGGGACGGGGTAGGAATTCTTCTTCAGATTTCACACCGTTTTTTCAAAAAAGAATGCAAAAAAATCGGGATTTCTATTGGAGAAGAAAGGGAATACGGAGTGGGTATGCTTTTCTTTCCAAGTGACGAACTGCGAGGAAACCGGGATCGCAAAATGTTTGAAACGATTGTGAAAAAAGAAGGTCTTGTCTTCCTTGGATGGAGACAGGTGCCTTCTGTTCCGGAAGTGTTGTCAGAAAAAGCGCGCGGCTGCATGCCGGATATCTGGCAGGCTTTTATCCAAAAGCCGGAGAATGTAGAAAAAGGGATTGAATTTGACAGGAGACTTTATGTGGTGAGAAGGGAATTTGAAAAAAGCTGTCCGGAGACGTATCCGGTTTCCCTTTCCAGCAGGACGATCGTTTACAAAGGAATGTTCCTTGTACGGCAGCTCCGTCTGTTCTTTGCGGATCTTCAGGATCCGGAGTATGAATCAGCCATCGCCCTGGTCCACTCCAGATTCAGCACGAATACAGAACCCAGCTGGGAGAGAGCACATCCAAACAGATTTATCGTGCATAATGGGGAGATCAACACGATCCAGGGAAATGCAGATAAAATGCTGGCCAGGGAAGAAAACATGCGTTCAGCCTGTTTACAGGAGGCATTTCCTAAAATCCTTCCAGTGGTAGACAGAAGAGGATCAGACTCGGCGATGCTTGACAATGTACTGGAATTTCTCACAATGAACGGTATGGAACTGCCATTGGCTGTGATGACAGTTGTCCCGGAGCCGTGGGAGAACGATAACACGCTTACGCAAGACAAAAAAGATTTTTATCAGTATTACGCCACAATGCTGGAGCCATGGGACGGACCGGCATCTGTGCTTTTCAGCGACGGGGATATCCTTGGGGCGGTTCTCGACCGCAATGGACTCAGGCCATCCCGATACTACGTCACGAAAGACAACTGTCTTTTCCTTGCTTCCGAGGTTGGGGTGATGGCTGGCATCCGGGAGGAAGATATATTGGAGAAAGGAAGGATCCACCCAGGAAAGATGCTTGTGGCCGATACGGTACAAAAACGGATCATACGGGATGAAGAGCTGAAAACATATTATGCAGGGAGACAGCCTTACGGAGAATGGCTGAATCAGCACTTGACAGAACTGAAAGACCTGGAGATACCGGACCAGAAGGCAAAAGAGTATACGCAAAAAGAGTGCGAACGTCTCCGCCTTGCATTTGGATACGAATATGAAGACTATCACGATTCCATTTACGCGATGGCGCTGAACGGGGCGGAGTCCATTGAGTCTATGGGAGCGGACACGCCTCTTGCGGTTCTCTCAAAAGAACATCAGCCATTATTCTATTATTTTAAACAGCGGTTTGCCCAGGTCACGAATCCGCCGATTGATTCCGTACGGGAAAAGATTGTGACTTCCACGAGTATCTATATCGGGAAAGAAGGGAACCTGCTAAAGGAATGTCCGGAAAACTGTCGTGTTCTGAAAGTAAAAAACCCTATTTTGTCTGATACGGATATGATGAAGATCAAGGCGCTGGAGAAACCGGGACTTCGCTCGGCCCAGGTATCCATTCTCTGCTGTAAATCCACTCCTCTGAAAAAGGCGCTGGACAGATTGTTTATCCAGGTGGACAAAGCATATGAAGAAGGGGCCAATATTCTGGTGTTAACAGACAGAGGCGTGGATGAAAACCACGTGGCAATCCCATCGCTGCTTGCTGTCTCGGCGGTCCATCACTACCTGGTAAGGACGAAAAAAAGTACTTCGCTTGCATTGATACTGGAATCGGCAGAACCGAGGGAAGTCCACCATTTTGCAGTACTTTTAGGATACGGCGCCTGTGCTGTCAACCCATATCTGGCTCATGAGACAATCCGGGAGATGACAGAGAATGGACTGCTGGATAAAGATTGCCATGCAGCGATTCACGACTACGACAAAGCAGTCCTTGAAGGGATCGTCAAGATTGCATCGAAAATGGGCATTTCCACGCTTCAGTCCTATCAGGGAGCACAGATTTTTGAAGCTGTCGGAATTTCAAAAGAGGTTATAGACGCTTATTTTACAAATACGATCAGCCGCGTGGGAGGCATCACGCTTGCGGATATCCAGAAGGATGCAGAGACACTGCACACGAAAGCATTTGACCCTCTGGGACTGGATACGGACCGGACGCTCCCGAGTATTGGACGTCACAGATTCCGCAGCCAGGGAGAATACCACCGGTATAATCCGAAGACGATTCATTTGCTGCAGCAGTCTCTCTGGAAGAACGACTACACTATGTTCAAAGCATATACGAAACTTGCTGATGGTGAGGAGACCGGTTATCTCAGAAGCCTTTTGGATTTCAATTATCCTGAAACAGGGGTGCCGATTTCAGAAGTAGAGAGTGCAGGATCTATTGTGAAAAGATTCAAGACAGGCGCTATGTCCTATGGATCCATATCCCGGGAAGCACATGAGACGCTGGCGCTGGCTATGAACAAGATACAAGGGAAATCCAACAGCGGAGAAGGAGGGGAAGACCCGGAACGTTTTCTGTCCAAAGGGACAAAAGAAGACCGGTGCTCTGCTATCAAGCAGGTGGCAAGCGGGAGATTTGGGGTTACAAGCCGTTATCTGGTAAGTGCGGATGAGATTCAGATCAAGATGGCGCAGGGAGCAAAACCGGGGGAAGGAGGGCACCTGCCGGGGAAAAAAGTATACCCGTGGATCGCCAGAACCCGATATTCCACACCAGGTGTCAGCCTGATATCCCCTCCTCCTCACCATGATATTTATTCGATAGAAGACCTGGCGCAGCTGATATATGATTTGAAAAACGCAAACAAAGAGGCGAGAATTTCTGTAAAACTCGTATCGGAGGCAGGAGTAGGGACGATTGCTTCCGGAGTCGCAAAAGCAGGAGCGCAAGTGATACTGATTTCCGGATATGACGGAGGGACAGGGGCGGCGCCGGGAAGTTCGATCCACAATGCAGGGCTTCCGTGGGAGCTTGGCCTTTCGGAAGCACACCAAACATTACTGAAGAACGGACTGCGCAGGCAGGTTCGCCTGGAGACGGACGGAAAACTGATGAGCGGACGTGATGTGGCGGTGGCGGCCATGCTGGGGGCGGAAGAATTCGGGTTTGCCACGGCACCGCTTGTTGCGCTTGGATGTGTTATGATGAGAGTCTGCAACGAGGATACATGCCCGATGGGGGTGGCCACACAGAACCCGAAACTTCGAAAATGTTTTCAAGGGAAACCGGAATATGTGATACATTTCATGGAATTCATCGCGGAGGAACTCAGAGAATATATGGCAAGACTTGGGATCCGGACAGTGGATGAGCTCGTAGGAAGGACGGATCTTCTGAAAGTAAGGGAATACCCTGCACATACACGTGCCGCAAAGGTGGATCTAAGCGCTGTCTGCCGGTATCCGCAAGCAGGGGAAAAAAATCAGGAAGAGGAATACGATTTTGGGCTCGATAAGACGCTGGATGAGACAGTGCTTGTAAAAGAATGGAAAGAAAAGCTGAAAGAAAGAATACCGGGAGAACTTTCGATTCATGTAAGAAACACTGACCGCACATTCGGGACGATTTTTGGATCAGAGATCACGAGACAGTATCCGGATGGGCTTCCGGATGATACGTATAAAGTAAATTGTACAGGAAACGGAGGACAGAGTTTCGGAGCATTCATTCCAAAAGGGCTTACCATTACGCTGCGGGGGGATTCCAATGACTATTTTGGGAAAGGACTTTCCGGGGGGACGCTGGCTGTATGCCCTCCGGAAAACAGTACATATCGTGCAGAGGAGAATATGATTGTCGGGAATGTCGCCCTTTATGGAGCGACTTCCGGGAACGCTTACATAAACGGGATAGCTGGAGAGAGATTCTGCGTGCGGAATTCCGGAGCTGCTGCGGTAGTGGAAGGGGTAGGAGATCACGGATGCGAGTATATGACCGGTGGAAAAGTGGCAATCATCGGAAAGACCGGAAAAAATTTCGCGGCAGGTATGAGCGGAGGCGTCGCTTATGTGCTGGACGAGACGAATTCTCTGTACAGAAATATCAATCCATCCATGATATGGATGGAAGAACTGACGGAGGATAGAGACAAGGAAGAAGTGAGAGACCTTCTGGAACAGCATGTAAAAAGAACAGGGTCAAAAAAGGCGAGAAGAATACTGGACGATTTCCAGGCATATGTCCCGAAATTTAAAAAGATTATACCGAAAGATTATAAGAACCTTTTGAAATTAAGCGACAAATATCGGGAACTCGGCATGAGCATGGAAGAAGCAAAGATCAAAGCTTTTTATGAAAGCACAGGGCAGACAGACTGGGAGGAACAGAAAGAATGGGAAAACCGACAGGATTTTTAGAATATAAAAGAAAGATTGGAGCTGTGAAGAAACCCGAAGAGAGAATCCATGATTTTCAGGAGTTTCACCGGCCCTTACCTGAGCAAGAACAGCGAAAGCAAGGCGCAAGGTGTATGGCCTGCGGGATTCCGTTCTGTCAGTTCGGGGAAGAGTTAAATGGGATGACATCGGGCTGTCCTCTTCACAACCTGGTGCCGGAATTTAATGATCTCGTCTACAGAGGAAGGATGGATCAGGCATATCAGAGACTGCAGCAGACGAACTGTCTGCCGGAATTTACATCCAGGGTATGTCCGGCTCTCTGCGAGGCGGCATGCACTTGCGGTGTCCATACGGAACCGGTGTCCACAAAAGAAAATGAGCGCGCCATCATCGAATATGCATTTTCTCATGGCCTTGTGGATGCGGCTCCCCCAAGCGTGCGTACCGGGAAAAAGGTAGCGGTCATCGGAAGTGGGCCGGCCGGTCTTTCCGCAGCTTTGCTGCTGAATAAACGAGGACACAGTGTGACGGTTTTCGAGCGCAGCGACCGGATTGGGGGACTGCTTATGTATGGGATCCCCAATATGAAGCTGGACAAGTCTGTCATCGAAAGAAGAAGAAGGATGATGGAGGAAGAAGGAATCACATTTGTGACTGGCACGGACGCAGCCCAGGAAGGAAAGGCGCAGGAAATCCAGGATGAGTTTGACAGGATTATCTTGGCATGTGGAGCATCCAGGCCAAGGGACATCAACGTACCTGGAAGAGATGCGAAAGGGATCCGTTTTGCTGTAGACTTCCTGTCAGAAGTGACAAAGGCACTCTTGGACAGCCGTTTTGCAAATGTGCCATATAAGCTGGCAAAAGGCAGACATGTCGTTATCATCGGCGGCGGAGATACAGGAAATGACTGTGCAGGGACAGTGATCCGTCTGGGGGCGCGATCTGTCGTACAGTTAGAGATGATGCCCAAACCATCAGAGAAAAGAGAGGAAAGAAACCCATGGCCGGAATGGCCAAAAGTACGCAAGACAGATTATGGACAGGAAGAAGCAATCTGTTTGTTCGGGGAGGATCCAAGAGTTTACCAGACGACGGTCAAGGAATTTGTCAAAAATGAAAAAGGGGAAGTGCGCGGGGTTAAGACGGTACGGCTGGAATTCAAAAAAAACCGGGATACCGGACACACCGAGACGGTTTTTGTGAAAGGGAGTGAGCGGACAATACCGGCTGATCTGGTATTGATTGCCGCTGGTTTTACCGGAGCGGAGGAGTATGTGATGGATGCTTTTCAGGTAGAGAAGACAGAGAAAAATACGGTTATGGACAGAAAATATCAAACGTCGAGGAAGAATATCTTCACGGCAGGAGATATGAGAAGAGGCCAGTCGCTGGTTGTATGGGCCATAAAAGAGGGAAGGGAGGCGGCAAAGGCGGTGGATCGCTCACTTATGGGCTATACAAATCTTCGGTAGCCAGGTTGCATCTTGCAGGGGAAAACGAAGCGGATTATAATAAAAAGAAAGACTGGCGCTTGTATGGAGGATAAAAATGGGAAAATATGAAAAATGGAAAATCCTGCAGATCATAGAAGAGGAAGATGTGAAGTTTATTCGTCTGCAGTTTGTAGATTTGTTCGGAACGATCAAAAATATTGCAGTCACAGCCGGGCAGATGGAAAAGGCGCTTGCCGGAAAGTGCATGATCGAGGGACAGCGTGTCCACGGAATGCGGGAGCTGGGGTATGGCTCTTTGTTCTTGCAGCCGGATATTGATACATTCTCGATTCTTCCGTGGCGGCCGCAGCAGGGGAAGGTAGCACGGTTTTTGTGTGATTTGACCGACCGGGAAGGGAGGCGGATCCAGGAAAGCCCAAGGCAGATTCTCAGGAATGTTCTTTTAAAGGCAGAAGAGGAAGGGTATGATTTCGATATTGATCCGGAGTGCGAGTTCTTCCTTTTCGAGACGGACGAAGGGGGGAATCCGACGACATACACGAGGGAAAAGGCGAATTATCTGGACGTTGCTCCGCTGGACCAGGGAGAGAATGTGAGGAGAGATATGATCCTTACCCTGGAAGAGATGGGATTTGAGATTCAGTCTTCCCACCATGAGGATGCGCCTGCACAGCACGAAGTAGATTTCAGGCAGGCGAAAGGGATAAGGGCGGCAGATCAGATTGTAACTTTCCGGACAACCGTGCGGACGATCGCGCAGCGTCATGGCCTGCATGCTACATTCATGCCGAAACCGCGCACCGATCTGCCGGGTTCATCTATGGCGATCCATATTACCGGATTTCAGGACGGAAAAAATATTTTTGCAGATGAGCAGGCAGAAAACGGGCTCAGCCAGGAAGCATACTCGTTCATAGCCGGACTCCTGGCTCACATGAACGGGATGGCAGCTATTGCAAACCCAATCATCAATTCTTACAAAAGGCTGAAATCCGGTTTCCACGCACCGACAGAACTTTTCTGGTCGCTTACCGACCGAGAGGCGCCGATCCGTGTGACAAAAGGGAGCGAAGGACAGATCAGGATCGAATGGCTGTTGCCCGACGGGGCAGCCAATCCCTATATGCTCATTGCATTTGCGGTGGCGGCAGGACTTTCCGGTATCCGTGAAAAGATGGTTCCTTTAAAAGCAGGAGAAAAGGCAGGGGCTTTGCCGGGGACACTCAAAGAGGCGCTGCAGGCTTTTGGACAGGATACGTTTTTGCAGAAAATCTGCGGGAACCGATATGCCGATGTGTATATCCGGGAAAAATCAAAAGAGTGGGATCTCTACACAAAAGAGGTAACAGACTGGGAGCTGAGGGAGTATTTACACAGGTTTTAGTGCAGAGCAGGGAGCAAGAGAATGGGAAGTATTATCATTGCACTGCCGCGGCCAGCAGATGTGGAGAAAATCAGGGAAATACTGATCCGGCATGGTTTCCGGAATGTGTACACAGCGGGGAGCGTATCGGCGGTTCTGCAGGAGACGGAGCGTCTTTCCCACGGGATTGTAATCAGCGGGATCAGACTTTTGGATGCGGACTATACAGAACTTCTGGACTGTCTGCCAGAATATTTTGAACTGCTTCTTTTGGATTCAAGACAGAAGGTCAGTGCCCGGAGGCAGTCAGGACTTGTGGCGGTAATGATGCCGGTCAGGGTAAACGAATTGATCAGTACGGTCCGTATGATGATTGAGCATGTCAACTGCCGTGCAAATCAGAAAAAGAAATCGAAACCGAGGCGTACGGAGAAGGAGGAAAATTACATTCGGAACGCCAAATATGTGTTGATGGAGCGCAACCATATGACCGAAGAAGAGGCGTTTCGGTATATCCAGAAAAGCAGTATGGATACAGGCACGAATATGGCAGAGACGGCTCAGATGATATTGGCTTTGATTTACAATGAAATATAATGTTTTCTGATACAGAAAAGGTAAGCGAAGAAAAAGAAGGGTATGAACCGTTCAGGGGCATATCCTTTTTTATATCATGCAGATGGAGATGGATAGTGTTGCCCGCATGATCCGG
>NZ_VIRV01000021.1 GCF_019754295.1 Sellimonas caecigallum | reverse complement strand
CACCATTAGCAGGATTCTTTTTTGCGCTCCAAACGGAGATTCATGACCAGCGCGAAGGCGATGACTCCATATGCGGCGAAGCTTCGGAAATACTCGCCGAGAGCGGCGTTGTCAAATGTATTTCTTCCCGCAAGAGGGGAGAGTACAAACAGCGTGTGAAGCAAAATGACGCCGATAAAAGCGTTGCGAACATTGGCTTTACGGATGCTGGCGCCCCCTGCAAGGAGTGCGGCGCAGGCGAATTTTTCTGTATCCAGATGCTCGGTATACACATTGAGAGAGCCGATGTTCTGAAGGTAAACAAACTGCCCCAAGGCGGCGATGACAGTAGAGAGGACGATAACGATGATCCGGATTCTATTTACATGGATGCCGGAATTTTCCGCCCGTTCTTCGCTCATGCCCACAGCCTTGATTTTCTGTCCGAGAGGAGTACGCATGAGATAAAAGACGAAGGCTCCGGTCAGCGCGATGATGAGGAGAAGGATGACAGAGATCTTTGCCTCCCCGATCTTTATGACTCCCACGTGATCGAACACTTCTTTGAACGTCTTCAGATCCACCATGTTTTTAACACCGATACCGGTAGAAAGTACAAGTTTTTCGTTGTTTACTTTGATGAGGGTGCCGAATCCTGCCACAAAAATCAACTGATAGATATAGTTTGCCAAAAGCCCAACGACGATGGAAGTTACCATCTCTCTTCCTTTGACCATGTTGAGAAGTTTCCCGATCAGAAGTCCGAACAAAGCTGCAAATGCAAGAGATAAAAGGAGAACAAGTACCGCGCCCAATCCTCCCATGACCTGGAAATTCAGTACGAAGATAAAGGAAGCCTGTGTGATCATCGTACCGATGACAACTGCAAAATTCAGCCCCATCCCTGCCATGATAGGAAGGATCAAGGCGAGGACAAGGATGATATTCCGTATAAACCGAAGTGATACCTGTTCCGCGAGAAACGGAAAGCTGATCCCGGACAGAAAAAAGCAGATCACGCTGAATAGTATAAAGGCAGCCGGGACGAGAAAGTCTTCTTTTCTTATTCTGTTTCTGTTTTTCATGACCGTTTCCTCCTTTCCTGTTTCAGGAATGCATATAAGATAATTCCGTTCGTGATGATCATCCGGACGATCTCAGACATCTGAGGGATGAGGATCGCGTTTGCGATCGGCGCGGACAGAAGATAGATCGTCTGATACAGATACGTTCCGAGCACAGCGTGGAAAATGCCGGCTCGTCTGCCAATGCAGCCTCCGATGAGGATCGCTGACACTGCAGGGAAGCTGTGGGACAGGGGAGCGTTGTAAAGCTCCACGAAACCATAGCTCTGGGCGTATACACAGATTCCTACTGCCCCGATGACGGTGGAAAGGATGATGGCGGTCGTCCGCACACGGTTGATCTTAATGCCGGAAAGCTGACAAAAACGCTCATTTTCGCCCACCGCCAGCATGACAGTGCCGTATTTTGTCTTGAAGAATCCGTAGATCAAGAGGGCTATGAGCGCGTAGAAACCGATCAGTCCAAGCGGGATAGAAATCCCTCCGATTTTGACTGTGCACAGTTTATCCAGCACTTGTCCAAAGTAGTGCTCCAGGCTGATCTTTGGACGCAGTCCTTCCCCGCCGACCGGGTAGAGCATCTCACGGTTTGTGAACGGGATAACCGTCCATACAAAATTCATGATCGGGATGAAGGAATACCCGATAAAGATGGCTGCGATATCTTCCTTTCCTTTGACCATGTTTAGGATCTTGGCATAGAAAAATCCGAGAATGACCGCGGGAGGCACAGACAGGAGCACCGCTCCGAGGAAGCCGAAAATACCGGTCATACGGAACTGGATTGCCATACACATGCCCAAGAGTCCAGCTACGATGCCTACCGGCAGACCAAAATTCATGCCGGCGCCTGCGTTGATCATAGGGATCATGGCCAGGACAAGTACGCCGTTCATGACAAATTTTGTGAAGGAATCCCCGATCAGTTCCGGGATATCCATCTTCAGAAATCCTGCCATTACAAAAAGCAGGAGCATAAATGATGCAATGATAATCTGAGGCAGTTTTGATCTATTGGTCATAGCGCTCCTCCTCTCCTGTATATGCGTATGCAAATTCTTCCTCCGAGGCATCCGGCGGAAGAATCCGGGACACTTTTCCTTCGCACAGGACGGCGATCCGGTCGCTGATCCTTTTGAGTTCTTCGAGTTCGCTGGAAGCGACGATGATGGTAGTCCCCTGTTCCCGGCTCATCCGGATCAGTGCATCCAGTATTTTCTCTTTGGCTCCGATATCCACGCCTCTTGTAGGTTCTGAAATAAAGAGTACTTTTGGCCGGACGGCTGCGGCTCTTGCAATGCAGACCTTCTGCTGATTACCTCCGCTCAATTCCCTTGTCTTCTGATTCATATTTTCACATTTGATGCCAAGTTCTCGGATCTGTTCTTCGACATAGCGGGACATGGATTTTTTATCCCTTACAGAAAACGGGCCGAACAGTTTTTTCGAAAAGCGGTGTTTCCCGTAAAAACCGGAAAATACGATGTTTTCCCGGATGGAATGATCCAGGAGAAGGCCCATATTTTTTCGGTCATCCGGCAGAAGAAAAATTCCTTTTTCTATGGTCTTTCCTGTGTCGGAAAGATCCAGATTTTCTCCTTCAAACAAGATACTGCCGGATGACGGATAAATACCAAGGACGCCGTATCCAGGGGCCAGCTTTCCGTGACCGGACAGGCTTGTAAGGCCAAGTATTTCTCCTTTTTTTACGTCCAGATGGATGCCGTGCAGCTGCTCTCCGGGCATTTGAACGGAAAAATCGCGGAACGAAAGAATGGATTCCTCTTTTATCATGCGCGGTTTTTGGACAGCTTCATGAATGTCGTAACCGATCATGTCTGTGGCCAGCGCCGGGATAGACATGTTTTCTTTTTGATATTCCGAGATGATATTGCCGTCACGGATCACAGTGACAGTATCACAGAGCTCACATATCTCATGGAGTCTGTGAGAACAGAAAAGGATGGATGTACCCTTTGAGGCAAGTTTTTTCAGGACATCCATGAGGCGGCGGGAATCCTCATCATTCAGCACGGCGGTGGGCTCGTCCAGGAGGAGGAACTTCAGATTTTTTTTGTCCAGCTCCCTGGCGATCTCCACAAACTGCTTTGCGTTTGTGGAGAGATTTTTCACAAGATAGGAACAGTCGATGGAAAAGCCGAGTTCATTTAGAACAGATGAAGCGTCTTCCTGATCCTGTGCTTTGTCGATGTAGGAAAGTTCGTGTCCCAGGATCCGGCTGGCTCCTTTCTTTGTATTTTCTCTTGTAAGTTTGATATTTTCGGCCACTGTCATGTCGGGAATCAGGATAAACTCCTGATGGATCATACCGAATCCGTATTTCATAGCATCCCGTGTCGAACGGATACGGATCGGTTCCCCATCCAGAAGGATTTCGCCTTCGTATCCACCAGTCTCCGAGATGACGCTGTTACCGAAGAGAATGTTCATGATAGTGCTTTTCCCAGATCCGTTTGCACCTACAAGTCCATGGATCTTTCCTCTTTCGATAGACAGATTGACTTCGTGGAGTACCTTGTTCTGGCCGAAATATTTTGTCAGATTTTTTATCTCCAGTATATTTTTTTTCATTTTTTCCTCTCTTTTCGGAAATGGTTTTTCATATGGCATATCCATTATACCATATGCAGGAAAAAATATCCCTGTTGGAAAATCGAGATGGTAGAAGCGTTGATTCCAACAGGGATATTATTATGTGAGGTTTAGTAATAAATGTCTTCCATGATAAACATGTAATAGTTTTCGTAGTCTTCGTACTGCTGGAAATCTACCTCCAGATCGAATTTCTCCTTGGCAAGCTTGCCGAGATTTTCAGCACTGTTCGGATCAAAATCCGGATTTGTGATCATTTCCATTGCAACTTCCACACCAAATTTTGGAAGGAAGATAGTGGATGGAATCGGCCAGCCGGAAAGGCGTCCCTTCATACCTGCAGCGTCTACCTTTTCAGCGATCATCTCGTTGATCTTGTCGAAGTTTGTCGCATCTTCTTCAGAGATCTCAAGTCCGAGAACTGTCGGGAATGCCTGTGTAGGTGTCGGGCAGCACTGTTCTGCGACTGTAAATTTCAGCTTCAGAGCTTCGTCGATGATGACATCGTACATCGGGCAGTTGGAGCCGAAAATATTTGTGTCTGTGCCGTATTTTTCAATCTGCCGCGGAATATCTTCACGGAGGAACTGCTGCATAGCTTCCGGTCCGTTTCCGGTCTGCGGGTCTGGAGTGATCACTTCCACAAATTCCATGCCGAGTTTTTCACAAGTTTCTTTCATCTTGTCTTTTCTTGCAGTGATAAGTGGTTTTGCAAGATGTGTAGGGAAGGAATAGTGGATAAATGTTTTTGCTCCCATTTCATGTGCCTTTGTCGGGATTGTCTCTCCTCTTCTCAGGGCGTCCATGTCAAGATTCAGATCGATATACTCTGCCATCATATCCGGTTCGTCGTAAATCGGGGCAGAGATCGTGATGATATCCGGGTTCTTCTCTTTGATTTGCTGGAAAGCAGGAATCAGGCCTGACTGTCCGGAGATAACGACAACTGCTTTCATAAGCGGGTCATCGGCAGCGGATACGATCGTACTGATGCATCCTTCAATCTCTGTATCGAATTTTTCCGGGAGGACAAGATGCTGCACGATATCTGGATACTGCTCTTCCAGCTGCTGTCCTGCACGGAACTCATCTTCACTTACAGATAATGTAGGGGTAACGATAGCTACATGATACTCATCTTCAGAAGCAGTCTCTGTCTGCTTTTTCTCCTTTGTTTCTTCACTGCTGTTGCCGCATGCAGTTAAGAACATGGAAAATACCATGACGCATGCCAAAAGCACAGCTAATTTTTTCCTCATATGCACTCTCTCCTTTGTTATATGAATGTAGTAAGACTAAGTATATCGGCGGAAACACAAACTGTCAACAAACTGTGAACGTTCTGTTTATAGGTAATTGTTATAACGATTATATAGTTTTTCTATAAATAGGAAGCACACCGGATTTCCTGCTTTGACGGGTCATATAAAAACAGATTACACCGAGCATGGCCACAGAAGAAAATGGCGATACAAGCCCGTAATACAGAAGTGAGTGTACATTGTTATAGATCAGCATGGCCAGAAGAGGGACGCGGATCAGCAAAGCGCCGCAGCAACAGTTTGCCATCGTAAACAGTGTCTTTTCGCAGCCATTTAAATATCCGTTCAGGCAGAATAAAAAGGAAACGGCAAGGTAGTCCAAACTGCATGCCCGCAGAAACGGAATTCCGACAGAAATTACATTCGGATCGGATGAAAAGATGCTGATCATTGTCTGCGGGGAAATCTGTGCCCAGGCAAAGAAAGCCAGGGAACAGGCAAATGCTGTTGTCATGCCATAGTGAAGGAAGGTTCTGGCGCGTTCTGGTTTTCCGGCGCCCATATTTTGCGCAGTGAGGGCTGCAAGTGCGTTGGATATGGAAGTAGCCGGAAGCATGGCAAATACATCGTATTTGCTTGCCACGCCCACTGCAGATGCAGTGTAAATCCCGAAACTGTTTGTGATGGACGTCAAATATAAGAAAGAAAAGCGAACAATGCATTCCTGGAAAGAAACCGGGATTCCCACAAGGACCAGCTCTTTCAGAAGTGCTCTGTCTATCCTCAGCATTTTCCTTGAAAACCGACAGACGAAATTTTTTCGGTTTAGGTAAAAAATGGCAATGACCATGCTGATTCCTTGAGATGAAATGGAAGAATCCAGAGAACTGATGAAGATAATGCTCAAGCTTTTGTCCAGGACATGCAATCATCTTGTGGAGCAGCTCAGAAGAATCACATTGTATGACCGGTACCAGAAAATTGCGAGTTTTCTGCTTCACGAGACGTCGTACCCGGATCCGGACCGGGGAGTGACAAGGACAAGTATACCGTATACACAGGAAGAGCTGGGTATTTCCCTGGGACTGAACCGTGTAACGGCACAAGAGTATTGAATGAATGGAAAGAGCAAGGGATCGTATCTACTTCCTATAAGAAGATTCGGATTTTGAACCGGGATTATTTGATCAGTCTCATCCGCCCAGTACCTTACGAAACAAATCTGTGTGAAAAGATAAGATAAAAAGAGCTTGCGAAAACAGCGTGGGGTAATTATAATAAATAATGTTTTGACTTTAGCAAAGTGAAGCATTTCATAACGGAATAGAAAGGCAAAAGGAGAAATGAATATGCAGTATAAAGAAATCAACCCATCCCCACGTATGCTGATGACACCGGGCCCGGTGGAAGCTGATCCAAGAGTCCTTCGTGCCATGAGCGCACATATCCTGGGACAATTTGATCCGGAATTTACCGCTCTTATGAATGAGACGATGGAAATGGAACGTTATGTGTTCCAGACAAAGAACCGCCAGACTTATGTAGTGGATACTACGTCAAGAGGAGGTCTGGAAACCGTGCTGACCGGAGCGATCTGTCCGGGAGATAAGGTGCTCATCCCGGCATTTGGACGTTTCGGATACCTGCTCGCTGAGATCTTGGAGCGCTGTGGGGCAGATATTACCCTTCTGGAAAAAGAGTGGGGAACCGTATTCGATCCGCAGGAGATCGAAGATGCATTGAAGAAAGACAGCTACAAAGCAGTTGCCTGCATCCACGGTGAAACCTCTACTTCCATGATGCAGCCTTTGGAAGAGCTTGGAGAAATCTGTGAAAGATACGGAGCGCTTCTGATCGTTGACGCGGTAGCAACACTGGGAGGCGTGGATGTGAAAGTGGATGACTGGAAACTGTCCGCATGTATCTCCGGAACACAGAAATGTATTTCCGCTCCGTCAGGATCTGCCCTGATCACATACAATCAGCAGATCGAGGATATCGTAAAAGCCAGAAAACGTGTAGAAAAAGGAATCCGTACATCCGATGATGTGGACGGCGGCCTTGTGCGCATACCAAGCAACTATTTGGATCTGGGACAGCTTGAGGACTACTGGAGTCCGAGAAGACTCAACCACCATACAGAGGCTACGAGCATGCAGTATGCCGTGCACGAAGCACTCAGATGTATCGTAAATGAGACGCTTGAGGCAAGATTTGCAAGACACAGCCTCAACGACAGAGCGCTTGTAGCAGGGCTTCAGGCTATGGGACTTACGATCTTCGGGGATCTGAAGCACAAGATGCCGGTTGTCACAGCCATCAATATCCCGGACGGCGCCGATGGAAAGGCCATCCGCGGTATGATGCTGGATGAATTTGGAATCGAGATCGCCACTTCTTTTGGACCGCTGGATGGAAAAATCCTCCGTATCGGAAACATGGGATATTCCAGCCAGAAGAGAAATATTCTGATCCTTCTCGGAGCACTGGAAGCAGTCATGAGAAGAAATGGAGTCAAAGTCTCATCCGGAGAAGCTGTAGCCGCTGCTATGGACGTTTATCAAGAAGCAGAGAACAGATAAACAAGATTCCGCACAAGGTGTCCATCCCTGAGGAATGGCCTACTTCGCCAAAAGAGGTCTGAATCTCTTTCGGGGAGGAGGCGTATACAAGCTCTTTGACAGGACGGCTGAAGTGCCCTTCCAGAGCGCAGGACAGAAAAGAGCGGCTGATGTCGTTTGTATCTGTCAGATGCGAAGCGACCGCTTCTCTCAGACAAGAGGAAAATGGATGCTGTTCGTGTCCGGTAAGGATGAGACCGGCCAGTACGCCGCACAGAAAATCATCCCCGCTTGGGGTCAAGCCGATACCAAGACCGATGAGACCGCTTAATATAAAAGCGGAGGAAGGATAATCTTCTTTATAAAAATGATCCGAAGCTGCCATGAGTTTACTCATAGCAGCTTTATTTATAAGAAACTGATCTCCAGGCGCATCTTCTTTCGAATCTGTAAAGAGAAGACAAAAACCCGTAGATGTGGAGCCGGAAAGCGCTGGCCGCAGAAAACGGGTCCAGGAAAGATGACTGCACGGCAAAAGAAGAGAATCAAAAACAGAAGCGCCAGAACAATCAAAGCAAAAGACGTTGGTCCCTGTAAAAATGCAAATCTCTTCCGGCATCACTTCCACGCGCTGGCCAGGCAAAAAAGATAAGGATTCTATCTGATCCGAAGTCAGCTCCGTCATAAGACTCAGCGGAGACTGAGGGGACGGGGATGACTGCAAGGCCAGGAGGGAAGCGCCTATCTGTATATTTACAGTCTTACGGTATACGGAGTGTATAAAACCGTGTCCGCAAGAACAGAGTATCGAGAGGGCGTAAGTGGAAAAAGACGTAATTTTGATTTTCATAAGTTTTCCTTTCCGCGGAGGATCCGATAGTCACTCCGGTCTAACAATCTAAAAAAGATTGTAGCAAAAAGACGAGAAAAGGACAAATAAAATTCGGCAAATTATACACAATGGATAAAAAGAAGAGGATAATTTACTTGTTTTCTACATTGCTTTTCCTAATGTTATCCATTAGAATATGTAATAAGTAAAGTGACTGGCCGGTCCGACTTTATTGCGCCTGCGAGCGCGAACATCTATGGGTATAAGAAAGGAAGGAAAGCTTGATGGAAAAAAAGAAAAAATTTTCAATATCGCTTACGACGCAGATTCTTCTTGCGACTATAGGCGGTCTTGTTTTCGGTAGTATCGTAGGCCCGTGGGCATCGAATCTGAAATTTATCGGGGATATTTTCCTGCGCTTGATTCAGATGTCTGTCGTCATTCTTGTAATGTCCGCTGTGGCGGGGGCAGTAGGAAGCGGAGATGGACAGGATGTAGGAAAGATGGGATTCCATACATTTAAATGGATCATCGGGTTTACGGTATTTTCAGCAGCACTTGGAGTGGCACTCTCTCTGATCGTAAAACCGGGTTTGGGGATTGACCTTTCCAGCGCAGAGGAGATTGCAGAGACGACAGTGGCGTCCGCATCTCTCCAGGAGACACTTACCAACTTTGTCCCGACAAACGTGATCCAGGCGATGGCGGAAGGATCCATGGTTCCATGTATCGTATTCGCGCTGTTCTTCGGTGTTGCCATGGGACAGTATACAAAACATACAGGCAACCGGAATATCGCAGATTTCGTAGTGGGAATCAACAGTATCATCACAAATATCATCAAGATCGTCATGACAGTGGCTCCGATCGGTATCTTCTGCCTTCTGGCTAACGTGGCAGGTTCGACCGGATTTAAAGTTATCATTCCGATGCTCAAATTCCTCGGAGTGCTTCTCGTGGGGGATGCGATCCAGTTCCTTGTGTTCGGACCTCTTACAGCGACGCTCTGCAAGGTCAATCTGTTTAAGATGCCGAAGAAATTTGCCAAGATGTCCATCATGGCAGTGACGACTACATCCGGAGCAATCTGTCTTCCGACAAAGATGGAAGATGCAGTGGAGAAATTCGGTGTAAGCCGTAAAGTGGCGGACTTCACAGGACCGATCACGATGTCCATGAACAGCTGCGGTGCCGCACAGTGTTACGTGGTAGCGATCTTCTTTATGGCTCAGGCTACAGGTGTCGAGCTGAGCGTATACCAGATGGGAATGGCGATCCTTCTTTCCTGTCTCATGTGTATGGGAACGATCTCTGTTCCGGGCGGATCTGTGATCGTCTATACGTTCCTTGCTTCCTCCCTCGGCCTTTCAATGGACAGTATCGCCGTACTTATCGGTATCGACTGGTTTGCAGGAATGTTCCGAACATTGATGAATGTAGACGTAGACGTTATGGTAGGTATGCTTGTTGCCAATAAGATCGGCGAACTGGACCGTGATGTTTACAACGAAAAGAAAACTGTCAAATACGCAAAATAAAAGGCGGTTGACAAATATTTTATAAGCATTTATAATAATCGTACGTGAGCACTGGCGCTTGTCGCCAGTGCTTTTTGTTTGACCAAGGGAAATAAGGAAGAGCGCCCTTATTATGTTAAAAAAATATCAAAATTGTATCTTCAAATACAAAAAATGACACAAAGAGATTTGGGTTTTATACATGATAGATAAAAACAAAATATTTTTTTAGCTTTCGTGCCATTGCTTTTTTTTCTGTAATCTAATAAAGTTATTAGTATACATATAGATTGAAAAGGAATTTTGAAAAAATTCTTGTGCAGGAGGGGAAAAGATGTACGATTTGATCGTGAAAAATGGGAAACTGGTCACTCCGGACCGTATCTATGAAGCTGATATTGCAATAAAAAACGGGATTTACAGTGCGTTTTTGGAAAAAGGGACCGAGGCGGAGGCAAAAGAAGTCATAGATGCAAAGGGAAATTATGTTTTTCCAGGGATCATAGACTGCCATGCTCATTTGAACGAACCTGGATTTGAATACAGGGAAGATTTTGAGACAGGATCCAGAGCTGCAGCTGCGGCAGGATGCACTTGTCCCAACGGGGATCTTTTCCCGACGGTCAATATGGGAAATGTAAGGAAAGCGCTTGAGATTCTGAAACCATACGGTGCATTATGTGGATTTCACTGTGAAGAGTACGGACAGGTACTGGAAAGAGAAAGGGAAGCGAAGGGAAAAGAAGGGAGGACGAAAGAAGAAAAGATAAGAGACTTCCTGGATGCGCATGATGTGTGGACAGAGTATGTGGCGACCAAGAATGTGATCGATATGGCCAGAGCTACCGGCGGAAGGGTGCACATTTGCCATGTGAGCCATCCGATGGTGGCGCAGGCAGTAAAAGATGCGATCTATGAAGGGCTTCCAGTCACAGCAGAGACTTGCCCGCATTACCTTGGATTTACAGAAGACTTTGTTTTTGAGAAGGGAGCGCCGGCCAAATGCACGCCTCCTATGCGAAAAAGAGAGGACATGGAAAAGCTTTGGGATTATGTTCTGGACGGAACGCTTTCCTGCGTAGGAAGCGACCATTCTCCGGCTGCTGATGAAGAAAAAGACAACGAGACAAAGGACATCTGGCATGCCTGGGGAGGCCTCAATTCGATCCAGTTCTTCCTGCCAATGATGT
The DNA here is from genome assembly GCF_019754295.1 of Sellimonas caecigallum. Lineage (GTDB taxonomy): Bacteria > Bacillota > Clostridia > Lachnospirales > Lachnospiraceae > Sellimonas > Sellimonas caecigallum. The sequence continues at coordinate 26,203 of NZ_VIRV01000021.1, read as the reverse complement.
TTGATATGGTAGTACATAAGAAAGGGCTCAGTCCAAGCCTGATCGCAAAAGTCATGGACTACAATCCTGCTAAAGTATTTGGACTGTACGGGAAGAAGGGCGCGTTTGAACTTGGATTTGACGGAGATATCGTCATTGTTGATCCGGATAAAGCATGGACATGCAGGCAGGAAGAACTGCTTACAAAAGGACACGTGACATGCTTCGATGGGCTGGAAGGAAAAGGTGCGCCAGTTTACACCATTATACGCGGAAAAGTAGTCGCAAAAGACGGTATGTACGAACAAGATGCCATCGGGTATGGGAAATATGTGAAGCCGGTAAAAAAATAGAAGGAGAAGCGCCGATAAACAGATATCAGATTTAGGAAAGGATTTGAGAATATGTATGATTTGTTGGTAAAAAACGGAAAAATCGTGACAGCAGAAAGAGTATACGAGGGTACAGTGGCAGTAAAAGATGGACGAATCGCAGCCATTCTGGCTCCGGGAGTGGATGCACAGGCCCAAAAGACGGTGGATGCGGACGGGAAATATGTATTTCCGGGTGCCATTGATACACACGCACACTTAAATGATCCGGGATATGAATGGCGGGAAGACTACGCGCATGGTACAGCTGCAGCGGCTGTCGGGGGATATACGACCATCATCGACATGCCGCTCCAGAATGAACCTGCCATGACAAACGCAGAGCTTTTTGATCGCAAACATGAGATCGTCGGGCCGAACGCCTATGTTGACTACTGTTTCTGGGGAGGTCTGATACCGGACAATCTGGGAGACCTTAAAGGACTTCATGATAAAGGCTGTGTGGCTTTTAAATCCTTCATAGGACCGGTGTCCCCGGACTATAGTTCTTTAAATTATGGACAGGCGTATGAGGCTATGCAGATCATCAAAGAGTTTGGAGGACGTGCAGGATTCCACTGTGAAGATTTTTCCACTATCAAATGGCAGGAACAGCGGATGATGAGAGAAGGACGTCTGGATTGGCAGGGATTTTTGGATTCCAGACCGGTCATCGCTGAGATGCTGGCCACTGTTGATATCATCGAGATCGCAAAAGCGACAGGGTGCAAAGCCCATATCTGCCATGTCAGCAGTCCGGATGTGGCGCAGAAGATCAAGGAGGCACAGCAGGAGGGTTACGATATCACGGCGGAGACATGCGCCCATTATTTAAGCCTGACGGATCAGGATGTGATAAAGAACGGACCGCTCTTTAAGTGTGCGCCGCCTCTTCGGAGTCAGGAAGAAGTAGATCGGCTCTGGTCTTATGTGGAAGACGGTACATTCAGCGGCATCGCCAGCGACCACTCTCCATGTTCCTACGATGAAAAATACAACGAGATCCTTGGCAAAAAGATTACGAATGTATTTGAAGTGTGGGGAGGCATAAGCGGCATCCAGAATTCTTTCCAGATCGCTTTCTACGAAGGCTGCGTAAAACGAAATGTATGTCCGACGGCGATTGCCAGGGCGACAGCCAAAAATCCGGCCAAGGCGTTTGGCATCTACGGCAAAAAAGGAGATATCCAGCCAGGATTTGATGCGGATCTTTTGATCGTGGATCCGGAAAAAGAATGGGAGATCACAGAAGATTCCCTTCTTTATGTTAATAAAATCTCAGCATTTGTCGGAATGAAAGGAAAAGGTCTTCCGGTATGCACCATCATTCGGGGGCATATTGTGGCGGAAGATGGAAAGATCACAGCGGAAAAAGGGGTAGGAGAGCTTGTCAGAAGATTAGACTGATCTACTGGAAACATGGAAAGGAGAACATATGAGTAATTTAGTTGAGAATAAAAATCTGAATCCGGAACTTGCCAGGAATGTAGATCCGGATCTGCAGCCGACCAAAAAACGGATCATGGGGCCGGTGTCCTATGCGGCCAGCTTCATGGGAGGATGTGTATCTATCGGTACATTTTCCATGGGTGCAGGACTTATCGGAGTACTGACAGTATCACAGGCGATCCTGGCTATGATTATCGGCTGTCTGGTCATCGCGGTGGCTCTCGTTGTCATCGGAAACTGCGGACATAAATACGGGATTCCGTTTACCGTACAGCTCAGAAGCAGCTTTGGAACAGCGGGAATCAAAGTTCCGGGGCTTTTAAGAGGGGTACCGGCTATCATCTGGTTCGGCTTCCAGAGCTGGGTAGGTGCAGGGGCTATCAACAGCTGTTTTAAAATCCTGTTTGGGTTTGACAATCTGCCGGTTGTCTACATCCTGTTTACTGCCCTTCAGGTGGCGCTTGCTATCAATGGATTTGAGGGGATCAAATGGATGGAAAACATCTCCTGTATTTTCATCATCGCCATCCTTATATATATGCTGTATGTAGTAAGAACACAGTTCTCCACGGAGATCGACGACGTATTTTCGGGAATCAAGGGGACATGGGGAATGCCGTTCTGGGCAGCAACCACGTCGTTCCTTGGCATTTACTCAACCATGATCATTAATGCATCTGACTATTCACGAAATGTGAAAGAGAATGTCGGACCGGTGTTTACCGGAAGTATTTACACGATCGCCATTCTTCCTGTCACACTGTTCATGGGGCTGATTGGTCTTCTCGTGACAGCAGCTACAGGAAACAGTGATCCAGTCGTTGTATTCTCCACGACGATGGGAAGCAAATTCCTGACAGTCGTGACGCTTTTGTTTATCGCATTTGCTCAGGTTACGACCAACGTACTGAACAATATCGTGCCGCCGGCTTATGTGCTGATGGAAGCGTTCCATGTGAAATGGAAACTGTCTACGGTCATCGTAGGTGTTCTGTCCATCTGTTGTATGCCTTGGAAGCTTGTCACAGACGAATCCGCAGCAGGACTGAATCTTTTCACACAGTTTTATTCGGCATTCCTTGGACCGATCTTCGCAGTCATGGCAGTGGATTACTACATTCTCCGGAAGAAAAAGCTGGACGTCAACCGTCTGTATGATAAGAGCGGCGTGTTCAAAGGGGTTAACTGGGCGGCAGTTATTGCCATCATATTTGGCTCCATATGCTCCCTCATCCAGGTGCAGCTGTCCTGGTATATCAGTCTGATCCCGTCAGGCGTGGCTTACTACCTGCTGATGAAATATATGAAGAGTTCCAAAGCATTCCGCACCGGAACGATTTTCGAGGAACGGGACGCAAAATAAATATTGTAAAAAAACAGAGCCGGCAGTGTTTTACTGCAGGCTCTGTTCCATAAAGGATATAGTTGATTCCAGAAGTTTTCGGGCAGCCGGATCCGATTCATCCCGATCGAAATCATGGAGAGAACGGGAGACGACGAAACGTTGTGCACGGTATTTCCTGCAAAGTTCCAGGAATTCGGCATAAGGGACATCGGTGTCGCCCGTACTGTGTGCGCAGAAGAGCGGGCACGGAAGGCGGTCGCAGGTGCGCAGAGAGTAGTCGAGATAGAATGTTTTGTCACGGCCTTCGTAGATCAGTGACTTCCACTGTCCGGATTGCCTTGCGTATACGTAGAGACTATAGCGGGTATTCAGATCCCCCTCTGTGATGATCTCGTCTTTTATGGCATCCAGGCAGGAAGAAGGAACTTCCGGTAGAGTACAGTAATAAGGACTCGGCGTGCAGAACCAGTCGTCACAGAGGAACCCATATCCGTAAAAGGAAAGAATGCCTTTCGGAGGAGTAGGAAAAGCGTTTTTTGCTGCGGCCAGAAGACACAGATAAGCCCCGGCGGAACGGCCCCAGAGAAAATATGGGAGTGGCTTCCGATAGTAGAGAGACGGCTGTTCTGTGTAATGCCGGATGGAGGCTTCTACATCAGCGACAATGGTCTCCAGCTTGGCTGCCGGAGCCAGCGGATAATCGTAGGACACGATAAGGTAACCGGCAGATGTCAGCAGCTCGAGATGGAGCGAAGGGAGATCTTTTTTTGTACCGTATAAAAGCCCTCCTCCGTGGAAATACAAAAGACAGGCCTTTGGCGGAATATCTGGATTTTCATAAATAACTGCTTTTTTTGGAAAAGCAGATGTATCAAGATGAATTTCTCTTTCTGTAAACATGAGGTTCTCCTTTGTCTGCAAATTGCGGCAAAAAGCCGTAAGTACATTATAACATAAAATACAATTGTTAAAATATTGACAAAAGTGAAAAAGTGGATAAAAAAACAGAGAGTTTTTATCTGATATTACGATTGCATCATCGGACAATTCCTGCAATAATGATATTATAAAAACAACTGACGGAAAACCGTTTGGTAAATAAGGTAAAATGAAAGCGAGGATTTGAAATGAGTTATTTAAACGGACAGACAGGATATCGCGAAGAATTACTGAATACAAGATCTATCGTTAAGATGGGAAGCTATGTGGTGATCGAGCCGGACGGAATCGTGAAAAACGCTATTCCGGGCTACACGAACTGCGATGTGACGATCCTTGGCTCACCTGCGATGGGAGCTTCTTTTGCAGATTATCTCATCACAGTACATGAAGGCGGAAACAATCCTGCATTTGGCGGCGAAGGATTGGAAAGCTTTATCTACGTGGTAGAAGGAAGCGTGAAAGTAAAGAATGCAGATCAGGAAACGACACTCACAAAAGGCGGATATATTTATTCACCGGTAAGCAACACGGTAGCATTTGAAAATGCAGGAACAGAAGATGCGACTCTTTTTGCATACAAACGCAGATACGAAGCAGTGGAAGGATATGCTGCCCACACAGTCGTGGGAAATGACAATGATCTTCCGTGGATTCCATATGAAGGAATGGAAAACTGCCACATCAAAGATTTCCTTCCGGCAGCAGGAGATTTCGGATTTGACATGAACTTCCACATCCTGAAATTTAAGATGGGAGCGTCTCATGGTTACATTGAGACACATGTACAGCAGCACGGCATGTATTTCCTTTCCGGAAAAGCAATGTACCGTATCGGAGACGATTGGGTACCGCTTCAGAAAGGCGACTACGTGTTTATGCAGGCATACTGCCCGCAGGCATGCTACGGCGTAGGCAAAGATGAGGAAGTTACATATATCTACTCAAAAGACTGTAACAGAGATGTGCAGCTTTAAGGCACGATATTGATTGCAGCATGTGATTTATTCTTCCGGATACTATAGATGTGTTTTGGAAAAGCCGGCTCGTCAGGAATTGGTTGTGCAGACTGACGGGCTGGTTTTTTTATCTATAGGAAATCATGTTCTTATAGACAATTACGTGAAAAAATAGACAAAATGTCTGAGGTTAGATAAAAAAGCTGTTTTCGATATATCTAAAAAAACAATTGAAAAAAAGTTCATTGATTGCAATAATATTATCATAGTGACGTTGCCTGGAGACAGGATAAAATCAATGAAAGAGAGGATTATGGTAATGAGGCTTTCAAGAGAAGAACTTAAAGGCTTGATGAAAAAGAAACTGATGAGGGCGGGTCTGAAAGACGAACACGCAGATATCACAGCAGAGATTTTGACATGGTCAGATGAAAGAGGATATCATTCTCACGGAGCGGTAAGAGTGGAATATTACAGTGAGAGAATCGCAAAAGGGGGTATCACAACAGATCCGCATTTTGAGTTTAAAAAGACTGGTCCATGCTCTGGAGTCTTTGAAGGAGACAATGGATGCGGATATGTGGCTGCCAAGAAAGCGATGGAGAAGGCCATCGAAATGGCGAAAGAGAACGGCATCGCAGTAGTGGGAATGAGAAATATCTCTCACAGCGGATCCATTGGATATTATACTGAGATGGCGGCAGATCAGGATCTTGTGGCGATTTCCTTCTGCCAGTCCGATCCGATGGCAGTGCCTCCGGGAGGGACAGAACCATATTACGGAACAAACCCGATTTCATTTGCTGCGCCGACAGCAGATGGCAGAAAAGTTGTGTTTGATATGGCTACGACGGTTCAGGCTTGGGGGAAAATATTGGACAAGAGATCCAGAGGAGAATCAATCCCGGATACATGGGCAGTAGACGAAAAAGGGAATCCTGTCACAGATCCGAATCTCGTAAACGCCCTGCTTCCGATCGCAGGAGCAAAAGGGTACGGGCTGATGATGATGGTGGATGTTTTCTCAGGAATCCTTATGGGAGTGCCGTTTGGAAAACATGTAAGCTCTATGTATCATGATTGCTCCAAGGGAAGAGAGCTTGGACAGATGCACATCGTGATGGATCCGAACCGGTTCTGCGGACTTGAGCAGTTTAAGAAAAACATGTCTGAGACATGTGATGAGCTTAACGCGATGCCGACGGCCGACGGATATGACAAAGTGTACTATCCGGGAGAACGCGCTGTCATGAGAAAAGAGAAAGCCTATGAGGACGGAGGAATCGAGATCGTGGATTCCATTTACGAGTATCTCATCAGCGACGATATCCATTACAACAGATATGACCACAAAAACAGATTTGCCGAATAGTGAAGGAGAGAATAAAAGATGTTAAAAACAGTAGTAAAAAAAGGCAGTTATCATGATTCTGTCGTGCTTATGCTTTTGACGAATCAGATTTCTACGATAGAAGGAGTAAAGAAAGTATCTATCATGATGGCGACGCCGGCCAACAAAGATATTTTCAAACAGAGCGGCCTGGATACGGAAGAATTGATGGCGTCCACAGCAAACGATATGGTAGTTGTTGCGGACATTGACGATGACAGCCTTCTGGATACGATCATGAAGGAGATAGACGAATTCTTTAAAAAGCAGTCCGCATCCAGCGAAGGGAAAAAAGGGGCCGAAAGTGTGAAATCATGGGATAAGGCTCTGAAGAAACTTCCGGATGCCAATCTGGCTGTGATCTCTATCCCGGGAGCCTATGCAGCTCTGGAAGCAGACCGGGCGCTGGACGAAGGAATGAATGTCTTCATGTTCAGCGATAATGTGACGATTGAAGATGAGAAGAAGTTAAAAGAAAAAGCACATGAGAAGGGTCTTGCTGTCATGGGACCGGACTGCGGTACAGGCATCATCCAGGGAGTGCCGGTGGCATTCACAAACAGTGTGACACCGGGGGCGATCGGGATCATCGGAGCTTCCGGAACCGGAATTCAGGAGCTTACTACGATCATTGACCGTCTCGGAGAAGGAGTTAAAAACGCCATCGGTACAGGCGGAAGAGATCTGTCCACAGAGGTAGGAGGCATTACCATGATGGATATGATCGACGCGATGGAAGATGACGACACTGTCAAAGTACTGATCGTGATTTCCAAACCACCGGCAAAAGAAGTGAGGGAAAAAATCTCTGCAAGACTGAGCGTCTGCAAAAAACCGGTTATCACTCTTTTCCTGGGAGAAAAGCCGGAATATCATGAAGAAAACTTCTATCATACATATACTCTCGACGAGGCGGCACGTCTGGCAGTAAGCCTTGTGCGAGGCACAAAAGCGGAAGAAGGGGAAGTTCATACAGACAGATCCGAATTTTATCCGGCTGATGCCAAGAAGACGATCAAGGCATACTATTCCGGAGGAACACTTGCAGGGGAAGCCGCAATGCTTATCAAAGATGCGTTAAAGCTTGCCATTCCGCCGGAAAAAGCGGAAGGATTCATGTTGAAGACAGACGGGCACATTGTGGTAGATCTTGGAGATGACGTGTATACACAGGGCAAACCGCATCCAATGATCGATCCTGCAAAACGGATCGAATGTATGCAGGAGGCGGTAGATGATGAATCTACAGGTGTGATCCTTTTCGATATCATGCTTGGATACGGTTCCCACGAAGATATGGCAGGAGCACTTCTCCCGACGATCAAAGAGCTCCAGAAAAAGGCAGAAGCAGAGGGAAGGAAAGTATTCTTCGTCTCCACAGTATGCGGGACAAGAAGAGATTATCAGGGATATGACGAGGCGGTAAACAAGCTGAAAGAAGCGGGCGTTATCGTCTGCGAGACAAATAAACTTGCCGTTCGCACAGCGATTCAGGCTATCGGACTCGATTTTGACGAACCGGAAAAGGAGATCCGTCCAAGACAGACATCTGATGTTGTTCCGCAAAAGGCATCCGAAAAGCTGCTCCAGATGCTGTCCGAGAAGCCGAAGATCATCAATCTCGGACTGAAAAGCTTTGCAGAAGTGGCAGAACAGTTTGGCTGCGAAGTCGTGCAGTATGACTGGATGCCGCCGGCAGGAGGAAATGTGGAACTTATCAAGACCCTGAATTTCCTCAGACACTACGATGGTCTGGACATCGATGAAGCAAACCGTGAAGTCATCGCAAAAGTGGTGGCAAGCCAGCCGGTCATCAAGGATAACGTGCGGGCAAAAGAAGTGATTCCGGAGATGCGGGAAGGAAAAGTGATCCTCCATGCAGGTCCGCCGGTAGCCTACGAAAACATGCCGGATCCGATGCAGGGTTCCTGTGTGGGAGCAGTCCTTTTTGAAGAATGGGCAGATAATGAAGCAGATGCACGCAAGCTTCTGGAGTCCGGAGAGATCCGATTCATTCCGTGTCATCATGTGAAAGCAGTCGGACCGATGGGAGGAATCACATCTCCGAACATGGCAGTATTTGTTGTGGAAAATGTAACGGACGGAAATGAAGCGTACTGTACGATGAATGAAGGAATCGGAAAGGTACTTCGTTTCGGGGCATATTCCGAAGAGGTTGTGGAAAGGCTTCGCTGGATGAGAGATGTTCTTGGCCCAACTCTTGGAAGAGCTATCCGGGAACTTGGAGGCATCGATGTCAATCCGCTTATCGCAAAGGCTATCGCTATGGGGGATGAATTCCATCAGAGAAATATCGCGGCTTCTCTTGCGTTCTTGAAAGAAGTGGCTCCGACGATCACAAAAATGGATATGGATGACAAGGATCGCTATGATGTCATCAAATTCCTTTCCGATACGGATCAGTTCTTCCTGAATATCATGATGGCGACAGGAAAAGCCGTTATGGATGCAGCAAGGACAATAGAAAGAGGTACGATCGTAACTGCGATGTGCAGAAACGGATATGAATTCGGTATCCGGATCGCCGGCATGGGAGACGAATGGTTTACAGGTCCGGTCAATACGCCGCAGGGACTTTACTTTACAGGATATGACGGAGAAGATGCGTGTCCGGATATGGGAGACAGCGCCATTACAGAAACGGTAGGAGTCGGCGGTATGGCAATGATCGCAGCCCCGGCTGTGACAAGATTTGTCGGCGCAGGCGGATATGAGGATGCTCTGCGCACAAGCACAGAGATGACGGAGATTACCATCGACCGCAATCCGAACTTTATCATCCCGAACTGGAATTTCCAGGGAGCCTGCCTTGGAATCGATGCGAGACTTGTAGTAGAGAAAGGCATCACTCCGGTAATCAATACGGGAATCGCGCATAAGATCGCCGGATACGGACAGATCGGCGCAGGAACTGTGCATCCGCCGATCGAGTGCTTCGAAAAAGCGATCGCTGCGTATGCCAAAAAACTCGGCTTTACTTCATAGACGAAGAAAGCAGAAAGGAAGATGGCTGTGGAGAAGAAGAAAATTGTGATAGCCCTGGGCGGAAACGCCCTGGGCAAAGATATAGAAGAGCAAAAAGAGGCTGTCGCAAAGACAGCAAAAGTGATCGTAGATTTGGCGCAGGAAGGATACAGCCTTATCGTGACCCATGGAAACGGGCCGCAAGTGGGTATGATCCAGGACGCCATGGACAGTCTGCGGGCGGAAAATAAAAACTATAAAAAGGTCCCGCTCCCGACTTGTGTCGCCATGAGCCAGGGATATATCGGGATCGATCTGCAAAATGCCATCAAATACGAATTGTTTAAGCGCGAGATAGACGGGAAGGTCTCCACCATCCTTTCCCAGGTCGAGGTAGATGAAAATGATGAAGCATTTGAAAACCCGACCAAACCTATCGGCGGCTTTCTCACGAAAGAAGAGGCGCTGGAACTGGAAGAGACAGGGGTGCACTGCATGGAAGACGCGGGAAGAGGATACCGTGTCGTGGTTCCTTCCCCGATGCCAAAGAGGATCCGGGAATTAAAGACTATCGAGACATTGCTGGAAGCAGGACATATTGTCATCACATGCGGAGGCGGCGGGATTCCGGTCATCAACAAGGGCGGGAAATTAACCGGGGTCAATGCGGTTATAGATAAAGACAATGTGAGCAGTCTTCTGGCAGCTCAGATCGGGGCGGATTTCCTTGTCATTCTTACGGCGGTAGAGAAAGTGGCCATCAATTTCGGAAAAGAAAATCAGGAATGGCTGTCTGACATCACGGTGGAACAGGCAGAAGAATACATTCGGCAGGATCAGTTTGCAAAAGGATCCATGCTCCCGAAGATCGAAGCGGCTCTTCGCTTCGCAAGATCCGGGCAGGGGAGAAAGACACTTATTACCCTTCTGGATAAAGCGGCGGACGGAATCGCGGGAAAGACCGGGACTGTGATCCATGAATAGAAATCCGGCAGCGTCCTGTCAATACGACTTAGGAGAGAGAATATGAACATACCAATTAATTTTTTCATGTGGGGACTGGCATGTCTGCCCATTATCGTACTGCTCGTACTGATGATCAAATTCCAGTGGGGAGCTACAGAAGCAGCTCCGGTGGGACTTGTCATCACAGTGATAACAGGACTTGTATTTTACAAGGCAGATATCCGCCTGATCGTATCGGAGGGGGCAAAAGGCATATGGAATGCCCTTACGATCCTTCTGATCGTTTGGACAGCGGTCCTGATGTATCAGGTGGGAAGCGAAGCGAAAGCATTTTCCGTTATCCGGGATGGCATGAGGAAACTGCTTCCAAACGAACTTCTGCTTGTACTGACCATGGGATGGATATTCGAAAGCTTTCTTCAGGGTATTACAGGGTTTGGAGTGCCGGTGGCGGTAGGAGCGCCGCTTCTGATCGGTATCGGAGTCAAACCGATGTGGGCGGTTATCATCCCGCTTCTCGGGCAGTCCTGGGGAAATACGTTCGGGACGCTTGGTGCAGCGTGGGACGCCCTGGCTATGAGCGCAGGACTCACGGCAGGAAGCAAGGAATACCTGGCTACCGCCTTTTGCACAGCTGCCTTTATCTGGTTCTGGAATATCATAGACGGGATGGTCATCTGCTGGTTTTACGGCAAAGGGAAAGCCATCAAAAAAGGAATTCTGCCGGTTATGTTTATCTCTTTGATCCAGGGAGGGGGAGAACTTCTCCTAACTCAGGTCAACACGACGATCGCATGTTTTGTTCCGGCATGTATTTCACTTGTGGCAGTCCTTCTTCTTGGTCAGATGAAACCTTATAAAAAAGACTGGTGCGTGGAAGAGAGCCAGATCATGGATCGGACATTTGCCGGGCAGAGCGCAGATGATAAGCCGGAGGGAATGACCCTCATCCATGCATTTGTACCGTATTTTCTTTTGTCGGCCATTACGCTTATTGTTCTGGTCGTAAAACCGGTCAATACATTTTTGTCCCAGTTCCAGATCGGACTTGCCTTTCCGGAGACGCAGACAGGATACGGATATGTCAATGAGGCCACAGAATGCTTCTCGCCTCTGTCGCCGTTTACGCACGCCAGCATGTTCCTTTTGCTGTCTTCTCTTATCGGACTTGTCTATTACAAAAAGAAAGGCTGGATCAAAAATGGCGGAGTAAAGGGTGTATTTGTCCGCTCGGTATCTATGACGATGCCGTCGGGTATCGCCGTGATCGGACTTGTCATCATGTCAAAAGTTATGGCGGGAACCGGACAGACGGTAGTGCTGGCAAATGGGATCGCCAATGTACTTGGAAAAGTCTACGTGGTACTTTCCCCGTTCGTGGGACTTCTCGGATCTTTTATGACCGGAAGCAATATGAGTTCCAACATCCTCTTTGGAGGATTCCAGACGACGACGGCAGGTCTGCTGGAGGTAGATCCTTCTGTGATACTGGGAGCACAGTCTTCCGGAGGATCCATAGGAAGTGCAGTCAGCCCGAGTAATATCATCCTCGGAACGACGACGGCAGACATTCTCGGAAACGAAGGAAAGGTACTCAAGAAGATCATTGTGATCACAGTGCCGGTTGCTATCGCTATTGGAGTGCTGGCGTTTGCGGCAGTCAGCCTATAATGACAGAGAGAGAGGGAGTTTCAGTGGAAGAAAAGAGTTTTTTTCAGACCCGGGCAGGAGGGCTTACCATCGCATTTCTTGTGATCATGGCAGCATTTGCCGTGATCATGGCAGGGCTTTCCGGAGGAAATGACGGGTTGTGTACGGCAGGGTTTATCATGATCGGAGCAGCGATGCTGTATTCTCCGGTCAAGGTGCATCTTTACGACCGATTGAAAAAGAAATAAAAATATTCATATACACAATAAAAAGGAAAGTGAGGACAAAAAATGGGTATTGAAGAAGTAACAGGCAGAATTGCGCAGGATCTGGAACATTTGAAACAGTTCACAGCAACTCCGGGAGAAGGATGTACAAGACTTCCGTTTACAAAGGAAGCAAGAGAAGCCGTCGATTTCCTGAGAAAGACAATGGAAGAGGCGGGATTGGAAGTACATGAGGATGCAGCGGGAAACGTCTTCGGGACAATGAAAGGCGAAAATCCGGATCTCCCGTGCGTCATGATGGGATCCCACTATGATTCCGTAGTAAACGGCGGAAACTATGACGGGATCGCCGGAGTCGTATGCGCCATCGAGGTGGCAAGACTTCTGAAAGAAAAAGGAATCGTTCCGAAACGTAACTTTGTAGTTGTAGGTTTCTGCGACGAAGAAGGAATGAGATTCGGAACAGGATATTTTGGATCCGGGGCAATGCTTGGAAACAGGGATCCGGAATACTGCAAAAAATTCACAGATAAAAACGGTGTATCCATCTATGAGGCCATGAAAGAGTACAATCTGGATCCGGAAAAAGTGCAGGATGCAAAATGGCCGGACGGATCCATCGGATATTTCCTGGAAGCACATATTGAACAGGGACCAGTCCTGGACGCAGAAAATATTGAAATCGGACTTGTGGACTGCATCGTCGGTATCCAGAGATATATGATCACGGTAAACGGAAGATCCGACCATGCAGGTACGACACCGATGGATATGAGAATGGATGCAGTAGATGCAGCTACAAAAGTCATTTCCAAGATCGCAGACTGGGCGAGAGAAAAAGCGGACGGAAGCGTTTCCACAGTCGGATATATCAACACGATCCCAGGCGGAATGAATATCGTTGCAGAAAAATGTGAATTTACGGTAGATATCCGTTCTAAGAACAATGACAACATCAACGATATCGCAAACCGCATCCGCGCAGCTCTCGACAGAGAAGTGAAAGCCATGGGCGGAAGCTACGACATCCAGAATAAGCTGACCATCACGCCGGTCAACCTGTCCATGGATATGCTCCGGGAAATGGAAGAAAGCTGTAAAGAACACGGATACAGCTATAAGTATCTTCCAAGCGGAGCCGGACACGACTCCCTTGAGATCGGACAGGTCATCCCGACAGCGATGCTGTTTGTTCCGAGCAAAGACGGAAGAAGCCATTGTCCGGTAGAGTTCACAAAATACAGCGATTTTGCAAAGGCATCTGTCATCATGGCAGAACTTGCGGAAAAGCTCATTACATCCTGTTAATAAACGGTTCGAAAAGCGCCGCAGGAAAAATCCTGTGGCGTTTTTTTGCAATCGTGTGTTATACTGTTTATATGCGGAAAATATAGCGATGAAGGTGAAAATATGGGGTTTACAGTTGCAGAATTGCTGCGCACAGAAAATCTGGCAAAGATGAAGCTGTTGTGCGGGAAAAAAGGGATACAAAAAGAAATCAAAGGTGTGACCATTATTGAAGCACCTGATATCGTGAAATTTATCAACGGCGGAGAACTGCTTTTGACAGGGCTTTATGCATTCAAATACTGCAGCACCGCCGAGTTTGCCGAGTATATCGAGGAAATCCAGAAAAAGCAGATCAGCGGACTGATCATCAAACGAGGACGTAAGGTAGAGGAAGCGGAAAAGAAGATAGGGCTTTTGCAGGAGTTTGCGGACCGATATGATATCCCGCTTGTGGAAGTGCCTTTTGAGATTTCTTTCCAAAAGATCATGTGTTTTGTCATGGAGAATATTTTCAATGAGGAAGTCACGAAACTCAAATATTTCAAGACAACGCATGATAATTTTACAGCATTGTCCCTGTCACAGGGCCACAAAAAAAATCCGGTAGGGGATATTCTGGATATGCTGAATAAACTGATCCGTAATCCGGTGGCTCTTTACAACCAGAACATGACATGTTACGCTGCGGCAAACGATCAGATAATTGATTTCCAGTTGTCGGAAGATGCCAAGGAATATGATCCTGGCACGATCACGAACTACCGGTATATGAGACAGGAAGGAGAGAACGTCCAGTATATCGTGCAGATCCGGCTCAATGTCGGAGTACAGATGTATCTTGTCATCACAGAGAGAGATTCCATTTTTAATATGATGGACTGCATTGCCGTGGAAAATGCGATCGTAGCTCTCCAGTACGAATTCTCAAGAAAGTTTGCGGTGTCGGAGCTGGAAAAGAAATATCAGAATGACATCCTCAATAATCTTTTGAACGGAAAGGTAACATCTTCCGGGGAGCTGAAAAAAAGTACGGCTCTGCTTGGCATGGATCCGGACGGTTTTTACAGGATCATCGTGTTCGGTGTGGCAAATGAGGGAAGAAAGCAGAAAAATATAAATGAAAAACTGTATCATTTAAACTACCTGGAAGAGGCGGTAAAGCAGCACATGACAGGGGCCAAGATCCACAGGGATATGGAGAAGCTCGTCGTTATCATGACGGCTGATCCGGATCAGACGCAGGTAGAATGCAGGAAGGAATTAAAAGAAATCCGAAATCTGATACAGGACGCAGTCACGCGGCAGAATAAAAAACTGAAAGTAAAGGCCGGCGTGGGAAAGATGGTAGAAGGAATCATTCATCTGCAGGAATCCTATAAGGAGGCGGACGATGCGTTCTCATTTATTGATATCGCGGGAGATATTTCTGAGGAAGGAACATCATATCTGATGATGTTTTCTGATCTTGGGATCTTCAAACTTTTGTGTCAGCTGAACGATCCGGCGCTCCTCCTCGAGTACGTGCCGGAATCGCTGCAGAAACTTTACAATTACAAAAAACCACAGCAGGAAGATCTTGTGGCCACGTTAAAGACGTATCTCAACTACAACCAGAATCTTTCCAAGACAGCACAGGATCTGTATGTTCACTATAAGACGGCGGCATACCGGATCGAAAAGATTGCCAAGATCACAGGAATGGACTTCAACAATGCAAACGAGATGCTGGCGGTCCGTATCGGTCTTGTAGTCTATAAAATGATCGAGGATTATAATAAAAAATAGAGGGAAAAATAAACAAAGCAACAGGACGGCAGTTTATCTAATTTGGATAAACTGCCGAATTATTTTTATCTGGATGCACCGATGTAAGCTGTTAAAAAATTATCTATACTATGAAATATGAAATGACAACGAAGCGAGGAGGGATAAGGTGGAAGTCGATGCAAAGAAAGTAACGGAACGTCTGGAAGAGCTGTACGCCTGCGGTGCGCAGGAAGACGGTACCCACACAAGGATGGCGTATTCCGACGAAGACGTAAAAGCCCGTGAAATATTCCAGGGTTACTTCAGAGAACTCGGTATCCCGGTACGGATGGACGAGGCGGGAAACCTGATCGCACGTCTGGAGGGGGAAGAACCTGATCTTCCGGCTATCATGATGGGATCCCATCTTGACACAGTGCCGGACGGAGGAAAATACGATGGTGTGGTAGGCTGTATGGCAGGACTTGGAGTCTGCGAAGCCCTTGTCAAAGCAGGGAAGAGGCTTAGACATCCGCTGGAAGTCATCGTATTTACTGATGAGGAAGGTTTCCGTTTTGGAAGCGGACTTCTGGGAAGCGGTGCGATCTGCGGGGAAGATCTGGGGATCTCAGAAAATGACCTGGATATGTATGGACAAACGAGAAAAGAAGTATTCAAAAATTATGGAATCACGGTAGAAAATGTGGCGAAAGCCAAGATCGATCCGGCATCTGTCCACTGTTTTATCGAACTCCACGTGGAGCAGGGAGGAACACTTTACAAAAACCGGATACCGGTTGGGATCGTGTCATCCATAGCCGGTGTAAGCCGCTACGAAGTGCAGATCCAAGGACAGGCAAACCATGCAGGAAGCACAATGATGGAAGACCGGAAAGACGCCCTTGTGACAGCGGCCAGATTTATTTCTGAAGTGCCAAATGTCGTAAAGCGGCTCGGAGGGCAGTACACAGTAGCCACTGTAGGAACGATCAAAGTCGCACCAAATTCCGTCAATGTCATCCCTGGCAGCTGTACCTTCCATCTGGAGATCCGGGATCAGAGCGCCGATGTGATGAAGAAAATAGAAGAGGAACTTTACACATACGTCAAAAAGCTGTGCGACGAGGCACAGGAAACACTGAGCTGGGAACATATTTCTTACCATGAACCGGCTCCGATGGCGGAAGAAGTAAAAAGCGCCATCGAAAAAGCAGTAAAGAAGCTGGATGTGGACTACACTGTCTTGCCAAGCGGGGCATTCCATGATTCCCTGCTGATGACGAGAGTATTTCCGACAGGCATGATCTTTGTCCCAAGCGAAGAGGGTATCAGCCATTCCAGATATGAATTTACGAAAGAAGAAGATATCCGGCGCGGATGCGACGTCCTGCTTGAGACAGTGCTCTTGCTGGACAACATGGAAATCGAGCACAAATAAATAAAAAAATATAAAAGAAAAGGAGACACTCATATGGAAAAGAAGAAAATTGGTATTATCGGCGGAGGTATTTCCGGAACATGTTTAGGCTATCATTTAAGCCTTTATGACAATGCAGAAGTGATCGTGTTTGAAAAAGATACGATCGGCGGAGCATCCACAGCAAAATCAGCCGGAACAGTATGTCTGTTCGACGACTCATTAAAGAACAGATACTGGGATGTCAGATTATACGGATTTGAATCTTACCTGAAAATGGAAGCAGAAGAAAAAGGTTCTGCAGGATTTGACAAGACAGGTACCCTTGTTGTCGCAACAAACGAACAGGTAGAAGCGACGATCAAGACAGGTATCGCTCTTGCAAAGGCAGCAGGATACTCAGGAGAATATATCACAGATAAAGACCGCATCAAAGAGATCCTTCCGGATATCTCCACAGACAACATCCTTGGAGCAGGATACACAGCAGACGACGGATACTTTGACGGAACGATGATCTCAAATACATATGCAAAGAAAATGCAGAAAAACGGCGGAGTCATCAAGACAGGCGTCAAAGTGACAGAAGTTGTTGTAAAAGATAACAAAGTGACAGGACTTAAGACAAGCGAAGGTGAAGAGTACGAATTCGACTATGTAGTAGACTGTACAGGACCTTGGAGCAAGTTCACAGGAGAAATGGTAGGAGTGGATGTACCGATCTGGCATACAAAAGCCGAAGCATTCTTCCTCTGCCCTCCGGGAAAGAAACTCAACTACACATTCCCGGTACTCAAATACCCGGAATTCTACGGACTGAGAGCAGGAGACAACATCTTTATCTGTAAATCACACCTGTCCATGGATCTGAATAACCCGATGCATGCAGGACAGTGGGATCCGGACAAACTTCCGGCAACAGGCGGAACAGACGATTACTTCATCGACTTCCTGCTTGATCAGCTGGAAGTAAAAGTACCTGGCATCGTGGACAGCGGTCTTGTTTCATCCTGGCTTTCCTACCGCGCAGAACCAAAAGACTTCCTTCCGATCCTTGGAGAAACTCCGGTAGAAGGATACATCCTCGCTACAGGTTACGGCGGAAATGGTGTCATCGAAGCGCCGGCAGCAAGCAGAGACCTTGCAAAACTGATCATGCGCGGAGAATCCACGCCATTACTGGAAGACTGGGCATTCAAACGTCTGCTTGGCTAATTCGTAATCAAGATTTCAGGAGGAAAAAATGGATATAGCGGTTCTTATCAAACAGGTACCTGTTTCAAATAATGTTTCAGTAGATCCGGAGACACATGCTCTGATCCGCGCCAGCGCAGAGGGCATGATCAATCCGGCAGACTTAAATGCGATAGAAGAAGCAATGGTGCTGAAAGAACAGACCGGCGGAAAAGTAGTCGTATTTACGATGGGACCGCCGGATGCCGAAAAAGCACTGAGAGAGGCGATGGCACATGGCTGCGACGAAAGCTGCCTGATCACAGACCGCGCAGTTGCCGGCGGAGATACCATTGCGACAGCAAAGGTACTGGCAGAAGCCATCAAAAAATATGGAAAATTTGACCTGATCTTAAGCGGTGCGCTGTCAGCAGACGGCGCCACCGGACAGGTAGGCGCGATGGTTGCAGAATGCCTGGGAATCCCGCATGTTGCGGAAATCCAGAGCATTCAGTATGACGAGGCAGTTCCAGACAAAATCGACGCAGTAAAGAAAGTATATGGAGAACGGTTCCATGTGCGCTGTGCTCTTCCGGCAGTTCTTTCTGTGAACTTCGGATCCAACGTGCCGCGTCTGGCGACGCTTCGAAGCACGAGAGCGGCAAAAAATAAACCGCTTGCAACATACACGAATGCGGACCTGAAGCTGCCGGCCGATCAGGTAGGTATCCCGGGATCCCCGACAGCAGTCATCGACTCCTTCGAGCCGACAGGAGGAAGGATGGCAGAAATGCTGGAAGGAACACCGGAAGAACTGGCTGTGAAGCTGAAGAATATGATTGATGAGGAGAAAGGAAAATTATAATGGCGAATGGAATTTGTATTTTTGCAGAAAATTATAATGGGAAATTAGAGCCGGCATCCGCAGAACTTGTCTCCGCAGCACGTCTGATCCAGGAAACGACAAAAGAAGAGATCAGCGCAATCGTAGCAGCCAAAGACTGTGACACTGTAGTGGAAGAGTTAAAAGGACTCGGTGTGGAAAAAATCTATGTCGTAAAGACGAGCAGGGATATCCTGCTTCAGGACGATGCGGCAAGCGAGGTCATCGCGGAGATGCTGCGCAAGATCGATCCGTCATCCGTGCTGATTCCGGCTACCCCGACAGGACGCTCCATCTTCTCAAGAGTAGCTATGAAGCTTAACTGCGGACTCACGGCAGACTGTACCGAACTGCTTGTGGGAACAAGAGAAGACGGCTCTTATTACATCAAACAGAATAAACCATCTTTCGGAGAGAATGTTTTTGTGACGATCATCACAAGAGAAGGATACTATCCGCAGATGATGACAGTAAGACCGGGCGTATACACTGCACCTGAAGCGTCATCCGAAAACAGCGCGGAAGTTGTATATATGGATGATATCGCTGTACCGGATTCACAGATCGAAGTCGTAGAGGTACTTCCAACAGAAGATACGACGGATAGCATTCTCTCATCCGAGATCGTAGTTGTAGGAGGAAGAGGAGTACTGGAAGACGACAATTTTGCCCTCGTAAAAGAATTTGCCGACAAGATCGGCGCGGCTATCGGCGGCACAAGGCCGATGGTCGACACAGAGACGATCCCGTTCGAGCATCAGATCGGACAGACAGGATGTACGATCCGTCCAAAGATCTGCATCTCTCTCGGAGTATCCGGGGCGATCCAGCACACGGAAGGAATCAAGGATACAAAACTCTTTGTGGCTGTCAATACAGATCCGAACGCAGCGATCTTCAAAGTGGCAGACTATGGAATGACAGCAGATCTGAGAGCGGTTCTGGAAAATTATCTGAAACTGTAGTACAATAGGATAAGTAAAATACATACGAGGTGAGACGAATGGAATTATTAGAACTTATGCGAACAAGACGCAGTATCAGAAGTTACAAAGATGAGAAGGTATCCGAAGAAGATATCACGAAGATCGTGCAGGCAGGGATCCTCTCCGCATCCGGAAAAGCGATTCGCCCGTGGGAATTCATTGTCGTGACAGACAAAGACGTCCTTCTCAAAATGGCAGACTGTCGTGCAGGATCCGTAAAGATGCTCAAAGAAGCTCCGTGCGCCATCGTGGTAGTGGGAAATGAAGATGCATCCGACGTCTGGACAGAAGACTGCTCCGCAGCTATGAGCAACATGCATCTGATGGCACATGCCCTGGGACTTGGAAGCTGCTGGGTGCAGGGAAGACTCAGAAAAGCGGAAGACGGAAGAGATACGGAAGCATTTGTAAGAGATATCCTGGGATACCCGGAAAACTACAAACTTCAGGCCATCCTGACAGTGGGAGTGCCAAATGAAGAAAAAGCTCCGTATGAGCTTGATAAACTTCCAATGGAAAAGGTACACAAAGAAAAGTTTTAATCTCATAAAACCCTCATAAAGAGACCTCCGGCAAAATGCGCTGCCGGGGGTCTTTTTTAGAGGAAAAATCTTCGGTTGATTTTGCGGATGGAATTGTAATAAACTGTTGGCAGGAAAATGTGAATTCGAGGACAAAAAAGTACAATTCGAGGACAGGGGAATGAAAAATCTGATCAAATATAGTACAATAAAGAACGGAATGAGAAGATGTCTGTCAACAAAAAGGACAGAAGGAAGAAGGTGGGATGATGGAGTGCAGTCGCGTGGAAATCGAAGGGATCAAACTTGCGTTGGCAAAGTTTCGTCAGACGGACAGCCAGGATAAAAGAGACGTGTTGCTCGAGAGTATCGGATGGCTGAAAGAAAGGTATGAACGGCTGGGGGAAAAAGAAGACCTGGAGCGGATACTCTGCCATATCTGCGCATATGCAGAACTTGGATTTCCATATGAAGATGTGGAAGGATTACTCGGGCAAGTGCTGGAGTACCTGAACATGGGAAAGGAAGAAAAAGAGAAGTTTCGGACAATTTTTTTCCCAAAGGTGCCTCTGAACAAAACGAGTATAAACCGACTGTTGGGGCGCTGGTCTCCGACAAGACAATCCATGAAGATACAGGACGCCGTCAATGACATCATTCAGAAAACTGCTGACAATGAAGAAGGAGAATATGTCTATCACTGCGGGAAAATACTGGCCCAAGATGGAGAGGACACTTTGTGGGAACACACTTTCCGTCTCAAGATCGAGAATGGGGAAGCTATATTCCATAAGGTCAACGAGAACGAATATTACAGGCTGATCAAGGGAGAAAAAACCAATGATAAAAATAGTGGTAATTGATGATGACGAATGCATGAGAAGGATCATCCATGACAAGATAGCAGAGACTGCAAAAATATTTGGAAAGACAGAAATAAAAATATTTTCATCTGCAGAGAGCTTCCTGGAATATGCCGAACAGACAGAAAAAGGAGAGGAAGGGGATATATTCTTTGTGGATATTGAGCTTGCCGGAATGTCCGGGCTGGAATTAGGAAAGATTCTGCGAAGAGAGTTTCCGGGAAGAGCCCTTGTCTTCCTTACTGCTTACTCTGAATTTGCGCTGGAAAGCTATGAGATAGAAGCGGATCAGTATATACTGAAGGAACGGATGGATGAAAGACTTCCCGCAGTGCTGGAAAAGCTGATGTGCCGCATGGGAGCGGAAAAGCAGCAATTCCGGATCCTGGGAGATGGTCAGGAAAAAAAGAAAGTATATTGCCGGGACATCATCTGTATCCATAAGAAAAAGATGGGAAAATATGCGGAATATGTTACCTTCCAAGGCGAGTTCCGGGAGCGCATCTCTCTGGAACAGCTTTTAAAAGAGCTGGGACACACAGAATTCATGCTGGCAGACCGAAGCAATATTGTAAATCTTAGAAATATTACAAGGATCAAAGGAAATGTCCTCTGTATGGAACTTGGTCGAGAGCTGGAGCTCAACCGGAGTCGGATCAGCGAGGCCAAAAGAAGGATTGAGGAATACTGGGAGGAATCAAGATGAGATGGGATATCCATACAGTAATTTTGATATTGCTTTCCATGTTCGAAATGTGGATGTGCTGGCAGGTTTTGTACTGGACAGTATTGGAAAAGCAGGATCTCAAAAACTGGCGCAAGGTCATGATATGGGGGAATATCATCGGACTTGGCATTTTGCTGGGGATCAATAGGCGTATGATTTATTTTTCGCATATTATGTTTATTTTCAGTGTGCTTGTAACCATGCTTTGTGTATTCCTTATCAAAAAAAAGCAGTTTCTATTTATTATTGAAACTACGATTTGGTATTTGGCGGGGATTGCTTTTCTCGACTTTTTCTTTGCCTTTATTAGTATGACCATTTTTGAAACCGATTTTTATCGGTTTATATATTATACGCCTTCTAAACCGGGCGCCCAAATAATACTGCTGTTATTTTCCCGAGGATCTGTCTTCATTGTATTCAGAAAGATATGGAAGAGACAAAGGATAAATCTGGAAGAGTGGAAATCATGGTTGGCAGTTGGATGCATATTACTTTGCGTTTTGCTAAGGGGATATCAGTTCTTATTATATGATATGGCAACTGGAATAAAAGATATGCATGGGTGGAGTGCAGCAGTTTCCATGCTGGGAATTTTTGTAATAACAGGGGGTATCTGGGGAGTCATATATCGTTTTAAGATGATGGAAAAAGAAAACCAGACACTGTTAGTCAAAGAAGAAATGATGAGACAAAACCAGATGGAAATGAAAGCGCTAATGGATCAAAACCAGATATTGATTCACGATATCAAGAATTATCTTTTGACATTGCGCTGTTATGCAAAAGAAAAAGACTGGGAAAAACTGAATCGTTATTTAGATGAACTGTGTGAAGAATTTAGGACAAATAAAATAGTTTCATGGACGCATATTCAAATGTTGGATATGCTTTTAGCCCAAAAAAAACAGGAAGCGGAAAAAGAACAAATTGAAGTTTATATCGAAGAAACGGTATTAGGAAATCTACCGTTTATGGAGAGAGAAATTTGTTCTATGTTTGGAAATCTGCTGGACAATGCTATCGAAGCTTGTCAAAAAGTTCAAGGTAAAAAACGTTGGATAAAAATCAGAACGAACAAGCAGAAGAATATGTTGTGTATTGTGATAGAAAACAGTATAGATAAGAAACCAATAGAGAAGAATGGGGAGCTGATTTCCGAAAAAGAAGATAAAAGAATTCATGGATATGGCTTGAAAAGTGTAAAGCGGATTGTAGAAAAGTACAGAGGAACATTTCAATACGAAATACAAGAGGATTTTTTTAACATAAAAATTATTTTTTTTAATTTAACTTATAATTGAAAGGAAGAATTGTATGTATAATAATAAGTTTGAAAATGCGGGGGAACTAATATCCGAATTAAAGGAAGCAGAAAAATTGATCATAAGAGAGGAAACTGATAAGGGAAGAACTCACACAGATGGTTGTGGGAGTTTTTTGACGTTGATTTGTTGTTAAGCCATAGCAGAATGTCCGGATGGGCATTCTGCTTTTTTAGGAGATGAAAGATGAGAGAGGCATATTTATCCGAACGGATTTACCAAGATACAAATTCAGAAAATTTTATCAATGAAGAAAGAAAAAGATATTGGGAACAGCTTTTGGGAAAAGAAATCGTAAAGGAAATGATTACGGGGAAACCGGAATTTCTGTATTATCTCCAGGAGCAATTATTTGAGACAAAAATACAACCAAATGACAGCATTCTAAAAGCAAAGATTCAAGAAAAGGAAATGGAAAGAACAAAGCTTACAAACAAGGCAACGGGGAAGATCTACTTTGAGCAATTTTATCAGTCATTTGTTATTCAGGGGAAGTATGAGTTGGCAAGGAGGATAGCTTCATTTGAGGATATAGATGAAGTAGTCTATGGTAATTTTATAGGAGATTTGTCTGTAAGACTCCAAAATATCTCCCTTAGAACATTGATTGCAGAGCTGCATGGTTACAAAGAAAAAGGAAAATTATACGGAAATAGTACGGAAGAAGAGTACCAGTCTTTTTGCCGGATAGTTGGGACAAGAGAGTTCTTTTTACATATAGAGAAAACATACCCGGTGTTAATAAGATGCATAACAGAATGCGTAGAAAAAACGATTCATTTTTATGAGAAGGTTATTCTGTGGTTTTGCAGAGACAAAGAACAAATCAAACATACATTTTGCAATGGCAAGGATAAGGATATAGGGAAAATCATAAAGATAGAGTCCGGACTATCAGATTTGCACAATGAGGGACAGCAGGTATTGAAGATTGGGTTTCAAAATGGGGAGAAAATATTATTAAAACCACGTTCTATGAAAAACGAACAGACATATCTGGAACTTTTGGAATGGATCAGCAAGAGGACGGGGACAGAACAGTATTATCCTTTGTTTCTGTCATATGAGGATCACAGTTGGTGTAGTATAGCAGAGTATCAGATGTGTAAGTCCCATGAAGAGCTTGGAAGATACTATCGAAGACTGGGGGAACAACTATTTTTAACTTATTTCCTGGGCACAAAAGATATCCATTATGAAAACTTGATTGCCTGTGGAGAATACCCGGTTATTGTGGATTTGGAAGCGCTGACTTATAACACCAGTGTGAAAAACTGTCATAAGGCAAAGGATGTAATTCTAGACTGGATCAATGAGTCTGTATTGTCAGTAGGAATTTTGCCGTCCTATACATGGAATTCTGATGGGAAAGGGATTGACAGCAGTGCTATGAATGGGAAGGGAGGACAGAAACTGCCTTTCCGGATGCCTGTTTTGGCAAATGGGGAGACGTCAGATATACGTATTGTCTATAAGGAAAGAATTTCATCGGATGGAAAAAATATTGCTCGGACAGAGGAAGGAGAAGAGAAATTAACAGAATATATAGAGGATGTGATAAAGGGCTTTGCGGCAGCGTATCTATGTGCAGCCAAAGAGAAAAAGGAATTTGCAGACCAGATCAAAAAGTTAAGACATTTGGAAAGCCGCTATATTGTGGCACATACGCAGCGGTACACTATGCTTTTAAGCAGTTCATATCATCCATCTTTGCTAATGGACGGCGCGGATCGGGAGATCTTTTTTTATGCACTGAAAGAAGGAAGAAAAGACTACGAGAAGGAAATCATCCAGCGGGAAATCAGAACTTTACTGGCTGGGGATATTCCAAGTTTTTCATTTTGTATGGACGACACTGGTATCTATGCCGGAAAAGAACGATGCAGACAAGGATATTTTGAAGAGACTTCGTACAATAGACTTCAGAAAAAGACAGACAGACTGTGTCTGGAAGACTTGCAAAATCAATGCGATCTGATCAGAACTTCCATGGAATTAATACCTGAAAACCAAACAGACTATTGCAATAAAATGTATAAAACAGGAAAATGCACGAATTGGAGTATAGAAGCAGAAGAAAAAAGCAGAGCGCAAGTCGTCGACAGTTTGGCAGATAGACTATGTCGATATGCTATCTGGAATACGAATAAGACAGAGGTAAGCTGGTTTGTGCTGCGGTTTTCCGCACAGGAAAGTTGTGCATGGGGAATCCGCCCAATGGGGATGTATCTTTATGATGGACTGGCAGGGATGCTTCTTTTGACAACAATGTTAAGGTCTTTCAGTAAATATGAAAAAATCAAAGAGTATCAGAAGGTTTTAAAAAGACAGCTGTTTCAATATACAGATAAAGGAGCCAAGTCTTGCACAAATCTACAGTCTAGAAGTATCGGGGCTTATTCTGGGGAAGGTTCTCTTGTGTATACATACCTTAACTTATACAAAATGACGGATAAAAAGGAATATCTGAATTATGCTATAAAGCATACGGAAATCGTATATGAAATCCTGGGAGAAGAAACGAGCTACGATCTTGTAGAGGGAGCTGCTGGAGCGGCCTGGGTATTTTTGCTTCTGTATGAAGAAACGGGAAACCAAATTTATGTGAAATATGCAGAGAAGACCATTCAGTTTATGATGCCGTTGAGTGTGCAGATAAAAAATGGAATCGGGTGGAATGTGGAAAATCAAAGTAATGCCATGGGAGGTATGGCACATGGAAACGCCGGTATTCTAATGCCGGTAATTTATTTGTGGGAGCTTACTAAGAAAAAGGAGTATGAAATACTTGCAGAACAGATCTGGAAGTATGAGGATTCCTTATATCAGGAACGGACTGGGAACTGGATCGACGTTAGAGCAAAAGGAGAGATGGAAGAAGACGCAGTGGCATGGTGCCATGGTGCCGCTGGAATCTTGTTATCCAGGGTATGGTGTTATGAGCGAGTTACTGATAAGAAGTGGAAAAACCGATTGAGAACAGACGCGGAAAAAGCATACGAAAAGACAAGA
>NZ_VIRV01000020.1 GCF_019754295.1 Sellimonas caecigallum | reverse complement strand
AAATGATCAATAGGAGGAAAAAGATGGATCAGAAAGAAGCATATTTGATCCGGCAGGAGAAGCCGGAAGATTATAAAGAGACGGAGAATCTGACAAGGGAGGCTTTCTGGAATGTATACCGCCCGGGATGTACGGAACATTATATCCTGCACTGCTTCCGGGATCAGGAGGACTTTGTGCCGGAACTTGACCTTGTCCTGGAAAAAGAGGGAAGAATCATCGGGCATATCATGTATGTGCGCTCGAAGATACAGGCGGATGACGGACGGGAGATACCGGTCATGACATTTGGCCCTATAAGCATTGCGCCGGATCAGCAGCGCAAAGGATATGGAAAGCTGCTGCTGGACGCTTCCATGGAGAAAGCGAAAGCAATGGGAGTAAAAGCGCTGTGCATTGAGGGCAATATTGCATTCTACGGCAAATCCGGCTTTGTTTTGGCAGGTTCCAGAGGAATCAGCGAAAACCCGGAGGATCGTGAAACGATCTCCCCGTATTTTCTCCTGAAAGAACTGGAGCCGGATGCGTTAAAAGGCGTTACCGGGGTCTACTGTACACCGGAAGGATATTTTGTGGACGAGGATGAAGCGGAGGCGTTCGATGCCCTGTTTCCTCCGAAAGAGAAGAAAAAGCTTCCGGGCCAGCTTGTCTAGAGACCCGGAGCAGGCCCTGTGGACTCCCTGACCATCAGACGGGTGTGGATCAGGATCGTGCCAATGGAAACCTGGTTCATGAGGCTGTCCAGGGCATAGTACCCGCATTTTCCGATCTCAGTTCGCTCCTGACGAACCGTCGTCATCGGAGGGGAAGTGTAGGCGCAGATCGGAAGATCGTCAAATCCGATAATACTGATATCTTTTGGAACA
Organism: Sellimonas caecigallum; assembly: GCF_019754295.1. GTDB lineage: Bacteria > Bacillota > Clostridia > Lachnospirales > Lachnospiraceae > Sellimonas > Sellimonas caecigallum. The sequence goes on along the minus strand of NZ_VIRV01000020.1, from coordinate 37,790 downwards.
TGGCGGCCCATCTGCTGGCACTGTACCATGGCTGAGTTGGCCAGGGTATCGTGGCTGCAGATGATGGCCGTCATTCCCATGTCAAGAAGACGGGGCAGATGCTTTTCCAGACACTGTGTGATGTAATAGGAAGCGCCAACATAGTCGGAATCTGCCCGCAGTCCGTTTTGCCTCATGGCGTGAAAGAATGCTTTGTGACGCACCTGCATGATGTGAGAGCCCAGGGCGCTGCTCAGGTAACCGATCTTTTTGTGTCCCAGATGTTTTAAATGGGAGACAGCCAGCTCCATACCCTCGTTATTGTCTGCTCCGATGTAAGCTACAGTCGGATTTGCCTTGATATAATTGTCATAAAGAACAAGGGGTGTCTTGCTGGTCCGAAACTCATTCATCCATGTATCGTGCAGTGTGAATCCGAGGGCAAAGGCGCCAACATAGTCGTGCTGCAGCATAAAGACATCGTAGGAAATGCTGCGTTCCAGCTTTTCATCCACAGGGATGATGTCCACGACATATCCAGCCGGTTCGGCCATCTGCCGAAACCCGATGACAATGTCGTATCCAAAATGATGCGGCTGCGTATACTCCAGATTTTCCACAAAGATGCAGAGTTTTTTTGCACTGTTCTTGTATCTTCTTTGTCTTGTATACCCCATCTCAACAGCTGTTTCCAATATGCTTTTTCGCAAAGTTTCGCTGATGTCCTCGGCTCCGTTCAGGGCTTTGGAAACGGTACCCTTAGTAACGCCCAGTTTATCAGCAATATCCTGTATTGTAGCCATATTTTTACCTCTTTTGAAACGAAATAGAATGATTAAAAACTATATTTTATTATATAAGAAACAAAAGAAAATAGCAACGGTTTTTCGTCTTATAATCGATTTGTTTCGTAAAGATCATAAAAACCAAAAGCCAGAGTGTTTGTGCAAAAAGTACAAAAAAGTATAAAAACAACTGGTAAAAACAGAGAAATGCAATATATACAAAGCGATCCCCTCTTGACGCTTCGTATAAAAAGAGATATAGTAAACATACAACGAAACAATACGAAACAAAAAAATGCGAGAAAGGAGACTTTATGAAAAAGAGAGGGTTGGCAATGATGCTTGCATTTGTGCTTGCAGCGACAGGTCTTGTCGGATGCGGAAACGGGACTGACGGTGCGTCCGGCGGAAAAGAAAAGATTCGTCTGATGGTCTGGTCTCCGTCAGAAGACCAGTCAAAAGACAGCGGCGAATGGCTGCAGACCATGTGCGAGAATTTCGCTGATGAGCATCCGGAATGGGACATTACCTTTGTATACGGTGTTGCAGATGAAGCATCAGCGGCAGGACAGGTAGCACAGGATGCAGAGGCAAGTGCAGACGTATTTATGTATGCAAATGACACGATCACGACGATGACAGATGCAAATGCACTTGCAAAATTTGGAGGAAAATACAGAGAAGAGATCGAAAGTACGAACAGCGAAGAAGTGCTTGCGTCTCTGACGAAAGACGGAGAGCTTTACGGAGTCCCGTTTACGACGAATACATGGTTTATGTATTATGACAAGAGTGTATTCAGCGAGGAAGATATCAAGAACCTGGATACCATGCTTGAAAAAGGAGTTGTCTCTTTCCCGATGACAAACTCCTGGTATCTCCCGGCATTTTACATTGGCAACGGATGTACACTGTTTGGGGATGGAACCGATGAGTCAAAAGGTGTAGATTTCAGCGGCGAGAAAGCAGTGGAAGTGACGAATTACCTGATTGACCTAGAACAAAATCCGAATTTCCGTATTGATGCGGACGGATCCGGTATCGCAGGTCTTCGTGATGGAAGCATTTCAGCAATATTCTCTGGTTCCTGGGATGCCAATGCAGTAAAAGAAGCACTTGGGGACAACATGGGAGTGGCTGCTCTTCCAACTTTCACTTTAAATGGAGAAGAAAAACAGATGATGGCTTACGCCGGTTCAAAGGCGATCGGAGTGAATCCGAACTGTGACGATATGGCTGCTGCGGTAGAACTTGCAGTGTATCTCGGATCAGCAGAAGCACAACGGGCGCATTACGAATTGAGAACGGTAATTCCATGCAATACGGAACTCATGGCCGAACAGGAGATTGCAGCGGATCCGCTTGTTATGGCACAGAATAATACATTCAACTATACATCAATTCTTCAGCCGTTTGTTTCCAAGATGAACAACTGCTGGACTCCGGTGGAAAATATGGGTAAAGGTATCCGAAACGGCAGCGTAACCCACGATAATGCGGCTGAGCAGACGGAATCAATGAATGAAGCGATGAACAGTGACGGAATCTAAAGAGGTGAGAGAAGGATGGGAATAAGAAAAAAACATGTCAATAATTTCCCGACACCGTATACCTGCACGGCGGCGATCAGGGAGGGCGGCATGGAGACGAAACTCTCCATGGTGCTGATGGGATTTGGAAATATTATACATAAACAGAAGATCAAAGGTCTGCTCTATCTGGCGATAGAAGTGGCATATATTGTGTTTATGATCGTGAACGGAATCCAGTTCCTTTCGATGCTTGGGTCACTTGGAACGGTAGAACAAAAAGAGATCTGGGATGAAGCAAATCAGATTTATGTCTATACAAAAGGAGATCAGTCCATTTTGATCCTCCTCTATGGCGTGGCAACAGTACTTCTTACCATACTAATGATCTGTGCATGGAGAGGCGCATTGAAGAGTGCCTACAAGGCAGAATGCCTTGACAAGCAGGGAAAACACGTCAACAATTTTGTGGAAGATCTGAAATCTCTTTTACATGAGAACCTGCACAGGCTTTTGATGACACCACCGATGATCTTTATCGGTGCTCTGACGATCCTGCCGCTGATCTTTATGATCTGTATGGCATTTACGAACTACAGTAAGATCGACAACCATCTGATGCTGTTTGACTGGGTGGGACTTGAAAACTTCAAGGCTCTGTTCGATTCCAGCAGTATCCTGGGAAGTACGTTCTGGTCTGTACTTGGATGGACACTTGTATGGGCGTTTTTTGCAACGTTCAGTAACTATATTTTCGGTATGATTCTTTCTATTGTAATCAACCGGAAAGATACAAAAGCAAAGGGATTCTGGAGATTCTGTTTCGTACTCTCCTGTGCAGTCCCGATGTTCGTTTCTCTTCTGATCATGAGAACGATGCTTCAGCCGGAAGGTGCGGTCAATGTCCTTCTTCGTAACCTGGGACTGATTGCGCCGGATGCGAGTCTTCCGTTCTTTACAGACCCGACATGGGCAAGAGTAACTGTCATTGTGATCAATATCTGGGTCGGTGTACCATATACACTGCTTCAGCTGACCGGAGTCCTTCAGAATATTCCTGGAGAACTTTACGAGGCAGCCAGAGTGGACGGTGCCAATGCAGTGCAGATCTTCTTTAAGATCACACTCCCTTACATGCTGTATGTGACGACACCATACCTGATCACGACGTTTACCGGAAACGTCAACAACTTTAATGTCATCTACCTGTTGTCAGGAGGAGATCCGGTTACAAATCTCGAATCCACGGCAGGAAGCACCGACTTGCTTGTAACCTGGCTGTACAAACTGACAGTAGATAAACAGTACTACAATATCGGTGCGGTTATCGGTATTCTGACATTTATTATTCTGGCGATTGCGGCTCTTCTTACTTACCGCAACAGTAAATCATACAAAGAAGAAGGGGGATTCTAGATCATGGCTGCGAAAACAAAAGTACGCTCAGCTAAAAAGAGACGTTTTATCAATAATACGATCGTTCATGTCGTACTTGCCATACTGGCGTTTATCTGGGTATTCCCGATCATCTGGGTAATACTGACAAGCTTCCGGGCAGAAAAAGGATCCTATGTTTCCACCTTCTTCCCTCAAAGCTTCACACTTGACAACTATGTGAAACTGTTTACGGACACATCGATCCTGAACTTTCCGCAGATGTTCATGAATACACTGTTCATAGCGGTATGTGCCTGTATCTTATCTACATTTTATGTTCTGGCAGTATCCTACTGTCTGTCCAGACTGAAATTTAAACTGCGGAAACCATATATGAACATGGCGATGATCCTCGGCCTGTTCCCTGGATTCATGTCCATGATCGCAGTATATTTCATCCTGAAAGCAATCGGCCTTACAGAGGGGAACCTCATCAAAGTGGCGCTGATCTTGTGTTACTCAGGAGGAGCGGGATTAAGCTTCCAGATCGCAAAGGGATTCTTTGATACGGTTCCGATCGCGGTGGATGAGGCGGCGCTTCTGGATGGATGTACGAGATGGCAGATTTTCACAAAGATTACGCTGCCGCTCAGTAAACCGATCGTTATTTATACCGTGCTGACATCCTTCATGGCACCATGGCTGGATTTCATTTTTGCAAAGGTAATCTGCCGTGCCAATTCAGACCAGTATACGGTTGCGATTGGACTTTGGAATATGCTTCAGAAAGAATATATTGACAGCTGGTACACAAGCTTTGCGGCAGGAGCGGTGTTGATCTCAATTCCGATTGCCATCCTCTTCCTGTTCATGCAGAGGTATTATGTGGACGGTATGTCAGGTGCGGTAAAAGGCTAAGAGAAGACAGAGACTGAATGAGGAAAGGCAAAATGAGGAAGACAGCAAAAGAGTGGAAAGAGATTTATTCAGACGAAAATTTTGACAGGACTTTTACATATGAGAAACCGGATCTGGGGGCTATTTGCACAGAGGAGGGAACAAGTTTCCTCCTCTGGAGCCCTTTTGCAAAGAGAGTCCGGCTTTTCTTATATCATGACGGAGAAAAAGGAAGTGCGTTCCGGTCGGAAGAGATGAGCCGGGAAGAGAAGGGTGTTTGGGCATACCGGACAAAAGAAGAGCTCCACGGCGTGTACTATGACTTCGAGATCCTGATGGAAGGGGAGACAGTCCGGACTGCGGATCCGTATGCGCGGGCATGCGGGGTCAATGGGATACGCAGTATGGCGGTCAATCTAAAGCGGACAGATCCGGAAGGGTGGGAGCAGGATGCTGCCCCGAAAAAAGCGGAGGAGGACGTCATCTATGAGATCCACATCGGAGAATTTTCCTGGGACGAATCCGGCGGATTTCCGGAAGAATACAGAGGAAAGTACAAGGCCTTCACATGCAGCCATACAACCCTCTATCAGGATGGTATCCATCCTACCGGCCTCGATTACCTGAAGGATCTTGGCGTAACATATGTCCAACTCATGCCGGCGTACGATTACGGTTCCGTGGATGAGACAAAAGAAGATGGAGAATTTAACTGGGGATATGATCCGGTCAATTACAATGTGCCGGAAGGTTCTTATGCCACAGATGCAAAGAACGGGGAAGTAAGAATACGGGAATTCAAAGAGATGGTCCAGGCCCTTCACAAAAACGGCTTCCGCGTGATCATGGACGTTGTCTACAATCACACCTACTCTCTTGATACATGGTTTCAGCGGACTGTTCCGTGGTACTACTACCGTGTACACGAAAACGGCGAGACAGCAAATGGATCTGCATGTGGGAACGACGTGGCCAGCGAGCGCTCCATGTGTTCCAGATACATTCTGGATTCTGTGCTCTACTGGGCGAAAGAATACCACATCGATGGTTTCCGTTTTGATCTGATGGGGCTTCTGGATGTGGAGCTGATGAACAGCATCCGGAAAACGCTGGATGAGAAATACGGAACAGGGGAAAAGCTTTTGTTTGGCGAGCCGTGGGCAGCAGATGATTCTCCTATGGAAAAAGGAGCTACTCCGGCCTTGAAAAAGAACATTGGACTTTTTGATGTCAATGTCGGCATGTTCTGCGACGATACGAGAGATGCAGTAAAGGGACATGTGTTTAAAGGGACGATACCTGGGTTCGTAAACGGAGGAAAAGGACTGGAAGAAAATATATTGAGAAGTGTATCTGCATGGTGCGGGGAAGGTTCCCCGGTAAAGGCTCCGTCCCAGATCATCTCTTATGTGTCCGCACATGACAACTGGACACTGTGGGATAAGCTCTCCATCACAACTCCGGACCAGGAGAAACGGATGAAAGAAAACCGGCTGGCGGCTGCTATCTATATGACCTGCCAGGGCAGAGTGTTCCTTCTGTCAGGGGAAGAATTTGCCCGGACAAAGGAGGGACAGGAAAATACTTACAATGCTCCTATAGAGATCAACCGTCTGGATTGGAAACGGGCATATGAATACCGGAGTCTGAGGGAATATTATAAAGGGCTTGTGGGATTGAGAAAAAAACTGCCGGGGCTTTGTGATAAGTCGGAGAATGCGTTTACAAGGATACGGAAAACCTGGAATAAAGACGGAGTCGTAAGCTTTCTTGTGGATAACCAAGACACGGAGCATCCTTCCAGGTGGAAAACGCTTTATATCCTTTACAACAGCAGCGAAAAAGAAGTAAGCGCAGACCTCCCGGAAGGAACATGGGAGATCCTGGCCGATGGAGAAAGCAGCAGCGGCTGGACAGAGCCAAAGACAGCAGAGGGAAGCGTCAAGGCAAAACCGATTACTGCACTTATATTAGGCCAAAAGGGAGTATAGACAGAAAAGAGGGACGATGGATGAAATGGTTATACGGAAAACAGGATTTTAAAACATTGGAGCGGGGACAGGAAAACTGCTATCTTTTGACAAACGGACTCGGCGGTTTTTCTTCTCTTACAATGACCGGTTCGGCATCCAGAAATGACCACGCGTTTTTGATGGCCTGCAAAAAGGCGCCGAACCACAGATACAACCTTGTACACCGTCTGAAAGAAGAACTTTGCATCGGGGACAGGACAGTGACGCTGTCCTCCCAGGAATTTGCAGATGGAACGAAGGAAGAAGGATTTCGCTTTTTGTCTTCCTTCTCCTTTGAGGACAGCCCTGTCTGGGAGTTTCTCGTGAAGGGAATCACAATTAGAAAAGAGATTGGGATGGCGCAGGGAGAAAACACCACGGCGGTCCGCTATGAGATTGCCAACCACAGCCGCAAGGATGCAGTGTTTTCAGTCACTCCGTTTCTTAAGTTTACGCCGAAGGGGAAGGAACCGGAAAAGGGACAGGGGTTTGTCTGTGAGGGGAAAGGTGTCCGCTCTCTTGGACAATGTCTTTTCTTTGAGACGAATGGAAAACGGGAAAACCAGGAAAAAGAAGAACAGTATTTTTACAGTTATGACGCCTGCGACGGCAGGACTGAGACAGGACGGTCCTTCTCGGTCTTTCGGATCCGGATCGACATTCCGGCAGGGAAAACGGCCGTGCTGGATATGACATGCTCGGATCTGGAAGAGAGAAGCGATGCAGGGAAGATCATAGATGAGATGAAAGCATACCGGAGAAAACTGGAGGAAAAGTCGGGATTTCGCTCCCCGGCTGCCCGGATGCTGGCAAAAAGCGCGGATCAGTTTATATCCAGGAGAGAATCCACGGACGGAAAGACGATCCTTGCCGGATTTCCTTTTTTTGAGGATTGGGGAAGAGATACGATGATCGCCCTTCCGGGAGTATGTATTTCCACCGGACAGTACGACGCTGCAAAAGAGATATTGCGGACATTTGCCGTACATGAAAAAGACGGTCTGATGCCGAATCTTTTCCCGGAAGGCGGTACGGAACCGATGTACAATACAGTGGATGCGGCGCTTTTATTCATCAACTGTGTGTACCTGTATTATAAGGCGGCGAAAGATACCGATTTTGTGCGGGAAGTGTGGCCGGTCATGGAAAGGATCGTGGAGAAATACCGCGAGGGCACACACTACGGCATCCGCATGGATGAAGACGGACTCATCCTGGCAGGGGAAGACCTCTGGCAGGTCACATGGATGGACGTGCGGGTGGGAGAGATCCTTCCGACGCCTCGGCACGGGAAACCGGTGGAGATCAATGCATACTGGTACAATGCCCTCTGCATTATGGAATTATTTGCATCTATGATTGGAAAAGATTATACTGAATACAGGAAACTGGCAAAGAAGGCGAAGGACTCTTTCCGGAAGAAGTTCTGGATGGATGACCGGAAGTGCCTGAAAGATCTTATATCCGGAACCAAGGCGGATACGCAGGTGCGGTGCAATCAGATCTGGGCAGTTTCCATGCCGTTTACCATGCTGGAACCGGAGCGGGAAAAGCAGATCGTAGAGACGGTATTTGAGACACTTTACACACCGTACGGGCTTCGCACACTGGAGGAAGCCGACGAAGAATTCCATCCGTTCTACGGGGGCAGGATGGAAGAACGGGACATGGCGTACCATCAGGGAACAGTCTGGACGTTCCCTCTTGGAGCGTGGTATCTCGCTTATCTGAAAGTACATGGATACTCCATGGAGTCGAAAGAAGAAGTGAAAGAGATGCTGGAGACGATAGAAAGCGCCATGAGAGAAGGATGTATCGGGCAGCTTCCGGAGATATATGACGGAGAAAACCCGGTGTCTTCCAAAGGATGTTTCGCACAGGCATGGAGTGTGGGAGAGATCCTGAGAGTATACGAAGCAATTGAAAAGTAAGAAAGATATTCGTCTGAAAGGAGAGACATATGGAACAGTTATTAAAACAGACACTGCAGGAAAAATACGGAAAAGGAATCAAAGAAGCTTCCAATGAAGAAATCTATACAGCGCTTTTGTGCATCACAAAAGAGAAAATGCAGGGAATGAAACGAAACGAAGGGGAGAAAAAGCTCTACTATATCTCCGCTGAATTTCTGATCGGAAAACTCTTATCCAACAATCTGATCAACCTTGGACTTTTTGATGAGACGAAAGACGTGCTGGAAAAATACGGACATGACATCACAGCCATCGAGGAGACAGAACCGGAACCATCTCTCGGAAACGGCGGACTTGGACGTCTGGCCGCATGTTTCCTGGATTCCATCGCGACCCTTGGACTTCCGGGGGACGGCGTGGGACTCAATTATCATGATGGTCTGTTCCGCCAGACATTTGTGGATAATAAACAGCGGGAAGAGAAGAATCCGTGGATCACGGACAAGAGCTGGTTAACACGCACAGAACGTCATTTTGAAGTGCCGTTTAAAGATTTTACACTGACATCTACCATGTACGACATCGATGTGCCGGGATACGAAAGCGGATGCAACAAACTGCATCTCTTTGACTTGGATACAGTAGATGAGAGCATTATTCACGACGGCATCCAGTTTGACAAAAACGACATCAAAAAGAACCTCACACTCTTCCTCTATCCGGATGACAGTGATGAGAACGGGCGCCTTCTGAGAATCTATCAGCAGTATTTCATGGTCAGCAACGCAGCGCAGCTGATCCTTGCTGAGGCGGAAGAAAAAGGATACAACTTATATGAACTTTACAATCACGTATCTATCCAGATCAACGATACTCATCCGACGATGGTTATCCCGGAACTGATCCGTCTTCTTGTGGCAAGAGGATTCAACATGGATACAGCGGTAGACGTGGTGAGAAAGACATGTGCGTACACAAACCATACGATCCTTGCGGAAGCGCTGGAAAAATGGCCGGTTTCCTACCTGGAAAAAGTGGTTCCGCATCTGATGCCGATCATCCGCGACCTGGATGCACGTGTAAGAAGGGACTTCCACGATGAAAAAGTCTATATCATCGACAAAGAAGACCGGGTTCACATGGCGCATATTGATATCCATTTTGGATATGCGGTAAACGGTGTGGCTGCGCTTCACACGGAGATCTTAAAAGAATCCGAACTGAAGCCGTTCTACGACATTTACCCGGAAAAATTCAACAACAAAACAAACGGCATTACGTTCCGCAGATGGCTCGTACACTGCAATCATGAGCTTTCCGATTATCTCACAGAGCTCATCGGACCAGAATTCCAGCACGATGCGGCAAACCTTGAGAAACTCCTGGCATACAAAGATGACGAGGAAGTGCTGAAAAAACTCAGAAGCATCAAGAAAAATGCAAAGATCAGCCTGAAAGAATACCTGAAACTGACGCAGGATATTGATATTGATGAGAACTCCATTTTTGATATCCAGATCAAACGTCTCCACGAATACAAGAGACAGCAGATGAACGCTCTGTATGCCATCTACAAATACAAAGAAATTAAAAAAGGAAATCTGCCGAAACGTCCGATCACAATGATCTTCGGGGCAAAAGCAGCTCCGGCGTACACGATCGCAAAAGATATCATCCACCTGATTCTCTGCCTCCAGAAACTTGTGGACAGTGATCCGGAAGTAAGCAAGTATTTAAAGATCGTGATGGTGGAAAACTATAATGTCACAAAGGCTGAGAAACTTATCCCGGCATGCGATATTTCCGAACAGATCTCCCTTGCATCCAAGGAAGCGTCCGGAACCGGAAATATGAAATTCATGCTGAACGGCGCTGTGACACTTGGAACGGAAGACGGGGCAAACGTTGAGATCCACGAGCTTGTAGGCGATGACAATATCTATATATTCGGTGCAAAATCTGAGGATGTCATCAAGCTTTATGACACAGCAGGATACTGCTCCAGAAAGATCTATGAGGAAGATGCACTTGTGGAAGAACTGGTGGATTTCATCATCAGCAAAGAGCTCATTATGATCGGAGATCCAGTCAACTTAGGACGGCTTTACAAAGAGATCGTCGGAAAAGACTGGTTCATGACACTTCTGGATGTCAAAGAATATATCAAGACAAAAGAACAGATGCTGGAAGATTACGAAGATGAAACGGCCTGGGCTAAGAAATCCCTTGTCAATATCGCAAAGGCAGGATTCTTCTCATCAGACCGTACGATCGCGGAATACAACAGAGACATCTGGCATTTATAAAAAAAGACAGGCAGGATAACAGATATGAGAGAATCAGGAATATTGATGCCGGTATCTTCCCTCCCGTCCCGGACGGGGGTGGGGGATCTTGGCTTTTATGCATATGAATTCATCCGGCAGCTTCAAGACAACGGAGTAAAGATCTGGCAGATTCTACCGATGAATCCGGTAGGGTATGGAAACTCCCCGTATCAGCCGTACTCCTCCTGCGCAGGGGACGAACTTTTCATCAGTCTCGAGTCTCTTTACGAGAAAGGACTCCTAAAAGAAATGCCTCCTGCTTTCCGGGAGATGGAGACGAAAGTGGACTACGACCAGGTTCGGGCATTCAAGGAACCGTATCTTAGAGAGGCGTTTGCTGCGTTTGAAGAGACCGAAGACTACAAAGCGTTTGCAGCTCAGGAGTGGGTGTATGAATACGCTGTTTTTCGGGCCCTTAAGAAAGCCAACGGAAATGTCTGCTGGAATGAGTGGAGACAGGAAGACAAAGACTGGCCGGACAAACGGACACCGCTGTCTGAGGAAAATAAAATCGAAGCGGACTACCATATGTTCCTTCAGTATATCTTTTTCATCCAGTGGATGGAGGTAAAAAATGCAGCCAACGACGCAGGTATCCGGATCATGGGAGATGTCCCGTTCTATGTGGGCATCGATTCGGTGGATGTGTGGGGAGGGAAAGACAACTTCCTTCTGGATACAGACGGGCGTCCGATCTTCATCGCCGGTGTGCCTCCGGATTATTTCAGCGCCACAGGGCAAAGATGGGGCAATCCGATCTATGATTGGGACTATATGAAAGAAAACGGTTATCAGTTCTGGGTGGACCGTATCGGCTACAGCCAGAAACTGTTTGACATTATCCGGATCGATCATTTCCGGGCGTTTGATACATTCTGGAAGATTCCAGCTTCCTGTCCGACAGCCATCGAGGGAGAATGGATCGAGGCACCGGGGTACGAAGTGATCGACACGCTGAAAGCAAAGATTCCGGGTCTTGATCTGGTGGCGGAAGATTTAGGGGAGCTGCGTCCGGAAGTGCTCCTTCTGAAAAATCACTACCACCTGAAAGGGATGAAAATCCTTGTGTTCAGCATTGAGACAAAAGGAAAATACGCTTACGACAGTTTCGGCGATGCAGAAAATATGATCATCTATACAGGGACACACGACAACGATACGCTGATGCAGTGGTATGAAAGCTTAAGCAAAGCGGCCAGACGGAAAGTAAGGAGATTCCTCACAAGACAGGGAATCAAACAGGGATCCGTAAAGGATCGTCTGCTTACATATACATGGAAAAGCAGAGCAGAATACGCTATTATTCCGATGGCGGACATCCTCGGACTTGGTGCGGAAGGACACATCAATACACCGGGCACCGTCGGTTCTCCGAACTGGGAGTGGAGGATGCCGGATATGGAAGAGGCAGCAAAGCAGCTTCGGCGTTACAGGAAAGCGATGACAGAAAGGGCATAGGAAAAGATGGATTTTACCGGAGTGTATCATAAGACGACAGAGCAGATGAGCTATGCGCTCAACGAGGACGAACTCATCGTGAATCTGAAAACCGGATATGATGTAAAAAAGGTCTTTCTGTACTACGGGGATCCCTTTGAAGCAGGGATCCTCGGAGGAAAGGAAAAGTGGACCGGGACGAAGGAAGAAATCGTCTATAAAAAATACCTGCAGCATCAGATCTGGTGGACGACGACCCTCGTTCCAAAGTATAAAAGATGCAAATATTATTTTGAACTTCACACCGAGGATGAGGTCTGGTACTATTTTGAGGACGGATTTCTCACAAAAGAACAGATGGAGATGGACGGACGGATGCTTCAGTGCTTTACCGTCCCGTGGATGAATCCGGCGGATGTAAACCGGACTCCAGGGTGGGTCAATGAGACGGTCTGGTATCAGATTTTTCCGGACCGGTTTGCCAACGGTACGCCAGAAGAAAACAGTGGGGATATCCTTCCGTGGAGGAATGAAGGTTCCGTTACAAATGAAGAAAAGTTCGGAGGCAATCTGAGAGGGATACGGATGAAGATTCCGTATCTGAGAGAGCTTGGGATCACAGGTATCTATCTAAATCCCATCATGGAAGCGGAATCCAATCACAAGTACGATACGACAGATTACACGAAAATCGATCCGGCATTCGGAGATGAGAAGGAATTCGAAAGTCTTGTGAAAGAAGCCCATGAAAACGGTATCCGCGTCATGGTGGACGCCGTCTTCAACCACTGCGGCAGAAAGTTTGCACCGTGGATGGATGTGCTGAAAAATGGAAAAAACTCCCGGTATGCAGGGTGGTTTATGGTCAATGACTGGTCCCAGATCGGGAAGAAGGCCAGCACACGGGACGGCAGATTTTATTCCTTTGCATTTGCCGACGGTATGCCAAAACTCAATACAAACGAACCAGAAGTGATCGACTATTTCTGTACTGTTGTGGAAGGATGGATCCGGGATTACGACATCGATGGGATCCGTTTTGACGTAGGAAACGAGATTTCCCACCGGTTTTTGAAGATCGTCCGGGAACATGTAAAAGCCATCAAACCGGATATCTACCTGCTTGGGGAAATATGGCATGACGCAAGTCAGTGGCTTTTGGGGGATGAGTATGATTCGGTTATGAATTATCCGCTCATGAGCGGCATTCACGACTTTTTTATCGATAAGACTATGGGGAAACGGGATTTTGCCTACATGATCAACCGCTGTTATACGATGTACATGCAGCAGTGCAACAACGTCCTGTTCAATCTCCTGGATTCCCACGACACAGAACGCCTCATGAACCGGTTCCATGATCTGGATCTTTTTTACCAGCAGCTTGCCGTATTGTTTACGATGCCGGGAAGCCCTTGCATCTATTACGGGACAGAAATTGCCATGGAAGGCGGTCACGACCCGGACTGCAGGAGATGTATGCCGTGGGATCTTCTGGATGAAGAAGAAAACCAGGAAAAGATCCGGGAGATGAAAAAGCTGATCGCCCTCAGAAAAGAGGAACCGATGACAAGAAGCCCGCATTTCCACTTTCCGGAGACATACGATGAGCCGCGTCTCGTAGAGTATGTGAAACTGGACGGATATGGACATTCCATCGAAGTACTGTTGAACTGTTCGGATGCCGATGTGTCAGTAAAGGAAGAAGGAGAAATCCTCTTTGCGCGGAGGTATCAAGATGGAGTCCTTGAGAAAAACGGGACACTGATCCGCAGGAAATAGACGAAAAAGGAAAGGAATGCACAGGTATCGATTATGAATATGAGAGAACGAAGAGATGCAGGAATGGCATATGTGTCGGACGGATCCGTACTGGAAGAACAGGCTGTATGCCGCAGACTCTTGCAGAAACTGAACTTTATGGACCGTTCGGATTTCGATGGGCTTTCTGAAGTGATAAAGGAACTCCTTGGAAAATCCGAAGGGGCATGGATCAATCCGCCGTTTTACTGCGACTACGGATCCCACATCGAAGTGGGGAAAAATTTCTTCGCAAATTACAACTGTACGATACTGGATGTGGCGAAAGTAAGGATCGGGGATAACTGTCAGCTTGCCCCAAACGTGGCCATCTATACGGCAGGGCATCCGATTTATCCGGACACACGGAACTCCGCTTACGAATATGGAAAAGAAGTTGTCATTGGAGATAATGTCTGGATCGGCGGCAACACAGTAGTCTGTCCGGGAGTGCGGATCGGAGACAATGTCGTGATCGGCGCGGGGAGCGTTGTGACAAAAGATATACCAGACTGGTCAGTGGCAGCTGGAAATCCGTGTAAAGTCATCCGAAAGATCACGGAGGAGGATAAAAGGAAGCTGTTCCGGGATGAAGAAATCGACGATGAAGCCTGGAAAGCGATCCAAGAAAAAATGAATATATAGAAAGATCAAAGAGTACGGTTCATGTTATATGGGGTGTACTCTTTTGTCACATGGAGGAAAAAATGGAGAAGATGGCAGATAAGATCAAAGACAATCCAATAGTAAGAGAGCTTGCAGGTGCCGGGGAGCTTGCGTGGATCAATCCTGGGAAACTTTCCTGGGAAGAGGAAAAAGAGGTGTTTGAAATCAGACCGGAAGAGATTGATGACGCCCAGGAGAGGCTGCAAAGATTTGCACCTCTGATCCTTCGGTACTTTCCGGAGACAAAAGAAAGAAACGGCGTGATCGAGTCCCCTCTGGAAGAGATCCGGAACATGCAATCGGCGATGGAGGAGAAGCTGCACATCTCCATACCGGGAAGACTCCTTTTAAAAGAAGACAGTCATCTTGCCATTGCGGGATCTGTGAAGGCAAGGGGAGGAATTTACGAGGTGCTGAAATACGCGGAAGATCTTGCAAAGAAGCACAGTCTTTTGAAAGAAGGAGACAGCTATGCTGTGCTGGGAGACAAAGAAAAGCGTGCGGTATTTCAAAATTACACGATCCAGGTTGGCTCTACAGGAAACCTGGGGCTTAGTATCGGCATCATCAGCGCGGTACTCGGCTTTCGCGTGATCGTCCATATGTCCGCGGACGCCAAAGAGTGGAAGAAAGAACTTCTGAGAAAATTCGGTGTGGAAGTGAAAGAATATGAACAGGATTACGGGGAAGCGGTAAAATGCGGAAGGGCTCTCTCAGATCAGGATCCAAACAGTTATTTTGTGGATGATGAGAATTCCAGGACTTTGTTTCTCGGTTATGCGACAGCGGGGAAACGGCTGAAGGCGCAGCTCGATGAGAAGAAGATCACGGTGGATGAGGAGCATCCTTTGTTCGTCTTTATTCCGTGCGGAGTTGGAGGAGCGCCGGGTGGCATCACAGCCGGGCTCAAGTGGGTGTTCGGCGATGCGGTTCACTGCTTCTTTGCGGAGCCGGTCCAGGCGCCTTGTATGCTTCTTGGCATGGCTTCGGGGCTCCACAATGAGATCGCAGTTCAGGACATCGGTCTTACAGGAAAGACCGATGCCGACGGTCTGGCGGTGGGACGTCCTTCCGTATTTGCGGGGAAGATCATGGAGACTGTTTTAAGCGGCGAAGTGACGGTGGAGGACAGATCTCTTCTGAAATACATGAAGCTTCTCATGGATACGGAAGAGATCTTCCTTGAACCAAGCGCCTGTGCGGGATTCGAAGGGGTAAAAGCTCTGTCGGAAAACGAGGTATTTCAGACTTATATAAAGGAAAACGGGCTGGAGCCGGTCATGAAAGATGCAGCGCAGATTGTCTGGGCGACCGGGGGCAGTCTTGTTCCGCAAGAAATGCGAGATCAATATCTCAAGGAAGCAGAGCTTGCAAGCCTGACGATACCGGGATTCACAGAAGGAGGAAACTGGTACAAAGGAAATCTCCACAGCCACACGGTCAATTCTGACGGCTGTCTCACACCTGAGGAGTCGGTAAAGCTTTTCCGTGAACACGGATATCATTTTCTATGTTTTTCCGAACATGATCTTTACACAGATTACCGGGAAGAATTTGACTGTGAGGACTTTATCATCCTGCCGGGGCTCGAAGCATCCGCGGTTCTCTATGAGTCAGAAGACGCAAAGCTCAGGCAGAAAGTACACCATATCCATGGAATCCTGGGCACGAAAGAAATGCAGGAACATGCAAAGAAAAAGCCGTATCAACATATGGAGAAACATCCGGTGGCCAAGTACTACGGCACATGGGACGGAGCCGATGCGGCACAGAAGCTGGCAGATGAGATGACATCCAGAGGGATGATCGCAACGTATAATCATCCAATTTGGTCCAGAGTGCGGGATGAGGAATTCATCCATACAACAGGACTTTGGGCTCTGGAAATTTACAATTACGGTACAGTCAACGAAAGCGCGACAGGGTATGATGAGACATACTGGGACGTGATGCTGAGGGAAGGAAAGAGGATTTTTGCATTTGCGTCCGATGACAATCACAATGACGGCATCGTGGAAGATGCCTGCGGCGGATATATTGTCGTGAAAGCGGACATACTTTCCCATGAAGAGATCATAAAAAATATGATGGCTGGAAATTACTATTCTTCATCAGGACCAGAGATCTATGACTGGGGTATCCGGGACGGAAGGGCATATGTCACATCCAGCCCGGTGTACCGTATCGATTTCATCGTCGGAAACTGTATCAATGACGGGGGATCTATCGTCTGCAGCTCCGTGGATGAAACGATACAAAGCGGCGAGTATACCCTCAAAGGACATGAGAAATATGTGAGAGTAAAATGTACAGACCGGTACGGAAAGACAGCGTGGAGCAATCCGATTTTTCTCTGATACTGATTTATAAATAACCACCGTCAAACCCGACTACCTGCCCGGTCATATATTCCGGAGCGTGGGCGGTATCCCAGATCATGCGGGCCGCTTCCACGGCTGTGGCAAACCGGCCGGCAGGGATGTCGTAGGCGAGAGACTCGCGTTCTTCCGGACTTAGGCAGGCGTTCATCTCCGTGTCGATCACACCGAAGGCGATGGCGTTGACTTGGATATTGCTTGGGGCCAGCTCTTTTGCCAGCGCCCTTGTAAGACCCTGGACGCCGGATTTTGTGGCGGAGTAGGCTGCTTCGCAGGAGGCTCCGCTTTGACCCCACATAGAAGAGACGTTCACGATCCGCCCTTTTTTTCGTGATACCATATAGGGAATGCTCTCCCGGCAGCAGTAGAACACGGAAGAGAGGTTTGTGTTTACAATACGCATCCATTCGGTGTCGCTCATATCGCTTAGAAGGCCGATGTGGGAGATGCCGGCATTGTTGATGAGGACGTCAAGTCCACCGTCCGTATAGTCTGAAGTACGAATGAAATCAAAGATTTTCCGGACATCGCCTGGGTCTCCCACATCTCCCGGGCAGAGCTCGCAGGATCCGCCTGGAAAGGAAGAAATCTTGGAGGCCACATCCGAAAGGGCTTTCTGATGACTTCGGCAGTTTAAAAAGACATGATATCCGCGAGATGCAAAGAGGAGGGCGCATGCCCGGCCGATTCCTCTGGAAGATCCGGTTATGAGAACACAAGGTTTCTGTTTATTCATTTTCATCTTCTCCTTTTTTAAACGATGATACCATACAAACGTTGTGAAGAAAAGAAAGAAGTGTTACAATAAAGTCAGAAATCAGGAGCTTTGGACGGATGATTTCAGAAAGGATTCGGGGAAAATGATAGATCAGGCGTTGGAATTTGCCACAAAGGCACACGAAGGGCAGCTTCGCAAAGGGACGAAAAGGCCGTATATTGTCCATCCTATCGAAGTGGGGGACATCGTAGCGACGATGACGACAGATGAGGAGATCATCAGCGCAGCTATTCTGCACGACACCATCGAGGATTGCAAAGGAGTGACACAGGAGCTTTTGGCCAGCCTTTTTACAGAGCGCGTGGCCTCCCTTGTAGCTCAGGAGAGTGAAGATAAATCGAAATCATGGGAAGAAAGAAAAGGAGCTACCATCGAACGGCTCCGGACAGCACCGTATGAAGTACAGATGATAGGGCTTGCGGACAAGCTGTCCAATATGCGCGATATTAACCGCGACTATCCAAAGGTGGGAGAAGAATTCTGGAACCGTTTCCGCATGAAAGATAAAGAGCGGATCGGCTGGTACTATAAAGGGATAAGAGATGTCTTGAAAGAACGGTTTTCCGGGATTGAGGCATATGAGGAATACTGCAGACTTGTAAACAAGATTTTTTAAACGATTTTGGAGGTACAGACTTGGGAGCAAATTATGATGTGATCATTATCGGTGCGGGGCCTTCCGGAATTTTCTGCGCGTATGAACTGATGAAAAGAGATCCGGGGAAACGGGTGCTGATGCTGGAAAAAGGGCGCTCCATAGAAAAAAGGAGCTGCCCGAAGCGGACAACCAAAGTGTGTATGGGGTGTAAGCCATGTTCCATCACGACGGGATTTGCAGGTGCAGGAGCGTTTTCAGATGGGAAACTTTCCCTGTCGCCGGAAGTGGGCGGAACCCTTCCGGATATCCTTGGATATGAAGCCGCGTCAGAACTCATAGGCGAAGCGGATCAGATTTACCTTTCTTTCGGGGCGGACAAAAAAGTATACGGGATCGAGGATATGGCGGCTATCGAGGAAATCAGAGCCAAATCTATTCGCGCAGATTTGAAGCTCATCGAATGTCCGATACGGCATCTCGGAACGGAGGAAGGGTATAAAATCTACACGAGACTTCAGGAACATCTCCTTGAGTCTGGGGTGGAGATCCGATTTATGACGATGGTAGAAGACATCCTGGTAGAGGACGGTGCCGTGAAAGGCGTTGTCACAGACAAACAGGAAACATTTTTTGCGCCGGAAGTTGTGGCGGGCGTAGGACGGGAAGGATCAGAATGGTTCTCCCATATCTGCAGGAAGCACGGGATCGGAACCCAGAACGGAACAGTAGATGTGGGCGTGAGAGTGGAAGTGCGGGATGAAGTCATGAAGGAGCTCAATGAGAAGCTCTACGAGGCAAAGCTTGTATACTATACACCTACATTTGACGATAAAGTCCGTGTATTTTGTACGAACCCTTCCGGGGAAGTGGCGACGGAATACTACGAGGGAGGTCTCGCCGTCGTAAACGGACATGCATATAAGTCCAAAGATAAAAAAACCCATAATACGAATTTTGCGCTTCTTGTATCGAAAAACTTTACAGAACCGTTCAAGAGTCCGATCGAATACGGAAAGCACATTGCCCAGCTCGGCAATATGCTCTGCGATGGAAAGATTCTCGTACAAAGATACGGGGATTTCCGGAGGGGAAGAAGAACGACAGGGGAGAGACTCATGCGCAGCAATATTATCCCGACTCTGAAAGATGCGGTTCCGGGAGATCTCTCCTTAGTATTCCCACACCGGATCATGGTAGATATCGACGAGATGATCCGTGCTCTTGACAAAGTGACGCCGGGGATTGCAAGCGATGAAACGCTGCTGTACGGCGTGGAAGTGAAATTCTATTCCAATAAAGTTGTGGTAGACAAAGAGTTTGAGACGAATATACGAGGGCTGCGCGCCATGGGAGACGGAGCTGCCATCACAAGAGGGCTCCAACAGGCATCGGCAAACGGGCTTTATGTGGCCAGATGTATTCTGGGAAAAGAAAAGGAACATTGAGAAAAACAGGCAGTTATCCTGCCTGTTTTTTCCATCTGATCTGATAAACCAGTACGAGGACGATACCTTTAAAAATACTGGAGATTGTGATACTCCACCAGATCCCGTTGAGACCCAGAGGAGTCGAGATAAGCGCAAAGGCAAGAGGGATCCGCGCACAATTCAGCGTGATGCTCACGATGGACGGCGGGAGTGTCTTTCCAAGACCGGCGAAAGCTCCGGCGGTCGTGATCTCCATGCACATGAAAAGCTGGGACACGCCAAGGATCCGCAGATAGTCTACTCCCATCGGGAGGATATCTGCCTCCGGGATAAAGATCCGGAAGATCGGTTCCGGGAAGACGATCAGCACAAACGTGCAGAAGGCTCCCCACAAAAGGACGACCACCATGGATTTCTGATAGCCTTTTCTTGCGCGGGACAAATTGCCGGCGCCAAAATTCTGGGCGATGAAGGAATTGACCGCAGCGGCAAATCCGTCGGAAGTCATCCAGGAGATGGACTCAATCTGGGATCCGACTTTTTGAACAGCCACAGCGGCATCTCCGAATCCCGCAACCATCCGGGCGATGATCATGGAGATCGCAGTAAAGAGCATGTTCTGCAGGGACGAAGGAAGACCGATGCGGATGATTTCCTGAATTGCCGAAAGAGACGGGCGAGTCAGGAGATGGAGGCGGAGAAAGATCTCCGGCTCATTTTTAACCGCAAGGATGAACATGCATGTGACTACTGCCTGGGCAAATACAGTGGCGATGGCCGCTCCCAGTACGCCGAGATGCGGGAACGGACCGACGCCAAAGATCAAAACAGGGTCCAGTACGATGTTGATGATCAGGCCGGTGGCTGTCGCAAGGAGGGACGTCCTGCTGTTCCCCATGGCCGTAAGAATCCCGGTCAACACCTGGTTGAGGAAAGAAAAGACGACAAGTCCGCATGTCACGGCCAGATAAACCTGGGCATCTTTTATGACGGCAGGGGAGTTCAGACGGAAAAATCCGATAAGTGGAACCTGGAATACAATGCTTAAAAATCCATATAAAAGCCCGAAAAACAGTGCAAGCTGGATTGCATTGCGGGCGTAAGAGACAGCTTTTTCATCTTCCCTGGCTCCGAGGGCGTGCCCGACCTTGACTTGACCTCCCATCTTGGCGAGGGAGGCGATGCCGTTTGCAAACCACATGTACATTCCTGCAGCTCCTACCGAGGCGACTGCATCACTGCTGATCCGCCCGATCCATATCATATCGGTTAGATTGTATGCCATCTGGACAAGGGATGTAGCCATGATGGGAAGAGCCAGTTTCGTAAGGGACGAAAAAACAGGCCCGTTTAAAAGATCTATTTTCTGACGCATAAAAAACTCCTACTTTGTGTGTGATACACGAAAAAAATGTTTTTCGCAGAGATATTTTACCACATATGGCGCAAAAATCCCATCACAAAATCCAGTCTCAAAAATCAGGGAGGCTGGTTGATTTTCGCGTCGATTTTTGTTACTATTCAGCCATACATGTAAGTAATTGAGAGGAGAACCAAGATGAAAAAAATACTGATGATCGGAACCGGGGGTACGATTGCATCAAAACAGACAGAAAACGGATTGGCGCCGGGGCTGACACCGGAAGATATCCTGGCATATATTCCGAGGGTAAAGGAAGTCTGTGAGGTGGAGACGATGCAGGTGTGCAATATCGACAGCACGAATGTTTCGCCGGCACACTGGCAGATGATGGCTCAGGCAGTCAGAGATCACTATGAGAAATACGACGGATTTGTCATCTGTCATGGGACGGACACGCTGGCTTACACTGCGGCGGCTCTTTCCTATATGATCCAGAACTCTCCGAAGCCTGTTGTCATTACAGGAGCACAGAAGCCGATCAATATGGATGTTACTGATGCGAAGACAAATCTTCTTGACAGCTTTATCTACGCGGCGGATCCGGATTCAGAGGATGTAAGTATCGTGTTCGATGGGAAGGTAATCCTCGGCACAAGGGCGAAAAAGGAAAGAGCAAAAAGCTACAATGCATTTTCCAGCATCAATTTCCCTTATCCGGCGGTCATTCAGGACGGACAGCTGATCCGCTACCTTCTTCCGGTGTGCCATCAGGGGGATGTAAGATTCTACATGGATATGAAGGACAGCGTATATGTGCTGAAACTTGTACCAGGGATGAAACCGGGGGTTCTGACAAGGCTTCTGGAAGACTACGACTGTGTGGTTATCGAAAGTTTTGGTGTAGGAGGGCTGCCGGAAGCTATCACGGCGGAAGTCTATGAAGGGATGCCGAAATGGTTAAAAGAAGGAAAGCTTATTGTAATGACGACACAGGTTGTGAGTGAGGGAAGCAATATGACGGTCTATGAAGTGGGAAAGAAAGTGAAACAGGACTTTGACCTTCTGGAAGCATATGATATGACGCTGGAAGCCACCATCACAAAACTGATGTGGCTGATGGCGCAGAAGACAGAAAGTTATGAGGAGATCAAGCAGCTCTTTTATAAGAGGATCAACCACGATATCCTGTTTGCCAAATTCAGGGAGGAATCATGATAAAAACGGAAGAAATGCTGGACATGCTGAGAGACGTTTCCGATCCGGCCTACAAGGAATTCAATGACAGGATCTTAAACGCACCCGGGATGCCGACACTTGGCGTGCGGGTTCCCAAATTGCGGGAAATCGCAAAAAAAGCTGCTAAAGATACTGCCGAAGAGACAAAAGAAGGATGGATCTGGGAAATGGAGAACGGCCGGACACCGGATTTTCAGGAAGAACACATGGTGTACGGTATGGCCATCGGATATGGGAAAGCGGATACAGACAGGCGCAGGCACCTTCTTGACACATGGATTCCGGGGATCGTATCCTGGGCAGATTGTGACAGCGGCGTATCCACGCACCGGTTTATGACAACAGATCCTGAATATTGGTTTTCGTATGTCGATGCATGGAGCAGGAGCAGTCGCGAGATGGAGGTGCGTTTTGCAGCTGTCGCCCTTATGGACTTTTTCCTGAATGACGAATACATTGACCGGGTACTTGAAATATACAGGCGGATCAGCCTTGACGCCTACTATGTAAAAATGGGAGTGGCATGGGCTCTGTCGGTCTGCTATGTGAAATATCCGGAGAAGACGCTTGCACTTTTAAAAGAAGGTGCTCTGGATCCATGGACCCACAATAAGGCGATCCAAAAGTGCCGGGAATCATTTCGGGTAAGCAAAGAAGACAAAGAAATGCTAAAGGAACTGAAACGCAAGGAAAGGAAACGATAGATGAAGGGGAAAATCATACTGGAGACCAAACGGCTTATTCTCCGGGAAATGACGGAGGGGGATATTCCGGCTCTCCACGGTTTTTTGGGGGATCCGGAAGTCATGTATGCATATGAACATGGATTTTCCATGGAGGAATCAGCCGACTGGTGCCGCCGGCAGATGGCGCGCTACGAAAAAGACGGATTCGGCCTGTGGGCCGTGATCCGAAAGGAGGACGGACAGCTCATCGGGGACTGCGGGATCACAATGCAGGATATCGGAAAAGGGGAAGCAGAGAAAAAAGAAGAGATCGGCTATCATCTTCGGAAGGACTGCTGGCATCAAGGGTACGCAATAGAGGCGGCAGGCGCTGTAAAAAAATACGCCTTTGAGGTGCTGAATCTCCCGGAAGTGTACTCCATCATCCGGGATACAAATCTCCCTTCCCAGAAGACGGCCAAGAGAAACGGCATGAAAAAATGCGGGGAGTCGGTGCGCCATTATATGGGGATCGATATGCCTCATCTGATCTATTCGGTGCGAAGGATCCCGTACGAGACGATCTTTCTCGATCTTGACGGAACGCTCATCGACTCGGAACAGGGAATCCTGCATTCTGTGGCCTATGCACTGGAAAAATTCGGCATCTCCGCCACAAGGGAAGAAATGCTTCCATTTATCGGCCCGCCGCTGATCCACTCTTTCCAGGAATACACAGGCCTTACGGAAGAAGATGCTGCAAAAGCGGTTGCCTTTTACAGAGAAAACTTCGGGGTAAAAGGGGTATATGAGTACCGTTTGTATGACGGGGTTACGGATCTTTTAAAAGGGTTGAAAAAAGCGGGAAAACGGGTGGTTATGGCCACGTCAAAGCCGGAAAAGTATGCAAGGATCATCGCAGAAGACGCCGGTATCCTGGAGTATTTTGACGCTGTGTGCGGAAGTGATATGGACGGGAAACGTCTGACAAAAGAGGACGTTATCGCATACGCCCTTGATACATGCGGCCTGAAAGAAGGGGATCCGTCTGTTGTCATGGTAGGAGACCGAAGACACGATATACAGGGAGCGAAGGCTTTTGGTCTTGCATCCGCAGGTGTCCTCTACGGGTTTGGAAGTCTGGAAGAACTCAGAGCGGCAGGGGCGGATTATCTGTTCATGACCGCCCTGGAAGCACAGGAATATCTGAGTTTCCAAAGAGAACCTTAAGAATCCATGAAAATTCCATGAACGCCTTGACAAACGACTTTTTCGTGTCTATGATTAAACGTAGTTTCATATTTAAAGGTGTTGAAGAAGAGGAGTACACACCTGTCCTTGACAGAGAAAATTGCCCGCAGGCTGAAAGGTAATTGCAAGAAGGAGTTGTGGAAGGTAGCTTTGGAGCCGGATATCCGAACAGACCAAGTAAGATATCCCGGGGTAGTTTCCGTTACAGAACAGATGAGATATATGGGATACACATACCCGTATAAAAAAGGTGGTACCGCGGTTATACGCCCTTTACAATATGTAAAGGGTGTTTTTTATTCTACAGGAAAGTTCTCTGGACTTTGCCTCCGGAATAAAATACTTCCCGGGAGGGAGCGCGAAAAGGGCCAGCTTTGTAATGAGTATGAGGAGGAAAGCATGAGCAGGCAGTTAGAAAAAACGTACAATCCAAAAGAGATTGAACCAAAGCTTTATGAAAAGTGGTGTGAAAACAAGTATTTTCACGCAGAAGTAGACAGGAGCAGAAAACCGTTTACAACGGTAATGCCTCCGCCGAACATCACAGGAAAACTTCACATGGGACATGCGCTTGACAATACGCTGCAGGATATCCTGATCCGTTACAAACGGATGCAGGGATACAATGCACTGTGGATCCCGGGTACGGATCACGCGGCCATCTCCACGGAAGTAAAAGTGACTGATCAGCTGAAAAAAGAAGGGATCGACAAAAGAGATCTCGGAAGAGAAGGATTCTTAAAACGTACATGGGAATGGAAAGAAGAATATGCCGGAACTATCGAGTCACAGCTTAAGAAACTTGGCGTTTCCTGTGACTGGGACAGGGAACGGTTTACCATGGACGAAGGATGCAGCGAGGCGGTAGAAGAAGTTTTTATCAGACTTTATGAAAAGGGATATATCTACAAGGGATCAAGAATCATCAACTGGTGCCCGGTATGTCAGACTTCTCTTTCCGATGCGGAAGTAGAGCATGAGGAGCAGGCAGGACATTTCTGGCATATCCGTTATCCGATCGCAGGCACAGACAGAAGCCTTGTGATCGCAACGACACGTCCGGAGACCATGCTTGGAGATACGGCTATCGTAGTCAATCCGGATGATGAGCGCTACACGGACATTATCGGAAAAATGGCGATCCTTCCGCTTGTAAACAAGGAGATCCCGATCATTGCCGATTCCTATGTAGACAAAGAATTTGGAACCGGAGCCATGAAAGTGACGCCGGCACATGATCCGAACGACTTTGAAATCGGAAAACGCCACAACCTGGAAGAAATCAATATCATGAACGATGACGCCACCATCAACGAGAACGGAGGCAAATATGCGGGAATGGACCGCTACGAAGCAAGAGAAGCGATCGTTCAGGATCTGAAAGACCAGGGTTACCTTGTAAAAGTAGAAGAATATGCACATAATGTAGGTGTGCATGAACGATGCAAACAGACAGTAGAGCCGCTCATCAAACAGCAGTGGTTCGTACGGATGGAAGAGCTTGCAAAGCCAGCCATCAAAGCGCTAGAAACAGGAGAATTAAAACTGATTCCGGAACGGATGAACAAAGTGTATATGCAGTGGCTGAACAATATCAGAGACTGGTGTATTTCCAGACAGATCTGGTGGGGACATCGGATTCCGGCTTACTACTGTGATGAATGTGGAGAGATGATCGTATCAAAAGGTGCTCCGGAAGTATGTCCGAAATGCGGATGCACACACTTTACACAGGATGAAGATACACTGGATACGTGGTTTTCTTCCGCCCTGTGGCCGTTCTCCACACTTGGATGGCCAAAGCAGACAGAAGAACTGGATTATTTCTATCCGACGGACGTACTTGTCACAGGGTACGATATCATCTTCTTCTGGGTAATCCGAATGGTATTTTCCGGGTTTGAACACACTGGAAAATGTCCGTTCCACACGGTATTTTTCCACGGGCTGATCAGGGATGATCAGGGAAGAAAGATGAGTAAGTCGCTTGGAAACGGGATCGATCCGCTGGAGATCATCGACCAGTACGGAGCCGACGCCCTGAGACTTACGGTAGTGACAGGAAATGCTCCTGGAAACGATATGCGTTTCTACAGAGAAAAGGTGGAGGCAAACAGAAATTTTGCCAACAAAGTATGGAATGCATCCCGCTTTATCCTTATGAATATGGAAGACAAAGTCATCAGCCGGCCGGACGATACGGATCTGTCGCCGTCAGACAAGTGGATCCTCTCAAAGGTAAATACGCTTGCAAAAGACGTGACAGAGAACATGGATAAATTTGAACTGGGAATTGCGGTACAGAAAGTATATGATTTTATCTGGGATGAATTCTGTGACTGGTATATTGAGATGGCAAAATACCGCATCTACTATGCAGATGAGAATTATA
Organism: Sellimonas caecigallum; assembly: GCF_019754295.1. Lineage (GTDB taxonomy): Bacteria > Bacillota > Clostridia > Lachnospirales > Lachnospiraceae > Sellimonas > Sellimonas caecigallum. The sequence goes on along the minus strand of NZ_VIRV01000020.1, from coordinate 10,980 downwards.
AGGCAGCCAATGCCGCACTTTGGACATTAAAGACCGTACTTGGAAATGCTCTGAAACTTCTCCACCCGTACATGCCGTTTGTGACGGAAGAGATTTACAGTGCGCTCGTACCGGAAGAGGAATCCTTGATGATGTCCTCATGGCCGGTATACACAGAAGAATGGGCATTCCCGGCGGAAGAAAATATCGTGGAACATCTGAAGGAAATCGTGCGCGGAGTGAGAAATGCACGCGCAGAAATGAATGTGCCAAACGGACGGAAGGCGAAAGTATTCATCGTCTCTGAAGATAAGGAACTTTGTGAGGGATTTGAAACTTTAAAAGAATCAGTAAAACCATTGATGAATGCAAGTGAGGTTCTGATCCAGGAAACAAAAGAGGGAGTCTCTGAAGATGCAGTTTCCATTGTGGTTCCGGACGGAGCTGTGTACATGCCGCTGGAAGACCTGATCGACTTTGAACAGGAGAAGGAACGTCTTCTGAAAGAAGAAGAAAAGCTCAAAAAAGAGCTGGCCCGCGTAAACGGAATGCTGAACAACGAGAAATTCATGAGCAAAGCGCCGGAGGCAAAGGTCCAGGAAGAGCGTGCAAAACTGGAAAAATATACACAGATGATGGAACAGGTTAAGGAACGTCTTGCATCGTTTATGAAGTAGCAGACGAGAGGTAATCATGAAAAAAATCCACTTTACAAAACCTGATATCAAAGGAAAATTGAAAGAGCTGCGCCACATGAGCAAAGCAGATATAAAAGAAAAGCATCAGAGAAAAAAAGAACGAAGAGAGCGAATACTGGAAGAGAGGAGAAACAGCGCGTTCGCAAGAAAAATGGCGCCGGTATACCGGTTCATGAACCGGTTCTCCCTTATCTTCCATGCCCTCTGGGCTATGGTTATCAACTTTGTCATCGAAGTGATCTCCAGACATTCCTTCTTTGAGGCATGGGAGTATATGACAGAGACGCCCCTTGTATTTTTTTACAATTCCTTTATGATCTTTGTCACATTCTCCGTCGTATATCTATTCCGGCGAAGGGTGTTTACAAGGATCCTCATCAGCGTCCTGTGGATTGCGCTTGGAGTGATCAACGGAGCCATGCTCCTGAAACGTGTGACGCCGTTTAATGCGCAGGATCTGAAAGCATTGACAGAAGGGCTGTCCCTTTTCACAAATTACTTTGCAGTGTATGAGCTGATCCTTCTGGGAGTGGGAACGGTGGCTGTCATCATATGGGTTATCGCCATGTGGCGAAGAGGGGGACAGTATACAGGAAAGATGCACCGGTGGTTAGCGCTTCTTGGCATTGGGTTCTGGTGCGTTGTCTACATGTTTGTATCCAATCAGGCGGTAGATAAAAGAGTCGTATCCACCTATTTTGGAAACATTGCGTTTGCGTATGAAGACTACGGACTTCCGTATTGTTTCTCGGCCAGTCTTTTCAATACCGGGATCGACGAGCCAAACGGCTACAGCCAGGAGACGATGGACAACATCAATAAAGACGGGAAGCTTACCGAGACAAAAACGGACAGTGAGAAGCTTCCGAATATTATTTTCGTTCAGCTGGAATCCTTTTTTGACCCGACAGAGGTAGAGTACTATCAGCTTTCCGAAGATCCGATCCCGAATCTGAGAAAGATGTTTCAAAACTATTCTACCGGTTATTTCAAAGTACCTTCCGTTGGCGCCGGGACGGCCAACACAGAGTTTGAGGTTCTCACAGGGATGAATATGAGATATTTCGGCCCGGGAGAATATCCGTTTAAAACAAAGCTGAAAACGGAAGTGTGCGAAAGCGCTGCGACAGCTCTGGGGGAACTCGGGTACGGTACGCACGCCCTTCACAACAATGGCGGTAATTTCTACAGCCGTGCAAGAGTGTTTAACAATATGGGATTCGACAGCTTTACAAGCAAAGAATTTATGAACATCCTCCAGCTTACCCCAAACAACTGGGCAAAGGATGATATCCTTGTGGAACATATCATGGATGCCATGGATACAGATGAACGTCAGGATTTCATCTTCACAGTCAGTGTACAGGGACACGGAGATTACCCGACGGAGAAAGTCCTTGAAAACCCGAAGATCAAAGTGACGGGAATGGAAGATGAAGAGCGCCAGAATGCCTGGGAGTATTATGTGAACATGATTTACGAGATGGATCAGTTTGCACAGCATCTTGTGGAAGCTGTAGAGGCGAGAAATGAACCTTCCGTCATCGTATTTTACGGGGATCATCTTCCGACTATGGGACTTGAGGCAAAGGATCTAAAAAACCGATATCTGTACAATACAAACTATGTGATCTGGGACAATATCGGCCTGGAAAAGGAAGACCGGAATATTCCGTCCTATCAGATCATGTCGGACGTGTTTGAGAGACTGGGAATCCACTCAGGTACAGTGTTTAACTATCACCAGACAAGAAGACAGACAAAGGACTATCTGAAAGATCTGGAGCTGCTCCAGTATGATATCCTGTACGGAGAAAAGGACGTGTATGACGGCGAACCGCCGATCACGGAAGGGCATATGAGGATGGGTGTCAAAGACGTCGTACTGACAGACATCGTTCCGCAGCTTGGAGAAGAGGACAGTTACAGCTTGTACGGAGAAAACTTTACAAAACAAAGCAAGATTTTTGTCAATGACGAGCAGCAGGAGTCAAAGTTCCTGAATAATACTCGGGTGCAGCTAACAGATTGTAAACTGGAAGAAGGGGACATCATAAAAGTCGTTCAGATGGGATCCAGCAGCACGGTATTCCACACGTCGAAGAAATATGTCTACCAGGGCGGAAACTTGACGCTTGCGCCGGAAGAAGAGCAGGACCAGCCAGGAAAGAACTGGGTGGAAGAATTTGAAGGCACGGATGAGAAAAAGGAAGAATAGGGGATCAGAAGATGAATTTTCAGGAAGCGGTGGAATATATTGACAGTCTGCAGATGTTTACGAAGAAACATACTCTGGAACACACAAAGGAATTTTTAAGGAGGCTTGGAAGTCCGCAAAAGGGACGGAAAGTCATCCATGTGGCAGGTACAAACGGAAAAGGATCGGTTTGTGCCTGCATGCAGGCGATTCTTTTGTGCGAGGGAAAGAGGACAGGAATGTTTATTTCGCCGCATCTGATCTCCATCTGTGAGCGGATCAGTATGAACGGCAGATTCATCACAGAGGAGAGGTTTACGGACATATTCCGGGAAGTTCAGAACATTGCGCTTGAGATGGAAGCGGATGGCCTTGGACATCCGACTTATTTTGAATTCCTTTTCGGGATGGCGATGAAGGCTTTCGCCACGGAAGATATGGAGTACATCATTCTTGAGACCGGTCTTGGAGGGCGGCTTGACGCCACAAACAGCATTGAAAAGCCGGTTCTTACAGTTATTACGTCCATCGGAATGGATCACATGGATATCCTCGGGGATACCGTGGAAGCCATTGCGGCGGAAAAGGCAGGGATCATCAAAAGCGGTGTTCCGCTTGTCATGGACGGATCGAATCCAGACGCTGCGAAAGTCCTGAAAAAAGCGGCGGAAAATGCCGGCGTGTATTGTAGAGAAATCACGGAAAATGCGTACGAAATCCGGAAAATCACGGGCAAAAATATTGCTTTTTCCACGGTAAACCGGTATGATGATACTGCTGAATGGGAAATCCCTATGGCAGGAACTTACCAGCCCGCCAACGTAGTGCTGGCTCTTGAAGGGATGAGTCTTCTCCTGAAAGAGCATCATGAATCGTGGAGCCAGGCACTTCGTCATATGAGGTGGCCTGCCAGGATGGAAGAAGTAAAAGAAGGCGTGATACTGGACGGTGCGCACAATATGCCGGCCGTCAAAGCGTTGGCGGAGAGTGTCCGTGCAAGGATCGACGGGATGGAAAAAAGAGGGCGGATCATCCTTCTTTTTTCAGCGCTGAAAGAAAAACATTACGACGAGATGATCTCGTACATATGCAGGGAGATACCGGCAGATCTGATCATCGTCACAGAAGTGGAAAGTGCCAGGCGGGTGCCGAAAGAAGAACTGAAAGAAGATTTTGAAAAATACACAGACAAGCCTGTGTTTACAGAAGATACATCAGAGAAAGCGTGGCAGTGGGCCATGCAGGAGAAACGGGAAGACGATATGGTTTACTGTTTCGGTTCCCTGTATCTCGCAGGAGAAATCGAAGCGTTGTTAAGGAGGTCTGAATATGCTGAATTTTGAAGAAGAACTGAAAAAATTCCAGCCGAGTCTGGAAGTGGAAGATATCGAAAAAGCAGTTTACCAGGAAGACCTGACAGATATGTCGGAGATACTAAAAGAAGTGGTGGAAAAATCCAAGTAGCAGGAAATCAGGGGAGGATTTCATGGATATCAAGAAAAAATTAGAGTATCAGTCAAACTATTGGTACAATGACGGGCTGAAAAGAGCGCAGATCCAGGATATGACGGGAGCTATTGCATCCCTTCGGAGAAGTCTTCAGTACAGCCAGTCCAATATCACTGCAAGAAATCTCCTGGGTCTTTTGCTGTACGGAAGAGGAGAGGTGGCGGAAGCGCTTGTGCAGTGGATCATCAGCAGAAATTTCCAGGCATCGGGAAATATTGCAGAGTATTATATACAGAAAGTGCAGTCGTCCAAAAGCGAACTGGAAGTCATCAATCAGGTAGTAAAAAAATATAACCAGTGTCTTCAGTACTGCAGCCAGGGAGGGGAAGATCTGGCGATCATCCAGCTGAAGAAAGTGGTGACGGAGCATCCGTCATTCCTGAAAGCGTATCAGCTCCTTGGTCTGCTTTACCTGCATACGGAGCAGTACGGGAAGGCGCGTCAGGTGCTGAGAAAGGCTCACAGACTGGATACGACGGATCCGATCACTCTTTCTTATCTCCACGAGCTGAACCGTGCACAAAAGAAAAAAGCGGTCAGCATCAAGGAAGGAAAGGAGCAGCCGGCAGTCAGCTATAAACTTGGCAATGAGACCATCATTCAGCCGGCTCAGGGAGTGCGGGAAAATTCCCCGATGTTTACCATCGTGAATATCGCCATCGGTATTCTCGTAGGGGCGGCTGTCATGTGGTTTTTGATCATGCCGGCAGTCAACCAGTCCAAGTCTCAGGAGGCAAATGAAAGTATCGTGGAGGCAAGCGATCAGATCGCGACACAGAAATCCGAGATCAGCGCTTTAAAAAAGGAGCTGGAAGGATACCGGACAAAGAGCGATGAAGCACAGACGGCGAAGGAGACAGCCAAATCCACGCAGTCGAGTTACGAAGCTTTGCTGGATGTTACGACAAAATATGCGGCAGGAACAGAGAGCAACCAGAATCTGGCGTCGACGCTTCTTTCCATCAACAAGGATTCCCTTGGTGAGGATGGAAAAGCACAGTATGACAAGTTGGCGGACAGCATTTTCCCGAGCGTCTGCAGAAGACAGTATAACCGAGGGATCGCAAGCTTTGATGTGAAGAACTACGATACAGCGGTGGAAGCCCTTGCGATGGTCGTAAAGATGGATGAAGAATATGACGACGGAAATGCCATGTACGTGCTGGCGCAGGCCTACGAGGCTACTGGAGATACAAATAATGCAAAAACCTATTATCAGAAAGTGACGGAACAGTTCTCAGGAACAGAGATGGCAGAAGAGGCGCAGTCCAAGCTGGAAGCACTAAATGCAGCGGCAGATCAAAATGCGGCGAATCAGAATGCGGCGGCAGATCAGAATGGACAAGGCGCAGAAGATTCATCAAGTCAGGAACAAGACACAACCGAATAGCAAGATACGAAAGAGGATACGGAAAAATACCGTATCCTTTTGTTATTCTGTGGAAAAGTCTTTGGACTTTTCTGTAAAGTAAAATGAAATGTTTAATAAGGGGGAAATGACAATGGAGTATCAGGTGGAAGAAAACTGTCTGACGATTTATCTTCCCAAGGAACTGGATCATCATACAACGGAGGAAATACGCAGGGAGACGGACAGGCAGATTGACAGAAATCATATTAAATATGTAATCTTTGATTTCGGGGAGACAAACTTCATGGACAGCTCGGGGATCGGAGTCATTATGGGACGATACCGGAAACTGCATCTTACCGGGGGAGAAGTCTGGGCTGCCCATCTGAATGAACGTATGAAAAAAATACTGAAAATGTCGGGAGTGACAAAAATTGTACGAATTTATGAGGAGGAGACGAAATGAACAGGAATACGAATGAAATGGAAATCATATTTGACAGCTGCTCGGAAAATGAAGGATTTGCAAGAGTTGCAGTGGCGGCTTTTCTTACGCAGCTGAATCCGACCATAGAGGAAGTGGCGGACGTGAAGACTGCAGTGTCAGAAGCGGTCACAAACGCCATCATACACGGATACGAAAATGAAGTGCATAAGATATCGATCCTCTGCTGTACGGAAGGGAAGACGCTGGAAATTGCGGTAAAAGACAATGGGCGGGGGATCGAAGATATTGAAAAGGCCATGCAGCCCATGTTTACGACGAAACCGGAACTGGAGCGCTCCGGCATGGGGTTTGCATTCATGGAAGCTTTTATGGATGGACTGGAAGTGGAATCTGCTCCAGGCCAGGGAACTACGGTAAAAATGAAAAAAATCATAGGTAAAGGAAGGGCAGGATGGACCATACAGCCGAATTGATCTTACGTTCACAAAACGGGGATGAAACGGCAAAGGAGACACTTGTGACGGAAAATACAGGGCTTGTCTGGTGTGTGGTAAAGCGGTTTTATGGCCGGGGAACCGAGGCGGAAGATTTGTTTCAGATTGGTGTCATCGGACTTTTGAAAGCTATTGATAAATTTGATTTTTCCTACGATGTAAGATTCTCGACTTATGCGGTTCCCATGATCTCCGGGGAGATCAGGAGATTCTTAAGAGATGACGGTATGCTGAAGGTAAGCCGTTCTCTGAAAGAATTGGCCGCGAAAGCGGGGAAGGAAAAAGAACAGTTTACGAGGAAAATGGAAAGGGAACCTACCGTAGAGGAACTTTCAGACATTCTCGGGGTGGAGAAGGAGGAACTTGTGCAGGCTATGGAGGCAGCCACGGAGGTGGAGTCACTGTACAGGCCTATCCATCAAAGTGACGGGAGTGAGGTAGAGCTGATGGACAGGCTCGAAGAAAAGGAGAGAACGGAAGAAATCATTGACCGTATGTTTTTGCAGTCGCTTCTGGAAACATTGGGAAAGGAGGAAAGGCGCCTGATCTACCTCAGGTACTTCGAAAATCGGACTCAGTCTCAGACTGGAAAACTTCTGGGGATCTCTCAGGTCCAGGTTTCCCGCCTGGAAAAAAAGATACTGAACCGTATGAGAAATGAGGCAAAAGAAAAGAAAGGCATATCCGAGGTATAATTTTTCCCTGATCCGGCATACTACCTTTGAAAGAAAGAGAAGGTGGGAAAGATGGAACAGGAAAAAAGAAAGATACGGATATGCCTTATCTGTGTCGTACTTTTGGCGGTAACGGTTGGGATCATTTACGTCCTGACTGCAAAGACAGAAACGCAGACAGACAAAAAAGACGGGACACTCGTAAAGATCATGGACATGCAAAGGGGGGATACAGATGGCGGCTTCATCACAGACGCTTTACATCAAAGGGGATAAAAACAAAGAAGTCACAAAAAATGAAGTACTGATGGGAGATATCGTCTCCATGGAATGTGCGGACCAAAATATCGTAAACCGGCTGAAATCCATCTGTATTCTGAAGATGCCGGAAGGAGGAAGGCAAAGAGCTGTTATCTCTGTCTTGAAAATCATATCTGTGATACATGAGATTTATCCAAACCTGACAGTAGAAAATCTGGGAGAGACGGATATGATCGTCACACGGGAGGAACAAAAGAAACACGGGAAAGCCTATTATATATTGAAAAGTTCGATGGTTCTTTTGATCACTTTTATCGGTGCAGCATATTCCATCATGTCATTTAACAACGATGTGGGAGCCTCGGAACTATTCAAACAAATATATGTGCTTGTGACAGGAAAGACGTCAGACGGTTTTACCATTCTGGAAGTGACGTACTGTATCGGTATGAGCGTAGGGATTCTGATTTTCTTCAACCATTTTGGAAGAAAACGGTTTTCTGTAGATCCTACGCCGATGGAAGTAGAGATGCGTACGTACGAAGATGAGATACAGGTTACACTCATCGATGAATATTCCAGAAAGGAGCAGGAAATCGATGTGGACACACCAGATCATATTGGCAGTCATAGGGGTTAGCGCCGGGGCCGCGATCGCGGGAGGGCTCTTTTCCTTTATCATCGGACTTGGCGTTATTTCCGTTTTTGCGGATCGAACCCACACAGGAAAAAATATTCTCTTATATGAAGATTCCATTGCGCTTGGGGGGATCATTGCAAATATCATGTATATCTTCCAGATTCCCATTCCCCACGGAGAGGTGCTTCTTCCGCTGTTCGGTCTGTTCTCCGGCATATTCGTAGGATGCTGGGCGATGGCTCTGGCTGAGATCCTGAATATTTTTCCGATTTTTATCCGCAGGATCAAGCTGTTTCGAGCGATCCCATGGATCATTATCGGTATGGCGCTTGGCAAAGGGGTGGGAGCGTTTGTATTTTTCCTGAACAGATGGGGAAAATAGATGACAGACAGAAAAAGGAGGAAAGGATTTTGAAAAAAGCACAGAATACAAAACAGGCACAGAAACAGAAGGCGTATGAGGAGTATGTCAAACAGAAGACGCCGGTGCACAACTTGTATAAAAATATGCTGCATGCATTTCTCACAGGAGGAACCATCTGCGTAATAGGACAAGCAATACAAAATTATTTGAAGAGTACAGGAATGGATCAGGAACTTAGCGGGAGCTACACGTCCATGCTGCTTGTGCTTTTGAGCGTGATCCTGACGGGATTTGGACTCTATACGAAAATAGCCAAATGGGGCGGTGCAGGCGCACTCGTTCCGATTACCGGATTTGCCAACTCTGTGGCGGCGCCTGCTATTGAGTACAAGAAGGAAGGGCAGGTATTTGGAATCGGATGTAAGATTTTTACCATTGCCGGTCCTGTCATCCTGTACGGGATCACGGCAAGCTGGATCTTTGGATTTTTATATTACCTGTGCAGGCTGGCAGGCATCGCATGGTAGGAAAAGACGACAAAAAGATTCAGAGAAAGAAAGGCAGGGATCAGATTGAAAAACGGAATGATGAAAGGAAAGCAGAGCCTTTACTTTGCGGTATCGCCCTATATTTTGAGCGCAGCGTCCATCGCAGGAAAGAAGGAGGGCGAAGGACCTCTGGGAAATTGTTTTGATGAGCTTGGAAAGGGGAAGGATAATCTCTTTGGAAAAGAGTCGTGGGAAGAAGCGGAAAGTGAGATGCAAAAAAGGGCGTGTTTAAAAGCTGTGGAGAAGGCGGGACTTTTGCCCCAGGATATCCGGTTTCTATTTGGCGGAGACCTTCTACGCCAGGGAGTGGCCACGTCCATGGGGATCGAAGCCCTGAAAATACCGATGTTTGGGCTTTTTGGAGCGTGTTCCACGTCCGGGGAGGCGATCGCCCTGAGTGCTATGAGTGTGGCAGCAGGATATGGGGATCATGTACTGGCGGTCACATCCAGCCATTTCGGAAGTGCGGAAAAAGAATTTCGTTTTCCCCTTGGATACGCCACCCAAAGGCCGCTCTCGGCCCAGTGGACAGTGACAGGCAGCGGCGCCTTCGTTGTGAGTACACAGAAAAGCAATGTCAGAGTAACAGGTGTGACCGTTGGGAAAATTGTGGATTTTGGACTGAAAGATTCCCAGAATATGGGGGCATGTATGGCCCCGGCCGCTTGTGATACCATCACGCAGAATCTGGAAGATTTTGGAAGAGATGTGGAAGAGTACGATCAGATCGTTACCGGAGATCTGGGGTATATTGGACAGAGTATTTTGTTCGATCTTGTTCGGAGAAAAGGAAAAGACATCTCGAAGAAACACATGGACTGCGGGATGAAGATTTTTGACCAGAAAACGCAGGACACTCATGCCGGGGGAAGCGGCTGCGGCTGTGCGGCTATAACACTTGCATCTTACGTTCTCCCAAAGATCGAAAAAGGAGAGTGGAGGAAAGTACTGTTTGTTCCAACGGGGGCGCTGATGTCCACGGTCAGCTTCAATGAAGGAGAGAGTGTGCCGGGAATCGCTCATGGGATCGTGCTGGAACATGTAAACGGATAAGGAGGAGATCATGGATTATATCAATGCTTTCTGGGTAGGAGGGCTGATCTGCGCCCTCGTACAGATACTCATGGACAGAACAAAACTGATGCCGGGTCGGATCATGGTGCTTCTTGTATGCTCCGGGACAGCGCTTGGATTTTTGGGGTTGTACGAACCATTTGTCAAATTTGCAGGTGCAGGCGCCAGCGTGCCGCTGCTCGGATTTGGAAATACACTTTTTAAAGGAGTCAGAGAAGCCGTGCAGACCCATGGATTCATCGGAATCTTCGAGGGAGGATTTACGTCAAGCGCTGTAGGTATCTCCGCTGCCCTCGTCTTTGGATATGCGGCTTCTCTGATCTTTGAGCCAAGGATGAAAAAGTGATCAGTCTTCTTCGATCACTTCGATTTCGAGATAATCAAAATCGATGCTGTCGATGAAGCTGTCCTGATAGAAACGGACTTTTGCGTGGCGGCGGAACTCTTCGATGGAAGAGTCAAGCCAGATCGGCTTGCTCAAGTCGAATTCATAGCAGATCTGTTCCAAAGCCCGCAGAACCTTATGAGTACGTGTGTCCTCAGAGTCATCGCAGATGACGGTATCCGAGAGCAGACGGTTGCTCTTCCATGTCTTGCCCCATAAACGAAACATATGATCCCTCCCTCGAAAGATATAGTAGACATTTTGCCAGGTTCCATGCCTTTGTGCCCCTTATGATATCATCGTAAGAGTGGATTGTAAAGAAAATCAACGGTTTTTCTTCCGCTTAATCTTGTGGTAC